>NZ_CABVLY010000003.1 GCF_902498995.1 Burkholderia anthina
AGTAGCTCAGTTGGTAGAGCGCAACCTTGCCAAGGTTGAGGTCGCGAGTTCGAGACTCGTCTCCCGCTCCAGATTTTCTGGCGGCGTGTTGTACGGCAAGACGCTGCATGTGCAGGACAATGCGGGAGTAGCTCAGTTGGTAGAGCGCAACCTTGCCAAGGTTGAGGTCGCGAGTTCGAGACTCGTCTCCCGCTCCAAGTCATGGGGAAGCCAAGCTTCCCTTTTTATTTGATGGACTGATGGTCCTCGAATAAAAAATCTGTCAGTTGTCTTCATGGCATCCGGACAGTCCGCTTTTGGCGCGATAGCAAAGCGGTTATGCAGCGGCCTGCAAAGCCGTTTAGGCCGGTTCGACTCCGGCTCGCGCCTCCAGCATGAAAAGAAAAGCCCCGCTTCGGCGGGGCTTTTCTTTTTTCTGCATTTCTACCTACGCATCTATTCCTTCGGATACGGCAACGTCACCCGCTCGCGCGTCGATGTGCTATTGCCGTCGTCGTTGTAAATCACAAGTAGATGCTGACGCCCGACGGCGATGCAACAATGCGCTGCGACGGCTCGATTGATGGCACGTTGCCGCTGCCGGCGGGAGTGATGATAGCGGTGCGGGGCGGTCACACCGCCCGCGTCGTCGTGACCTTGTCGATCAACCATCCACCGGCTGCGCCGGCGTTTCGAGCCTGAGCTGATAGAACGCCGCGTCGAGCCAGCGGCCGAACTTGAATCCCGCTTCGGTGATCGTGCCCGAGTGCACGAAACCGAGTCGCGTATGCAGCGCGACGCTGCCGCCGTTGGTCGCGTCGATGCAGCCGACCAGCACGTGCACGCCGGCTTCGCGCGCACGCCGGATCAACTCGCGCAGCAGAAACTCGCCGAGCCCGCGGCCGCGATGGTCGCGATGCACATAGACGCTGTGTTCGACCGTGTACTTGAACGCGGGGAACGCACGGAACGTGCCCCAGCTCGCGAAGCCGACCAGCGTGCCTGCTTCGTCCACCGCGCCCACGACCGGAAAACCGCCCGCACGCTTCGTCGCGAACCACGTGACCATCGCTTCCGGCGGGCGCGGCCGGTAGTCGTACAGCGCGGTCGAGTTCACGATCGCCTCGTTGAGGATCTCGAGGATGGCGGCCGCATGCTCGGCTTCGCTGCAATCGATCAGGCGCACGTCGTCGCGCTGTTTCGGGGAATTCATACGGGCTCCTGCGCCTGTCGGCTTTGAACGAATGACGGATTACACATGCCGCGCGCCGGTGGCGGCGGATACATCGCAGATCGCAACGACATAACGTGCGGCCTGCGACGACGGGTTGCTGAAAATCAGCGGCTGATCGAGCCGCATGGCCAGGCAGTCGCCTTCGTGAAGTTCGTGAAGCTGCTCGCCGAAGGTGACGTCAACGCGCCCGTGGACGACCCACACCTGCTGATGCAGCGCGCTTTCGCGCCCGCCGCTGTCGTATGCGACGCGTGCGCCGGCCGGGAAGTCGACCTCGACGAGCTGAATCGGCGACGGCCAGCCGGGCGGCGACACATTGCGCCGCACATAACCGGACGCCGGATCGCGCCATTCGGCTTGCTGCGCGCGCCGTACCAGCGGTCGTGCGGGTGCGTCGTCGCGATCGCCGCCGAACAGTGCGGCCAATGACACGCCGAGGCCCGTCGCGAGCTTGTCGAGCACGACGGCCGTCGGGCTGGCCGACGCGCGCTCGATGAGCGAGATCATCGAACGACTGACGCCGGAGCGCGCGGCGAGCGCATCGAGCGTGTAGCCTCTCAGGGTGCGCAGGTCGCGCACGCGGCGGGCGATGCGTTCGTTGATGCCGGTATCGTCGGCAGTGGAGGTGGTCGTTTCCTGCATGATGGATTTATTTTCCAGCAAGATGGAATTCGCTGTCAACGGGATTCATCGTGGCTTGACGCTTGCCCGACGGCTATGTCGAGCGTAATATACGAAACGACTACATTTCGCTTAATTAGAGACATATGGGAATCATCAAGATATCCGAGCACATGCACGAACGGCTGCGCTCGACCAGCACGGCGTTGAGCCGCTCGATCAACGCGCAGGCGGAGCACTGGCTGCGGGTCGGGATGATGTCGGAACTCAATCCGTCGCTATCCTACGGCGACATCTGCCGGATGCTGATCGAGGCCGAAGCGCAGGGCGGCGATACCGGGCCGACGGAGTCGGTGGCACACGGCATCGAGCAGGTGGCGTAATGGCGAAGCGCGAAATCCCGATCCGCGGCGCCGCAGAAATCGCCAAGTCGCGCGAGGCTGCAAAGCTCGCGTCCCAGGTGCTGACGATGATCACCGAGCACGTGAAGCCGGGCGTCACCACCGACGACCTGGACGTACTCTGCCGCGAATACATCATCGACGAGCTCGGTGCGATTCCCGCGAACATCGGCTACCACGGCTATCCGAAGACGCTTTGCACGTCGGTCAACCACGTGGTCTGCCACGGCATTCCGTCGTCGCGGCCGTTGCGCGACGGCGACATCGTGAACCTCGATATCGCGGTGATCAAGGACGGCTGGTTCGGCGACACGAGCCGCATGTACTTCGCCGGTGAGCCGGGCGAACTCGCGCGTCGTCTCGTCGCGGCGACCTATGAGGCGATGCATGCGGGGATCCGCGCGGTTCGTCCGGGCGCGACGCTCGGTGACGTCGGCTACGCGATCCAGCAGGTCGCGCATCGCGAAGGGTTCAGCGTGGTCCGCGAGTACTGCGGCCACGGGATCGGCGACGTGTACCACGACGAGCCGCAGGTGCTGCACTACGGCCGCCCGGGCACCGGCGTGCCGCTGCGGCCGGGGATGATCTTCACGATCGAGCCGATGCTGAATGCGGGCAAGCGCGATACGCGCGTGCTGGCCGACGGCTGGACGGTCGTCACGAAGGACCATTCGCTGTCCGCACAATGGGAGCACATGGTCGTGGTGACGGAGCAGGGCTTCGAGGTGTTGACGGACGACGTGACGCCGCAGGCGTCCGAGGCGCTGTCCGGTACGCACGCGGCCTGACACGCGTAGCGGGCCGCGTGAAGCGGCGGTGCAACGAAAAAGGGCCCCGAACGGGGCCCTTCTGCATGTGTGGTCGCGCGGCGCCTTCCGCGCGCGCGACAGTCGCGACCGGCAGCGTAACGTTTATTGACCGCGTGCCTTGCCCCACGCGTGTTCGACGAACACGCGGCACAGCGCTTCCATCCCGTTGCGATCCTCGTCGTCGAAACGCGCGGCGACGGGGCTGTCGACGTCCCACACGCCGATCAGCGTGCCGTCGGCCGCGACCAGCGGCACGACGATTTCCGATTCCGACGCGGCGTCGCATGCGATATGGCCCGGGAATTCGTGCACGTCGCGCACGACTTGCGTCTCGCGGGTCTGCGCGGCCGTGCCGCACACGCCTTTGCCGAGCGCGATCCGCACGCACGCGGGCTTGCCCTGGAACGGCCCGACCACGAGCTCCGTTCCGTCGAAGAAATAGAAACCGGCCCAGTTCAGGCGATCGAGCGAGTGATAGACGAGCGCGGAGAAGTTCGCGGCGTTTGCGGTCAGGTCGCGTTCCGATTCGACGAGTGCGCGTGCCTGCTCGACGAGCGTCGCATAGAGTTCGGCCTTGGAGGCGTGAGGGTCGTTGGACAGCGTGAACATGGCGGGAATGCAATAAGGGTTGTGAAAAGCGCGATGCGCGTCCCGCAGTCTACGGCACGCGCGGCCCGTCTGCAGCGTCCGGTTCGTCATCGCGCGGCAGAAACGGCGGCGCAGACCGGCGCGAAGCCGGTCAATCGGGTTCGAGTTCGGCGAACCGCTCAGCCAGGAAATCGAGCAGCGCGCGCACCGCGGGCAGCAGTCCGCGCCGCGATGCGAACACCGCATGCACGATCTCGCGGCGCGGCGCCCAGTCCGGCAGCACGGTCGCGAGTTCGCCGCGTGCGACTTCGTCGCGCACCATCATGGTCGGCAACTGCACGATGCCTACGCCTGCAATGGCGGCCGCGCGCAGTGCGAGCATGCCGCCCGTCACGAAGCGCGGCTGGTGGTGGATTTCGGCCTGCGCGCCGTCGGGGCCGCGCAGCCGCCATACGTGCGAGGCTTGCGGCACGCCGTGATCGAGGCTCGGCAGGCGCGTGAGATCGGCAGGCACGGCGGGCATGCCGTGTTCGCGCAGCAACGCGGGGCTCGCGACGAGGCACTGGCCGCGCTCGGCCAGCACGCGCAGCGCGAGATCGCTGTCCTCCAGCGGCGGCGGGCGCACGCGGATCGCGACGTCGATCCCTTCGCCGACCACGTCGACGCGCCGGTTGGTCGCCTCCAGGTGAATCTCGATGCGCGGGCACGCGACCATGAACGCGGCGATCATCGTGCCGACCAGCGAGTCGAGCAGCACGACGGGGCAACTGACGCGCACGATGCCGCGCGGCTCCTCGTGCAGCAGCGCGATCGCTTCGTCGGCGGCATCCGCCTCGACGAGCATCGCGCGACAATGCGCGTAGTAGGTCTGGCCGACGTCGGTGACCGTGAAGCGGCGCGTCGAACGCTGGATCAGCCGCATCCCGAGCCGCGCCTCGAGCAGCGCGATACGGCGGCTCAGCTTCGATTTCGGCATGTTCAGCGCACGTCCGGCCGGCGCGAAGCCGCCGTGCTCGACGACTTGCACGAAGTAATAAAGATCGTTCAGATCCCGGTGGTTATCGTTCATGAAATAGAACGCTGAGTGCGATTTTGGCAGTCTACCGGATCGATCGTTCCGCCTCTATATTGCTACTCAGGATGCGAAACACGTGTTTCGCCGCAATTCGGAGAAGGCAAATGAAGAAGATCCAGGGTGTCTACAGTGCGCCGCGCGGCCATTGGGTCGGTGACGGTTTCCCGGTGCGTTCGATGTTCAGCTATCAGTCTCACGGTGCGCACCTGAGCCCGTTCCTGCTGCTCGACTACGCGGGTCCGGCGAACTTCGAGCCGGCTTCGGCACCGCGCGGGGTGGGCCAGCACCCGCACCGCGGCTTCGAAACGGTGACGATCGTCTATGACGGCGAAGTCGCACACCGCGACTCGACCGGCGCGGGCGGCACGATCGGCCCGGGCGACGTGCAGTGGATGACGGCCGGAAGCGGGATCCTGCACGAGGAATTCCACTCCGAAGCGTTCACGAAGCGGGGCGGTCCGCTCGAGATGGTGCAGTTGTGGGTGAACCTGCCCGCCGCCGACAAGATGAATGCGCCCGGCTATCAGACGATTCTGGCCGCCGACATCCCGGTGGTCGAACTGCCGGACGGCGCGGGTCGCGCGCGGATCATCGCGGGCGAATTCGACGGGCGGCGCGGCCCGGCCCGCACGCATACGCCGATCGACGTGTGGGACGTGCGGCTTGCGGCAGGCGGTCGTGTGCGGTTCCCGATCGCTGAAGGGCGTACGCTCGCGGTGGTCGTGCTGAGCGGTACGTTGCTGGTGAACGGCGAGACGGTCGCCCGCGAAGCGCAGTTCGTGCAACTGAGCCGCGACGGCCGCGACGTCGAGCTCGAAGCGAACGGCGACGCCAAGCTGCTGATCCTGAGCGGCGAGCCGATCGATGAACCGGTCGTCGGTTACGGGCCGTTCGTGATGAACTCGCAAGAGGAAATCCGGACCGCGATCGACGATTTCAACAGCGGCCGCTTCGGCCAGATGCCGGCATGACGGACAGGCCCCGCGCAATGCGGGGCCTTTTCATGCATGACAGCGGTGGTCGTGTGCCGCGTGCGCTTCGAGGCATAATCGATGGCTGTTCGCGCGCCGGCCGGCGCGCCCGAATCCGGACCGACCATGAACGCTTCCGCACCTGCCGCATCCCCGCGCGCCGACGATCTCGACTGGCGCTGGAAATCCTTCGACGCGCTGACGGCGCGTGAAATCTATTCGATCCTCGACGCACGCAGCGCCGTGTTCGTCGTCGAGCAGAACTGCGTGTATCGCGACATCGACGATGCGGACCAGGCTGCGTGGCACCTGGCTGCGTACGATGCGCAAGGGCGCGTTGCCGGCTACCTGCGCGTGCTGTTGCCGGATGCGCGGCACACCGACGTGCGTATCGGCCGCGTGCTGACGACCGCGCCGTTTCGCGGTGCGGGCCTCGGCAACGCGCTGCTGTCGCGCGCGCTCGAGCACATCCGGGCGCAATGGCCGGATACGACGGTGAGCCTGCATGCGCAGGCCCACTTGCAGCGTTTCTACGGAGCATTCGGCTTTACGCCGAACTCGGACGTGCACGACGAGGACGGCATTCCGCACGTGTGGATGACCCGCGCGCACGGCTGACGCGCCGCGCGCCGCGCCGTCAGTGGGCGGTGCGTGTCACCGACGGGCGCTCGGCATGCCGGGCGGCAACCCGCTCGTCGATCAAACGGCCGCGCGCCGACAGCCGCATCCAGTGCCGCAGCGCGATCAGCGCACCGATCACGCTCATCATCGAGCCGGGAATCCACAGCAGCAGGCCGCCGATCTGCTGGTCGCGCAGCGGGCTCAACCACGTGAACGCGCGTCCGCAGATCGAGTAGATCGGATACAGCTCGTGCGGCGTGAAGAAGATCAGCGCGCCGAGCGCGATCTGCGGCGGGATGGCCGCGACGACGATCAGGATCCGGCGGCCCGGCGACAGCCGCGCGGGCGGGGCGGGGCGCGGATCCACGACGAGCCACCAGAACAGCAGCCCGTCGATCACCATGCTCCAGTTCATCACGCGATACAGACGCCAGTCGAGCATCGCGACGAAGTGGATCGGCGACAGCAGCCAGAAATAGATCAGCCCGACGAACAGCACGACCGCGACGACCGGATGGAACACCACGTCGAGCGTCGCGCGCACGGGCGCCCACGCGAGCGCGGGACGCACGAAGCGCTGTCGCCAGCGAAACGGGATGCCCGCGCGGATCGCCGCGCCCGGGTAAGAAAGCGCGATGAAGAACGGCCCCAGGTGGTGCAGCACGAGGTGCTGCGCGCGGTGCATGAAGAATTCGTGCTCGAAGAAATAGTCGAGCCGCGTATGCAGCGCGATGTAGAGCGCCGTCAGCCCGAACCAGAACGAGAACTGCCGCAGCGGCGTCACCTTCGCCTTCTTCACGCCGCGCGCGAACAGCACGGCGGCCGTCAGCACCGCGATGACCACGGTCGGCGACGGTTCCCACGGATCGAGCCAGTACAGGACGTTCATCGCGCGCGCATCACTTCGCCTGGGCCGGCGACTTCACGGCGAACGGCGTGTCGACGGTTTCGCCGTCGGAGAACTTCAGGCGCAGGTGCACGGTGTCGCCCGGCTTGATCGTGTGCTTCGGCTCCTCGAGCATGAAGTGATAGCCGCCCGGCGCGATGTCGACCTTGCCGCGGGCGGGGATCGTCAGCTTGTCGACCATTTCCATCTTCTGCGTCGAGCCGTTCGACACGGTCTGGTGCAGCATCGCCATCCCGTAGTCGGGGCTGTCGACATCGACGAGATCGACCGGTTTGTCGCTCGTGTTGACGAGCGTCACGTAGCCGCCCGCGGGCAACTGGTTCGGCAGCCAGCGCACCCACGCATTCTGCGCGGTGATCGCGCCGGCGGCATAGGCGTGCGCGCCGGTACACAGTGCGGCGAGGAGGGCGAACGTCTTGAGGGTCGTCTTCATGTCGGAATTCAGGTGGTGGAGGCAGTGTCGATGATCCGGCGCACATCGGCGGCGATGGCGTCGGGCGAATCGCGGTCGGTCGCGAGCAGGCGCGCGCGGCCGTTTGCGTCGAAGATGTAGACGGCCGAGCTGTGCGTGACTTCGTAGCCGCCGGACGGATCGCGCTTTTCCATCTGGTACGCGACGCGATAGCGCTTCGCGAGCGATTCGATCTGGCCGTCGGTGCCGGTCAGCCCGCGTGCGTGCGCGGCGTCGAACGCGGCGACGTACGACTGCATCGCCTGCGGCGTGTCGCGCGCCGGATCGACCGAGACGAACAGGATGCGCACGTCGCTGGCCTGCGGGCCGAGCTTCGCGAGCACTTCCATCAGCCGCGCCATCGTTTCGGGGCAGACGTCCGGACAGTGCGTGTAGCCGAAGTACACGAGCGCGACGCGACCGCGAAATGCGTCGGCATGCACGGGGCGGCCGTCGCCGCCGGTCAGCGTGAACGACAGGTCGGGCAGGTGGCCGGTGACGTTGGTCAGGCGCCAGTTCGGCGCGTCGTGCGTGCAGGCGGCGAGCGCGACGGTGGCGGCCAGCGCCGCGACCGTGCGGATGAAGCGGTTGAGGCGCCGGGGCGGCGCGGAACGGGCAGACGACATCCTGGGGCTCGATCGGATGGAACGGTCGTCGGCCGGCGCGGCGCCATGCGTCGCGCGGCCGGCGGTTGCCGACTGTAGCGCACTTCCCGCGCCGGCGTCCTTTCGAAAACCGTACGGGCAGGCGAGCGGGGCAATATGTCGCAGTTGACGCGACGCGCGGCGCAAGGCCCGCAATCCGGCGGTTTCGCCCATCTCGGTACTCAGGCGCGGTAAGATGCGCACAATTCCATTCGCGCAGCGGCGGCCCGGCGTTTGCCGGTCGCCCCTCAGACTATCGAATCGATGCAATCCGTTCCGGCTTCCCTGTCCCTGACCGATACCGCGTTCTTCTTCGACTTCGACGGCACGCTCGTCGAGCTGGCACCGACGCCCGACAGCATCCATGTGCCGCCGTCGCTGCTGACGCTGCTCGATGAACTGCGGCGCCGCTCGCACGGCGCCGTCGCGATCGTGTCGGGTCGCGGTATCGACAACCTCGACACCTTCCTGAACATGCCCGGCCTGCCGATCGCCGGCCTGCACGGCGCCGAGCGGCGCGATGCGAACGGCGACACGCAGCGCATCGGCTTCAACGACGAACGGCTGCTGCGCATCGAGCGCGAGCTCGCGTCCGTCGTCGACCGTCATCCGGGCATGCTGCTCGAAATCAAGGGTGCGGCCGTCGCGCTGCACTACCGCAATGCGCCCGAGCGCGAGCCGGTCGCACGCGAGGCGGCCGAGCGCCTGGTTGCCGAATATGCCGATGCGTACGTGCTGCAGCCCGGCAAGATGGTGTTCGAGATCAAGCCGAAGGGCGTCGACAAGGGCCGTGCGCTGGCCGCCTTTCTCGACGAGCCGCCGTTCGCGGGCCGCGTGGCGCTGTTCGCGGGCGACGACCTGACCGACGAGAAGGGCTTCGCGGTGGTCAACGCGCGCGGCGGCCTGTCGATCAAGATCGGCGCGGGCGAGACGTCGGCCCGGACGCGGCTCGACTCGGTCGACGCGCTGCACGCGCAGATCGCGCGCTGGCTCGACGCGGAGCAGCCGGGCGCATGAGCCGACTCATCATCGTTTCAAACCGCGTCGCCCCGATTTCGGAAGGCGAACCGGCGGCGGGCGGCCTCGCGATCGGTGTCTACGATGCGCTGAAGGAGACGGGCGGCATGTGGTTCGGCTGGAGCGGCGAGGTGGTCGCGTCCGGGGCGCCGCAGATCCGTATCGAGGAGCGCGGGCCCGTGACGTTCGCGACCGTCGGTCTGTCGCGCCGCGATTACGACCAGTATTACCGCGGCTTCTCGAACGCGACGCTGTGGCCGGCCTTCCACTATCGCGCGGATCTGATCCAGTACGATCGCCACGAATTCGACGGCTACAGCCGCGTGAACGTCTGGCTCGCGCAGCAGCTCGTGCCGCTGTTGCAGGACGACGACGTGATCTGGGTGCACGACTATCACCTGATCCCGTTCGCGCGTGCGCTGCGCGCCGCCGGCGTGAAGAATCGCATCGGCTTTTTCCTGCATATCCCGTTTCCGGCCGCGCAAGTGCTCGTCAACGTGCCGCCGCATCGCGAGCTCGTCGAATCGCTGTGCGCGTTCGACCTGCTCGGCTTTCAGACCGAGCCCGACCTGCGCGCATTCTGCGACTACATCGAGTTCGAGGCGGCCGGCGAAGCGGCGCGCGAAGGGCGCACGGTGCGCGTGAGCGCGTTCGGCAAGACGCTGCGGGCGGCCGCCTATCCGATCGGCGTGTATCCGGACGAGATCGCGTCGCTCGCGCAGGCGGGCGAGCATGGCAAGGCGGTGCGCACGCTGGCGACGTCGCTGCGCGGGCGCCAGCTGATCATGAGCGTCGACCGGCTCGACTATTCGAAGGGGCTCGTCGAGCGGTTCCGCGCGTTCGAAAAGTTGCTGGAGCATCAGGCGTCGATTCGCAACCGCGTGTCGTTCCTGCAGATCGCGCCGTCGACGCGCGCCGACCTGCGCGCATACCAGGACATCCGCCTGCAGCTCGAAGCGGAGTCGGGCCGCATCAACGGCCGCTACGCGGAGCTCGACTGGGCGCCGATCCTCTACATTCATCGCCAGTACGACCGGCAGGTGCTCGCCGCGCTGTACCGGCTGGCGCGCGTGGGGTTCGTGACGCCGCTGCGCGACGGGATGAATCTCGTCGCGAAGGAGTACGTGTCCGCGCAGAATCCGGACGATCCGGGCGTGCTCGTGCTGTCGCGCTTCGCGGGGGCCGCGCGCGAGCTGACGGGCGCGCTGATCGTCAATCCGATCGATATCGACGGGATGGCCGATGCGCTGTCGCAGGCGCTGACGATGCCGCTCGTCGAACGGCGAGCGCGTTACGCGGACATGATCGCGCAGCTGCGCGAGAACAACGTGTCGGTGTGGCGCGACAACTTCCTGCGCGACCTGCAGCACGTGTAGCCGGCACGCTGCGTGACGAGATGAGGGATGAAAAAAGCCGCCGTGCGTCGAGCACGGCGGCTTTTTTATCGGGTGCGCGCCGCGGCGTCAGGCCGCGCGTTCGCCGGTCGGCGTGGTGCCGTCGGGGGCGTGATGACGGCCGTGCTGCTTCGCGAGCAGGTCGCGGTACAGGCCCGGACGATTGCGCAGCACGTCGGGGTTGCCGTCGTCGATCACCTTGCCGTTGTTCATCACGATGATCCGGTCGAAGTTGCGCAGCGTCGACAGCCGGTGCGCGATCGCGATCACCGTGCGGCCGACCATCAGGCGGTCGAGCGCGGCCTGGATCGCTTCTTCCGATGCGCTGTCGAGCGCGGAGGTTGCTTCGTCGAGCAGCAGGATCGGTGCGTCTTTCAGGATCGCGCGCGCGATCGCGATGCGCTGGCGCTGGCCGCCCGACAGCTTCACGCCGCGATCGCCGACGATCGTGTCGTAGCCTTCCGGCATCGCCTCGATGAATTCCGCGCAGCGCGCGTCGCGCGCGGCGGCGAGCACTTCCTCGCGGGTCGCCTCGGGGCGGCCGTACGCGATGTTGTCGTAGATGGTCCGGTGCAGCAGCGAGATGTCCTGCGGCACGAGCGCGATCGCGTGGCGCAGGCTGTCCTGCGTGATGCCCTTCACGTCCTGGCCGTCGACCTTCACGGCGCCGTCCTGCGTGTCGTAGAAGCGTTGCAGCAGCGCGAGCACGGTCGACTTGCCGGCGCCCGACTTGCCGATCAGGCCGACGCGCTGGCCCGGTTCGATATGCAGGTCGAAGTGGTCGAGGATCGCGCGGCGGTGCGGATACGCGAAGGTCACGCGTTCGAAGTCGACGCGCCCGCCCTTGGCCGACAGCGGCTGCGCATCGGAGCGGTCCGGCATCCCGTGCGGCTCGAGCAGCGTCTTCACGGCTTCGGACAGGCGCGCCACGTGCTGCGTGACGTCGACCAGCGCGACCGCGAGGTCGCGCGTGCCGTGCAGGATCGTGAAGCCGAGCGAGCTGACGAGCACGATGTCGCCGGAGGTCGCGCGGCCCTGGTCCCACAGCCACAGCGCCCAGCCGAGCAGGCCGGCCGACAGCATCGCGGTGATCACCGCGTGCAGCAGGCGCAGCTTCTCGAGATAGAGCAGGCTTTGCTGGCGCGCGTCCATCTCGGCCTTGACCGTTGCGCCGAAGCGCTTCTGTTCGCGCAGCGTCATCCCGAATGCGCGCACGAGGCCCATGTTGCCGATCACGTCGACGAGCTCGCCGTCGACCGCGGCCGCCTTCGACGCGAACGCGTGGTGGCGCGCGGAGCCGCGCCCGGCGAGCTTGAACAGCACGATGGCGAGCACGGCCGAGCAGCCGAGCAGGCCGGCGGCCATCAGCGGGTTCACGACGATGATCATCAGGATCGCGCCCATCACCGCGATGCACGGCGGCAGCACGTTCCACGCCATCGTGTTCTCGGACGTATAGACGGCGTTCGACGTGGCGGTGATGCGGCTCGCGAGCGTGCCGGGCTGCTTCTCCGAGTAGTACGTCGGCGAATGGCCGCTCAGATACTGGAACAGGTCGCGCCGCAGGTCGCCGGTGACCGCGACGAAGGTGTGCGCGGCGACCCAGCCGCCGACGCGCCACAACAGGTTGTCGGCCGCGATCAGCCCGACGAGCAGCGCGAAGGCGCTCCACAGCGGGCCCGGATGATGGCGCCCGGCCGCGAGCACGTCGATCAGGTGCTTGATCGCGTATTGCGAGCCGAGCGCGCAGCCGACGGCGGCCAGCACGCTGCAGAGCACGATGAGGTGCGCGACGGGATGCAGGCGGATGTAGCGGAACAGGAACGCGATCGGCCGATGCGCGTAGCTCGACAGCTTCGCGTTATGGGCGTTGCGCTGGGCAGGGGTGAGAGATTCCAAAATATGCGTGCGGTGATTCGGTGATTGAGCGTGGCGGCTGGATCGCAGCCGGCGATCGCCCGGACTGAATAATCCGGCATTGTAAACAAGGCCGTGCATTGCGCATGCGCGAATCTTGCCTTGGTCAGGGGCGTGCGATCAATTTTGAGATAAAATCCGGCATCCGTCCTGCCGCATATGCCGGAATCGCATGCCGACAGCGACGAGATGACTCGGAGCGCCAAAAGGGCCTTCCACTCTAGAACGGACACCCAAGTCCGCGGGTTGCAAAGTGTTGCGCCTTTGTAACAAAGTAAAGTGTTTGAAATGTTGTGCGCCGTATCGGGATTAACCCTAGATAATCGGCTCCGGGTTCGATTCCAGGTTTTTTACGAACCCCTGTCAACGGGTCTTCGTTTCAAACGTTCTATGCCTGTCGCGTCACCGACGCTCCTTGAGCAGCGCGGGTTTCGACGCTCCCGGCAGGCTGATTCGTCCGATGGTCGGACGAAATGCATCCAGCCCGGACTGCCGGCAGGTTGCCGACCCATACCTGGTTTTTTGCCGATTTTTTAGGAGTTACGCATGCGAATCGCCCAAATCGCTCCGTTGCACGAAGCGGTTCCCCCGAAGCTGTACGGTGGTACCGAGCGAGTGGTGTCTTATCTGACCGAAGCACTTGTCGAGATGGGGCATGACGTCACGCTCTTCGCGAGCGGCGATTCGCAAACTTCCGCGAAGCTCGAAGCGTGCTGGCCGCAGGCGCTGCGCCTCGACCCGACGATCCGCGACGTGATGGCGCCGCACATGCTGCTCCTCGAGCAGGTGCGCCGCCGCGCGGAAGAGTTCGACGTCCTGCACTGCCACATCGACTACTACCCGTTCTCGCTGTTCTCGCGCCAGCCGGTTCCGCATCTGACGACGATGCACGGCCGTCTCGACCTGCCGGAACTGCAGCCGATCTTCAACGCATTCAGCGACGTGCCGGTCGTATCGATCTCCGACAACCAGCGCATTCCGCTGCCGCAGGCGAACTGGCTGTCGACCGTCTATCACGGCCTGCCGGAAAACCTGCTGACGCCGATCCCGAACGTGAAGCCGAGCTACCTCGCGTTCCTCGGCCGCATCTCGCCGGAAAAGCGCGTCGACACGGCCATCCGCATCGCCGAGCAGGCCGGCCTGCCGATCAAGATCGCCGCGAAGCTCGACAAGGCCGACCGCGCGTACTACGAAGAGAAGATCAAGCCGCTGTTCGCGCTGCCGCACGTCGAGTACATCGGCGAAATCAGCGAGTCGGAAAAGACCGAATTCCTGGGCAATGCGCATGCGCTGCTGTTCCCGATCGACTGGCCGGAGCCTTTCGGTCTGGTGATGATCGAAGCGATGGCATGCGGCACGCCGGTGATCGCGTTCAAGCGCGGCTCGGTGCCGGAAGTGATCGACAACGGCGTGTCGGGCTTCGTCGTCGAAGACGAACTGTCGGCCGTCGCGGCGCTCAAGCGCCTCGATACGCTGCCGCGCGAGAAGGTTCGCGCTGCGTTCGAAGCACGTTTCTCGTCGAAGGTGATGGCGGAGAACTACGTGAAGGGCTACGAAGAACTGCTGCGCCAGAAGCACCGCACGGTGCTGCGCGAAGTCAACGCAAGCTGATGCCGGGCTGCCGGCCGCGCAGGTGCGCGGCCGTCACCGACGCCCCGTCCGGGTTTCCGGCGGGGCGTTGTCACATCTGCGGCGCGGATCTGTTGTATTCTCGCCGCGCCCGGCGCCGCGAACGGCCCCGGAAGCGGTCCGGCGCGCCATCCCGCCGTCTGTCCAGACGGTAATGTCCCTATAATGGCCGTGCCGTGAAATCCGGCCCCCCGCACGAACATCGAGAGGAGAGCAGTCTTGGCGAGAACGAAAACCACGCGCGCAGCGCCGGCCCCCGGCGCCGGCGTGATCTTCGCGTTGCGCGCGATCGGTCTCGTGCTGTTCGCGCGCTGGCTGTTCTCGATGTCCCAGATGGGCTATCGCGCGTCGCTGTCGGCGATGGTGTCGTCGCCCTGGGCGTTCGTCTACCTCGTGCTGATCTTCCTGCTGCTGGCGCTGCCGGGCGCCGCCGCGCGCGCCGAGCGGCCGTTTCATCCGCTGCCGCAGTGGCTGCGCCAGGCGTTGCGCGTCTTCGCGCTGATCGGTTTCCTGTTTGCCGTGTGGTCGATCGGCGCGTTCGCGTGGACGGCCGGCTGGCGGCGCGCACTGCACGCGGTGACGGCGACCAACGGCTGGCTCGTCGCCGCGCCGGCGCTCTATGCGGCGATCGTGTGGATGTGTCGCCCGCGGCCGCTGTGGCGCACCAACGTGGCTGCCCGCCGCTTCGCGGTCGGCCGCTATGCGATTTCGCTCGACACCCTCACGCGTACCGCGATCGTCTGGATGGAAAGCCGCAAGGTCGGCCAATACGACGCGCGCGAGCTGTCGGTGCGCTGGCCCGGCCGGGCCGCGCCCGCCGCTGGCGAGCAGGGTGCGCAGCCGGCGGCGGTGCCGCCGCGTCGCGGCAGCCCGTTCCGGCGGCCGAAGGTCGAGTTGCTGTGGGATTCGCCGGCGGCCGTCGGCCATAACCGGCAGATCGTGATGCGCACGCCGCTCGCGACCGAGGGCGACCGCGTCGCCGTGCTCGCGCTCGACGCGGCGCTCAAGCAGATCGTCTGACACGGCCTGCGCGGCGCGCAGGCGACAAGGAGGCGCAATGATCGTCCGTTGGTTGCTGGCAGCCGTTCATCTGATGGCGTTCGGCGTCGCGTTCGCCGCGATCGCAGCGCGCAACCGTGCGCTGCGCCGGGTCATCGCGTCGGTGCAGGCGGCCGACCTGCCGGGCGTATTCAAGGCCGATGCCGTGTGGGGATTGTCCGCGCTGGTGTTGATCGCGACGGGGCTCGCGCGCGCGTTCGGCGGCTTCGAGAAAGGCGCCGCGTACTATCTTCACGAGCCGCTTTTCCATATCAAGATGACCGCGCTCGTGCTGATCCTGCTGCTCGAGATCGCGCCGATGCTCGGGCTGATCCGTTGGCGCGTCGCCGCGCGGCGACAGCAGATGCCCGATCTCGGCCGCGCGCCAACCTATGTGCGCATCGGCCATTGGCAGGCCGTGCTGATCATGGTCATCGTGTTCGCCGCATCGGGAATGGCGCGGGGGATCGGAGCAGGCGGGTAGAACCGAGCGGATAGACGTTGCCGGCCGGATCCGAAGCCGGCCGCAGCCTGCCGGCCCCCGGTTTTTCTCCGGGCATTTCCACCCGATGCCCGTCGACATGCGCGGGCATCCGCGCATCGATGCGTGGCCGGGCGGATCCGCCGCCCGGCTCGTCCGGCGCTCAGCGTACGAGGCAGGGGCGCTTGTTGTTGAACGTCCACCCCGGAATCAGATACTGCATCGCCGCCGCGTCGTCGCGGGCGCCGAGCCCGTGCTGCTTGTACAGTTCGTGCGCGCGCGCGACCGCATCCATGTCGAGGTCGACGCCGAGGCCCGGCCGCTTCGGCACTTCCACCAGCCCGTTCTCGATCTTCAGCGGCTCGCGCGTGAGCCCTTCGCCGTCCTGCCAGATCCAGTGCGTATCGATCGCGGTGACCTGACCGGGCGCCGCGGCGGCGACGTGCGTGAACATCGCGAGCGACACGTCGAAGTGATTGTTCGAGTGCGAGCCCCACGTGAGACCCCAGTCGCGGCACATCTGCGCGACGCGCACCGAGCCCTGCATCGTCCAGAAGTGCGGATCGGCGAGCGGGATGTCGACGGCCTGCAGCTGCACGGCGTGGCCCATCTGCCGCCAGTCGGTCGCGATCATGTTGGTGGCCGTCGGCAGCCCGGTCGCGCGGCGGAATTCGGCCATCACTTCGCGGCCGGAGTAGCCGTTTTCCGCGCCGCACGGATCTTCCGCGTACGCGAGCACGTGGTGCAGGTCGCGGCACAGCCGAACGGCTTCGTCGAGCGACCACGCGCCGTTCGGATCGAGCGTCACACGGGCTTCCGGGAAGCGCTCCGCCAATGCCGTCACGGCCTCGACCTCGCGAGCGCCCTCGAACACGCCCCCCTTCAGCTTGAAGTCGTTGAACCCGTAGCGTGCATGCGCGGCTTCGGCGAGACGCACGACTTCCTCGGGCGTGAGCGCGGCTTCGTCGCGCACGCGCGTCCAGTCGTCGGTCGCGCCGCGGCCGTCGCGATAGGGCAGCGCGGTCCTGGTGCGATCGCCGACGTAGAACAGGTAGCCGAGCATTTCGACGTGCTCGCGCTGTTGCCCTTCGCCGAGCAGCGCGGCGACGGGCACGCCGAGGTGCTGGCCGAGCAGGTCGAGCAGCGCGGCCTCGAGCGCGGTGACCGCGTGGATCGTGGTGCGCAGGTCGAAGGTCTGCAGGCCGCGGCCGCTCGCGTCGCGGTCGGCAAAGGTGCGCCGTACCTCGTTGAGCACCGCATGGTAGTTGCCGACCGGCTGGCCGACCACGAGCGCGCGCGCATCGTCGAGCGTGCGGCGGATGCTTTCGCCGCCCGGCACCTCGCCGACGCCGGTTCGGCCCGCGCTGTCCTTCAGGATCACGAGGTTGCGGGTGAAGAACGGGCCGTGCGCGCCGCTCAGGTTGAGCAGCATGCTGTCGTGACCGGCGACGGGGATGGCTTGCAGGTCGACGATGCGCGGCGTGTCGTGGGAAGTCGAGGCGTTGACGGCGTTCATGGCGGCGATGGCGAAAGAGTGGGCGATGCCGTGCGGCAAAATCTTTGCCGCGCGCGGCGGGAGGTGCGATCATTCGACAACCGACATGCGCGGCGCGCAAGCCCCGCATGTCGACGGCAACCCGAAAGGGGGAGGGCGACCCGCTCGATGCCGGCGGCGCGGCCGATCGGAGCCAGGCGCGAATGCGCGCTTCGATCGACCGCGACACCGGGAGCCGGCAGACGCGCACGGGCGCGAATGCTGGCCGATCGTGAACACGGGATCCGGCTGGCGCTTGCGCCGGCCTGGGTCACAGGAGATCCGTGTCGCGATCATCAGTCGTCGGATGACTTGTGACGCAGTATAATGAATCATCGGCGTTCGCTCAAACCCCGCGTAAACCCTCGGCTCACATTACTACGATATTCAAAGGAACCGGCCTCATGTCCGTGCCCACGCTTCCCGCAGCGCCGCGCCGTCGCGCACGCAGCCTCGCACAAGATGTCGTCGATGCGCTGACCGCGCAGATCGAAAACGGCACGCTGCGCCCCGGTGACAAGCTGCCGACCGAGACCGAAGTCATGGCCGCGCAGGGCGTCAGCCGCACGGTCGTGCGCGAAGCCATCTCGCGGATGCAGGCGAGCTGCCTCATCGAGACGCGCCACGGCATCGGCAGCTTCGTGCTCGAGCCGTCGCGCCGCCAGACGCTCGGCATCGATCCCGCGACCATCACGACGCTGCGCGACGTGCTCGCGGTGCTGGAGCTGCGCATCAGTCTCGAAAGCGAATGCGCGAGCCTCGCCGCGCAGCGCGCGAACGACACCGACCTCGCCGCATTGCGGCGCGCGCTCGACGCGATCGCGTCGGGGGCGGGCGGCGGCCGCGACACGGCTCAGCTCGACTTCCAGTTCCATCTGCAGATCGCGCAGTCCACCGGCAACCGCTATTTCGTCGACATCATGACGCAGCTCGGCGCGTCGATCATTCCGCGCACGCGCGTGAATTCGGCGCGCTTCGCCGGCGACGATCTCGAGCGCTATGTCGGGCGGCTCAATCACGAGCACGAGGACATCTACGAGGCGATCGCGCGTCACGATCCGGAAGCCGCGCGTGCCGCGATGCGCACGCACCTGACCAACAGCCGCGAGCGGCTGCGCCGCGCACACGAAGCGGCCGAGGTGGAGCGCGACACGCAGGCCGGCTGACCCGCGGCCGGCAATGGCGACACGGCCTGCGGCGACGCTCGTGCGGCCGTGGTCGGCCGGCTGCGGCTGAGCATCTTCAACATCAGTTGTCATACAAGGTCGGTGCCACGTGCGCCGATCTTTCCGCATGCGTGTCGTGTCGTGCGTTCACGGCCCGCGTGCGCAGAGGGCCGGACGGCGTTCGCCGCCGCCGGCCCCGGTCACCCGGCGCGCCGGGTAGGCCCGATCAGCCCCCCTTCGTCACGATGGTCTTCCACGCGCCGTTCTTCACCTGATACAGCGTCGACATCCCGCTCTTCAGCGAGCCGTCGTTCGCGAACGAGATGCGGCCGGTGATGCCCTCGAAGTCGATCTTCTTCAGCGCCGGGCGGTAGACCTTCGGATCGGTCGAGTTGGCGGCCTGCATCGCCTTGATCGCGGCCCAGGTCGCGTCATAGCCGAACTGCGCGTACGACAGCACGTCGACGCCGAAGCGCTTCTTGAAACGCTGCTCGAAATCCTTGCCCTGCGGCAGTTCGTCGAGCGGACGCCCGTATTCCCACGCCATCGCGCCTTCGGCCGCCGGTCCGGCGATCTTGATGAACTCGTTGTCCTTCACGCCGCCGCCGCCGACGAATTGCGCGTTCAGCCCGAGCTGGCGCATCTGCTTGATGAAGTTCGCGGCGAGCGAATCGAGGCCGCCGAAGAAGATCAGGTCCGGACTCTTCCCCTTCAGGTTCGTGATCTGCGCGCGGAAGTCCACCGCCTGGTTGCTGGTGAACTCGCGGTCGATGATGTTGCCGCCCGCCGCCTTCACGGCCTTCTCGAACTCGTCGGCCTCGCCCTGGCCGAACGCGGTGCGGTCGTCGATGATCGCGATGCGTTTCGCCTTCGTCACGTCGACCGCGTATTTGCCCGCGTTGCCCGCGTTCTGCCCGTCGGTCGCGATCACCATGAACATGTTCGCGAGCCCGCGCGACGTGAGCGTCGGGTTGGTCGCGGCCGGGTCGATCACGGGGATGCCGGCCTTGTCGTAGACCACCGACGCCGGAATCGTCGTGCCCGAATTGAAGTGGCCGATCACCACCGACACGTTCTGGTCGACGAGCGCCTGCGCGGCCTGCACGCCGATGCGCGGATCGGCCTGGTCGTCCTGCACGACGAGGTTGAATTTCGCGGGCTTGCCGGCGATCGCCACCTTCTGCGCGACGGCGTCGTCGAGCGCGAGCTGCACGCCGTTCTGGAGATCCTTGCCGTAGCCGGCGTTCACGCCGGTGAGCGGCGCGGCGAAACCGACCTTCACGTCGGTCGTGTCGGCGGCCTGGGCGACTTGCTGCGAGAGGAGGGTAAGCGCGGATACGACCGACACCGACAGCAGGGAATGACGGAATTTCATGTTCTTTCCTCTTGTTCGACACCAGCGGGTGGGTACCGCACACATCCGGCGGGCCGGGCGCGTGCGACGGGCGGGCGGTTCGACCGCTTCTCTGAATCGGGCGGGGAGGTCGGCATGATGGATTCCCGGAAGAATCTCCCGTCAGGCTCCGTGAGGAACCCCGATCGCCTCGATATATAGGTCGCCGATATGCACGGGTCTTGGCAATTTACCGCGCATTCGCTGCGGATTTGCGCATAGCTTCCGCGCGTGCGCGGGCGGCCGGTATCGGGAGTTTCCCGTCACGAACGGACGGGAAGGGCCGTGCGGGCGGGCGGCGCGGCCACCCGGGGCCGCGCCGCATCCGTGCCGTCGTCAGTCGGACAGGGCGTCCGACGCTGCTTCAATGTCGTCGTGCGACGCGTTCGTGCGGATCAGCGGGTCGCTCGTGCTCGGGCGGCCGGTCTCGACATGGCCCGCGAAGCGGCGCACGAAGCCGAGCAGCCGGCCGTCGCTGACCGTCAGGTCGTACCAGCCGTGGCTGCCGCGCAGATCCCAGTAGTCGTCGATCTGTGCGCCCGGCGCGAGGTTGAAGGTGCGCGCGCCGCCGTGACCGTACGCGTTCGTCACCTTGAGCCGGACGGCCTTGTGGCCGCGGTTCATCAGGCGCAGCGTGACGTTGCCGTTCGCGACGTCGTAGCCGTAGATCACCTCCGGGTTCACGCTCGCGCTGCCGACGCCGGTCGCGAACGGGCCGCGGAAATGGCAGTAGAAGCCGTTCGGGCCGTACACGTCGAGGTCGTACAGGCCGAGCGACGCCGCGGCGCTCCACGTGTCGTCGATCCGCTTGCCGGCTTCGACCGTGTACGTCCACGGGCCGTCGAGGCGGTTGCGCGACTGCACCTGGAACGACGCGCCTGCGCGGCCCGTGTTCGCGAAGGTCAGCCGGAACTGGCCGTTCGCGGCTTCGACGCGGCCGTGCACGAACAGCTCGTACGGCAGCGCGCGCGCCGGCCGCAGCCCGGCCTCCTGTTTCGGCAGCTTCTGCAGCACCGGCGGCACCGGGATGTAGTCGGGGTGGCGTGCGCGGTCGGGCGGCGCATAGCCGGTCGTGTCGGGCAGCGTCGGCCATGCGGCGTCGGACGTCGCGAAGTCGAATGCGGCCGTCAGGTCGCCGCACACCGCGCGGCGCCACGGCGACACGTTCGCGGCCGTGACCGGATACTGCGCGCCGAACCGTGCCTCGATGAATTGCAGCAGCGACGTGTGATCGAACGTCTGCGAGCAGACCCAGCCGCCCTTGGTCCACGGCGACACGACGAGCATCGGTACGCGCGGCCCGAGCCCGTACGGGCCGGCCATGTGCGTTGCGTCGCCGGCAAACACCTCGTTGGTGGTCGCGACCGTCGACAGCCCGTTGTCGCGCGATTGCGGCGCGAACGGCGGCGGCACGTGGTCGAAGAAACCGTCGTTCTCGTCGTAGGTGATGAAGAGCGCGGTCTTGCTCCACACGTCCGGGTTCGACACGAGCACCTGCAGCACCTGCTCGATGTACCACGCGCCGTAGTTCGCCGGCCAGTTCGGGTGCTCCGAGTACGCTTCCGGCGCGCAGATCCACGATACCTGCGGCAGCGTGCCGTTCTTCACGTCCTGCTGCAGCACGTCGAACAGCGTGCCGCCGGCGCTGATGTTGGTGCCGGTGCGCGCCTTGTCGTACAGCGGCGTGCCGGGCAGCGCATTGCGGTACTGGTTGAAGTACAGCAGCGAGTTGTCGCCGTAGTTGCCGATGTACGGATTCTGCGTCCAGCCCCACGAGCCGTTCGCGTCGAGCCCGGTGCCGACGTCCTGGTAGATCTTCCACGACACGCCGGCCTGTTCGAGCACTTCCGGATAGGTCGTCCAGCCGTAGCCCTTTTCCTCGTTGCCGAGCACCGGGCCGCCGCCCGTGCCGTCGTTGCCGACATAGCCGGTCCACATGTAGTAGCGGTTCGGGTCGGTCGAGCTCGGGATCGCGCAGTGGTACGCGTCGCAGATCGTGAACGCGTCGGCGAGCTGGTAGTGGAACGGGATGTCGTCGCGCTTCAGGTACGCCATCGTCGTGGTGCCCTTGTTCGGCACCCACTGGTCGTAGCGGCCCTTGTTCCAGGCGGCGTGCATGTCCTGCCAGCCGTGCGGCAGGTCCTGCAGGAACTGCAGGCCGAGCTTGTCCGCGCCCGGATGGAACGGCAGGAGTTCGGCCGGGCCGACCGGCTGATGGAACACCGACTTGCCGGTCGCGAGACGCAGCGGGCGCGGGTCGCCGAAGCCGCGGACACCGCGCATCGTGCCGAAGTAATGGTCGAACGAGCGATTCTCCTGCATCAGGATCACGATGTGTTCGATGTCGCGGATCGTGCCGGTACGGCGGTTCGCGGGAATGGCGAGCGCATCGCGGATCACGGGCGGGAACAGGTTCAGCGCGGCAGCGCCGGCAGTGCCGGCGGCGACGCGCAGGAAGTCACGACGGTTCGATCGGGTCATGGTCGTTATCGTGCGGTAAAGGAGGGAGCCGATTGGCGGAACATGCGAAGAATGTGAGCGCGTCCGGGGCGCAGGATGCGGCTGCGCTGGTCGTGCCGCCGCGAGCATAGCGAGGATTCGGTGTCATTCATGTGAAGTCCGGAAACGTTTGCATGCGCGGTCCGGGCGAGCCTCGGCCGGCGTTGCGCCGACGAGCGTGCGTGAGAAGGGGCGGTGGTGGAGCGGCGGGGCGGCGCGCATCGCACGCCGGTGAAACGAGTGAAACGGACGCGTCAGGCGTCGGTCACCCACGCGCCGAACCATTCGCTCGGGCGCGCGATTTCATCCTGCGCGGCGACGAGTTCGAGCTCGTAGCGGCGCGCGTCGTAGGTCGCCTTCACGACCGCATGCACGGCTGCCAGCGTGTGCTCGAATGCGGCGCGCACCGAGTCGCCGCGCAGCCGGCGCGCGACGAAGATCGCACTGGTGAGGTCGCCGACGCCGACCGGATGCCGCGGAAACGCATACAGCGGACGCTGGCCGATCCACGCTTCGGTTTCGGTGACGGCGAGCATGTTGAAGCGGTCGGCCGGGCTGTTGCGGTCGTGCAGGTGCTTGACGAGGATGATCTTCGGGCCGCGGCGGATCAGCGCGCGGCACGCGTCGACGGCTTCCGCGACGGTCTCGATGCGCCGCCCGGCGAGCTTCTGCAGTTCGGTGTGGTTCGGCGACATGCCGTCGGCGAGCGCCGGCATTTCCTGGACGATGAACTCCTCGACGCCGGGCTCGGGCCGGATGCCGCCCGTCTGGCCCATCGCCGGATCGCAGAAGTACCACGCATTCGGGTTCATCGTCTTCACGGTGCGCACGATCTCGACCGTTGCGCGCGCCTGCGCCGGCGAGCCGACGAAGCCGGACAGCACCGCGTCGCAGCGCTTGAGCGCGCCGATCGCGGCGACGCCGTCGACGAGCTGTTCCATCTTCGCGGCGTCGATCGCGCTGCCGGCCCAGTGGCCGTACTGCATGTGATTCGACAGCTGGACGGTGTTGAGCGGCCAGACGTTGACGCCGAGGCGCTGCATCGGGAACACGGCCGCGCTGTTGCCGGCGTGTCCGTAGATGACGTGCGACTGAATGCTGAGGACGTTTTTCATGGGTATTCGCCTGCACGCGTTTCAGGGGTCACGTCACACGATACCCGAGTTCATCGCGCGCGCGGAAGTCGCGCGGCCATCGAGTGTTGCGCGCCGTCGTCAACCGACCGCGTAGAATCGCGGGGCGGCGGAGCCGTCCGGCTGCCCGCGTGCATTTCCCTTTACCCCGTGATCGCCATGCTTTCGATTTGCAAGATGTTGTCCCTTGTCCGCGCGGCCGTGCTCGGCGCGGGTGTCGCCGCCGCGTGCGCGCCGGCCTTCGCGGCCACCGTCCCGGCGAGCGCCGGCAACGACGGGCCCGTATACGGCCCGCGCCTGGAAGGCTTCACGTATCCGGAGCCGGTGCACCGCTACGCGTTCGTGTCGCAGCGCGAAACCCTCGAGATGATGTACATGGACGTGCAGCCGGCCCATCCGAACGGCCGCACCGTCGTGTTGCTGCACGGGAAGAACTTCTGCGCGGGGACCTGGGAAGACACGATCGGCGTGTTGAGCCGCGCCGGCTATCGCGTGGTCGCGCCGGACCAGATCGGCTTCTGCAAGTCGTCGAAGCCCGATCGCTACCAGTACAGCTTCCAGCAGCTCGCGCACAACACGCATGCGCTGCTCGAGTCGATCGGCGTGAAATCGGCGACGATCGTCGGTCATTCGACGGGCGGAATGCTCGCGATGCGCTATGCGCTGATGTATCCGAAGGCGACCGACCAGCTCGTGCTGGTGAACCCGATCGGCCTGGAGGACTGGAAGGCGCTCGGCGTGCCGCCGCTGTCGGTCGACTACTGGTATGCGCGCGAACTGAAGACGACGGCGGACGGCATCCGCCGCTACGAGCAGTCGACCTATTACGCGGGCAAGTGGTCGCCGTCGTACGAGCGCTGGGTGCAGATGCTCGCCGGCATGTATCGCGGCCCGGGCCGCGACGCGGTCGCGTGGAATTCCGCGCTGATCTACGACATGATCCTCACGCAGCCGGTGGTCTACGAACTCGGCGCGATTCGCGTGCCGACACTGCTGCTGATCGGCGACAAGGACACGACCGCGATCGGCAAGGACGTCGCGCCGCCCGACGTGCACGCGAAGCTCGGCCATTACCCGGAACTCGCGAAGCGCACGCAGGCGGCGATCCCCGGCGCGCAGCTCGTCGAATTCCCGGCGCTCGGGCACGCGCCGCAGATCCAGGATCCGGACGCGTTCCACAAGGCGCTGCTCGACGGGCTGGAGGCGGTGCGCCCGCAGTGACGCGACGGCGCGCGCGCCGGCCGGTCAGCGGGTTTCGCTCGCGAGTTCGTCGCGGATCTGCGCGGCCAGCTCGAACGAGCGCACGCGCGCCGCGTGATCGAAGATCTGCGCGGTGATGATCAGCTCGTCCGCGCCCGTCTGCGCGATCCGGTCGCGCAGCTTGTCGCGCACCGTGTCGCGCGAGCCGACGGCCGCGAACGACAGCGCATGCGCGACGTTCGCGAGTTCGAACTCGCTCGCCTCGAGCACGTCGACGGGCGGCGGCAGCTTGCCGGGCGTGCCGCGGCGCAGGTTGATGAACTGCTGCTGCAGCGACGTGAACAGGCGCCGCGCCTCGTCGTCGGTGTCGGCCGCGAACACGTTGACCCCGACCATCGCATGCGGCTTCGGCCACGCGGCCGACGGCCGGTATTGCGCGCGATAGAGTTCGAGCGCGCGCATCAGGTAGTCGGGCGCGAAGTGCGACGCGAACGCGAACGGCAGCCCCAGCATCGCGGCAAGCTGCGCGCTGAAGAGGCTCGAGCCCAGCAGCCACACGGGCACCTCGAGCCCCGCGCCGGGCACCGCGCGCACGCGCTGGCCGGACACCGGCTCGGCAAAGTAGCGCTGCAGCTCGGTGACGTCGTCCGGAAACGAGTCGGCGCTGCCGATCAGGTCGCGGCGCAGCGCGCGCGACGTCGTCTGGTCGGTGCCGGGCGCGCGGCCGAGGCCGAGGTCGATGCGTCCCGGATACAGCGACGCGAGCGTCCCGAACTGCTCGGCGATCACGAGCGGCGCGTGGTTCGGCAGCATGATCCCGCCCGAGCCGACGCGGATCGTCTTCGTGGCGCCGGCGACGTGGCCGATCACGACCGCGGTCGCCGCGCTGGCGATGCCGGGCATGTTGTGATGCTCGGCCAGCCAGTAGCGCTGATAGCCGAGGCGCTCCGCGTGCTGCGCGAGATCGACGGTGTTGCGGAAAGCCTGTGCGGCATCGGCGCCGTCGGGAATGGGGGCAAGATCGAGTACGGAAAACGGAGTCATCGGGTGGCCTTCGAAAGGGAGGGGCGCAGTGATGCGCGTGCGCAACAGATGTCGACGATTTTGCCAAAGGGTTCCGGAACGCGCTGGCGCCGCGCGGATACCCATGCGCCTTTCAGGGGCGCAAGGCGGATTGATATGATCGTTGCAAAAATCGATCTAATCTCCAAATAATTACCAATCTTTACGGCGATTGGACATGTCTTCGCATCGACGTACAAATTTGCACGAATCGTTTGATTTCAAAGGCTGCAATACGCCTGCAAAGCGCTTACGCTAATGTGAGCGTGGCGGTGCCGGAGGGTTCGATCGGCAGCGCAGCTTTGCGGGAATCGCACCAGTCCGTTTCGCGCGGTGCCCAAGCGCGGGGTGGTGCGGGCTGCTAAAATCCGCCGCCTGTCCATGTTGTGCCGACGCTGCCATTCGAGTCTTCCCGTATCCCGTCCGCGCTTGGCGCGTCGATGCGCCACGTGAAACCGGGCATGGCCGCTTTCGGGGAATGGGTGTGCCACCCCAATACATTGACGCTGCCGGAACAAGGAGTCGGGTCGTGCCCGCGTTCGTTGCTGTCGGAATACACAATCACGTTCAATCAGGTTCGATCGACTGCCATGGCGCCCGGGTCGGCGGGAGGCGTCGCGCATGACGCCGACCGTCACACTGCTCGACTGGCTCCTCGTCGTGTCTGTGCTGGCCGCGGCCGGCTACGCGCTCCTCGCGGCGTTCGCGCCGGGGCCGCGCACGCCGCGCACCGCCGCGCGCGACGGTTTCGAGCCCGTCAGCGTGCTCAAGCCGCTGTGCGGCGCGGAGCCGCACCTGTACGAGAACCTCGCGACGTTCTGCGAACAGCGCCATCCGCGTCATGAAGTGCTGTTCGGCGTCGCGTTGGCAGCCGATCCGGCCATCGCGGTCGTCGAGCGGCTGCGGGCGGACTATCCGGAATGCGACATCACGCTCGTGATCGACGCGCGCGTGCACGGCAAGAACCTGAAGGTCAGCAACCTGATCAATCTCGCCGAGCGCGCGAAGTACGACCGCATCGTGATCGCGGACAGCGACATCGCGGTGAAGCCGGACTACCTCGAACGCGTGACGGCGCCGCTCGCCGATGCGTCCGTCGGCGTCGTCACGTGCCTGTATCATGCGCGCAGCGTCGGCGGGTTCTGGACGCGCATCGGCGCGCAGTTCGTCGACGCGTGGTTCGCGCCGTCGGTGCGGATTACGTACCTCGGCCGCTCCAGCCGCTTCGGTTTCGGCGCGACGCTCGCGCTCACGCGCGACACGCTCGAGCGGATCGGCGGTTTTCTCGCGCTGAAGGACGAGCTGGCCGACGATTTCTGGCTCGCCGAGCTGCCGCGCCGCCTCGGGCGGCGCACCGTGCTGTCGGAGGTCGACGTCGCGACCGACGTGATCGAGCCGTCGTTCGGGCCGCTCTGGCACCGCGAGACGCGCTGGCTGCGCACGATCCGTTCGCTGAACCCGGGCGGCTTCGCGTTCCTGTTCATCACGTTTACCGCGCCGTGGCTCGCGATCGGCGCGGCGCTCGCGCTGCGGCTCGACGGCACCTTCGCCGGCACGCTGGCCGGCGGGGCGGCCGTCGTGGGCGCGTTCGGGCGGCTCGTGCTGCACGCGCGCGGCGAGGATGGCTGGCGCGCGTTCTGGCGCGACCTGCCGCTCGTTGCGGTGCGCGACACGCTGCTCGCGCTCGAATGGCTCGCGGCCGTGTTCGGCACGCACGTCGTGTGGCGCGGCGCGAGGATGACGGTCGTCGGCGGCGAGCGCGCGACGGCAGCGGTGGAAGGCGGCGACGGCCGCTGACGCATGTCGGCGGCGCAAGACATCCGGGAGCAGCGGCGAACCCGCTGCCGACCGAATCCGGCCCGAGGGCCGAGACGCACCGCGCGGCCACGCCGCGCGGCGCGACATGACAGGGCAGCGGGCGCCGGCAGGGCGGCCCGCGGGTGATTGACTGAATCGTTGAAACGAATCGAACTATGCAGGCTACCGGAGCATTCATGAAAACGCTGTTCTTGCAGGCCCCTTCTTATGACGGCTTCGACGGCGGAGCCGGTTCGCGCTACCAGGCGAAGCGCGAAATCCGTTCCTTCTGGTATCCGACGTGGCTTGCGCAGCCGGCCGCGCTCGTGCCGGGCAGCCGCGTCGTCGACGCGCCGGCCGACGGCCTGTCGGTCGAAGAGACGCTGAAGATCGCGAACGACTACGACCTCGTGATCATCCACACGAGCACGCCGTCGTTTCCGACCGATGCGATGTTCGCGCAGGATCTCAAGAAGATGAAGCCGTCGCTGCTGGTCGGCATGGTGGGCGCGAAGGTGATGGTCGATCCGCACAATTCGCTCACGGCGAGCGAGGCAATCGACTTCGTGTGCCGCGAGGAATTCGACTTCACGTGCAAGGAAATCGCCGAGGGCATGCCGTTCCCGCAGATCAAGGGCTTGAGCTGGCGCGCGAAGGACGGCTCGATCGAGCACAACGAAGCGCGGCCGATCCTCGAGAACATGGACGAACTGCCGTTCGTCGCGCCCGTCTACAAGCGCGACCTGAAGATCGACAACTACTTCATCGGCTACCTGAACTATCCGTACGTGTCAATCTACACGGGCCGCGGCTGCAAGTCGCGCTGCACCTTCTGCCTGTGGCCGCAGACGGTCAGCGGCCATCGCTACCGCACGCGCTCGGTCGAGAACGTGCTCGCGGAAGCGAAGTGGATCCGCGACAACATGCCGGAAGTGAAGGAACTGATGTTCGACGACGACACCTTCACCGACGACCTGCCGCGCGCCGAAGCCATCGCCATCGGCCTGGGCAAGCTCGGCATGACGTGGTCGTGCAACGCGAAGGCGAACGTGCCGTACAAGACGCTGAAGGTCATGAAGGAAAACGGCCTGCGCCTGCTGCTGGTCGGCTTCGAATCCGGCGACGACCAGATCCTCGTGAACATCAAGAAGGGCGTGCGCACCGATTTCGCGCGCCGCTTCAGCGCGGACTGCAAGAAGCTCGGCATCAAGATCCACGGCACCTTCATCCTCGGCCTGCCGGGCGAGACGCAGGAAACCATCAAGAAGACGATCGAATACGCGAAGGAAATCAATCCGCACACGATCCAGGTGTCGCTCGCCGCGCCGTATCCGGGCACGACGCTGTACAAGCAGGCCGTCGAGAACGGCTGGATGGAAGAGAACAAGACCATCAACCTGGTGAGCAAGGAAGGCGTGCAGCTCGCGGCGATCGGCTATGCGCACCTGTCGCGCGACGAGATCTATCACCACCTCGAGCAGTTCTATCGCCAGTTCTACTTCCGTCCGTCGAAGATCTGGGAAATCGTTCGCGAGATGCTGACGAGCTGGGACATGATGAAGCGCCGTCTGCGCGAAGGTGTCGAGTTCTTCCGCTTCCTGCGCGCGCACGAGGCCTGATTCGTGACGACGCAGCGGGCAGCGCGGGCGCTGATCTTCACCGCGGACGATTTCGGGCTGCACCCGCGCGTGAACGCGGCGGTCGAGCGCGCGCATCGCGACGGCGTGCTGAACGCCGCGAGCCTGATGGTCGGCGCGCCGGCCGCGCAGGATGCGATCGACCGCGCGCGGCGGCTGCCGTCGCTCGCGGTCGGCCTGCATCTGGTGCTCGCGGACGGCCCGGCCACGCTGCCCGCGCATGAAATACCCGCGCTCGTCGGCCCCGACGGGCGGTTCGGCGATGCGATGGCGAAGGACGGCTGTCGCTTCTTCTTTCTGCCGCACGTGCGTGCGCAGCTGCGCCGCGAAATCCGCGCGCAGTTCGACGCGTTCGCGGCGAGCGGCCTGCCGCTCGACCACGTGAACGCGCACAAGCATTTCCACCTGCATCCGACCGTGCTGTCGATGATCATCGAGATCGGCCGCGACTACGGGCTGCGCGCGGTGCGCTTGCCGTACGAAACGAGCGCGCCCGCGCTGCTCAAGCCGTGGATCGCGCTCGTGCGCGCGCGGCTCGACCGCGCCGGGCTCGCGCACAACGACTACGTGGTCGGGATCGAACATACGGGCGCGATGGACGAAGCCGTGCTGCTCGACGCGCTCGCATCGCTGCCGCCGGGTGTCGGCGAGATCTACTGCCATCCGGCCGAGGCCGGCGACGGCCCGATCACGCCGACGATGGCCGCTTACCGTCCGGTCGACGAGCTGGACGCGCTGCTGTCGCCGCGCGTCACGGCCGCGCTGAAGGCGGCCGGCGTCGTGACCGGCGGGTTTGCGGACGTGTTCGGCCAGGCAGCCGCGCACCGCGGCGCGCGGACGTCGCGCGAACCGGGAGCGCAGCCGTCATGACCAAGTGGATCAAATGGCTCGGCTGGCCGATCGGCGTCGGGATCCTGCTCGCGCTGGGGCTGCGCGAGGGCATCGGCGACGTGTCGCGGATGCTCGGGCACGCGGGTTACGCGCTGCTGTGGCTCGTGCCGTTTCACGCGCTGCCGCTGCTGCTCGACGCGTACGCGTGGCATCAGCTGCTCGATCGTCGCGCGTCGCTGTCGTTCCTGTGGTGGATCGCGACCGTGCGCGAGGCCGTGAACCGGCTGCTGCCCGTGGTCGGGATCGGCGGCGAGCTGGTCGGGATCCGGATGGCGCGCTGGCAGGTGCCCGACGCGAGCCGCGTGACCGCGTCGGTGATCGTCGAGGTGCTGGTGACGATCGTCGTCCAGTATGCGTTCGCCGCGCTCGGCCTCGTGCTGCTGCTGGCGACCACGCACGACATGGGCGGCGACACGATCGGCCTCGCGCTGCTGCTCACGTTGCCGCTGCCGGTGCTCGGCGTCGTGCTGATGCGTCGCGGCGGCGTGTTCCATGCGATCGAGCGGTTCGCGGGGCGTTTGCTCGGCGATTCGCACCGGTTGCTGCAGGGCGTCGACGGCCGGCGGCTCGATGGCGACATCGACGCGCTGATGTCGCGCACGGGCCTGCTGTTCAGCGCATTCTTCTGGCAGCTGGCCGGCTACGTGCTCGGCTCGCTCGAAATCTACTGGGCGCTCGCGCTGCTCGGTCATCCGGTGTCGATCGGCGGCGCCATCGCGATCGAGGCGATGACGCAGGCCGTGCGGCATGCGGCGTTCATGGTACCGGGCGGCCTCGGCGTGCAGGAGGCGACCGTCGTGCTGCTCGCGCAGATGTTCGGCGTCGACCGCGAAGCGGCGCTGTCGCTCGCGCTGGTCAAGCGCGGTCGCGAGGTGCTGTTCGGCTGCCTCGCGCTCGGTTCGTGGCAGCTTGCCGAACTCGTGCGTGCGCGCCGCAGCATCGGGGCGCTGGCGGCGTCGCCGCGCACCCCGCAGCCGGCGGCCCGCGAGGCCGAGGTCCGGACCGAAACGACGCATTGAACGCGAGACGAGCCGCGCGGTCCGTCTCGCACTTTTGGCGTGGCGCGGGTATCCTTGCCGCGTGTTTTCTCGACGCGCATTTCTTCCGATGATTTTCCGTTTCCGGCTGCTTCCCGTGACGATGCTGGCCGCCGCGCTGGCGCTGACCGGTTGCGACGACAAGCAAGGCAATCTCGACGTGCAACGCATCAGGGATTTTTTCAACGCGATCAAGCCGGCGCCGCTGCTGCTGAAGGGGCTGAAGGCCGGCGTATCGACCGAAGAGGACGTGCGCGGCACGATGGGCAAGCCCGAGACCGAGCGTGTATTCACGGACGGCTCGAAGCGCCTCGAATATCCGCGCGGCCCGATGGGCAACCAGACCTGGTTCGTCGACCTCGACGCGAGCGGGCACTACTTGGGCGCGACGCAGGTGCTGACCGCCGAGAACTTCGCGAAGGTGCGCCCCGGGATGAACGAGGACGAGGTGCGGCGCCTGCTCGGCAAGCCGGGCGACATCGCGCAGTATCCGCTGAAGCCCGAGACGGTGTGGAGCTGGCGCTGGCTCGAGGACGGCGTCAACACCGATGCATTCTTCAACGTCCATTTCGGCCCGGACGGGCTTGTCTATACGACTTCGCGCTCCGACATCCTGAAGGGGCGGTGAGCCCGCCTGCGGCGCTATATCGAAAAAGCGACCGGAAAATTGCAAAAAACCCGCTTCCCTGCGTGTCATCCGACTGTCAGGAAGCGGGTTTTTTCCTTTTGAAACAGCGGCATAGCCCGCGCTTGCAAATGACGGGATGAATTGCTGCGACGCAGCAATCGCGCGTACGGTGATTTGAGGCAATCAATTTCGCTTGCGACTATCCGCGTCAGCCCGGCGCGGGAGAGGTATGCGTGCCGGTGTCCATATCAACACTGGAGACGCGCGTGTTCCTTTACGGCTTTGGTCCCGTCCTATGGGCCGGCACCGTGCAGACCATCGAGCTGTCGGTGCTGTCGCTCGCCGCTGCGGTGGCGCTGGGGCTGATCGGCGCGGTGGCGAAGCTGTCGCATAACCGGGTGGTGCGAGCGATCGCGACCGGTTATACGACGCTGATCCGCTCGGTACCCGATCTCGTCCTGATGCTGCTGTTGTTCTACAGCATTCAGATCTGGCTGAACCAGTTCACCGACCTCGTCGGCTGGGACCAGATCGACATCGATCCGTTCGTCGCCGGCGTGCTGACGCTTGGCTTCATCTACGGCGCGTACTTCACCGAGACGTTCCGCGGTGCGTTTCTGTCCGTGCCGCGCGGCCAGCTCGAGGCGGGCGCGGCTTACGGGATGAGCGGGATGCGCGTGTTCGTGCGGATCATGTTTCCGCAGATGATGCGCTTCGCGCTGCCGGGCATCGGCAACAACTGGCAGGTGCTCGTGAAGGCGACCGCGCTGGTGTCGATCATCGGCCTCGCGGACGTCGTGAAGGCTGCGCAGGACGCCGGCAAGAGCACGTTCAACATGTTCTTCTTCATCCTCATCGCGGCGCTGATCTACCTCGCGATCACCACCGTTTCCAACCTCGTGCTGATCCAGCTCGAGAAGCGTTACTCCATGGGCGTGCGGCACGCAGAACTATGATCGAGATCCTCCAGGAATTCGGCCAGGCGTTCCTTTACTGGGACGGTCAGCGCCTCTCCGGCCTTGCGGTGACGCTGTGGCTGCTCGTCGCGTCGATTTCGCTCGGCTTCGTGTGTGCGGTGCCGCTCGCGGTCGCGCGCGTCTCGAAGAAGAAGTGGGTGTCGATGCCGGTGCGCTTCTACACGTACGTGTTCCGCGGCACGCCGCTCTACGTGCAGCTGCTGCTGATGTACACCGGCATGTACAGCCTCGAGTTCGTGCGCTCGCACTCGTTGCTCGACGCGTTCTTCCGCAGCGGTTTCAACTGCGCGATTCTCGCGTTCGCGCTGAACACCTGTGCGTACACGACCGAGATCTTCGCCGGCGCGATTCGTGCGATTCCGCACGGAGAGGTCGAGGCGGCGCGTGCCTACGGGATGTCGCCGTTCACGATGTATCGCCGCGTGATCCTGCCGTCGGCGCTGCGCCGTGCGCTGCCGCTGTACAGCAACGAGGTGATCCTGATGCTGCACGCGACCACCGTCGCGTTCACGGCGACCGTGCCCGACATTCTGAAGGTCGCGCGTGACGCCAATTCCGCGACCTACATGGCGTTCCAGTCGTTCGGGATCGCCGCGCTGATCTATCTTGCGGTATCGTTCGCACTCGTCGCGGCATTTCGCCGGGCGGAGCGCCACTGGCTCGCGTATCTCGCGGCCGGCCGTCATTGATTTCACTTCGAGGAGAGCCAGTTGGCCGAGATCACTCAAACGAGCGCGTCCGCTTCCACCAAGCTTGCCGCGGTCGACATTCACAAGCGCTATGGCGATAACGAAGTGCTCAAGGGCGTGTCGCTGAATGCGAAGGCCGGCGACGTCATCAGCATCATCGGCGCGAGCGGGTCGGGCAAGAGCACGTTCCTGCGCTGCATCAATTTTCTCGAACGGCCGAATGCGGGGCAGATCGTCGTGGACGGCGAGACCGTGCGCACGAAAGCCGACCGTGCCGGTGCGCTGGAGGTTGCCGATCACAAGCAGTTGCAGCGCATCCGCACGAAGCTCGCGATGGTGTTCCAGCACTTCAACTTGTGGGCGCACATGAACGTGCTCGAGAACGTGATGGAAGCGCCGGTGCACGTGCTTGGCATTGCGAAGAAGGAAGCCGAGGAGCGTGCGCGCGAGTACCTGGAGAAGGTCGGTTTGCCGCCGCGCGTCGAGAAGCAGTATCCGTCGCATCTGTCGGGCGGTCAGCAGCAGCGTGTCGCGATTGCGCGTGCGCTGGCGATGCATCCCGACGTGATGCTGTTCGACGAGCCGACGTCGGCGCTCGATCCCGAACTGGTCGGCGAAGTGCTGAAGGTGATGCAGAAGCTCGCCGAGGAAGGCCGCACGATGATCGTCGTCACGCACGAGATGGGCTTCGCGCGCAACGTGTCGAATCACGTGATGTTCCTGCATCAGGGGCGGACCGAGGAAGAGGGCGATCCGAAGGAGGTGCTGGTGCGTCCGCAGAGCGAGCGTCTGAAGCAGTTCCTGTCGGGTAGTCTCAAGTAACGCGAAGGGCGGGTGTCATACGTGGTACCGGTGTCTCGTCCCGCAGGCGCCACCCGCACGACGCAGGTGGCGATCGTTGCATTGCCGCCCGTGTCGATGTCGGGTGTGGGTCCGATCGTCGATGCGTTGAATCTCGCGAACGAGATCGACGGGCGCTTGCTGTATCGCTGGCAGGTGTGTTCGTGGGACGGGCGGCCGGTGCCGCTCGCCGGCGGTGCGCAGTGGCATGCCGATGCGGCGTTCAACGATGCGATCGCGTGCGACTGGCTGATCGTCGTGTCGGAGCGGTTTCAGCAGTTTGCCGATTACCGTTTGTTTCTCGCGAGTCTCGCGCGGGTCGGGCAGCGCACGCCCGTCGTGACCGGGATTCACCACGGCGTGTGGTGGCTCGCGATGGCCGGGCAGCTTTCCGGGTATCGCGTGAGCGTGAACTGGGAGACGTATCAGCAGTTCGCCGAGCAGTTCGAACGCTCGATCGTCACGCAGCAGATCTTCGAGATCGATCGCGATCGGGCGACCTGTGCCGGTGGGCAAGCCACCGTGGACTTCATGCTGGCCATGATTGGCCGGGAGCATGGCGTTGATCTCGCGGAGCGGATTGCCGACGCGCTTGGCGCCGGCACGCTGCGCAGCGGCGAGGAGCGGCAGCGGATTCCTTTTGTCACCGCGCCCGGTGAGCGGCATCCCCGGTTGAATGATGCTTTGCTTTTGATGGAAGCCAATATCGAGGATCCCTTGACGACCGATGAGATCGCCGGGCTCGTTGGCGTTTCACGCCGGCAGCTCGAGAGGCTCTTTCGGCAGTATCTCGGGGCGATGCCCTCCAAGTATTACCTCAACCTCCGATTGCTCAAGGCACGGACTCAACTGCAGCGAACCAGCAAGTCAGTGGTTCAGGTGAGTCTTGCTTGCGGGTTTTCTTCTGCTGCGCATTTTTCTAATGCCTATCGCGAGCGGTTTGGCGTCACGCCTCGGGAAGATCGGCGGGCCTGGCTCGAGAAGCAGACGGGCGGTGGCAGCGAGCCTCGCGGTGGGGCGCTCGTCGAGCGCGGGAAAGATTGACGCTCGGGGTGGCAGTGCGCTTGGGTTTTTCGTGAAGCACCTGTGATCGTGTCGGTCTATTAGCGTCGCCCCTGCGCGGGGCGGCGGTTACTTTTCTTTGTCTTGCCAAAGAAAAGTAACCAAAAGAAAGGCGCTGTGAGAACGCAAGACTTCCCGGTGCCGTAGCCACCGGAGTGGCCCTCGCCTAAGTGTCCGCGCCAGTCAGGAACCCGGAGTGGTTCGAGCAATGGTTCTGACACCTCTCACCACCCTACGGAGCGGTATACCGCCCGCCAGCTCCGTCCTCGCTTCGCTCGGCCGACAGGTTCACCCGTCCGCGCCCCTCTTGACGCGATCGCTATCGGTCGATTGTTTTACGCAATCGTAATTGACCACGCATGCATCCAATAAATGGATCGGTATCCTCTGCGATCATGGGCATAGGGCAATGGTGCGTGGGCGCATGAATTGCGACGGAAGTACCTTGCGGCCGAGCGTAGCGAGGATGGAGCTGGCGGGCGGTATACCGCTCTGCTGGGTAGGGGAAGGTGTCAGAACCATTGCTCGAACCACTCCGGGTTCCTGGCTGGCGCGGACACTTAGGCGAGGGCCACTCCGGTGGCTACGGCACCGGGAAGTCATGCGTTCTCACAGCGCCTTTCTTTTGGTTACTTTTCTTTGGCAAGACAAAGAAAAGTAACCGCCGCCCCGCGCAGGGGCGACGCTAATAGACCGACACGATCACAGGTGCTTCACGAAAAAGCAGGCGACCCCCAAAAATCGCTTAAATACCGGCCCCCCCAAAGCCCCACCCCCGCCGGGAGGGCAAAATAGACCGAAGAAACCGCTTCCGATAGAACCCGTCGCAATTCCGCAAGACGCTTGCGTCACCCTTACCTAAACTTGATCCTGTTGAACCCTCTTACGAAACCGAAAGGAACGACCATGACGACCTCGACCGTGACCCGCCAGACATTCGACGAAGTGATGGTGCCGGTATTCTCACCCGCGCCGTTCGTGCCGGACCGTGCAGAGGGCTCCCGCGTGTGGGACACCGCCGGCCGCGAATACGTGGATTTCGCCTGCGGCATCGCGGTGACGTCGCTGGGCCACGGCCACCCGGAACTGCTGAAGGTCCTGGACGAACAAGGCCGCAAGCTCTGGCACATCGGCAACGGCTACACGAACGAGCCGGTGCTGCGCCTCGCCAAACGCCTCGAATCGCTGACCTTCGCCGACCGCGCATTCTTCGCGAACTCGGGCGCGGAAGCGAACGAAGCCGCACTGAAGCTGGCACGCCGCGTCGCGTTCGACCGCCACGGCGCCGATAAATACGAAATCGTGTCGTTCGTGCAGTCGTTCCACGGCCGCACGTTCTTCACGGTCAGCGTCGGCGGCCAGCCGAAGTACTCGGAAGGCTTCGGTCCGGTGCCGGCCGGCATCAAGCACCTGTCGTTCAACGACATCGAAGCCGCGAAAGCCGCAATCGGCCCGCAAACCTGCGCGGTGATCGTCGAGCCGGTGCAGGGCGAAGGCGGCGTGATCCCGGCCGATCCGGCGTTCCTGAAGGCACTGCGCGAAGCATGCGACGCCAACGGCGCACTGCTGATTTTCGACGAAGTGCAAACGGGCGTCGGCCGCACGGGCCAGTTCTACGCATACATGGACACGGGCGTTACGCCGGACATCCTGACGACCGCGAAGGCACTCGGCAACGGCTTCCCGATCGGCGCGATGCTGACGACGAACGAACTGGCCGCCCACTTCAAGGTCGGCGTGCACGGCACGACGTACGGCGGCAACCCGCTCGCATCGGCCATTGCCGACAAGGTCGTCGAACTGATCGGCGACCCGGCACTGCTCGAAGGCGTGCGCGAACGCAGCGTGCGGCTGAAAGGCGCGCTCGAACGCATCAATGCACGCTTCGGCATCTTCAAGGACATCCGCGGCAAGGGCCTGCTGGTCGGCGCGGAACTCACCGCCGCATTCGACGGCCGCGCGAAGGACTTCGTCACCGCAGCGGCAGAGAACGGCCTGATCATGCTGATCGCCGGCCCGAACGTGCTGCGCTTCGTCCCGTCGCTCGTGATTCCGCTCGACCTGCTCGACGAAGGCATGAAGCGCTTCGAGAAGGCGGTCGAACAGGTGCTCGCAGCCCAGGAAGCCACCGCGCGCTGATCGCGCACCCACCGCAGAACAGGAACGACGATGCTATTTGTTCGCCCCGGCAAACTCACGGATCTCGATGCGCTCGCGCACATGGCGCGCACCGCGCAGCCGGTCCTGCACTCGCTGCCGCACGACCGCGCGGCGCTCGAAGCGCGTGTGGCGCTCTCCGAGGATTCGTTTCGCGCGGACGTCGACTTCGCCGGCGAAGAGTTCTATCTCTTCGTGCTCGAGGATTCGTCGACGGGCAAGCTGCTCGGCACGGCGAGCATCGTGGCCGCGGCCGGCTACTCGGAACCGTTCTACGCGTTCCGCAACGACGCACTGATCCACGCGTCGCGCGAGCTGCACGTGAACCGCAAGATCCACGCGCTCACGATGTCGCACGAGCTGACCGGCAAGAGCCGGCTGGCGGGCTTCTACGTCGATCCGTCGCTGCGCGGCGACGCGGCCGCGCACCTGATCTCGCGTGCGCGGATGATGTATATCGCCGCGAACCGCCGCCGCTTCACGCCGGAAGTGTTCACGCTGCTGCTCGGCGTGAGCGACAACACGGGCGCATCGCCGTTCTGGGAAGCGGTGGGCCGCAAGTTCTTCGGCCGCGACTTCACCGATGTCGACATCGCATCGGGCGGCCGCAGCCGCACATTCATCGCGGAAGTGATGCCCGCGTATCCGCTCTACGTGCCGCTGTTGCCGGAAGCCGCGCAGCGCGTGCTCGGCGAGCCGAACGAAACGGCGCTGCTCGCGTACGACATCCACCTCGAGGAAGGCTTCGAGCCGGACCGCTTCGTCGACATCTTCGACGCGGGCCCGGTGCTGACCGCACAGGTCGACCGCACGTCGTGCGTGAAGCACGGCGCGGAGCGCACGGTGCGCGAAGCCGCGCATCAGCAGGGCGACGTGGCGTACCTGGTGTCGACCGGCAGCGGCGAATCGTTCCGCTGCGTGCTGGCCGACCTGCCGGGCGATACGGCTGACGCGCGGGGCGCCCATGCGCCGCTGGCCGGCGACGTGCGCGCGGCACTCGATGTCAAGGATGGCGATGTCGTGCGCTGCGTGCCGCTGCACCGCCGCGACGATGAAGATTTGAAGGGAGACGCAGCATGATCGTCGTTCGGGTCGTACAAACGGGCGACGTCGACGCGCTCGTGTCGCTCGCGAAGGAAACCGGGCCGGGCCTGACCACGTTCAAGCCCGACCGCGACGCGCTCGCCGCGCGCATCGAACGCTCGCGGCGCACGCTCGAAGGCAACGCGGCGGCGGGCGAAGCCGGCTACTTCTTCGTGATGGAAGAGTCGACGACGGGCGACATCGCGGGCGTGTGCGGGATCGAGACGCAGGTCGGCCTCGAACAGCCGTTCTACAACTATCGCGTGAGCACGGTCGTGCACGCGAGCCAGGAGCTCGGCGTGTGGACGCGGATGTCCGCGCTGAACATCTCGCACGACCTGACGGGCTACGCGGAAGTGTGCTCGCTGTTCCTGAGCCCGCGCTATCGCACGGGCGGCGTCGGCGGCCTGCTGTCGCGCTCGCGCTTCATGTTCATCGCGCAGTTCCGCGACCGCTTCCCGGAACGCATCTGCGCGGAACTGCGCGGCCACTTTGACGAAGACGGCACGTCGCCGTTCTGGCGCGCAGTCGGTTCGCACTTCTACCAGATCGATTTCAATGCAGCGGACTACCTGAGCTCGCACGGCCGCAAGTCGTTCCTCGCGGAACTGATGCCGCGCTATCCGGTGTACGTGGACCTGCTGCCGCAGGACGCGCAGGACGCGGTCGGCCTCACGCACCGCGACACGCTGCCGGCGCGCAAGATGCTCGAAGCGGAAGGGCTGCGCTACCAGAACCACGTCGACATCTTCGACGCGGGCCCGGTGCTCGAATGCCACGTCAACGACCTGCGCACGGTGCGCGAGAGCGTCGTCGTGCCGGTCGCGATCGGCGTGCCGGACGCGGAGGACGCGCAGGGCGGCCATCCGCCGAAGTCGCTCGTGTCGAACACGTCGCTGGACGATTTCCGTGTCGGCGTCGCGCCGGGCGTGGTCGCGAACGGTTCGTTCGTGCTGTCGGCCGACGATGCCGTCGCGCTCGACGTGAAGGCCGGCGATCCGGTCCGCGTGCTGCCGCTCAAAGTCAAACAGGGATAAACGAATCATGACGGAACTTTTCATCGACGGCGCCTGGGTCGCAGGCTCGGGCCCCGCGTTCGCTTCGCGCAACCCCGGCACCGACGACATCGCGTGGCAGGGCGGCAGCGCATCGGCTGCCGACGTCGACCGCGCGGTCGCGAGCGCGCGCCGCGCCTTCGCCGGCTGGTCGGCACTTGACTTCGAAGCCCGCTGCGAGATCGTCAAGCGCTTCGCGGCGTTGCTCACGGAGCGCAAGGAAGCGATCGCCGCCGCGATCGGCCGCGAGACGGGCAAGCCGCTGTGGGAAGCGCGCACCGAAGTCGCCGCGATGGCCGCGAAGGTCGGCATCTCGATCCAGGCCTATCGGGAACGCACCGGCGAGAAGCGCCAGGACATGGCCGACGGCGTCGCGGTGCTGCGCCATCGCCCGCACGGTGTCGTGGCGGTGTTCGGTCCGTACAACTTCCCCGGCCACTTGCCGAACGGCCATATCGTGCCGGCGCTGATCGCGGGCAACACGGTCGTGTTCAAGCCGTCGGAACTCGCACCGGGCGTCGCGCGCGCGACGGTCGAGGTGTGGCACGACGCCGGGCTGCCGGCCGGCGTGCTGAACCTCGTGCAGGGCGAGAAGGACACGGGCATCGCGCTCGCGAACCACCGCCAGATCGACGGGCTGTTCTTCACGGGCAGCTCGGACACCGGCACGCTGCTGCACAAGCAGTTCGGCGGCCGTCCGGAGATCGTGCTCGCACTCGAGATGGGCGGCAACAACCCGCTCGTGATCGGCGAAGTCGAGGACATCGACGCGGCCGTGCATCACACGATCCAGTCGGCCTTCCTGTCGGCCGGCCAGCGCTGCACGTGCGCGCGCCGCATCTTCGTGCCGCAGGGCGCGTTCGGCGACCGCTTCCTCGCACGCTTCGCCGACGTCACGTCGAAGATCACCGCCGACGTGTTCGATGCCGATCCGCAGCCGTTCATGGGCGCGGTGATCTCGGCACGCGCGGCCGCGAAGCTCGTCGACGCGCAGTCGCGCCTGATCGAGCAGGGCGCGAAGCCGATCATCGCGATGACGCAGCGCGACCCGCGCCTCGGTTTCGTGAACGCATCGATCGTCGACGTGACCGGCGTGGCGAACCTGCCCGACGAAGAGCACTTCGGCCCGCTCGCGCAGATCGTCCGCTACGCGACGTTCGACGAAGCGATCGAGCGCGCGAACGACACGGCGTTCGGCCTGTCCGCCGGCCTGCTCGCCGACGACGAGCACGCATGGACGCATTTCCGCCGCACGATCCGCGCGGGGATCGTCAACTGGAACCGTCCGACCAACGGCGCATCGTCCGCCGCGCCGTTCGGCGGTTCGGGCCGCTCGGGCAACCATCGGCCGAGCGCGTACTACGCGGCCGACTATTGCGCGTATCCGATGGCGTCGGTGGAAAGCACCCAACTGACCTTGCCCGCGAGCCTGTCGCCGGGCCTGCATTTCTGATCGAGGGAACGACGATGAACGCACAAGAAGCCAATTTCGACGGACTCGTCGGCCCGACCCACAACTACGCCGGACTGTCGTTCGGCAACGTGGCGTCGCTCAACAACGAGAAGTCGGCCGCGAACCCGAAGGCCGCGGCGAAGCAGGGGCTGCGCAAGATGAAGCAGCTCGCGGATCTCGGTTTCGCGCAAGGCGTGCTGCCGCCGCAGGAACGGCCGTCGCTGCGCCTGCTGCGCGAACTCGGCTTCTCCGGCAAGGACGCGGACGTGATCGCGAAGGCCGCGAAGCAGGCGCCCGAGCTGCTCGCCGCGGCGAGTTCGGCGTCGGCGATGTGGACCGCGAACGCGGCCACCGTCAGCCCGTCGGCCGACACGAGCGACGGCCGCGTGCACTTCACGCCGGCCAACCTGTGCAGCAAACTGCATCGTGCGATCGAGCACGAAGCGACGCGCCGCACGCTGTCGACGCTGTTCGCCGATCCCGCGCACTTCGCGGTGCACGAGGCGCTGACGGGCACGCCGGCGCTCGGCGACGAAGGCGCGGCGAACCATACGCGCTTTTGCGCCGAGTACGGCAAGCCGGGCGTCGAGTTCTTCGTGTACGGCCGCTCGGAATACCGCCGCGGCCCGGAGCCGAAGCGCTTCCCGGCGCGCCAGACCTTCGAGGCGAGCCGCGCGATCGCGCAGCGCCACGGGCTGGCCGAAACGGCCACGGTCTACGCGCAGCAGGATCCGGACGTGATCGACGCGGGCGTGTTCCACAACGACGTGATTTCCGTCGGCAACCGCGACACGCTGTTCACGCACGAGCGCGCGTTCGTCAACAAGCAGGCGATCTACGACACGCTGACGGCGACGCTCGACGCACGCGGCGCGCGGCTGAACGTGATCGAGGTGCCCGATGCGGCCGTGAGCGTGAACGATGCGGTCACGTCGTATCTGTTCAACAGCCAACTGCTGTCGCGCACGGACGGTTCGCAGGTGCTCGTCGTACCGCAGGAATGCCGCGAGAACGCGAACGTCGCGGCCTATCTCGACCACCTCGCGAGCGGCAACGGCCCGATCCGCGACGTGCTCGTGTTCGACCTGCGCGAAAGCATGAAGAACGGCGGCGGCCCCGCATGCCTGCGCCTGCGTGTCGTGCTGAACGACGCGGAGCGCGCGGCCGTCACGTCGAACGTGTGGATGAACGACACGCTGTTCGCGTCGCTCGACGCGTGGATCGAAAAGCACTACCGCGATCGCCTCGCACCGGACGATCTCGCCGATCCGACGCTGCTCGACGAATCGCGCACGGCGCTCGACGCGCTCACGCAGATCCTGCGCGTCGGGTCGCTGTATGACTTCCAGCGCTGAGCACGGCATGTCGGCGACCGCGCTGCTCGACGACTTTCTCGCGTTCACGCTCGCGGGCGACACGCCGGACGTAAAGCAAGGCACGTGCGCGGGCGGCGCGGTGCGCTGGCAATGGCTCGGCGACGGATTGGTCGCGCTGGAGCCGGCGGCGCGCGACACTGCGGGCGATACGGCGCGTGCGAACGTGCTCGTCTCCGCCGGCGTGCACGGCGACGAGACCGCGCCGATCGAACTGTTGTCGATGCTGGTTCGCGATCTTGCCGCCGGCGCGCTGCCGCTCGCGTGCCGGCTGCTCGTCGTGCTCGGCAACGTGCCGGCGATGCGGGCGGGCGAGCGCTATCTCGACGACGATCTGAACCGCCTGTTCGGCGGCCGTCACGCGCAGGTGCCCGCGAGCCGCGAAGCGCCGCGCGCGGTGCGGCTCGAAACGGCGGCTGCCGAATTCTTCGCGGCCGCGCCGGCGGGCAGTGCGCGCTGGCACATCGACATGCACACGGCGATCCGCGCATCGGTGTTCGAGCAGTTCGCGCTGCTGCCGCATACGGGCACGCCGCCGACGCGCGCGATGATCGAATGGCTCGGCGACGCGCGCATCGCGGCCGTGCTGCTGCACACCGCGAAGGGCAACACGTATTCGCATTTCACGGCCGAGCATTGCGGCGCGCTCGCGTGCACGCTCGAGCTCGGCAAGGTGCGGCCGTTCGGCCAGAACGACCTGTCGCGCTTTGCGCCGGCCGACCGGGCGGTGCGCAAGCTGGTCTCGGGCGCGCCCGGTGACGTCGATGTGCGGGGCGGCCATCCGCGGGGCGGCCGTCCGTCGTTGCCGCGCGTGTTCACCGTGATCGACCAGATCACGAAGCAGAGCGACGCGCTCGAGCTGTTCGTCGCGGCCGACGTCGCGAACTTCACCGCGTTCGCGCGCGGCACCGTGCTCGCGCAGGACGGCGACTACCGCTACACGGTGCAGCACGACGAGGAGCGCATCGTGTTCCCGAATCCGACCGTGAAGCCGGGTCTGCGCGCGGGCCTGCTCGTCGTCGATACGACGCGCGACACGCTGGCCTCGCTCGTCTGACCGATGCGCAAGCGGGTGGGCCGCGGCGGCTCGCCGCCCGTGCATCGCCTTTCGTCCATTCATTTTTGCGATGACGTCTGCACGCCGCGCAGACGGCCCGCGCGTCGCGCTTGCGTATTTGCGACACCGTCTTGCGAGTTCGACGGGGCGCGTGGCGGCCGCCGCGCACGCAGCGCAGCATCGTGCATCGGCGGCCGCTTTGCCGTATCGGGCCGCGCGGATTGGTACAATCGCGGCCTTGCGGCTGTTGCGCCGCATCAAGGCGCGGCGTCGGCATTGTCGTTGTCATCCGACCCTGCAATGATGCATGCGCCCGTAGTTCCGGAACATTCGAGTATCGAGGAGAACACCTGATGAAGTTGGATTGGCGTAAAGTGGCCGCGCACGCGGTAGTGGCGGCATCGGCCGTGGCGGCAGGCAGCGCGATGGCTGCGGATCTGAAGGAGATCCGGTTCGGCGTCGAGGCCTCGTACGCGCCGTTCGAATACAAGACGCCCGACGGCAAGCTGACCGGCTTCGACATCGACATCGGCAACGCGGTGTGCGCGAAGCTGAAGACGAAGTGCGTGTGGGTCGAGAACGACTTCGACGGCCTGATTCCCGCGCTGCAGGCACGCAAGTTCGATGCGATCAACTCGGACATGACGATCACCGACCAGCGCAAGCACGCGATCGCGTTCACCGATCCGATCTACACGATCCCGAACCAGCTGATCGCGAAGCAGGGCGGCGGCCTGCAGCCGACGCCGCAGTCGCTGAAGGGCAAGCGCATCGGCGTGCTGCAGGGCACGATCCAGGAAGCGTACGCGAAGAAGAAGTGGGCGCCGGCAGGCGTCGAAGTCGTGCCGTATCAGACGCAGGACCTGGCGTACGCCGACCTGAAGTCGGGCCGCCTCGACGCGACGTTCCAGGATTCGGAAGCCGGCTCGAAGGGCTTCCTGTCGAAGCCGCAAGGCCAGGGTTTCGCGTTCGCCGGCGGCACGGTCAGCGATGCGGAGATTCTCGGCTCGGGCGTCGGCTTCGGTCTGCGCAAGAACGACGCGGCGCTGAAGACCGCGCTCGATCAGGCGCTGAAGGAACTGAAGGCCGACGGCACGATCGACAACCTCGCGAAGAAGTACTTCAGCGTGCCCGTGACGCTCAAGTAAGCGTTTCGATTCGTCGCACGATGCAGCCGGCCGCTTTTGCGGCCGGTTTGCTTTTGCGGCCCGGCTATTCGAAGTGGCCGGTGCCGGCGGTTGCCGGCGTTACGACGGGAAGAAGCGGGCCAGTTCCCGCGCGAGCTCGTTGAGCACGCCCATTTCCTGCTGCGTGATCTTGCGCGCGGGTTGCGCGCCGGCCCAGTCGCCGTACAGCAGCCCGACGGTCGTCGTGCCCACGCGCACCGGCAGCAGCACGAACGCGCGCGTATCGGGCAGCGCATCGAGGTACCACGCGGGCAGGCGTTTCACCATCTTCGGTTCCTGCGCCTGTTCGATGAAGATGCCGACCGAGTTCGTGATCGCGAGATGGAAGACGTCCGGCTCGAAGCGCTCGTCGAAGCGCAGCCGCTCGAGCGCCGCATCGACGCCGGGGCCGAAGCCGAGGCGCGCGGCGAACGTGCCGTCGTCGCGGCGTACGAACATCACGGTGCGCGTGAACGCGAGGCCCGCGAGCAGGCTTTCCGACGCGAGCGCGAGCACCGGCGTCAGCACGTGTTCGGACGGCAGCGCGCGCAGATCCGCGAGGCCCGCTTCCAGGCACGCCTTCGGTTCGGCCTGCGCCCGCGCGATCGCATCGGCGTTCGCGCGCAGCTCGACGATCTCGCGCATCACGGTGTCGCTGGCTTCCTCGCGCGCGAGCCGGTCGGCGATCCCGACGAGCGCGCCGGATTCGATTTGCAGTTCCGTGCCGTAGTGCTGCGCGAGCACCGCGATGCGGGCGTCGCGCTGCGGACTCGCGGGCATCGCGAGCGCACTGGCGACGTCGGTCGAGCAGCGGCTCACCGCGCGCAGCCAGCGTACGTGCTCGGGGCTGTCGTGGTCCGACGCGTCCGCGGTGCGTCGGCGGTTGGCACGGGCGTCGCTCTCGTCGTCCTCGCCGAGCAGCTCGGCGTGTGCCGCGTGAGCGTCGCCGTCGGCCATCCCGGCGCGGATCACGGCGGGCAGCCGCCAGCTCGCGGCGGCCTCGAGGCCGATCGTTTCGAAACCGACGCCCAGCACGTCGACGCATGCGGCCGCTTCGTCGCCGTTCAGCTCGGCGGCGCGACGGCGGATGCGATCCCATTCGCTGTCGAGATAGCAGACCACGAGCAGCTTGCCGACCTGGCGCATCAGCGTGCAGACGACGGCTTCCTCGCCGCCGCGCAACTGCGCATGCTCGGTCAGCTTGCGCGCGACGCAGCCGGACAGCAGCGCGCGGTTCAGCTCGAGCTTCGCGTCGATGCGGCGTAGCGTGCTGTGGTGGAAATGGTCGACGAGCTTCAGCCCGACGACGAGATGGCCGACCGTGTCCATGCCGAGCACCATCAGCGCTCGCGTGACGGTCGTGATGTTGCCGCCGAACGCCATGTACATCGCGGAATTCGCGAGTCGCAGTACCTTGTGCGTGAGGGCGAAGTCCGACAGCACGACGCGCACGAGCGCGGTGAAGTCGAGGTCGTCGTTTTTCATCGCGGCCATCGTCGCGCGCAGCGATTCCGACAGCAGCGGGAAGTCGCCCCGTTCGTTCATCCGGGCCCACAGCTTGTCGAGCAGCGCCGTGCGGGGCAGGTGTTCGGTGATTGACATACGGATCTGTTCGGTTCGCCGGGTATCAGGCAGCGTGCAGGCGCAGTTGCTGCGCCTCGAAGCGCCGCGCGAGTTCCTCGGACGGCAGGGCCTGGCAGACGAGCCAGCCCTGGATGTGGTTGCAGCCCATCTCGGTCAGCAGCGCGCGCTGCGCTTCCGTCTCGACGCCTTCCGCGACGAGCTCGAGGTTGAGCGTCTGCGCGAGGCCGACCACCGCCGACACGATCGCGCGATCGTTGCGCGAGGTCAGCAGGTTCTCGACGAAGCTGCGGTCGATCTTCAGCTTCGCGAGCGGGAAGCGCTGCAGGTAGGCGAGGCTCGAATAGCCGGTGCCGAAATCGTCGATCGCGAAGCGGATGCCCATCTCGGTCAGCTCTTCGAGCAGCCCTTTCGCCTTCGCGGGATCGTGCATCAGCAGGCTTTCGGTGATTTCCAGCACGATGCGGTGCGGATCGATGCCCGTCAGCGTCATCGCCTCGCGCACGCTCTGCGCGAAACGCGGGTCGCGGAACTGCTGCGGCGACACGTTGACCGCCACGTACTGCAGTGCGAGCCCCTGGCGATCCCACGCGACGAGCTGCATGCACGCAGCCTTGAGCACCCAGTTGCCGAGATAGTTGATCAGGCCGATCGATTCGGCGAGCGGGATGAACGTCGCCGGCGGCACGAGCCCGTGCACCGGATGGCGCCAGCGGATCAGCGCCTCGACGCCGACCACCGCGCCCGACTGGCTGAGCGTGATCGGCTGGAAATGGAGCGAGAACTCGCCGTTGCGCACGCCGTCGTACAGGTCGGCTTCGAGCTTGAGCCGCTCGGCGTCGGCCGGATCGTCGACGGGGGCATGAAACGCGAGCGCATTGCCGCCCGACGCCTTCGCCTGCGTGAGCGCGTGGTCGGCGCGGCGCAGCAGCGGGCTGTGGTGCTGCGCGCGGTGCGGCGCGGCGCGCTCGTCGGGGTAGAGCGCGATGCCGATGCTCGCCGACAGGTGCACGGTCTGCCCCTGGTACACGTAAGGTTCGCGCACCGCGGCCTGCAGCCGGCGCGCGAGCGCGTCCGCCGCGTCGCTGCAGCGCGCGCGGTCCGATGCGGTGAACACGACCGCGAACTTGTCGCTCGCGACGCGCGCGAGCTGTTCGCCGGGCGTGACGAGCGCCTGCAGCCGCCGCGCGGTTTCGCGCAGCAGCGCGTCGCCGGCGTCGTAGCCGAGCGCGCGGTTGATGCGTTGATAGTCGTCGAGATCGAGCAGGAGCAGCGCCGCGCAGGTGCCGGCCTCGTCGGCGGCCTGCTGCGCGCGCATCAGCGCGGGCACGAGCGCGGACAGATTGTCGAGCCCCGTCATCGAGTCGTGATGCATTTCATACGTCAGGCGCGCCTCGAGCGCGCGCCATGCCGACACGTCGAATGCCGCGATCGCGAAGCCGTCGACGCCGTGGTGCCGGCTCTTGAACGCGCGGACTTCGACGTCGAGCGGGTAGGTGAGCGACTTCACGATGCACATCGTCGCCTTCTCGACCTGGCCGGAACGCGCGGCGCGCGCGAGCAGGCCTTCGAGCGTCGCGGTATCCTGTTCCGCGATGAGGTCGCGCAGCGTCAGCGTATGCAGGTAGTCGCGGTGATAACCGATGAAGCGCAGGCTCGCGTCGGACACGTACAGGAAGCGCAGCTCGCGGTCGACATGGGCGAGGAAGTCCACCGTGCCGACCGTCTGTTCCAGCCAGTCGCGCACGGTGTCGTCGCGGCGCGGCGTGCCGGCGCGCGCAGGCATCAGCGCGCCGCCCGACCACGCGAAGCGGCGCAGCGTATGCAAGGCGCTGCGCCAGGTGCCCTTGCGTGGCGTCTGTTTCCTGTTGGCTTCCATGTGTCTCGCTGACGTGAAGGGCTGGAACCGGTTGTCCGGAAGGAATAACGGCAGACTGCGCGGAATCTTTAACCGCCCGGGCGCGGCTGGCGCTGCCGGTGGGTCGGATTATGCAGGGTGACGTTCGGCAGGCGAACGGCGGTATAGCCTATATCGAGGCTGACTTTATAAGAAATGAGGACGCAGATGAAGCGAAAACTGTTGGTGGGCGCCGCGGCGGCGCTGCTGGTGGCCGGTCATGCGCTGGTCGCGCAGGCGCAACTGAAACCGGGCGACACCGCGCCCGACTTTACGACGCAGGCGTCGCTGGGCGGCAAGACTTACACGTACTCGCTCGCCGATGCGCTGAAGCACGGGCCGGTCGTGTTGTATTTCTACCCGGCTGCCTTCACGAAGGGCTGCACGATCGAGGCGCATGCGTTCGCCGATGCGGTCGATCGTTACAAGGCTTACGGTGCGACGGTGATCGGCGTATCCGCGGACAACATCGACACGCTGACCAAGTTCTCGGTGAGCGAGTGCCGCAGCAAGTTCCCGGTCGCGGCCGACCCGGACGCGAAGATCATCCGCGAATACGACGCGAAGCTGCCCGCGCTCGATCGTGCGAACCGCGTGTCCTACGTGATTTCGCCGGAAGGGAAGGTGATCTACGAATACACGAGCCTGTCGCCGGACAAGCACGTCGAGAACACGCTCGGCGCAGTGAAGGCGTGGGTCGACGCGCATCCGAAGCAGTAAGCGCCTCGCAGCGGGCGCCAAGCCAAGCGGCCCGCATCGCGGGCCGCCGGGCAGCAACCGCAACGCGCGGCGGCGCGGGGGTGCGTTATGCGCGCAACGCCTGCTCGATCGGCACGCCGCCGCCGACGAAGCCGATGACCTTGCGCGAGATGCCAAGCTTGATCGCTTCGATCGCGGCCCATGCGACATCCTGGCGCGAGACGGGCGGCGCCGCGTCGAGCGGCTCCTCGGTCAGCGCGATCTTGCCGACGCCCGGGCCGTCCGCGAGCGGGCCGGGGCGCAGGATCACGTAGTCGATGTCCGACGCGATCACGCGCTCGTCGCCTTCGCGCTTCATCTGCGAGTAATGGCGCAGCGCGTCGCCGCTGCGCTCCGGCCAGTACGCGCTCAGCGAACTGATCACGACCAGCTTCTGCACGTTGTAGGCGAGCGCATAGTCGGCCGCGCGCGCGACTGCGTCGCGGTCGATCCGCTCCTCTTCGGCGGCGCCTTCCGACTCGGCCGAGCCGGCCGCGTAGATCACGTGCGTGATGCCCTGGAACGCGTGCGAGAAATCGCCCGTCAGATCAGCCTCGACGACCTTCGCGCCCGGCAGCGCATAGCCGTGCCGGCGCACCAGCGCAGTCACCTCGAATTCCGGCTGCTTGAGCAGCAGATCCGCGCAGGCCAGGCCGGTGCGGCCCGTTGCGCCAATCAGCAGTACCTTCGTCGTCATGAAAGCGCTCCTTGCTCGATGCGTCATCCTTCCAGATAGGGACGGACGACCGATACTCAAGTGTATGTCGATTTGGGCCGGCGGCGCTCAGGTAATGAGGGCCGCACCGCATGCGGCCGGCGGGCATGGCCCGGCGGCGCCCGTCAGGGCACCGTCGCTGCGCACGGATTGCAGGATCGACCCGCCGACCGGCTATCATGTGCGCGATGCATTTTCCGCCGCTAGTGAATACAACGCGGCGACCAACCGGTTGGAGTACACATGGCATTACCCCTGGACAACATCAGCATGGCCGTGTTCTGCGACTTCGAGAACGTCGCGCTCGGCGTGCGCGACGCGAAGTACGAGAAATTCGACATCAAGCCCGTGCTGGAGCGCCTGCTGTTGAAGGGCAGCATCGTCGTGAAGAAGGCCTATTGCGACTGGGAGCGCTACAAGGGCTTCAAGGCGTCGATGCACGAGGCGAGCTTCGAGCTGATCGAGATCCCGCACGTGCGCCAGTCGGGCAAGAACTCGGCCGACATCCGGCTCGTGGTCGACGCGCTCGATCTCTGCTACACGAAGTCGCACGTCGATACGTTCGTGATCATCAGCGGCGACTCGGATTTTTCGCCGCTCGTGTCGAAGCTGCGCGAGAACGCGAAGAAGGTGATCGGGGTCGGCGTGAAGAAGTCGACGTCGGACCTGCTGGTTGCGAACTGCGACGAATTCATTTTCTACGACGATCTGGTGCGCGAGCAGCAGCGCGCGCTGGCGAAGCGCGAACAGCAGCGCACCGGCAACGGCGGCGCGAAGCGGCCCGACGAACCGTCGCGCAAGCCCGAGATGGAAGTGCGCCGGACCGAGGCGATCGCGCTGGCGGTCGAGACGTTCGATGCGCTCGCGTCGGAGCGCGACGACGTCGGCAAGATCTGGGCGTCGGTGCTCAAGAGCGCGATCAAGCGCCGCAAGCCGGACTTCAACGAGTCGTATTACGGTTTCCGCGCGTTCGGCAACCTGCTCGACGAAGCGCAGGCACGCGGCCTGCTCGAAGTCGGGCGCGACGACAAGTCGGGCGCGTTCGTGTCGCGGCCGCGCCAGTCGGCGGCGGCCGAGCAGGCGCCGGGCGCGCGCGACACGGGTGCCGGCCATCACGGCCATGGCGCGCGTCATGCGGAGCCGGCGTCGGCCGCGCGCGAGCCGCGGCGTCGCGGCCAGCGGGGCCAGGCGGCCGCTGCCGTGCAGGACAGCATGCAGGTCGACGCGCAGGAGACGGTCGTGGTCGACGTGACGACCGAAGCGGCGAACGTGCGTGCGGAAACGGCCGAATCGGCTGGCGCGATCGAAGCGCCCGACGTGCCTGATGCACCCGATGCGGTCGAGGCGACGGACACCCACGGCGATGCGAAGGACGGCCGCAAGCGCACGCGCAAGAGTGCGGCGAAGAAGGCCGGCGCGAAGAAGGGCGGCGACGCGAAGGGTGCCGGCCGTCATGCGGCGGCGAAGCCGGACGATGCGGTGCACGGCGGCGTGAAGCACGGTAGCGACAAGCACGCGGACGGCAAGCAGGCCGAAGCGGTGCATCGCGACGCCGGGCACGGCGACGATCGCCACACCGCGGCGAAGCACGTGGCGCCGTCGGCCGGCGAGTTCGCCGGGTCGGGCGCAGCCGCGCAGCCGTCGCATGACGCTGCGCCGGTCGAATCGGCCGCTGAACCGGCCCGTGCATCGGGCGGCGACGCGGCCCAGGAATCGGCCGGTGAAGCGCCGGCCGATGCAAAGCCGAAGAAACCGGCCCGCAAGACGGCCGCGCGCGCGCGCCGTCCGCGCAAGACGACGGCGGCCGCCGAGTAACGGCGGCGGGCGGGGCGGTGCCCGACTCGGGGCGTCGCCCGCGCCAGGCGTCCCGGCCGGTGCAATCCCGGTCGAGGCGCCGTTATCCGTTCAGCACGTACGGGCGCGTCATGACCTCGAGGAAGTGACCGTCCGGATCGTCGAAATACACGCCGCGACCGCCGTTATGGCGGTAGATGTCATCGGGCTGCCGCTTCGCCGGATCGGCCCAGTGCGGCAGCCCCTGTTCGCGAATGCGTGCGTACACGCGATCGAAGCCGGCTTCGTCGGTCAGGAACGCGTAGTGCTGCGCCGCGATCTCCCCGTCCTGTTCGTAGAAGTCGAGCGACACGCCGTTGTCGAGCTGGACGACCAGCATCGCGCCGAACGGCGTCGGTGCCGGCAGTTCCAGCAGCCCGGTGAGAAAGCGGCTCGACGCGTGCTTGTCGCGGCACCAGACGATCGTATGGTTCAGCTGGACATTCATGGTGTGTCCCCGGGAACGGGCGCGAGGGTGCGCATGGACACACGATAGCCGATCGCCGCCGGGGTTCAAGCATGCAAGCGGCCGCCCGGGGGGCGGCCGCTCGTGCACGACTCGTGGATTACTCGCCGGCCACCGCCGGGCCGCCCGAATTGCCGCGGCGGTTGCGGCGCTCCTCGCCCCAGACGCGCAGGCGGTCCATGTACAGATACACGACCGGCGTCGTATAGAGCGTCAGCACCTGCGACATGACCAGGCCGCCGGCGATGGCGATCCCGAGCGGCGCGCGCAGCTCGGCGCCGTCGCCGTGACCGAACGCGAGCGGCAGCGCGCCGAGGAGCGCCGCCATCGTCGTCATCATGATCGGCCGGAAGCGCAACAGGCACGCCTCGTGGATCGCATCGAACGACGACTTGTTGGCGTTGCGCGTCTGGTCGATCGCGAAGTCGACCATCATGATCGCGTTCTTCTTCACGATGCCGATCAGCAGGATCACGCCGATCAGCGCGATGATGCTGAACTCGGTCTTGAACAGCAGCAGCGCGAGCAGCGCGCCGACGCCGGCCGACGGCAGCGTCGACAGGATCGTGATCGGGTGGATGTAGCTCTCGTACAGGATCCCGAGCACGATGTAGACGGCCAGCAGCGCCGCGAGGATCAGGATCGGCTGGTCGTTCATCGATTGCTGGAACGCCTGCGCGGTGCCCTGGAAGCTGCCGACGATCGTCGGCGGCACGCCGATCTGCCCCATCGTCTGATAGATGATCTGGGTCGCCTGCGACAGCGACACGCCCGGCGGCAGGTTGAACGAGATGGTTGTCGCGACGAACAGCCCCTGGTGGTTGACCGACAGCGGCGTCGTGCTCGGGCCGAAGGACGCGATCGCCGACAGCGGGATCATCGTCGACTTCGACGTCGACACGGACGCGCCCGACGACGCGCTCGACTTGCCGCTCGACGCGATCGAGTTCAGCGCCTGGTTGCGCGCGGAATCGGAGGCGATCGCCGCGGCGCTGGTGGCGGCCGTGCCGGCGCTCGACGTGCCGGCCGACGTCGCGACGAAGGTGCCGGCGGCGGCGTTGGTGGTCTGCGAGCCGTTCGCGCTGCCGCCCGACGTGCTGATCCATACCTGGTTCAGCATCTCCGGGCTCTGCCAGTATTGCGGCGCGACTTCCATCACGACGTGGTACTGGTTCAGCGGGTTGTAGATCGTCGAGACCTGGCGCTGGCCGAACGCGTCGTACAGCGTGTTGTCGATCTGCGCGGGCTTGATGCCGAACCGCGCGGCGGTCGCGCGGTCGATCGTCACCATGGCCTCCATGCCGCCTTGCTGCTGGTCGGAGTTCACGTCGGTCAGCTCGGGGCGCTTTTGCAGCGCCTCGGTCAGCAGCGGCCCCCATTTGTACAGATCGGCGGTCGAATCGCCGAGCAGCGTGAACTGGTACTGCGCGTTGCTCTGCCGGCCGCCCACGCGAATGTCCTGCGCGGCTTGCAGGAACGTGCTCGCGCCCGCGACGTCCGACAGCGGCTTGCGCAACTGCTGGATCACCTGGTCGGCGGACAGCTTGCGCTGGGTGCGATCCTTCAGCATCACGAACATGAAGCCCGAGTTGGTCTGCGTGCCGCCGGTGAAGCCCGCCACGCTCGCCACGTTCGGGTTGGCCTGCACGATCCGCATCATCTCGGTGAACTTCAGCTTCATCGCCTGGAACGACGTGGACTGGTCGGCCCGAATGCCGCCGATCATCAGCCCGGTGTCCTGCTGCGGAAAGAAGCCCTTCGGCACGACGATATACAGGTAGACGTTGAGGCCGATCGTCGCGAACAGGATCAGCAGGATCAGCAGCGGGCGGCGCAGCGCCCACGACAGCGAGCGCTCGTAGCCGCGCTGCATCCGCGTGAAGAAGCGCTCGAGGAAACGGCCGAAGCGGCCTTCGTCCTCGACCTCGTGCGGCTCGCGCAGCAGGCGCGCGCACATCATCGGCGTGACCGTGAGCGAGACCGCGAGCGACACGGCGATCGCGAGCGACAGCGTCAGCGCGAACTCGCGGAACAGGCGCCCGACGATGCCGCCCATCAGCAGGATCGGCAGGAACACCGCGACGAGCGAAATGCTCATCGACAGCACCGTGAAGCCGACCTCGCGCGCGCCGTCGAACGCGGCCTGCAGCCGCGGCTTGCCGTTCTCGATGTGGCGGGTGATGTTTTCCAGCACGACGATCGCGTCGTCGACGACGAACCCGGTCGCGACGATCAGCGCCATCAGCGACAGGTTGTCGATCGAGAAGCCGAGCAGGTACATCGCGCCGAACGTGCCGATGATCGAGATCGGCACCGCGACGCTCGGGATCAGCGTCGCGCGCCAGTTGCGCAGGAACAGGAACACGACCATCACGACGAGGCTGACCGCGATCAGCAGCGTGTGCTCGGTGTCCTTCAGTGACGCGCGGATCGTGGTCGAGCGGTCGAGCACCGGCGTGACCGTGACGTCGGCCGGCAGCGACGCGGTGAGTTGCGGCAGCGCCGTGCGCACGCGGTCGATCGTGTCGATGATGTTCGCGCCGGGGGAGCGGTAGAGGATCACGAGCACCGCGCGCTTGCCGTTCGACAGGCCGAGGTTGCGCAGATCCTCGACCGAATCGACGACGTCGGACAGATCCGACAGGCGTACGGCCGCGCCGTTGCGGTACGCGACGACGAGATCGCTGTACTGCGATGCCTGCGACGCCTGGTCGTTCGTATAGAGCTGGTAGTGCTGCGGGCCGAATTCGATCGCGCCCTTCGGGCTGTTCGCGTTCGCGGATGCGAGCGCGGCCCGCACGTCTTCCAGGCCGATCCCGTAATGGAACAGCGCCTGCGGCTGGAGTTCGACGCGCACCGCCGGGTTCGCCGAGCCGCTCACCGTCACCTGGCCGATCCCGTCGATCTGCGACAGCGACTGCTGCAGCACGGTCGACGCGGCGTCGTACAGCTTCGCGGGCGACGACGTTTCCGACGTGAGCGACACGATCATGATCGGCGAATCGGCCGGGTTGACCTTGCGGTACGTCGGGTTGCTCTTCAGCGAGGCGGGCAGGTCGGCGCGCGCGGCGTTGATCGCGGCCTGCACGTCGCGCGCGGCGCCGTCGATGTCGCGGTTCAGCCCGAACTGCAGGATGATCCGCGCGTTGCCGACGGTGCTGGTCGACGTCATTTCGGTGACGTCGGCGATCGAGCCGAGGTGCCGCTCGAGCGGGCTCGTCACGCTGGTCGCGACCGTCTCCGGGCTCGCGCCGGGCAGCGACGCCTGCACCGAGATGGTCGGGAAGTCGACCTGCGGCAGCGGCGACACCGGCAGCTTGATGAACGCGAACAGGCCCGCGAGCGCGACGCCGAGCGCGAGCAGCGTCGTCGCGACAGGGCGGGTGATGAAGGGGCGCGACAGGTTCATGGCTTACGCATCCGTGTGCTTGCCTGCGGCCGGACCGTGCCGTTCGAACCAGCCGCGCACGCGGCGCGCGAGGCTGTCGAAGCCGAGGTAGATCACCGGCGTCGTGAACAGCGTCAGCACCTGCGACACGACCAGGCCGCCCGCGATCGCGATCCCGAGCGGCTGGCGCAGCTCGGAACCCGCGCCGGAGCCGACGATCAGCGGCACCGCGCCGAGCAGTGCGGCGAGCGTGGTCATCAGGATCGGCCGGAACCGCAGCAGGCACGCCTGGTAGATCGCCTCGCGCGGCGGCTTGCCTTCGACGCGTTCGGCCTCGAGCGCGAAGTCGATCATCATGATCGCGTTCTTCTTCACGATCCCGATCAGCAGCACGATCCCGATGATCCCGATGATGTCGAGGTCGTGCCCGGTGATCATCAGCGCGAGCAGCGCGCCGACGCCGGCCGACGGCAGCGTCGACAGGATCGTGATCGGGTGGATGTAGCTCTCGTACAGCACGCCGAGCACGATGTACATCGTGATGACGGCCGCGAGGATCAGGAACAGCTGGTTCGACAGCGACGCCTGGAACGCGAGCGCCGCACCCTGGAAGCGCGTCTGGAACGAGCCGGGCAGGCCGATGTCCTTCTCCGCGGCGTCGATCGCCTTCACCGCTTCGCCGAGCGAGGCGCCCGGCGCGAGGTTGAACGAGACGGTTGTCGACGGGAACTGCGACAGGTGCGAGACCAGCAGCGGCGACGGCCGTTCGTGGAACGACGCGATCGACGACAGCGGCACCTGGCCGCCGCCGGCGGACGGCAGGTAGATGTCGTTCAGCGATTCGGCGTAGTGCTGCTCCTTCGGCTCGGACTCGAGAATCACGCGGTACTGGTTCGACTGCGTGAAGATCGTCGACACGATGCGCTGGCCGAACGCGTCGTACAGCGCGTTGTCGACGGTCGCCGGCGTGATGCCGAAGCGCGCGGCGCTCGCGCGGTCGATCTCGATGTAGACGGACTGGCCGTTGCTCTGCAGGTCGGTCGCGACGTCGGCGAGCGACGGCTCCTGCTGCAGCCGCGCGACGAGCTTCGGCACCCAGGTCGCGAACTCGTCCTGGTTCGGGCTCGTCAGCATGAACTGGTACTGCGTCGGGCTCACGGTCGAGTCGATCGTCAGATCCTGCACCGCCTGCATGAACAGCGAGATGCCCGTCACGTTCGCGACGCGCCGCTGCAGGTCGCGGATGATCTGCGCGGCGGTTTCGGAGCGGTCGTCGCGCGCCTTCAGGTTGATCAGCATCCGGCCGCTGTTCAGCGTGATGTTGCTGCCGTCGACGCCGATGAACGACGTGAGGCTCTCGACGTTCGGATCCTTCAGGATCTCGGCCGCGAGCGCCTGCTGGCGTTCGGCCATCGCGCCGTACGAAATGGACTGCGGCGCCTGCGTGATCGCCTGGATCATGCCGGTATCCTGCGCGGGGAAGAATCCCTTCGGCACGTAGATGTAGAGCAGGGCGGTCAGCCCGAGCGTGAGCAGCGCGACGACGAGCGTCGAGCGCCGGCGGTTCAGCACCCATTCGAGCGCGACCGCGTAGCGCGCGATCACCCAGTCGATCCCGCGGTGCACGCGCGCCTCGAAGCGGTGGCTCTCGGGTGGCGGCGAATGGCGCAGCAGCTTCGCGCACATCATCGGCACGAGCGTGAGCGACACGATCGCCGAGATCACGATGGTCACCGCGAGCGTGATCGCGAACTCGTGGAACAGGCGGCCGACCACGTCGCCCATGAACAGCAGCGGGATCAGCACCGCGATCAGCGACACCGTCAGCGAGATGATCGTGAAGCCGATCTGCCGGGATCCCTTCAGCGCGGCCTCGAGGCCCGTGTCGCCTTCCTCGACGTAGCGCGCGATGTTCTCGATCATCACGATCGCATCGTCGACGACGAAGCCGGTCGCGATGGTGAGCGCCATCAGCGACAGGTTGTTCAGCGAGAAGCCGGCCAGGTACATCACCGCCAGCGTGCCGATCAGCGACAGCGGCACCGACAGGCTCGGGATGATCGTCGCGTAGACGTTCGCGAGGAACAGGTACATCACCAGCACCACCAGCGCGACCGACAGCAGCAGCTCGAACTGCACGTCGCGCACGGCCGCGCGGATCATCGTCGTACGGTCGGTGACGATCTGCACGTCGAGCGCCGCGGGCAGCGTTTCCTGCAGCTTCGGCAACTGCGCCTTGATCGCGTCGACGGTCGCGATCACGTTCGCGCCCGGCTGGCGCTGCACGTTCAGGATGATCGCGGGCTCCGAATCGACCCACGCGCCGAGCTTGGTGTTCTCCGAGCCGGCGACGACCTTCGCGACGTCGGTCAGCATCACCGGGCGGCCGCTCTTGTATGCGACCACGGCGTCGTTGTACTGGTCGGCGCTCGTCAGCTGGTCGTTCGCGTTGATCGTGTACGCGCGCGTCGGGCCGTCGAAGTTGCCCTTCGGCGTGTTCACGTTCAGGTTCGAGATCGTCGTGCGCAGATCGTCGAGGTTCATCCCGTATTGCGCGAGCGCGGTCGGGTTCGCCTGGATCCGCACGGCCGGCCGGTTGCCGCCCGACAGGCTCACGAGGCCGACGCCCGCGATCTGCGAGATCTTCATCGCGAGGCGCGTGTCGGTCAGATCCTGCACCTGCGTGAGCGGCAAGGTTTTCGACGTGATCGCGAGCGTGAGCACCGGCGCGTCGGCCGGGTTGACCTTCGCGTAGATCGGCGGGGCCGGGAGGTCGGACGGCAGCAGGTTGCCGGCCGCGTTGATGGCGGCCTGCACTTCCTGTTCGGCGATGTCGAGCGGCAGGTCGAGCGAGAACTGCAGCGTGATCACCGACGCGCCGGCCGAGCTTTGCGACGACATCTGGTTCAGCGACGGCATCTGGCCGAACTGGCGTTCGAGCGGCGCGGTGACCGACGACGTCATCACCTCCGGGCTCGCGCCCGGATAGAAGGTCTGGACCTGGATCGTCGGGTAGTCGACTTCGGGCAGCGCGGCGAGCGGCAGGAAGCGCAGCGCGACGAGACCGGCCAGCATGATCGCCGCCATCAGGAGGGCGGTGCCGACCGGCCGGAGAATGAAGAGGCGGGATGGATTCATCGAGCGGCCCGCGCGTTACTGGGCCGCGGGGGCCGCAGCCTGCGACGCGCCGTGCTTGTGTCCGCCGTGGTGGCCGGCCGTACCCGAGGCGCCCGACGCCGCCCCGGCGCCATGCGCGCCGGACGCGCCTTTCGGCTTGTCGGCCGGGATCGTGACCTTCGCGCCTTCGCGCAGCCGGTCGGACCCGTCGGTGACGACGCGCTCGCCGACCGCGACGCCGCTCGCGATGCTCGTGCGCTCGCCGTCGACCGGGCCGGCCGTGACCTTGCGCACCGTCACCGTGTTGTCGGGCTTCACGATGTAGACGAACTGGCCGATCGAGCCCGTCAGCACGGCGGACGTCGGCACGATCGTCGCATTGCGGAGCACGTCGACGAGCAGCCGCGTGTTGACGAACTGATTCGGGAACAGCAGCCCGCCCTTGTTATCGAACGTCGCGCGCAGCTTGACCGTGCCGGTGCTGGTGTCGATCTGGTTGTCGAGCGTCGAGAGCGAACCCGTCTCGAGCGGCACCGTGTTGTTGCGGTTGTACGCGGTGACCGACAGCTTCTGGCCCGCGTTCACCTGCTTGACGATCTGCGGCAGGTTGTCTTCCGACGTCGTGAAGATCACGCTCATCGGCTGCAATTGCGTGATCACGACGATCCCGTTCGTATCGCCCGGCGTCACGTAGTTGCCCGGGTCGACCTGGCGCAGGCCGACGCGGCCCGACACCGGCGCCGTGACGCGCGCGTACGTGAGGTTCAGCTTCGCGGAATCGATCGCCGCCTGGTCGGTCTTCACCGTCCCTTCGTATTGCTTGACGAGCGAGGCCTGCGTGTCGACCGTCTGCGACGCGATCGAGTCCTGCGACAGCAGCGTCTGGTAGCGCTTCAGGTCGATGCGGGCCGTCGCGAGCAGTGCCTGGTCGCGAGCGAGCGTGCCTTCGGCGTTCTCGAGCGACACCTGGTACGGGCGCGGGTCGATCTGCGCGAGCAGGTCGCCTTTCTTGACGATCTGGCCTTCCTGGAATGCCACCGACTGCAGGTAGCCCGACAACTGCGTCTTGACCGTCACGTTCGCGAGCGGCGTCACGGTGCCGAGCGCGGACAGCACGATCGGCATCTCGCCTTGCGTCGCGGTCGCGACCGACACGGGTTGCGGCACGTTCGCCATCGCCGCGGGGCCGCCGCGGCCGCGATGGCCGCCTCCGCCACCGCCCGCAGCGGCGCCGGACGCCGCGCTGCCCGCTGCCGGCGCGCCGGCCGGCGTACGGTTCCACGGATGCCACCACAGCAGGCCGCCGATGACGACGACCGCGAGCGTCCCGAGCGCCAGCGTGCGGCGCGGGCGGCGAGCGGCGGGGGAGGCAGGATCCTTCGAAGGGGGCGTGGGCTTTTGTTGGTTGTCCATCGTGTTTTGTCAGGAAGACGGCGCGGCGTGCCGGGGAAACGGGCGCGGAACTGCGCGTGGGCATGCGGTGCCGGGAGGGCTGGCTCGGTCCGGGCCCTTCCGATCCGCGCGAGAAAAGAGCGGTGCGCACCGCGAATGCGGCGCGACGATGGGCATGATCCTACGTCCCGTCCCCGTTAGAGTCCAGTGGTCTATCTTTCAACGGGTTACTGTCGTTACAGAACGCGACAGAACGATGACGAATCGATTACAAGCCGACCCGCCGGGCGGGCGCGCCGCCGATCTCGCGCGTGATTTTCGCAATACATTCCTGCAGTGCGGGCACCACGTGTTCCTGCAGCCATTCGGGCGAGCACTGGCTCGCCGCGCCGCCGCAATTCACCGAGTAGCGCTGGCCCGACGGGCCGACGAATCCGGCTGCGACCGCGTTCAGCCCTTCGCGCCATTCGCCGATCGCGATCGCGTGGCCTTCGCGCATCGCATCGTCGAGCGCGGGGGTCAGGCGAGCCGACACGTGCGGCCAGTCGTCGCCGGCCGTCGTGCGCAGCGCGTCGAGCAGCGCGCGACGCTCGTCGTCCTCCAGCGCCGCGAGATACGCGCGGCCGACGGCGGTGCGCGCGATGTCCATCCGCGAGCCGATCTCGAGGCGCGTGACGAGCACGGCCGAGCGCGGCCGGATCACGTCGATCGCGACCATGTCGAGCCGGTCGCGCACCGCGAGGTGCACCGACAGCGACGTGCGCTCGGCGAGCTCGATCATGAACGGCCGCGACCGCGCGCGGATGTCGAAGTTGCGCAGGAAACCGTGGCTCAGCTCGAGCACCGACGCGGTCAGCACGAAGCGTTCGCTGTCGGGCAACTGGAACAGGAAGCCGGCGCTGACGAGCGTCGCCGTGATGCGCGATACGGTCGGCTTCGGGATACCGGTCAGTTCGGTCAGCTCGCGGTTGCTGACCGGAGCGTCGGCGGCTGCGATGCGGCGCAGCACGGCGAGGCCGCGTGCGAGCGCGGTGATTTCGTCGGGCGACGATTCGCGTTCTCGGAGCGCGGGAGGCGTTACAGATGTCGACACGAGGGATTCTCTCTATTTCCGAAACTCGATTTCAATTTTGTTGGTATCGTACGATAATTGTCAAAAGATGCACGTTCCGCGGGTGAATCGTTCATCAGATGATATTTTACGGGTTCACCCTTGGTTTATTGGGAAAACGCTCAAGGCAGCGTTACCGGAAAGTGAAGAAACCGGTGCAAATACCGCTTGACTTGTCGGGCGGAAACGGAAAGAATGTCTCACGTTTTCGAAACATCGTTTCAGGAGTTTAACCGGCAACGGTGTTTCGCGCAGTCTCTCAGGTTCTAGCACGGCCCTCGGAATGGCTAGAACTTTTTTAGCGCCACGGTCTCCGTGGCGCTTTTTTTTGCCCGTCCGCCGGACGCGTCAGGCCCGTATTATCCCCGATCGTTTGAAAACGCCCGTTCGCGGGTTCGCGCGCGCATGCGTGCGTGCGGCGCGCGCAAAAAAAAAGCGCGACGCCCGGACGGGCATCGCGCATGAACCGGCGTGGAGCGCCGACGAATGAAACGTGATGAAGAAGCGGGGCGGCGTGCGGCCCCGCGCGCGGCGCTCAGGCCTTCGCGAGCTTGATGCTGGTCTGCTCGGCGGTCAGGTAGCCGACGCTGGCGCCGAACCGGTCCTTGAAGTTCGCGCGCACGAGCGGATCGAGCGTCGGCTTGACCTTGTCGTGCAGCGGCGATTCCCAGTCGCCCGCGTGCTGGAAGTTGCTCATGATGTACGTCCAGCCGTTGATCTCGTCGACCGCGTGCAGGCCCGTCGATTCGGCGCCGGCCGGACACGACAGCACGCGCGTGAGCGATTTCGTGTCGACGTTGTACGCCCACAGGAAGTTGTTCACGTGCATGCCCGAATCTTCGCCGATGAAGAGGGTGCGCAACTTTTCGGAGAACTTCACGTTGTCCGGGTTCGCGATCTTGTCCGGGTGCGCGAGGTTGCCCAGTGCGTCCGCCGTCGCGAGATCCTCGCCGACGAGCGCGGCCGGCGCGCCCATGTCGACCGGCACCCATTCGCTGTCGATCGCGGCGCCCGACGTGTCGCGCTGGCCGGCCTTCAGGTTCAGCGCGTAGACGGCGCCCGCGGCGATCTTCTTGTCGACCGCGACGTCGCGCGACACCGCATTGCCCTGGACCATCGACGTTTCGATCCGCGACATCGCCGTGTAGACGATCTTGTCCTTCACGTCGACCGTCGTGCCTTCGAGCTTCGTGAACGCCATGCTGCCGCCGATCAGCGCCGCGTAGCGGTGCGTCTCGAGGAACGCGGCCGCCTTTTCCATCCCGGGCTTGATGCGCATCCAGTTGAACTTGCCGCCGTAGTGAATCTTCGTGTAGCTCGCGTCGTTCGGGTCGGTCGTCGTCAGGTCCATGATGTCCGACGCCGTCAGCTTGTTCGCGAGCGCCTCGATCTCGCCGCTCGTCGCGTGGCCGATCTTGATCCACGTCAGCGTCGCGCTGCCGGCGCCGGCGGACGACGTCTGCGCCCACTTCGCGACGTACAGCGTGCCGGCCGACAGGTCGGCCGCCTTGTCGGCGACGAACATGAACAGGCCGCCGTTGGTTGCGTCGTCACCCATCATCACGGTGCGCTGGTCCGGCATCACCTGGATCAGCTCGTGCGAGATGCGGCCGAGGCAGTAGTGCTTCGTGACCGCGCCCGTGCCGTCCGGGTTCACCGTGATTTCGGGCAGGTGGCCGTAGTGATAGGGGTTCGCCTTCGTCTCGTCGCCGAACGTGTTCTTGCTGAATGCCTTGAACTGCGCATCGGTCGCGGTCTTCGTCGCGTCCGGCTCGTACTCCTCGCTCGACAGGTGCGTGCCCCACGGCGACAGGCTCGCGCCGCAGGTGATCCACAGGCCGTGCGCCTTCGACGTGTCGACGTTGTGATACTTGACGACCTTCAGCGCGCCGTTCGCCGGATCCTGGTCGAGCGTGATCACCGCGATCGGCGACGGCAGCTGACCGTACTGCGATGCGCTTGCCTGGTCGCGCGTCGCGTATTCGAACTGCACGACCGCGAACACCGTGTTGCCTTTCACGCCGGCCACGTTCGCGTTCTTCACCGTCAGCAGCGAGCTGCCGTCCGGGCAGTCCGAATAGAACTGGCGCTCCTTGCCGGCGACCGAGCGATCGATGATCGGCTGGTTGTTGATGTCGTAGTAGCCGCCTGCGAGCGTCGTGCCGCCCTTGCCGTCCGGCACCATGTCGCCCGTCACGAAGAACGGCCGGTATGCGAGCTTGAAGTTGCGCGACGAGCCGTCGGAGAACGACACCGACAGCGTCGAGCCGACCGTCGTCGTGGCCATCGCGGCCGCGTTGTCGAGCGTCGGGGCGGCCATTGCCGAGAATGCCGCCGACGTGTAGGCGGCGGCAGCCGGCGTCGTGACGGAAGCGGGATCGTCGTCGCCGCCGCAGCCTGTCAGCAGAGCCGGCAGCGCGAGGCCGGAGAGAGGCAGCATGGGCGCGCCGGCGAGGATCTTCAGGGCCTGACGACGGGAAGCATTGGGCAACGCGGGCATGTGGAGTCCAGTTTCGGTTGTTGGAAGAGTCGTCTTCGCGAGGCAGGCAATTTGCAGGCTTTGCGAAGGCAAGTTGAAAACTGGACGGAAGTGTAGGGGTGCTGGATGAAAGTTTTTTGAATTGAAAACGTAATGTTGTGTCGGGCATCCGTCAGGCAGGCCGGCGGATGCCCGTCGCGGGCGTGCTCAGTCGCGCTCGGGCGTGGCCGAGATGCGGTGAATCGACAGGTCGGCGCCGTCGAATTCGGCCTCGCGATCCAGACGCAGGCCGACGGTCGCCTTCAGCGCGCCGTAGACGAGCGTGCCGCCCGCAGTCGCGATCGCAATGCCGCCGAGCGTGCCGATGAGCTGCGACACGAACGACACGCCGCCGAGGCCGCCCAGCGCGGGCTGTCCGAACACGCCGGCCGCGAGCCCGCCGAGCGCGCCGCACATGCCGTGCAGCGGCCACACGCCGAGCACGTCGTCGATGCGCCACTTGTTCTGCACGCACGTGAACATCGCGACGAACAGCGCGCCGGCCACGGCGCCCGTGACGAGCGCACCGATCGGGTGCATCACGTCGGAGCCCGCGCACACCGCGACGAGGCCCGCGAGCGGGCCGTTGTACGTGAAACCCGGGTCGTTGCGGCCGGCCATCCACGCGGCGAGCGTGCCGCCGACCATCGCCATCAGCGAGTTCACGGCGACGAGGCCGCTGATCTTGTCGAGCGTCTGCGCGCTCATCACGTTGAAGCCGAACCAGCCCACCGCGAGCACCCACGCGCCGAGCGCGAGGAACGGGATGTTCGACGGCGGATGCGCGGCGATCCGGCCGTCCTTCGCATAGCGGCCGTGGCGCGCGCCGAGCAGCAGCACGGCCGGCAGCGCGACCCAGCCGCCGAACGCGTGCACGACGACCGAGCCGGCGAAATCGTGGAACGGCGCGCCGAACGCATGCGTGAGCCAGTCCTGCACGCCGAAGCGGCCGTTCCATGCGATCCCTTCGAAGAACGGATAGATGAAGCCGACGATGATCAACGTCGCGACGAGCTGCGGATTGAATTTGGCGCGCTCGGCGATGCCGCCGGACACGATCGCGGGGATGGCCGCCGCGAACGTCAGCAGGAAGAAGAAGCGCACGAGTGCGTAGCCGCTGTGCTGCGACAGCGTGCCGATGTCGTCGTAGAACTCGACGCCGTACGCGATCGTATAGCCGATGAAGAAGTACGCGAGCGTCGACACCGAGAAGTCGACCAGGATCTTCACGAGCGCGTTGACCTGGTTCTTCTTGCGGACCGTGCCGAGCTCGAGAAATGCGAAGCCCGCGTGCATCGCGAGCACCATGACGGCGCCGATCAACAGGAACAGTGTGTCGACGCCGGATTTCAGACCATCCATGCCGTGGCTTCCTTGCGCAAAAAACGGGCAACGAACGCAAGTATCGAGCCAACTTGGTGAATGGCTGCGTGCAATTGGTGCGGAAGGCCGGGCGGTGCGGCATTCCGGTGACGCGTGCACGGTTGCGGGGCGGGCGGTGCGCGGTCAAGGGGCCGCATCGGGTGCACGTGCGTGGTGCGCGACGGGCGGAACTGGTGCGTGCGATGTGCAGTGCGGTGCGCCGCGATGCACCGCGCTGGCGCGTCAGCGGCGCGCGAACAGCATGCGCGGGCGGCGCAGCCGCAGCGCGCACGCCGCCCAGTAGGTGGCCACGGCTGCCAGCCCGAGCGCGGCGAATGCGAGCGACGCGACGCCCGTGGCCGACTGGCCGTCGCCGTCGGGGCCGAGGATGCCTTGCGCGACGATCAGCGTGGCTGTCCAGAAGCCGATCACGGCCTGCGCGAGCAGACGCGCGGACGCGACGCGGCGCGCGTGCCCGGCGCCGCGCAGGCGGTGTGCGGACGGGGAACGCAGGCACAGGAACAGGGTAGTGGCGAGCACGGCGGCCAGCGCGATGAACCAGTCGATGAGGAAAGCCATGAGGAAGCGGGAGACGGACGAAGCGGATCGAAGCGTGTCCACTTTAGTGTCGTCGCGCCTGCGATTGAATCGGACGAATTCGAAATTGAAAGGCATTTTTAATCGTGAGTCGTCATTGGCCCCGTTCTGCAGGCGGTATCATCGACGTCGGTCCAACCATTCAGGCCGTGCGACACGCGGCCGGAGATTGCTGATGAAGATGAAGACTTGGCGGGCGCGTTGCGCGCCCGGCGCCGTACTGGCGGTCGCGGCCATCGGTGCCGTGTTGTTGCTCGCGGGCTGCGAGAAGTCCGGCACGCCGGCCGCGCAACCCGATACCGCCGCGAGCGCGGCCGCCGATGCCGCGAACCATGCGGCCAAGGCGCTCGACCAGGTGGCGAGCACCGTCAACCAGCAGATCGATGCCGCGAAGGCCGGTATTGCCTCGGCGGCGTCGGCCGTGCCGCCGCTGTCCGCGAGCGGTCTCGCGTCCGCCGCGCAGGCGCAGTTCGATGCGGCGGCTTCCGCGGTCGTCGCGCATGCGGCTTCCGAAGCGGGCGCGAAGATGGCAGAGGCCGGCAAGAAGCTCCAGCAATGGAGCCAGCAGAATGCGGCAGGCGCGAAGCCGGCCAGCAACTGAACGCGCGCTTGCACAATCCATCAAATGTAATTATAGTGGTTACATATTGGCGCCGGCCGCTGTTCGGGCCGGCGTCAGCCGAGTGAGTGAGGAATGAATACCAGCAGCCGGTTCGCGTTTGCCGTTCACGTGCTTGCCTTGCTGTCGATGCAGGAAGGTGCGCCGCTGTCGTCCGACATCATCGCGGGCAGCGTGAACACGAATCCGGCGCTGATCCGCCGGCTGTTGTCGATGCTGGCGGCCGCGGGGCTCACCACGTCGCAGCTCGGCGCCGGAGGCGGTGCGCTGCTGGCGCGCGAGCCCGGCGACATCACGCTGCTCGACGTGTATCGCGCGGTCGACGATGCGCAGCTCTTTGCGCTACACCGCGAGGCGCCGAATCCGGCGTGCCTCGTCGGACGGCACATCCAGGGCGTGCTGATCGACTATATCGGCGACGCGCAGCGCGCGATGGAAGCATCGCTCGCCACGCGCACGCTGGCCGACGTCACGGCAGACGTGCTCGAATCGGAGCAGCGCGGCCGGCCTGCCGGAAGCGCGAGCGGGTAGGCGCGGGCAACGGATGAGGCAGGGCAGGAAGCCGGGCGGCGCGCATGCGCGGCGATCGGCGCGACGGGGCGTTTGCTCCGTTTTTTTCGGTCTTATATGTAATTACTTTAGTTACTTTTTATTTCTGGAGAATCGACATGACGCAACGTACCTTGAACATCGCGCTGTTCGGCGCCACCGGCATGATCGGCTCGCGCATCGCCGCGGAAGCCGCGCGTCGCGGCCATCGCGTGACCGCACTGTCGCGCCATCCGGGCGCGGCCGGCGACGGCATCACCGCGAAGGCGGCCGATCTGTTCGATGCGGCCAGCATTGCCGCCGCGCTGCCGGGGCACGATGTCGTTGCGAGCGCGTACGGTCCGAAACAGGACGATGCCGCGAAGGTCGTCACGGCCGCGAAGGCGCTGGTTGCCGGCACGCGCGAAGCGGGCCTGAAGCGGCTCGTGGTGGTGGGCGGCGCCGGTTCGCTCGAAGTGGCGCCCGGCAAGCAGCTCGTCGACACCGAAGGCTTCCCGGATGCATACAAGGCGGTCGCGCTCGCGCACCGCGATGCGCTCAACTACCTGGAGACGGTCAGCGATCTCGACTGGACGTTCTTCGCACCGGCCGCACTGATCGCGCCGGGCGAGCGCACGGGCACGTTCCGTACCGGCGCCGGCACGCTGATCGCGGACGCGCAGGGCAACAGCAGGATTTCGGCGGAAGACTATGCGGTCGCGTTCGTCGATGCGCTCGAGCAGGACAGCTTCGTACGCGAGATCGCAACGGTCGCGTATTGAGCGGCATCGCGGCGGGCGGCGCGTAAGCAGCGGCTATCGCACGCGGCGGCGCGTCGCAACGGGTCGTGATTTCAGGCGATTCCCCCTCGACGGGCGGAGTCGCCTGTTTCGTTTGGCGCGTCGATTCGACGCGCGCCGGCGCGAGCGGAAGTGCGCACGGCACATCGTCTCGCGCTCGATTGGTATTTATCCCGGTCGACGCGGTGCAGCGGTTTCCATATTGTTCCCCGTCATGCTGAATGCATAGAAAAAATTTCTATCGAAAAGGGACCGGGTAAATGGATGTCATCGATCGCAAGCTGCTGGAGCTGTTGCAGGCAGATGCCACACTGCCGATCGCGGAGCTCGCGCAGCGGGTGAACCTGTCGCAGACGCCATGCTGGAAGCGCGTGCAGCGGCTCAAGGAAACCGGCGCGATCCGCGCGCAGGTCGCGCTGTGCGATCCGCGCAAGCTCGGCGTCGGCACGACCGTGTTCGTCGCGATTCGCACCAACCAGCACACCGAAGAGTGGGCGCAGCGCTTCACGCAGGCCGTGCGCGACATGCCGGAGGTCGTCGAGGTGTACCGGATGAGCGGCGAGACCGACTATTTGCTGCGCGTGGTGGTGGCCGGCATCGACGATTACGATCGCGTGTACAAGCAACTGATCCGGACGGTGCCGCTGTTCGACGTCAGCTCGTCGTTCGCGATGGAGCAGATCAAGTATTCGACCGCGCTGCCGGTGCGCGATCTTTCCGAGCCGGCGTAAGAGCGGCATCCGGCCCGCTTGCGCGACGAGGCGACAAGTTGCGGCTCGGCGTGCGGGTGTGTGCCCCCGGCGACGATGCGCACCGTGACCGCGCTCAGCGGCCCCGTGCCAATGCGCGCGCGCGTTCGTCCGCCAGCGCGTCGCGGCGCACGAACTCCGCGACGAACGGGCTGGCCGGATGGCGATGCAGCGCATACGGCGTGTCCCATTGCGCGAGCTGACCGTCCTTCATCACGCCGATCCGGTCGGCGATCGCAAACGCTTCCGCCTGATTGTGCGTGACCAGCATCGCGGTGTGCCCGGTGCGCTTCAGGATCTCGCGCAGCTCGAACGCAAGCCGCTCGCGCGTATCGACGTCGAGATTCGAGAACGGCTCGTCGAGCAGCAGCAGTTCCGGCGACGGCGCGAGCGCGCGGGCGAGGGCGACGCGTTGCTGCTGGCCGCCCGACAGTTCGTGCGGATAGGCGCCGCCCGAATCGGCGAGACCGACGAGATCAAGCATGTCGGCGACCCGGATGCGCCGTTCGGCCTTCGGCATGCGGCGCAGGCCGAACGCAACGTTCTCGGCCGCGCTCAGGTGCGGGAACAGCGCGTAGTCCTGGAACATCATCCCGATGCGCCGCCGCTCGGGCGGCACGTCGAGCGCCGGCGCCGCGACGGGGGTGCCGTCCAGCACGATGCGCCCCATGCGCACCGGTTCGAAGCCGGCGATCGCGCGCAGCACGGTGGTCTTTCCGCAACCCGATGCGCCGAGCAGGCAGCCGATGTCGCCGCGCGGCAGCGCGAGGCTCAGTCCGTCGACCACCGTGCGGCGGCCTTGCGGCGTGTCGTAGGTGACGCAGAGGTCGTCGAGTTCGAGCAGGTTCACGGTGTCAGGCTCCGATCTTGTGGCGGGTGCGCGCGAGCAGGATCACCGGCACGAGCCCGGCCAGCACGATCGCGAGCGCGGCGACCGCGCCTTCCTCATAGGTGCCGCGCGCGGCTTCCGCATACAGCCAGGTCGCGAGCGTGTCGAAATTCAGCGGGCGCAGCAGCAGCGTCGCGGGCAGCTCCTTCATCGCGTCGACGAAGACGAGCAGCGCGCTCGTCGTGAGCGCGGGCCACAGCAGCGGCAGGTGCACGCGGCGCAGCGTGCCGCCGGCCGTCTCGCCAAGCGAGCGCGCGGCCTGTTCGAGCGACGGCGGAATCCGTGCGAGGCCGGCCTCGATGCTGCCGGTCGAGATCGCGAGAAAGCGCACGGCGTACGCGATCACGAGCGCGGCAGCGGAGCCCATCAGCAGCAGCCCGTCGCGGCCGAGCGCCGCGCCGAGCAGCCGGTCGGCCGCCGCGAACGTGATCAGCAGGCCGATCGCGAGCACGGTGCCCGGCACCGCATAGCCGAGGCTCGCGATCCGCGCGCATGCGCGGGCCGGACCCGCACGCGCGCTGTCGCGCTGCGCGCGCGCCGCCCACGCGACGACGAGCCCGCACGCGAGCGTCGCGACGGTCGCGGCGGCGGCGATCGTCAGCGTGTTCGCGAGCCCGGTCAGCAGTTGCGCGGAGACGCCGCCGACGAGATGCAGCCGCTTGCCGGTCTCGGCGGCGAGATACGCGGCCGGCGCGCCGAAGCCGAGCAGCACGGGCAGCCAGCAGAGCGCGGCGGCGCTCCATGCGGCCGCGCCCGTCAGCCGGCGCGGCGCGATCGGGCGCATGCGCCGGCCGTGCGCGTAGCGCTGGCGGCGGCGTCCGTAACGTTCGAGCGCGATCATGCCGACGACGATCGCCAGCATCGCGAGTGCGATCTGTGCGGCGCCGGCGAGGTCGGAGCGCGTGATCCACGTCGTGTAGACCGATACGGTCAGCGTCTGCACGCCGAGGAATTCCGACGCGCCGATGTCGTTCAGCGTTTCGAGCAGCGCGAGACTCACGCCGACCGCGATCGCGGGGCGCGCGAGCGGCACGACGACGCGCCAGAACGTCGCGATGCGTCCCGCGCCGAGCGTGCGCGCCGCTTCGAGCAGGCTCGCAGACTGCGTGACGAACATCGCGCGCGTACTCAGGTACACATACGGATAGAGCACGAAGCCGAGCACGAAGATCGCGCCAGGCAGCGAGCGCAGGTCGGGCAGGCGGAACTGGCGTGGGCTGTCGAAGCCGAGCAGCGCGCGCAGCGCGCTTTGCACGGGGCCGATTGGATGCAGCAGGTCGAGGTACGCGAACGCGACGATATAGGTGGGCACCGCGAGCGGCAGCAGCAGCGCCCACGTCAGCGTTCGGCGGCCGGGGAAGTCGTACGCGGTGACGAGCCACGCGCAGCCGGTGCCGATCACCGTGACGATCGCGCCGACGCCCGCGAGCAGCAGCAGCGTATTGGCGAGCGCTTGCGGCAGCACGAATTCGGCGAGATGCCGCCAGTGCGCGAGATCGGCGCCGAATGCGGCGGCGACCAGCACCGCGAGCGGCGCCGCGACCGCCGCGGCGATCGCGACGGCCGCGATCAGCGAAAGGCTGCCCGCGCGCGGGCGCAACGGCTGGCGGCGCGCACGGACGAACGACGCATCAGTTGTCAAAGCCGACCTTGTCGACGAGCTGGCTGGCCGCCTTGCGGTGTTTCGCGATCTCCGTCAGCGGCAACGGGTCGACCTTCAGCGTGCCGAAGCTCGCGATCACCGGATCGAGCTTCACGTTCGCGCGCACCGGGTATTCGTAGTTCGCCTGCGCATACAGCGCCTGCGCTTGCGGCGACACCAGATATTCGAGCAGCTTCACCGCGTTGGCCTTGTGCGGCGCGTGCTTCGCGACCGTCGCGCCGCTGACGTTCACGTGCGTGCCGCCGCTCTTCGCGTTTGCGAACGTCGGCCGCACGACCTTGATCGCGTCGCCCCACTTGCGTGCATCGGTGCCGGGCTCGGCATTCTTCATGTGGCCGACGTAGTAAGCATTCGCGAGACCGACGTCGCAGATGCCGCCGAGGATGTCGCGCGCGACGTCGCGGTCGCCGCCCGTCGCCTTGCGCGCGAGGTTCGCCTTCACGCCGCGCAGCCACTTTTCGGTCGCGGCTTCGCCGTCGTGCGCGATCATCGCGGCGACGAGCGCGGTGTTGTACGGATGCTGCCCCGAGCGAATGCAGACCTTGCCTTTCCATTTCGGATCGGCGAGATCCTCGTAGCGGAACGTGTCGACCTTCAGGTCCTTTTCCACATACAGCACGCGATCGCGCAGCGACAGCGCATACCAGTCGCCTTGCGCGCCGCGCAGGTTCGCCGGAATCGCGTCGTCGAGCACCTTCGAGCGCACCGGTTGCGCGAGCCCGCCGTCGACGAGATCGAGCAGGTTGCCGATGTCGACCGTCATCAGCACGTCGGCGGGCGACTGCGCGCCTTCGGCCTTCACCCGTTCGAGCAGGCCGTCCTTCACGAACACCGTATTGACCTTGACGCCGCTCTGCTGCGTGAACGCGTCGATCAGCGGCTGGATCAGCTTCGGTTCGCGCGTGGTGTACAGGCTGACTTCCTCGGCTGCCTGGGCCAGCGGCGCGAATGCGGCGGCGGCAAGGGCGAGGGCGCCGGCGAGCGGCAGCAGGCGGGTGCGCGGATTCGACATGGAGACTCCGGTGAGGCAGGCGGGCGAAGGAGCGTTCCGGGGTGTGCCTGCCATCCGGGCAACCCGAAACATTACAAAACGAAAGATTCAGGATTCTAGATCGGAATGGGAATGATTATCAAATGAAAGGTTTTGGCGGAGGCGGGGAACGGCGGGGGACGGAACGCAAACGGGGCGTCGCAGCACGTGCGCAAGCGCGTAGAATGCCCGCTTCGACAAAATTGACGGAGTCGCCCCGACCATGAACGATCAGCGCAAGAAGAATCCTGTCCGCAACGTGAGCATCCTGATCGTCGTGGCCGTGCTGCTCGTGATCGGGACGATCCTGTACAACGCGGTCTCGCAGAAGCGCGCATACGACGAGGCCCATCCGGCCGAGGCTGCGAGCGCGAGCGCCGCGTCGCACTGAACGAACGGGCGCTGCTCCGGACCCTGGCGGTCGGGCGCAGCGGCCGGGACAGCAACGGCGAGGAGCGGAACGGGCGGCTGACGACACACGCTGCGTCGCGCCGTGCCGAAAGAAAAACGGGCGCCGAAACCGGCGCCCGTGCGGGGGAGATCAGTCGTGCGTCAACGTGACGCAGCGGCAAACTTCGGGCGGATCCGTGCGTAGAACACGACCGCGAGCAGCGCGAGCCATGCCGCGCCGACGTAGAGCGCGACGCGCGTATCGTCGAACCAGCCGAGCATCACGATCACGAAACCCATGAACGCGATCGTCAGCGCCGGCGCGACCGGCCACAGCGGCACCTTGAACTTCAGCGCCGCGACTTCCGCGCTCGACAGGCGACGGCGCATCGCGACCTGCGACAGCAGGATCATCAGCCACACCCATACGGTCGCGAACGTCGCGATCGCCGCGACCACCAGGAACACGTCCTTCGGCATCAGGTAGTTGAGCACCACGCCGACGAACAGCGCGCCCGCCATCACGAGCACCGTGACCCACGGCACGCCGTGTCGCGACGTCGTCATCAGCACGCGCGGCGCCTGGCCCTGCCGCGCCATCCCGAACATCATCCGGCCCGCGCCGAAGATGTCGCTGTTGATCGCCGAGATCGCCGCGCTGATCACCACGAGGTTGAGGATCGTCGCGGCCGACTTCACGCCGAGCGCCGAGAAGATCTGCACGAACGGGCTGCCGTCGTTGCCGACGCCCGTCCACGGGCTGATCGACATCAACACGACCATCGTCAGCACATAGAACAGCAGGATGCGCGCCGGCACCGCGTTGATCGCGCGCGGAATCACGCGCTCCGGATCCTTCGCCTCGCCGGCGCTCATCCCGATCACCTCGATGCCGCCGTACGCGAAGATCACGACCGACAGCGACGCGATCAGGCCGCCGACGCCGTTCGGGAAGAAGCCGCCATGGTTCCACAGGTTCGCGAAGGTCGGCACGTCGGCCGAATGGCCGAAGTGCATGCCGGTCAGCAGGATCGCGACGCCGCCGCCGATCATCGCGACGATCGCGCCGACCTTGATGATCGACAGCCAGAATTCGAGCTCGCCGAACACCTTCACGTGGCACAGGTTCAGCCCGCAGATGACCGCGACGACGCCGAGCACCCAGATCCATTGCGGGACGTCCGGAAACCAGAAGCCCATGTAGATGCCGAACGCGGTGATGTCGGCGATCGCGACGATCACCATTTCGAGCGTGTAGGTCCAGCCGGTGACGAAACCGGCGAACGGGCCCAGGTTTTCGGTCGCGTAGTGGCCGAACGAGCCGGCGACGGGCTCGCGCACGGCCATCTCGCCGAGCGCGCGCATCACCATGTAGACGGCCGCGCCGCCCAGGATGTAGGCCAGGATCACCGCCGGGCCCGCGAGCTGGATCGCCGACGCCGAACCGTAGAACAAACCGGTGCCGATCGCCGAGCCCAGCGCGAGAAAGCGGATGTGCCGCGCGCTCAGGTGGCGCTGCAAGTTCTTCATCGAGTCTCCGATATCGTTGTGCTGCGGACCGGGCGAGCGGGCCGGTCCGGTTGGCTCAAGTTGTCTATACAACTTAAAATGTGAACGAATGATAACAAGCCGGGCAGATGGCCGGAATCGGGTATTCCCTGACTGGCGCAACCGCGGGAATCGAGGCTGACGCGAGCGCGCGGCCGGCGGGCCGCCGCGCGAGGCGGATGGGTCATGCGTGCGGGGAGGGCTGGAACGGGGCGCGCCGGCGGCCGCCCCGCCGCGCGCGAGGCGAGCACCGGCGGGACGACGTCATGCGGGCAGGCGGATGACGCTCGCGTCCTTGCGGATCAGTAGCGACGACGCAAGCATCTGCTTGCACTGGTGCGCGAGCACCTTGAGGTCGTGCGTGAGCTCGGCGCCGACCGCGTCGGATTTTTCCGCGGAGACGACCATCGCGTCGAGCTCGCGCGTGATCTGCTTCGTTGCGTCGAGCTGGTCGGCCGGCGGCGGCTCGCCGGCTTCCGCCTTTTCGAGATTGTCGAGCACGGCGGACAGGCCGCGGTGCAGCGCGTCGTCGTGGACGAAGCTGTCGTCGGCCGCGCACGCGCTGCGGATCAGCGGTGCCGCGGCCGTGATCTGTGCGCCGAGCACGTGCGTCTGCACGAGCAGGTCGTTCAACTCGGGCACGAAGCGCTGGTGCGCCTTCGGCTCGATCATCATTCGCTGGAACGCCTGGCCGAGGTTCGCGAACGCGATGTTCACGTCCTTGCGCGCGAGGCGGTACCGGTAGTCGGCGTCGAGGCTCGCGGCCGGCGTCTCGATCGCCGCGGCGACGCCCGGCACGACGGCCGCGCCGTCGGCGGCCGGCACGGGCGGCGGCGACGCGCCGCGCCCGGCGCGCCACACGGCCTCGAAATACTTGCGGGTCGACGTGAGCATGTCGGTGACGAGCTTGCCCATCAGCCGGTATTCCCAGTACGGGAACAGCCGGCTCGCGGCGATCGCGATCATGCAGCCGACCACGGTGTCGATCGCGCGCTCGCCGATGATCCGCATGCTGCCCGGCGCGAGCAGATGGAACATCAGCAGCACGTACGACGACGTGAACACGACGCTCGCCGTGTAGTTGAACAGCAGCAGGCTGTAGCTCATCACCATCGATCCGAACATGATCGCGATCAGCAGGTGCGGCTCCTTCACCGTGTAGATCAGCGCGATGCTCGCCGCGCAGCCGATCAGCGTGCCGATGATCCGCTGCGCATTGCGCTGCTTGGTCAGCGAATAGCCGGGTTTCAGGATGATGATGCTCGTCATCACGATCCAGTACGCGTTCGTGAGCGGCAACAGCCGGCCGAGCCAGAAGCCGACGGCCACCGCGATCGTCACGCGCAGCGCGTGGCGGAAGCTCGGCGAGCGCATGTTCAGGTTCGAGAAGATCAGCAGCGGCGACATCCGGCGACGCTGCAGGAAGCGCGTGAGCGCCTTGTCGATCTTCAGTTCGGTCTGCTGCGGGTCGGCGTGGCCGGACAGGTTGCGCCGCATCCGGTCGATCAGACGCGTCGCGCTCCAGATGCGCCGGAACGTCGCGAGCACCGCCGCGTACGCCTCCGGATTGCTGGCCGCGAAGTTCTTCTTGCGCATCAGCTCGATCTCGTACTCGATCGCGCGCAGTTCGGCCTTTACGCTGATCCGCGAATGCGGCGCGCGGTTTTCGAGCACCGCGAGGCCGATCTCCTCGAGATCGGCGGCCGCCTTGCGGATCAGGTCGCGGTAGAAAATGATCAGGTCCGAGCCGCCGAACGTGTTGCGCACGAGCGGGTAGTCGGTGTGCGCGCCGACGAACAGCTCGTGCAGGTCGACGCTGTTGATGAACAGGTTGTACATCGTCGTGCGGCCGGGGTCGAGCTTGCCGCGGCGCAGTTTCGGCAGGTTGCGCAGCACGATGTCGCGCGCGGTTTCCTGCGTTTCGACCGCCGAGATCTGCTTGGCGACGAGATTGCGGTAGCACTCGTCGAGATCGGCCTCGAGATCGTAGAACTGCGCGCGCGCGAGCAGGTAGTCGGCGCACGCGAACAGGCTCTCGGCGAGCGCCTGCTGCTCGATCCGGCGCGCCTGCCATTGCGACACGAAGGTTGCCCAGTACGTGTACCAGAGGCCGCCCGCGAGGATCCAGCCGGCGTTGATGAACGCCTGCAGCGGCGTGAACTTCTCCTCGAGCGTCATCACCATCATGAACAGCGTCGCGAAGCTGATCTGCGGCCAGCGGTTGCCGTATACGACGATCAGCGACAGCACGAACGTGAGCGGCACGATCGTCAGCCACAGCGCGAAGATGTGCGGTGTCGCGAGGCCGGTCGCGAGCGCGGCCAGGAAGCCGATCACGCTGCACGCGAGCATTTCGTTGTGCTTGTACTTGAGCGGGCCGGGCATGTCGACGACGCATGCGCCGAGCGCGCCGGTCGAGATCGTGAAGCCGAGATCCCGGTTGTGAAACACGATCAGGCACAGTACCGCCGGCAGCGACACGCCGACCGCGATCCGCAGGCCGCCGAAAAAATACTGGCTGTAGAAAAACTTTCTGATTTCGACCGAATAGCGCATCGATGGGCTGAATGGCAGACGAAGACGCCCGGGGCGGCGTATTGACTGGCGACGAGTCTATCGTATTTCGCGGTCCGCAAAACCTGGCCGTTCGGACGAGGTTCGCCGCGACGGCCCTTTTGCTATCCTTGGTGCTCCTGTTCGCCCGGCCCGGCCGGCGCGACGCACCGACACCCGCTTCATGCTCCATCTCTTCTATTCGAACCGTCACGAAACGCTGGCCGACGCGCTGCTCGACGATCTGGCCGCGTTCCCGGCCCGCAACGGCCCGTGGGCGCCGCAGCAGGTCATCGTGCCGAGCGCGGCGCTGCGCCGCCGTCTCGAACTCGACATCGCCGCGCGCCACGGCGTGTGCGCGAACGTCGAGTTCACGTATCTCGCGCAATGGCTGTGGGCGCAGATCGGCCGCGTGCTGACGGTGCCCGCGCGCTCGCCGTTCGCGCCGGACCGCCTCGTGTGGCGCTGCTACCGGCTGTTCGCGCAGGCCGCGGGCGGCACGCCGTGGCTTGCGTCGCCGCGGCTGGCCGCGTATCTGTCGGCGTCCGACGATGCGATGCGCTACGAACTCGCGCATCGCGTCGCGGCCGTGCTCGATCATTACCTGACCTACCGGCCCGAATGGCTGGCCGCCTGGCAGGCCGGCGAGTCGGTGCTCGCGGGCGACGGCGCGCCGCGCGGCATCAGCGACGCCGCGCGCGACGACGAGCAGTGGCAGGCCGCGTTGTGGCGCGCGCTGCTCGCCGAGCTGAGCGACAGCGGCACGCCGCCCGCGCATCGCTTTCTCGTCGAGGCGCGCAACCTCGATCCCGAGACCGTCGCGCGCGCCGACTGGCCGGAGTCGGTCAGCGTGTTCGCACTGCCGACCATGCCGCCGCTGCACGTCGCGCTGCTGCGCGAGCTGTCGCGCTGGATCGACGTACGCGTCTATGCGCTCAACCCGTGCCGCGAATTCTGGTTCGACATCGTCACCGCCGCGCATGCCGAGGCGCTCGATGCGGCCGGGCGGCTCGACTATCAGGAAGTCGGCCACCCGCTGCTCGCGGAGTGGGGCCGGCAGACGCAGGCGCAGCTGCACATGCTGCACGAGCTGACCGAAAGCGCCGCGTCAGGCGACGCATCGCGTTTCGTCGGGAATCCCGCGCCGACCTGGCTCGCGCGCGTGCAGAACGCGATCCTCGATCTGCAGCCGGAGGACGAGCGCGGCGACGCGCCGGCCGAACGCGGCATCGAGGTGCACGTGTGCCACAGCCTCGCGCGCCAGCTCGAGGTGCTGCATGACCGGCTGCTCGCGTGGTTCGATGCCGACGCGACGTTGCAGCCGTCCGATGTGCTGGTGGCGGTCGCCGATCTCGCGGCGGCCGGGCCGCTGATCGATGCCGTGTTCGGCACGGCGGGCACCGGCGGCGCGCGCGTGCCTTACCGGATCACCGGCCTGCCGCCGTCGCAGGCGAACCCGGTCGCGCGCGTATTGCTCGAATGGCTCGTGCTGCCGGAGCGGCAGGTCGGTGCGCCGGAGCTGGTCGAATGGCTGCGCGTCGACGCGGTGGCGGCCCGCTACGGGATCGACGCGGCCGCGCTCGAAACGGTGCAGACCTGGCTTGCGGCCGCCGGCGCGCGGCGAGGGCTGTCGCCGACGACGAGCGACGACGCGGCGGTCCCCGCGCCGCGCCATACGTTCTCCGATGCGCTCGCGCGGCTCTTCCTCGGTTATGCGATGCCCGAAGGTGCGGCTCCGGTCGGCGCGTGGCTGCCGATCGAAGCGGCCACCGGCAGCGAGGCCGAACTGCTCGGCCGGCTCGCGCGTTTCACCGACGATCTCGACGGCTTCGCGCGGCGGCTCGCCGATGCGCACACGCCGCGCGCATGGAGCGAACTGTTCGCCGACACGCTCGCGCGCTTCTTCGACTCCGGCGCCGCGTATGCCGACGCGCTCGCGGGCGTGCGCGATGCGCTCGACGCGATGCTGGCGGCCATGACCGAAGGCGCGCCCGACGAGGCGTTGCCTGCGGCGGTGGTGCGCGCGGGGCTGGCTGCCGCGCTCGACGATCCGGCGCGCGGCGGGGTGCCGTGGGGCGGCGTCACGTTCTCGTCGCTGACGAGCCTGCGCGGGCTGCCGTATCGCGTCGTATGCCTGCTCGGGATGGACGACGGCGTGCTGCCGAGCCTCGCGCGCGCGGACGAATTCGACCTGATGGCCGTGCTGCCGAAGCTCGGCGACCGGCAGCGCCGCGACGACGAGCGCAACCTGTTCCTCGACCTGCTGCTCGCGGCGCGCGACCGGCTGCTGATCGCCTATACGGGGCGCAGCATCCGCGACAACGCGCCGTTACCGCCCGCGGCGCTCGTCGACGAACTGCTCGACCATCTCGCGCTCGTCACGGCCGGCCCCGACGCCGCACCGGACGCGGTCGATGCCGCGCGGCGCGCGTTCGTCGTCGAGCATCCGCTGCAACCGTTCGCGGCCGCGTATTTCCAGCCCGACAGCGAACTGGCTTCGTACGACGCCGAGCGCGCGACGCTTGCGGCGCTGCTGGCGGCCGAAGCGTCGCGCGATGCGACGCGCGGGCAGCCGTTCTTCGCGCAGCCGCTGCCGGCCGAGCCGGCCGAGCCTGTCGCGTTCAGCGAATTCGAGCGCTTCTGGCGGCATCCGGCGCGTGCGTTGCTGCGCGCGCGGCTCGGCATCCTGCTGTCCGACGCGCAGGCCGAACTGCTCGACACGGAGCCGTTCGCGCTCGACTTTGCCGGCAGCGACGCGCTCGCCGAGCGCGTGCTGCCGCTCCTGATCGAATCGGACGAAGGCGGCGTGCACGACCACGCGCTGCGTATCGCGGACGCCAGCCCGGAACTGCCGGGCGGCGCGACGGGCGCGGTCTGGCGCGACCAGGCGCTCGGCTCGATGACGCAGCTCGCGTCGAATGTGCGGCGCGCGCTCGTCGACGGGATGGAACGGCGGCCGTTCACGCTCGAGGTCGCGCCCGCATGGCCGGACACGGAGCAGGCGCTGTTCGGCGCCGACGATGCGATGCTGGCCGGCGACGCGGTGAGCGCGCCGCTCGAGTTGCACGGCACGCTGAACCGGCTGACGCCGGCAGGGCAGATCATCTATCGCTATGCCCGGCCGAGCGCGCGCGACTACCTGTCCGCGTGGCTTGCGCACCTCGTCTACTGCGCGGTGGTGCCCGATGGCCCGCGCCGCACGCTGTGGTTCGGCAGCGGCGGCGCATTCGAACTCACGCCGGTCGCGGCGCCGCTCGAACGGCTCGCGCCGCTTGCCGCGCTGTTTCGCGCGGGGCGGCGCATGCCGCTGCGGTTCTTTCCACGCAGCGCATGGGCACGGGTCTCCGACGGCGAGGCCAAGGCCGCGAGCGTGTGGATCAACGAGCGTGTGGCGAGCGAAGCCGATGACCCGGCCATCGCGATCGCGTGGCGTGGTGCGCATCCATCGCTCGACGAGCCGTTCGGCACGCTCGCGCGGCTCGTGTTCGAGCCGATGCTCGAACATCTGAAGGAGGTCGCATGAGCGCCGCATCCCAGCCGCAGGCGGCGCTCGAACTCGACGTGTTCGCGTGTCCGCTCGACGGCGTCAACCAGATCGAGGCGTCTGCCGGCACCGGCAAGACGTGGAACATCTGCGCGCTGTACGTGCGCCTGCTGCTCGAAAAGGATCTCGGCGCGGACCAGATCCTCGTCGTGACCTTCACGAAGGCGGCGACGGCCGAACTGCACGAGCGGATTCGCGGGCGGCTCGCGCAGCTCGCGCATGCGCTCGATACGGGCGACGACGGCGGCGATCCGTTCGTCGCGCGTCTGCTCGAGACGACGCTCGGCGCAGCCGGCGCGCTCGATCCCGAGACGGCCGCGAAGCGGATCCGGCGCGCGCTGCGCGCGTTCGACCAGGCGGCGATCCATACGATCCATGCGTTCTGCCAGCGTGCATTGCAGGAAGCGCCGTTCGCGGCCGCGATGCCGTTCGCGTTCGACATGCAGGCCGACGATGCGGCGCTGCGCTTCGAGCTCGCGGCGGACTTCTGGCGCACACGTGTCGAGCCGGCGGCCGCACGCTGGCCCGGTTTCGCGACGTGGCTCGTCGATTCGGGCGCAGGGCCGGCCGCGCTCGATGCGCAGCTCGCCCGCCGGCTGAAGAAGCCGCTCGCCGCGCTGCGCTGGGACGGCGTGGGCGAGCCGGACGAATCGGCGGAAGTCGCCGCCGCGGCGTGCTTCGAGGAAGCCGCGCGGATGTGGGCCGACGAGCGCGACGCGATCGACGCGTTGTTGCGCACCGCGCAGCCCGCGCTCAACCAGCGCTCGCACAAACCCGACGCGATCGTCGATGCGCTCGGCGCGTGGTCCGCGCATTTCGCGCAGGGCGATGCGACGGCCGCGTTGCCGAAGGCGGCGCTCAAGCTCACGCGCACCGCGCTCGTGAAAGCGACGAAAAAGGGCGGCGCGACACCGGAGCACCCGTTCTTCGACGTTGCCGACGCGCTCGACGCGGCGGTGGCCGCGGCCGAGGCCACGCAGCATGCGCGCTGGCTCGCGCTGATCGCCGACTGGCTCGACATGGCACCGGCCGAACTGGCCGAGCGCAAGCGTACGCGCCGCGTCGTGTCGTTCGACGACCTGCTCGCGAACCTGTATCACGCGCTGCATACGCATCCGTGGCTCGCCGAGACGCTGCGCGAACGCTATCCGGCTGCGCTGATCGACGAATTCCAGGATACCGACCCGCTGCAGTTCGCGATCTTCGACCGGATTTTCGCGCCGCGCGGGCCGCTCTTTCTCGTGGGCGATCCGAAGCAGGCGATCTACAGCTTCCGCGCGGCGGATCTGCATACCTATCTGGCCGCGCGCGCCAGTGCGAGCGCGTGCTATACGCTCGCGGTCAACCAGCGCTCGACGCCGGCGATCGTCGATGCGTGCAACCGCTTCTTCATGTCGAATCCGCGCGCGTTCGTGCTCGACGGGCTCGACTATTACGCGGTGCGGGCCGGTACGCGTGTGCGTGCGCCGTTCGTCGACGGCACCGACCCGGCCCCGGCCGGCGATTTCCGGATCTGGACGCTGCCGGGCGGCGACGCCACGCTGCTCAAGCGCGACGCACAGGCGCAAGCTGCTCAGGCCTGCGCGGCCGAGATCGCGCGGCTGATGCGCTGCGCGCGCGAAGGGTACGCGCGGCTCGGCGATACGCCGCTGTCGCCGGGCGACATCGCGGTGCTCGTGCAGACGCACCGGCAGGGCAGTCTCGTGAAGCGCGTGCTTGCCACGTGGGGCATCGGCAGCGTCGAGCTCGCGCAGGCGTCGGTGTTTTCGACCGGCGACGCCGAGCAGCTCGAACGCGTGCTCGCGGCAATCGATGCGCCGGGCGATCTGCGGCGCTTGCGCGCGGCGCTCGCGGCCGACTGGTTCGGTCTCGATGCGGGCGCGCTGTGGCGCATGGAGCAGGGCGACGGCGAAGCGTCCGACAGCGCCGATGCGATGAGCTGGGTCGAGCGCTTTTCGCGCTATCGGCTGCTGTGGCGGGAACGCGGCTTCGCGGTGATGTGGCGCACGTTCACGCGCGAACTGCGCATCGCCGAGCGTCTGATGGCCGGTGCGGACGGCGAGCGCCGCGTGACCGACATCAATCACCTGGCCGAACTGACGCAGGCGCGCGCGTCCGCGCAGCCGGGCATCGCGCCGACGTTGCGCTGGCTTGCCGCGCAACGGCTCGACGGCGGCGGAGAGGAAGCGCAGTTGCGCCTCGAATCCGACCGCAACCTCGTGCAGATCGTGACCGTGCACAAGTCGAAGGGGCTCGAATACGCGGTCGTGTTCTGCCCGTTCCTGAACGATGGCGGCCTGCGCGAACCGCCTGCATCGGGGCTGCCCGATGCGCGCGAGTATCACGACGATGCGGGCGACGCGGTGCTGCATTACGGGTGCGACGACGAAGCCGCCGCGCACGCGGCGCGCCAGGCGTTGCGCGAGCAGGCGGCGGAACGCGCGCGGCTCGTCTACGTGGCGCTCACGCGCGCGGTCTATCGGTGCTATCTCGTCGCCGGGCCGTATCTGTCGTCGCGATCGACCCGCGAGGCGCGGCGCAGCGTGCTCAACTGGCTCGTCGCGGGCGCCGGTCAGTCGTTCGACGCGTGGCTCGACGAGCCGCCCGACGAAGCGGCGCTCGACGCCGCATGGCAAGCCCTGGCGGGCGGCCCCGTGAGCGTCGCGCCGTTGCCGGCGCCCGTGCGTCGCGAGCGCCTCGCGGCCGGGCACGATGCGTCGCAGACGCTCGCGGCCCGTCACGCGACGCGCATGCTGCGCGATGCGTGGCGGATGGCGAGCTTCAGTTCGCTGACCGCGTCGATGGCGCGCGAGGAGGCAGGTGTCGCGATCGTGCCGGACGATGAATTGCGGCCCGATCACGATGCGCTTGCCGCGGTCGCACCGGATGGCGAATTCGCCGTGGCCGACACGGTCGCGGCCGAGCCGCCGGACGACGACATCCTGGTGTTTCCGCGCGGCGCGGCAGCCGGCGAGTGCCTGCATCGCTTGTTCGAACTGAGCCGCTTCACGGAGCCCGATTCGTGGCACCAGGCCGCGCTCGGCGCGTTGCACGACCGGCCGGTCGAGGCCGAACCCGAACTCGGGGTGCGGCTGCCGGCGATGATGGCGCGGCTCGTGGGCGACGTCGTCAGCACGGAGCTCGTGCCGGGCATGCGGCTTGCGGATCTCGATCCGGCGAAGCGGCTCGACGAAATGGGATTCCTGTTCCCGGCGCCGTCGCTCGAACTGGGCGCGCTGCGCCGGCTGCTGGTCGCGCACGGCTATCCGGACGTTGCGCTGGAGGCGGGCGTGCTCGCCGGTTTCATCAAGGGTTTCATCGACATGATCGTCGAACACGACGGCCGGTTCTGGATCGTCGACTGGAAGTCGAACCATCTCGGCAATACGCCCGATGCCTACGGCCCGCGCGCGCTCGACGTCGCGATGGCCGATCACGCGTATCACCTGCAGGCGCTGCTCTACACGGTCGCGCTGCATCGCTATCTGCGCGGGCGGCTGCCCGATTACGACTACGACACGCATATCGCGGGCTACCTGTACCTGTTCGTGCGCGGTGTGCGGCCCGGCTGGCGCAGCGGCGGCGAGCCGGCCGGCGTGCATGCGCGGCGGCCCGCGCGCGAACTCGTCGACGCGCTCGACCGGATGATGGAAGGGGGCCGCGCATGAACGTCTCCGACGATACGCTCGAATTCACCGGCGGCCTCGTGGCGCGGCTGCCCGAGCCGGCGGATTTCGGCATCGCACTCGCGGAAGGATTCGCGCGCCGCATCGGCGATCTGTCGCGCCGCGCGGGCGCGCCGGCCGCGGCCGCGCGCTGGGCGGCGCGTGCCGCATTCGCGACGAGCCGCGCGACGGCGGGCGGCCACGTGTGCGTGTCGCTCGGCGCGCTCGCACAACGCTACGAGGCATCGCTCGACGACGTGCGCGCAGCGCTTGCCGCGAGCGGCGTGGTGGCATTCGGCACGCTTGCTCGCGGCGACGAGCGGCCGCTGATCGTCGACCGGCACGACCATCTGTATCTGTCGCGCTATTTCGACTACGAGCGGCGGCTCGCCGATGCGCTCGTCGCGCAGGCCGGCGAGGCCGCGCTCGACGATGCGTTGTCGCCCGAGCGGCTGCGCGACAGCCTCGCGCGCTACTTCGGGCCGGCGACGGGCGAAGTGGACTGGCAGCGCGTGGCGGCAATCGTCGCGCTGACGGGGCGCGTGACGATCGTCAGCGGCGGCCCCGGCACCGGCAAGACGACGACCGTCGTCGGCGTGCTGGCGTGCCTGCTCGACGCGCACCCGGGGTTGCGCATTGCGCTGGCGGCACCCACCGGCAAGGCCGCGCAGCGGATGCAGGAAGCGCTGCACGCGCGGGCAGGCGACCTGCCGCCGGAACTCGCCGCGCGCCTGCCCGACACGTCGTACACGCTGCATCGCCTGCTGGGCGGCGGCGGGGCAGCGGGCTTTCGCCATCATCGCGACAATCCGTTGCCGTACGACCTGATCGTGGTCGACGAGGCGTCGATGATCGACGTCGCGCTCGCCGCGCATCTGCTCGACGCGCTCGCGCCGGGCGCGCGGCTGGTGCTGCTCGGCGACAAGGACCAATTGGCCGCGGTCGAGGCCGGCGCGGTGTTCGCCGAACTGAGCGCGCGGCCGACGTTTACCGCCGCGGCGCGCACGCGCATCGCTCAGGCGCTCGGCATCGACGAAGCCGCATTCGTCGCGGCGTTGCCGGTGCCGGACGGCGGGCCTGCCGAAACGGGTGCGGCCGCGCGCACGGTTGCGGCTGCAGGCGCGGCGCCGGTCCAGGCGTCCGTACGGGCGTCGTTTACGGCTACGCGCAAACCGGCGTCGCGACCGAAACCGGATACGCGTCAGGCATCGCTCTTCGACGACGAACCGCAGGACGAGGTGGCGTCTCCGCCCGACACCGCACAACCGGCCGCTTCGCCGCAGCCTGCGGACGCCGCGTCGAGCGACACCCGCACCGCGACCGATGCCCGCGCGTCCGGAGCAGGCCCCGCATGGATCGAGGCCGACGAACTGGCATGGCTCGATGCGATCGAACTCGCGCCGTTCGATGCGAACGATGTCGCGGATGCAGCGTGGGGGGCGGCCGTCGCAGCGCGAGCCGACGAAACCGCGGCAGCGCATCCCGCGCCCGCGCCGCTCGCGGATTGCGTCGTATGGCTCGAACGCAATTACCGATTCGGTCTCGATTCGCCGATCGGCCGGCTGTCGCTGGCGATTCGCCGTGGCGACGTGCAGGCCGCGCTCGACGCGTTGCCGACGGACGATACGGCCGCCGCGTCGTTTCACGACGATGCGGGCGATACGCTGGCACCGTCGACGGTCGAACGGCTCGCGCGCCGGTTCGGCGCATACCTCGATGCGCTGCGCGTCGCGCTCGCGGCGCCGGTGCCCGATCCGCTGCCGCTGTTCGATGCGCTCAACCGGTTCCGGATCCTGTGCGCGACGCGCACCGGTTCGCGCGGCGCCGAGCACGTCAATGCGCTCGTGGCCGCGCATGTGCGTCACGCGGCGCGCGTGCCGCTTGCGGTCGGTGCCCACTGGTTTACCGGGCGGCCGATCATGGTGACGCGCAACGACTATGCGCTCGGGTTGTTCAACGGCGACATCGGCATCGCGTTGCCGGACGCGCATGGCGTGTTGCGCGTGTGGTTCCGCCGCGCGGACGGCACCGCGCGCGCGGTGTCGCCCGCGGCGCTGCCGCCGCACGAAACGGCATTCGCGCTCACCGTCCACAAATCGCAGGGTTCGGAATTCGACGAGGCCGCGCTCGTGCTGCCGGCGTCGTTCGGCCGCGTGCTCACGCGCGAACTCGTCTATACGGCCGTCACGCGCGCCCGGGCGCGCGTGCAGGTGATCGGCCCGCGGCGCGTGCTGGCGCAGGCGGTCGCGACCCGCACGCAACGCGATTCGGGGCTCGCGGCGCGCGTCGACGAGGCGCTTGCGCGCCGCAGCAAGGAGACGCAGCGATGATGATCCGCTATACGCTCGATCCGGCCGAAGTCGAGTGGACGGCCGTGCGCGCGCAGGGGGCCGGCGGGCAGAACGTCAACAAGGTGTCGAGCGCGATTCACCTGCGGTTCGACATCCGCGCGTCGTCGCTGCCGCCCGTCATCAAGGAGCGGCTGCTCGCGCTGTCCGACCAGCGCATCACGCGCGACGGCATCGTCGTGATCAAGTCGCAGGAATACCGTACCCAGGAGAAAAACCGCGATGCGGCGCTCGCGCGGCTCGACGCGCTGATCGGCAGCGTCGCGTTCACGCCGCGCGCACGGGTCGCGACGCGGCCGACGCGTGCCTCGAAGGAGCGGCGGCTCGAACACAAGTCGCGCCGCAGCGCGGTGAAGTCGGGACGAGGGAAGATCGTCGACTGACGAAAGCGCGGTAGACGCGGCGCGCGGCAGAGAACTGCCGCGCGCCGTTACCGCATCACGGTTCCCGCGCTATCGAGCACGAAATCGACGCAGAACACGACGAGGCGGTTCTGCGCGCGAATCGCGACCGCCGCCGTGTAGCAGTCGCGGCCTTCCGTCAGCGAGAAGTGCGGGCCCATCAGCGCGACGCGCCCCGGCGCGGCGATCGCGCGCTGGAAGTAAGGCCGTCGCGACCAGTTGCTGTGGGTTTCCGGAAACAGCGGCGAAAGGCGGGTCGCGCTCGCGTGGCCGTCTTCCGGGCGCGCGCCGATCGACGGCAGGAACTGCTCGCCGATCTCGTCCGTGACGAACACGCGTCGCGCGGCCGGCACGGCAAACACGCGCTGCGCGGCATCGTTCAGGTTGCCGCTCGCCGAGAATGTGGCCGCCCCGGCAAGCACGAGCCGCTCGATGGCGTCGAAACCCGGTTGTTCGGCGACCACCGGCGTATGCCGGTGAGCGATGAAGCGTTGCCACGCGGCGTCGAGCATCGCGGGCGCCGCGGCGCTCGCGTGTGCGATCGACGCATCGGGCTGGCCGAACTGGAAGCCCTGGACGAAATCGATGTCGGCCTCCATCAGCGCCTGCAGCGCGTCGTCGCTTTCGACGCCCTCGGCGAGCACCATCGCGCCGGCCTGATGGAGCATCGACACGAGGTGATGCATGATGCGGCGATCGTCGGTCGACCACGTCGCGCGCTCGACGAGCGAACGGTCGAGCTTGACGATATCGGGTCGTGCGCGCCACACGCGGTCGAAATTCGAGAATCCGGTGCCGAAATCGTCGATCGCGATCAGGAAGTCGCGATGCTGGATCATGTCGATCGTGCGCGCGAGCGCGGCTTCGTCGCGTGCCGGCTGTTCGACGACTTCCAGCACGATGCGGTTCGGCGGCAGCGCGAAATGCCGGCACAGCGCCTCGACGAATTCGCGCTGCACGAGGCCCGAATCGAGCACGCGCGGCGTCACGTTCAGGAACAGCCAGCCGTCGCCGATGCCTTGCGAGACGAAATTGGCCGTATGCAGGCAGCGGGCGAGCCGGTCGAGCAGCAGCGCGTCGGCGTCGGCGCGTGTCCTGTCGAACAGCGCGATCGGCGAGAGCAGCGTGCCGTCCGTATCCACGACGCGCAGCAGCGCTTCGTAACCGACCACGCGCTTGTGCGTGATCGACAGCACCGGTTGGAACACGCTGCGCAGCGTCGTGTTGCGATAAGTAGCGAGCCAGCCGCTCGGGGTTGGCTTGAGGCGTTCGAGCAGGGAATTGAGCGAGAGGTCGCGAGGGGGCTTCATGTCAACGGTGCCCGGCGAACGGGGGGGCGGTATCGTGCCGCCACGTTGAAGCAGTCGCACGCGCAGGTGGACGCGAAAGAACGTGGTGCATCGTAACCGCCTTCTGCGGATGAGTATTCCGAGTGTAATGGGAACGGGGCGATTCGCGTATCAGGGTAACTCCAGACGCAAACGCTAAACAGGCGCCGTGCCGGTGCCATTGCGCGAGAACAACGAAGTCGAACGAAGATAGCGCCGGAACGCCGGATGGCCGCGCGACCGTGCGCGGCCGTCGATCGACAGCGCGGTCGCGGGGAATCTGGCGACCAGCGGCGGGGCCGCCGCTCGCGCGGCTCAGGCCGCTTTGCCGCCGCGCGTGCGCAGGCCGGGAATCCGCTTGATCACGCCGGTCGCGAGCGCGGTGCCGACCAGCACGATCGCGCAGCCTTCGATCATCACGATCGACACGCGCTCGCCGAGGAACAGCGCGCCCCACAGCAGGCCGAACACGGGAATCACGAACGTGACGGTAATCGCGCGGGACGGCCCGATATGCGAGATCAGAAAGAAGTAGATGAAATACGCGATACCCGTACATGCGATGCCGAGCGCGAGCACGGCGCCCCATGCGTGCGCGCTGACCGTCGCGGCCGGCCAGGTCGCGATCGCGAACGGCAGCAGCAGCACGGTCGAGCCGATCATGCTGCCGGTCGCGTTGACGAGCGGGTCGACGCCGGTGAGCTTGCGCTTCGTGTAGTTGGCCGCGATCCCGTACAGCAGCGTCGCGCCCAGCGCGGCGGCGGCCGCAAGCGCGGTTGCGCTGGCGCCGGTGCTGCCGTGCGCGTTCGCGATCTGGTTCCACACGAGCGTGAGCACGCCGGCAAAGCCGATCACGAGGCCGAGCGTGCGCGGCAGCGACAGCGTGTCCTTCAGCCACACATAGGCGACGAGCGCGCCCCACAGCGGGGCTGTCGCGTTGATCACCGACGTCACGCCGGCCGACAGCGTCAGTTCGGCATAGGCGAACAGGCAGAACGGCGCACCCGAGTTCAGTACGCCGACGACGAACAACGGCACCGCGTGCTGGCGCAACCGGGCGGCGAGTTCGGCCGGTTTGAAACGGGTCAGCGCGAGGCCGATCAGGAACAGCGCGCCGATGCCCACCCGCAGAGCCATCAACGGGGCGACGCCGAATTCAGCGACGCCGATCCGGATGAACAGGAACGACGCGCCCCACAGGGCGGCGAGGATGGCGAGCAGAAAGGCGTTCTTGGGAGACATCGGTCGTGAAGGGCGAGGGGACGGGATGCGATGAATCTTACACCGCGTTACCACACCGTCGTTTCACGACCGGATGAAACGGCAAGAAACAGGAAATGCCCGCCGCGGGCCGCGCAGGCGAGCCGGACGCGCTCAGTGATGGTGCCAGCCGCCGTGTCCGCCGAAACCGAAGTTCAGCGACATCGCCGGGCCCCAATAGCCGCCCCATGCCGGCGCATAGGCCGGCGCCGGATAGTAGTACGCGGGGCCGGGGTCGACATACGCGGGCGCCGGCTGGGCGGGCGCCGCTGCGTAATAGCCGGGCGGATAGTAGCCATACGGGTAATAGCAGCCGGCGAGTGTCGCGCACGCGAGCGCCGCGGCGACGAAGGTCCTGGTCATGATCTCTCTCCGGCGGGGCCGGCAATCGGCAGATGCTTAAGCTTAGGCTGCGCGGCGATGACGCGGGGCGCAAAACGGTAACGGATCATTTCCGCACGCGCCGGCGCCGGCCGCGCGGCAATCCGGGCGCCATATGCAAAAACGGCGCTTCCGCACCGCGGAAACGCCGTCTGCCCGAGCAGCGCCGCGTGTCGCGCGGCGAGGGGCGGGATACCGGGGCAGTTACTTGCCGACCTGGTTACCGATGATGCCGCCGGCCGCCGCGCCGCCCAGCGTCGACAGCGCACTGCCGCCGATCGCCGCGCCGGCCACGCCGCCGACGCCCGCGCCGATGGCCGTATCGCGCTGACGTCGTGACATCGAATCGCAGGCCGACAGGCTGGCCACCGTCGCGACGAGCAGCGCGCATACCCCAAAACGCCGAATCGTATTCATGATCGTTGTCCTTGTGGTAGTGAACGGAGGGCGCGCGACCGGCTGGCGGCCGCGCATGCACCCAATCTACCCGCCGTCTCCCGACGGCGCTGTAAGGACTTGTTAAGGCTCCGGCGGTTTCGTAATCATTTGTTTCGTTTGGGTCGGCAGGCACGCGGCGTGCGCCGCCGGGACGCAAAAAAGCCCGCTCGAAAGCGGGCTTCGCGCGGTGCGATGCGGTCCGTGCGGACCGCCGCGAACGCTTATTGACGGTGATAGATCTCGGAGCCGGTCTTCACGAACTCGACCGCCTTGACTTCCATCCCCTTCTTCAGCGCTTCGGTTTCCGACACGCCTTGCTGCGCCGCGAACTCGCGCACGTCCTGCGTGATCTTCATCGAACAGAAGTGCGGGCCGCACATCGAGCAGAAGTGGGCGACCTTCGCCGAATCCTTCGGCAGCGTCTCGTCGTGGAATTCGCGAGCCTTGTCCGGGTCGAGACCGATGTTGAACTGGTCTTCCCAGCGGAACTCGAAACGCGCCTTCGACAGCGCGTTGTCGCGTACCTGCGCGCCAGGGTGGCCCTTGGCGAGGTCGGCGGCGTGCGCGGCGAGCTTGTACGTGATGATCCCTTCCTTCACGTCGTCCTTGTTCGGCAGCCCGAGGTGCTCCTTCGGCGTCACGTAGCAGAGCATCGCGGTGCCGAACCAGCCGATCATCGCGGCGCCGATGCCCGACGTGATGTGGTCGTAGCCCGGTGCGATGTCGGTGGTCAGCGGCCCGAGCGTGTAGAACGGCGCTTCCTTGCACCAGTCGAGCTGGAGATCCATGTTCTCCTTGATCAGTTGCATCGGCACGTGGCCGGGGCCTTCGATCATCACCTGCACGTCGTGCTTCCACGCGATCTGCGTGAGTTCGCCGAGCGTCTTCAGCTCGCCGAGCTGCGCTTCGTCGTTCGCGTCGTAGATCGAGCCGGGGCGCAGGCCGTCGCCGAGCGAGAAGCTCACGTCGTACGCCTTCATGATCTCGCAGATCTCTTCGAAGTGTTCGTACAGGAAGCTTTCCTTGTGATGCGCGAGGCACCACTTCGCCATGATCGAGCCGCCGCGCGACACGATGCCCGTCATCCGGTTCGCGGTGAGCGGCACGTACTGCAGGCGCACGCCGGCGTGGATCGTGAAGTAGTCGACGCCTTGCTCGGCCTGCTCGATCAGCGTGTCGCGGAAGATTTCCCAGGTGAGATCCTCGGCCTTGCCGTTGACCTTTTCCAGCGCCTGGTAGATCGGCACCGTGCCGATCGGCACCGGGCTGTTGCGGATGATCCACTCGCGCGTTTCATGGATGTGCTTGCCGGTCGACAGATCCATCACCGTGTCGCCGCCCCAGCGGATCGCCCACGTCATCTTGTCGACTTCCTCGCCGATCGACGACGTGACGGCCGAGTTGCCGATGTTCGCGTTGATCTTCACGAGGAAGTTGCGGCCGATGATCATCGGCTCGGATTCCGGGTGGTTGATGTTCGCGGGGATGATCGCGCGGCCGCGTGCGATTTCGTCGCGCACGAATTCCGGCGTGATCTCGGCCAGCGCGTTCGCCCCGAAGGCCGCGGCGCCGAACGCCTGGCCCGGATGCTGGCGACCCATCATCGCGGCGAGCTTCTCGCCGTTCGGGCCGCTCGACTTCAGGCTCTCGATGTACTCGGCGCGACGCTGGTTCTCGCGGATCGCGATGTATTCCATTTCCGGCGTGATGATGCCTTGGCGCGCGTAGTGCATCTGCGTGACGTTCTTGCCGGCCTGTGCGCGGCGCGGGTTGCGGTGCAGGCCCGGGAACCGCAGGTCGGCGGTGGCCGGGTCGGCCGCGCGCTCGAGGCCGTACGCGCTCGACAGGCCGGAGAGCACCTCGGTGTCGCCGCGCGCTTCGATCCAGCCCTGGCGCAGCGCGGGCAGACCCGCGCGGATGTCGATCTTCGCGTCCGGATCGGTGTAGGGGCCCGACGTGTCGTACACGTAGATCGGCGGATTCTTTTCGCCGCCGAAGCCGGTCGGTGTGTCAGCCTGCGTGATTTCGCGCATCGGCACGCGGATGTCGGGCTGCGAGCCGGTTACATAAACCTTGCGCGAGTTGGGCAGCGGCGCGACGGCAGCGGCGTCGACGTGGGCGTCGGCAGACAGAAACTTCGGATTGGCGTTCATGCAATCTCCTGTGTGAGCGCCGGACAGGCGCTTCGGCGCTTGCCCGGAGCCCTTGACGAATGTGGGGCTCGAGCTAAGCAGGAGACGAGGTTTGGTGAGGCGGCGGATTTCGTCAGAAGGATGGCGGCGAAATCCGTACGCTTCCCTGCGCTGGCATTATCCAGATCAGGTTCAAAGGGTATTTCTCACCCGCAATGCCGGTTGTTTGACCGAGCGCATTGCAGGACCCCCGCGTTAGCAAGGGCACACGATACACCGGCTTCGCGGCGGTTTCAACCGGGAGCGGATCGGCTGCCCCGTGCGGCCGCAGCATGGCGGGGGGTGCGACGGCCCGTCGAAGTGGCGGCGCGCGCCGCCGTCGCACGGCCCCCTGGCTCGGCCGGCAGCGGCGAAGCGGTGCAACATGGCGCGCCTTCGCGCGGCCTCGAAAAAATTTCGCAGCGGCTGTCATTTCCCGCGACGTCGTCCGTCTATTCGGCTCCTTAAACCCATGTTCTGGAGAGATGTCATGAAAAAGGTACTGATCGCCGCCTGCGTCGCTGCTTTCGCCACGCTTGCAACGGGCGCGTATGCGCAGAACGACGCGATGTCGCAAAACGGTTCGTCGATGTCGAAGGACGCGATGGGCCACGACGCGATGGCGAAGGATGCCATGGGCCACGATGCGATGAAGAAGCACGGCATGAAGAAGCACGACGCGATGAAGAAGGACGACGCGATGAAGAAGGACGCGATGGGCAAGTCGTCGGGCGACAAGATGGCGCCGTCGAACTGACGAAACCGGGCAGCGGCGCGGCCGGCGCGTGTGCTGGACGACGGCCGCCCGCATTTCGTTTTGTCTCGTCTCGTCGACGCGTTCCGGGAGTCCTCATCATGCAAACCGTTCCCGCCAACGGCCGCGCGGCCGCCGCGCCGCCCGTGCGTCCGATCCATCCGCCGTGGGTGCGCGCGAGCCACTGGCTCAACGCGCTCGCGGCCATCCTGATGGCGCTGTCCGGCTGGCGCATCTACGATGCGTCGCCGATCTATCCGCCGTTCGTGTTTCCGCACGGCATCACGCTCGGCGGCTGGCTCGGCGGCGCGCTGCAATGGCATTTCGCGGCGATGTGGCTGCTCGTCTTCAACGGGCTGTTCTACCTGACGATGTCGATCGCGACCGGACGCCTCGCGCGCAAGATGCTGCCCGTCACGCCGGCGTCGGTGTGGCGCGATGTGCGCGCCGCGTTGCGCGGCCGGCTCGCGCACGACGATTTGAGCGTCTACAACGCAGTGCAGCGTGCCGCGTACCTGGTCGCGATCGTCGATCTGATCGTGCTGGTGCTGTCCGGGCTGACGATCTGGAAGTCGGTGCAGTTTCCGCTGCTGCGCGAACTGTTCGGCGGTTACGACAACGCGCGCGTCGTGCATTTCTGGGCGATGTCGCTGCTCGTCGCGTTCGTCGTCGTGCACGTCGCGATGGCGCTGCTGGTGCCGCGCTCGCTGCTCGCGATGCTGCGCGGGCGCTGACCGGTCAACTCCGGGTGAAGGAAATCATCATGTCGGATTCCGAATACAGGCGCGACGGTTCGCGCTGGACGCTCGACCGCAAGTCGCTCGAACTCGACGTGCGCCGCGAGCTGGAGATGCCGTCGCGGCGGCTGTTCAATCGCCGCGTCCTGACGCTGGGCGGGCTGACGATGCTGACTGGCTGCACGCTGCAGGACGACGCGTCGGTCAACACGTTTCTCGAGCGGGTATCGCGGCTGAACGACCGCGTGCAGGCCTGGCTGTTCAGCGGCGACCGGCTCGCGCCGACCTACACCGAAGCCGACATCACGCGGCCGTTCCCGTTCAATGCGTATTACGGCATCGACGACGTGCCGTACGTCGACGCATCGACGTACCGGCTCGTGCTGTCGGGCCGCGTGACGGGCAAGCGCGTGTGGACGCTCGACGAGCTGTATGCGCTGCCGCACGCGGAGCAGATCACGCGGCACATCTGCGTGGAAGGGTGGAGCGCGATCGGCCGCTGGGGCGGCACGCCGTTCGGCGCGTTTCTGGCCCGCGCCGGCGCCGATACGCACGCGAAATACGTCGGCTTCAAATGCGCGGACGATTACTACGAAAGCATCGACATGCCGACCGCGCTGCATCCGCAGACGCTGCTCGCATTCGACTACGACGGCCATCGCCTGCCGCCCGAATTCGGCTTTCCGATGAAGCTGCGGATGCCGACCAAGCTCGGCTACAAGAATCCGAAGCACATCATGGAAATCTTCGTGACAGACACTTACCCGGGCGGCTACTGGGTCGATCAGGGGTACAACTGGTTCGGCGGATCGTGAGCGGCGGAGCGCGCCTGCATGTGCCCACCGTCGTGCTGCGCGGTGCGTTACGCGCTGTGTTACGCGGATTCACGCACCTGCAGATCGACGCGCAGGCCGACCGCCGCCGCCATGTTCACGAGCGCGTCGAGCCCGAACAGGTTGATCTTGCCGCGCAGCAGATCGGAGACGCGCGGCTGCGTGACGCCGAGTTGTTTCGCGGCCTGGGCCTGGCTGAGTTCGAGCTGCGCGATGCGCTGCTTGAGCGCGATCATCAGCTCGGAGCGCAGCTTCATGTTATCGGCTTCGGCCGGCTGGCCCTCGATTGCATCCCAGACATTCGAATAGCGTTCGGTGCTCATCGTTTCCTCTCCATCGTCAGCGCGCGATAGCGCCGGGTGGCCAGTTCGATATCGGCCTTGCAGGTGCGTGCCGATTGCTTGCGAAAGCAGTGCAGTACGTAGATCGCGTCGGCGAAGGCCGCGACGTAGACGATCCGGAATGCGCCGCTCGCATCGCGCAACCGGATTTCCCGCACGCCGGGGCCGACGGTGCGCATCGGCTTCCAGTCGTCGGGCGCCAGGCCGCGCTGCACCTGGTCGATCTGATGGCCGGCCTCGCGGCGCGCCGGCAGCGGAAAGCCGCGCAGCGCGTCCAGCGCACTGCCGACGAAGACAACCGGCTTCGGCGGAAGAATGGTGGAATTATACAAAATTTTGTATGAGTGGTGTGCGTATCGGATGAACGGAATGTCGGTGCCGCGCGGGCATGCCGACCGTCACGATAAGCGCGCGGCGATCCCCTAAGCGCATGACTGGCCGTCAGGCCAGGGTATCGATCGCGAGGTGCGGGAAGGGGGCGCGCAGGGCGTGCGTCACGCCCGCGCGGCGCGCATCCGGCCCCGGATTCGGCATGTCCGGCGGCCCGAAAATGTCGCGCCGAAACATCAGTCGTTATCCTTTCAGACGGGTCCGACGATGCTTTCGAATCCTTGATGCCATAATGCCGAACGTGCGCAACCGAAGCGGTTTGCGCCGTTTTTTTGTCCCTCTGCCGCCGCTTGCCGGTTCTTATTCGTCGCCGTTCGCACTGCCATGTCGTTCCGCACGTTCGTCTCCGCCTTCCCGGTCCCGTCAGGGCCGTTTGCCGGCATCTCCGGCGTCTTTCAGCGGAGCACGCGACACGTCGTGCGGGCAGGCTGAACGATGACGCCGCTCGACCGCCTCCTCGATTTCCTCGCCCGCCTGCCGATCCGCATCCGCCTGCCGCAAAGCCGCGGCGGCCGCGTGGCGCTCGCGCTCGTATTCATCTATTTCGTCTGGGGTTCGACGTACAGCGGCCTGCATTTCGCACTGCAGTCGTTCCCGCCGCTGATGCTGTCCGGGCTGCGCAACCTGCTCGGCGGGATCGGCCTGTTCGTCTTCGCGCTGCGGCGCAAGCCCGAATGGCCGACGCTGCTGGAGATCCGCAACGCGGCGATCGTCGGCACGATGCTCGTCGCGCTGTCGTCCGGCACGATCGCGCTCGGCATGCGTACGGTCAGCAGCGGCTCGGCCGCGGTGATGGTCGCCACGGTGCCGCTGTTCGCGACCGTGATCGCGGCGGTCGCCGGGCGCCCGGTGACGAAGGGCGAATGGGCGGCCGTCGCGCTCGGGATGGTCGGCATCGTCGTGCTGAATTCGGGTGGCGCGGCCGCCGCGAATTCGGCGCTCGGCACGATCTGCGTGCTGGCCGGCGCGCTGTTCTGGGCGGGCGGCGCGCATCTGGCGACGCGGCTCAAGCTGCCGTCGGACCTGTTCCTGTCGACGTCGCTGCAGATCGGGCTGGGCGGGCTGATGTCGACGATCGCCGCATGGCTGGTCGGCGAGCGCATCGAGCAGGTCGCGGCGGTGCCCGTGTTCGCGTTTCTGTACCTGATGGTGTTCTGCACGATGGCGGCGTATGTCGCGTACGGCTACCTGATTCGCCATACGAGCCCGATTATCGCGAGCAGCTGCATGTACGTGAACCCGATCGTCGCGGTCGCGCTCGGCGCGTTGATGCTCGGCGAACCGGTGACGAAGGCGACCGTGATCGCGACGGTCGCGATTCTCGGCAGCGTCGGGTTGTCGTTCGTGTTCGATCCCGCGCGCCGGCCCGCCGCGCGCGCGGCCGCTGCCGCCGCCGCACCGACCGGAGCGCCCGCACCGGCCGCACCGGCCGAGCACACGCCGTCAGCGCCGGCAGCTGCGTTCGCTGCCGAAACCGCACCCGATCAGGCCGCGGTGGCGGATGACGCGCCGATCCTGACGCCGTCGGCCGTGACGCTCGCCGTGCCGGCCCCGGCGGCGGTCGTGGATCCGGCTGTCGTCATGGATCCGGCGCAGGCGTTCACGCCGCCGCCCGCCGCCGCACCGGCCGAGTCGCGCACGAACGCGTGACGCCGGGCGGGCGGCTGCTCAGCCGCTCAGCCGCGGCGTGCGCCGCGATGGTGGAACCAGCCGGCGAGCGCGGTAAACAGCAGCCCGGCCGCGCACATGCCGGTCCAGCCGAACGCGTGCCATGCGGCCACGCCGGCCGACGAGCCGAGTGCGCCGCCGATGAAGTAGCACACCATGTAGACGGTGTTCACGCGGCTGCGCGCTTCGGGCTTCAGTGCGTAGATGCGCGACTGGTTCGAAATCTGCGCGGCCTGCACGCCGACGTCCAGCACGATCACGCCGATCACGAGCCCGACGAGGCTCGTGCCCGACAGCGCGAAGATCACGAACGATGCCGCCAGCAGCGCGATCGCGAGCGAGATGATCGTGCGCGGGCCGCGCTTGTCCGCGAAGCGGCCCGCGTACGGCGCGGCCAGCGCACCCGCCGCGCCGACGATCCCGAAGAGGCCTGCGGCCTGCGGGCCGAGATGGAACGGCGCGCCGGCGAGCAGCAGCGTCAGCACCGGCCAGAACGCGCTGAACGCGGCGAACAGCGCCGCGCCCGTCAGCGACGCCTCGCGCAGCCCGCGCAATTCGACCGCCAGATGCCACATCGAGCCGAGCAGCTTGCCGTACGGCAGCGTCGACGTCGGCGAGCTGCGCGGCAGCCGCAGCACGATCACCGCGGCCAGCGCGACGAGCGCCGCGACCGATGCGCCGAACACCGCCCGCCAGCCGAAATACTCGGCGACGAAGCCGGCCGCCGTGCGCGCGAGCAGGATGCCCAGCAGCAGGCCGCTCATCACGGTGCCGACCGCGTGCCCGCGCTCGGCAGGCGGCGCGATCTCGGCCGCGAACGGCACGGCCTGCTGCGCGATCGTCGCGAGCACGCCGATCGCGAGGCTGGCGGCGGCCAGCACCGCCAGCGACGGCGCGGTCGCGGCCACGATCAGCGCGATCGATAGCGCGGCAATCTGCATCAGGATCAGCCCGCGGCGGTCGAAACGGTCGCCGAGCGGCGCGAGCAGGAACATGCCGGCCGCATAGCCGAGCTGCGTGGCGGTCGGCACCGCGCCGATCCACGACGCGCCGTTCGGAAAGGCTGCGCGGAAGCTGTCGAGCAGCGGCTGGTTGTAGTAGATGTTCGCGACCGATACGCCCGCGATCGTCGCGAGCAGCAACAGCAGGCTGCGCGAATAGTGGGGCGAGGCGGCGTCGGTCGGACGGTCGGTGGAAGCGGAAGACATGATTGCAACGGAACGGAGTGAGGTGGCACGGCCGCGGCGCAGCGTCGGTTGCGCAGGCAGCCGGGTGCCGATCGAGGGTGCCGATCATACCGGAGCACCGTGAAATCTGCCGGACGGGCGCCGGGACGGTCCGGTTCCGGCCGTCCCGGCGCCGATGGGTGGTGATCGGCCGATGCGGGCCCTGATCGGCCGCGGCCGTCCGCTGTCGCGCGCGGTTCGCGCGCTCAGTCGACCAGTTCGCCGCTCGGTTCGTAGAACGGATAGGGGCCGTCGCCTTCGTCCACATACACGTGATGGGACGTCACCCCCGTTTCCGGCGTATGGCGGTGCACCGCGAACGCCGGCGGCTCGAGCCGGAACGCGGACGGCGCGTCCGCGCGCAGGTCGAACGCGACCTGATGCGCGGGCGCCGGCACGGCCGATGCGAGCGTGCCGCCGAAGCGCGTGAACATCGTCCGGTGCACGTGGCCGCACAGCACGCGCTCGACGTTCGGATGCGCGCGCAGCAGCGCATCGAGCTTCGCGGCGGCGGCGGGCGCAAGGCGCAGCGCGTCCATGTGGCCGATCCCGGATGCAAACGGCGGGTGGTGCAGCGCGACGATCACCGGCTGCTCGCGCGCGGCATCGAGCTGCGCGGCGAGCCACGCGAGCCGCGCGTCGCACAGGTCGCCGCGGCTCGAGCCGGGCACCTGCGAGTCGAGCGCGAGCACGCGCACCGCGCCGATATCGAACGCGTACTGCACGAATTCGCCGTCCTGCAATTCCGGGCGATCGGCGAACGCACGGCGCAGCCCCGCACGGTCGTCGTGATTGCCGATCATCAGGTAATACGGAATCTCGAGCGGCGCGAGCAACGCGCGCAGGTGGCGGTATTCGTCGTCGTGGCCGAAGTCGGTCAGGTCGCCGGTGACGAGCACGGCGTCGGGCCGCGGCACGAGCGCGTTCAGCTTCGCGATGCAGCGCGCGAGCGCGGCCGCCGTGTCGACGCGCCGGTACGCGAGCTGCCCCGGGCGCTTGATGTGGAGATCGCTGATTTGGGCAAGCAGCATCGTCGTTCCTCGGAATAGGGGGTTATCGTGGGGCGGCATCACGCGGCGAGCGCGATCAGGCCTTCCGCCGCGATCGCGATGCCGACGGCCGTGCCGCGAGCCAGCTCGATGCGGCCCGGCACGTCGATCACGAGCGCGTCGGGTGCCGCGTGCTCGATCGTGAGCCGCGTGCGCTCGCCGAGGAACGCGCACGCGCCGATCGCGCCGCGCAGCGGCGCATGCGCGGGATCGGCGAGCTGCGCGTCCTCCGGCCGGAAGAACCATTCGTCGGCGGCGTGCGGCGTGACGATCGAACCGCCGGTCGTCACGAGCGCGCCGTTGCGCCATTGTCCTGCAAGCCGGTTCAGCGTGCCGATGAACTGCGCGACCGTGCGGTTCGCCGGCCGGTAGTAGATGTCGCGCGGCGTGCCGATCTGCTCGATGCGGCCGGCGCCCATCACGACGATCCGGTCGCCGAGCTCCATCGCTTCGGCCTGGTCGTGCGTCACGTACACGGTCGTCACGCCGAGCGCGCGCAGCAGCGCATTCATCTCGCGACGCAGCACGTCGCGCAGCTTCGCGTCGAGTGCGGTCAGCGGCTCGTCGAGCAGCAGCACGCGCGGGCGCACGGCAAGCGCACGCGCGAGCGCCACGCGCTGCCGCTGGCCGCCCGACAGCTGATCGACCGGTTTGTCCGCGTGCGCGTCGAGCCGCATCATCGCGAGCAGTTCGTCGACGCGTTCGCGCAGCACGCGCGGTTCGGTCTTGCGAATCTTCAGTCCGTAGCCGACGTTGCCGCGCACCGTCAGGTTCGGGAACAGCGCGTAGTTCTGGAACACCATGCCGACCTGGCGGCGCTCGATCGGCAGCGCGGTCACGTCGTCGGCGCCGAATGCGATCGTGCCGCCGGCATCCGGCGTGTCGAGGCCCGCGATCAGCCGCAGCGTCGTCGTTTTGCCGCAGCCCGACGGGCCGAGCAGCACCAGCGTTTCGCCCGCGCCGATCGACAGGTCGAGCGGTTCGAGCACGCGCGTGCCGCGGAACGTCTTCGCGCAGCGGGTCAGGGTGATGGGAGTGGAATCGAGTTTCATGGGAACGGGAGAATCAGCGCGGTTCAGCGCGGGCGGCGCTTCACGGCGCGCGTGCCGGACGGATCGACGCCGAGCCATTGCATCGCGACGAGCAGCGGCAGCGTCATCAGCAGGAACACGATCGTGTACGCGCTGCCGACTTCGAGACGCAGCGACGCATAGGTGTCGGCGAGTCCGACCGGCAGCGTTTTCGTGTCGGGCGTGTGCAGCATCCACGTGAGGTTGAATTCGCCGATCGACAGCGTGAGCACCGCGAGCGCACCCGCGACGATGCCGGGGCGCAGGTTCGGCAGCACGATCGTGACGAAGCGCGTGACGAACGACGCGCCGAGGCTCGCCGCGCCTTCCTCGAGCGTGCGCAGGTCGGCGCCCGCCGCGACGGCCGCCACCGCGCGCACCATGAACGGCAGCGTGAACACCACGTGGCCGACGACGATGAACCACAGGCTCATCCGGAACGCGGTGAACCCGCCGTACACGACCAGCAGCGCGAGCGCCGACGCGAGGCCCGGCAGCGCGACCGGCAGCACCAGTGCTTCCTCGATCACGCGGGCGACGCGGCTCTTGCTGCGCGCGAGCGCATAGCCGGCCGGCACGCCGGCGACGAGCACGATCGCGAGCGTCGCGAACGCGACGCCGAGCGACAGCGCGACCGACCCTTGATACTGCTCCCACACCTGCGCGAGCCAGCGCAACGTGAGGCCGCTCGACAGTCCGCGGAAATAGTTGACGGTGAGGCCCGCGAGCACCGACATCACGACGGGCACGATCAGGAACGCGCACAGCAGCAGCGTGACGCCCCATTGCAGCGCGGCGATCGCGCGCGCGCCCGTGACGCGCGGCGCACGTCGGGCGGCGCCGTTCGCATGCGACGGAACGGGCGCCGGCGATGGCGCGGAGGAACCGGAAAGCGATTGCATGGAGGAATCCTCAGGCCGCGGCGGCGGCGGTGTGGCCGGTGAACCGGCGCGCGAGCGCGAGCACGACCCACGTGACGACGCCGAGCACGATCGACAGGCCGGCCGCCGTCGCGATGTTCGCGTTCAGCGTGAACTCGGTGTAGATCGTCATCGGCAGCACGTTCAGGTCGGTGGCGAGCGTAAACGCGGTGCCGAACGCGCCCATCGCGGTCGCGAAGCAGATCGCGCCGGCCGCGACCAGGCCCGGCGCGAGGGCCGGCAGCACGATGTCGACGAAGATGCGCCACGGCGACGCGCCGAGCGAGCGCGCGGCTTCCTCGAGCGATGCGTCGAGTTTCGACGCGGCCGCGATCACGGTGACGATCACGCGCGGAATCGAGAAGTACAGGTAGCCGACGAACAGACCGGTCACCGAATACGCGAACACCCACTTGTCGCCGGTGAGCTTCGCGGACAGCATCCCGATCAACCCCTGCCGTCCGGCGAGCATGATCACCATGAAGCCGACCACGACGCCCGGGAACGCGAGCGGAAAGGTGAGCAGCGCGAGCAGCACGCGCTTGCCCGCGAACTCGCGGCGCGCGAGCAGCAGGCCGGAGATCGTCGAGAGCGCGAGCGTCGCGAGCGTGACGCCCGCGGACAACGCCACCGTCTCGGCGAGACTCTTCATGTAGCGCGCGTTGCCGAGCAGCGCCGCGTATTGCGTGAAGAACGCGCCGTCGGCCGAGACCTGCACGAGCGACACCATCGGCAGCAGCCAGAACGCGGCGAACACCGCGAGCGCCGGCGCGACGAGCGCGACACGCCAGCGCAGCGGGAAAGTCAGGTCGAGCATCGCGTGAATCCGGCCGCTTACTGCATCACCTGCAGGTACTGCAGGCCGAACGCCTGCTGGCCGGCTGCCATCTTGCCGAAGTCGACCGGCTTCGCCCGCGCGTAGTCGCTCGCCGGCAGGAACTTCGATGCGACGTCCGCGCCGAGCGTCTGCGCGCGCACCGGCCGCAGGTATGCATTTGCCCACAGCTTCTGGCCTTCGTCGGACAGCACGAAGTCGAGCACCTTCCTGCCGTTCGCATCGTGCGGCGCGCCCTTCACGAGGCTCATCACGTACGGCACCGCGATCGTGCCTTCCTTCGGAATCACGAATTCGACGTTGGCGTGATCCTTGTACTTCGCGCGATACGCATCGAAGTCGTAGTCGAGCAGGATCGGAATCTCGCCGGACAGCACGCGCGCGTACGCGGTCTGCTTCGGCACGATCGGCGCGTTCGCCTTCAGCTTGCGGAACCAGTCGAGTGCCGGCTTGAAGTTGTCGAGGCTGCCGCCGAGCGCCTGGTTCACGGCCACCGCGCCCGCATAGCCGACGAACGCGCTCGATGGGTCGAGGTAGCCGACCATGCCCTTGTATTCGGGCTTCAGCAGATCGGCCCACGAACGCGGCACCGGCTTGCCGTCGAGCGCGTCCTTGTTCACGAAGAAGCCGAGCGTGCCCGAATGGATCGCGAACCAGTAGCCTTGCGGGTCCTTCAGGTTCGCGGGGATGTCGTTCCAGTGCGCGGGCTTGTACGGCGCGATCACGCCCTTGTCCTTCGCCTGGAAGGCCGACGACACGCCCAGGTAGACGACGTCCGCGACCGGGCTCTTCTGCTCGGCGATCAGTTGCGCGATCGCCTGGCCGGAGTTCTTGTTGTCGAACGGCACGCGGATGCCGGTCTTCTGCTTGATCGCCGCGATTTGCGCGGCCCAGTCGGCCCATTCGGGCGGGCAGTTGTAGCAGATCGCGGTTTCGTCGGCGTGGGCGACGGGGGCGAGCGCGACGAGCGCGGCGCATGCGACGGGCGCGGCGAGCACGCGCAGCAGCGAGGTCAGGCGAAAGGACACGGCGGGTCTCCGGACGAGGGTAGGTGCAGGTCGTCGCGCCGCGCACGATGGCGCGGCGCGCGTGCTCAGGCGTGGCGCAGTTGAAGGTCGGCGGCCGGCGGCGCGATCGTCGCGCCGTCGCGCACCGTGTGCGGCAGGATCAGCGATGCGCGCTCGATCGTCGCGCCGCCGATGCATTCGACGAGGCGCCGCCACGCATGGCGGCCGATGTCCTGGTTCGGCGTCGCGACGCTCGCCAGCGGCGGGGCGAGCAGCTCGCCGATCGCGATGCCGTCGAAGCCGAGCACCGACAGGTCGTCCGGGATCGAGAAGCCCGCGCGGCGCAGGCCGCGCATCACGACCATCGCGAGCAGGTCGTTGCTGCAGAAGAGGGCGGTCGGGCGCGTGGCTTGCGCGGTGAGATGCGCGAGCACCGCATCGGGCAGTTCGGGCGCGTTGAAGTCGACTTCGACGGGCGGCAGCGTCGCGACGCCGCTTTCCTCGAGCGCCTGCGCGTAGCCGAGGTGACGCTGGCGCGCGCGATCCGACGCGGCGAGCGAGCCGGCCAGCATCAGCACGCGGCGATGGCCGCGCGCGGTGAGCATCCGCACGCCGTCGTAGGCGGCGCGGCGGTTGTCGACCGACACCGACGGGCGGCGTTGCGTGTCGTTGTGCATCAGCACGTAATGCGGGCCGTCGCGGTCGAGCATGTCGAGCAGCGGATGCGTATCGGCATCGGCGACGGTCAGGATCAGCCCTTCGACGCGCTGCTCGCGCAGCGTCTCGATCGCGTGGCGCTCGCGCGCCGCGTCGTATTCGGTCGTCATCAGGATCAGCTTGAAGCCGGCCGCGGTCGCGAGTTCGTCGATGCCTTGCAGGCAGTCGGCGAACACCGGGTTCGACAGCGTCGGCACGACGACGCCGACGAGCCGCGTGCGTTCGCCGCGCAACTGCCGGCCGAGCGGGCTCGGGCGGAACTGCAGCGCGTCGATCGCGGAGCGGATCGTCGCCAGCGTGGCGGGACTGACGGTATGCGGCGCGTTGATCGCGCGCGAGACGGTGGCGATCGAGAAGCCGGCGAGCGCGGCGACATCCTTGATGGTCGGGGTCATGAAGTTACGCGATGTAAACGTTTTCGGCCGGGAAATTATCGAAAACGTTTGTGACTTCGCGATGACGCGCATGACGTCCGTTTCGCAACCGGCACGACGCAAACATCAGACGGTTGGCCCCCGTCGGGCAGGAGGGGATTCGATTGTATCGACGGATGATGCGGTGCGGGAGGAAATCGGCGACGCGCACGCGAGCCGGTCGCCCGGCGCGCGGCGGCATGGGTTTCAGACGAGCCGGGGCAGCAGCGCGCGTACTTCGTCGAGCAGGCGGGCAATCGCGTCGGGGTGGTTCGACACGTGCAGCAGCAGATGCTTCTGGAACAGTCCGTCGAGCAACGCGTAGGCGGCGCCCGGCGTGATCGACGGCTGCCGGCCGCCCAGTTCCGCGTAACGGGTGACGACTCGCCAGACCATCTCCTCGAGGCTCTGGTCGATCTCGTTGACGACGTCGCGAAACGCGTCCTCGAACAGCGCCTGTGCGCGCAGGTCGTACCAGAGGCTATGCATTTGCGGCTCGTCGCGGATCGTTTCCGCGAGCTTGTCGAGGAAGCCGTTCGTCAGTTCGTCCTGCGATTGCGCGGCGGCGGTCACGACGTCGTAGCGCGTTGCGCACTGTGCCTTGAACTGCCGGATGCTGCAGCGGATCAGATCGAGCTTGTCCTCGAAGTAGTAGTGCAGCACCGCATGCGTGTACTCCGACTTCTGGGCGATTTCACGCAGGCTGGTTTTCGCGTAGCCGAGTTCCGCCAGCGTGTTCAATGCGGCTTCCGCGAGTTCGACGCGACGCGCTTCGTACTTGTCGACCGGATCGCGCCGTGCGCGCACGGGACGTTGCTTCGGTGCGGCGGGCGCGGTGTCGTGCTGCTTCGTCATCCTGCTTTCGTCTCCCTTCAGTGGTGGCGCTGCACGGCCTCGCGCGGCATGTGCGGCGCCGATCGGCAGTCGTTCCATTGTGCGAAGCAGCGAAACGACTGTCAAGAAAAAACCTGACGACTGTAAAAATAAATCTTGACACGTGGAAAAATAAAACTAACCATTCGTAAAAAATTATCTTTCCAGTTGGTTAGATGTTGTCGGGTTCGACCGCCGTTCCGGCTGTCGCCCGGCGCAACGTTGAAGCGTGGAGGGAGACATGGAGCACGGCAGGCTCGCGGGACGCAAGGCACTGGTAACGGGCGGGGCGCGCGGGATCGGCGCGTCGGTGGCGCACGCACTCGCCCGGGCGGGCGCGGATGTGGTGATCGGCGACGTGCTCGTCGAGCTCGCCGCGCAAACCGCGAAGGAGATCGCGCGGACGGGGGGCCGCACCGGATCGGTGGCGCTCGACGTCAGCGACGACGCGCAATGGACGAGCGCCACCGAAGCGGTGGTGGCTCAGATGGGCGGCTTCGACATTCTGGTGAACAACGCCGGGATCGAAATCACGTCGCTCGTCGCGGACCTGCAGGCGGCCGATCTGCGCCGGATGTGCGACATCAACGTCGTCGGCGTGGGTCTCGGCCTCAAGCATGCGTTTCGCGCGATGCGCCCGGGCGGCGCGGCGGGGCGCGGCGGCGCCGTCGTCAACGTATCGTCGGTGGCCGCGACGATCGCCTTTCCCGCAATCGCCGGTTACTCGGCCACCAAGTCCGCGGTCGACCGCCTGACGCGCGTGGCCGCGATGGAGGCCGGCAAGCTCGGCTACGGCATCCGCGTCAACTGCGTCTATCCGGGCCTCACCCCCACCGAGATGGGGATGCGGCTCGCGACCGACATCGTCGCCAACGGGCTCGCCCCCGATGTCGACAGCGCGGTGTCGGCGGTCGTCGCGCAGACGCCGCTTGGCCGTCTCGCGACCGTCGACGAGATCGCTGACGCGATCGTCTTTCTCTGTTCCGACGATGCCCGTTTCATCACCGGCGCCGGCGTGCCGGTCGATGGCGGCATGGGCATGTAGCGCGGTGCGGGGTCGAATTTTTTTCTTGAGGAGGGAGGAGAGATGAGCGACAAGAAGCCAGTGGTCGTCTATGGCGTGTCGGGTTATACCGGCCGTCTGGTATGCGAATACCTGCGCGAGTACAACATTCCGTTCATCGCGGCGGGGCGCGACAGGAAGCGGATCGAAGCGGTCGTCGAGCGCATTCCGGGCATCGAGACCGCGGACTACGAGATCGTCGAGGTCGAGCATTCCGTCGCCGCGCTGACGGAGCTGTTCACGGGCGCGAGGTTCGTCAGCAACATGGTCGGACCGTTTATCAAGTACGGGCCGGAGGTCGTCGAGGCGTGTCTCGCAGCGGGTTGCCACTATTCGGACACGACGGGCGAACAGGACTGGCTGCTGCTCGCGAAGGAGCGCTGGGGCGACGCGTTCGCGAAGAAGGAGCTGCTGCTCGCGCCGAACCTCGCGCAGATGTACACGACCGGGGAGATCGCGGCGAATCTGTGTCTCGAGACGCCGGGGCTCGACACGCTCGACATCCTCGTGCTGTGGAAAGGCTTTCCGACCTATGCGTCGACGCAGACGATCTTCACGATCCTGAAGGCGACCTGGTACTACCTCGAACAGAACCGGTACGTCGCATGGGAGCCGACCGCGCACGCGGAAGTCATGGTGCCGGGGCGGCACGAGACGGCGATTGCGGTGCCGTGGGGCGGCACCGCCCATCCCGTGTGGTTCAAGGACGATCCGCGCGTGTCGAACTGTCGGGCGATCGGCGGCGTGATGGCGCGAGCGGTCATGGAGGGCGTGCGCAAGACCACGCAGATGTTCGACGAGCAGATCCGTCCGCTGCCGCCGGCCGAGCAGGAAGCCGCGCTTGCCGAGATCGCGAACGGCATGCAGGCGAGCATGCCGCCGCGCGAGAATCCGCGCCTGAATACGACGGTCGACTCGGTGCACGCATCCGGCCCGCTGGGGCGCGCGCACTGCGTGATCCACGGCGTATGCAACTACAAGCAGACCGGCCTGATGCAGGCATATGCGGCGTTTTCCCTGCTGCAGGCGCCGCCGCGGCGGGTCGGTTTCGCGTCCGGCTGTCAGGCGTTCGGCCATCACGCGCTGCTCGGGCAGTTGCGCAGCTTCGGCCTCGTGATGAAGCCGATGCTGACCGTGCAGGACTGATGCGATGTACTTCCCGGGAGAATCGTCATGCGTTTGACCCGTTATCTCGACAAGGGCGCATCGCTCGGCGCGGACCGGCCGTGCATCGTCGCCGACGGCGACACCCTGACCTACGTGCAGGTGCAGCGCCTCACCTACCGGTTCGCGCGCGCCCTCGCTCGCTCGGGTATCGCCGCCGGCGACAGCGTGGCGATTCTGTCGGGCAACGATCCGGTCGCGTTTGCGTGCGTGTTCGGCATCGCGCGAGCCGGCAATGTCTGGTGTCCGATCAATCCGCGCAATGAGGCGACCGAGAATCGCTTCGTGCTGGAACACTTCGACTGCCGCATGCTGCTGTTTCACAGCGCGTATGCGGGCATGGTCGAAAAAATGCTGCCCGAGTTGCCCGCCCTGAGCGTGGCGGTGTGCCTCGATGCGGCGCTGCCGTTTGCGCAGCGCTTCGACGACTGGCTAGGCGATTTGCCGGACACCGCGTTCGAACGCGAGCCGGCGACTGACATCGCGATGCTGCCGGGCACGGGCGGTACGACCGGCGTGCCGAAGGGCGTGATGCTGTCGGAGCGGAACCTGGAGGCGATGACGGCACTCACGCTGATGAGCTATCCGTTCGACGGGCGGCCGGTCTATCTGGCGTTCGCGCCGCTGACGCATGCGGCCGGCGTGCTTTGTCTGCCCGTCATGTCGCTGGGCGGGACGATCGTCGTGATGCGCGACGCCGACGTCGGCGCGTTTCTTGCGGCGATCGAGCGCGAACGCGTCACGCACACGTTTTTGCCGCCGACGGTGATCTACATGCTGCTCGATCATCCGGACCTGCCGGCCACCCGTCTCGATTCGCTGCAATGCTTCTGGTACGGCGCCGCGCCGATTTCGGCCGAGCGTCTCGCCGAAGCGCTCGAACGGATCGGCCCGATGGCGCAGCTGTTCGGACAGACCGAGGCGCCGATGATGGTGTCGACGCTCGCGCCGGCCGATCACTATCGCGCGGACGGGACGATCGCGACCGAGCGGCTGTCGTCCGCCGGCCGGCCGACGCCGCTCGTCGAAGTCGGGATCATGGACCGGCACGGCCATCTGCTGCCGACTGGCGAGCGCGGCGAAATCGTCGTGCGCGGCTCGCTGGTCATGAAGGGCTACTACAAGAATCCCGATGCGACGGCCGAGGCCTCGGCGTTCGGCTGGCATCACACGGGCGACATCGGCTATCTCGACGCGGACAACTTCCTGTACATCGTCGATCGCGCCAAGGACATGATCATCACCGGCGGATTCAACGTCTATTCGATCGAGGTCGAACAGGCGCTGCTCGCGCATCCCGACGTGCGCGACTGCGCGGTGATCGGCCTGCCCGATGCCAAATGGGGCGAGCGCGTGGTGGCGGTCGTCCAGCCGCGCGACGGCAGGCGGATCGATGCGGCCGCGCTGGCCGCGTTCGTGAAGGCGCGCATCGGCAGCGTCAAGACCCCGAAGCAGATCGAGGTATGGAGCGACCTGCCGCGCTCCCGAGTCGGCAAGGTGTCGAAACCCGACGTGAAGGCGCGGTTGCGCGCCGGCTAGCGCGGCCGCATGCGGCAGTCGTTCGGAATCGGTCGTCATGCGCTTTAAAAATAGGTGTACTGATTAAAGGACGGAGACATGAAGGTGAAACTGACGCAGTCCGCCGTGACGGCGAGCGCGCTGCTGGCGATCTCGACTTCCGCGTCGGCGATCGACATCTATCCGGGCGACTACACGGTCCTGCCGCCGGGTACGACGCTCGCGCTCGGCTATCTCGGCTATACGCCGAGCAGCGACTTCCGGCTCGACGGCGTCGGCAGGGTGCCCGATTCGGGCCTCGATCAGACCGTCGGCATCGCACGGGTGCTGCACTACATGCGGATCGGCGGCGTGCCGGTGGCGTTCCAGGCATACCTGCCGTTCGCGAAGCTGACCGACGTCAGGGTCGGCGGCAGCCCGCAGCCGACCAACAACGGGCTCGGCGACCTCACGTTCGGCGCGACCGCGTTTCTCGTGAACCGCGCCGATCCGCAATACGGAACGACCGTCGGGTTGACGGCGTACTTCTCGGTGCCGACGGGCAAGTACGATTACGGACGAGTCGGCGCCGGTGCCGGGACCGTGGTGTTGACGCCGCAGCTCGGCGTGATCCAGGGGCTGGGCCGCAACCTGTTCCTCGATGCTGCGCTCGACGTTGCCGTGCAACCGGGGCACGACGATAGCGGCTATCGTATTTCGGTGCGACCGTCGATCCAGTTGCAGACGTATTTGCGCTATCAGTTCACGCCGGCGACGTCGGTTTCGTTCGGCTACGCCGGCACCTACGGCGGCAAGCAGTATGTGGATGATGCCTATACCGGCCAGAAGACGAGCACGAGCCAGTTGCGGTTGTTCGCGAGTCACATGCTGACGCCGACCTGGCAGGTATCGGGAATGCTGGGCAAGGCCCTCTCCGCCGAGGGCGGTTTCAAGAACAGCTATAGCGTCCAGTTGCGCGTGATGAAGATATTCTGAATCCATGAAGGAGCTCAGCATGAGTCGTCGAATCAATGTCGTCGGTGTCGGAATGATCCCGTTCACGAAACCGGGGGCGAGTCCGCAGTACTACGAGATGGCTGCGGAAGCCGCGCGGGCCGCGCTCGCCGACGCCGGCATTGCGTACGATGCGATCGAGCAGGTATACGCCGGCTATGTATACGGCGATTCGACCTGCGGGCAGCGCGCGATCTACGAGGTCGGCATGACAGGCGTGCCGGTCGTCAACGTCAACAACAACTGCTCGACGGGCTCGACCGCGCTGTGGCTGGCGCGCCAGGCGATCGAGAGCGGCGCGGCCGAATGCGTGCTCGCGCTCGGTTTCGAGCAGATGGCGAAGGGCGCGCTCACGACCTGGTTCAACGATCGCGCGTCGCCGCTCGAGCCGCATCTCGGTGTCGCCGACGCCGTGCAGGGCGACACGGCCGCGCCGCTCGCCGTACGGATGTTCGGCGGCGCGGGGCGCGAATACATCGAGCGCTACGGTGCCGCGCGCGATACGTTCGGAATGATCTCGGTCAAGGCCCGCGAGCATGCGGCGCGCAATCCGTACGCGCTGTTTCGCGAGCCGCTGGATCTTGCGCAGGTGATGAATTCGGACGCGGTGTTCGATCCGCTGACGCGGTTTCAGTGCTGTCCGCCGACTTGCGGCGCCGGCGGCGCGGTGCTGTGCTCCGACGCGTTCGCGAAGCGTCACGGCCTGGCCCGCACGGTTCATATCGCCGCGCAGGCGATGACCACCGACTACCCGGGCAGCTTCGCGCCGGCGTCGATGATCCGGATGGTCGGTTACGACATGACGGCCGCCGCCGCCCGGCAGGTGTACGAGCAGGCGGGCATCGGGCCGGAGGATCTCGATGTCGTCGAACTGCACGACTGCTTCACGAGCAATGAACTGATCAGTTACGAAGCGCTCGGGCTGTGCCCGGAGGGTGGGGCGGAGCGGTTCGTGCGCGATCGCGACAACACGTACGGCGGCAGGATCGTGACCAATCCGTCGGGCGGCCTGCTGTCGAAGGGCCATCCGCTCGGTGCGACCGGGCTCGCGCAATGTGCGGAATTGGTGTGGCAACTACGCGGCGACGCGGGGGCGAGGCAGGTCGACGGCGCGCGCATCGCGTTGCAGCACAACATCGGGCTCGGCGGCGCCTGTGTCGTGACGTTGTACCGTCGCAGCGACTGACTGCGTCGCGCACGGCGACGACGGTTGCACCGCGCGTTCGCGCGTCGGCGCCGGTCCGCCCGGCGGCATGCCGGCTGTGTGCGGGGCCCGACCGATGGTAGAATGCGCTCCGCCCTGTTGCCGGGGTGATGAAATTGGTAAACATAGCGGACTTAAAAGATTGAGTGCCCGGTCGGAAACGGCCGGTGCAGAACCCTTCAAATTCGGTGAAACCCCTGATGCGCGCATCGAGGCAACGCCGAGCCAAGCCTCGCGGTGCAGCGCCCGCGGGGAAGGTGTAGAGACTAGACGGGGGGCGCCTAAGGCGCACGGGCGGCGATCACGCCCGCGCGCGACGGCGAAGGCATAGTCCAGCGCACGAACGGTGTCGTTTCGACGACGCCGGCTTCGAAAGAAGCAGTGTGACGAAAATCCGCCGCCTTGATTGGCTTGCCGGTTCAAGTCCGGTCCCCGGCACCACCGATCGCCCCGATGCGATTCGGCGAAGGTCGAAAAAACCCGCGAGAAACGAAGCGCTCGCGGGTTTTTTTATTGGGCGAGCCGCATGCGTCGGCGCGGCGACGCGGCGCGCGGCTGCGCTTCACTGCGACGAACGCGACGCCATGTGATACTGGCACGCACGTCGCACCGGATACCTGCGCCGCCGTCGGCCCACGCGTTCCGTCGAGCGTCTTCAACGCAGTTTGCTTTCTGCAAAGCCACCCGCCATGACCGACTCGAGCTACCACTATTACGAACCGTCGCAAGGCCACGGCCTGCCGCACGATCCTTTGAACTCGATCGTGGGCCCGCGTCCGATCGGCTGGATCTCGTCGCGCGGCAGCGACGGCACGCTGAACCTCGCGCCGTACAGTTTCTTCAACGCGTTCAACTATCGTCCGCCGATCATCGGCTTTTCGAGCACGGCGGCGAAGGACAGCCTGCGCAACGTGCAGGAGACCGGCGAATTCGTCTGGAACCTCGCGACGCGCGACCTCGCCGAAAAGATGAACCAGACCTGCGCGGCGGTGCCGTACGACGTGAACGAATTCGACCTCGGCGGCCTGACCGCGATGCCGTCGCGCCTGGTCGACGTGCCGCGCGTGGCGGAAAGCGGCGTCAACTTCGAATGCAAGGTGACCGAGGTGATCCGGCTGCGCGATCACCACGGCGTCGACACGCCGGCCACGCTGGTGCTCGGCGAGGTCGTCGCCGTGCATATCCGCCAGGACCTGCTGAAGGACGGCATCTTCGATACGTTCGGCGCGGGCATCATTCTGCGCGCGGGCGGCCCGTCGGCCTATGTGCACGTGAAACCCGACAGCCGGTTCGACATCGCGCGCCCCGACGCGTGATGCGTCGTATGCCGCGCCGGCTCCGGTCCGCTTCGCCCATGAAATGACGGCGCGCGCCACTGGCGCGAGCAGGGCCGCGAGGGTTCGGACCCGCGAATCCGAGTCCTTGTGGCGCCGAATCCGGGCAACCGGGGCGTCCACGCTGAGCGTCATCGAAGCCGAACAGCGTCTGACAGGAACCGCATCGCGATCGCCGCGCCCCCGGGCGGGGCGGTTCCGTGGGACCTCGCATATCCGTCGAGCCGCACGCGCGCGATGTCCTGACGGGCGCCCGTACCCGGTCGCGCGATCCGCAGGGCCGGACGGATCGCCGCGCCCGGAAAGCCTCCGCTTCGCGGCGCGTGCCCTCAACAGTCGCGGGCGCGCCCGCCGATCGTCGCGCAGAAGCTCGCGACGAAGGCGCCGACAAGCATCGATGCAAATGCCCAGAGCGAGAAGACCGCGACGGCCTTGCGGGCCGCATCGGCGGCTTCGCGCACTTTCTGTTCGGTGTCGCGCGCGATCCGTGTGGCCTGCGCCTCCACCTCGCTCAACCGTCGTTGCGCCGCCGCTTCGTCGATTCCCGCCCGCTGGGCGATCAGTTTGACGAGGTAGGTCTGGTCGGCGTCGTCGAGCTTGCCGTTCGCGAGGCCGCGCGCGAGGCTGCGCGAAACTTCCTGACGCACGTCGGCCGGGCTGCCGACGGCGGCGGGGTCGTTCGGGCGCAGCAACGTATCGGTGAAATAGTCCAGCGAGCCGTGATCGGCGCCTGCCGGTGCGGTGTGCCCGACGACCCCGGCCGCGGCACCGGCGCCGGCCCCAACCAGCGTCGCCCCCGCTTTCGCCGTGCCCGATGCGACGGACGCGATCGTGGACCCCAGCAGCACCACGCCGACCAGCGCGCTCACGGCCCAGACGGCCAGCCCATGGGCGGTATCCCTGAAATGGATTTCATCGACGGCGGCGTCCGTCCATTTCGTGCGAAGTCGGCCGGCGACGTAGCCCGCGATCCCGTAGGCGATGATCTGGGTCACGAAAAGCCAGACGATCGATCCGGCCGCGAGCGCCGCGCCCGACGCGCCTTCATTGCGCCACGGAGAGACGGAAAGGAATCCGAGGCCGGTGCCGCCCGTCAGCAATGCGACGGATATCGCCACGGCGACGACGGCTCCGGCGAAGATGGCTCCCCACGATACGGCCGAAGCCGGCGATTCGGCGCCGGCGCTGTCGTAGGCGGGGGCGAAACCGGGTCGAGCATGCTGCATGTCATCTCCTGTTGTCCGGTCGAGACTGTCTGTATCGAAAATGTTCGTGGGTGGGCGCGTCAATGCCAGAACAGCGCGATCAGGATGATGATCGGAATCGGTACGCCCAGCATCCACAAAAGAATGGATCTCATGAGGCCTCCTTGTGCGAGGGTTATCGATGCCGTGTCGGCAATCGGGCGGTCAGTCCGATATCGATCGGCAATCCGCGCTGTTGCGATGGCGGCTTCGTTTCCGCGGAATGCGGACGGCATGCGCGTCGGCGCAAACGGAAACCGGCTGGATTCGAGCCGCGCGAAGCGTTTCGAAATCGTGCAGGAATCCGAAAAAATTGACGATCGATCCGGCGCCGCCAATATGAACCCGATCGCGAGACCGGCACAACGACGCAATTGCACTAGTTGCACCAGGGCATGGTCGCGCTGCGATGCCGGGAAGATCGATGGACCCCGCGGGGCCAAGGTGTCCTAGTGCATTTGCAACTGTCGCGCGACGCCGAGGTTTGTGACCATAGCGAAGCCGCGGCACGACGCGCTGGATGCCAATTACCCGGGAGCCTTTGAATGGCCGAAACGATCTTCGATGCATTGCGCGAAAGTCACGAGATTCAGCGTTCATTGATGCGCCGGCTGTTGCGCTCGAAACCCGGCCCGGATCGCGGCATGCTGTTCGAACAGCTGCGTATCGAGCTCGGTGCGCACGAGGCGGCCGAGGAGCGCTTTCTCTATGTGCCGATCCTGATGGACGACCGCGGACTTCATCCGTCGCGCGATGCGCTGGCCGATCATCACAAGATGGACGAGATCGTCGACGACCTGCGCGGCCGCGAGCCGAACTCGCGCGGCTGGCTGGCGACGGTGCGCAAGCTCTCCGCGGAACTGCACGATCATCTGAAGGAGGAGGAGAAGATATTCTTCCAGATCTCGGGCAAGATCCTGCGCGATTCGGACAAGTCGGCGCTCGCGAAGCGATACCGGAACGATTACCGGCGGATGCATGCGCGGCTCGCGGACGCATAGCGCCGGAGCCGAGCGACGACGGACAGCCATGAAGGGGGGCGGTACATCGTGAAAACCTTCCACTGCGGACAATGTTCGCAACTGGTGTTTTTCGAGAACGTGAGATGCGAGCGCTGCGACGCGCTGCTCGGCTATCTGCCGGACGTCGGCGAAGTCGGCGCGTTCGAGCCCGCGGGCGACGGAACGTGGCGCAGCCTGCATCCGGCCGCGCCGGGGAAATCCTATCGGCAATGCGGCAATTACGCGAACGAGCACGTCTGCAACTGGATGATTCCGGCGGAAAGCGGCGATGCGCTGTGCCGCGCGTGCGTGCTCACCGAGACGATTCCGGACCTGTCGCTGCCCGAGAACCGGCTGCTGTGGTACCGGCTCGAGGCCGCGAAGCGGCGGCTCCTCTATACGCTGCTCGTGCTGGGCCTGCCGGTCGAATCGCACGCGCAGCAGCCGGCGTGCGGCATGCGGTTCGCGTTCAAGGCGTCGACGGATGCCGAGCCGGTCATGACCGGCCATGCGAACGGCCTCGTCACGGTGAATCTCGCCGAAGCGGACGACGCGAAGCGGGAACAGATCCGCACCGAGATGCGCGAGCCCTATCGCACGCTGCTCGGTCATTTCCGGCATGAAATCGGCCACTACTACTTCGATCGCCTCGTGAGCGGCACGCACTGGATCGAACCGTTTCGCGCCTGCTTCGGCGACGAGCGGGCCGACTATCAGGCCGCGCTCGACGCGCACTACGCGAACGGCGAACCGGCGGGCTGGGAGCGCGCATACGTCAGCGAGTACGCGACGATGCATCCGTGGGAAGACTGGGCGGAGACGTGGGCGCACTACCTGCATATCGTCGATACGCTCGATACCGCGACCGCCTGCGGGCTCGTGCTCGCTCCCGACGACGCGAGCCTGCCGACGCTGTCCGACCAGACCTCGGTCGACGAAGCGAGCTTCGGCAACCTGATGCGGCGCTGGTTTCCGCTCACCTATGCGCTGAACAGCCTGAACCGCAGCATGGGGATGCCGGACGCCTATCCGTTCGTGCTCGCGCCGGCCGTCGTCGCGAAGCTGCGCTTCGTGCACGATGTCGTGGCCGCGGCGGCCGATGCGGCGGTCGCCGAGCCGTCGCTCGTCGCGCATTCGGCGGGGAGCGAGGCGACAGGAACGCCGCCCGCCTGAATCGCCCGAATGCCGCCCCGGCAGGCGCTGCGTGGGCGTCGATGCTTTTCGCGTATCCGGCGGATGCGCCGTCGCGCGGGATCGGCCGGCGCGGGCGATTCGCTTTTTCAAGGAGAAGTCGTATGAAGTTCCTCTCGATCATGGTGACTTGCATCGCGTTGTCGGCCGCTTCCGCTTCGGCCCAGGCGGCAGGATGCCTGAAGGGCGCGGCGGTCGGCGGCGTGGCGGGGCATGTCGCGGGCCATCATGGCGTGGTCGGCGCGGCGGCGGGATGCGCGATCGGCCATCACCACGCGGCGAAGAAGGCGAAAGAGGCGAGCGCGGCGGCGGCCGCGGCCGCCTCGCAGTGACGGCGGCAAGACGGGCGCCCGCGCATCCGTGCGGTGTTTTGCCGGGGCGTCCGTCTTACTTCTGCACGATGTCTCGTGTCATGCGCCCGATCATCGCGGCCAGGCCGGCGCGAACGGCGGTCGCCACGAGCCGTCGCGGCCCGAGAACCGCCAGACCGGCCAGCGCCACCGCGATCGCGACGCCGGTCGCCCCGCCGAGCGCGGGCAGTTTCACGACCGGATGGCCGCCACGATCGCGCGCGGACGGCTGCCGCGTCAATTCGAGCACATGGTTCGACGCGGACAATTCGGCGCGCGTGGCCGCCATGCGGGCCAGCAGAACGCTGCGTTGCGATTCCGGCGAACCGTCGGGCGTACGTCGTTTCATTACAGACTCTCTTTGACGGCCTGGATGTCGCGCTGCAACTCGCCGAGCAGCGTGGCGAAGGTGCCGCGCTCGTCGCGCCTGCGCGCCGCGATGAAGGCGCCGACGGACACGAGCACCCAGAAGCCGGCGATCGCCCACGCGGTTTCGGTCAGATACGGCGTTTGCGCGGCGCTGACGATCGCCGCCACGCACACGAAGGCCAGACCGAACGTCACGCTCAGGCCGAGCAGCGCATACAGGATCAGATCGCGCAGAAAGGACTGCTTCGCGAGATCGAATTCGACCGCCGCCAGGCTGGCGTAATCGGGCAGGCGCGACGCCGAGAATTGCGCGACGTTTTGCCATTTCCTGACTCGTGAAAGCAACGTCATGGCATGCTCCCGTGCTGACTTCAGCGTGCGCCGGCCGGCTTTCGGCCGCCGATCAGCGCTTCGACCACAGGGCGCCGACGAGAAAGCTTACCGCCGCGACGGTTGCCAGCGTCGCAAGCGGGTTGCTCGCGGTCACGTCCCGGACCTGATCGAGCGCTTCGCCATAGGACTGCTGAACCTTGCCGGCCACCTGACGCGCCTTTCCCTCGAGCTGCATGCCGGTGTCGCCCGCGACGTCGCCCACTGCTTCCTGCGCCTTGCCGGCCAGTTTCTGCGCCGTGCCTTCCGTTTTTTCGAACATGATCGACCTCGTCGTTCAAAGGGGTTGTCGGATCGTCGGGACACGGCCGGATCGCGTTCGCGACACCCGCCGATATCCCGCGAGTCAGTATAGGGAGGCCGCGGATTGCGCGTGATATCCAAATGCACCGGAGCGATTAGTGCATTTGAGGGGCTGGCGGGGCGGCGCGCGGCGATGCGCGGCGGCCGATCTGTCGCCGCGCCATGGCAAATCTGCTCACCACGAACGAGCGGCTTGGTCATCGACGTCCGGCGCGCCAACGCATAGATTTTCAAGGTTGGCGTGCTTATCCGCGCGCCAGCCCGCGCGTGAGCCGGCAACCGGCCGCGCGTTTCTATCAGCGTGAGACACAATCGAGCGTGGAGACGACACGATGAGCCTGTCAGAGCCATTGCGTCTGCATGTGCCGGAGCCCACCGGGCGTCCGGGCTGCAAGACGGATTTTTCCTATCTGCATCTATCGCCGGCCGGTGCGGTCCGTCGCCCGCCGATCGACGTTGCCGCGGCGGATACCGCCCATCTCGCACGGAGCCTCGTGCGCGTGCTCGACGACCACGGCGAAGCCGTCGGCCCGTGGGCCCCCGATCTCGACGATGCGCGCCTGATCGCCGGGATGCGCGCGATGCTGAAAACCCGCATCTTCGACGCGCGCATGATGATCGCGCAGCGTCAGAAGAAAATCTCGTTCTACATGTTGAGCCTCGGCGAAGAGGCGATCGGCGCCGCGCATGCGATGGCGTTGCGTCACGGCGACATGTGCTTCCCGACCTACCGTCAGCAAAGCATCCTGATCGCGCGCGACGTGCCGCTCGAACGGATGATCTGCCAACTGATGTCGAACGAAGGCGACCCGCTTAAAGGGCGCCAGCTTCCGGTGATGTATTCGGACCGCGAAGCCGGCTTCTTCTCGATTTCCGGCAACCTCGCGACGCAGTTCATCCAGGCGGTCGGCTGGGCGATGGCGTCGGCGATCAAGGGCGACACGAAGATCGCGTCGGCATGGATCGGCGACGGCGCGACGGCCGAGGCCGACTTCCACACCGCGCTGACGTTCGCGCACGTGTATCGCGCGCCGGTGGTGCTGAACGTCGTCAACAACCAGTGGGCGATCTCGACGTTCCAGGCGATCGCGGGCGGCGAGGGCACGACCTTCGCCGGGCGCGGCGTCGGCTGCGGGATCGCTTCGCTGCGCGTCGACGGCAACGACTTCCTCGCGATCTACGCGGCATCGGCCTGGGCGGCCGAACGCGCGCGCCGCAATCTCGGGCCGACCCTGATCGAATGGGTGACCTATCGCGCGGGCGCGCACTCGACGTCCGACGATCCGACCAAATACCGGCCGGCCGACGACTGGACCCATTTCCCGCTCGGCGATCCGATCGCGCGTTTCAAGCAGCATCTGATCGCGAAGGGCATCTGGTCGGACAGCGCGCACGACGCGCTCACGGCCGAGCTCGAAGCGGAAGTGATCGCCGCGCAGAAGGAAGCGGAGAAATTCGGGACGCTGGCCGACGACCGGATTCCGTCGCCGGCGTCGATGTTCGACGACGTGTACAAGGAGCTGCCCGCGCACCTGCGCCGCCAGCGCCAGGAACTGGGAGCGTGATCATGGCGCAACATGAAACGACGACGGCCGCACAGCCGATGACGATGATCCAGGCGCTGCGCTCCGCGATGGACGTGATGCTCGGGCGCGACGACGACGTGGTCGTGTTCGGGCAGGACGTGGGCTACTTCGGCGGCGTGTTCCGCTGCACCGAAGGATTGCAGGCGAAGTACGGCAAGTCGCGCGTGTTCGACGCGCCGATCTCGGAAGGCGGGATCGTCGGCGCGGCGGTCGGAATGGGCGCGTACGGCTTGCGCCCGGTCTGCGAGATCCAGTTCGCGGACTACTTCTACCCGGCGTCCGACCAGATCGTGTCGGAAGGCGCGCGGCTGCGCTATCGCTCGGCCGGCCAGTTCACCGCGCCGATGACGATCCGGATGCCGTGCGGCGGCGGCATCTACGGCGGCCAGACGCACAGCCAGAGCCCGGAGGCGATGTTCACGCAGGTCTGCGGATTGCGCACGGTGATGCCGTCGAATCCGTACGACGCGAAGGGGCTCCTGATCGCATCGATCGAGAACGACGATCCGGTGATCTTCCTCGAGCCGAAACGGCTGTACAACGGGCCGTTCGACGGTCATCACGAGCGTCCGGTCATGTCGTGGCTCAAGCATCCGGGCAGCGCGGTGCCGGAAGGCTATTACACGGTGCCGCTCGATACGGCGGCCGTGGTGCGGCCCGGCAACGACGTGACGGTGCTGACGTACGGCACGACCGTTCACGTGTCGCTCGCCGCCGCCGAGGAGACCGGCATCGATGCGGAAGTGATCGACCTGCGCACGCTGTGGCCGGTCGATCTCGACACGATCGTCGCGTCGGTGCGCAAGACCGGCCGCTGCGTGGTGGTGCACGAGGCGACGCGCACGTGCGGCTACGGCGCGGAGCTGGTGTCGCTCGTGCAGGAGCACTGTTTCTACCACCTGGAAGCGCCGGTCGAGCGCACCACGGGGTGGGACACGCCGTATCCGCACGCGCAGGAATGGGCGTATTTCCCCGGCCCGGCCCGGGTTGGCGAAGCGTTGCGACGCGTGATGGAGGCCTGAGATGGGGATTCATGTCATCAAGATGCCGGATATCGGCGAAGGGATTGCCGAGGTCGAGCTGGTGGCCTGGCACGTGCAACCGGGGCAGACGATCGCGGAGGACCAGCCGCTCGCCGACGTGATGACCGACAAGGCGGCGGTGGAAATTCCGTCGCCGGTCGCGGGCAAGGTGCTGGAACTCGGCGGCCGGATCGGCGAGATGATGGCGGTCGGCAGCGAGCTGATTCGTCTCGAGGTCGAAGGCGACGGCAACCTGAAGCCGGGCGCGAAGGGGCGCGATGCCGGCACGGATGCGACGCCGCGTCCGGCCGCAGCTGAAGCGGTCGATGGACATGCCAGGTCATCCGAAGTATCGGAAGCAGCCGCGGCCTCCGGCGCACCGGCGGTGTCGAACGCGGCGCCTCACGCCGCGCACCGCACGTCGGCCGAGCCGCGACGCGCCGAACCTGCGGCGTCGCCGCGTGCCGCACTCGCGCCTGGCGAGCGGCCGCTCGCGTCGCCGGCGGTACGCCAGCGCGCATGGGACATGGGCATCGAGCTGCGCTATGTGCGCGGCACCGGCGAAGCCGGGCGGATCCTGCATGCGGATCTCGATGCGTATGCGCGCACGGGCGGCGGTACGGCGCGTGCGTCGCAGGCGCACGGCTACGACGAGCGCAACGACGAAACCGACGTGCCGGTGATCGGCCTGCGGCGCGCGATCGCGCGCAAGATGCAGGAAGCGAAGCGCCGCATCCCGCACTTCAGCTACGTCGAGGAGATCGACGTCACCGAGCTCGAAGCGCTGCGCACGGAGTTGAACCGCCGCTACGGCGACACGCGCGGCCGGCTCACGCCGCTGCCGCTGCTGATCCGCGCGATGGTGGTCGCGTTGCGCGACTTCCCGCAGATCAACGCGCGCTACGACGACGAAGCCGGTGTCGTCACGCGTTACGGCGCGGTGCACATGGGCGTCGCGACGCAGACGGACGGCGGCCTCACGGTGCCGGTGCTGCGTCATGCGGAAGCGCGCGACGTGTGGTCGATCTCGGCCGAAATCGCGCGGCTGGCCGACGCGGTCCGCACGAACCGTGCGCAGCGCGACGAGCTTGGCGGATCGACGATCACGATCTCGAGCCTCGGCGCACTCGGCGGCATCGTCTCGACGCCGGTCATCAACCATCCCGAAGTCGGCATCGTCGGCGTGAACCGGATGGTCGAGCGGCCGATGATCCGCGACGGCGCGATCGTCGCGCGCAAGATGATGAATCTGTCGTCGTCGTTCGATCATCGCGTCGTCGACGGCGCGGATGCGGCCGAATTCATCCAGGCCGTGCGCGGGTTGCTCGAGCGCCCGGCGCTGCTGTTCGTGGAGTGAGCGCAATGAAGAACGAACACACCACGTTGCTCGTGATCGGCGGCGGTCCGGGCGGTTACGTCGCCGCGATTCGCGCGGGGCAGCTCGGCATTCCGACGGTGCTCGTCGAGCGGGAACGGCTCGGCGGCACGTGCCTGAACATCGGCTGCATTCCGTCGAAGGCGCTGATCCACGTCGCCGACGCGTTCGAGCAGGCGTGCGGGCAGGCCGGCGAAGGGGCGCTCGGGATTCGCGTGCGCACGCCGGAGATCGACATCGCGAAAAGCGTCGCATGGAAGGACGGCATCGTCGAACGGCTCACGCGCGGCGTCGGCGCGTTGCTGAAGAAGCACGGCGTGCGCGTGCTGCACGGCGACGCGCGCGTGATCGACGGCAAGACGGTCGACGTCGTCACCGGCGGCGAGACGACGCGGATCGCCTGCGAGCACTTGTTGCTCGCGACCGGCTCGGAACCGGTCGCGCTGCCGCCGATGCCGTTCGGCGGGCATGTCGTGTCGTCCACCGAAGCGCTGTCGCCTGCGTCGTTGCCGAAGCGGCTGGTCGTCGTCGGCGCGGGCTACATCGGGCTCGAACTCGGGATCGTCTATCGCAAGCTCGGCGTCGAGGTGAGCATCGTCGAAGCCGCGGAGCGCGTGTTGCCCGCGTATGACGCGGAACTCGCGAAGCCGGTCGCCGATTCGCTCGCGCGGCTCGGCGTCGGACTGTGGCCGGGTCACAAGGTGCTGGGTCTTGCGAACGACGGCGCGGTCCGTGTGCAGGCGCCCGACGGCACGGAGAAGACGCTGCCGGCCGACCGCGTGCTGGTCGCGGTCGGGCGCCGGCCGCGCGTCGACGGCTTCGGGCTCGAATCGTTGCCGCTCGATCGCAACGGCCGCGCGCTGCGCATCGACGACGAATGCAGGACGTCGATGCGCAACGTGTGGGCGATCGGCGACGTCGCGGGCGAGCCGATGCTCGCGCATCGTGCGATGGCGCAGGGCGAGATGGTGGCCGAGCTGATCGCGGGGCGCCGCCGCAAGTTCGTGCCCGCGTCGATCCCGGCCGTGTGCTTCACCGATCCGGAGGTCGTCACGTCCGGCTGGTCGCCCGACGACGCGAAGGCGGCCGGCGTCGACTGCATCAGCGCATCGTTCCCGTTCGCGGCGAACGGGCGCGCGATGACGCTGCAGGCGACCGACGGTTTCGTGCGCGTCGTCGCGCGGCGCGACGATCACCTGATCGTCGGCTGGCAGGCGGTCGGGCGCGGCGTGTCGGAGCTGGCTGCGGCGTTCTCGCAGTCCATCGAGATGGGGGCGCGGCTCGAAGACGTCGGCGGCACGATCCATGCGCATCCGACGCTCGGCGAAGCGATGCAGGAGGCTGCGCTGCGTGCGCTCGGGCATGCGCTGCATGTGTGACGTACAGGGCTGCTGAAACGGAACCGCCGATGTGCAATGTGCGCATTGGCGGTTTTTTCTTCATCGTGCCGACGGTAGAGGCCTTCATCCGATCTCCGGAATGATGCGATGCCGGTGTTTCGTGTGCCTCCCGAATTCTCCCGGCGTCACGCCAAAGTGCCGCCGGGCCGTGGTGGACAGGACGCACGCGATCGTGACGCGCCGTTGCGGCCGGCTACCGGATTGTCAATTTCCCGGTACGTAATCCTGAAAGAACCGGTGCGGGTGGAGCGCGACCATGAATGAACCGATTGTTAGTCAATCGTGGATAGTTCATCTCTGCGCCGCCCGTTCATTCGCGCGACAGGCTCGGCTACACTCGATTCATCCCAACATCTCCACCGAGTGATCCAGGGTTTTCGAATGGGCACTGTATCGATGACAGACAAGGTAGTCCTGGTCATCGGCGTGTCGTCCGGTCCGAATCGATCGCGCGCGATATCCGGGCATGGGAACCCGTGCGGCGATCGACGCGGCGCGACTGAGCGGCATCCGGATCATCCGGAACGAATCCGGACGAATAGTATCGGTGTACTAAATGGAAATGCGCGCGTTGTCGTAAATCGAATCCCGGGCAGACGGTTGCTGTCCAGGCGAACGTCGACGCTCCGGCCGTCGTGGCACGGCATGTTCGACATGCAGATCGCCATCAACCTGATGGGGAAGCTCAATCCGCTGCGCGAAGCGGCGCGCTGGCTGCGCAATGACGGGAGGGTTCGAGTCCGCATGGTTCGTATCGAGGAATCACAGTCGTCAATCAAGGAGCATCGTCATGGGCAAGATCATTCTCATCACCGGCGCGTCGAGCGGCTTCGGCCGCCTGACAGCCGAAGCGCTGGCGGCGGCCGGCCACATCGTGTTCGCGTCGATGCGCGACACGGCCGGACGCAATGCGCCGGTCGTCGCACAGATGGCTGCGTATTCGAAAGCGCAGGGCGTCGATCTGCGCACGGTCGAGATCGACGTGCAGTCGCAGGATTCCGTCGATTCCGGCGTCGCCAGCGTGATCGCCGAGGTTGGCCGCATCGACGTGCTGGTGCACAACGCGGGGCACATGGTGTTCGGTCCCGCCGAAGCGTTTACGCCGGAGCAGTATGCGCATCTGTACGACGTGAACGTGCTGAGCACGCAGCGCATGAACCGCACCGTGTTGCCGCATATGCGGAAAAGCGGTCAGGGCCTGCTGCTGTGGGTGTCCAGCAGTAGCTCGGCGGGGGGGACGCCGCCGTACCTGGCGCCGTATTTCGCGGCGAAGGCCGCGATGGATGCGATCGCGGTGCAGTATGCGCGCGAACTGTCGCGCTGGGGCATCGAGACGTCGATCGTCGTGCCGGGCGCATTCACGGGCGGCACCAACCATTTCGCGCATGCGGGCGCGCCGGCCGACAAGGCGCGTGCGGCCGAATACGACGCGGGGCCGTATGCGGGGTTCGGCGACCAGGTGCTGAAGGCGTTTGCGGACATCGTGCCGGCCGATGCGGATGCGAGCGAGGTGGCCCGCGCGATCGTCGACATCGTGGGCATGCCGTTCGGTAAGCGTCCGTTCCGCGTTCACATCGATCCGACGCAGGACGGCGCGGCCGTCGGTTTCGCGGTGCTCGACCGCGTGCGTGCGGAGATGTTGCATCGCGTCGGCCTGTCCGACCTGCTGCAGCCGAAAGCGAATGCGTAACGCGCGGGGCGGCCGGCAGAAGGCGGCACGCGTCGTCCGCCCTTCGCGGGTCGGCGCAGGCCGAGGGCGGGCTTCTTTCGTCGAGGATAGACACCATGAACACCGACGTACTCCATCATCCGGTCGTGCGGCGCGCGATCGACGCGCTCCAGCAAGGCGACGGCGCGGCATGGGCCGCGCTGTTCGCGCCCGATGCGACGCTGTATGACGACGGCAGGCCGCGCGACCTTCACGCATTCAACCGTGACGCGATCGGGGCCGAGCGCTTCACGACGATCGATCGCGTCGACAACGACGGGCTCGACGTCTACGGCCAGTTTCATTCGGATCGCTGGGGCACGTTCCGCACGTACTTCAAGTTCCAGGTCGACGGTGCCGGCCGGATTATCCGGCTCGACATCGGGCAGGCCTGAGCCGTCTGCATGCCGGCCGTTGTCGCGGTGGCCGCAGCGCCGTTCCAGCACACCTGAATCGCGGGGCGACGACGGGCCGTGCGCGATCGCGCGTCCGTCCTTTTGCCTGCCGTTCGCGCGTTCCGAAGCCCTCGGCGACCCGCGGAATTCCGTCGAACCGAACGGCAGGCTCGGCCAGCCATGGCTGTCGCACGCGCTGCGTCAGCGCAGGAACTCGATGCCGAACGTGCCGGCCGTATCGACGATATGCCCCGCGTGCGGGGCCTCGAAGTGACCGGGCAGCAGCAGCGCGCCGTGCTCGACGCAATGCGCGAGCAACTCGAAGCGGCTTTTCGCGGCGAGCGGACGGTCGTCGCAGACCTTGCTGCTCCATTGCCAGAACGGAATCTGGATCGGCGAGTGCAGCATGTCGCCGCTGAACACGCCGCGCGCGCCCCGCGACGTCAGTTCGATGCGCACGTGCCCCGGCGAATGGCCCGGTGCGTGGCGGATCAGGAACGTGTCGTCGAGTTCGTAGGTATCGTCGAACATCGTGGCCTGGCCGGCCTCGATCACGGGCAGCACGCTGTCGTCGTACATCGGGCCGAACCACGCCGGCCCCGCGGGGCCCTCGCCGCGGATCGCACGGACCAGATGATCGTGCTCGACCTGCGAGATCACGTATCGCGCGTTCGGAAAGGTCGGCACCCAGACGCCGTTGACGCGCTGCGTGTTCCAGCCGACGTGATCGGCGTGAAGATGACTGCACATCACGTAGTCGATTTCCTCGGGCTGGATGCCGAGCGCGCGCATCCGGTCGAGATAGCGCGTCGACAGGCGGTGCATCTCCGGCAGTCCCGGCCGCTCCTTGTGGTTGCCGATACAACTGTCGATCAGCACCGTATGCCGGCCGGTCCGTACGATCCAGCTGTGCACGGGCATCGGGATGCGGCCGCTTTCGGGATCGTAGTGCGTCGGCGCGAGCCAGTGTTCGTGCTCGGCCACGCGCGCGCGGTCGAAATCAGGCAGCCAGCTTTGCGCGGTTTCGCCGAGCAGCGTCGTGTCGTACAGCCGGATGATTTCGACGTTGCCGAGCGCGAGGGAGAAGGCATGCGGCGCGGCGTTCGTGATGTGCGCATGACGATGCGCGTGCCCGCAGGAATGGGTCATCGGTGTCTCCTGAATGGTCGGAATGAATCGGATCGGGGCCTGGCGCGAGACCCCGGGCGCGACCGTCTACATCGGTGCCGTGGCGCGAACCGGGGCATGCGCCGCGGGTACGGCTTTGCCGGTCATGAAATCCGCTGCGCGTTCGGCCATCGTCATGATCAGCGCGTTGGTCGGCCCGCGGATGATGCGCGGGATGGCCGATCCGTCGACCACCCGCAGTCCGGCCACGCCACGTACGCGCATCTGCGTATCGACCACGGCCGCCGGATCGTCGTCGCGGCCCATGCGGCAAGTGCCGACCGGGTGATGCAGGGTGATCGCGACGCGTCGAATGAATGCGTCGACGTCTGCGTCGCTCTGAACCTGCGCGCCCGGCGCTATCTCTTCGCCGATAAAGGGGCGCAGCCCGGCCTGTGCGCCGATTTCCCGCATGCGCCGGAACATTTCCCGAACTGCGGTGCGATCGTTCCCGGTGGCGAGGAAGTTTTGCTCGATCCGCGCATGCTCGGCCGGATCGGCCGACTTCAACGACACGCGCCCGCGGCTTTCGGGCGTGAGGAAAATGCCCTTGATCGCGAACGAGTCGGCATACGCGCGCTTGAACGGCTCGAAGTACGGCGCGGCATTCATCGCGCCGGCCGCGAGAATCAGTTGAACGTCCGGCAGCGGCAGGTGCGGCTGGCTGCGGACCAGCCCGAGCGCGGCGGCGGGGATCTTGCTCGAGAAGCCGTTGCCGCCGGCAAACGTGCGCGCGACGTCGAACGCGATGCGGTCGGCGCGCATCATCCGGTGCAGCGGCCCCGGTTCCTTGCGGCTCCAGCGCAGGTCGAACACGATGTGGTCATGGAGGTTGGCCCCCACGCCGGGCAATGCGACTTTCGGCGCGATGCCGTGTACGCGCAGGCTGTCGGCGGCGCCGATGCCGGAGAGCATCAGCAGTTGCGGCGAATTGATCACGCCGCCGCAGAGGATGACTTCGCGGCGCGCCTCGGCGAGGTAATCGGATTCGCCGCGGCGATACTCGATCGCGGTGGCGCGTGGCGCACCCCTGTCGGTGTCGAGCACGATTCGTTTCGCGAGCGCCCCGGTCACGAGCGTGACGTTGCCGCGCGCGAGCGCCGGGCGCAGATAGGCGACCGCCGCGCTGCAGCGAAGGCCGTTGCGGATGGTGGCCTGCATCGGCCCGAAGCCTTCGACGGATGCGCCGTTGTAGTCGTCGTTCTCCGGATAGCCGCAAGCATGCGTCGCGTCGAGGAAGCCGCCGATCAGCGGGTCGCGATAGTCGAGCCGGATCACGGTCAGCGGGCCGCGACCGCCGCGCAACGCCGATTCGCCGCGCTCCCACGATTCGGAGCGCTTGAAGTACGGCAGCACGGCGTCGTAGGACCAGTCGGTCAAGCCGAACTCGTCGGCCCAGCCGTCGTAATCTTCCCGCGCGCCGCGTGCGTAGGCCATGCCGTTGATCGACGACGAGCCGCCCACCACCTTGCCGCGCGCGCACTCGATCCTGCGGCCGTCCATGCCGGCTTCGGGCTCGGTGAAATAGCCCCAGTCGAATAGACGGTTCTTCAGAATCTGGCCCCACGTCAGCGGCACCTTGATGTACGGCGAGCGATCCTGCTCGCCGGCTTCGATGACGAGGATGCGGACGTTCGGATCCTCGCCGAGCCGGTAGGCGAGTGCGCAGCCGGCGGAGCCGGCGCCGACGATCACGTAGTCGTACGTAGCGGTTTTCATCGCCGCACCTCACGGCGCGTGGCGGCAGGGCGGGCCGGCGCAACCCGCGAACGCGGGGCGCGGCGACCGGCCGGAACGGGCGTCGAACGAACCATGATGTCTCCAGGTGGGCCTGAACGCAGGCCTCTCGGTTGTGGGTTCATTCGATTGTGCGTAACCTGAAACATATCTTCCAATACGTATTGCCGGGCCATTCGATACCTGAATGGCTATGGACGAGGGAACCGTGCGCGGATTCGATTCGTATCTCACTTTTCAGAAGCTCGAGGTGTTCTGCACGGTGGTCGAGCTCGGCAGCGTCACGCGTGCGGCCGACCGGCTGTGCATCGCGCAGCCGGTCGTGACCGCGCACGTGCGCAGCATGGAGAAGCGGCTCGGCTATGCGCTCGTGAAGCGCGCCGGCCGCAACATCGCACTCACCGAAGCCGGCGAGCGCATCTATCGGTGGGCGACCGAGGTCATCACGCGCACGCGCGAGGTCGAGCGCGAACTCGCCGGTCTCGAACAGGGCGAGATGGGCAACGCGGTCGTCGCGACGTCGATGTCGATCGGTTCGTACGCATTGCCGCCGCTGTTCGCGGATTTCTACCGGCGGCAGCCCGACGGGCTCGTGACCGTGCAGATCCTGACGCCGCAGGCGGCTGTCGATGCGACCCGCGTGGGCGGCTGCGATTTCGCGGTCATCCTGATCGCGGCCAATCAGGATCTCGACGGGCTGACGACCCTTCCCGTGTGGGAGGACGAACTGCTGCTCGTGTGCGGCGCATCGAGCCCGTGGGCCGCGCAGCCGGCCCGGAATCTCGACCTGCGCCGCGTGCCGTTCGTGAGCACGCCGCGCAACCAGCCGCGCCGCGAGCTCGAGGAGGCGCTGCTGCGCGAGCGCGGCCTCGAGCAGCGCAAGGTCGTGATGGAGCTCGGGCATCCGGAAGCGATGAAACACGCGGTGCGCGAGAACCTCGGCGTGAGCTTCATGTTCGCGTCGGCGGTGCGTGCCGAGGTCGAGCGGCGCGAGCTGGTCGTGCTCGATCGCGCCGATCTGTCGATGAAGGTGCCGATCTATCTCGTGCATCGCGACGACAAGCGCTTCTCGGCGTTCCAGGCGGAACTCGTGCAGTTCATTCTCGACGCCGCGTCGCCTGGCGCGGAAGCGGATGGATCGAACTCATAGTCGATTGGCTATCTGTTCGGCGATCAATAGCTAATAGACCTATGGTCGGGCCGGTTCTAAGCTGGCTGGGTGCCTGATGGTCCGCATCGCGATGGGATGCGATGCGGACGCGCGCACCGCCCGTCAACCCGAAAACAGGCCGACCCATGTGCACTCTTCAGCTTCCATCCGGCGCCGCCGCCTATGCGGACGATGCCGGGCGTCTCGCCGATGCGCCGGAAACCGCGCTCGTCGAGGACCTCGTCTGCGCGAACCGCATCCTGTTCGACCAGGGCATCGTCGACGCCTTCGGCCATGTCAGCGTCCGTCACGACAAGGATCCGCAGCGCTTCCTGCTGGCGCGCAACATGGCGCCGGGCACCGTCGGCATGGACGACATCGTCGAATTCACGCTGGACGGCATACCGGTCAATGCCGGCGGGCGCGCCGTCTATCTGGAGCGCTTCATCCACGGCGAGATCTACAAGGTGCGTCCCGACGTGCAGGCGATCGTGCACAGCCATTCGCCGACCGTGCTGCCGTTCAGCATCACGAAGCGTACGCCGCTGCGGCCCGTGTGCCACATGAGCGGATTCCTCGGCGGGGGGGCGCCCGTGTTCGAGATTCGCGATACCGCGGGCGATGCGACGGACCTGCTCGTGCGCGACAACGCGCTCGGCGCGGCGCTCGCGCAGCGGCTCGGCGGCGCGGCGTTCGTGCTGATGCGCGGCCACGGTTCGACGGTGGTCGCGCCGACGCTCAAGCAGGCCGTGTATCGCGCGGTCTACGCGGAAGTCAATGCGCGCATGCAGATCGAGGCGCTGCAACTGGGCGACGTGGTCTATCTCAGCGAGCAGGAAGCCGCGACCGCGTGCGCGAACATCGAAACGCAGGTCGAGCGCCCGTGGGCGCTGTGGAAACGCCGCGTGCAGCGCGGCGACGCGCGCTGACCGGCGATGGAATCATCGAGGAGACGAGTATGAGCGAGCAGTTTATAACCGGCCGTTTGCTGATCGACGGCGAACTGGTCGACAGCGAGACCGGCGAGTGGGCGACGTCGATCAACCCGGCCATCGAGGAAGCGATCGGCCGCGCGCCGGCCGGTTCGCGCAAGGACGTCGCGCGGGCCGTGGACGCCGCGCAGCGCGCGTGGCCGGCCTGGGCCGAGCGCACCGGCGAGGAGCGCGGCGAACTGCTGCGCGGGTTCGGCGAGCGCCTGCTCGAACGCGCGGAGGAGCTGTCGCGCATCGAGGTGCTCGATTCGGGCAACACCTACGCGCCGACGCTCGCGAGCATGCACGAGACGGTGCGCGGCCTGCGCTACTACGCGGGGCTCGTGCACGGGCTGCACGGCGAGACGATCCCGGCCACCGGCCGCCACCTGCACATGACCGTGTACGAACCGTACGGCGTCGTCGGCCGGATCGCGGCGTTCAATCACCCGGCGATGTTTTCCGCGGCGCGCACGGCATCGGCGCTCGTGACCGGCAATACGGTCGTGGTGAAGCCGCCCGAAACGTCGCCGCTGTCCGTGCTTGTGCTCGGCGAAATCGCGCGCGACACGTTGCCGGCCGGCGTGTTCAACATCGTCAACGGCACGGGCGCCGAGGTCGGCGATGCGCTGGTGCGCCATCCGGACGTGAAGCGTCTCGCGCTGATCGGGTCCGTGCCGACCGGGCGCGCGATTCAGCGCAGCGCGGCGGAGGTCGGCGTCAAGCACGTGACGCTCGAGCTCGGCGGCAAGAATCCGATGATCGTGTTTCCGGACGCGGATCCGGACGCGGCCGCCGAAAGTGCGGTGCGCGGAATGAATTTCTCGTGGCAGGGCCAGTCGTGCGGATCGAATTCGCGGCTTCTGGTGCACGACGACATTTACGACGACGTGCTCGCGCGTGTCGTCGAGCGCGTGGCCGCGATCCGCGTCGGCGATCCGATGTCGCCCGACACGGGCATGGGCCCGATCAACTCGCGCAAGAGCTACGAGCACGTGATGAGCTTTCTCGATCCGGCGCAGACGCACGGCGCGCGGCTGATGGCGGGCGGCCGCCGCCCGCCCGGGCGCGCGTTCGAAAAAGGCTTCTGGGTCGAGCCGACCGTCTATGCCGACGTCACGCCGGCGATGCGGCTGTGGCGCGAGGAAGTCTTCGGGCCGATTCTGTCGGTCGCGCGATGGCGCGATGTCGACGACGTGGTCGCGATGGCCAACGACACCGAATACGGGCTGTCGGCCGCGATCTGGACCAACGATATCCGGCAGGCGCTCAACACCGCGCGTCGCATCCGCGCGGGCAGCGTGTTCGTCAACGGCAGCAACACGCACTTTCTCGGCGTGCCGTGGGGCGGCTTCAAGAACAGCGGCGTCGACCGGGAGGAGGGGATCGAGGAGATGGTCAGCTACGTCGAGAAGAAGGTCATCAACGTGATGCTGTGACCGGCGCGATGCGCCGCCGGCCGTACCCGTCATCGACGGCGCCGGCCGGCGGCGGGTGCGAGTTACCCGTCGAAGCCGGATCGCGCCGACCGATGCATCGACGCAGGTTTCCCGTTCACGAAAGCGCCCGCGCGCCGGCAGGCCGTGCCGTCACATCCCGATAGAACGCGTCGATCGCATCGACCATCTGCGCGAGCCCCGGCTGTTCGAGCGGATAGTGGCCGGCGTTGTCCAGCATCACGACCTTGACCGGCACGTTGCGGATGCGCGCGAGGAACGGCTCGCTCAGGTGTCGCGGCGTCCAGCGGTCCGCGGCCGGCTGCGTGAGCAGAATCGGGCAGACGCGGAAATCCTCCGGCTCGACCGCCGGCCGATACGACATGTACGAATCGAGAAAGGCCATCGTCATCGCGTTGCCGGCCGAAGTCCGGTCCGACAGCCAGACCTTCAGCGCGTCGTCGCGGTTCACGAGCGCGTGCATCTTGCTCGCGAGCGACATCGGAATGCGCATCGCGCGCAGCGGCGTCTTCGCGGTGAAGTGCGTCATCGGGCCGCCGACGCGGCTCATGAACAGGTTGCGCGCGGTTTCGTCGCGCACCTGCTGAAGACGCTGGTCGAGGAACGTCATCCCGACGATGCCGTCGACTTTGCCGTTCAGCGCGGCGACGTGGTAGGTCAGCATGCCGCCCGCGCTCAACCCGTAGAGCACGACCGGACGATCGTCCTTCGCGCGCTCCGCGTCGATCAGGTCGCTGCCGGCGCGCACCCAGTCGTCGTAGCGCACCAGCGCGCCGCGCTCGACTTCGGTCATCCCGTACTCGGGCATGTCGACCGCGATCGTCTCGTAGCCGCGGCGCGCGAGCTGCTCGCCGACGATCATCGACATCTGCCGACCGTTGGTGCCGACGCCATGGAACAGGATCACCTTCACTTTCGCCTGAGGATTGCGATACGTGTCGAGATGCAGGCGATGACCGTGCCAGCGCCACCATTCCTCATGCGGCTGGCGGTCGGCCGCCCACTGGAAGTCGGGCGGCAGGAAGCTTTGCATGGCGCGCCAGACGGGCTGGTCTGCATAGGTCTTGGACATGGCGGCGGACTCCGGTCGATTGGGTTGAAACGGCGGTTTCGATGCATCCCATCATGATCCGGCGGCCACGCGACGGCCATGCTGGCGCGGGCCAACCGCTTTAGAATCTAGGCCAACACATGTCGCGAGGCGTCCGATGAACGTCTGGAACTTTGCCCGCAGCCCGGCTTCGGTCCTGCTGATGATCGCGTTCGGCCGCGACCGCGGAATCGCACCGGCGGCCTTGCTGAAAGGCTCGCAACTCACGCTGAAGCAGCTTGCCGATCCGGACTTCACGGTGCTGGCGGCGCAGGAGCTGGCGGTGGCGTCGAACCTGCTCGCGCAGGCCGGCGACGAGCCGGGCGTCGGCCTGAAGGTGGGTCTGTCGTACCAGTTGTCCGCTTACGGACTGCTCGGGTACGGGCTGCTCAGTAGCGCGACCGGGATGGACGCCGTCGCGCTGGCGGGGCGCTATCTGGCGCTGACCTACACGTTCGTCGGGATGACCTACCGCCGAGCCGGGCGGCACGATGGGATCGCGTTCGACGCGGCGCCGGAACTGTCCGCGCCGCTGCAGCGCTTCTTCGTCGAACGCGCGATGGGCGCCACCTGTCGCGTGCTGCGCGACGTGATCGGCGGCGCGTTCGAACTCGCGACGTTCGATCTCGCATACGACGCCGAGCCGGGCGTGCCGCAGGTGCTCGGCACGCGGGTCCGGTCCGGTCGGCCGGCCAACGCGATCACGTTCGCGCATGCGCATCTCGAACGACCGTTGCCGCAGGCGAATGCCGCGACCGCCGCGATGTGCGAGCGGATGTGCGCGGAGCTGATCGCGCGCCGGCGCACCCGCGTCGATCTCGTGTCGTTCCTGAACGAATATCTGGCCACGCGGCCGTTCGACCGGCCGCCGCAACTGAAGGACATCGCGACGCTGCTCAACACGAGCGAGCGCACGCTGAAGCGCCGGCTTCAGGAGGAGGGCGCATGCTTTCGCGATATCTCGAACACCGTGCGCAAGGCGCGCGCGCAGGCGCTGGTTGCCGAAGGGCGGCTGTCGATCAAGGAGATCGCGCAGGCGCTGGGGTTCAGCGACATGTCGTCGTTCTCGCAGGCGTACAAGCGCTGGACGGGCATCGCGCCGAGCGTGTCGCGGCAGGCGGGAACCGGCGCATAGCGGAGGCCGCGGGCCGGTGTTGACCCTCCCGCGCGAACCGTTCATCGTGTCGATATCCCGCCTGAATCATCGGCCGCAAGCGGGCGGGGCATCGCGACGCGGCAGCGGACTGCCGGGCGCGCGCGGCAGTCGCTCACGGCCAACCTGCGCGAGCTTCATACGGAAAACCTGACATGAAACTGTTGCTCGTCGGCGCGACCGGACTCGTCGGGCGCCACGTCCTCGACATCGCGCTCGCCGATGCGCGCGTGGACCAGGTCGTCGTCGTCGCACGCCGGCCGTTGTCGCCGCATCCAAAGATGCAGGCGCTGGAAGTCGATTTCGACGATCTGCCCGAGGCGGCCGACTGGTGGCAGGCCGACGCGGTGATCTGCACGCTCGGCACCACGATGCGCACCGCGGGTTCGCAGGCTGCGTTCCGGCGTGTCGATCACGACTACCCGCTCGCGGTGGCGCGTCTCGCGTACCGGCACGGCACGCCGGCCTACGTGCTGAATTCCGCGCTCGGCGCGGATCCGGCGTCGCGCATCTTCTACAACCGCGTGAAGGGCGAAGTCGAGCGTGCGCTCGCGGGCGTCGGATTCGCGTCGCTCACCTGCGTGCGGCCCGGCCTGATCGGCGGTAGCCGCGACGAATTCAGGTTCGGCGAACGGTTGTTCGTCCTTGCGTTGAGCATTGCCGGCCCCGTGCTGCCGATGAAATGGCGCGTGAATCCCGCGTCGCGGATCGCCCGCGCGTTGCTCGACGCCGCGCTCGATGCGCGGCCGGGCGTACACGTCGTCGCGTCGGACCGGCTCGTCTGAGTTTCCGCGGCAGGCGGCGCATGGCTGACGTTGCGGCGCCGGCTATCCGCGCGCGAAACCGTCGAGCAACCCGAACTGTTCCGCGAGCGCATCGGCAAACGCGTCCAGCGCTTCGCCGCCGTCGCTGTTCCTCGGCGTCGCGAGCTGGAATTCGACCGTGTGGCTCAGCCTGCTCGCGAGCAGCTTGCGCATCTTGCCGGCCGCGACCCACGGCGCCGCGACATGGTCCGGCAGGAAGCCGATGTGCGCGCCCGACAGGATGAAGATCACGTCGGCATCGACGTTTTCGGAGAACGCGGTCGGCTGCGCGTTGCGCAGCGCCGCACCGGCCGTGTGCGTCTTGTAGAGCCGCGCAACGTTGCTTGCCTGCGCGACATCGTTCATCGACACGGTCTTTTTCGCGGCGAGCGGATGCCGGGCGCCGCAATAGAGCGATTGCGGTTCGACGAACAGCGGCGCGTAGTGCAGGCCGGCCTGGTGCCCGGAGAAGTAGCCGACCGCCAGTTGCAGCTCGCCCTTCAACAGCTTGCGCTCCAGTTCGTCGGGCGCCACCGCCAGCATCTCGATCAACACGTCCGGCGCATGTTCGCGAAAGCGGCCGACGGCCGTTGCGAGCGATTCGACGATGTCCGGCGCGAGCCGTTCGGACAACCCGATGCGCAGCTCGCCGAGCAACGTGCCCGACACGTGCTGCGTATCGCGCGTGAATACGTCCATCGCGTGCAGCAGGCGCCGCGTCGATTGCAGCACGCGTTCGCCCTTCGGCGTCAGCCGGAAGCCGCGCTTGCCGCGCTCGCACAGCCGGAAGCCGACGCGCGTCTCGAGCTTGGCCATCTGCGTGCTGATGGTCGACGGCGCCATCCCGAGCGTGCCTTGCGCTGCGCTGAAGCCGCCGCTCTCGACGATCGTGACGAAGAGCCGCAGCAACTGCACATCCATGTCTCTCAAGCGGGTCAGCATGGCGATACATCGCGTTTTGTGAAGTCGGCTTATGTTAGTTCATATTTCTCGTTGAAAGCGATCGCGGCAGAATCGGCATCGGGTCGCCGCGCGTGCGACCGGCATCTCCACCCGACAGGAATCCGACGATGAGCCAGAACGATCTCGCGTTCACGCGCGACAGCCTTTACGGCACGCAGGCCGAACCCAGCTTCGCCGGGGCGACGAGCTTCATGCGCCGGCGCTTCAGCCGCGATCTCGACGGTGTCGATCTCGCGATCACCGGCGTGCCGTTCGATTCGGCCGCGTCGCACCGGCCCGGCACGCGCTTCGGCCCGCGCGGGCTGCGCATCGCGTCGACCGGCATTGCGTGGGAGCGTCCGTGGCCGTGGGACTTCGATCCGTTCGACGTGCTGGCCGCGGTCGACTATGGCGACTGCGCGTTCGATCTGGGGCAGCCCGAGTCGGTGCCGGGCGCGATCGAGCGGCACGCGGATGCGATCCTGTCGCGCGGCTGCGCGATGCTGACGCTCGGCGGCGATCACTTCATCACGTATCCGCTGCTGAAGGCGCATGCGAAGGTGCACGGCCCGCTGTCGCTGGTGCACTTCGATGCGCATACCGACACGTGGCCCGATCGCGACGTCAAGCGCATCGATCACGGCACGATGTTCTATCACGCGGCGCGCGAAGGGTGGGTCGCGCCCGAATGCTCGGCGCAGATCGGCATTCGCACGACCAACGACGAACCGATGGGATTCGACATCCAGGATGCACGCAGCGTGCATGCGTCGACACCGGCGGCGGTCGCCGCGCGCATTCGCGAGCGCGTCGGCGATCATCCCGTCTACCTGACGTTCGACATCGACTGTCTCGATCCGGCGTTCGCGCCGGGCACCGGTACGCCGGTTTCGGGCGGGCTGTCGAGCCATCAGGCGCTCGAAATCCTGCGCCATCTGAACGGCATCGATCTGGTCGGGATGGATGTGGTCGAAGTGTCGCCGCCATACGATCACGCGGAAATCACGTCGCTGGCCGGCGCGACGATCGCGCTGGAACTGATCTGTCTGCACGCGTCGCGCCGTCGCGGTGCGCGATGACGGCAAGCACGCTCATCGACCGACGAACGATCCGATCTGCCGCCGTGCCGTTCCCGGCGATGCGCCGAGTGCATCGCGCTCGCACGGTTTCTACCGGTATCCCGGCTGGACGCCGCCGGGGCAACAGGACGATGCCGGCGATGCAATCCCGACGCCGCGGATCGCGCCGCGCACACGCGATTCGATCGGATAACACGCGCGCGCTGCACGCGCCGCGCATGCGCACGACTGCTGCATTCCGGTCTCGTCCCGCTACGCCGCATCCGTCGCGCGCTTCAAATCCGGCACCGCTGTCCAGTGCCGGACCTTTCATTTTAAAAACGCTCAACTTACGGCTGCCAAGGTCGGATCAGTCCGGATTATTCGGACGATTTCGAAAACTTGCCGATATCGGGTAATCACCGATATCACGCAAGTTGTATATACAAGATCATCCGCTGGCAATGTCGGCACACGTCGTGCCGGTTGCGCGCCAGCGTGCTGACCGTGCGTGCGTGGCGCATGCCGGCGATCCACGGCGCACCGCATGCGAAGAGCCGAAAGGGCGGCTCGGCACGTTCCAGTCTCGTCCAAACCATTTGTGATCCTCAGTATCTTGGAGATTTACCCGTGTCAACGAATTCCAGTGGAAAAGCCGGCGGCCTGATCGAGGTTCGCTCGATCGATTTCATCCCCGACACCGAACGCCACGGCGGCCTGCTGAGCCAGTTCACGCTGTGGCTGTCGGCGAACATGCAGATCACCGCCATCGTCACGGGCGCACTGGCGGTCGTGCTCGGCGGCGACGTGTTCTGGTCGCTGGTCGCGCTGCTGCTCGGCCAGTTCGTCGGCGGCGCGGTGATGGCGCTGCACGGTGCGCAAGGTCCGCAGCTCGGGCTGCCGCAGATGATCTCGAGCCGCGTGCAGTTCGGCGTGTACGGCGCGATGATCCCGATCGTGCTCGTGTGCCTGATGTACATCGGCTTTTCCGCCAGCGGCTCGGTGCTCGCCGGGCAGGCCGTCGCGCAGCTGCTGCACGTCGACGACGCGGTCGGCATCCTGCTGTTCGCGGCCGTGATCGTCGTGCTGACCGTGTTCGGCTACCGTGCGATCCACTTCGTCGGCCGGATCGCGAGCGTGATCGGCATCGTCGCGTTCGTCTACATGTTCGCGCAGCTGTTCGCGAATCACGACGTCGGCGCGCTGCTCGCGAACAAGCACTTCTCGCTCGCGAGCTTCCTGCTGTCGATGTCGCTGTCCGCGTCTTGGCAGATCGCGTTCGGCCCGTACGTCGCCGACTATTCGCGCTACCTGCCGCGCTCGACGTCGTCGGTCGCCACGTTTTGCGCGGTCGGCCTCGGCTCGGTGATCGGCGCGCAGGCCGCGATGGTGTTCGGCGTGTTCGCGGCCGCGCTCGCCGGCAGCCAGTTCGCGCACCACGAGGTGTCGTATATCGTCGGCCTCGGCTCGACGGGCGCCGTGGCCGCGCTGCTGTACTTCAGCATCGCATTCGGCAAGGTGACGGTGACCGCGCTCAACGCGTACGGCAGCTTCATGTCGATGGCGACGATCGTCAGCGGCTTTCGCGGCAAGGGCGCGGTGTCGTCGCGCAGCCGTCTGGTGTACATCGTCGGGATGATCTGCGTGTCGACGCTGATCGCGCTCGCCGGCCGCCATTCGTTCCTGAAGGAATTCACCGCGTTCATCCTGTTCCTGCTCGCGTTCTTCACGCCGTGGAGCGCGATCAACCTCGTCGACTACTACTGCTTCACGCGCTCGCGCTACGACGTGCCGGCGCTGTCCGATCCGGACGGCCGCTACGGCCGCTGGAACGTGATGGCGATCACGATCTACGTGGTCGGCGTCCTGGTGCAACTGCCGTTCATGTCGACGCACATCTACACGGGCCCGCTCGTCGATGCGCTCGGCGGCACCGACATCTCGTGGATTCTCGGCCTCATCGTGCCGGCCGTGCTGTATTACATCGGCGCGCGCGCATCGCGTCGCAGCATCCCCGAGCGCCTGATCCTGCCGCTCGACCGCGGCGAAATCCAGCACTGACGCATCGCGTCGCCCGCCGGGCCGGCGTACAGCCGGCCCGAGCGGCCCTTCGCCCGGTTTTGCGCGACGGGCCGCACCGTACTCCCACTTGATTTTCCGCGATGCCGGCACGGCAAGACCACCGTGCCCGGCGTCGTGCCATTCTCCTTCCATTGAATAGTATGACTAAGAAAATGAACGCACGAGGAACTCGTTCCCGCGCGCGGCCGGTGCACGCCGGCCTTCGCATCGCGGTTGCGGCGGCATGCGTCGCCGGTCCGGGCGTTGCCTGCGCGCAGGATGGCGTCACGCTGTACGGCGTGATCGACGAATTCGCGCAGTACGTGAACACCGGCAACGGCTATACGGCGGCGATCGGCTCCGGCGGCCAGTGGGGCAGCCGGTTCGGCGTGAAGGGCGGCGAGGACATCGGCGGCGGGCAGAAGATCGAGTTCGCGCTCGAGAACGGCTTCAACCCGAACGACGGTTCGCTCGCGAGCTCGGGCAGCATGTTCAACCGGCAGGCGTGGGTCGGCATCGCGGGGCAGTGGGGCAAGGTGCGCGCGGGCCGCCAGAATTCGCCGCTGTTCAACGACCAGGGCGGGCAGGATGCATTCGGCGGCGTCACGCAGGCGTCCGGCATGGACAACCTGACCGTGTTCTCGTTCCGCACGAGCAATACGCTGTCGTACCAGAGCCCCGAGATCGCCGGGTTCCAGGCCGGGCTGTACTTCGGTTTCGGCGACGCAGGCGGCGTGCGCTCCGCGGGCTCCAGCCAGCAGTTCGACGTGACCTACGAGCACGGACCGTTCGCGGCGTTCGTCGCGGGGCAGTGGCTGAAGAACACGACGGCGACCACGACCGATCGCACGATCATGGCCGGTGCCTCGTACGAGATCGGCAAGGCGACCGTGTACGGCGGCTTCTCGGCGGTGAAGTGGGACGACCTCGGGATCGATTCGCGCGTGTACGGGTTGTCGGTCAAGTATCAGCTCAATCCGGCGAACTACGTCGCGCTCGGCTATGCATACCTGCACGACCAGACGTCGCAGGGCGACCATGCGGACCAGTTCGGGCTGATGTACGAATACGACCTGTCGAAGCGCACGAGCTTTTATGGCGCGCTGTCGTACCTGCGCAACCGGAACCAGGCGGGGTACACGCTCGCCGGCGCGGCGAATCCGGGGCTGCCGCTTGCCTATCCGGGCGCGAATGCGCGTGGTGTGCAGCTCGGCATCGTGCATCGGTTCTGACCGGTGCCGCATCGGGCGCCGGGCGTTGCAGGCCGGCGCCTGCTGCTTCCGCGTTCGCGTGTTCGCGCGGTGACATCGCCCCGTCGAGCGCGCGTGCCCGGCCGCGTTCGTCGGGCCGTCGCGATGCGATTCGAACGGGCGGCCGTATCTGCGACGGGAGACGAAAGGCCGATCGACAGGGCGAGCGACAACGTCGTGAAAACGATGGCGCGTTTCAAGGACGAAAAAATGGCCGCATGACGCGGCCATCGAAATGCATGCGTCGAGTCCGGTTTGCCCGCGCAATTCGCGGGGCTGGCCAGGTCGCGTTCAGGAATTCGCGGCGGCCGGCGCGCGGCGGCGCTGAGCGACCTGCAGGGCGACGACCGCGAGCCCTGCCGCGGCGATCAGCCCGCCGACGACCGGCACCGCCGCGTAGCTGAAGCCGGCCGAGATTGCCGCGCCGCCGGCTGCCGCGCCGAGCGCGTTGCCGAGGTTGAACGCGCCGATGTTCACGGCCGATGCAAGGCCCGGTGCTTCGTGTGCGGCACGCATCACGCGCATCTGCAGCGGCGGGACCACCGCGAACGTCGCGATACCCCAGACCAGCAGCGTGATCGCGGCGCCGGCATGCGTGCCGGCGAGCAGCGGGAACGCGGCCATCGTCGCGATCAGCAGCAGCAGGAAACCGGCCAGCGTGCCGTCGAGCGAGCGGTCGGCCAGGCGGCCGCCGGCGATATTGCCGATCGAGAAGCCGACGCCGATCAGCACGAGCATCGCGGTCACGAAACCGGGCGTGGCGCCCGTCAGGTGTTCGAGCGTCGGGGCGACGTACGTATACAGCGTGAACATCGCGCCGGCGCCGAGCACCGTGGTGGCGAGCGCGCCGAGCACGACGGGGCGTGTCAGCACCGACAGTTCGGCACGCAGGTTCGGCATCTTGCCGGCTTCGCCCTTCGGCAGCGCGGCGAACAGGCCGGCGATCGCGACGAGGCCGAGGCCCGCGGTTGCCGCGAACGACATGCGCCAGCCGATGATCTGGCCGAGCCACGTCGCGGCCGGCACGCCGCCGACGTTCGCGATCGTGAGGCCCATGAACATCGTCGCGACGGCGCTGGTCTGCTTCTCGCGCGGCACGAGGCTTGCCGCGACCACCGAGCCGAGCCCGAAGAACGCGCCGTGGTTCAGGCTCGTGACGAGCCGGGCGAGCAGCAGCGTCGTGTAGTCCGGCGCGACGGCCGACAGCAGGTTGCCGATCGTGAAGATCGACATCAGCGCGATCAGCGCCGAGCGGCGCGACCAGCGCGCGAGCAGCAGCGTCATCAGCGGCGCGCCGACCATCACGCCGATCGCATATGCGCTGATCAGCATGCCGGCCTTCGGAATCGACACGTGCACGCCGTCGGCGATCACGGGCAGCAGGCCCATCGGCGAGAACTCGGTCGTGCCGATGCCGAACGCACCGGCGGCGAGCGCCAGCAGCGGCAGCGCGGCGCTGCCGCCCGGGCGGGAAGGAGAAGAAGTCGTGGTGTTCACGCGAAGTGCTCCTGTAAGCGTTGGGCAACGGCATCGGGCCGTTGTGGACAGGCTGAAGTGTGCCTGCATTACTTTTGTGGAAAAAGCCGCATGCGGACGAAATTATCTTGATTTCATGTCAACAATGCAGGCTCGGTCGGCGTGCGCACCCGGCCCGCAGGGCGGGGCTTCCGGCGATTTGCACGCGATCGACGACTGGGCGCGCGAGTGAATCCGTGCCGTTCGAATGGAGTCCGTCGCCGGAGCAACGAGGCTGCCGGGTGTAGCGGAACGCCCGGGTTCGACGTGCACGGCCGGGTGTGCGGCTGCGTTCCGAAGCGACGCGGACGGCGCTCGGCGGCCGCGACGAAGCGATCGGCCGACATGCGCGCACGACCGTCATTTCGCGACGCGGGCGTGCGGCATCGTCGTCGAGAACCTGTCGCCGGCGCGGCTCGAAAGCAAAAAAACCCCGGTCACAGGGGGACCGTGACCGGGGCGGAAAAGCATCCTCTCTTTGGCACGAGGGTTGGATGCGCGCGCAGTATATTTCGCTCCATAACAATTCGAAATGCCGTTAAACGGCCGTTTTTGGTGTCAATTTAAAAATACTGACGCGGCACCCTGATTTGTCATCGATATGAAAGGTTTTTCGTGAATTTGCGCCGCAGTTTAGGGCGTCGCGATGGCGAACGCGGCGGGTGGATCCGCCGCGGATGGTGCGGCTGCCGATCCCGCGGTTTCGCCGGTCAGTCCGCGTAACCGGTCGCTTCGCGCACGGCTTCGACGAACCGCGCGACGACCGGAGAAGGCGACGCCGGCGCGCCGTCGAACACGAACTCGATGTCGAAGCGGCTTGCGAGTTCGTCGAGCGCGACGAGCCGAACGGTGTGCGGACACGTCGGCGCCGCGCTTTCTGGCACGAACGCGCAGCCCATGCCGGCTGCGACGAGGCCGATCAGCGTCGGGATGTCGCTGCCGACCTGGGCGATGCGCGGCGTGAAGCCGGCCCGCTCGCATTGCGCCATCAGGAACCGGTGGTGCGCCGCGGAGCGTTGCGCGTCGAACCACACGAACGGCTCGTGTGCGACGTCGGCCAGCGTGCGCGGTGCGTCAAGGTGCTCGCCGGGCGGCGCGGGCATCGCGAGCACGAAGCGGTCGCTCAGCAGCCGCACGCCCGACAGGTGCGGTGCCTCGTCGCGACGCCACGCCATGATGCCGCCGTCGAGCTGGCCGCGCGTCAGCGCCGCCGCCTGCTCGGCCGACAGCATCGGCGCGATCGACAGTTTCACGTCCGGGCATGCGTCGCGAAACGCTTTCAGCACGTCCGCGACGATCGGCAGCGGCAGGCAGTTCGGCAGCGCGCCGAGCCGCAGTTCGCCGAGCTGGCCGGCCGCGCTGCGCAACGCGCGTTCGCGGCTGTCCTGCAACGTCGCGAGCAGGGCCGTCGCGTCCTGCAGGAAGCTCGCGCCGGCCGCCGTGAGCGTAACGCCGGTCGCGCGGCGGATCAGCAGCGGCGTGCCGACCGCTTCCTCGAGTTCGCGGATCTGACGCGACAGCGCCGGCTGGACGATGCCGGCCGCTCGGGCGCCGGCCATCACGCTGCCGGCTTGCGCGACCGCCACGAAATAACGCAGGTGACGCAGTTCGATCTGGCGCATGCGGCGCGGGCTCCGGTTCCGATTGGTAGGGTATGCCTAAAGAGCATAGCAAACGCCATTCGATGGTATTGGAAAGCATGGCGTGCGTGCCGTACGATGGTTTCCGTTGCCGCACCGGCTCGCCGCCGGCGCGCGCGCCTTCCGTCACCCATCCTCACCCTGTCCCGCACCATGCCGCTTCATATCCAGACGCCGTATATCCGTTCGCAAATCGCCTCGCGCCGGCTTGGCACGAACGTCCTGCTCAAGCTGGACGCGCTGCAGCCGTCCGGTTCGTTCAAGTTGCGCGGGGTCGGCGCCGTCTGCGAAGCGCGGCATGCGGCCGGCGCGCGGCGGTTCGTGTCGTCGTCGGGCGGCAATGCGGGCATCGCGGTCGCGTACTGCGGTCGCGAACTCGGCGTGCCGGTGCTCGTCGTCGTGCCGGAAAGCGCGTCGGCCCGCGCGCGCGAGCTGATTCGCGTCGAGGGGGCGGAGGTCGTCGTGCACGGCGCGAGCTGGGCCGAGGCGAACGCGTTCGCGCTGTCGGCCGTCGGCCCGCACGACGCGTTCGTGCATCCGTTCGACGACCCCGTGCTGTGGCAGGGGCACGCGACGATGATCGACGAGATGGCGGCGAGCGGCCCGAAGCCCGACGCGGTCGTGCTGGCGGTCGGCGGCGGCGGGCTGCTGTGCGGCGTGCTCGAAGGGCTCGCGCGCAACGGCTGGCACGACGTGCCGGTCGTCGCGGTCGAGACGGAAGGCGCCGACTGCTATGCGCGTTCGGTTGCGCAGGGGCATCCGGTCGAATTGCCGGCGATCACGAGCATTGCGACGTCGCTTGGTGCGAAGCGTCCATGCGACGCGGCGGTCGAATGGGCGGCACGGCATGCGATTCATCCGGTCGTCGTGTCGGATGCGCAAGCTGTGGCCGCGTCGCTGCGGTTGCTGGACGAGCACCGGATCGTCGTCGAACCCGCATGCGGCGCCGCGCTGGCCGCGCTCGAGGCGTCGGTGCCGGTGCTCGAGTCGGCGTCGAATATCGCGGTGATCGTCTGCGGCGGCGTGACGGCGACGGTCGAGTATCTGCACACGCTGAATGCGACGTTGAGGTAAAGCGGGAAGGCAGGGCGGCTGGAGATTTCGGCAAGTCTTGCACGTCGGGCGCGCGGGGCTGTCGTGGCGCGTCGGCCTTTGATCGTCAGCCGCTTCGTATCGAAAATGTGTGGCGGGCCGCCGGCGTGCGGCCGGTCATGTCGTTGGAGGGGCGGAGAAAAGGGATCGCGCCGCGCCTCGAGAGGCACGGCGCAGGGAGGCGGGACGCGTGTTAGTTGGCAGCCGGTGCGCTTGCGCCGGTCGGTGCCGACGATGCGGCCGGATCGGCAGCGGCAGGCGTGGTGTTCGACGGCGCGGGGGCGGATGTCGCGGACGCCGGCACCGGCGCAGATGCGGCCGATGCCGGCGCTGCGGCGGCAGGCGTCGATACCGGGCTGGAAGCGGGGGCCGGGGTAGCGGGTGGCGACGAAGCGGGTACGGACGCTGCGGCGGGCGCCGAAGTCGAAGCGGGCGCCGAGGCCGAAGCAGGTGCCGAAGCCGAAGCCGAAGCAGGCGCCAAAGCCGAAGCGGGTGCCGAAGCCGAGGCAGGAACCGAAGCCGCCCCCGGCACAACCGCCCGCATCGTCCCCGGCGCGACCACGGCCGACGCAGCGCCGGGCACGGCCGGCACCACGGATGTCCCCGTCGCCGGCGCGACGCTCGGCACCGAAAGCGGCACCGGCGCGGCGGGCGGCGTCGGCACGACCGGCGTCGTCATCTTCAGCGGCTCGCCCTGCGGCGTCGGCGCGGGCTCGGGCAGCGGCGCGACCGGCTCCTTCTCGGCCGCCTTCACGGCCGCGCGATCGCGGCGGGCCGGATCGACCTTCAGGAAGTGCTCGACGAGATTGAAGAAGCGCTCATAGAACACGCCGGCCGGAATCGTCTCGCTCGCGGTCTTCACGAGCGCATCGTCGCTCGACCCGATCGGCAGCGACAGCGAGCCGAACACGCTGAGCCCGACGCTCGCCGACGTATTCGACTTCTTCAGCGTGTAGCGATCCTGCACCGCGTTCACGTACGCGATGCTCGACGAGCCGTCCGCGTTCGCGTCCGCGCACACGACGTGAAACTCGATCACGACGTGCATGTCGTTGCTGGGCTGGAAATTCTTGCTGCCGTCGACCGCATCGTTGCGCGACGACGACACGACATAGCCCTGGCTCAGCAGCGCGCGCCGCGCGGCCTCGCAGGCCGCGTCGGACTTTGAATGGAACGTGCGCGCATACGGGCTGCTGGTCGCGTCGAACTGTTCCTGCTGGTAGATCGGCTTGGGCGGCGACGAGCACGCCGCCAGCACGGTCGCGGCCGCGAGCGCGCACGAAACGGAAAACAGGCGAAATCGGTTGTGCATGGCGTCTTTCAAAAGGCTCGGCGAGATGCCGCGCGGCGGCTGCGGGCGCAGTGCGCGCAAGCCGCGCAACGGCGGTGCCTGCGCGGCGCGCGGGCAACTTCCGCGGGCAATCTCGTATGGCCGGGGCGTCATTATAGTTTCGTTTGATGTCGCGCTCGCTTCAGCCGGCCGGCGCGGGCCGCGCGGCGGCGAGCAGTTGCGATGCCAGCGGATGGTGTTCGCCGCGCCGCGAGCGGATCGCGTGGATTTCCTCGGTCACGTCGCCCGCGCGGCCGAGCCGGCGCAGCCCGCGCAGCAGCGATGCATCGTTCGCGCCGAGTTCGCTGAGCGGAAATACGCCGAGGCCGCGCGCGGCGAACACGGCCATCAGCGCGCTGTCCTCGAATTCCCCGGCCACGCGCGGAACGATCCGTTCGCGCTCCAGCCACAGGTCCAGACGCGCGCGCAGCGCCGAATGGGCGGTGGGCAGCAGCACCGGCAATTCGGCGAGGCACTGCGGAAAGTGCTGTCGCGCGGCCGGCGTGACGAGCGCCGCGGGCCCGTACCAGTCGACCGGCGACGCGACGAGCCGCTCGCTCGTCACGCGCAGGTTAGACCCCGACGGCGCGCCCTGGCCGGCCAGCACGAGATCGAGATGGTGCAGCGCCAACTCCGCGAGCAGCGCATCGTGTTCGCCTTCGTGGCACAGCAGCCGCAGCGTGGGCGTGTCGAGCACCGGCGCGAGGATCGCATGGGCCGCCAGCTTCGAGATCCCGTCCGCGAGACCGACCGCGAGCCGCACGGTCGGCTGGCTTGCCGCCGCGCGCACTTCGTCGGGAATCAGCCGCCCCATCTCGAAGATGACTTCCGCGCGCGCATACGCGGCCTGCCCGGCGTCGGTCATCGCGACGCCGCGCCCGGCCGGGCGCAGCAACTGGTGGCCGAGCGACTTCTCGAGCTCGCGCACCTGCGCGCTGATCGTCTGCACGGCCATGTCGAGCCGCTCGGCGGCGCGCGCGAAGCCGCCTTCCTTCACGACGACCCAGAAATAGTACAGATGTCGAAAATTCAGCATCGGATCGTTATTTCGTAAAAACCGAACCAAAGATCATATTTTCTCTGATTTTCTCGAAGTCGTGGGTTGTCTATCATCGGGCTTTCCACTTTCGTATCGGCCCTTTCCATGGACTATCTGCTGACGCTTGCCGCCGATCCCGCCGTCTGGGCGGCGCTCCTGACGCTCGTCGTGATGGAAGTCGTGCTCGGCATCGACAACCTGATCTTCATCTCGATCCTCAGCAACAAGCTGCCCGAAGCGCAGCGCGCCCGCACGCAGCGCATCGGCATCGCGCTCGCGCTCGTGATGCGCCTCGCGCTGCTCGGCAGCGTCGCATGGATCGCGAGCCTGACCACGCCCGTATTCACGCTGTTCGATCACGCATTCTCGTGGCGCGACCTGATCCTGCTGTCGGGCGGCCTGTTCCTCGTGTGGAAGGCGACGACCGAGATCCATCACCACGTGTCGCGCGACGGCGACGCGGACGGCGCGTCCGGCGGCGCGGCCGGCCTGACGATGTGGGCGGCGATCGGCCAGATCGTGATGCTCGATATCGTGTTCTCGATCGACAGCATCGTGACCGCGATCGGCATGACCGAGCACATCCCGATCATGTTCGTCGCGGTGATCGTCGCCGTGACCGTGATGCTGTTCGCCGCCCAGCCGCTCGCACGCTTCATCGACCGCAACCCGACCGTCGTGATGCTCGCGCTGTCGTTCCTCGTCGTGATCGGCATGACGCTGATCGCGGAAAGTTTCGGCTCGCACGTGCCGAAGGGCTATATCTACGCGGCGATGGCGTTCTCGGCATTCGTCGAGGGCATGAACATGCTGGCGCGGCGCGCGAAGGCGAAGCGCGCGGCGCGAGTCGAAGGTCACTGAGCCAGCGTGCGGGAGGCCGGCTTCGGCCGGTTTTCCCGCGACGCGTCATTCGCAACCCAAGGAGAAGCGCGATGAAATGTCCGGTCTGCAAGACGCCCGACCTGCTGATGGCCGAGCGCCAGTCGATCGAGATCGACTACTGTCCGACGTGCCGCGGCGTGTGGCTCGATCGCGGCGAACTCGACAAGCTGATTGCGCGTGAAACCGGCGATGCGCCGGCGCGCCGCGACGCGGCGCCGATGCGGCACGATGCGCAGCCGCCGCGCACGCGCGACGATGGCTGGGGCCGCGACGGCCGTTCGCACGACGATCGTTATCGGCACGACGGCCAGCGCCGCAAGAAATCGATGTTCGACCTGTTCGACTTCGATTGATCGCGGCGGTGCGCTTGCGCCGTGCGTTGCACGCACGTTGCAAAAAGCCCCGTCAGGCAGCGCGCCTGGCGGGGCTTTTACATGCGCGTCGCGCGCCGACGTGCGCCGGCGCTTACGCGTTGCCGGCCGTCACGTCGATGCGGCGCGGGCGCGTTTCCTCGCGACGCGGAATCGTCAGCGTGAGCACGCCGTCGCGCAGGTTCGCGTCGATTCTCGACGTGTCGAGATCGGGACTCAGCACGAAGGTGCGCGCATAGCGCGTCGCGCGCACTTCGGCATGCCGCACGCGCAACTCGGCCGGCGCATCGACGCGCGTGTCGGCTTCGATCGTCAGCGTGTTGTCGTGCACTTTCACGTCGAGGTTCTCGCGCGGCACGCCGGGCAGGTCGGCGCGCAGCGTGACGCGCTGCTTGTCCTCGACGATGTCGACGGACGGCGTGATCGCGGGCCGGCGCGCGGCGTCGGCGGTGGCGGCAGCATGCGCGGCACCGGTCTGGCGTTCGGTCAGGGTCTGGCTCGTATTCATGTCGTTCTCCTGAATGTTACTGGACGGCGATCGCACGCGGTTTCGATGCCTCGCGCCGGCCGACGCGAATCAGCAGGCAGCCGTTTTCGTAGCGGGCGCTGACGTTGTCGGCATCGGCATGCTGCGGCAGCTCGACCACGCGGCGGAACGTGCCGTGAAAGCGTTCCTGCGCATAGGTGCGCACATCGTCGCCGGCGTCGTGCGGCGCGGGCTTGCGCTCGCCGCTGATCGTCAGCAGGTCCTTGTCGATCGATACGTCGAAGTCGGCCGCGCTCATGCCGGGCGCGAATGCGACGATCTCGATCGCGTCGTCGGTGGTGCCGACGTTCAGCGCGGGGAACGCGCCGGGACGCACCGCGCGGATGCCGGTCGGCAGCTCGCCGAACAGGTTCGCCATGTGCCGCTGCACGCGGGCGAATTCGTCGAACAGGTCGTGGCCGTTGTGAATGCCGCTCATGAAATTCCTCCGGAACATGAAACGCGAAAGACGCGACGACGCGACGCCGAGGGCGAATGCGGTGCGCGGCTTTCCGCCGAGTCGAAACGGGGGCAGCGCACGTGACGGGCACTGCCGGGTAACCGGTAATTAGAGGCCGCCCCGATGGTTTTCAAGAGGGAAATTGCAATCTGCATCAACGCGTGACGATGCGAATCGATGCGACAATCGTCGCGCTATCCACAGACCACGGAGACGGGAAGGACATGGACATTCAACGCATCGCGATCGTCGGGGCCGGCGTGATCGGCGCGAGCTGGGCGGCTTTCTATCTGTCGAAGGGCTTCGACGTCGTCGCGACCGATCCCGCGCCGCAGGCCGACGCACGGCTGCGCGACGCGCTCGCCGCGTTTCTCGGCGAACGGGCCGCCGAACTTTCCGCACGGCTGTCGTTCGACGCCGATCTCTCTCGCGCGCTCGACGGCGTCGATTTCGTGCAGGAAAACGGCCCGGAACGGCTCGACCTGAAGCGCGCGCTGTATCGTCGGATGGACGACGTGCTGCCGGCGCACGTCCCGATCGCCTCGAGTTCGTCGGGCCTGAAGATGTCCGAGATCCAGACCGCGTGCGACAAGCACCCGGAGCGCTGCCTGATCGCGCATCCGTTCAATCCGCCGCACCTGATTCCGCTCGTCGAGCTGGTCGGCGGCGACGCGACCGATGCCGGCGTGATCGCGCGCGTGAAGGCGTTCTACGACGCGCTCGGCAAGCAGACGATCGTGCTCAACAAGGAAATGACGGGCCACGTCGCGAACCGGCTCGCGGCCGCGCTGTTCCGCGAGGTGTATCACCTCGTCGGCGAAGGCGTGGTGAGCGTCGCCGATGCGGACAAGGCGGTCGCGTGGGGCCCGGGCTTGCGCTGGGGGCTGATGGGGCAGTGCCTGACCTATCACCTCGGCGGCGGCGCGGGCGGGATCGCGCACTTCCTCGAACATCTGTCGGGGCCGATCACGACGTGGTGGGACGATCTCGGCACGCCGTCGTTCGATCCGGACGTCGATCGCAAGCTGAACGACGGGCTGCGCGCGATCCAGGGCGAGCGCTCGATGCAGGAACTCGCCGCCGAGCGCGACCGGCTGCTCGTCGAGCTGATCGACGCGCGGCGTCGCAGCTTCCTGCCCTGAGCCTGTCGCCGCGCCGCGCGGGCGGCTATTGCTGAACGCTCGTTTGCGGCGCCTGCGGTGTCTGCGCAAGCCATGCGGGCCGCGCGGCCTGTACCAGTTCGCGATTGCGCGCGCGCGTCGCGGCGTTCGGCGGATAGTTGCTGTCGTTCGTCGGCAGTTCGCCGTCGAGATAGGCCTGCTTCAACTGGGCGATGACTTCCGCGCGCGTGAGGCCCTGCTCGGGGGCCGGCGCGCCGGTTTGTGCAAAGGCGGGGGACAACAGCGCGGCCGCGGCGGTCGCGACGGCGAATCGCATGACGTTCATGGTGTGCTCCGATCTGGGGACGGGACACCGGATGCACGGCACGCTGCCATGCATTCCGATGGACCCCATTCTGGCGAGCGGGCACTGCGCAGAGGCTGACGCGTTCCGGGCAAGACGGTCAGTTGCGCGCGCCGCCGCGGCGTCGCGCGCCGTGGTTGCTACGGTGACGCGCGCGACGGGGGCGGCTACAGCTCGGCCGCCGCGGCGATCAGCGTCGCTTCGAGCGCGAGCGTCGAGCGCGACGCGGCCGCCGGCCGGTCGATCACGTATTCGAGTTCGCCGAGTTCGGGCAGCCCCGCGTCGAGCCGCGCGAGCCCGGCCGGAATCACGTAGCCGGCGAACGCGCTGACGCCGAGCCCCGCGCTCGCGGCCGCGCGCAGCACGGCGATGCTGCTGCTCACGACGGCGATCCGGTAAGGCCGGCCGACCGCCTCGAGCGATTCCAGCACGCGGCGGCGCGACACGCTCGGCTCAGGATGCATCGCGAGCGGCAGCACGGTCTCGTGGCCGGTAATGCGCGAATCGGGGCCGGTGCACCAGTAAAGCGGTTCGCTGCGGATCACGCGGCCGCGCCGGCTGCCCGCGACGCGCTTCGCGAACACGAGATCGTGGCGGCCTTCGTCGAGCGCGTCGAACAGGTCGCCCGACAACCCCGTCGAGATCGCCAGCTCGACTTCCGGATTGCGCTGCACGAAGCTCGCGAGCGCGGCCGTCAGGTGCGCGGACGCGAAATCCTCCGACATCGCGAGCCGCACCTTGCCCGACAGCGGCGGCCCGCACACCGACGTGACGGCCTCGTCCATCAGTTCGAGGATGCGCACCGCGTAGCGGAACAGCGCGTCGCCGTGCTGCGACAGGTGCACGTTGCGCGTGTCGCGCTCGAACAGCGGCCGGTCGAGCAGCTCCTCGAGACGGCGGATGTGCTGGCTGACGGTCGACTGCGACAGGCTCACGCGCTCGGACGCGGCGGTGAAACTGCCGGACTGGGCGACGGCGACGAAGCTGCGCAGCAGCTCGGGCGGTAATGGACGCATTGCTAAATCCACTGAATCGGTTTCGACAACTTCATAAATGGCCGGATTTTGCGGGGCTAGTATCGGATACGCCCCGGTGCGGCTCGTGCAAACGGGGCGCAGCGGACGCGTAGCGCGTGTCGCGCCGCCGGCTGCCCCGGTCAGTCTAAGGCATCCGGCGTCCGGCCCGAAACCGCATCATCCCATCGACCGCCCGAGAACGCGCTCGCACGACGAGCCGCCGGGCCGCGGCGCACCGCCGCAGGAGACAGGCAATCCGCGCGCGGGATCGGCGTGCGGGCCCTGGCTCCCGCAGGTGTCAGGCGCCCGTCACGAAGAGACTGGAGACGACTCATGATCATCTACGGAACCGCGCTGCTGGCGTTCTGCCATCTGGCCGGACTGTTCCTCGGCGACCTGCTGGGCACCGCGATCGGCGTGAAGACCAATGTCGGCGGCGTCGGCATCGCAATGCTGCTGCTGATCTGCCTGCGTTTGTGGCTGCACCGGCGCGGCTGGCTGCCGAAGGAGACCGAGGCCGGTGTCGGTTTCTGGGGCGCGATGTACATCCCGGTCGTCGTCGCGATGGCCGCGAACCAGAACGTCGTCGCCGCGCTCAAGGGCGGCCCGGTCGCGCTGCTCGCCGCCATCGGCGCGGTCGCGATCTGCGCATGCTGCATCGCGGTACTCGTGCGCATGGGGCGCGACGACACGGCCTTCGCGGGCGTGCCGCAACTCGACGAACAGTGAAGGAGGCCGCCATGTTGCAGATGCTCGAAAAAACCGTCGCCCACAACGGGCTCGTCGCGTCGTTCGCACTGGTCGGCCTGATCATGTGGCTGTCGTCGATCGTGTCGCGCAAGCTCACGTTCGGCCGCGTGCACGGCTCCGCGATCGCGATCGTGATCGGTCTTGCGCTCGCGTACGTCGGCGGCGCGTTCACCGGCGGCGAGAAGGGGCTGGCCGACGTGCCGCTGTTCGCGGGTGTCGGCCTGATGGGCGGCGCGATGCTGCGCGATTTCGCGATCGTCGCGACCGCGTTCGAAGTGCAGCCGACCGAGGCGCGCAAGGCCGGCCTCGTCGGCGTCGTGTCGCTGCTGCTCGGCACGGTGTTGCCGTTCATCGTCGGCGCGTGCATCGCGCGCGCATTCGGCTATACCGATGCCGTCAGCATGACGACCATCGGCGCGGGCGCCGTCACCTACATCGTCGGGCCCGTGACGGGCGCGGCGATCGGCGCGAGTTCCGACGTGATCGCGCTCAGCATCGCGACGGGGCTCGTCAAGGCGATCATCGTGATGGTGGGCACGCCGGTTGCGGCCAACTTCATGGGCCTGAAGACGCCGCGCTCCGCGATGATCTTCGGCGGCCTGGCCGGCACCGTGAGCGGCGTGAGCGCCGGGCTGGCCGCGACCGATCGCCGGCTCGTGCCGTACGGCGCGCTGGTCGCGACGTTCCATACCGGCGTCGGCTGCCTGCTCGGGCCGTCGGTGCTGTTCTTCACGACGCGCGCGCTGGTCGGCGCGTAGCCGGGCGCGTCCGGTCGTCCGGTCCGGGCGGCCCGCGCGTGCAGCCGGCAGGCCCGCGCCGTCGCGGGCCGCATCCATCGCGGCGTCCTCTGAGTCGCATTCGTCAACATCATCAATCGGCGGCGGCGCCAGGCTTAGAATGCCGCTGAACCATCGAAGCGGGAGAACTGTTCATGACGGGATGGAATCACGCGCGGCAGGCGCGCGACGCACGCCTCGCGGCCGGCGCGGCGTACGCGCGGGGCAAGCGGGTCGATGCGCGCGACACCGTCGCGTTGCTCGAAGCGGTGCTGCGGCCCGGCGACCGCGTTTGCCTCGAAGGCGACAACCAGAAGCAGGCCGATCTGCTCGCGACGGCGCTCGCCGACGTCGACAGCGCGAAGGTGCACGATTTGCACATGGTGCAGTCGGGCGTCGTGCTGCCCGAGCATCTCGACGTGTTCGAGCGCGGGATCGCGAAGCGGCTCGATTTCGCGTATTCCGGCCCGCAGTCGCAGCGGATCGCGAAGCTGCTGTTCGGCGGCAAGATCGCGCTCGGCGCGGTGCACACCTATCTCGAGCTGTTCGCGCGCTACTTCATCGACCTCACGCCGCAGGTCGCGCTGATCGCCGCGGTCAGCGCCGACGCCGACGGCAACCTGTACACCGGCCCGAACACGGAAGACACGCCGACCGTCGTCGAGGCCACCGCGTTCAAGGACGGCATCGTGATCGCGCAGGTCGACCGCATCGTCGACAAGGTGCCGCGCGTCGACATTCCCGGCGACCGCGTGCACTTCGTCGTCGAGGCCGGCCGGCCGTTCTACGTCGAGCCGCTGTTCACGCGCGACCCGGCCGCGATCACCGAGACGCAGATCCTGACCGCGATGCTCGCGATCAAGGGCATCTACGAGCCGTACGGCATCAAGCGCCTGAACCACGGGATCGGCTTCAACACGGCCGCGATCGAGCTGCTGCTGCCGACCTACGGCGCGAAGCTCGGGCTGAAGGGCAAGGTCTGCACGCACTGGGCGCTCAATCCGCACCCGACGCTGATTCCCGCGATCGAGTCGGGCTGGGTCGAGCAGATCCACTGCTTCGGCTCCGAAGTCGGGATGGACGACTACATCCGCGCACGCTCCGACGTGTGGTTCACCGGCCCCGACGGGTCGCTGCGCTCGAACCGCGCGTTCTGCCAGACCGCCGGCCTCTATGCATGCGACATGTTCATCGGCTCGACGCTGCAGATCGACCTGTCCGGTCATTCGTCGACGGTCACGGCCGAGCGGATCGCCGGCTTCGGCGGCGCGCCGAACATGGGCAGCGATGCGCGCGGCCGGCGCCATCCGAGCGAGCCGTGGCTGAAGGCCGGCGCGGAAGCCGACCCCGACACGCCGGCGGCGCTCAGGCGCGGCCGCAAGCTGGTCGTGCAGATCGGCGAGACGTTCGGCGACAAGAACGTGCCGATGTTCGTCGAGAAGCTCGACGCGCTGAAGCTCGCCGACAAGCTGCAGCTCGATCTCGCGCCGATCATGGTCTACGGCGACGACGTCACGCACATCGTCACCGAGGAAGGGATCGCGAACCTGCTGATGTGCCGCGACAAGGACGAGCGCGAGCATGCGATCCGCGGCGTGGCCGGCTATACGGAAATCGGCCGCGGCCGCGACAGGAAGATGGTCGAGCGCCTGCGCGAGCGCGGCGTGATCCGCCGCCCGGAGGATCTCGGCATCGATCCGCTCGACGCCGACCGCCGCTGGCTTGCCGCGCGTTCGATCAAGGATCTCGTGCACTGGTCGGGCGGTCTTTATGCACCGCCGGCCCGGTTCCGCAACTGGTGAGGAAGAGGGCATGGAACAGTTGAACTACCGCTTCACCGCGCGCGAACGCGCGAAGGGCGAACGGGCCACGGCGCTCGTCGGCGTGGTCGCGTCCGGCAATCTCGAAGTGCTCGTCGAGCGCGTGCTGCCGGGCAACGAATGCGAGATCGACATCCGCACCGCGGCGGTCGGTTTCGGCGCGGTCTGGCAGGCCGTCGTGTCGGACTTCGTCGAACGGCGCACGCCGGGCGGCCTGAAGCTGTCGATCAACGACGGCGGCGCGCGGCCCGACATGGTGTCGCTGCGGCTCGCGCAGGCCGTGCGCGCGATCGAGGGGGACGCATGATGACCGACGTGATTCACGATGCACCGGCGTTCGTCGCGAACGGCGCGAGCTGGTACGAAGCGTCGGCGCGCCAGCGCGTCGACGGGCTGCTCGATGCGGGCAGCTTCACCGAATTTCTCGGGCCGGGCGAACGTGTGACGAGCCCGCACCTGCCGCTGTTCGGCCTGCCGCAGCAGTTCGACGACGGGATGGTGGTCGGCCACGGCCGGCTCGACGGCCAGCCGGTGTTCGTCGCCGCGCAGGAAGGCCGCTTCATGGGCGGCGCGTTCGGCGAAGTGCACGGCGCGAAGCTCACGGGGCTGCTGCGCGCGGCGCGCGAACTCGGCACGCCCGTGCTGATCCTGTTCGATACGGGCGGCGTGCGGCTGCAGGAAGCGAACGCGGGCGAGCTGGCGATCGCCGAGATCATGCGCGCGCTCGTCGAAGCGCGCGCGGCCGGCGTGCCGGTGATCGGGCTGATCGGCGGGCGCGCGGGCTGCTACGGCGGCGGCGGTCTGCTCGCCGCGTGCTGTTCGGCGCTCGCGGTGTCCGAGCAGGGGCGCATCAGCGTGTCGGGGCCCGAAGTGATCGAGACCAACCGCGGCGTCGAGGAATTCGATGCGAAGGATCGCGCGCTGATCTGGCGCACGATGGGCGGCAAGCACCGCCGGCTGATCGGCGGCGCGGATCGCTACGTCGCGGACACGCCCGACGCGTTTCGCGCGGCCGCGCTCGAACTGCTCGGCCGTGCGCCGGCGTTCGATGCGGCGATGCTGCGCGCGGAGCAGGCGCGTCTCGAAGCGCGGATCGAACGGTTCGGCGCATGCAGGGATGCGCTCGACGTGTGGCGGGCGCTCGGCGCGGACAACGCGGAAGCGATCCCCGGCATGCCCGACGATGCATTCGCGAAACTCGCCGACCAGTTACAGGAGCCGAAGCATGACGCTCGATGAAGTCCTGACCTCGCTGTTCCCTGAAGGCCATTCGATCGCGCGAACCGGCGGTCTGCTCACGGGCCATGCGGAACTGGCCGGCACGCGCGTCGACGTGATCGGTGTGGCCGACCGTTTGCCGTTCGGCATCGACGAAGCCGTGACGCTCGCGTCGCACGTGCTCGACACGCTCGAGCGCGGCGGCGACACGCCGATTCTCGTGCTGGTCGACAGCGACAGCCAGCGGATGAGCAAGCGCGACGAACTGCTCGGGCTGAACGAATGCCTGTCGCATCTCGCGAAATGCCTGATGCACGCGGAGCTCGCCGGGCACCGGACGATCGGCCTGCTGTACGGTCATACGGCCGCGGGCGCGTTCATCGCGACCGCGCTCGCGACGCGCACGCTGCTCGCGGTGCCGGGCGCGGAACCGGAAGTGATGGACCTGCCGTCGATGTCGCGCGTGACGAAGCTGCCGATCGACGTGCTGAAGGAGATGGCGCGCTCGACGCCGGTGTTCGCGCCGGGGCTCGACAACCTGGTGAAGATGGGGGCCGTGGACGCCGTGCTCGATCCGGCCCGCGCGCTCGACGCGCAGGTGGGCGAATGGCTCGGCAAGCCGGCGGCGCGCGTCGATGCGCGTGCGGCGCGCGGCCGGCCGGTCGCGGCCGACGTCGCGAAGCGCGTCGAGGCACTTGCGCGTGCCGCGCGCTGACACGCCGCTGCGCCGCCACACGCTCGTCACGTTGACGGCGAACGGGTGGCGCGATGCGGGTGCGCGCGATCCGGCGCTCGCGGCCGATCCGCTCGTACGGGCGTGGTCGGCACGCGGCTGGCCGCTCGTCGTGCGCCGCGCGTCACCGGACGAGGCCGATGCCGGCCGCGTGCCGCTCGGCCTGCCGCTGCCGCCTTCCGCGGGCAAGCGGCGCATCGCGCTGAACGTTGCTGCCGACGCGCTCGCGTCGGTCGGCCCGCTGCCTGCGCTGGCCGACGTACTCGCCGCCGCGCCCGATGCATGGCACGCGCCGTTGCGCGAGCTGGACGCGCTTGGCGCACGCTGCGGCGTGCCGGGCCGCGTGTTCGGCAGCCTCGCGTGGCAGGCGCTGACGGGCGAGCGCTATCTGAGCGAATCCTCCGATCTCGACATCGCTTTTCCGCTGCCGGACGCCGCGTCGCTCGCGCCGCTGCTCGACGGGCTGGCCGACATCGACGCGCGCGCGCCGATGCGCATCGACGGCGAGCTGCTGCGCGGCGACGGCGCGGGCGTGAACTGGCGCGAGCTGCATGCGCGGCTGCCCGAAGTCGCGGTCAAGACCGCGATCGCCGTCGAATTGATGTCGGCCGACGCGTTCACGGGAGGCGTGCAATGAACGCCCGGGCGGCTTGCCGCGCACCGGCGCCGTCCGATGTCGAGCGCATCGCCGGGCTTGCCGAGCGCAGCCTCGTGCTGGAAATCGAGACCTACCCGAAGCCGGGGCTCGTCAGCCACGTCGACACCGGCAGTCATGCGGACATGGATGCCGCGACGTTCGAACGCAGCGCGGCCGTATTGCGGCCGTACTTCGCGGAACTGGCCGACGCCGGCGCACGCGACGCGGACATGACCGTGCTGCGCAAGATCGGCCTGCGTGCGGAACACGCGATGCTTGCCGCGACCGGCGGCGTCAATACGCATCGCGGCGCAATCTTCGGGCTCGGGCTGCTGTGCGCGGCCGCGGGCCGCCGCATGGCGTCCGGCATGGCGGCCCCGGCGCGCGCGATGACGCTCGGCGCATGGGTCGCGCGGCGCTGGGGCACCGAGATCCTTGGCGGCCCGCGACTACCCGACAGCCACGGCGAGCGTGCGAGCCGCCGCTACGGCGTGGGCGGCGCACGCCGCGAGGCGGCCGGCGGCTTCGCGACCGTTTACCGCGTCGGGTTGCCGGCGCTGCGCCGCGCACAACGCAGCATGCCGGACGATGCGCACGCCGCGCGCGTCGACGCGTGCTTCGCGCTGATCGCCGCGCTCGACGATACGAATCTGCTGCATCGGGGCGGCCAGGCCGGCCTCGATTTCGCGCGGGCGACCGCGCGTGCGTTCGTCGCGCGCGGCGGCATCCGCGCCCGCGACTGGCGGTTGCACGCGGTCGCGGCGCACCATGCGTTCATCGCTCGCCGGTTGAGCCCGGGCGGCGCGGCCGACCTGCTGGCGATGAGCGTGTTCGTCGATGCGCTCGAAGCGGACGGGGAGGGGCGATGACGCTGGCGATCCTGTGTTCGGGGCAAGGCGCGCAGCGCGCCGACATGTTCGAACTGACCGGCACGGCGCCGCAGGCCGATGCGTTGTTCGCGCACGCGGGCCGGCTCCTCGGCGACGATCCGCGCAACTGGGTGCGGACCGCCGACCCGGACGCGCTGCGCGAGAACCGCGCCGCGCAGATTCTCTGCACGGTGCAGGCGCTCGCGGCGGCCGCGCTGCTCGACGCGGTATGGCCGCGCCGTCGCTGCGTCGCCGGTTACAGCGTCGGCGAAGTCGCGTCGTGGAGCGTCGCGGGGATGATCGATCCGCACGACGCGCTGGACCTGGCCGATGCGCGTGCGCGCGCGATGGATGCCGCCAGCGGCGGCGATGAACGGATGGTATTCGTGCGCGGGCTGACGCGCGCGCAACTCGCGCAGCTGTGTGACGGCCGCGATGCGGCGATCGCGATCGCCAATCCCGGCGACGCGTTCGTGGTTGCCGGTCCCCAGGCCGACGTCGATGCGGTGGCCGACGACGCGGCGCGCGACGGTGCGCTGCGCGTCGCACCCGTCTGCGTGCGGATTGCGTCGCACACGCGCCGTCTCGCGTCGGCGGTGCCCGCGTTTCGTGCGTCGCTGGCGGCGGTGAACGTGCGCCGGCCGCTGCCGGGCACGCGGCTGTTTTCGGGGATCGACGGCGCGTCGGTGCTCGACGCCGACGCGGGGCTCGACAAGCTCGCGCGGCAGATCGCGGAGCCGGTCGAGTGGGCGGCTTGCCTGGCCGCGTGCGTCGAGGCCGGCGCGACCGCGTTTCTCGAACTCGGCCCCGGCCGCGCGCTGGCCGAGATGGCGAGCGGCGCGTATCCGGCACTGCCGGCGCGCAGCGTCGCGGATTTCCGTTCCGTCGACGGCATGGCGAACTGGCTCGCACGTGTTTCAGCCGGCTGACGGGCGGCACGCCGTCAGCGCGGAAACACCGCCCAAACACCGCGAAACGGGCGCTGAAATCGGGCCCGAAACAGCCCGGCCACCGGCCGTCGCGCACCGTGTGTTGCGCCGGCGCAGCAGCGTTGCAGCGAGCGCTTGCCATGCGAATTGGCGTCGCTACAATGGCGCCCGCCATGAGACCCGTCGCCTTCCTTTTCGCCGCGTTCGGCTGCGCGGCGACCGCCCACGCCAGCCCGATTCCGTCCGATGCCGCATCGGTCGGCGCATACTTTTCGTATGACAATGCGGCGGCCGATGCGACCGTCGACCTGATCGGGCAGGCACAGCGCCGCGTGCTGCTGGCCGGCTACGCGTATGTGCCGCCCGCGGTCGCGGCGGCGCTGCGCGCGGCGCGCTCGCGTGGAGCCGACGTGCGTGTCGTGCTGGTGCGCTCGTCGCACGCCGGCAAGTACAGTGGCGCAGGCTATCTGAAATCGGCCGGCATCGACGTGGCGATCGATTCGCGGCATGGCGACCCCGCACCGCGCTTCGTGATCGTCGACGACAGCGTCGCGCTCACGACGCTGTCCGACGGCGCTGCGGTGCATGCGGAAACGGTGAACGTGTTCCAGCGCGCACCGGAACTCGCGCAGTCGTATGCGCAGTCGTTCTGGCGGCTGTACCGGCAGGCGGCCGGGCTCTGACCCGTCGCAACCGCCCGTCCGAACGCACAGCGCGTCAAGCCCCTGCCTTTCTTCCCCCAACCGGCATCTCGCCGACGCGGTTGCGACCCTGCTTGCATCGGCGTGGTTGATGCACCATGCTCGTTGGACAGGCATCGGTGCGGGCTTCGCGGATCCGGCGCCACGGCAGGGAGCCGATCGTGACCGAGTATTTTGCCGATCGCGCGGACGCGGGCCGTCAGTTGGCCGACGCGCTGCGCGACTATGCGGGGCGTCGCGACGTCGTCGTGCTCGCGTTGCCGCGCGGTGGCGTGCCGGTCGCATTTCCGGTCGCCGTTGCGCTGCGCGCGCCGCTCGACGTGCTAGTCGTGCGCAAGCTTGGTGCGCCGTCCGATCCCGAGTTCGCGATGGGCGCGATCGCGACCGGCGGGGCGGTCCACCTGCAGCACTCGGAGATCCGTGCGCTGGGCGTGACCGGCGCACAGCTTGCCGACGTGATCGCGCGCGAGACTGCCGAACTGCAGCGCCGCGACGCGCTGTATCGCGGCGCCCGGCCGCCGCTGCCGGTCGACGGCCGCATTGCGATCGTGGTCGACGACGGCATCGCGACCGGCGCATCGATGCGCGTCGCGCTGCAGGCGCTGCGCGAGCGCCGCCCGGCGCGCATCGTGGCCGCAGCACCCGTCGCGCCGGCCGGCGCCCGGCATGCGTTCGGCGATCTCGCCGACGCGTTCGTGACGGTGGCGCAACCGCTGCGGTTCTTCGGGATCAGCCAGTTCTACGCGCGTTTCGAGCAGACCGGAGACGACGAAGTACGCGCGCTGCTCGACGCGGCCCGCGCCCGGGACGACGACACTACGTCCGCCTGATCCTGCGCCGGCGCGTTCCGGCGCGCGCGGCCTCGGCCAGCGCGAACACGCGCTGCAGCGCCGGATGGACGTCGCCGCGCCAGCGCGCGCCCGTGAACAATCCGTAGTGATCGCATTCGTCGATATCGACGCGGTGACGTTCACCGGCCGTGAGGCCGCGGCACATTTCGAGTGCCGCATGTGTCTGCCCGGCGCCGGTGACGGCGTCGCACGCCCCTTCGACGGTCAGCAGCGCGACGTCGCGCAGCGCGGCCGGCTCGACGCGCCGGCCGCCCACCTCCCACGTGCCGTTCGCTAGGCACATCCGCTGGAACACGATATCGACGGTATCCAGGAAGTACTCGGCCGGCATGTCGAGCAGCGCCGTGTATTCGCGCAGCGCGCGCCGCGCGTCGGCCAGCCCCGTCATGTCGAAGTGCGACGCGGCGCGCGCGTAGTCCTCGATCAGCAGCAGGAAGCGCTGCGGATACAGCAGCGCGATCTCGCCTTGCTGAAGATAGGTCGGGAACACGTGCCGGCCACGGCCGGGGAAGCAGGGCGGCACGATGTCGATCAGATGGCGGCGGCACCACGTCAGCGAACGGGACGCGGCGGTGGTGCCGAGCGTCGTCGGATTGACGCGCGCGTCGAGCGGGCCGCCGATCAGCGTGATGCTCGCCGGCGGCGGCAGGCCGCGCGCGGCGCGCAGCGCGAGCGCGCCGAGCGCGGGCACGGTTGCCTGGCATATGGCGACGACGTGCAGCGGCCGGTCGTCCCGTACGAGCGCATCGACGAAGCCGTCGAGCGTCGCCACGTACTCGTCGAGCCCGAAGCGGCCCGACGCGACCGGGATGTCGCGCGCATTGATCCAGTCGGTCACGCACACGTCGCCGTCGGCCAGCAGCGTCTCGACGCTCTCCCGCATCATCACGGCCGCGTGCCCGGCGAGCGGCGCGCACAGCAGCACCGTACGCTGCGCGTTCTCGCGCGCGAAGCGCCGCAAGAGGCAGAACGGCGTGCGCGCGACGAGCTGTTCGTCGACGGCCGGCCGCCGGATATCGAAGCGCGGCGGCCCGGCGGGCGGCCCGAGCAGCGGCTCGAACAGGTCGTCGTAGCACGACGACGCGGCATGCGGCAGCGTCGCGGCCGGCCACGCATCGAACGCGTGACGCGTTGCCGCGCGCCATGCGCGCATCCATTCCCGCTGCTGCTCGACGACGGCGTACCACATGGAGAACCTTGATGTGGAAGGGGCGTGAATCTGCATTATGGCCACTCCGGCCGCGCAGCGGGTGTCGGATACGTGACCGAATGATGTGCGTTAAACATCGCCCTAGGCGGCGACGCGCGACGCTGCTACAGTCGTCGGTCCCATTCCCTCAAGCGGAGCGTTTGCGATGAAGCTGATCGGCATGCTGGATTCCCCGTTCGTGCGCCGTGTCGCCATTTCGGCGAAGCTGCTCGACCTGCCGTTCGAACACGAGTCGATCTCGGTGTTCCGTCACTTCGACCAGTTCCGGACGATCAATCCGGTCGTCAAGGCGCCGACGCTTGTGACCGACGACGGCACGAAGCTGCTCGACTCGTCGCTGATCGTCGACTACCTCGACCATCGCGTCGCGCCGGAGCGGCGCCTGCTGCCCGACGCCGCCGATGCGCGGCTGCGCGTGCTCGTGCCGGTCGGCTTCGCGCTGGCGGCGGCCGAGAAGACGGTGCAGGTCGTGTACGAGCAGGCGCTGCGGCCGGCCGACAAGCAACACGCACCGTGGCTTGAGCGCGTGTTGAGCCAGCTCGAGGCCGCGTATGGCGAACTCGAGCCGCTCGTCGCGGCCGCGAGCGGCTGGCTCGGCGGTGCGCGCCTGCTGCAGTCCGACGTGACGGTGGCGGTCGCGTGGCGCTTCACGCAGTACATGGCCGCCGAGTACCCGGCGCTCGGCCGGATCGATCCGGCCCGTTATCCGGCGCTTGCCGCACATTCGGCGCGTGCCGAGGCGTTGCCGGCGTTCGTCGAGACGCCGCTGGACTGAAGCCGGCGGCAGGCATGCCGGCCGGTGAGGGCGGCGCGCCGCAGCGGTGCGGTCAACGTGCTGCCCGGCGGGATCGGTGCGGGCACCCGATACGCATCGTCCGGTCGGTAGTCATCCAGTGCGCCGCGGCTTGCTTTCATGCGACGCCGCGCCCGGACATGCGCGTTGCATCGGTCCGTTTGCGCGGCCGGGCCGGCCGCTCGTCGCCCGCTCGTCGCCCGCTCGGGCCCGCCGGACAAGGGTGTCGCCGATTGTTCGCGGCCGCCGACAAGTGACTTCGCATTCGCGCTGTTTATCCGGACGAGTCCCGTCCCTAGAATCCACTCCATCGAATAGGTATTGCCTGATGGAGCCGATGATGAGAGCGCTGATCGAATCGAGCCTGTACCACCCGTCCGTCGTGTTGCCGCTTGCCGCGCTGACGCAGTTGATGGTCGAGCGCGATTTCAATCTCAGCCAGGTCGGGCTGATCGTCGCCGCGCGTGGCGCGCAGGCCGCGGTGTCGCGCTCGCGCGCGCTGATCTTCTGCCGTCACTGCGAAGCGCACGCATGAGCGGGCCTTTGCCGCGCACATAAAAAAACCCGGCCGGCGCAAGCCGGTCGGGCGGATCGGATTCGATCGAGCCCCGGCTTCGGCCGGGGCTTTTTCATTGTCGGCGCTCAGGCGCGGGCGGGCGACCCGACGCTGTAGACTTGCGCGTCGTCGTCCTCGCGCAGCTGACGCACGAGCTGGTGTGCCTCGCGGCGCGACGCGACGGCCGGCGGCGAGCCCTTGAGCGGCTGGCGCGCGGTTTCGGCGAGCGCGACGACCGACACGATGCCGATCACGGCGGCGCCCATCATGTAGTACGCGGGCATCATCAGGTTGTGGGTCACGTCGACGAGCCACGCGGTCATCAGCGGCGTCGTGCCGCCGAACAGCGACACCGACACGTTGAAGCCGATCGCGAGCGCGCCGTAGCGGATCTCGGTCGGGAACAGCGCCGGCAGCGCCGACGGCATCACGCCGGTGAAGCACGACAGCAGCACGCCGAGGATCAGCAGGCCGGCGAACACCGACGCGGTGGTGCCCGCATGAATCAGCATCATCGACGGGATCGACAGCACGAGCAGGCCCACGCAGCCGGCGAGCATCACCGGCTTGCGGCCGACCTTGTCCGACAGGCGGCCGGCGGCGAGCGTCAGCGGCATCATCAGCACCATCACGATCAGCACGAGCACGAGGCTGTGCGACTCGTCGAAGTGCAGCGTCGACGACATGAAGCTCGGCAGGTACGACAGCACCATGTAGTCGGTCACGTTGAAGATCAGCACGAGGCCGACGCAGAGCAGCAGCGCGCGCCAGTTGCGCATCAGCGTTTCGCGGAAGCGCGTCTTCGGCACGGCCTTGTCCTGCGCTTCGCGCGCTTCGGCCTGGCGTTTGAACGCGGGCGTTTCCTCGAGCTTCATCCGGATGTACAGCCCGATCAGGCCGAGCGGGCCCGCGATCAGGAACGGCACGCGCCAGCCCCACGACAGCAGCGCGTCCTGCGACAGCGACGCGGTGAGCAGCGCGACGACGCCGGCGCCCATCACATAGCCGATCAGCGTGCCGAACTCGAGGAAGCTGCCCATGAAGCCGCGGCGCTTGTCGGTCGAGAATTCGGCGATGAAGGTGGCGGCGCCGCCGTATTCGCCGCCGGTCGAGAAGCCCTGCACGAGACGGGCGACGAGCAGCAGCACGGGCGCCATGATGCCGATCGACGCGTAGCTGGGGATCAGGCCGATCGCGAAGGTGCCGACGGCCATCATGATCATCGTCGCGGCGAGCACGCGTTGACGGCCGATGCGATCGCCGAGCGGGCCGAACACCATGCCGCCGAGCGGGCGAACGAGGAACGCGGCCGCGAACGTGCCGAAGGTCGCGAGCAGCTGCGCGGACGGGCTGCTGGACGGGAAGAACACTTTGCCGAGCGTGACGGCGATGTAGCTGTAGACGCCGAAGTCGAACCATTCCATCGCATTGCCGATGGCCATCGCGCTGACGGCGCGCTTGAGCAGGCTCTGGTCGACGACGGTAATGTCGTCCGCGGCGAGCGGGGCCTCGGCGGACGACGGGGAGGAAGAAGCAGCGGTCGGGCTGACGTGTGTTGCGGTCAAGGTCATGCACTCCTTTGACTGCGCCGAACGGGCGGGCCGTCCGACACGGTTTGCCGGCAAGCGCGATGTCGCGTGCTGCGCGTCGGGGCAAGCCTTTAAGCACTTACTGCACATCGGGCGGCAAGACGCTGCAAGGGATTGCTTCGACGCGGGCCCGATGGGCCGTCGCGACGGTGCGCTCATGAAGAATGGGCCGCGTGATGCGAGCGGCAGATGCCGGTGCGGACTCAGTGTCCGGCGTTCCGGCAAGCGCCCCGGAGGGGCAACGAAACGAGAAAAGCGGGCCTGTCGGGCGGGCTTTCCTGTGGGTGCAATTTCGGTCGAAGCACCGGCCCGCAACGCGCGGACGGACTTCTTGCGAAATCGAATAGACAGAGATTGAATGTTGAAACAGGCGACATGATAGCACGATGGCAGACGATCGTGCAAATTGCCCGGAATCCCCCGTGTGGCGGGGCTTCCGGCGAAACCGGTTCCGGTATGATCGGCGGCGCGCGGCGGGGTCGCGCCGCCCTCCGGACGGGGGCCGAATCTGCGAGGAACCGGATGACCGAACTGATGAAGATCGCGGCGCTGTTCGCCGTTACCGCGCTGGCCGAAATCGTCGGCTGCTATCTGCCGTGGCTCGTGCTGAAGGGCGGCCGGCCCGTGTGGCTGCTGGTGCCGGCCGCGCTGTCGCTCGCCTTGTTCGCGTGGCTGCTGACCCTGCATCCGAGCGCGGCGGGGCGCACGTACGCAGCGTACGGCGGCGTGTACATCGCGGTGGCGCTGATCTGGCTGCGGATCGTCGATGGTGTCGCGCTGACCCGCTGGGACGTGGCCGGCGCGGTGCTCGCGCTCGGCGGGATGGCCGTCATCGCGCTGCAGCCGCGCGCGTGAGCGCGGCTGCAGGCGTGGCCGCCTATGGCCTATGGCCGGTGAAGCGCCGCGTCAGGCGGCGGCTGTGGTGTCCGCGTCGGCGCTCTTGCGCCACACGCAGATGCCCTTGACCGACTTGTCGAGCTCGTCGAGCTGGGTCTGGTGCGCGGCGAGTTCGTCGTCGCTCGCGGCGAGAACGGGCAGGTCGAGCGACGCGAGCGATACGCGCTGACCGTTCGCGGCGCCGCCGGCGGCATCCACGTCGTCGAGCATGTCGATCACGAGGCTGTCCTGGCCGCGCGTCATCGCGAGATAGACTTCGGCGAGCAGTTCCGAGTCGAGCAGTGCGCCGTGCAGCGTCCGGTGTGCGTTGCTGATGTCGAAGCGGTCGCACAGCGCGTCGAGCGAGTTGCGCTTGCCCGGGAACATCTGCTTGGCCTGCACGAGCGTGTCGATCACGCCGCCGCAATGCTCGGTGAACGGCGGCAGGCCGAGCCGTGCGAACTCCGCATCGAGGAACCCGAGGTCGAACGGCGCGTTGTGGATGATCAGCTCGGCGTCCTTCACGAAGTCGCGGATCTGGTCGGCGACTTCGGCGAATTTCGGCTTGTCGCTGAGGAATTCGGTCGTGAGGCCGTGCACCGCCAGCGCGCCCGGATCGCTGTCGCGCTCGGGGTTCACGTAGATGTGCAGGTTGTTGCCGGTGAGCCGTCGGTTCAGCAGCTCGACGCAGCCGATTTCGATCAGGCGATCGCCCGTGCGGGGATTCAGGCCGGTGGTTTCGGTATCGAGAATGATCTGGCGCATGTCGGATAAATCGGGAAAGACAGGAGGGTGGCCCGGGCTCAGGCCGTGAGCGATTCGACGCCGCGATTCGCGAGCGCGTCCGCGCGTTCGTTTTCGGGATGGCCGGCGTGGCCCTTCACCCAGCGCCACTCGACCTCGTGCTGCGCGACGAGCGCGTCGAGCCGCTTCCACAGGTCGGCGTTCTTCACCGGCGTTTTCGCCGCGGTGACCCAGCCTTTCTTCTTCCAGCCGTGGATCCACTCGCTGATGCCTTTCTGCACGTATTGCGAGTCGGTATGGACGACCACGCGGCACGGCCGCTTCAGCGCCTCGAGCGCGGCGATCACGCCCATCAGCTCCATGCGGTTGTTGGTCGTGTCGGGCTCGCCGCCGAACAGTTCCTTTTCGCGGTCGCCGTAGCGCAGCAGCGCGCCCCAGCCGCCGGGGCCGGGATTGCCCTTGCAGGCGCCGTCGGTATAGATGTCGATGATGTCGGTGGTCATGAGTGTTCTTGATGGGTGGTCGGGGTGGCCGCCGGCGTCAGGCCCGGCGCGAGCACGGGCTTTTTCTTCCTGATCTGGCCGACGAGGCGCATGCCGCGCACGCGCTTGACGGCCGTGACCATGTAGACGGCGCCGAAGATCGGCCACCAGCGGTCGCCGGCGGCTTCCATGAAGCCGTAGCGGGCGAGCCATTGGTCGGTGGCGAGCGGCGGACGATAACAGCCGAACCGGCCGCGCTCCAGATCGAAGCCGAGCAGCTTGATCCAGTCCTTGAGCCGGATGAACGCGATCTGGTCGCGCGCGGCCGGCACGAACGGCCGGTTGGCCATCCGGCCGAACGATTGGCGCATTCCCCACAGGCTCAGCGAATTGAAGCCGGTGATCACGAGCTGGCCTTCCGGCATCAGCACGCGTTCGGCCTCGCGCAGCAGGCGGTGAGGGTCGGACGTGAATTCGAGCGTGTGCGGCATCACGATCAGGTCGACGCTCTGCGACTCGAACGGCTGGTCGAGCAGGTCGCTCCAGGTCGTGCTGCGATCGGCCGGCGCATGCTCCGGTGCGTGCGCTTCGCGCGCCCACGGGTACTGGTAGGGTGCGCTCGCGCCGCTTGCCGGATCGAGCACGAGCCCGCGATACGGCATGCGGTTCTCGCGCAGCGCATCGAGCTGCGGCAGCCCGAGCTGCAGCGCGTGAAATCCGAAGACGTCGGACACGATCCGGTCGAGCTGCGCCTGCTCCCAGCCCAGTACGTAGCGGCCGGGCGGCGAGTCGGTCCAGGCGGGCCAGTCTATAATTTGTCGGTCAGACATAACGATGATTGCGCGCCCATGAACGAGCTGGAATACGTGCCGGTACCGGCATTCGAAGACAACTACATCTGGCTCGTCTCGGACGGCCGCGATGCGATCGCCGTCGATCCGGGTGAAGCCGCGCCGGTGCGTCGGGTTCTTGCCGAACGCGGCTGGCGGTTGACCGCTATTTTACTCACGCACCATCACGCCGACCATGTCGGCGGTGTCGCGGCGCTGCGCGATAGCCAACCGGACGATGTGCCGCTGACCGTTTACGGTCCGGCGGCAGAAGCGATCGGCGTGGTCACGCACCCGCTCGCGGGCGGCGACCGCGTGACGCTCGACGCGCCCGCGCTCGCCTTCGACGTGCTCGACGTGCCGGGGCACACGCGCGGCCACATCGCGTACTTCCAGGCGGCCGGGCAGGGCACTGCGACCCCGCACGTGTTCTGTGGCGACACGCTGTTCTCGTGCGGCTGCGGCCGCCTGTTCGAAGGCACGCCCACGCAGATGCTCGCGTCGCTCGACGCGCTCGCGGCGCTGCCCGGCGACACGCGCGTGCATTGCGCACACGAATACACGCTGTCGAACATCCGCTTCGCGCTCGCGTGCGAGCCGGGCAACGCCGCGCTCGCCGCATGGCGCGACGATGCGCAGGCGCTGCGCGCGCGCGGCATGCCGACCCTGCCCACGACGATCGCGCACGAGCGCGCGGTGAACCCGTTCATGCGGGCCGACAGCGCCGCCATTCGCACGACGCTCGAAGCCGAGCTTCACGAAACGGTGCCGGATCGCCTGGCGGCCTTCACGCTGATGCGCGAGTGGAAAAACCGCTTCCGATGATCCATTCCCGCGGCATTCCGGAGGACTCCAAAGCTCAGGTGGTGTCTGTAAAAATTGCTCCAAATGTAGGATTTCGCTGAGTTTTCGGTGTTTTTATTGACGTGAAGCACGCACTTCCGTAGTATCGCCTGCAATTTCCAGCCGTCGGAAGCCGAGATTTTCATGCGACTTATATTGAGCGCGCTGATGGTCCTGTTACTCGCCGCTTGTGCGAGCCAGGGCCCTGTCGCGAACAACGCCGCCGATTCGCAGGCGACGTCCACCTACCTCCGTAAATCAGCCACCGCCAAAGAAACTGTCGACGTCGACAAGCAATCCGTCGGCGACCTGACCAGTGCAGACACCGATCTCTGGGCGCGCATTCGTCGCGGCTTCCAGATGCCGGACCTGCAGAGCGACCTCGTCGACATGCAGACGACGTGGTACACGCAGCGCCCGGATTACGTGCAGCGCATGACCGAGCGCTCGCAGAAATATCTGTACCACATCGTCGAGGAACTCGAAGCGCGCCACATGCCGACCGAGCTCGCGCTGCTGCCGTTCATCGAGTCCGCGTATAACCCGCAGGCGCTGTCGGTCGCGAAGGCGGCCGGCATGTGGCAGTTCATGCCGGGCACGGGCCGCACGTACAACCTGAAGCGCAACATGTGGCAGGACGAACGGCGCGACGTGCTCGCGTCGACGAGCGCGGCGCTCGACTATCTGTCGCGCCTGCATGACATGTTCGGCGACTGGTATCTCGCGCTGGCCGCGTACAACTGGGGCGAGGGCAACGTGCAGCGCGCGATCGCGCGCAACCAGGCGGCCGGCTTGCCGACCGACTACCAGAGCCTGCGGATGCCGAACGAGACGCGCAACTATGTGCCGAAGCTGCAGGCGGTGAAGAACATCATCGCGAATCCGCAGCAGTACGGCCTTTCGCTGCCGGACATTCCGAACCACCCGTATTTCGTGACGGTCACCACGTCGCACGACATCGACGTCGCGGTTGCCGCGAAGCTCGCGAACCTGTCGCTCGACGAGTTCCGCTCGCTGAATCCGTCGTTCTCGAAGCCGGTGATCCTGGGGGCGACCGAGCCGCAGATCCTGCTGCCGTTCGACAACGCGGCGGCGTTCGAGAAGAACCTGAAGGCGTACGACGGCCAGCTGTCGTCGTGGACCACCTACACGGTCAGCGAGCGCGCGCGCCCGGCTGCGATCGCCGAGAAGATCGGCGTCGACGCCGATACGCTGATGTCGGTCAACAAGATTCCGGCCGGCATGCGCCTGAAGCCGGGCTCGACGATCGTCGTGCCGCGTAGCGACGACGACGACGAGGACATCAGTGCGGACGTGGCGGAAAACGCCGTGCTCGCGATGGAGCCCGACGTGCCCGACACGCGCAAGATGCTGATTCGCGTGCGTCGCAAGCAGTCGATGGCGGCGCTTGCCGGCCGCTACGGCGTGTCGGTCGGTCAGTTGAAGGCATGGAACCGCACGCGCCGCGATCTGGTGATGCCGGGCCAGGCGATCGTGCTGCACGTGCCGGTCGGCCGCGCGGTGCCGGCCGAGCCCGGTCCGGAGCGGATCGCGACGTCGGTCGGCGGCGCGCACATCGAGCGTGCGAGCCTGTCGGTCGGCGGCAAGTCGCGCGGCGCGAAGCACGGCGCCGCGAAGCCGGCGGCCCGCACCAAGGCGGCTCCGGCGAAGGCCGCGCCGGCCAAGGCCGCACCGAAGGCTGCCGCCCACAAGGGCAAGAAGAAGTAACGCGATACAATCGCATCGCGGCGGCCCGGCCGGGCCACGCGACGCGCGCTGTCATTCGACGCAACGCGAAGCAACGCCGTCACCGAGGTGACGGCGTTTTCGTTTGTGCGCGGCGCGAGCCGCTGCGGCACGGGGTTCGGAATAACAACGGGAGAGAGAGGATGTCGTCGGTGCAGGTGAGGGTGCTCGCGCTGTTTGCGCTCGGGTATTTCGTGTCGTACGTGTTTCGTGGCGTCAATCTCGGCTTTGCGCCGTTCGTCACGCACGAGCTCGGGTTGTCGGCGGCCGATCTCGGGCTGCTCACCAGCCTCTATTTCCTCGGCTTCGCGGGCGCGCAGATTCCGGCCGGCGTGCTGCTCGACCACTTCGGCCCGCGCCGCGTGACGGCCGGCATGCTGCTGTTCGCGGCGGCCGGCGCCGCGGTCTTCGGCGTCGCGCACGATCTCGGCACGATGATGATCGGCCGGCTCCTGATCGGTGTCGGCGTCTCGGTGTGCCTCGGCGCGGCGTTCAAGGCGCTCGCGCAGCATTTCCCGGTCGGCCGGCTGCCGCTCGTCAACGGTCTCGTGATGGCCGTGGGCGGCCTGGGCGGCGTCGCGGTCGGTACGCCGCTCACCTGGCTGCTCGGCTTGACGAGCTGGCGCGTGATCTGCGGCGGACTGGCCGTGCTGACGATCGCCGTCGCGGCCGCGATCGGTCTGGGGGCGCCGGAAGCCGAGCGGCCGCGCCACCAGGGCGGACTCGTCAGCCAGTTCAAGGGTACGTGGCACATCCTGAGCAGCGGCGCATTCTGGAAGATCTCGTCGTTCTCGATCGTCACGCAGGGCGTGTTCTACGCGATGCAGTCGCTGTGGGTCGGGCCGTATCTGCGCGATGTCGCGGGGTTCGACGCGCCGCGCGCCGCACGGCTCGTGTCGGTGCTCGGCTTCGCGATGATGGCCGGCTGCGTCGGCTTCGGCGCCGCCGCGCGCATGCTCGAGCGGCGCGGGGTGTCGGTCCAGGCATTTTGCGGTGCCGGCATGGCGCTGTTCGTCGTCACGCAGATCGCGATCATCGCGCGCGTGCCGCTGCCGCCGGCCGTGCTGTGGGCAGCCTACGGGATGTTCGGCGGCGTCGGGATCCTGACCTATGCGGTGCTGGCCGGTCATTTCCCGGCGCAACTGATCGGGCGCGCGAACACGACGCTCACGCTCGTGATCTTCGTGCTGATCTTTGCGTTCCAGATCGGCATCGGCGCGGTGCTGTCGCACTGGCCGGCCGTCGACGGCCATTACCCGGCCGCGGCGCACGTCACCGCGTGGAGCATGCTGCTCGCGCTGCAGCTGGCGAGCGCCGTCTGGTATGTGTGGCCCGCGCGCCGCACTGGCAGGCACGCCGATCCGGCGGTACGCTGACGGGTAGGGCGGCCGGGAAAACGGGGCCGTAGCAACGCGCGCCGCGCGCGATTGCCACGGCGTCGCGCGCACCGCCTGCATGATCGGACGGCCATATCGATTGAAGATAAGGCCATTTTCGGGCTATAATTTGAAAGTTTGTGCTGATCAACCTCGCACCCTAGCGCCTACCTCACTCATCCCGTTCATCCGCCGCACGCCGCCTGTCGGGCGATGCCGCGAAGCCTCGTGCGCCACGCGCCGGGTTCGCGTCTCGACAACGCAGGTCGCGTCCAGCTAGCGATTCCGCGCGCCTACGCTGCGCGGCGCTCGCGCGGCAGGATAAACAGGTCGGCAGCAGGGTGTTCCCCAAGGAGCCTCCCGTGTTGCCGTCTTTTTCTCCCGCCTTGCTTGCACTCGCCGACGGCACGGTCTTTCGTGGTTATTCGATCGGGGCCGAAGGCCACACGATCGGTGAAGTCGTGTTCAACACCGCGATTACCGGCTATCAGGAAATCCTGACTGATCCGAGCTACGCGCGTCAGATCGTCACGCTCACCTACCCGCATATCGGCAACTATGGCGTCAACGCCGAAGACGTCGAAGCCACGAAAGTCCATGCCGCCGGCCTGATCATCCGTGATCTGCCCACGCTCGCATCGAACTTCCGCATGGACCGCACGCTCGGCGACTACCTGCGCGACGAAGGCGTCGTCGCCATCGCCGGCATCGACACCCGCAAGCTGACCCGTATCCTGCGCGACAAGGGCGCGCAGAGCGGCTGCATTCTGGCCGGCTCGGACGACGAGGCGAAGGCGATCGAGCTCGCGCGCTCGTTCGCGGGCCTCGCGGGCATGGATCTCGCGAAGGTCGTGTCGACCACGAAGTCGTTCGAGTGGAAGCAGACCGAATGGCGCCTCGGCAGCGGCTACGGGATGCAGGAAGCGCCGAAGTACCGCGTCGTCGCGTACGACTTCGGCGTCAAGTACAACATCCTGCGCATGCTCGCGGAGCGCGGCTGCCACGTGACGGTGCTGCCGGCCGAGGCGAGCGCCGCCGACGCGCTCGCGCTGAATCCGGACGGCATCTTCCTGTCGAACGGCCCGGGCGACCCGGAGCCGTGCGACTACGCGATCGCGGCGACGAAGGAATTCATCGCGCGCGGCGTGCCGACCTTCGGCATCTGCCTCGGCCATCAGATCATGGGCCTCGCGGTCGGCGCGAAGACGCTGAAGATGAAGACGGGCCACCACGGCGCGAACCACCCGGTGAAGGATCTCGGCGACGGTCGCGTGGTGATCACGTCGCAGAACCACGGCTTCGCGGTCGACGCGGATTCGCTGCCGGCCAACGCGCGCGTGACGCACGTGTCGCTGTTCGACGGCACGCTGCAGGGCTTCGAGCTGACCGACAAGCCGGCATTCTGCTTCCAGGGCCACCCGGAAGCGTCGCCCGGCCCGCACGACATCGGCTATCTGTTCGACCGTTTCACCGCACTGATGGACGCGGCGAAGCAGCGCAACGCCTGACGCAACTGAAGCAACCGAAGAACGGGAGATTCGCATCATGTTCGGCCACGCACTCGGCATCACGGATATCTGGACCTACGTGTTCGGCGTGATCTTCATCATCCTGCTGCCGGGGCCGAACTCGATGTACGTGCTGTCGCTCGCGGCGCAGCGCGGCGTGAAGACCGGCTATCGCGCGGCCTGCGGCGTGTTCCTCGGCGACACGGTGCTGATGGTGCTGTCCGCCGCGGGCGTCGCGTCGCTGCTGAAGGCCAATCCGCTGCTGTTCTCCGTCGTCAAGTACGGCGGCGCCGCGTACCTGCTGTACATCGGCACCGGGATGCTGCGCAGCGCGTGGCACAAGCTGCGCACGCCGGCCGGCAAGCCGGCCGACGCGCCGCGCGCGGTCGACGGCGAGCGGCCGTTTCGCAAGGCGCTCGTCGTGAGCCTCCTGAATCCGAAGGCGATCCTGTTCTTCATTTCGTTCTTCATCCAGTTCGTCGACCCGGCATTCCCGCACCCCGCGCTGTCGTTCGTCGTGCTCGGGGCGATCGCGCAATGCGCGAGCTTCCTGTACCTGAGCACGCTGATCTTCGCGGGAGCACGGCTCGCCGAGCATTTCCGCCGCCGCCGCAAGCTCGCGGCGGGTGCGGCGAGCAGCGTGGGCGGCCTGTTCATCGGTTTCTCGGTGAAGCTGGCGCTCGCCACCATGAGCTGAGCGCCGCCGCCGATCCGCGACAACGCCACGACAAAGATTACTTACTGAATTCACAAGCCATGCCAAAACGCACAGACATCAAAAGCATCCTCATCATCGGCGCCGGCCCGATCATCATCGGCCAGGCTTGCGAGTTCGACTATTCGGGCGCGCAGGCTTGCAAGGCGCTGCGTGAAGAGGGCTACAAGGTCGTCCTCGTGAACAGCAACCCGGCGACGATCATGACCGACCCGAACACGGCCGACGTCACGTACATCGAGCCGATCACGTGGGAAGTCGTCGCGCGCATCATCGAGAAGGAGCGCCCGGACGCGATCCTGCCGACGATGGGCGGCCAGACCGCGCTGAACTGCGCGCTCGACCTGCACCACCACGGCGTGCTCGAGAAGTTCGGCGTCGAACTGATCGGCGCGTCGCCGGAAGCGATCGACAAGGCGGAAGACCGCCAGAAGTTCAAGGACGCGATGACCAAGATCGGTCTCGGTTCCGCGAAGTCGGGCGTCGCGCACTCGATGGAAGAAGCGACCCAGGTGCACGCCGAGATCATGGCGCTCACCGGCGGCAGCGGCTATCCGGTCGTGATCCGTCCGTCGTTCACGCTCGGCGGCTCGGGCGGCGGCATCGCGTACAACCGCGAAGAGTTCGAAGAGATCTGCAGGCGCGGCCTCGACCTGTCGCCGACGCGCGAACTGCTGATCGAGGAATCGCTGCTCGGCTGGAAGGAATACGAGATGGAAGTCGTGCGCGACCGCGCCGACAACTGCATCATCGTGTGCTCGATCGAAAACCTCGACCCGATGGGCGTGCACACCGGCGATTCGATCACGGTCGCGCCGGCGCAGACGCTCACCGACAAGGAATACCAGATCCTGCGTAACGCATCGCTCGCGGTGCTGCGCGAGATCGGCGTCGACACGGGCGGCTCGAACGTGCAGTTCTCGATCAACCCGAAGGACGGCCGCATGGTCGTCATCGAAATGAACCCGCGCGTGTCGCGTTCGTCGGCGCTCGCATCGAAGGCGACCGGTTTCCCGATCGCGAAGGTCGCGGCGAAGCTGGCGGTCGGCTACACGCTCGACGAGCTGAAGAACGAAATTACCGGCGGCCAGACGCCGGCATCGTTCGAGCCGACGATCGACTACGTCGTCACGAAGATCCCGCGTTTCGCGTTCGAGAAGTTCCGCGAAGCCGATTCGCGCCTGACCACACAGATGAAGTCGGTCGGTGAAGTGATGGCGATCGGCCGCACGTTCCAGGAGTCGTTCCAGAAGGCGCTGCGCGGCCTCGAAGTCGGCGTCGACGGTCTCGACGAGAAGTCGACCGACCGCGACGAGATCGCGATCGAGATCCACGAGCCGGGCCCGGACCGCATCTGGTACGTCGGCGATGCCTTCCGCATCGGCATGACGGCCGAAGAGATCTTCGCGGAAACCGCGATCGATCCGTGGTTCCTCGCGCAGATCGAGCAGATCATCCTGAAGGAAAAGGCGCTCGCGGGCCGCACGCTCGCGTCGCTGACGTTCGACGAACTGCGCTACCTGAAGCAGAGCGGCTTCTCCGACCGCCGCCTCGCGAAGCTGCTCGGCGCGTCGCCGGAAGACGTCCGCAAGCGTCGTGTCGAACTGAACGTGCGCCCGGTCTACAAGCGCGTCGACACATGCGCGGCCGAGTTCGCGACCAAGACGGCCTACATGTACTCGACCTACGAGGAAGAGTGCGAGGCGCAGCCGACCACCAACAAGAAGATCATGGTGCTGGGCGGCGGCCCGAACCGGATCGGCCAGGGCATCGAGTTCGACTACTGCTGCGTGCACGCGGCCCTCGCGATGCGCGAGGACGGTTACGAAACGATCATGGTCAACTGCAACCCGGAAACGGTGTCGACCGACTATGACACGTCCGACCGCCTGTATTTCGAGCCGCTGACGCTCGAGGACGTGCTCGAAATCGTCGACAAGGAAAAGCCGGTCGGCGTGATCGTCCAGTACGGCGGCCAGACGCCGCTGAAGCTCGCGCTCGACCTCGAGGCGCACGGCGTGCCGATCGTCGGCACGTCGCCGGACATGATCGACGCGGCCGAAGACCGCGAACGCTTCCAGAAGCTGCTGCAGGACCTCGGCCTGCGCCAGCCGCCGAACCGCACCGCGCGCGCCGAAGAAGAGGCGCTCGCGCTGGCGGCCGAAATCGGCTACCCGCTCGTCGTGCGCCCGTCGTACGTGCTGGGCGGCCGCGCGATGGAAATCGTCCACGAGCCGCGCGACCTCGAGCGCTACATGCGCGAGGCCGTGAAAGTGTCGAACGATTCGCCGGTGCTGCTCGACCGCTTCCTGAACGATGCGATCGAATGCGACGTCGACTGCATCTGCGACGGCGAGGCCGTGTTCATCGGCGGCGTGATGGAGCACATCGAGCAGGCGGGTGTCCACTCGGGCGATTCGGCATGCTCGCTGCCGCCGTACTCGCTGTCGAAGGAAACCGTGGCCGAGCTGAAGCGCCAGACCGGCGCGATGGCGAAGGCGTTGAACGTGGTCGGCCTGATGAACGTGCAGTTCGCGATCCAGCAGGTGCCGCAGGCGGACGGTTCGAAGCAGGACGTGATCTACGTGCTGGAAGTGAACCCGCGTGCATCGCGCACGGTGCCGTACGTGTCGAAGGCGACCAGCCTGCCGCTCGCGAAGATCGCGGCGCGTGCGATGGTCGGCCAGAAGCTCGCGCAGCAGGGCGTGACGAAGGAAGTCGAGCCGCCGTACTTCAGCGTGAAGGAAGCGGTGTTCCCGTTCGTCAAGTTCCCGTCCGTCGATCCGGTCCTCGGGCCTGAAATGCGTTCGACCGGCGAGGTGATGGGCGTCGGCCAGACGTTCGGCGAAGCGCTGTTCAAGTCGCAGCTCGCGGCCGGTTCGCGCCTGCCGGAGTCGGGCACGGTGCTGCTGACCGTGATGGATGCGGATAAACCGAAGGCCGTCGAAGTCGCGCGCATGCTGCACGACCTCGGCTACCCGATCGTCGCGACCAAGGGTACGGCTGCCGCGATCGAAGCGGCCGGCGTGCCGGTGAAGGTCGTCAACAAGGTGAAGGACGGCCGTCCGCATATCGTCGACATGATCAAGAACGGCGAGATCGCGCTCGTATTCACGACGGTCGACGAGACGCGCCAGGCGATCGCCGATTCGCGTTCGATCCGCATGAGCGCGCAGGCGCACAAGGTCACGTACTACACGACGATGTCGGGCGCGCGTGCGGCCGTGGAAGGCTTGCGCTACCTGAAGGATCTGGAAGTCTATGATTTACAAGGTCTTCACGCTCGCCTAAACTAAGCAGTCAGTTACCTGTCGTAAGCAACACGTGCCGCGATTAGGCGGTGTTTCCGGTTCATCGGAAACGCGCTTAATCGCGGTGATTTTTTTTATAGCCGTTTTTAGCGATTGAGCCGTTTATGAGCACCATTCCGTTGACAAAGCGTGGCGCAGGGCAACTGCGCGATGAATTGCAGCGCCTCAAGTCCGTCGAGCGGCCGGCCGTGATCAACGCGATCGCGGAGGCCCGCGCACAGGGCGATCTGTCCGAAAACGCCGAATACGACGCTGCGAAAGAAAAGCAGGGTTTCATCGAGGGCCGTATCGCGGAACTCGAATCGAAACTGTCCGCCGCGCAAATCATCGATCCCACCGTGCTCGACGCCGATGGCCGCGTGGTGTTTGCCGCGACGGTCGAACTCGAGGATCTCGAGTCGGGCGACACCGTGAAGTACCAGATCGTCGGCGACGACGAAGCCGATATCGATCACGGCCTGATCTCGGTCAGCTCGCCGATCGCGCGTGCACTGATCGGCAAGAGCGAAGGCGACGTCGCGGCGGTGCAGGCACCGAGCGGCGTGCGCGAGTACGAAATCATCTCGGTCAGCTACGTCTGAAGCGGGGCGACGTGATGCCGCATCGCGTGTTCCGTCTGCTGTCGACCGTGTGGGTCGGCAGCCTGCTGACGATCGGGTATGCGGTCGCGCCCGTGCTGTTCAAGACGCTGGAGCGGATGACGGCCGGTACGGTCGCCGCCCAGCTGTTTCGCATCGAGGCGATCCTCGGTGTCGTATGCGGCGTGCTGCTGCTCGCATTGTCGAATCAACAGGTGCGGCGCGGCAGCGGCGATTATCGTCGCGTGCGCTGGATCATCGCCGCGATGGTCGTGTGCGTGCTGGTCGGGTATTTCGCGCTGCAGCCGTTCATGAACGCGCTGCGGGTGGCCGCGATGGATGCGGGCACCGATATTGCGAACTCGCCGTATGCGAGCCGCTTCGGGATGCTGCACGGCGTCTCGAGCCTGTTCTATCTGGTCGAAAGCGTGCTGGGTCTGATGCTGATCTGGCGTTTGCCCGCACGCGACGCCTGAGCGTCGCGGGGGCAGTGCGGCACGGGGAACCCCGTGCCGCGCGCAGGATTACTTGCCCTGGTGCGGCCGCTTCGTACTGGCCTGACGCTTTTTCGCTCGCTTCACCGTACCGCCTGCCGTCACGCGCTCGTTGCCGCGCACGACGACCTTCGTCGGCTTCGGACGGCGCACGGGGCTCGCGTTCGGCGACACCTTGATGACCTTGACGGTGCGCGGTGCACGGCCCTTCTTGTCGTCGACGGCTTCGGCCGCGCTCGGCAGCGCGCCGGCACGGCGACCGCGGGTCGGGGCCGCAACATCGGCTTCGGGCTTCCAGATCACCAGCAGCTTGCCGATGTGCTGGATCGGCGCCGCGCTCAGGCGATCGCAGATCTCGTCGTAAATGGCGACGCGCTCGTCGCGTTCGTCGCCGAACACGCGGATCTTGATCAACTGGTGCGCGGCGAGGTGCACCTTGATTTCCTTCAGCACGGCGTCGGTGAGCCCTTCGGCGCCGATCAGCACGACGGGCTTGAGCGCATGGGCCTGGGAGCGCAGCGCGGAGCGCTCGGCGGGGGAAAGCGAAAGGGCGGGCATGGAAATATCGAAATCTAAATAAGGGCGCGCTGCGCCGGATGCGAATCGCGGACAGTTACCGCGTCAGCCGCGCGCCGAAACCACGTAAAATCGCGGCTTGGGCCCTGAAAGGGCCGCAGCCGCGCGAAGAAGACGCGTATTATCCGCCAAAAGCACGGCTTCACGAAGCAAATAGCAGCAATCTCTCTCTCGAATGGCAAAAAACCGCTTTAACCAGCACTGGCTGCACGACCACATCAACGACCCGTACGTCAAAATGGCGCAGCGGGAGGGCTATCGCGCGCGTGCCGCGTACAAGCTGAAGGAAATCGACGAACAGGACAAGCTGATCCGTCCGGGCCAGGTGATCGTCGACCTCGGCGCGACGCCGGGCAGCTGGAGCCAGTATGCCCGCAACAAGCTCGCGCAGGGCAAGAAGCGCGACGCGGAGCGCGAAGGCGGCATCGACGGCACGATCGTCGCGCTCGACATCCTGCCGATGGAGCCGATCGCCGACGTCCACTTCCTGCAGGGCGACTTCCGCGAGGACGCCGTCCTTCACCAACTCGAAGAAGTGCTCGAAGGCCGCTCGGTGGACCTTGTTATTTCCGACATGGCCCCCAACCTCTCCGGCGTGGCTTCGGCGGACGCGGCGCGCATCGAGCATCTGTGCGATCTGGCGCTCGAATTCGCGCAGAACCACCTGAAGCCGGACGGGGCGCTGCTGGTGAAGTGTTTCCACGGCAGCGGCTACAGCCAGATCGTTGAAAAGTTCAAACAGCAGTTTAAGGTCGTCGCGCCGCGCAAGCCGAAGGCGTCACGCGACAAATCGTCCGAAACGTTCATTTTGGGTCGGCAACTGAAGCATCCGCGGTAAGGCGGAGCGGGGTGCCGCAAACGGGCTCCGGCCCTTGCCTGACAAGCGAATCGCTATCGCGGCGGTTGTCAATGCTTATGGCGAGGGTGGTCGGACTGGATTAGAATGACCGAGGAGCGCTGCAAGGAAAATGTAGGCGCTCGTCTACGAGTGAAGGAGTGGTGCTTTGAACAACAATATGTTTTCGAAGGCAGCAGTGTGGCTGGTGATCGCACTGGTGCTGTTTACGGTGTTCAAGCAGTTCGACAAGCCCCGCGTCCAGGAAGGTGTGTCCTATTCGCAGTTCATGGACGACGCCAAGAACGGCAAGGTCAAGAATGTCGTCGTGCAGGGGCGCAACCTCACCGTCACTCCGGCTGATGGCCAGAAATACCAGATCGTGTCGCCCGGCGACATCTGGATGGTCGGCGATCTGATGAAGTACGGCGTGCAGGTCAGCGGCAAGGCCGACGACGAGCCGAATGCACTGATGTCCGCGCTGTACTACCTTGGGCCGACGATCCTGATCATCGTGTTCTGGTTCTACATGATGAGGCAGATGCAGGGGGGCGGCAAAGGCGGTGCATTCTCGTTCGGGAAATCGCGCGCGCGGCTGATCGACGAGAACAACAACGCGGTGAACTTCTCCGACGTCGCGGGCTGCGACGAAGCGAAGGAAGAAGTGTCCGAGCTTGTCGACTTCCTGCGCGATCCGCAGAAATTCCAGAAGCTGGGCGGCCGGATTCCGCGCGGCGTGCTGCTCGTCGGCCCTCCGGGTACCGGCAAGACGCTGCTTGCCCGCGCGATCGCCGGTGAAGCGAAGGTGCCGTTCTTCAGCATCTCGGGTTCCGACTTCGTCGAAATGTTCGTCGGCGTCGGCGCGGCCCGTGTGCGCGACATGTTCGAACAGGCGAAGAAGCACGCGCCGTGTATCGTGTTCATCGACGAAATCGACGCGGTCGGTCGCCATCGCGGCGCCGGCATGGGCGGCGGCAACGACGAACGCGAGCAGACGCTGAACCAGATGCTGGTCGAGATGGACGGCTTCGAAGCGAACTCGGGCGTGATCGTGATCGCCGCGACCAACCGTTCCGACGTGCTCGACAAGGCGCTGCTGCGTCCGGGCCGTTTCGACCGCCAGGTCTATGTCGGCCTGCCGGACATCCGCGGCCGCGAGCAGATCATGCGCGTGCACCTGCGCAAGGTGCCGATCGCGAACGACGTCGACGCAGCGGTCATCGCACGCGGCACGCCGGGCTTCTCGGGCGCCGATCTCGCGAACCTCGTGAACGAAGCGGCGCTGTTCGCCGCCCGTCGCGGCAAGCGCATCGTCGAGATGCAGGATTTCGAGGACGCGAAGGACAAGATCTTCATGGGTCCGGAGCGCAAGTCGGCCGTGATTCGCGAAGAAGCGAAGCGCGCGACGGCTTACCACGAGTCGGGCCACGCGGTGATCGCGAAGCTGCTGCCGAAGGCCGACCCGGTGCACAAGGTCACGATCATCCCGCGCGGTCGCGCGCTCGGTGTCACGTGGCAGCTGCCGGAGCACGACAACGAAACGTACTCGAAGGACTACCTGCTCGATCGCCTGGCGATCCTGTTCGGTGGCCGCGTGGCCGAGGAGTTGTTCCTGAACCTGATCAGCACCGGCGCATCGGACGACTTCAACAAGGCGACGCAGACGGCGCGTGCGATGGTGGCCCGTTTCGGCATGACCGACGCGCTCGGGCCGATGGTCTACGTCGACGACGAGAGCGACAACGGCCCGTTCGGCCGCGGCTTCACGCGCACGATCTCGGAAGCGACGCAGCAGAAGGTCGACGGCGAAATCCGCCGCGTGCTCGACGAGCAGTACGGCCTTGCACGCCGTCTGCTCGAAGAGAACCGCGACAAGGTCGAGGCGATGACGGCCGCGCTGATGGAGTGGGAAACGATCGACGCCGATCAGATCAACGACATCATGGAAGGGCGCCCGCCGCGCTCGCCGAAGAGCTCGCCCGCTATCGGCGGCGACTCGCCGGGCGGCGGCACGGCCGCCGAAGTGAAGCCCGGCAACGCGCCGGCGCCTGCTTCACCGGCCTGACCGCCGCTGTAGCACCGTTCACGGGCTGGTGTGGCTTCACACCGGCCCGTTTTGCATTCATCAACGCCTCCCGCCCGTGTCCGATCCCGCTGTTTCTGCCTGCATCCCCGCACCGCTCCAGTGCGGCCGCTTCTCGTTGACGTTCGAACGCCCGCTCGTGATGGGCATCCTCAATGCGACTCCCGATTCGTTTTCCGACGGCGGCCGCTTTCTTGCCCGCGACGACGCGCTGTGCCAGGCCGAGCGGATGATTGCCGAAGGGGTCGACCTGATCGATATCGGCGGCGAATCGACGCGGCCCGGCGCGCCGCCGGTGCCGCTCGACGAGGAGCTCGCGCGCGTGATCCCGCTGGTCGAAGCGCTGCGGCCGTTGAACGTGCCGCTGTCGATCGACACCTACAAGCCGGCCGTGATGCGCGCGGCGCTCGCCGCCGGCGCGGACCTGATCAACGACATCTGGGGGTTCCGCCAGCCGGGCGCGATCGACGCGGTGCGCGAAGGCAACAGCGGGCTGTGCGCGATGCACATGCTCGGCGAGCCGCAGACGATGCAGGTCGGCGAGCCCGACTACGGCGACGTCGTGACCGACGTGCGCGACTTTCTCGCCGAACGTGCGCAGGCGCTGCGCGACGCGGGCGTCGCGCCGGAGCGGATCTGCGTCGATCCCGGCTTCGGATTCGGCAAGGCCGTGGTCGACGACAACTACGCGCTGCTGGCCGCATTGCCGGACACGGCGCCCGCGCGGCCCGACGGGCGCGCTTATCCGATTCTCGCGGGCATGTCGCGCAAGTCGATGCTCGGCGCGGTGATCGGCGGCAAGCCGCCGATGGAGCGCGTCGCGGCGAGTGTGGCGGCCGCATTGTGCGCGGTCGGGCGGGGCGCCGCGATCGTGCGCGTGCACGACGTCGCGGCGACGGTCGATGCGTTGAAGGTCTGGAACGCCGTGCGCGAAGCCGCGCGGCAACGATAAAAGTCAGAAAGACGAAGGAGGAAGGTTCGCCATGGGACGTCGATATTTCGGCACGGACGGCATTCGCGGCACGGTGGGCGAGGCGCCCATCACGCCCGATTTCGTGTTGCGCCTCGGTTATGCGGCCGGCAAGGTTCTGGCCGGCTCGGCCGACGTCGCGGCGGGTGCGCGCCCGACGGTGCTGATCGGCAAGGACACGCGCGTGTCGGGCTACATGCTCGAGGCCGCGCTCGAGGCCGGCTTTTCGGCCGCCGGCGTCGACGTGATGCTGGCCGGCCCGATGCCGACGCCGGGCGTCGCGTACCTGACGCGCGCGCTGCGCCTGTCGGCCGGCGTCGTGATCAGCGCGTCGCACAACCCGTATCACGACAACGGCATCAAGTTCTTTTCCGCGGACGGCAACAAGCTGCCCGACGACACCGAAGCCGCGATCGAAGCGTGGCTCGACAAGCCGCTCGAATGCGCGGCATCGGACGGGTTGGGCAAGGCACGCCGTCTCGACGACGCGGCCGGCCGCTATATCGAGTTCTGCAAGAGCACGTTCCCGGCCGCGTTCGACCTGCGCGGGCTGAAGCTCGTGATCGACTGCGCGCACGGCGCTGCCTACCAGATCGCGCCGCACGTGTTCCACGAGCTCGGCGCGGACGTGATCCCGATCGGCGTCGCGCCGAACGGCTTCAACATCAACGACGGTGTCGGCGCGACGGCGCCCGACGCGCTGGTGCGCGCGGTGCGTGCGAACCACGCGGACCTCGGCATCGCGCTCGACGGCGATGCGGACCGCCTGCAGGTCGTCGATTCGACGGGCCGGCTGTTCAACGGCGACGAACTGCTCTACGTGCTCGTGAAGGACCGCATCGCGACCGACGGCAAGGTCGACGGCGCGGTCGGCACGCTGATGACGAACCTCGCGGTCGAAGTCGCGTTGCAGCGCGAAGGCGTGAAGTTCGTGCGCGCGGCGGTCGGCGACCGCTACGTGCTCGAGCAACTGCGCGAGCACGGCTGGCAGCTCGGCGCGGAAGGCTCGGGCCATATTCTGTCGCTCGACCGGCATTCGACCGGCGACGGCATCGTGTCGGCGCTGCTCGTGCTGGCCGCGCTCAAGCGCAGCGGCCGCACGCTCGCGCAGATGCTCGACGGCGTCACGCTGTTTCCGCAGAAGCTGATCAACGTCCGGATGAAGTCGGGCGCCGACTGGAAGGGCAGCGCATCGATTCGCGCGGCGATCGACGCAGCCGAAAGCGCGCTGGCCGGCCGCGGCCGCGTGCTGATCCGCGCGTCGGGCACCGAACCCGTGCTGCGCGTGATGGTGGAAGCGCAGCAGGCGGCCGACGCAACCCGCCATGCGGAGGCGATTGCCGACGCGGTGCGCGAAGCGACGGCCTGACCCGCAGCGGGGGGCGCGCGACGGTCCGGCCGTGTGCGCATCGCCCCTTGGTTCGTCGACATGCGGCGCCTTCGGGTGCCGCATTTTCGTTGGTCGCAAAGGTTTGCGATCCGGTCGGAGGGCGTCTTCGACGCGGATTTCGTCTGATGGAATGCGCCGTTCGACCCTGTCGTATCGGTGCTTCGGCGGCGGGCTTTTTGGCTCCGTTTTCGCTACACTGGCGATTCGTTCGCGCACGCCGTCAGCGGGTGTCCGGGCGCCTCTTCCGTCCCGGCAATTCTTGCCGCCATCCTCGCCACGCGGGGCCGCCACGGCCCCGTGCGCACCGCCCGCTACACCCTTTCAACTGGTCATGTTACTGTCACGCCAGTTTCATCGATTGTCACATTACCGTCATGAGCAGCCCCTAACCTTCGCGGTGCCGTAGTCATCCGCTCACACACTGGAGGTCTCATGAAATTGATGCAAACCGCGATTGCCGGCCTGGCTGGCGCGCTTTTCGCAGTCGCCGCGCAAGCTGCCGACATCACGGGCGCAGGCAGCACGTTCGCGATGCCGATCTATACGAAATGGGCTGCTGACTACCAGCAGTCCGGCGGCGCGAAGGTGAACTACCAAGGTATCGGTTCGTCGGGCGGCCTGAAGCAGATCAACGCCAAGACGGTCGATTTTGCCGGTTCGGACGCTCCGCTGAAGGACGACGAGCTCGCGAAGGAAGGCCTGTTCCAGTTCCCGACGGTGGTCGGCGGCGTGGTGCCGGTCGTCAACGTGCCGGGCGTGAAGGCCGGCGAACTGACGCTGTCGGGCCCGGTGCTCGGCGACATCTATCTCGGCAAGATCAAGAAGTGGAACGACCCGGCGATTGTCGCGCTGAACTCGAAGGTCAAGCTGCCGGATACGGACATCGCGGTCGTTCGCCGTGCTGACGGCTCGGGCACGAGCTTCATCTGGACGAACTACCTGTCGAAGGTCAACGGCGACTGGAAGTCGAAGATCGGCGAAGGCACGACGGTCAACTGGCCGACGGGTACGGGCGGCAAGGGCAACGACGGCGTCGCGGCCTTCGTGCAGCGCCTGCCGGGCGCGATCGGCTACGTCGAATGGGCGTACGCGAAGAAGAACAACATGACGTACACGGCGCTGAAGAACACGTCGGGTGCCGTCGTCGAGCCGAAGACCGAAACGTTCAAGGCAGCGGCTGCCGGCGCGAACTGGTCGAAGTCGTTCTACCAGATCCTGACGGACGAGCCGGGCAAGGACGCATGGCCGGTCGTCGGCGCGACGTTCGTGCTGCTGCACGCGAAGCAGGACAAGCCGGGCCAGGGCGCCGAAACGCTGAAGTTCTTCGACTGGGCGTTCAAGAACGGCGAGAAGGCGGCTGACAGCCTCGACTACATCTCGCTGCCGCCGGCCGTCACGGCCGAGATCCGCAAGCAGTGGAAGGTGAAGGTCACGGACGAATCGGGCAAGCCGGTTGCCGCGGAGTAAGCAATACAGCGGTTCGCTGCCCGGCCGTGCCGGCCGGGCAGCGTGTGCGGTAAGGCCGGGCGTCACGGCGCCCGGCGATCCAGAACAGGCGCCCATGTCTGAAATTTCCTATACGTCTTCCCGGTCCGCCGACGCCGCGTCGCAACGCGCGCCGAGCCGTCTCGGCGACGTTGTCTTCGGCGGCCTCGCACGGCTGGCCGCGATCGTGACCCTGCTGCTGCTGGGCGGGATCATCATTTCCCTGATCATTGCGTCGCTGCCGACCATCGAGAAGTTCGGCCTCGGCTTCCTGTGGCAATCCGAGTGGGATCCGAACTCGGATGTCTATGGCGCACTCGTGCCGATCTACGGCACGATCGTGACGTCGCTGATTGCGCTCGTCATCGCGGTGCCGGTCAGTTTCGGCGTCGCGCTGTTCCTCACCGAGCTGTCCCCCGTGTGGCTGCGCCGCCCGCTCGGCATCGCGATCGAGCTGCTCGCCGCGATTCCGTCGATCGTGTACGGCATGTGGGGCCTGCTCGTGTTCGCCCCGATCTTCGCCGAATACTTCCAGAAGCCGATCGGCCATCTCTTCAAGGACGTGTGGGTGCTCGGCCCGCTGACGGCAGGCCCGCCGATCGGCATCGGCATTCTCGCGGCCGGCGTGATCCTCGCGATCATGATCATCCCGTACATCGCGTCGGTGATGCGCGACGTGTTCGAAGTCACGCCCGTGCTGCTGAAGGAGTCGGCATACGGGATCGGCTGCACGACGTGGGAAGTCATGTGGAAAGTCGTGCTGCCCTATACGAAGACCGGCGTGATCGGCGGCGTGATGCTCGGCCTCGGCCGCGCACTCGGCGAAACGATGGCCGTGACGTTCGTGATCGGCAATACGAACCTGCTCGACAGCGTGTCGCTGTTCGCATCGGGCAACAGCATCACGTCGGCGCTCGCGAACGAATTCGCGGAAGCGGAGCCGGGCCTGCATACGTCCGCCCTGATGGAACTGGGCCTGATCCTGTTCGTGATCACGTTCATCGTGCTGTCCATCTCCAAACTGCTGCTGCTTCGTCTCGAGAAGGGAGAGGGCAAGAAATGAGCGAGCCCATCATGAATTTCCCGGGGCCGGACGGCGCCGTGCTCGACGCGATGCGCAGCCGCCTGCAGCGCAAGCGCAAGGTGACCAACGCGATCGCGCTCACCGCGTCGCTCGGTGCGATGGCCTTCGGCCTGCTGTGGCTCGTGTGGATCCTGTACACGACCGTGCACCTCGGTATCGGCGGCCTGACGCTGCAACTGTTCACCGAATCGACGCCGGCACCGAACACGGAAGGCGGCGGTCTCGCGAACGCGATCGTCGGCAGCTTGCTGCTGTGCGGTTTCGGCACGCTGATCGGCACGCCGATCGGCATCCTCGCGGGCGTCTATCTTGCCGAGTACGGCCAGAAGAACCTGCTGGCGAGCACGATCCGCTTCATCAACGACATCCTGCTGTCGGCGCCGTCGATCGTCATCGGCCTGTTCGTGTACGCGATCGTGGTCGCGAAGTCCGGCCGCTTCTCGGGCTGGGCCGGCGTCATCGCGCTCGCGCTGCTGCAGATTCCGATCGTGATCCGCACGACCGAGAACATGCTGAAGCTCGTGCCGAACGCGCTGCGCGAAGCGGCCGTCGCGCTCGGTACGCCGAAGTGGCGCATGGTGCTGAAGATCACGCTGCGCGCGTCGGTCGGCGGGATCGTGACGGGCGTGCTGCTCGCGATCGCGCGGATCGCCGGCGAAACGGCGCCGCTGCTGTTCACGGCACTGTCGAACCAGTTCTTCTCGTGGGACATGAGCCAGCCGATGGCCAACCTGCCCGTCACGATCTACAAGTTCGCGATGAGCCCGTTCGCGGAATGGCAGTCGCTCGCGTGGGCGGGCGTGTTCCTGATTACGCTCGGGGTGCTCGGACTCAACGTCCTGGCGCGCTCGATCTTCTCGAAAAAGTAACGGCGGAGCAATCCGATGAATATGGCAGAAAGCCACCTGAATCCCGTCGAGCGCGCCGCAGCGCCCGCCGGCACGCAAGACGCGACGCATGGCCGTCCGCTGGCGCCGCTGAACGCGAAGATCGAGGTCAACAACCTCAACTTCTTCTACAACAAGTTCCACGCGCTGAAGAACATCAACCTGCGCATTCCCGAAGGAAAGGTGACGGCGTTCATCGGCCCGTCGGGCTGCGGCAAGTCGACGCTGCTGCGCACGTTCAACAAGATGTATGCGCTTTATCCGGAGCAGCGCGCGGAAGGCGAAATCATGATGGACGGCGAGAACCTGCTGACCACCAAGCGCGACATCTCGCTGCTGCGCGCGCGGATCGGCATGGTGTTCCAGAAGCCGACCCCGTTCCCGATGTCGATCTACGACAACATCGCGTTCGGTGTGAAGATGTTCGAAAAGCTCACGCGCTCGGAGATGGACGATCGCGTCGAGTGGGCGCTGACGAAGGCCGCGCTGTGGAACGAAGTGAAGGACAAGCTGAACCAGAGCGGTTATGGCCTGTCCGGCGGCCAGCAGCAGCGTCTGTGCATCGCGCGCGGCATCGCGATCCGTCCGGAAGTGCTGCTGCTCGACGAGCCGTGCTCGGCGCTCGACCCGATCTCGACGGGCCGCATCGAAGAGCTGATCGCGGAGCTGAAGAGCGACTACACGGTCGTGATCGTCACGCACAACATGCAGCAGGCCGCACGCTGCTCGGACTTCACGGCCTACATGTACCTGGGCGAGCTGATCGAATTCGGCGAAACCGAAAAGATCTTCATCAAGCCGGTGCGCAAGGAAACGGAAGACTACATCACCGGCCGCTTCGGCTGATGACGGAGAACAACAACCATGTCGGATAAACATCTGTCGAGCCAGTTCGACGCGGATCTCAATGCCGTGTCGTCGCAAGTGCTGGAAATGGGCGGACTCGTCGAGTCGCAGATCGTCGGCGCGATGCATGCGCTGAACGAGTTCGACCGCGACGCGGCCGAGCGCGTGATCGCGGCCGAGGAAACGCTGAACGCGATGGAAGTCGATATCGACCAGGAGTGCGGCAACATCATCGCGCGGAGACAGCCTGCCGCGCGTGACCTGCGTCTTCTGATGTCGATTTCGAAAACGATTACGAACCTCGAGCGCGCCGGCGACGAGGCCGAGAAGATCGCGAAGCGCGTGCGCCGCCTGGTCGACGAACCGGCCGCGCGCACGGTGAACATCGCCGAGATCAAGATATCGGGCGAGATGGCCGTGACGATCCTGCGCCGCGCGCTCGACGCGTTCGCGCGCCTCGATACGGTGGCTGCCGCGCAGATCGTCAAGGACGACAAGGAAATCGACCAGGAATTCCGTGCGTTCGTGCGCAAGCTCGTGTCGTACATGCAGGAAGATCCGCGCACGATCTCGGTCGGTCTCGAATACCTGTTCATCGCGAAGGCGATCGAGCGGATCGGCGACCACGCGAAGAACATCGCCGAGTTCATCATCTACATCGTGAAGGGCACCGACGTGCGGCACCAGCCGCGCGACACGCTCGACCGCGAAGCCAACAGTTAACGCGTCTACGTACAGGGAAAAAAGAGGTGCCGATGCCCAGCAACATTCTCGTCGTTGAAGATGAGCCCGCGATTTCCGAACTGATCTCGGTGAATCTCCAGCATGCCGGTCACTGCCCGATCCGCGCGTACAACGCGGAGCAGGCGCAGAACCTGATCAGCGATGTGCTGCCCGATCTCGTGCTGCTCGACTGGATGCTGCCGGGCAAGTCCGGTATTGCGTTTGCGCGCGACCTGCGCAACAACGAACGGACCAAGCACATCCCGATCATCATGCTGACCGCGCGCGGCGACGAGCAGGACAAGGTGCTCGGCCTCGAAATCGGCGCGGACGACTACGTGACCAAGCCGTTCTCGCCGAAGGAACTGATGGCGCGCATCAAGGCCGTGCTGCGCCGCCGTGCGCCGCAGCTGACCGAGGACGTCGTGTCGATCAACGGGCTGCGGCTCGACCCGGCCACGCATCGCGTGGCCGCGCATGGCGACGGCAGCGAGATCAAGCTCGATCTCGGCCCGACCGAATTCCGCCTGCTGCATTTCTTCATGACGCACCCGGAGCGCGTGCACAGCCGCACGCAATTGCTCGATCAGGTCTGGGGCGATCACGTGTTCGTCGAAGAGCGCACCGTCGACGTCCACATCAAACGATTGCGCGCGGCCTTGAAACCGGCCGGCTGCGATGCGATGATCGAGACCGTGCGCGGCAGCGGCTACCGGCTCGCGAAGCACGCGTAACGTATCCGGACATGCCGTGTGCCACGGCGTGCCGTTCATTCTTTCGGGCGCTGAATCATGAACATCATCTGGGCGCGCTTTCTGGTGTCGCTCGTGCTGCTCGTGCTGATCAGCGTATTGGTCGGCGTGTTCGCCGGCCCGACCGCGGCCCTCGGGTTCGCGGTCGTGATGCTGGTCGCACAGGGCTTCTTCAGTACCTTCCATACGCAACGCCTGTGGCGTTTGCTCGATGCGCCCGTTTATGGCGAGGTGCCGAGCGCACCGGGCATCTGGGGCGAAATCTACTACCGGCTGCACAAGCTCGCGAAGCAGTGGCACGCACAGGTGCGACAGGTCGAGCAGCAGCATTCGCGCTTCATCCAGGCGATCCAGGCGTCGCCGAACGGCGTCGCGATGCTCGACGACCACGACCAGATCGAATGGTGCAATGCGATCGCCGAGGTGCACTTCGGCCTCGATGCGAAGCGCGACCTGCGCCAGCACATCACGAACCTGGTGCGTCATCCGGATTTCGTCCGCTACCTGAACGCGCAGCATTACGACGAGACGCTCGTGATGCGCGGGATGGGCGACTCGCGGCAGAACGTGCTGGCCGTGCAGGTGTTTCCGTACGGCGAGAACCGCAAGCTGCTGCTCACGCAGGACATCACCGAGCTCGAGCGTACCGACGCGATGCGCCGCGACTTCGTCGCGAACGTGTCGCACGAGCTGAAGACGCCGCTTACCGTGTTGTCGGGCTTTCTCGAGACGATGCGCGAACTGCCGCTGAACGAGGAAGATCGCGCGCGCTATCTCGAGATGATGGAGCAGCAGGCATCGCGGATGCGGCACATCGTGACCGACCTGCTGGTGCTCGCGAAGCTCGAGGGCGAGAGCAAGCCGCCGACCGATCGCGCGATCGACATGCGTGCCGTGTTTGACCATCTGAAGGAAGATGCGCAGACGCTGTCGAACGGGCATCACGAGATCGCGTTCACGATCGACGAGACGCTCGGCGTGACGGGCGCGCAGACCGAAGTATTCAGTGCGTTCGCGAATCTCGTCACCAACGCGATCCGCTATACGCCCGATGGCGGCAAGATCTGCGTGACGTGGCGGCGCGAGGGCGCGCAGGGCGTGTTCTCCGTCACCGACAGCGGCTTCGGCATTCCCGCCGCCGACCTGCCGCGGCTCACCGAGCGCTTCTACCGCGTCGACCGCAGCCGTTCGCGCGATACGGGCGGCACGGGCCTCGGCCTCGCCATCGTCAAGCACGTGCTGCAGCGGCACGACTCGCACCTGTACGTGCAGAGCGAGGAAGGGCGTGGCAGCACGTTTACCGCACGCTTTCCGGCCGCGCGGATCATCGCGATCCGGCCGGCCGCGTTCGAAGCGTGATGGTGTGACGGCTTGATGCGGGTCGTGCGCGCTTGTACCGCGCGCACGATCTGAAATGAAAAAGGCACAGCCCGCGGGCTGTGCCTTTTTCATTGGCTGCGCGGCGCGCCAAAACCCAAACGCGCGCGCCGCATGCGTTGCCTTCCTACGAGCAGAACTTCGCGAGCAGCCCGAGCTGCGCATTGCGGATCGTCTTGCCCGCGCGGCGCCGGCGGTAGTGGCCGTCGCTGTGCATCAGCCACGCCGACTGGTTGTCGCCGAGGCAGACCGACAGGCCTTCGGCGATCACGCGGCGCTTCAGCTTGCGCTCGCGAATCGGGAACGCGACTTCGACGCGGCGGAACAGGTTGCGATCCATCCAGTCGGCGCTCGACAGATAGACGTCCTCGGCGCCGCCCGCATGGAAATAGTAGATGCGGTGGTGTTCGAGGAAGCGGCCGACGATCGAGCGCACCGTGATGTTTTCCGACAAACCCGGCACGCCCGGCTTCAGCGCGCACACGCCGCGCACGATCAGGTCGACCTTGACGCCCGCCTGCGACGCTTCGTACAGCGCGGCGATCACCGACGGCTCCAGCAGCGCGTTCATCTTCGCGACCACGCGCGCGCGCTTGCCGGCGCGCGCATTGTCGATCTCCGCGCGGATCGATTCGATGATGCGCGGATGCAGCGTGAACGGCGACTGCCACAGATCGTGCAGCGTGAGCTCGCCGCCGATCCCGGTCAGTTGCTGGAACACGTGGTGGACGTCCTCGCAGATCTTCTGGTCGGCCGTCATCAGCCCGAAGTCGGTGTAGAGGCGGGCGGTGCGCGGGTGATAGTTGCCGGTGCCGAGGTGCACGTAGCGGCGCAGCGATGCCTTGCCGCCCTGCACGACGCGCCGCACGATCAGCATCATCTTCGCGTGGCACTTGTGGCCGACCACGCCGTACACGACATGCGCGCCGACGGCTTCGAGCTGCGACGCCCAGTTGATGTTGGTTTCCTCGTCGAAGCGCGCGAGCAGTTCGACGACGACGGTCACTTCCTTGCCGTTGCGCGCGGCTTCCATCAGCGCGTCCATCAGCGGCGAATCGGTGCCGGTGCGGTAGATCGTCTGCTTGATCGCGACGACGCTCGGATCCTTCGCGGCCTGCTGCAGTAGTTCGAGCACCGGCTGGAAGCTCTCGTACGGGTGATGCAGCAGGATGTCGCCGTTGTCGATCGCGTCGAACATCGTCGGCGCATTCGTGATCGCGGGCGGAGTCGACGCGGTGAACGGCGCGAACTTCAGGTCGGGGCGGTCGACGAGATCGGGAATCTGCATCAGGCGCACGAGGTTCACCGAACCGGTCACGCGATAGCAGTCCTTGTCGTCGAGCAGGCTTTCCTCGAGCAGGCGCCGCACGATGTGCGCCGGCGTGTCGGCCGACACTTCGAGCCGCACGGCGTTGCCGAGGTGGCGCGCGGGCAGCTCGCCCTGCAGCGCGACGCGCAGGTTCGTGATTTCGTCCTCGTCGACGAACAGTTCGCTGTTGCGCGTGATGCGGAACTGGTTGCAGCTCTTCACGACGAGTTGCGGGAACAGTTCGCCGACAAAGCGCTGCATGAACGAGCTGAGCAGCACGAAGCCGTGCTCGAAGCCCGACAGCGCCTGCGGCATGCGCACGACGCGCGGCAGCGCGCGCGGCGCCTGCACGATGCCCATGACCGCCTGGCGGCCGAACGCGTCGCGGCCTTCGAGCTCGACGACGAAGTTCAGGCTCTTGTTCAGCACGCGCGGGAACGGGTGGGCGGGATCGAGACCGATCGGCGTGAGCACCGGCAGCAGCTCGTCGAAGAAGTAGGCGCGCGCCCATTCGAGCTGCGCGTCGTTCCACGTGTCGCTCGCATGGAAGTAGATGCCTTCCTGTTCGAGCGCGGGCAGCACGGTTTCGTGCAGCATCGTGTACTGACGGTGGACCAGCCGCTGCGCGCGCTCGACGACGAGGTCGTAAGCGTGCTGTAACGACATGCCGTCGGGCGTCAGCGCGCCGGGGTTGTCGCGGATCTGTTCCTGAAGGCCGGCCATCCGGACTTCGAAGAATTCGTCGAGGTTGCTGCTCGTGATGCAGATGAAACGCAAGCGCTCGAGCAACGGAATTTGCGGGTCGGCCGCCTGGGCCAGCACACGCTCGTTGAAACCGAGGATGCCCAGTTCACGATTGAGAAGTGGATAACGGACGGACATCGGCAGAGTAGGGGGTGATTCGGGCGATGATTCGAAAGGACGCTCGGAAACTCTCACGATACGATGACGCGAAGATGACAATGACGTATTTATATCGGGAAATTCTATGCTGGAACCATTTTGTCTCGTAAATGTTTCGAATATATACAATCTACAGGCGTACATGCCCGTGAAGCGTGGCAATGGCAAGCGTTCCACGCTTAAAATATCGCCTTTGATTGATCGCCCCGCGGTGCCCGACCGGTGACTGCGGGGGAACGCGCACGGAGCCCCTTCTGATGGTTACATCCCCCCACTTGCTGGCTGCCGTGGATCTCGGCTCGAACAGCTTCCGGCTGATCGTCGGGCGCATCGAGGAGACCCCGGCGGGCAGCCAGATCTATCCCGTCGATGCACTGCGTGAGCCCGTGCGACTGGCCGCGGGCCTGTCGAGCGACAAGATGCTCGATCGCGCATCGCAGGAGCGTGGCTGGGAGGCACTCAAGCGGTTCGGCGAGCGCCTGCGCGACTTTCATCCCGATCATGTGCGCGCGGTGGCGACCAACACGCTGCGCGTCGCGAAGAACGCGGGCGAATTTCTCGGCGAGGCCGAAGCGGCGCTCGGTTTTCCGATCGAAGTGATCGCGGGCCGCGAAGAGGCGCGCCTGATCTATGCGGGCGCCGCGCATTCGGTGCCGGCGAGTGCCGGCAAACGGCTCGTCGTCGACATCGGCGGCGGCTCGACCGAATTCATCATCGGCTCGCACTACACGCCGATCGTGATGGAGAGCCTCTATATCGGCTGCGTGAGTCACAGCCGTGCATTCTTCCCGGCCGGCAACGTCGACGAATACACGATGCGGCAGGCCGAACTCGCGGCCAAGCGCGAGATCCAGATCATTTCCAGCGAGTACAAGAAGGCGGGCTGGGACCAGGCGATCGGTTCGTCCGGTACCGCGCGCGCGCTCGCCGAACTCGTCGAGGCGAACGGCTTCAACGACCCGGGCATCACGCACGGCATTTCGCGCGGCGGCCTCGAACGGCTGAAGCGCGCGCTGATCAAGTCCGAGAACGTGAACCGGCTGAAGCTGATCGCGCTGAAGCCCGATCGCGTGCCGGTGCTCGCCGGCGGCCTCGCGATCATGCTTGCGGTGTTCGAGGAGCTGGGCGTCGACTACGTCGACACCACCGACGGCGCGCTGCGTCTGGGCGTGCTGTACGACCTGCTCGGCCGGACCCAGCACGAGGACATGCGCGCGGTGACCGTCGAGGGCTTCACGCGTCGCTATGGTGTCGATCGTGCACAGGCCGCGCGCATCGGTGCGCTTGCGGGACGTTTCTACAACGAGCTCGACGAATCCGACGACGAAGCGCGTGAGGAAGGCCGGATGTTCCTCGGCTGGGCCGCCGCGTTGCACGAGATCGGCCTGTCGATTTCGCACAGTGCGTATCACAAGCATTCGGCCTATATCGCGAGCAACGCGGACATGCCGGGTTTCTCGCGTACCGACCAGGCGCGCCTCGCCGCGCTCGTGCTCGGCCATGCGGGCAAGCTCGGCAAGCTGTCGCAGGCGCGCGAGGTCGAATGGCCGCTGCTGTTCTGCCTGCGGCTCGCGGCGCTGCTGTGCCGGCGCCGGACCGATGCCGGGCTGCCGGACATTTCCGTGTCGCAGATGAAGAAGGGCGGCTATGAAGTGCGGCTGCCGGGCGCATGGGTCGAGCAGAACCCGCTGACCGACTACAGCCTCAGCCAGGAGGCGGCCGAATGGGAAAAGGTCGGTATTCCGTATCGCGTCGTCTATACGGGCGCGTGATAGGGCGGTGAGGCGGTCGTGGCGGCGCACGCCGATGCGCGCTGCCACGGTCCTGCATGCGTTGCGACGCGCTCAGTCCGAGCACACGATCGCGGTCAGGAACGGAAACGCCTGCTTGACGGTCGCGTCGCTGCCGGCCTTGCGCACGGCCTGTTCCACCGCGCTTTTCGTACCGCGTACCACGACGCCGTACGCCCACTCGCCGATCGGCGTGCCGTCGCCCGGCTGGAAGATCGGATCGTTCGCCTGATAGCCGAGCACGACGTACACGCCGAAGCCGTACGCGGTCAGCGGGCGGTTCGTGCGGAACGCGTTCACCGAATTCGCTTCGACGTGCATCGGCGCCGACTGGATGTCGCCGGCCTCGAGCAGCGGTGCGACGAACTTGTGGCCGTCCGAATGGCAGTCGAGCGCGTTGTCGAGGGTTTGGGCCGACACGGCACCGGTGGCCGCGAGGGCGAGTAGCGCGCCGCAGAGGGCGGTCTTCAGAACGTTGTTTTTCATGCGCGTGTGCAGGTTGTTCGCGGCCATTATCGCGTGTTCCCGCACGGGGCGTATGCGGGCGCGGGGCGGGACGCCGGCCGGTCGGCCCGACGGCGGCAGCGCGTGCCGTCGAACCCATCGCACGCGTCGGCCGATCCGGTTCGCGGTGAAATAGAAAAAGAGAATGGCGGCGTCGGCGCGATTGTTTTTTCTAAACGACGCCCAGCAGTTCCTTCAACTGCGCGGCCCTGGCCCGGCTGACGGGCACCGTCGTGCGCTCCTCGTCGCCCATCACGAGGCTGACGCCTTCGTCGGTTTTCGCGAGTTCGACCGCATGCGGCAGGCTGACGATATGGCTGCGATGCACGCGCAGGTAGATGCTGCTGTCGAGCCGCAGTTCGAGATCGGCGAGCGACAGGTTCGACAGGTAGCGGTCGTCCCGTGTGACGATCGTCGTGTAGTGTCCGTCGCCCTGGAAGCGGACGATGTCCTTCAGGTCGATCAGGATCACGCGATTGCGGCGGTACACCGGAATCTTGAACAGGCGGCGCGGCGCCTGACGCTGCGCTTCGGGCGTACGCTGCGCGGGTTCCGTCGTGATGTCCGTGACGTCGTAGAAGATCATGCAGGTGCCGCACACGCCGTTGCGGTTCGACATCTTGGACACCTTGATCATCAGGATCCGGTCGGGAATGTTGATCATCATCGCGAGCGGCGGCGGCGACTTCACCGGGCAGCCGCCCGCGTCCTGCGAATGCAGCAGGAACCGCAGCTTGTCGCGGCTCTTCTCGGGATGCAGTTGCAGCACGTCGATGCCGAGCAGCGCGTCCGGCGCGACGCCGAGCGATTGCTCGGCCGCGGGCCCGAGGATCTGCATCGCGACGTCGTTGAACGCGGTGACATGTCCGTCGGCATCGAGCCAGACCATCCCGGGATTGAACTGTTCGAGCTTGTGCTGGAACGTCTCGTGATGGGGCGGCGCCGGGGCCGGTTGAGCGGATGCCGAAGCGCGCTCCAGCGGGTCCATTCGGAGTCTCCTGTCCGTGCGGCACGCACGCCGCTGCCGGGTAATGTCTTCTAGGTTGTATTCCGTTTCCGGTATTCACGCAAGTTTCCGCGCCGTTCATGCTGGCAAACCCGCATTCCGCGAAATCGCGTTTGAATTGCGGCGCCGCGCGGTGGAATCTTCGCGTTGCCGGCGCGGCGCCAGCGTATCCCCGGGCGAGCAGCCGGCGGCACGACGAAGCAAAACAAGAAAAAGGAGACGATCATGACGCGCAACCTGCGTGCAGCCTGCGGCGCGGCGGCGGTGCTGGCCGCGGCGGCGCCTGTACCGGCCGCGGCGGACCAGGGCGACATCCTGGCCCGCGTCCGGCTGCTGAGCATCCAGCCCGATACGTCCGCGTCGAACACGTTGTCCGCGCTCGGCGTCGGCGCGAACAATTCGATCGTGCCGGAACTCGATTTCACGTGGATGGCGACCGCGAATCTCGGCCTCGAGCTGATCCTCGGCACGACGCGCAACACGGTCACGTCGAATCTCGGCACGCTCGGCCGTGTCGGCATTCTGCCGCCCACGCTCACGCTCCAGTGGCACTTCAATCCGCAGGGCCGCATCCGGCCCTACGTCGGCGCGGGTCTGAATTACACGCTGTTCTACAACAGCTCGCTGCAGGCGGGCGGGCAGCACGTCGGCATCACGAATCACAGCTTCGGCCCCGCGTTCCAGGCGGGCGTCGACGTGCAGGTGACGAAGAAGCTGTTCGTCAACGCGGACATCAAGAAGATCTACATGCGCACCGATGCGACGCTCGACGGGCAGCCGCTCGGCACGCTGAAGCTCGATCCGTGGGTGTTCGGCATCGGCGTCGGGATGACGTTCTGACGGCACGCGGCCGGCGCGCCGCCAGTCGCGCGGCATGCCCGTCGTTCACGTGCCGTTGCCGCAATTCAGGCAGGCAATCGACCGTTGGCGAACTCGCGTTGAAATGCTGCACCGTGTTGTGAAATGCTGAACCGGTGAAGTCAGACCTATCGCGGAGACGACGATCGTGATCCCCCGTCCATTCGAGTATCACGCCCCCACGAGCCTGCCCGAAGCGCTGTCGCTGCTGGATCAGTACGGCGACGGCGCGAAGCTGCTCGCGGGCGGCCACAGCCTGCTGCCGATGATGAAGCTGCGCTTCGCGGCGCCCGATCATCTGATCGATCTCGGGCGGCTCGCCGAGCTGAAGGGCATCCGCGAGGCCGGCGACGAGATCCGCATCGGCGCGATGACGACCGAGAACGAGCTGATCTGGTCGCCGCTGTTGCAGCGCGCGTGCCCGCTGCTCGTCGAAGGCGCGCGGCTGATCTCCGATCCGCAGGTGCGCTATCGCGGCACGCTCGGCGGCGACATCTCGCATGCCGATCCCGGCAACGACCATCCGGCGCTGATGATCGCGCTCGACGCGTCGTTCGTGCTGGTCGGCCCGCACGGCGAGCGCGTCGTGCCGGCCGACGGCTTCTTCCTCGGCACTTACGCGACGCAGATGGCGCCGTCCGAGATCCTGACCGAGATCCGTATCCCGACGCCCGCGCCGGGCGCCGGCTACTGCTATGCGAAGCTCAAGCGCAAGACCGGCGATTTCGCGACGGCGGCGTGCGCGGTCGTGCTGACGATGCAGGCCGACACCGTGCGCGACGTGCGGATCGCACTGACCAACGTTGCGCAGGCGGCGCTGCGCGCGACCGACGCCGAAGCGGCGCTGCGCGGCGCGCCGCTCGATGCGGCGCATCTGGACGACGCCGTGCGGCGGGCGATGGCCGTGTGCGATCCGGTCGAGGATCTGCGCGGCGACGTCGAATACAAGACGGCGATGGCCGGCGAGATGACGCGCCGCGCGTTGACGACCGCGCTCGCCCGCGCCGCGCATTGATCCGCATCGAACCCGCATCGAGGAGACTGCGATGAGCAAGAAAGTGATGGTGTCGTTCACGCTGAACGGCGCGAGCGCGGACGTGGTGGTCGAGCCGCGCGAGCTGCTGATTCACACGCTGCGCGAGAAATGCCTGCACACCGGCCCGCATATCGGTTGCGAGACGTCGCACTGCGGCGCCTGCACGGTCGACCTGAACGGCGCGTCGGTCAAGTCGTGCACGGTGCTGACCGTGCAGGCCGAAGGCGCGACGCTCGTCACCGTGGAAGGGCTCGCGAACGGCGGCGAGCTGCACGCGCTGCAGGAGGGCTTCATGCAGGAGCACGGCTTGCAGTGCGGCTTCTGCACGCCCGGCATGCTCACGCGCGCGTACCGGCTGCTGCAGGAAAACCCGGACCCGAGCGAGGAAGAGATCCGCTACTGGATGGCCGGCAACCTGTGCCGCTGCACGGGCTACCAGAACATCGTGAAGGCGGTGCAGTACGCGGCGCGCAAGCTGCGCGGCGAGGCGGTGGAAACGTCGCATCCGCTCATCGCCGAAACGGCGTCGCACTGAACGGGAGGCCGCCATGGGCAATGTCGAAACCCAGTTCGAGCGCGTCGCCGCGCTCGAGGGCATGGGCTGTTCGCGCAAGCGCCGCGAGGATCCGCGCTTCATCCAGGGCAAGGGCACCTACGTCGACGACGTGAAGATGCCCGGCATGCTGTTCGGCGCAATGGTGCGCAGCCCGTACGCGCATGCGCGCATCCTGAAGATCGACACGAGCCGCGCGCTCGCGCATCCGGGCGTGCATGCGGTGCTCACCGCCGAGGATCTGAAGCCGCTGAAGCTGCACTGGATGCCGACGCTCGCGGGCGACGTGCAGGCGGTGCTCGCGGACGGCAAGGTGTCGTTCCAGAACCAGGAGGTCGCGTTCGTCGTCGCGGACGATCGCTACGTCGCCGCCGACGCCGCCGAGCTGGTCGATGTCGAGTACGAGGAGCTGCCGCCCGTCGTCGATGCGCTGCATGCGCTCGATCCGGACGCGCCGGTGATCCGCGAGGACATTCGCGATCGCGACACGGGCGCGCACGGCCCGCGCCGGCATCCGAACCACATCTTCACGTGGACGATCGGCGACAAGGACAAGACCGCGCGCGCGTTCGACAACGCGGAAGTGACGGTCACGCAGCAGATGTGGTATCCGCGCGTGCATCCGTGCCCGCTCGAGACCTGCGGCTGCGTCGCGTCGTTCGACAAGGCGCGCGGCGATCTGCTGGTCTACATCACGTCGCAGGCGCCGCACGTGGTGCGCACGGTGGTCGGGCTGCTGTCGTCGATTCCGGAATCGAAGATCCGCATCGTGTCGCCGGACATCGGCGGCGGCTTCGGCAACAAGGTCGGCGTCTATCCGGGCTACGTGACGTCGATCGTCGCGTCGATCGTGCTCGGCCGGCCCGTGAAGTGGATCGAATCGCGCGCGGAGAACCTGAGCTCGACCGCGTTCGCGCGCGACTATCACATGACCGGCGAGCTCGCGGCCGACGCGACCGGCCGCATCAAGGCGCTGCGCGTGCAGGTGACGGCCGATCACGGCGCGTTCGACGCGTGCGCGGACCCGAGCAAGTGGCCGGCCGGGATGTTCCACGTGTGCACGGGTTCCTACGACATTCCGAATGCGTTCGTCGCGGTCGACGGCGTGTATACGAACAAGTTTCCGGGCGGCGTCGCGTATCGCTGTTCGTTCCGCGTGACCGAGGCCGTCTATCTGATCGAGCGGATGATCGACGTGCTCGCGCAGAAGCTCGGCATCGACAAGGCCGAGATCCGGTTGCGCAATTTCATCCGCAAGGAGCAGTTCCCGTATGCGACGCCGCTCGGCCTCGAATACGATTCGGGCAACTACGCGCCCGCGCTCGAAAAGGTGCTGGCCGCGGTCGACTATCCGGCGCTGCGCGCCGAGCAGGCCGCGCGGCGCGCGGACCCGGATGCGGAGTGGCTGATGGGCATCGGCATCACGACCTTCACCGAGATCGTCGGCGCAGGGCCGTCGAAGATGTGCGACATCCTCGGCGTCGGGATGTTCGATTCGTGCGAGATCCGCGTACACCCGGACGGCTCGGCGATCGCGCGGATGGGCACCATCACGCAGGGGCAGGGCCACCAGACCACCTATGCGCAGATCATCGCGTCCGAGGCCGGCATTCCGGCGTCGGTGATCACGGTCGAGGAGGGCGACACGTCGACCGCGCCTTACGGGCTCGGCACCTACGGTTCGCGCTCGACGCCGGTGGCCGGCGCGGCGGTCGCGCGCGCGTCGCGCAAGATCCGCGAGAAGGCGAGGCGGATTGCTGCGCACCTGCTCGAGGCGAGCCCCGACGACGTCGAGTTCGATCTCGACCGATTCGTGCTGAAAGGCGCGCCAGACCAGTTCCGCACGCTGAAGCAGGTTGCCTGGGCCGCGTACAACGACGTGCCGGAAGATATGGAGATGGGGCTGGAGGCGGTCGACTACTACGATCCGCCGAACTTCACGTTCCCGTTCGGCGCGTACCTGTGCGTGCTCGACGTGAACCGTCACACCGGGGAGACGCGCGTGCGCCGCTTCTATGCGCTCGACGACTGCGGCACGCGGATCAACCCGATGATCATCGAAGGGCAGATCCACGGCGGGCTGACCGAGGGCTTCGCGGTCGCGATGGGGCAGGAGCTGCCGTACGACGAGGCCGGCAACCTGCTCGGCGGCACGTTGATGGACTACTTCGTGCCGACCGCCGTCGAGACGCCGCACTGGGATACGGATTACACGGTGACGCCGTCGCCGCATCACCCGATCGGCGCGAAGGGCGTGGCCGAATCGCCGCACGTCGGCTCGATCCCGTGCTTCACGGCCGCAGTGGTCGACGCGTTCGCGCATCTCGGCGTCACCCACATGAACATGCCGCACAACGCGTATCGCGTGTGGCAGCAAAGCCGGGCGCTCGGTCTCACGCGGCAGTGACGCCGCGTGCCGCGGCTGGGAGAGCAGACAGTGAAAGTCGTCATCGAAAAGGTGTTTCCGATCGCGTCGAGCGTCGACGCGACGTGGCAGTGTCTTCAGGATATCGAAGCAGTGGCAGGCTGCATGCCCGGCGCAAGAATCACCGAGCGGATCGACGCCGAACACTACAAGGGCACCGTCACGGTACGCATCGGGCCGGCCGCGATGTCGTTCAAGGGGAGCGTCGACGTGCAGTCGCTCGACGCCGCGCAGCACACGCTGCACCTGACCGGCAAGGGCGCGGACTCGACGGGCACGTCGGGCGCGTCGATGGATCTCGTCGCGAGCGTGCAGGCGGCCGACTCGGGCTGCCAGCTGACCGGCCGCAGCGAGGTCGCGATGAACGGCAAGGCCGCGGCGTTCGGCGGGCGCATGATGCAGACCGTGGCCGATCAGATCCTCGGGCAGTTTGCCGGCAACTTCGCGGCGCTCGTCGTCGCGCGGAGCGGGCAGGCGGCGGATGCCGCGCCGGCGGAAGCGGCGGGCGACGCGCAGGCGGCGGATGCGCCGGGAATCGCTTCATCGGGCACTGCGCAGTCGCAGGCGCCGACGCCGGCTGCGGAGCCTGCCGCCGCGCCGCACGCGGCCGAGCTGAACGGCCTTGCGCTGCTCTGGGCCGTGTTGCGCGACTGGCTGCGCGGGCTGTTCTCGCGCAAGACCGCGTAGCGCGGCGCGTTGCCACGGGAGGCCGCGATGGTTGCCGAGCGCATGCGCGAGGTGCTCGATCTGCAGCAGCGACTCGAGCGTCACGGCTATATCGCCGAGCGCAGTCTCGCCGCGACGCTGCTGCTTGCCACCGGGATGCGGCGGCCGCTGCTGCTCGAAGGCGAGGCCGGCGTCGGCAAGACGGAGGTGGCGAAGGCGCTTGCGCGGTTGTCCGGGACGCGGCTGATCCGGCTGCAATGCTACGAAGGGCTCGACGTGCACGCCGCGCTGTACGAGTGGAATTATCAGCGCCAGTTGCTGGCGATCAAGCTGCTCGAACAGGACACGCGGCCGATGCCGGACAAGGAGCAGGATATTTTCTCCGAACGCTATCTGCTGAAGCGTCCGCTGCTCGACGCGATCACGACGACGCCCGCCGCCGTGCTGCTGATCGACGAGATCGACCGCACCGACGAGGCGTTCGAGGCCTACCTGCTGGAGCTGCTGTCCGACTTCCAGATTTCGATTCCCGAACTCGGCGTCATTCACGCGATCGAGCGGCCGGTCGTGATCCTGACGTCGAACGGCACGCGCGAGATTTCCGACGCGTTGCGGCGGCGCTGCCTGTATCACTACGTCGATTATCCCGACTTCGAGAAGGAACTCGCGATCGTGCGCGCGCAGGCGCCGCAGACGCCGGCGCGGCTCGCGCAGCAGATCGTCGAGTTCGTGCAGGCCGTGCGGCAGATGGACCTGCGCAAGAAGCCCGGTATCGCGGAGACGCTCGACTGGGCGGCTGCGCTATTGCGGCTCGGCGTGAGCGCGTTCGACGCCGACGGCATCGAACGCATCATGGATTCGCTCGCCGCGCTCGTGAAGACGCGCGAGGATCGCGCGGGCCTGACGCGGCCCGTGATCGAACGGCTCGCCGCATCATGCTGACCGACGCTGCCTCCTCCAATGCCGCGACGCCGGACCTGGCCGACGCGCTGGCGGCGCGCTACGTCGGCTTTGCCGGCTGGCTGCGCGAGAACGGCTTTCACGTGACGGGCGCCGACATGGCGAGCGCGCTGGAAGTTGCGCACCGCGTCGGCCAGCTCGACCGGCCGTTGCTGGGCTGGAGCCTGCGCGCGCTGCTGTGCTCGCGCGCCGACGAGTGGCGGCGTTTCGATGCGCTGTTCGACGCGTATTTCCTCGCGCCGAACCGCGATGCGCTCGTCGAGACGCGTGCGGGCGGCGCGGGCCCGATCGCGCCGGAGCGCGACGGGACGGCGCGCGACGCCGACGACAGCATGCCGCTCGGGCTGGCGGGGAGCGGCGCCGACGACACGCACGACGACGGTGGCGCGGCCGAGCACGGCACGAGCCGCGACGCGTCGCTGCGGCACGCGGATTTCCGGCACCTGCACGACGCCGATGCGCTGTTCGCGATCGACCGGGCGATCCGCCGCTTCGTGATGCGGCTGCGCGGCATTCAGATCCGTCGCGAGCGCCGCGCGGCCGCCGGGCGGTTGCTCGACATGGCGCGCACGATCCGCCGCAGCGTGCCGCACGGCGGCGTGCCGTTCGAGCTCGCGTGGCGCCGCCGGCAGCGCGTGAAGCCGCGCATCGTGATGCTGCTCGACGTGAGCCGGTCGATGAGCCTCTACAGCTTCTTTTTCCTGCGCGTCGCGCGCGTGATCAGCGCGCGGCTGTCCGACGTGCATTGCTTCATTTTCCATACGCAGCTGGTCGGCATCGCACAGGCGTTGCGCGATGCCGATCCGTGGCGTTCGCAGGAGCGTCTGCAGATGCTGTCGCTCGGCTGGGCCGGCGGCACGCGCATCGGTGACAGCCTCGACGCGTTCAACCGGCAGTACGCGGCCGCGCTGCTGCATTCGCGCACCGCGGTCGTGATCGTCAGCGACGGCTACGACGCGGGCGAACCGGCACATCTGCAGCGTGCGCTGGCCGGCCTGCGGCGGCGTTGCCGCTGCGTCGTGTGGCTCAATCCGCTCGCCGACCGTCCGGGCTTCACGCCGAGCAGTGCGGGAATGACGGCGGCGCTGCCGTTCGTCGACCTGCTGGCCGGCGCGGCCGATCTCGACAGCCTCGAGCGCGTGCTGCCGCGCATCCTGTCGTTTCTTCAGTAAGCGTGAGGACTGCCATGAATGCCGCCGAACCCGCCACGCTCGATGCCGACGCGCTGCTGCAGCTCGAGCGACGGCTCGCCGACGCAGGCCGCCTGTTCGCGGTGGCGACCGTGGTTCGCGCGCTGCCGCCCACGTCGACGTGGGTCGGCGCGCAGGCGCTCGTCGAAGGCGACGGCACGCTGCACGGCTGGATCGGCGGCGGCTGCGCGCGCGGGATCGTGATCCAGGCCGCGCTCGACGCGATGCGCGTCGGGCAGCCGAAGCTCCTGCGCATCAGCAACACGGAGGCAGAGCCCGAGCCGGGCGTCGAGTTGCATGCGATGCCGTGCGCGAGCAACGGCACGCTCGAGCTGTTCATCCAGCCGACGGTGCCGGCGCCCGTCGTGCTGATCCTCGGCGCGACACCGGCCGCGCTTGAGGCGTTCGTGCTTGCCCGGCGGATGGGATTGCGCGCGTATCCGGCCGCGCGCACGCCGGATGTCTACGCCGCGCTCGACGCACCGCGCGTGCTGCACGGGTTCGATGTGGCCGCGCTGAACGAACTCGATCCGCACCTGATCCTCGTCGCGACGCAGGGCGATGGCGACGAGGAGGCGCTCGAAGCCGCGCTGCGCACGTCGGCGGCCGGCGTGTTGCTGATCGCGAGCGCGCGCAAGGCCGGGCAGTTGCGCGCGGCGATGCGTGCGCGCGGCATCGCCGAGGAACGGCTCGCCGTGCTGCATGCGCCGGCCGGCCCGCGCATTCATGCGCGCACGCCGCAGGAGATCGCGCTCGGCGCGGTCGCGGGGCTGATCGATTTGCGGCATGCGCTGGAAGAGGCGAAGGCGTCGGGCGAGGGCGTGCAGGCCAGCCTGGGTGGCTTGGCGATCGCCGAAGCGGTGCCGGCGATGCCGCTGTGCGAATCGATGGCGTCGGTCGCGCCGCGCGCGCAGGGTACGCGCGGCGTCAATCCTGTCTGCGGGATGGAGATCGATTTCGCGTCCGCGCTATCCGTGCTCGAGCGCGACGGCGTGCGCATCCCGTTCTGCTGCGACGGCTGTCGGCAGGCGTTCGATCGCGAGCCGGAGCGGTATCTCGCGATCGCGCGCGGCGCGACGCAAAGGGAGGTCGTATGAACGCTGTTCAGGATCCGGGGCTGCCGGCGTTTTCGGCGGTGCTGCTGGCGGCCGGCACGTCGTCGCGGATGCAGGGCGCGCACAAGCTGCTGCTGCCGGTCGGCGGCGAGCCGGCGGTGCGCCGCACCGCGTGCGCGCTGCTGGCGGCCGGCCCGCAGGAACTCGTCGTCGTCACGGGCTTCAACGGGCGCGCGGTGATCGCGGCGCTCGACGGGCTGCCGGTTCGCTTTCAGCCCAATCCGCGCTACGCGGAAGGGCAGATGACGTCCGTCGCGATCGGCGTCGCGTCGCTGAGTGCGCCGTGCAGCGTCGTGATGATCTGCCTGGCCGATCAGGTGCTGCTCGATCCCGGCGACTATCGCGAGCTGGTCGATGCGTATCGCACGATGCCGCACGGCTCGATTCTCGTGCCCGAATGCGACGGGCAGCGCGGCAATCCGGTGCTGTTCGCGGCGAGCTATGCGACCGAGGTGAGCAGCGGACACATCAATCCGGGCTGCCGGAAGCTGATCGCCGAGCATCCGGACGAGGTATTCGTGTATCGCGCCGCGCACGACCGGTTCGTGCAGGACATGGATACGCCGGAGGACTATGCGCGGATCGTTGCGCGCGTGGAGGCCGATGCGAATGCCGAGGTGGATGCCGATCCCGTGGCGGGAGCGCGGCGATGACGGGCGGGCAGCGTGCGCGCGGCGGGTGGCAAGCGGCGATCGTCGTGGCCGGGCCGGCGCTCGCACAACTCGCGGTGGCGGCGCACGCGGCCGATGCGGGATGGATCGCGCTTGCGGCGGTCGCGACGCTGGCCGGCTGGCGTTTTCTCGCATACGTCGACGCAGCGACGTCCGGTGCGGCGGCGTCGCGCGCGCTGGCGGCCGGCACGCTCGGCATGCTGGCGGGATTCGCGTGGGATGCGCACGGCATGGGGCTGCCGCTGGCCGTGTCGCTGTGCGGCGCGACGCGCGACGTCGGCGCTGCGCTGTGGTCTCACGTGAATGGCTTGCCGGCGATGCATGTCGGCATGCTGGCCGGCGGCATCGCGACGATGCGCTTGCGCCGCGACGACGGCGTGTCCGGAGCGGCGCGTCCGGCCGTTGCGGCATGGCTGCGCGGTACCGGCTGCTGCGTTGCGATGCTGACTGGCATGAGCGCCGGTGCGCTCGCGGCCGGCCATCTCGCGAGCCTGCTTGCGGTGGCGGCGCATGCGGCGGCCGGGTCGCCGGTCGCGATGACCGGCGGCATGTTCGCGGGGATGACGTGGGGCATGGCGGGATGGGCGTGCATGCGGCGAGGCGGCAGGGCGTTGCGGCGCAGCGTCGCCGCCGTCGTTTCGGAGTATCGCGATGGACAGCACCGACCAGTCCGTCCTTAAATCGGCGATCGCGTGGTTGGCCGAGGGGCGCCGCGTCGCGCTCGCGACCGTCGTGCAGACCTGGGGCGCCGCGCCGCGTCCGCTCGGCGCGTGGGTCGCGATTCGCGACGACGGCGTGCTGGTCGGCTCGGTGTCCGGCGGCTGTGTCGAGGACGATCTGATCGAGCGCGTGCGCACGGACATCCTGGCGGCGCCGTTGCCGCAGAGCGTGCTGTACGGCGTGTCGCGCGAGGAGGCCGCGCGCTTCGGATTGCCGTGCGGCGGCACGCTGCGGCTCGTGATCGAGCCTTGGCCGGAGCTGGCCGTGCTGCGCGAACTGCTCGAGCGGATCGCGGCGCGCCGGCTCACCGCGCGCGTGCTCGACATGGGCACCGGGCGCTCGGTGCTGGCCAACGCACAGCGTGCCGACGCGCTTGCGTTCGACGGCGACACGATGCGTGCGATCCACGGCCCGCGCTGGCGGCTCGTGATCATCGGCGCGGGGCAGTTATCGCAATACGTCGCGCAGATCGCGGTCGGCGCCGATTACGAGGTGATCGTCGTCGATCCGCGCGAGGAATTCCGCGCGACGTTCGGCGTGCCGGACGCGACGCTGCTGACCGGCATGCCCGACGACATGATCGTTGCGTTGCGGATCGATACGCATACGGCGATCGTGGGCCTGTCGCACGATCCGAAGCTCGACGACATGGCGCTGATGGAGGCGCTGAAGTCGCCGGCGTTCTATATCGGCGCGCTCGGCAGCCGGCTCAATACGCGCAAGCGCAAGGAGCGGCTGCTCGAGTTCGACCTGAGTCGCGAGCAGGTCGAACGCCTGCAAGGGCCGACGGGATTGTTTATTGGCTCGCGTACGCCGGCCGAAATGGCGATCTCGATCCTGGCTGAAGTCACGGCGGCGAAATATCAGGTGCCGATTCTGCAGCGGCGGGCGATTCCGGTGCCGGAGTTGATCGAGCGGGCGCGGGGGATCGATGCGTTGTCGGCGGGGTGAGTTTTTCGGGGTGACGTTGAACCGGAACGGGGCTGCGACCGGGGGCCAGAATCATGCCCGGGCTGGCTGGCCGTCGCCCCGATCATCGGGGCGTGAAGAGCGTAACGTGGGCGACCGATCCTTGGCTCGTCCCTGCGATAGCCTCGTCGCGATATAAGACCGCACGGAGAGGTCTCCCCATAGCGTCGTTCATTCGTTCGAACTCGATCGTTGCCCGCTCTGATCCAGCGTGTGATTTTGTCATGTCCCATTCGGGAAGACGGTCAGGAGCCTGGTGTCGGTAGTGTTCGCGCAGGCGGCCTATCGTTTTATGTCTCCGGGTCTCGGCGACAACCCCGGCAGCAACTTCAGTCCTTTCGGAAAGTATGCTGAACGACTGCTGCACGAACCGTGTGGCGAGGGAGGATAAGCGCTCGACATGGATGCGCATTGATACATACGGCGCGAATCGGGTTACATGGTGGTTGCATGAACCCCAAATTGGAAAAGGGGTTACACGCCAATGGCATGTAACCCCTTGATTCCTTTGGTCGGAGCGATAGGATTCGAACCTACGACCCTCTGATCCCAAATCAGATGCGCTACCAGGCTGCGCTACGCTCCGACGAGCCAAAGATCATATCGTCTAATCGGTGACGGAGTCAATCACGTTATGCGTATGAGATATGCGTGACCCCAAACCGGCCATGATTGGCGACAATTTGCATGGCGATCGCCGGGCACGCGCGTGTGGCCGGATCGTCGCCAACGCATGGAGAGCAATCATGATGAACCTGATCCTGTGGCGTCACGCCGAAGCCGAAGACTACGCGGCAAGCGACCTCGCGCGCCAGTTGACCGCCCGCGGGCGCAAGGACGCACTGGCCATGGCCAAATGGCTGCGCGGCCGGCTCGAATCGAGCAGCATGATTCTCGCGAGCCCGGCGGCGCGCACGGTGCAGACGGTCGAGGCGCTGACCGACCAGTACCGCACGATCGATTCGCTCGCGCCGGGCGGCAGCGTCGACGACGTGCTCACGGCGGCCGGCTGGCCGGACGGCATTGCGCCGACGGTCGTGATCGTCGGCCATCAGCCGACGCTCGGCAGCGTCGCCGCGCAGCTGATCGCGGGCAGCGACGACAGCTGGAGCGTCAAAAAGGGCGGCATCGTGTGGCTTGCGAGCCGCACGCGCGACGGCAACCGTCAGGCGGTGCTGCGCGCGGTGTTGACCCCGGAGCTCGTGTAACAGGCCTGAAGGCAATCGTCATACGGTTTTGCAAGCTTTCTGCTAAAGTCAGTTTGGCGACACGTCATTGAAAGGACACGGTCGTGCCACAGAACGGTAACGGCCGATTACTACATTGCTGGCATGTCGTCCTCTTCCTTACGACCAGGAAAGCCTAATGCGAGAACTGCCGACGCCTACGCTCCCTTTTGCCTCGCTTCCCCTCGACACGACGCGGCGTCACTTGCCGCGCGCTGCTGAAACCGTCACATCCGAATACCGTCTGCGCGCCGCCTGGGCGCGTACCGAAGATGAACTGCGCGAGGCCCAGCGGCTGCGCTACAGCGTGTTCGCCGAAGAGATGGGCGCGCAGGTCAGCGGCCCGTCCGGTCTCGACGTGGATCCGTTCGACGCCTATTGCGACCACCTGCTGGTGCGCGATCTCGATACGCTGAAGGTCGTCGGCACGTACCGCGTGCTGCCGCCGCACCAGGCCGCGCGTGTCGGCCGTCTGTACGCGGAAGGCGAATTCGATCTGTCGCGCCTCACGCACCTGCGCGGCAAGATGGTCGAGGTCGGCCGCTCGTGCGTGCACAGCGACTACCGCAGCGGCGCCGTGATCATGGCGCTGTGGGGCGGCCTCGGCGCGTACATGATGCAGAACGGCTACGAGACGATGCTCGGCTGCGCGAGCGTGTCGATGGCCGACGGCGGCCACTATGCGGCGAACCTGTATCAATCGTTGTCGGCCGGTTCGCTGACGGCGCCGGAATACCGCGCGTTCCCGCATACGGCGCTGCCGGTCGACGAACTGCAGACGGGCACGGTCGTCGCGCCGCCGCCGCTGATCAAGGGTTATCTACGCCTCGGTGCGAAGATTTGCGGCGCACCGGCCTGGGATCCCGACTTCAATTGCGCGGATTTCCTCACGCTGTTCCGCTTGTCGGACATCAACGCACGCTACGCCCGGCACTTCCTGGGCTGAGCATGCTCCGGATCGCGGCGCGCCCGTCATGGGCGCGCGCCAAGCGTACGCCGTCGCCCGGCAATCCGCCAAGCGACGGCGTTTGTCCATTCGGACGACGCTACGGTATCGAACCCCGTTAATTCGGACGGTACACCGCGTGCCAGCGCACCCGGGCGGGTGCGTTGGCAGTCAGGGCCGCGCATGCGGCGGCCCGTATGACGGCGCGGCTTGCTAGTGCTTGCGCCGCCAGTCGAGCAGGTGGTGTTCCGCCATCCAGTGATGGATCATCCCTTCGCCGCTATGGCTGCGCTTGTATTCGCGCGACTCGAAGTAGGACAGGGCGACAAGCACCATCAGACCGATGAACAGGCCGATCAGGCCAGCGATTTCTTCAGACGTCATGGCAGCCTCCTTTCAACGGCACAGCGCCATGCGTACATAGTAGAACATGTGCGGGACGACCTCTAACCCGGAATTCCGCTAGACTCGGCCCGGTTCTGGCGCGCGATGGGCGCGCCGTTTTCCGGAGCGCTTTCGATGACCCGTTTCATGCTGGCCGTGCTGGCCGCGTCTATTCTTGCCGGCTGCAGCAGCGATCCCCGTGATGCCCGTCGCGGTCATCCGCCGCAAGACCCGGCCGACTATCACGGTGTGCCGACCGACATGACGCCGCCGTCGATGCTCGGCGAGCCGGGTTCGGCGGCCCCCGCGAAATAACGGCCGGCCCGCGCGACCGTCACGCGCGGGCAACAGGCACGTCGGCGCCGATCCGGCGTATCAGCTCGGGCAGGTAGCGTGCGAGCGTCGCGCCGCGCGCGACCATGAAGAGCAGCAGTGCGAACCACAGCCCGTGATTGCCGAACGGGCCGACGGCGGCCAGCGTGGCGGCAATGAAGATCGCTAACGACGCGACCATCGCGCGCATCAGCGATTGTGTCTGCGTCGCGCCGATGAACACGCCGTCGAGCAGGAATCCCCACACGGACACGATCGGCGAGATCGCTGCCCACGGCAGATACTGCAGCGCGACCGCGCGGATCCCGGCCTGATCGGTCAGCTGCGCGACGATCCAGCCGCCGGCCGCCCAATAGACCAGCGCGAACAGCAGCGCGCCGAGCACGGACCACAGCAGCGTGACGCGCACGGCCTGCCGGAATGCGGCGCGATCGCGCGCACCCGCGGCCGCGCCGACGAGCGCTTCGGCCGCGTGCGCGAAGCCGTCGAGCCCGTACGCCATGAAGGTCTGGAAATTCAGCAGCAGCGCGTTGGCCGCGAGCGTCGCGTCGCCCTGTTTCGCGCCGAGGTGGGCAAACCAGCCGAACGCGCCGAGCAGGCACAGCGTGCGCAGGAAGATGTCGCGATTGAGCACGATCAGTCGCTCGAGTGCCGCGCGATCGACCAGTTCACGCGCGGCGAGCGGCGCCAGCCCGCGCGGCCGCAGCCGCCACAGCATCCAGGCGCCGAGCGCGAAGCCGCACGCGTCCGCGGTGGCGGTCGCCGCGCCGATTCCGCTGATACCCCAGCCGAAGCCGTACACGTACAGCAGCACGGCGCCGATGTTCACCGCGTTGATGAAGACCTGTGCGACGAGCGCGAGCCGCACGCGCTGCGCGCCCAGCAGATAGCCGAGCACGACGTAGTTCGCGAGCGCGAACGGGGCGCTCCAGATGCGGGCGTGACCGTATGCGAGGGCCGTTGCGCGAACCGCGTCGCTGCCGCCCAGCGCGGTCAGCGCGAACGACAGCAGCGGCACTTGCAGCGCGAGCACGGCCGCGCCGAGCGCGAACGCGACGATCAGCGCGCGCAGCACGTTCAGGCGGATGCCGGCGGCGTCGCCGGCGCCGTGCGCCTGCGCGACGAGGCCCGTCGTGCCCATGCGCAGGAAGCCGAAACCCCAGAACACGAAGTTGAAGAACAGCCCTCCGAGCGCGACGCCGCCGAGATACTGCGCGCCGTCGAGATGGCCGGCTACTGCCGTGTCGACCGCGCCGAGAATCGGCTGGGTCAGGTTCGCAAGGACGATCGGGAAGGCGAGCGCGAGGACGCGACGGTGCGAGACGGCAACGGGTCCGGCAGCCGGCCCGGCGCCGGCCCGGTGCGGTAATGCGGATTCGGACATGGCGGACGCGTCAGGCGCGTTCCTGCACGCATACCCATGGCGACACGACGACCGCCCACAGTTCCGGATTGCGCGCCGCGTAGTCAGCGGCGGTTTCCGCCGGCATGCGTGCGACGAGGCCGGCGGACAGCCAGCGCGTGACCTGTTCCGAATCGTCGCCGGCAATCGCTTCCGCGACGCTGACGAGATCGAGGTCGCGCGCGACCGACAGCAGCTTGCCCTGCGCGAAGAAGCGTTCGAGATCGCACCAGTCGATCTTGGCGGTTTCGCCGAGGAGTTTGGCGTAGAGCGGGCTGTGCGACGCACCCGCGGCGGAATCGTGTTGGTGGGAGGACATCGGTTGTTCGTTGGAAAGACTGCGTGGCGCCACTATAAACCATCCGGCCGGGCGGACGGATGCCCGCCCGGCCACGGGCTGCTCACGCATCGCGCAGCGCGCGGCGCACGATCTTGCCGGTCGCGGTCATCGGCAGGCCGTCGACGAACGCGATGGCGCGCGGGTACTCGTGCGCGGCCAGGCGCGTGCGCACGTGTGCCTGCAGCGCCTGGACCAGCGCATCGTCGCCGGCATGGCCGGGGTTCAGCACGACGAACGCCTTGACGATCTCGGTGCGCGTCGCATCGGGCACGCCGACCACGGCCGCCATTCGCACCGCGGGATGTGTGAGCAGGCAGTCCTCGATCGGCCCCGGGCCGATCCGGTAACCGGCGCTCGTGATCACGTCGTCGTCGCGGCCGACGAAGCGTATGAACCCGTCGGCGTCGATCGTGCCGGTGTCGCCCGTGAGCAGGTAGTCGCCCGCGAACTTGTCGCGCGTCGCGTCCGGATTGCGCCAGTACTCGAGGAACATCACCGGATCGGGGCGGCGCACCGCGATGCGCCCCTCGACGCCTGGCGGCAGCGGTGTGCCGTGTTCGTCGACGATCGCGACCGTGTGGCCGGGCACGGCCTTGCCGATCGCGCCGGGCTGCGCGTCGAACAGCGCCGCGCACGACGACAGCACCATGTTGCATTCGGTCTGCCCGTAGAACTCGTTGATCGTGACGCCCAGCGCCTCGCGTCCCCACGCCGTCAGCTCGGTGCCGAGCGATTCCCCGCCGCTCGCGACGGATTTCAGCGACAGCGCGTAGCGCTCGCGCGGCGCCGGCACCGCGCGCATCAGCTTCAGCGCGGTGGGCGGCAGGAAAGCATGGGTCACGCCGTGCCGCGCCATCAGCGCGAACGCGGCCTCGCCGTCGAATTTCTCGAAGCGGCGCGCGAGCACGGGCACGCCGTGGTGCCACGACGGCAGCAACACGTCGAGCAGGCCGCCGATCCATGCCCAGTCGGCGGGCGTCCAGAACAGGCGCGCGTCGCGCGGGAAGCATTGCTGCGACATCTCGACGCCAGGCAGGTGGCCCAGCAGCACGCGATGCGCGTGCAGTGCGCCTTTCGGCTTGCCGGTCGTTCCGGACGTATAGATGATCACCGCCGGATCGTCCGCGGCGGTGTCCGCCGGCACGAAATCGGGCGATTCGGCGGCGAGTGCTGCGTCGTAGCGCAGCACGCCCGGCGTGTCGGGTGCATCGTCGCCGATGCAGTAGCACGTGTGCAGTGCCGGCAGGTGTGCGCGCAGCGGCGCGATCTTCGCGTAGCCGGCCGCGTCGGTGACGAGCGCGGCGGCTTCGCTGTTCGCCAGCCGGTATTCGAGTGCGTCGACGCCGAACAGCGTGAACAGCGGCACCGCGATCGCGCCGAGCTTGTACGCGGCGAGATGGGCGATGGCCGTCTCGGGGCCCTGCGCGAGGAAGATGCCGATCCGGTCGCCGCGTCGCAGGCCGGCCCGCGCGAAGCTGTTCGCGAGCCGGTTAGAAGCATTCCTCAGGTCGTCGAACGTGATGCGCGACACGTCGCCTTGCGCCGTTTCGTGGATCAGCGCGAGCCGTCCGCTGCCGTCCGCCCACTTGTCGCAGACGTCCACGCCGATGTTGTAGCGGGCCGGAACGTCCCAGGCGAAGCGGGAGAGCAGGTCTTCGTAGCGGTCGGCGGCGGGCAGCATCACATGTCTCCTCGGCATCGATCGTCGGATTGCGTCGATGAGTTACATCGGCATTTCACGCGATCGAAACCACAATGGCGTCTGATAGATAGGGAATGCTCGGGCTCGTGCGACGAGGTCGGTTCAGTGCACGATTCCGCGATGACGCATAAGATCACGACAAAACAGTAATGTGACCATGGATTTGCTTCTGATAGCTGCGGGGTTCAGCCTGTTCGGAATCGGTGCGCTGGTGGTGTTCGCCAGTCGCGTCGATCCGCTGTCCGGTCGTTTGACCGGACGTCTGCGCCGGCGCTGACACGACCTTTCCGACCTGTTGCGACGACGCGCGATGCGAGCCGGCACCGCATGTCGTCTGTCGCGCGTTCAGCGCGACGGCAGGTAGCGTGCCGGATCGATCGAACGGCCGCCGTAACGCAGTTCGAAGTGCAGCGCGACGCGTTCGCTGTCGCTGTTGCCCATCTCGGCGATCGTCTGCCCCTGCGTGACCGACTGGCCTTCCTTCACGAGCAGCGCGCGGTTGTGCGCGTACGCCGTCAGGTAGTCCGAGTTGTGCTTGAGGATGATCAGGTTGCCGTAGCCGCGCAAGCCGTTGCCCGCGTAGACGACCACGCCGGGTGCCGCGGCCATCACCGGCGTGCCCGCCGAATTCGCGATATCGATGCCCTTGGAGTTCGAGCCGTCGAAGCTGCGCACCACGTTGCCGGCGGCCGGCCAGATCAGCGCGATGCTCGTGGCCGGCTTGACCGCCGATTCGACCGGCGCGGAAGGTGCAGGGCGGTTGCGGCCCGCGCTGCCCGTGCCGGTGGTCGACGCGGTCGTCGTGCCGGGCGGGGGCGCGACGCGCAGCACCTGGCCGACCTCGATCGCGTCCGGGTTCGTGATCTGGTTCCAGCGCACGATGTTCTGCGTCGACGTGCGGTTCGCGCGCGCGATCTTGTACAGCGTGTCGCCGCGTTCGACGCGGTAGAACCCCGGGCCGACGGGGGCGGAGCCGCACGCGACGAGCAGTGCGGCGCAGGCGGCCGCGAAGAGCCGCTTCGTTGTTGTTCCGAACATTGAACCTCGCAAAAACCCTGCCGCGCGCGACGCGGCAGGCAACACAAAACGTCCGATTTTAACGGGTTCGACCCGCGCACCGCAGTTTCGGGCCGCGGGCGGCGCCGTCGCGCACCGGTCAGGTGCGCGCGATGTCAGTCGGCGAGCGGCAGCACGCGAATGCGCAAGGCGGCCGTTTCGGACGTGCCCGGTGCCAGCATGCGCAGCCCGAGGCCGTTGTGGATCGCGTCCGGCAGGCCGAGCCACGGCTCGACGCAGTAGAAGTCCGATTCCGGCTTTTCCGTCCAGCTCGTGACCGCGTACCACGGGATCGAGCCCGGCACGTCGAGCGCGATTTCGATCGTGCGGCGGCGGCCCGGCATCACGATGCGTACCGGCGTGGACGACGCGCCGTCGAGGCAATGGAAGCGATCGAGGATGTCCGGATCGCCGAGGCTGTACGAGGCAGCGCCGGGCTCGGGGGGGCTGATCGAGCCGTCTGCTTGCTGCAGGCGGCGGTGCGTCGGCGGCAACTCGAGCGTGGTTTCGTCGCGTTCGCCGTGCGGCAGCGCGAAATAGAAGTGGTGGCCCGCGTAGTACGGCAGCGGCGTGTCGCCGCGGTTGGTCGTCGTGAGCGCGACGTCGAGCGTATGGGCGTCGGCGAGCCGGTAGGTCGCTTCGAAGCGAAAATCGAACGGATAGCTTGCGTGCAGCGCTTCGTCCGCATCGAGCGTCATCGACAGCGCGGTGCCGTCGGCTGATGGGTGTGCCGCGAACGGCAGGTCGCGCGCGAAGCCGTGCATCGGCAGGTCGCGGATCACGCCGGCGGCATCGCGCCAGCGGCCGAGTTCGCCGTCGACGCGGTGGCGGCCGAGGAACGGGAACAGCAGCGGGTTGCCGCCGCGCACGCGCGCGAGGTTGCTCCAGTCGGCGGTTTCCGGCCAGAAGATGACCGGTTCGCCGTCGACGTGCCACGACAGCAGGCGGCCGCCGAATTGCGGGGCGACCCGAACGAGCGACGGGCCGGCGTGAAGTTCATGAATGTCGTGCTGCTGGAAGATCGGCATGGCGAATCGGTATGAACGGGTGAGCGGGGTGCGCAATGGCGCGCTTCATTATCGGCCGCGAGGCGGTCGGGGAAAACCCTTCTCGGGAAATCGCGAGTTTTTCAGATTGCCAACGGTCTGGATAATGCCTGTAAACCGGTGATGTTGCCGGGTCATGACACTTCTGGAGGGGCCATGGATCTGGCAATGGCAATGGGAATCGCACTGTTCGGCATGTTCACCGGCAGCACGGTACTATTTTTCTACCAGCTAGGCCGCTGACGGCAAGTTGTTCCGGATTCGCAAGGCCCGCCATGCAAATGGCGGGCTTTTTGCTTTCTGCGCACTTACAAATTGCAAGTGTTTGTGTGCATTGCCGCAATATCCGGCCAAATGCCTTGGCGCGGTAATCCCGGCTCGGCATAATCGGGGCGCATTTTTTCGGACGCGCACCGCGTCGTCCGCTTTTCTTCCCGATTGATCACTACTAAGAGGACCGACGCGTGAGTCTCTGGTTTCTGGTATTCCTGAGCGTCCTGCAGGGCGTCACCGAACTGTTCCCCGTCAGCAGCCTCGGTCACACGCTGCTCGTGCCGGCGCTGTTCGGCATGCACATCGACAAGCACGCGCCGCAGTTGCTGCCGTTCCTTGTTGCGCTGCACCTGGGCACCGCGCTCGCGCTGCTGTGGTATTTCCGTGCGCGCTGGATCGCGCTGATCAGCGGTTTCTTCGCGCAGCTCGGCGGTCGCAAGAATGACGACGGGCACCTGATGTGGGCGCTGATCATCGGCACGATTCCGACCGGGATCGTCGGTCTGCTGCTCGAGAAGCGCATCGAGCGCGTGTTCCACGACCTGCGCATCGTCGCGATCGCGCTGATCGTGAACGGCGTGCTGCTGTGGATCGGCGACCGCATCCAGCGCAGCCGTGCGCATCAGCCGCCCGAGAAGATGACGTTCAAGCAGGCGTTCTTCGTGGGTCTCGCGCAGGTTGGCGCGCTGATTCCGGGGTTCTCGCGCAGCGGGCTGACGATGATCGCCGGCAATGCGGCGGGGCTGACGGCCGAGAAGGCCGCGGAGTTTTCGTTCCTGCTCGGCACGCCGATCATTTTCGCGGCGGGCGTGCTCGAACTGCCGAAGCTGTTCCATGCGCAGGGCCAGCTCGCGGACGCGCTGCTCGGCGGCGTGCTGACGGCGATCGCCGCTTATCTGAGCGTGCGGTTCCTGATGCGCTATTTCGAAGGGCGCGGGCGACTGGCGTCGTTCGGTGTGTATTGCGTGATCGCCGGGGTGTTCTGTCTCGGGTGGTTCATGCTGCATGCGCAGCCGGTTTGACGGTGCAGCGCCGCTCGCGCGTGATATGGCGCGCTGATCGGGTATAATTTCGGGCTCGGCTTCATGCCGGGCCCGTTTCGTTTCGGGGCTTCGCACCGGTAGTGGTTGTGGTGGTGTTCGAAGAAGCCTTGTGCGGCGAATGCGGTCCGGATTGTGTGCCGTGTCTTTTTTCCTCGACCGCCCTTAGCTCAGTTGGATAGAGCAACGGCCTTCTAAGCCGTAGGTCACACGTTCGAATCGTGTAGGGCGGGCCATTCCGAGTACTTCAAGACGTTCCGGGGTTACGGTCGATTGTGACCCTAGCCCACAAAACTGACCCATTTGGAAGTGGAAAATTCCGGCATGACGTTGTCATCGCGCTGCCATGCCGCGCCGTGCGGACGAAATTCGCGGGGGGCGCTCGACGCTGTGGACCGGCCTGCTTCTTGTCGGCTGGTAGTGTGAAGCGGCGGGGGGCGTTGTCGACGGCGAGCAAGGGCGGCCATTTGTTTCGCCACGAGACGAAATCATTGTTGCGATTCGGACGTGGGGCGAAAACGATCACGGTACGCGCCAGGGCTGAGGCCGACCATATTTTTGAACAGTCGACAGAATGAGCTCGTATCGTTGTATCCCACCTGGACCGTAATCCTATCGAGGCTGACATCTCCAGCCTCCAGCAACCCGCGCGCAGTCTCGATGCGTAGGCTCTGCAAATACCTCAACGGCGGCTGACTTAGTGCCGACTGAAATCGACGGATTATCGTGCGCTCGCTCACGCCAAGATCATGCGCCATCTCTGATATTTTCACGTCCTTCGCCATGTGCTTCTGCAGCCAATGCTGTGCACGGTGCACCAGCGAATCGGCGTGAGCTTTGTCTGCCAGCAACGGGAGATACGGTAATTGTTTCGTCTGACTGACATCGATGAGCATCGTTTTGGCGCACTGCGCAGCGATGACCGCTCCGGAAAAACGCTCGACAATATGAATTGTCTGCAGCAGGTAGGACGCTGACGCTCCGGCGCAAATCAAGCGGTCTGCTTCAGTAACAACGGGTTCCAACTGCAGGTCAATGCGGGGAAAGCGACTGCGAAACTGGTCTGCCAGCCACCATGTGGTCGTCGCAGGTCTGTTGTCCAACAGGCCCGTTTGAGCGAGGACGAAGGTGCCGGTGCAGTTTGCCGCAAGGTAGGCCCCTGCATGCCATTGCGAAACCAGCCAGTCGCATGCTGCAGACTGTCGTGCCAACAACTGGTCAAAAGCCTTGCCGCTCGCGTAGTACGCACTGGGAACAAAAACTAGATCGAACTTCTCTCGCGGTCGAATCGGCTCCGTGTTTAGTTGCAGACCGTTGCTTGCCGAAATGGGCTTCCCTGTCGCGGAAACAAACCTCCAATTGAACTGCGCATTTCCGTCGCCCCCTTGTCGCCGCAAGTGTGAGTTCGCAACCTGAAGGATATCGGCGAACCCGCCCAAGCTGGAAGCGTAGCAATCATCATATGAAAGGATGGCGGCGCGCGGCATGCTGTGTCGTATATCGCATTGAATATGTCGGTTTCGCCAATTTACCGCAATTCGACCAACGGAGAAACTGACCTTGTTCACATAGCGCCAGCGCAATGTGGCGAGCCAAATTTTCAATGGGGCGGCAGAACCGCACCAGCGACATTTAAACGTCCAGTGACGCACGGCGTGGTCGCGAGGTGTTCTCCGCATGCCAACGTGCTTTCGTACTAACTTAATCCGCAAACATCATGAAAACCAGGATTACAGAACTCTTCGGTATCGAATATCCGATCATCCAGGGCGGCATGCACCATGTCGGGTATGCGGAACTGGCGGCAGCCGTCTCCAACGCAGGTGGCCTCGGCATCATTACCGGCCTGACACAGCGAACGCCGACCGATCTCGCTGCCGAAATCCGGCGTTGTCGCGAGATGACCGACAAGCCGTTCGGTGTGAACCTCACGTTCCTGCCGACGGTCACTTCGCCCGACTATCCCGGCTATATCCGGGCCATCGTCGAAGGCGGGGTCAAGATCGTCGAAACTGCCGGCAACAACCCGCAGCCCTATCTGGCCGCGCTCAAGGAGGCGCATGTCAAGGTGATCCACAAGTGCACGTCGGTTCGTCACGCGCTGAAGGCCGAGTCGATTGGCTGCGACGCGGTCAGCGTCGATGGATTTGAATGCGGTGGTCATCCCGGCGAGGACGACATTCCGAACTTCATTCTCCTGCCACGCGCAGCCGATGAGCTCAAGATTCCGTTCGTGGCTTCCGGCGGCATGGCTGATGGCCGGTCGCTGGTTGCGGCACTGTCACTGGGCGCGGACGGCATCAACATGGGGACGCGATTTATCGCCACCCGCGAAGCGCCGGTGCACGAGAACGTGAAGCAGGCGCTGGTCGAGGCCACCGAACTGGACACGCGTCTGGTCATGCGCCCGTTGCGCAATACCGAGCGCGTGCTGCGCAATGCTGCGGTTGATCGTATCCTCGAAAAGGAAAGCAAGCTCGGCGCCGGTATCCGGTTCGACGATATCGTCGAAGAGGTCGCTGGCGTCTATCCGCGCATCATGAAGGAGGGTGCGCTCGACGCGGGCGCATGGTCGTGCGGCTTGGTCGCCGGGTTGATCCACGATATCCCGATTGTGAAGGAACTCGTTGATCGCATCGTGAGCGAAGCGACGGAGATTATCCACGGTCGGTTGGCAGGCATCGCGGCTTGATTTAGGGCGACTGGCTTAAGTTGACGTTTCTCTCACCACGCACCAATGTCCCCTAACGGAGTAGCAACTTAGAGGTCAGTTCGGTAACGGGAAGACCGATGTCAAGTACGTCTGTGTGGGGGCCCCCTATGTGTTTCGTCAAGCGCCAGGGGCTGACCTGGATTGGTAAATGGTGCCGTCGCGCAGCATGGCGAACAGGACGTCGCAACGTCGCCGTGCCAGCGCGATGAGCGCTTGGTTGTAGCGCTTGCCCTGCTGGATCTTGCGCGCGTACTAAGCCCGGGAGACAGGATCCCGCAATGCCGTGAAGGCGGATAGGAACAAGGCGCGGTGGAGCACCTTGTTGCCGCGTCTGGATGGATGAGCCTGAGCGCCGGGTGACCGGGGCAAGACCAGCGTAGGCCGCCAAGTGGGCGGCCGAAGCGAACGCTTTGTGGGCGACCTCGGTCAGGAGTCTGGCGGCGGTCCTGACGCCGATTCCCGGCACGACGAAGCAGTCGTCTTGACGAAAACATTGCAGCTACGGAGATTTCGCTGGAAGCGGACGAACTCCGGACTATCGAATCAGTCGCCGCAGCGGTACAGATCGAAGGCGATCATTACTACGCGCCGAAATGGAAAATCTGAACCGATGATCATTTTTCCGGATTAGGCCGGCGCGGCGAAAGGCATGGCAACGGCGCTGACAGTTCACTGACTTATCTGGCCGTGGCAATGGGCACAACGCTCGTTGGTATTGTCTTCGAACGAGGGCTGGGTTTTGCCGGTCTCTGTTTCGTGGCTGCGGGGGCGGTCTTCTGTCCTGGATGCCTTTGCACGCATCGAGGATTTCTGGGTGAGTCTGCTTCGCTTATCGGGTGTCAATCTGTTGCGGCCACGTCATGTAAGTGTACCTAGGCTGCTTTGTCTGGCCGTTCCCGGCAGGTTGTGCCGTGTCCTTCGGGGTTCGGGACACGATGTTGGTTAAACGGCGAAACGAACCTGGAGCCTGTTCATCTATCGACATGGAGCGAATATGGCAAACGAAAGAAACGACGTGGCAGCCGGCTCGACGACCGGTGCAGGCGCGTCGGCAGCAAGCGATTGCAATCCTTGACGTTGGGCGCGGCTTCTGCTGGCGTCAGTGACCGCGATAACCGAGCGTTTCCGATATACGTGTGGCGGCGCCTACGACGTCGGAGGCGAGCGACACGACGCGCTCGGCTCCGAGTCTATCGCTGGTTCCATTGAGCACGACCGAGGCGATGGGTTTGCCGTCTGCATTCCAGACCGGAGCAGCCAGACTGTTCGTACCGGTGCGGAATTCACCGATCGACGTCGCGTAGCCATCGACACGAATTTGCGTCAGGCGCTGACGCATTTCCGCAGCCGCATCGTCGGTCATCCACTGTGGGTCCACGCTTTTCGACTCGGCGATCGCCTGCTCCCACATCGATTCACTATGGAACGCGAGGATAGCCCGGCCCGCCGCCGTGCGTAATGCGGGCAGGCGCATGCCGATCATGCAGAATACGCGATTCGCGTCGTTGCTTTCGATCTTGTCGACGTAGATGATGTCGAGCCCGTCGCCCATGCACAGGAACACGGTTTCATCACATTGCTCGTGCAGGCGGCGCAGCTGTGAGGCGGCCGCGAGCCGCACGCGATCGCGCGACAAGGTCTTGTAGCCGAACTCCCACATCCGCAGCGTGGGGCCATAGCGGCCAGTGACCGGATCTTTCTGAGCGTAGCCAAGTTCGACCAGCGTGCTCAGCACGCGCTGGACGTTGCTCTTGGTCAGATTGATCTGGCGGCTCAGTTCGGTGACGCCGCGTGGCTGTTCGCTTTCGGCGAGCCGCTCCAGTACCGTCAGTCCCTTGAGAATCGTTGTGTCCATAAATCCCGATGTAATGTGAGGCGAGGCCGCCGGCAAAACGCAGCGCGCTGGCTCCGCATCTTTCCATCGCCGTGGCGGCTCAGAAAAGAACGTGCCGCCAACGTTGGCGGCGGCGTTGAAATTGTAGTCAATCCCCCATACGGCTGCTCACCGCAATATGAGGCTCGTTCATCACTCAGTCGAAAGTCGGCGAGAACAGCAGCCCGCCCTGCGACCATAGCGTGTTCTGTCCAGGTGGCAGTTTGTACGGGCTCTTGTCGCCGAGATTACGCGCGTAGATTTCGCTGTAATTGCCCATCTGTTTGATCACGTTGTACGCCCAGGCGTCCGGCAAGCCGAGTCCCTCGCCGACGCCTGGGGTTACGCCGAGCAGATACTTTACTTCGGCCGAACTGTTCCTGTCGGCGCGCTTCGCGGCGACGTTCTCCTGCGTAATGCCGAGACGCTGCGCTTCGATCAACGCGCCGAAGGTCCAGTTAATCACATCGAGGAACGCGTCGTCGCCTTGCCGCACCGCGACGCTGGTCGGTTCCATCGACACGATATCGGGCAGGATCGTCTGTTCTGGCGTCTTCAGTTCGCCGGCGCGTAGCACCGCGAGACCCGGACCCGCTGCCGACAGCGCGTCGCAACGGTGGTTCTTGTACGCGGACACGACGTCGGTGAAGTTCTCGAAAGTCAGCATCTTGTACTTCACGTTCAGCGAGCGCAGGTAGTTCACGAGCTGCTTGTCGCCAGTCGATCCCGCTACCGCACAGATCGTCGCGCCGTCGAGTTCCTTCGCGGATTTGATCTTAAGTGACGCGGGTACCATCAGCCGCACGCCGGCGAACAGGTACGGATTGCTGAACTGCAAGCCGAGCTTCGCGTCGCGGCTGCGTGTCCAACTGGTGAACATCGCGATCAGATCGATGGAGCCGGATTGGAGCGCCGGAAAGCGGTCCGCCCAGCTCACCGCCGAGAAGCTCACTTTCGGATTCGGCCCGAGAATAGCGGTCGCGATCGACTTGCAGATGTCGACGTCGAGGCCGTGCCAGCTGCCGTTGCTGCCGACTTCGAAGAAGCCGAGATAGGGCGAAGTCGGCACTGGACAGATCAGGTTGCCGCGCGCCTTGATGCGATCAAGCGTCGGCGAATTCGGTCCGGCGGCATAGATGGACGGCGGCGCGAATGCGGCGAGCGTGAGCGCCGTGCCAGCGATCGAGAGTGCCTGTTTGAGCATCATTTTCATGGCATGTATTCCCGTAGCGAGTGAACGGCGCCGACGCGCCGGCAGAACAAAGAAGGACGCCGATCAGGCTGCTGCCGGCACGTCGCAGGTGTAGTTCAACGCGAGGCGGCCGCCTTCGACATAGACGATCTGGCCGGTCATGTAAGACGCGTCGTCGCTGGCGAGAAACGCCGCCACCGACGCGATCTCCGACACATCGCCCGGACGGCCGAGCGGCGTGCGCGACAGGATGCGGTGGCGCGATTCCTCGGTGGCGAGCACGCGTGCCTTCGACATTTCGGTAAGGATCGTGCCCGGTCCGATCGCGTTCGCGCGGATACCGTACTTCGCTAGCGAAATTGCGATCACCTTGGTCAACTGGTTCAGGCCTCCCTTCGACGTCACGTACGCGGTCTGATTCGGCAGCGCGACCTGCCCGTTGATCGACGACATATTGACGATCGCCCCCGGTGCGTTACGAGCGACGAGTTCGCGCGAGAAGCGTTGTGATGCCGAGAAGGCTGAAGTCAGATTGATGCGCAGAACGCGCTCGAAGTCTTCGAGTTTGTAGTCGAGGAAATCGGCCGGGCACGTTACCGCAGCGTTGTTGACCAGCACGTCGAGCTTGCCGACCTGTTTCAGCGCGCTATCGAACAGGCGAGTGATGTCGTCCTGACTGGACATATCGGCCTTGATGCCGATACCGCCGATCGCCTTCATCGCGTCGAATACCGAGTCCTGCAGATCTGCACCGACGACAAGCGCGCCTTCCTGCGCGAGCCGTTCCGCGCACGCGAGACCGATCCCCTGAGCCGCGCCGGTAACGAGCGCGACCTTGTCCTTGAAACGTTTCATTGAAAAATCCTTGAGACAGATTGCCGGCTCCACCGCACCGGATGCAGTTCATTATACAAATTTCTGTTCCGAATATCAGGACGATGACTCAGTATTTACCCCGGGTGGCAATTTTTATTGATTGTCCTACTATTCGATCCAGTCGACTGGATATCGAAACAAAGCAGATCAACAGCACGGCATCACGTCGTGCAACTGCCTGACCGAAGGAGAGCGTTGTGATTCGACTGGCTGTAGACATAGGTGGTACGTTCACTGACGTCGTTCTGGACGTGTCCGGTACACGCCACACGGCGAAGGTGCTGACCACACCGAGCGACCCCGAGCAGGGTTTTCTCGAAGGCGTGCAAACCGCGCTGGTAAGAGCCGGCATCGCAGCCGCCGACGTTGAAGCGATCGTGCACGGCACGACGCTCGCGACCAACGCGATCATCGAGCGCAAGGGCGCGAAGGTCGGGCTCGTGACGACCGAAGGCTTCCGCGATTCGCTGGAAATCGCGTATGAGCATCGGTTCGAGCAATCGGACCTTTATATGGTACGTCCGGAGCCGCTGGTGCCGCGCGAGCATCGCTGGGGCGTCGAAGGGCGGCTTGCGGCCGACGGCAGTGAACTCGTCGCCTTCGATGAAGCCGCGCTCGAACGCGTCGCGCAACAGATGAAGGGTGCCGGTATCGAAGCGGTCTCGGTTTGCTTCCTGCACAGCTATGCGAACGATGATCACGAACGCCGAGCCGGTGCCGCGCTCGCCCGCCTTCTGCCGGGAATTCCGATCTCGCTGTCGTGTGAAGTGAGTCCCGAAATCCGCGAATACGACCGCGTCTCGACAACCGTCGCGAACGCCTACGTGCGCCCGCAAATGCAGGGCTATTTGCAACGGCTGGAAAAACAGCTCGCCGAACGCGGCTTCAACTGCGGTCTGTTGATGATCACGTCGAGTGGCTCGATGACGACGCTGCAAACCGCGTGCGAATTCCCGATTCGCCTCGTCGAGTCCGGTCCGGCGGGCGGCGCGGTACTCGCCAGCAATCTCGCTCAGGAACTCGGCGAAGCGAGCGTCGTGTCGTTCGACATGGGTGGCACGACCGCGAAAATCTGTCTCGTCGACGATTACCGCGCGCTGCAATCGCGCACCTTCGAAGTCGCCCGGGCGTATCGCTTTCTGAAAGGCAGTGGCTATCCGTTGCGCATTCCGGTGATCGAGATGGTCGAGATCGGCGCGGGCGGTGGCTCGCTCGCGGGCCTCGACGAATTGCGGCGTATCACGGTAGGCCCCGAGAGCGCGTCGTCGGTGCCGGGACCGGCGTGCTACGGACGTGGTGGCAAGCGTCCCGCGGTCACGGACGCCGACCTGATGCTCGGCCGGCTCGACCCCGAGCGCTTCGCCGGCGGTCAGATCCGCCTGTCGACCGATGCGTCGGCTGGCGCATTACACGCGGTCATCGGTGAGCCGCTTGGGATCGACGAACGCGCGGCGGCCGCTGGCATTAGCGAGATCGTCGATGAAAACATGGCAAATGCAGCACGCGTGCATGCAATCGAGTGGGGCAAGAATCTGCAGGAACGCACGATGATCGCGTTCGGCGGCGCCGCACCTCTGCACGCCGCGCGTCTGGCCGACAAATGCGGGATTCGCAAGGTGGTGATTCCGACCGGCGCGGGAGTCGGCTCGGCAATCGGCTTCCTGCAGGCTCCGATCGGCTATCACGTGACGCGCTCTCGCTACGTCAATCTCGAGGAATTCGATCCGCAAGCAGTCAACGATCTGTTCGCATCGATGAGCGACGAGGCCGCGGCTGCGATCCGCAAGGCGAGCGCGAAGGGTGCGATCGAGGAAACCCGGGTCGCTTACATGCGATATCGCGGTCAGGGCCACGAAATCGACGTCGCGTTGCCGGCACGACCGCTCACTGCCGACGACAAGTCGTTAATGGAAGACCTGTTTTCGGAGCGCTACGAGTCGCTGTTCGGTCGTACGATTCCGAGCCTCGGCGTCGAGGTGATGACATGGAGTCTCGCCGCCAATATTCCGGTGCCCGCGCCGCGAACGCAATTGCCGACCCGACGTGGCGCCAAAGCTTGGCCATCGTCGCGCCGCGCTATCTTCGATCCCGAACTGATGGAAGCGCTCGAGCACGGCATTCACGTGCGGCGCGAGCTCGCGCCCGGCGCGGTCGTCGAAGGCCCGGCGGTGATCGTCGAAGATGAAACCTCCACGCTCGTCGGCCGCAATTTCGACGCGTTGATCCTGCAATCCGGTTACATCCAGCTCGAAAGGAAGTCCTGATATGAAGTCCGATCTGATCCAGCTTCAGGTGACGTGGAGCCGTCTGCTCGCGATCGTCGAAGAACAGGCGCAGACACTGATTCGCACGGCGTTTAGTGTGTCGACGCGCGAAGGCGGTGACGTGTCGGCGGGCGTGTTCGATGCCGAAGGCCGCATGCTCGCGCAGGCCGTGACCGGCACGCCAGGCCATATCAACTCGATGGCGATGGCGGTGCCGCACTTCGTCAAGCGCTTCCCGGTGAGTGAAATGAAGGAAGGCGACGTCTTCCTGACCAACGATCCGTGGCAGGGCACCGGCCATCTGCACGATTTCACGTTTGTTACGCCGACGTTCCTGAACGGCAAGGTGGTTGCCTTCTTCGCCTGCACATCGCACGTCGTTGATATTGGCGGGGTAGGTTTTTCGCCGGAAGGGCGCACCGTGTATCACGAAGGTCTGCGCGTGCCGATCATGCGCTTCGCTGATAAGGGCGTCACCAACGAGTGGCTCATCGAGATTGTGCGCAACAACGTGCGCGAAGCGACGCAGGTCGTGGGCGACATGTACGCGCTCGCCGCGTGCAATGACAACGCGGTGAAATCGTTGATCAGTCTGATGCACGAATACCGCATCGATTCGCTCGATGCGGTGCGCGACTATATCTTCGAGAACACGCGCCAGGCGATGCTCGACGCGTTCAGGGCGCTGCCGAAGAAGCAGGCAAGCAACGCCATGCGTACCGACGGCTATGACAAGCCTGTCGATCTGGCCTGCACGGTGACGATCGAGAATGAGCGCATCGTCGTCGATTTCGATGGCAGCTCGCCGGTGTCGGACTTTGGCATCAACTGTCCGTTGTGCTATACGGCTGCTTATGCGTCGTTCGCGGTCAAATGTGTCGTTGCACCAAAGGTGCCGAACAATTCGGCGTCGCTCGACATGATCGTTGTGACCGCGCCGGAGAACACCATCGTCAATGCTCCGTTCCCCTCGGCCGTTGCGGTGCGAAGCGTAGTCGGCCATCTGGTGCCCGATGTTGTGTTCGGGGCGATGCATGAATTGCTGCCGGGCCGCGCGCCGGCCGAAGGCGCGGGCTCGCTGTGGGGAGTCAAGGCAGGCGCAGGCATGGGCCTCACGCCGATGGTCGGCAATGGCACCAAGCAGACGAGCTTCATGATGATGAGTCTGCACAGCGGCGGTATGGGTGCGCGTTCGAGCTGCGACGGTTTGTCGGCGACGCCGTTTCCGAGCGGTGTGAAAAACATTCCCGTCGAAGTGACCGAGGCAATCACGCCGCTCGTGATCTGGAAAAAGGAACTCCGTCAGGATTCGGGCGGCGTCGGCAAATTCCGCGGTGGCCTGGGCCAGACCATGGTGGTCGGCAGCCGCGAGGACGCGCCGTTCGCCATTCTCGCCACCTTCGATCGCATTCATAACGCGCCACGCGGACGTTCGGGCGGCAGCGGCGGCGCGAACGGCATCCTGCGCCTGGAATCGGGCGAGCTTCTCAAACCGAAGGGGCGTCAGGTGATTCCGGCCGGCGCGCGTGTCGTGCTCGACATGCCGGGCGGCGGCGGCTTCGGCAAACCGGAAGAGCGGCCGCTCGAATTGATCGAAGCGGACCTGCAGCGCTATCTGATCAGCTGGGAAGCGGCCGTTGCTGCTTATGGCGTCTCCCGCGACGCGAATGGCAAGCTCGTGCGCGCCGTCTGACTCTCAAAGGAACCTGAACGCCATGCGTCTCTGCCAATACGACACGCCGGATTCACCGTGCATTCACGTCGGTGCGCATCTTACGAGTGGATTGATCGTCGATGTCGCGAGACTGATTGACCAGCCGTTGAAATCGATGATCGAGTTCATCGAGCTTGCCAACAACGGTGATATCGATCTCCATCTGCTGCGCGCGAAACTGGGAAAGCTCGACGAAAAGGAAGCGCTGAAACTGGGGGCACTCACGCTGGACAAGTTGCATCTCCGCGCACCTGTCACGGAACCGCCCAAGTTCTTCGCGATCGCGATCAACGGTCGCTCGAATTGGGAACGCTCGATCAAACCGGAGAATCCGCGCCCGCAATACTTCATCAAGCTGCGCACCTGCATCACCGGTCCGTTCGATCCGATCGAGCTGCCCGACATCGGCTGTGTCGGACCGGAAGTGGAACTTGCACTGATCATCGGAAAAGGGGGCAAGGACATCGCTGCCGCCGACGCGTCCAGGCACATCTTCGGCTACACGGTGCACAACGATCTGACCGCGCATCACCTGCGCGCGACGTCCGAGTGGATCCGTCTGCGCCGCAAGGACGGCAGCGAGGAGCAATTGACCTATCCTGGCCGCTGGAAAAATTTCGATACGTTTTCTCCGATGGGGCCGTTCCTCGTTACGCCGGACGAAGTGCCCGACCCGCACGCACTCGCAATGGACGCGCATCTGAACGGCGAACTCGTGCAGCAGGGACATTCGTCCGATGTCGTGTACCGGATTCCGGAGCTGATCGAATATCTGTCGGCCGCGCACACGCTCGAAACGGGCGACATCGTCTCGATCGGCACGGTGCCCGCAGTCGAGCCATGGAAGATGGCGACCATCGATCTGCGCAAGTACGGCGGCACGATCGACGTGTCGATCGAAGGTGTCGGGCGATTGAGCAACCCGATTCGGGCGGTTTAACGGGAAGGGTACAGTGAACATGTCGAACGCATTTACACGTTCCGCCGCGCTGTCGCGCATCAGTCCGTCCGCGACGATCGCGATCACGCAGAAGGCGCGAGATCTTCGCGCGGCGGGACGCAAGGACATCCTGTCGCTGTCGATCGGCGAGCCGGACTTCGATACGCCCGGCCACGTGTGCGAAGCAGCGCGCGCCGCGATTGCCGCGGGCAGCACACGCTATCCGCCGGTGTCAGGCGTGCCGGTGCTGAAGGAAGCAGTCGCCGCGAAGTTCGCGCGCGATAACGGCTTGCATTACACGGTGAATCAGATCGTCGTGAGCGCGGGCGCGAAACAGGTGATCGCCAATGCGATGCTCGCGACGCTGAATGCTGGCGACGAAGTGCTGATTCCTGCGCCGTACTGGGTGTCTTATCCGCAGCTCACGCAGTTGTGCGGGGCGACGCCGGTGTTCGTGCCGACGTCGGCCGCTGACGGTTTTCTGCCGCAACCCGAAGCGCTCGATGCCGCAATCACGCCTAAAACGCGCTGGCTGATCCTGAACTCGCCGAACAATCCGTCGGGTGCGGTGCTCGATCGCGCATCGATCACCGCGCTCGGCGAGGTGTTGCGCCGCCATCCGCATGTGTGGATTCTCACCGACGACATCTACGAGCATCTTATCTACACCGACGATCCGTACACGACGATGGCGCAGGTTTGTCCCGATCTCGCCGATCGCACGCTGACGGTCAACGGCGTGTCGAAGGCCTATGCGATGACTGGTTGGCGTATTGGGTTCGCGGGAGGCCCGGCGCCACTGATCAAGGCGATGGAGCTCGTGCAAAGCCAACTGACGGGAGGCGCTTCGTCGATCGCGCAGTTCGCTGCGGCCGCGGCGCTGGACGGACCGCAGGATTTCGTCTCGGAATCTCGCACGTCGTTCCGTACGCGGCGCGACAAGTTGATCGACGCATTGCGGGCGATTCCGGGAATCGAATGTGCGACACCCGACGGCGCGTTCTATGCATTTCCGTCGTGCACGGCATTTTTGGGGCGCTCGACGGCGAGCGGCACGGTCCTGCACACTGACGAAGACTTCGTGCGCGAACTGTTGGAAACAGCTGGCGTCGCGGCCGTGCACGGTTCGGCATTCGGCAGTCCCGGCCAGTTCCGCGTGTCGTACGCCGCGTCGCAGGACGTGCTCGGAGAAGCGTGCCGCCGACTTCAACAGTTCTGCGCCAGCCTCCGATGAAACCGCTTCCCGATACGATTCACGATGCCGTTTCGTACGATGCGTCGCCCGACGATTCTTCGGACACATCGGGCGATGCGATGGCGTTGCGTCCGTACTGGGCCGACGCGCGTCCGCACGACGCGACCTTCGATGCGCGCGCGCCGTTGCCTAAGAAGTGCGATGTCGTGATCGTCGGCGCGGGGTTGACGGGCATTGAAGCAGCGCGGGTGCTTGCTGAAGCGGGCCGCGATGTGCTCGCGCTCGATTCGGGCCGCCCGGGCGCAGGCGCGAGTACGCGCAACGGCGGTCAGATCGGGCGCAATTTCAAGCACGCGTTCGGTGAATTGTGCGACACGCTCGGCGAAGCGAAGGCGATCGGCTATTTCGGCGAACTGCGTGCGGCCTACGACGCCCTCGCGGCGCTCGGCGAGCAAGCGGGCGACGCGATCGGCTGGCGCAAATGCAGCCGCGTAATCGGTGCGATGAGCGGTGCCCATCTCACGCGCCTCACCCGCGAATACGAGCGACGCGCGCGGCTGCTCGGTGAAGAGATCGACGTACTCGATCGCACTCGCATTGCCGATGAACTTGGCTCGCCGCTCTATCTCGGCGGCGTGCGCGTGATCGAAAATGGTGCGATTCATCCAGGCCTGTACACCGAGTTCATGTTGCAACGCGCGATCTCGGCAGGCGCGCGCGTCGTTGGTCATACTCCCGTCACGCGGATGGAACGTACGCGCAATGGCTTCGACGTGCACGCCGCGCGTAGCGTGATTTCCTGTCGCGACGTCCTGATCGCCACGAACGGCTACACCGACGTTTGCAAGTGCGACGCGCTCGACTGGTTCCAGCAGCGACTCGCACCGATCAATTCGTACATGATCGCGACCGAACCGCTCGACGACGCGACGTGGCATGACGTGCTTCCGCAACGTCGCACATATCACGACAATCGCCGCCGCTCGCATTTCATGACGTTTTCGCCCGACGGCGCTCGTTTGCTGTTCGGCGGACGCACCGGCAACGACCCTTCGATGTCGCGACGCACGCTCGCCGCACTCGCCGACGACCTGCGCTTCATTTTTCCAAAGCTCGCCGACGTGCGCATCACGCATGGGTGGACGGGCCGTTGCGCCGGTACACGCGATCTGTTCCCGCACGTCGGCGTGAATCCGCAAGGCATGCACTACGCGCTCGGCTACTGTTTTTCCGGCAACGCAATGGGACCGTATCTCGCGCGCAAGGCGGCCGCACGCATTCTTGATCGGCACGACGAAGCGCAAACGCTGTTCGACAGCACGAGCTTTCCGGCGTTGCCATTACTTGCACGCAATCGCTGGACGATGCCTGTGTTGCTGAACTACTACGCTTGGGCCGACCGGCCGAAAGGATTGGCTCGCGCGATCTAGCGTGAACTCTGTTTCGAGAGGTATTGCAATGAACGTCAACACCGCATACCGGCAAAGCCGTATCGCCAGCTGGACGCTGCAGATCGGTGTCGTGGCCGTGCTGATCGCGTTGATTGGCTGGTCGATGGTGACAGCGTGGCAGCGAATGCACGCGCAAGGCATCGCGTACGGTTTTGGTGTGCTCGGTCGCACGACCGGCTGGCAGATCAGTTCGCCTTTCCTCGATCAAACCGCCGACGATCCGTACTGGTGGACGCTGGTTGTCGCGTTCGTCAATACGCTTGGCGCTAGCGTGATGAGCATCATGTTCGCGTGCTTCATCGGCGTGGTGATCGGCATCGGACTGCTCGCGCCGAATCGAGTCGTCGCGCAGATGTTTCGCACGTACGTCGAGATTTTCCGCAATGTGCCGCTCGTGTTGCAGGCGCTGTTCTGGTACGCGACGCTTACGACCTTGCCCGCGCCGCGCGCCAATCCACCATCGCTGTTCGAGATGTTTTACGTCTCGAATCAGGGGCTCTTCTTACCATCGATCGAACTCAAGGAAAGTCGTTTCGCCTGGGCCTGGATCGTCGTTCTCGTTGCGTTGTGTGCTTGTTTCATGTGGCGGCGGGCGTCGACCCGAAGACGTTTGTTAGCAACAAATGCAATGGTGGTAAGCACCCTCGCGCTCGCCATATTCACGGTCGCTCTGCTGAGCGCCGGGTCGATCACCGTAGACGTGCCGCGAATGACCGGCTTCAGTTTTCGCGGTGGCTGGAACATACCGCTCGAACTGATTGCATTGGTGCTCTCAACCGTGCTGTTTTCCGCCGCCTATATCGGTGAAATCGTGCGCGGTGGTTTGCAGTCCGTACCGCGCGGGATGATCGAAGCGGCGCAGGCGCTCGGGCTCCCCGCGCGTACGGTATTCGGTGCGGTGCGCTTTCCGATCGCATTGCGATCGATGGTGCCGGCGCTCGGCAACATCTTCCTGTTCATCGTGAAAGCGACGGCGATCGGTAGTGCGATCGGTTATGCGGACGTGTATTCGGTGTCGGTCGTTAGCATCAGTCAGACCGGTCAGGCGGTCGAGTTTCTGGTCGCGATGATGGTCATGTACTTCGTGCTGAATTATTCGCTGACGATCGTGATGAACGCGCTGAATCGCGCAATCTCCTTCAAGGGGAATCGTTAATGAACAGGATCGACTCGTTTTCGCTTTCGGGCAACATGGCTTCGTCCGCGAACGGCGGGCCGCCATCAATGAAGAGGGCGTCGCTCCAGCCCGGTGATCTCATACTCTCGACCGTCGGCACGCTCGTATTCGCTTTCGTGCTGTGGCGCGTGTTGTCGTGGGCCGTCGTGCATGGCGTATTCGGCACGACACCACAAAGCTGCAACGACGCAACCGGCGCGTGTTGGTCGGTGATTCGCGCGCGCTGGCGCATCATCCTGTTCGGCCTCTATCCGCTCGACGAGCAGTGGCGCTCCGCGCTTGCATCGGTTATTGCGATCGGCACGCTCGCGCTCGCGTGCGTGCCGCGCATGTGGAGCGCTGCGCGGATGATGCCGATCCTGCTAGGCGGATACGCGCTGTTTCTGCTGATTATCCACGGTGGCGTGTTCGGTCTAGACGTCGTGCCGTCGTCGCGCTGGGGCGGTCTCACGCTCACGCTTTTTATCTATATCACGGTGATCTCTTTCGGCTTGCCGATATCAATCGGACTCGCGTTGCTGCGTCAAAGCCGTTATCCGGTGTTCCGTCACCTGACCGCGTTCGTCGTCGACGTCACGCGCTCGCTGCCGCTGCTGACGATTCTTTTCTCCGCAACCGTGATCATTCCGCTGATGCTGCCGCACGTATTACAGGGCGACAAGCTCGTGCGATCGCTGGTCGGCTTCACGTTCTTCTTCGCGTGCTATCAGTCGGAGATCGTGCGCGGCGGGTTGCAGGCAGTCGGACGAGGACAGGTGGAAGCATCGCAGGCGCTCGGCATGAGCTACTGGAGCACGACGGCGCTGATCACATTGCCGCAGGCCTTTCGCATCGCGATGCCCGCGACGATCAACCAGTTCGTGATCACGTTCAAGGAAACGTCGCTCGTGATTATCGTCGGCCTGTTTGATCTGATGGCGTCTGCGCAGGCGGCGTATCACAGCGGCGAGTGGAGTGCGTATCACACCGAGGTCTACGTGTTCGTCGCGCTGATCTATTTCATCGGATCGTTCAGCTTGTCGAGGTACGGAAAGTACGTCGAGAGGCATTTTCAAACTCCTCGCTAGAAAGGCGCTTTCATGTCCCAAGTCAATACATTGCCGCCAGCCTGTCCGGATGGTAACGAGGCGGTTGTCCAGTTGCGCGGCGTTAACAAGTGGTACGGCCGTTTTCACGTGTTGCAGAACGTCGATCTCTCCGTGCGCTGCGGCGAACGCATCGTGATCTGCGGGCCATCCGGTTCCGGGAAATCGACGATGATTCGCTGCATCAACGCGCTCGAAGAACATCAGGAAGGGGCGATCGTCGTAAATGGCGTCGAGCTTTCGGGGGCGACGAAAAGCATCGAGAAAGTGCGGCGCGAGGTTGGCATGGTATTCCAGAGCTTCAATCTGTTTCCGCACATGTCCGTGCTCGAAAACTGCATGCTCGCGCCGGTGCGCACGCGTCGTCTGACGAAAGCACAAGCCCGCGAGCGTGCGATGCATTATCTCGAACGCGTGAAGATTCCACATCAGGCGAGCAAGTATCCGGGGCAATTGTCGGGCGGACAGCAGCAGCGTGTCGCGATCGCGCGCGCGCTATGCATGAACCCGAAAGTGATGCTCTTCGACGAGCCGACTTCGGCGCTCGATCCCGAGATGATCAAGGAAGTGCTCGACACGATGGTCACCCTTGCCGAGGAGGGAATGACGATGCTGTGCGTTACCCACGAGATGAACTTCGCTCGTCGCGTCGCGGACCGGATCATCTTCATGGACGCTGGCGCGATCGTCGAGGATCAGCCGCCCGAATCCTTCTTCTCGAATCCGCTTCACGAACGTACCCGGGATTTTCTCGGGCAACTGATGCATTGATTTTTAAAAGGAATTTCACCATGAGCGACATTCAACGCTTCGACTTCCGAAAACGCATTCACATGAGCGTCGTCCACGGCGGTACCGTTTATCTGACCGGACAGGTCGGCACGGCGAACCGGCCGGCCGCGGAACAGATGCAAGAGATTCTGGAAAAGGTCGAAATGCTGCTCGCGCAGGCTGGCAGCAGCAAGTCGCGCATTCTGAACACGACGCTGATTCTTGCCGACGTTGCCGACTACGACGCGGTTAATGAAGTATGGGACGCGTGGGTTGACAAGGACAACGCACCGTCGCGCTCAACCTTGCAGGCGCAGCTCGCGTCGAAGGGGCTGCTGGTCGAGCTTATCGTGATTGCGGCGGCGTAATCGGGCGAGGGGCTCGTTTCCACAGGAGATATCCGATGAAAAAGCAGTTCATCGTGCCGCAGGGCATACATGCAACGCCGACATATTCATACGCGGTGAAGGCGGATAACACGGTCTATCTCGCGGGCCACGTCGGCCGCGACGCGCAAGGCAAGGTCGTCGAGGGCGGGATCGAGGCGCAAACCGTACAAGCATTCGAGAATCTGAAACGCACGCTCGACGCAGCCGGCGCGACGCTGGCCGACATCGTCAAGCTGACGATCCACATTACCGATATCGAAGCGATGGCGACCGTACGCGATGTGCGTGCGCGCTATCTGAAACCACCGATGCCGGCGAGCACGGCGGTCGAGGTCGCGAAACTTGCACCCGGTGTGCTGATCGAGATCGACGGCACGGCCGTGATCGACGACGCATGATGTCCGCGCAACCGACCGTACCGCGGATTTTCTATTCTCCGGAAGCGTGCTCGCTCGCTGCGCACATCGCGCTCGAAGAAACGGGTGAGGCATTCGAGCCGGTGCGCATTGCGCTGGCCGATGGCGAGCAGCGCTCGGCCGGCTATCTCGCGATCAACCCGAAAGGGCGTGTACCCACCGTGGTCGACAATGGGTTCGTCGTGACGGAGTTGCCTGCGGTGCTGCTGTATATCGCGCGGCGGTTTCCGCACGCGAAGTTATGGCCCGATGATCCGCAAGGCGAGGCGCGTTGCGCCGAATGGGTCGCATGGTGTGCGTCGGGTTTGCATGAAACGTTCGGCCATTTGCGGCGTCCCGAGCGTTTCGCCGATAGCGATGCAGCCCGCCGTGAAGTCGCGGACAAGGGGCGTGTGTCGTCGCGTGCCGTGTGGGAGATGGTGGAACGGAAGCTCGCGGCGTCGAGCGATCGATGGGCTGCCGGTTCGCGCTATTCGGTCGCCGACGGATGTCTGCTCACGTTCTGGATCTGGGGTCGCGCGAAGACGCTTCAATACGACATGCACCGCGACTTCCCTGCATGGACGGCGCTTGCGGAACGTGTCGCGCGACGTGATGCGGTACAACGCGCACTAGAACGCGAAGGCCTACTGCCACCCTGATTTTCGTGACCTTATTGGATCGTTGTCCGAATGAAGACGTGGTTTTACAAAAAAGAGGGAACAGCGCTGTTTGCCGGTGCAGACTGCGCTTTCTTTGTCTGCAGCAAACGAAAGCAAAACGGAGATGGAGATGAAGAGTGGAATGAAGGTACTATGCGGTGCCGTAACGCTCGCATCAGGAGTGGTTGCGACGGGTGTGCATGCGCAGACCGTCGTGAAGATCGGGAGTGCTGCACCTCTAACGGGCGGCATGGCGCACGTTGGCAAGGACAACGAGAACGGCGCGCGTCTCGCGATCGAAGAGATCAACGCGCAAGGACTGGTGATCGGCGGACAGAAGATCACGCTGCAGCTTGACGCTCAGGACGATGGGGGTGATCCGCGCCAGGCGACCCAGGTAGCGCAGAAACTTGTCGACGACAAGGTTGTGGCGGTCGTCGGGCATCTGAATTCGGGTACTACCATTCCCGCGTCGAAGATATACAGCGACGCCGGCATCGTGCAGATTTCGCCGTCGGCGACGAACCCTGCATACACGCAACAAGGATTCAGGACAACGTACCGGATGGTTGGAACCGATGCGCAGCAAGGTCCCGCGCTGGCGAAATATGCGGCGGGGCCGTTGAAGGTGAAGACGCTCGCGGTCGTTGATGATTCGACCGCATACGGCCAGGGCCTCGCAGACCAATTCCAGAAGGCAGCCGAAGCGCTCGGCATAAAAGTACTGTCGCATGACGCGACCAACGACAAGGCCATCGATTTCCGTGCGATCCTGACCAAGATCAAAGGGGAGAATCCCGACGCGATCATGGTCGGTGGCATGGATCCGACCGGCGGTCCGTTCGCACGTCAGGCCCGGCAACTCGGCCTACGCGCAAGAATTCTCGGTGGCGATGGCATGTGCACGGAAAAAATGCCGTCGCTTGCTGGTGATGCAGCCGGCAATGTCGTGTGTTCGGAAGCCGGTAAGGCGCTCGAGAAAATGCCGCAAGGTGCCGCGTTTGCTGTGAAGTATGAAAAGCGTTTCGGCGAGCCTATCCAGATCTACGCGCCGTTCTCGTACGACGCGGTCTATATTGTCGTCGACGCTATGAAGCGTGCGAATTCGTGTGACCCCGCAAAGATCCTCGCTGCGATGCCGGGCACAAATTTCGGCGGTGTCACGGGGCAAACAAGCTTTGACGCTCACGGCGATCTCTCGCACGGCGTCATCACTCTCTACACTTACAAGAACGGGAAGAAGACAATTCTCGATATGGTGACGCTATGACTACTTCCGGTTCGTGGATTGAAATCGAAGCGCACGATGGCGGGTTGTTCCAGGGATATCTCGCACTGCCGCCCGCGAAGCGCGGCCCGGGGCTGCTCGTGCTGCAGGAGATCTTTGGTGTGAACGCGCATATTCGTGGCGTTGCCGAGCAATACGCGGCGCAAGGTTTCGTTGTGCTTGCGCCGGACATGTTCTGGCGGATCGCGCCGCGTATGGAGATCGGCTATCACGGAGAGGATCGCGTGCGCGCGAATCGTCTGTACGACGAGCAGCTTGACAAGACGTTGGCGCTTGCCGACGTCGGCGCGGCGGCTGAGCGTTTGCGCGCGCTGCCCGAAGTGACCGGCAAAGTCGGAGCGGTCGGATTCTGCTTCGGTGGCTGGCTGACTTTCGCGGCTGCCGTTGAGCGGATGATTGACATCGGCGTGTCGTATTACGGGGGCGGCATCCAGCATCAGCTCGAAGACTGCGAGCGTATCGTCGCACCGATGCAGTTCCATTTCGGCGAAAGCGATGAGCACGTGCCGATTTCACTTGCCGATGCGCTGCGAGAGCGTTTTGCAGGACGCGATGGAGAGGTGCATACCTACGCAGGTGCGGATCATGGCTTTAACTGCTGGGAACGCGAAACGTATAATCCGGGCGCGGCCGAACTTGCTCATGAGCGCGCGTTGCAGTTTCTGCGTAAACACCGCTGAGATATTCGCATCTTGCGAATGAGTCCATCTCCAGACGGTGATCATTTCTTTTCTTAGACTGGTCACTGGCTTCTCCAACCTGGATAGAGCAACGACAGCGATATCGTGTCGTCTTATTACCAGGGGTTCTGAGCGGCGGTCGTCCGATGCTATCGAGGGACGACCCGGAGATGGCGGCATGGCGTTCCTCCTGACAATGCTCTCGGGTAACGGCGAGGAAGGTTCGTGGTGTGCGGATGGGCGATGCCATAGTCCGGAACTGCGTGCGGTTGGATCTATGCTGCGGATGACGTGTCAAGTCAGTGTTACGCCATCCTGAAGAAGACAGATGCAGCAGACTGCTGCGACGAATTGCCGAATCGCGAATGGTTCCGCAGCCGGGTCGAGGCCGAGGTACTCATCGAACGCTGACGACAGTTCTACAACGAGCGTCGGCCCCATAGTGCTCATCGCTATCAATCTCCTGCCACGGTCCGTCGAGCGTGGCAGGATTCCGATAATATCGACGCGAGACGCGCTGCCCGATTGGTCACAAAATTCCGTCCCAGGTCAACTGCGCGCGTGCAGGCCGTCGATCACAGCGTCGCACCGTATAAATGGTGCGCATCGGTCAATGCATCGGCGACGAGTTGCAAGCCGTCCCGGCATTGCTCCCGGTCCTGCGGCCCACCCAGGCAGATGCGGATCGCGGCCGGCGGGTTACCGTCCGTCGAGAACGCAGCGCTTGCCACGGCAGCGACGCCGTGACTCCGCAGATGCTGGGCCAGCTCGGACGCGCTCCACAAGCTCTCGTGCGGAATCGGCAGCCAGAGATGGAAACCGTCGGGATGCGCATCGAACGGCCACGCGCCGAGAACCCGAGCGGCAATCGCCTGGCGGGCATGGGCCTCCGATCGGATCGCTGTCAACATCTCGCTCGCCGTTCCGTCGTTGATCCATTCGGTGGATAGCAGCATCGTGAACGGACTCGGCATTACCGTCGTGGCGCGCAGCGCGCCGGCGATACGCTGCGCCTCGCGCGCCGTCGGCGCCAGTAGGTAGGCGATACGCAGCCCGGCGCCGAGATTCTTTGACATGCCTGTCACGTAGTAGGTCAGTTCCGGTGCAAGCAACGCCAGTGGAGGCGGTGCGCTCCGCGGTAGCATCGCGTAGGCGTCGTCCTCAATGATGGGTACGTTGTAGCGCATCGCGACATCTGCCAGTGCTTCACGGCGTCTGTACGGTATCGTGACCGTGCTCGGGTTCTGAAGGGTGGGGTTGCAATAAAGCGCGGCAGGCCGTCCGGTTCTGCAAAGCGATTCGAATGCATGAGGCAACGGCCCGTCGTCGTCACGTGGCAGCGGCTGCAACTGCACGCCCAATTGCGATGCAATCGCCTTGATGCCGGGGTAGGCGAGCGCGTCCAGGCAGATAGTATCGCCGCGGCGTGCCAGTCGAGAGATGAGCGCGACGAGGGCGCTGTGGATTCCCGGGCAGACAAGCACGGCATCGCCGCTGCAGCCGGGAAGTCGATTCGCTAGCCACATGCGGCCGGCGGCGCGATCTGCGGGCGTGCCGCCGAAATCCTGATATCGCATCAATTGATACGGATCGGCCGCGTTGAGCAAGGCGGCTGCCGATTCCTGCAGCCGCCTGGCCATCTCGGGCGGCTCCGGCGGCATGTTCATCGACATCTCGACGCTGCTCCCACCCGACAGCGGGATTGTACGGGTCGGGCCGCGCACGAACGTACCGCTTCCTGCCCGCGTATCGAGCAAGCCGCGTCTGCGGGCTTCCGCATAGGCGCGTGCCACCGTCGTGTAGTTCAGGCTCAGCGCACCGGCGAGATCGCGCAGTCCGGGCAGGCGATCGCGCGGTTTCAGGCGGCCCGCCGCCAGATCTTCCTCGATGAGATCGGGGATCAGAAGATACGCCGGTTTCCTGCTTGCCGACAGTCGCTTCGACCAATGATGGATTGCGTCATCCATACCTGTTTCCATTTGATGATTCATCAAAACGTTAGCATGGCGGATTATTCGAAAATATTTATATCGCCAGTCTGAAGCGGGCTGATTGCATTGATCGCATCGTGTATCGGATTGATGCACCGATGCACGCTCGACGGGCACGCATTCATGCCAGGTGCATCAGTCAGGTGCGCGCCATCGCCCGGACAGGCCGGTCCCTATCCGAACCGCATTCGGTCACGCAAGGATCGGACCGGCTGCAACGGCATTTATCGACTGAATGATTGGATAGTGATTGCATCAGGTCTGCGCCTGGTTGGCATATGCGTTGCGTTAATGAGATCGCCCGGACTCGAAAGCGTTCGGGACCATCACTCAACGTATTTTCAAACGGAGCGTGCCATGCCCGCAGTGAATCAGCCTCTGCACAAGAAGGGAGATTTCCTCGTCGACTACGAGGAGAAGGTGTTCGAAGACGTCAAGGCGGAACCGGGCGAGAAGGCGCTCGTGACGTTCCACACGGTCGCGTTCGAGGGATCGATCGGCTTCGTGAACCTCCTGCAGGCGACGCGCCTGCAACGCAAGGGGTTCGAGACGTCGGTGCTGCTCTACGGCCCCGGCGTGACGCTCGGTCTGCAGCGCGGGTTTCCGACGCTCGGCGACGAGGCGTTTCCCGGTCACCTGAACTTCAACAAGCAACTCGTCAAGTTCATGGAAGAGGGCGGGAAGGTCTACGCGTGCCGCTTTGCTCTGCAAGCACTTTACGGCCATGGCGAAGCGTCGCTGATCGAGGGTATTCGGCCGATCAATCCGCTCGACGTGCTGGATATCCAGTTGCTTCACCGCAAGGAGAACGCGCTGGTCATCCATACCTGGACCGTTTGATCGAATGACGGGTGCCATCATGTCCGACAAACGCATCGTCCGGGCGGCAGCCGTCCAGATCGCTCCCGATCTGGAACGGGCCGGCGGTACGCTCGACAAAGTCTGCGCGGCGATCGACGAGGCCGCCGGCAAGGGCGTCCAGCTGATCGTTTTCCCCGAAACATTCGTGCCGTACTACCCGTACTTCTCGTTTGTGCGGTCGCCGGTCGCATCCGGCGCCGATCACATGCGGCTCTACGAGCAGGCCGTGGTGGTGCCTGGTCCCGTGACGCATGCGGTCGCCGAGCGCGCGCGCCTGCACGGGATGGTCGTCGTGCTCGGCGTGAACGAGCGCGACCACGGCAGCCTGTACAACACGCAGTTGATCTTCGACGTCGACGGACGCCTCGTGGTGAAGCGCCGCAAGATTACGCCGACGTTTCACGAGCGGATGATCTGGGGGCAGGGCGACGCGGCCGGACTCAAGGTTGCGCAGACCGGTGTCGGACGGGTCGGTGCGCTCGCATGCTGGGAGCACTACAACCCGCTCGCCCGTTATGCGCTGATGACGCAGCACGAGGAAATTCATTGCAGTCAGTTCCCCGGTTCGCTGGTGGGCCCGATCTTCGCGGAACAAATCGAGGTCACGATCCGCCACCACGCGCTGGAGTCGGGCTGCTTTGTCGTCAATGCGACCGGCTGGCTGACGGACGCGCAGATCGCGTCGGTTACGAGCGATCCGACGCTGCAGAAGGCCCTGCGGGGCGGCTGCAATACTGCGATCGTGTCCCCGGAGGGCCAGCATCTGGCCGAGCCGTTGCGCTCGGGAGAAGGGATGGTGATCGCCGATCTGGACATGTCGCTGATCACCAAGCGCAAGCGAATGATGGATTCGGTCGGCCACTATGCGCGACCGGAACTGCTGAGCCTTGCCATCAACGATCGGCCGGCGACGACGGTGACCCCGATGGGGATCAGCGGGTCGGCCGCACGCGACTTCGAGGGAAACTGCCATGAGCGCGAACGCGAAACCGTCGGTGCAGAGCCGGCAATTGATGACTGAATTGCAATCGGTCGGACTGCGTCTCGCGGATCCGCGCGCCGGCGCCGCGAGCCGGCGCGGCGGCGCCGGGCCGTCCGATCACAAGGCCGTGACGGTCGACGGCGTGACCATCATGGTGCCCGTGCACACGAGCACCGCGTGGGAATCGCCGTTCGTCGCGGGGGAGCCCGATGCGGCCGGTGTCAGCCTGCTGTCGCGCGGCACGATCCCGATTGCGAGCATCAGTTTTCCGTCGAACCCGCGATTCTATGCGTTGCAGACCCTCGAGGGCGTGCCGTACTCGCACATCGCGACCCTGCACGGCGCCGATGTGCTTGCGACTACGGTGTTGCAGACTTGCATTCGCTACGAGAGCCGGCGCAAGACCTGCCAGTTCTGCTCGATCGGCCAGTCACTCGCGGCCGGCCGGACGATCGCGCGCAAGACGCCTGAGCAGCTCGCCGAGGTCGCGCGTGCGGCGGTCCTGCTCGACGGCGTCAAGCACATGGTGTTGACCACCGGTACGCCGCCGACGCCGGATCGCGGCGCCCGCGTGCTGTGCGAAAGCGCGTTCGCGATCAAGGCGGCCGTCGATCTGCCGATCCAGGCGCAATGCGAACCGCCCGACGACGACGGCTGGTTCGGCCGGATGAAGGCAAGCGGGATCGATACGCTGGGCATGCATCTGGAAGCCGTGACGCCGGCCGTGCGCGAACGGATCATGCCGGGTAAGGCGAGCGTGCCGTTATCCCGGTATATGGCGGCATTCCGTGCGGCCGTTGCCGTGTTCGGCCGCGGACAGGTCAGCACCTACATCCTCGCCGGGCTGGGGGACAGCGAGGATGCGATTCTGGACATGTCGAACGAACTGATCGACCTGGGCGTGTATCCGTTCGTCGTGCCGTTCGTTCCGATCAGCGGCACGCCGCTGGAGAGCCATCCCGCGCCGTCGCCGGACTTCATGCGGGCGGTGCTCGCACCGCTCGGCGCCATGTTGCGCGACGCCGGCATGCGTTCCGCCGACATCAAGGCCGGGTGCGGAAAGTGCGGCGCGTGCTCGTCGCTGTCGACCTACGAGGCGTGACCATGTACTGCGCAGAGATGGGACTGGCCGACAGCCGCGACACGTACCGGCCTTCCGAATACCGGATCAAATGGGCGGAGCTTCCCTGGGAAATCGACGAAGCGTACAAGCTGCGCCGGGCCGTATTCTGCATCGAGCAGGGGATCTTCGTCGGCGACGATCGCGACGATATCGATCGCCACGCACAATTGCTGGTCGCGGTGAGCTGCTGCGCGGGGTTGCCGGAGCAGGTGGTCGGCACGGTACGGATTCATGAAACCGTGCCCGGAACCTGGATGGGTTCGCGGCTCGCGGTGCATCCCGCGTTTCGCCGGCAGGGCAGGATCGGCTCGATGCTGATCGCGCTGGCCGTCAGCAGTGCGCATGCCAAAGGGTGCCGGACCTTCGTCGCACACGTGCAATCGCAGAACGTGCCGTTGTTTCGTCGGCTTCACTGGGATGCGCTCGGCGAGGAAACGTTGTTTGGCCGCTCCCATCAACTGATGCAGGCGCAACTGGCGCACTATCCGCCGTGCGGCACGCCGTTCGCCGGATTCGTCGTGCGCTCGGAGGTACAGCAATGAGCATCGAAAAGCGTGTCGCAATGCTTCGCGCGAGCCGCGGCTTCCAGCACAAGCACGATATCTCCGGCGTGGCCGCATCGCTGGCGGCGGCATCGCCGAACGGTGAACGGGATCTCGCGCAGGCAGTGGCACTCGGCGACGACTGCGCCGCGATCGTGGACGCGGACGGCTACCTGTTGTTCGCGATTGAAGGCATGGTCGGCGATTTCGTCGAGTCGATGCCGTGGTTTGCCGGGTACAGCGGGGTGATGGCGAATGTCAGCGACATCTATGCGATGGGCGGGCGACCGATCGCCGTTGTCGATGCGTTGTGGAGCGACGGGATCGACGCCGCGCAGCCGGTGCTCGCCGGGATGGCCGCGGCTGCGTCGGCATATGGCGTACCGATCGTCGGCGGCCACAGCAACATGCGCGGCGCACAGGGGCAACTGGCGGTATCGATCCTGGGCCGGGCCCGCGCGCTGCTGTCGAGCTTCAGCGCACGGCCGGGCGATCGCCTGATGATGGCGGTCGACCTGCGCGGCGCATTCGAGGAGCCGTATCCGTTCTGGAATGCGTCGGTCGGTGCGCCGCCGGCCCGGCTGCGCGCGGATCTCGAGATCCTGCCGGCGCTGGCCGAAACCGGGCTATGCGATGCCGCGAAGGATATCTCGATGGCGGGCGTGCTCGGCACGGCGCTGATGCTCGTCGAATGCTCGCGCGTCGGTGCGCGGATCGCGCTCGACGCGATCCCGCGTCCTCCAGGTGTCGACTTCGATCGCTGGCTGACAGCCTTTCCGAGCTACGGGTTCCTGATGGCGGTGCGGCCGGCGCATGCCGACACGGTCATGGAGCGCTTCGCCACGCGCGGGCTCGCGTGCGCGGTGATTGGCGATATCGATGCCACGCGCGAGGTCGTCGTCGAGGAGGCGCGTGAAACGGCGGTGCTGTGGGATTTCCGGATCGCCCCGTTCATTGCCGGTGCAATCGGAGGTGCCCGATGAGTCGCGATGCATTGCGCATAGCGCTGCTTACCCACTCGGTCAATCCACGCGGCGGTGTCGTGCATACACTCGAACTGGCCAGCGCGTTGCACGAAGCGGGAAGCGACGTCACCGTGTTTGCGCCGGCAGCGCCGGGGGAGGCGATGTTCCGCGATGTCCCGTGCCGCGTCGTTCTGGCCCGCGTCGATGTCCGTCCGCGCAGCATCGCCGAAATGGTGGCCGGCCGGATTGCCGCGGTCGGGAACACGTTGCTGCAGCACGACCTCGGCCGGTTCGACATCCTGCATGCGCAGGACAGCATTACGGGGAATGCGCTGGCCGAGCTGAAGCAGGCAGGGGCGATAGACGGATTCGTGCGGACCGTGCATCACCTCGATGTATTCGACGACCCGCAGCTCGAAAGCTGGCAGGAACGAGCGTGGCGAGCGGCGGACCAGGTGCTGTGCGTGAGCGCCGTCTGGGCGGCCACGATGCGCGAATCGTTCGGGATCCGGGCGAGCGTGGTGTCCAACGGCGTCGACGTCGCCCGGTTCGGTCATGTAGACCATGGCGGCATGCAGGCGGTGCGGAGCCGGTTCGGCTTGCACGACGGGCCCGTCGTCCTGGCGATCGGCGGGATCGAGGCGCGGAAAAACGCCATCGCGTTGCTCGACGCGTTCGCACGGCTGCGCAGCACGATGCCCGATGCACGGCTCGTGATCGGCGGCGGTGCCAGCCTGCTGGACCACGACGCGTACGCGCGCCGCTTCGTCGCGCGTGCCGCCGCGCTCAGACTCGGTATCGGCGTTGGCGAGCCTGTCGTGACCACGGGGCCGCTCGACGACACGACGCTGGTCGCGCTGATGCACTGCGCCGATGTGGTGTCGATGGTATCGACCCGTGAGGGATTTGGTCTGGTCGTGCTCGAGGGGCTCGCATGCGGAAAACCCGTCGTCGTATCTCGCATCGAGCCTTTTACCAAGTATCTGGACGAGCATACGTGCGTATGGGCCGATCCCGGCGACGTCGATTCGATCGCCGACGCGTTGCACGATGCGCTGTCGGGACGACGTTCTCCCGATTTCGCGCATGCGGTCCCCGCACTGCTGAACCGTTTCACATGGGAAGCGAGCGCGCGCAAGCATCTGGACATCTACCGGGACAGGCTGGCGCAGCGTGCGCAAGTCGTGTCCATCGAATGAGGAAGAATCATGCCGGTCATGCATTTTCGGGTCCGTTGGCCCGACCAGTCGGAATCCAACTGCTATTCGCCTTCGACCGTGGTGTCGGAATTCTTTACACCTGGCACGCAATACGCGCTCGACGATTTCGTCGAACGCGCACGCCGCGCACTGGGTATCGCGTCCGATCGCGTGCGCGAGAAATACGGGTTTGCGTGCTCGGCCGCCATGGACGAACTGGCACGGATCGAGGCGCGCGCGGAACGATTTTCGCTGCACGGTGATGCGACCGTGACCGTCATCGAACTCATCTGAGGCGCTCGGCGCACGATCTACTTGCTGTCATCACCACACATTCAGGACTGCATGATGTCAACCGAACCCATTGTTTCTTCGACCCTTCCGGACGTCGATTCCCATCTCGGCGTAGCCGTCATCGGTGGCGGCCAGGCGGGATTGTCGGTCAGCTACTACCTGAAGCAGGCCGGCATCGATCATCTCGTCTTCGAAAAGGAGACCGTGACACACACGTGGCGCAAGCAGCGTTGGGACGCGTTCTGTCTCGTGACGCCGAACTGGCAGTGTGCGCTGCCGGGCTACCCGTATCGTGGTGCCGATCCGCACGGCTTCATGACGAAGGACGAGATCGTCGACTATCTTGACGGATTCATCCGGAGCGTCGAAGCTCCGGTGCTCGAACATACCGGTGTCGAGCGTGTGACGCGCGACGCGGACGGACGCTATCGCATCGCGACGTCGCGTGGCGCATACACGGCGGACCAGGTCGTCGTGGCGTCGGGCGGCTACCATCGGCCGATCGTGCCGCGGATGGCCGAGCGGTTTCCGGCATCGATCGTGCAGATCCAGTCGTCGGCGTACCGGAATCCTGCCGCATTGCCGGACGGACCGGTGCTCGTGGTCGGATCGGGGCAGTCGGGTGCGCAGATCGCGGAAGATCTTCATCTCGCCGGGCGGAAGGTGTACCTCGCGGTGGGCGATGCGCCCCGCTGTGCCCGCTTTTACCGAGGCCGGGATGTCGTCGACTGGCTTGCCGACATGCAGTACTACGATATGCCGGTCGATGCGCATCCGCTGCGTGAAGGCGTCCGTGACAACACCAACCACTATGTGACCGGCCGCGACGGCGGTCGCGACATCGATCTGCGCCGCTTTGCCGCCGAAGGGATGGAACTGTATGGCAGGCTCGAGGACTTCGTCGACGGGCGATTGCAATTCTCCGCAGATCTAGCGGCTCAACTCGACAGCGCCGACGATACGTACAACCGGATCAATGCCGGCATCGATGCCTACATCGAGAAGAATGGGATAACGGCGCCACCTGCCACACGCTATGAACCCGTGTGGCGGCCGTCCGGCGATCGCACGGCGCTTAATCTGGCGGCTAGCGGCATCATGTCGGTCATCTGGTGCATTGGCTTCACCCCCGATTTCAGCTGGCTCGACGCGCCCGTATTCAACGGTCGCGGCTATCCCGCGCACCAGCGCGGCGTGACGCCGGTTCCGGGGCTGTACTTCGTCGGGTTGCCCTGGCTTCATACATGGGGTTCGGGACGGTTTTCCGGAATCGCGCGCGATGCCGCCCACATCGTCGAGCACGTCGAGGTTGCCCGGACGGCCGCACGACGCTCGGCAGAGAGCCTGCCCGCCTGACACGATGCAATCGGCCATCCATCGCTTTCGGACGGGCATGCAGCAACTCGTGCACACGGGGCTCGCGGAAAACCGGCTGCTCAAGGCGTGCGGGCAGCGTCACCGGGACGTGCTGGCTGCGCATGCCGATCGCGGCGCTCCCGAGTTTTTCAACGACGCGGGGAGGCGTGGCTATCCATCGTGCGTCGCGGTGCGGGGCGACATGGATTCGCGTCACGTGATTCGCGAGAACGAGATGTTTGAGCGCCATGTCGTGCTGCAACCAATCGAGCCGATTCGCCATTTCAGCGAACAGCGGATCCGGACGTGGCTGAACGAAGCACCGTCGAAGATAGGCGCGAAGTTCTTGGCGATGTACGAAGTCGACGTAAAGGGAGGGGGCGACCGAGCATCGCACCTGAGAAGCTGATGCGGGCGATGCTGTTGCAGGTTCTGTACAGCATCGGCTGCGATGCAGAAACTGGTCGAACATATATCGTATAACCTGCTGTTCCAGCGGTTCGTAATCCTGTCAATAGAGAATGCGTTGTGGAACCACTCGGTGTTCAGCAAGAACCGGGGCGGCTACTGGAGTTCGACACGGTGATGGATCTGTTCAACGCGACGTTGCCACCGAGATGTTGCGGGATGTCGCGCGACCAGATCGACGCATCACGATCGGGGCCGACAAGGGTTACGACACGCGCGGGCTCAGCAAGGCTTGACGGGACGCGAACGTAACGCTGCATGTGGCGCGGAATACAAATCGCAGCGGCGGCAGCGCGATCGACAAACGTACGACGCGGCATTTGGGTTACGCGCTGAGCCAGCACAAACGGAAATGTATCGAGCAGTGCTTCGGCTGGGGTAAGACGATAGCTCGCTACGACAGGTCATGGTTCGTGGTCTCGAGAACGTGGATCAACTGCTGCCCCTGACGATGGCAGCCTATAACTTGACGCGGTTGAGATCGTTGGCCGCGTTGCGCCCGCAGAGCGCTTTAGGTATCGGAGTGGGCGCCGGGAAGTCCACGACGTTGATCTATTCGTATTGAAATCGGGCGAATGAGTCGAAATCGAACGCTTCGCGGCGATCGCCGCGAACGGTGGAAGGGAAAATACGTCCGCCCGGACAGGAATTTAACGACCTGCTAGCGAGATGTCCCATGATGAATTTCGGGCCCGTTTAGTAACGACTGCGTCTCTTCCGACGGCGCCGCGACGAGCATACCTTCAAAGGTGTCCACCAAGTTCGATATGGCAAAATCGGGAGCCCAAAGCCGCCCGAGTTCACCGCTGTCCCGGCTTGCCTCCCACGCGGCCAGCGCGGCATTCCCGTAGATTCCGACGAGCGAAAGCCGATGATCGACGAGCGCGTGATCGATACCCAATAGCAGGTCTCGCAGCAGAGCGTTGCAGCGCTGATAGCCGACGTTCCATTTGTTCCCCAGCGCCTCGCGGAGGAACGCACGATTGTTCAACTGCAAGTTGGCGATCATGCGAATGTAGGTTGCCTGACCAGTTCGATTAGCGAGTTCGAGCATCGGAAAGAGCAGCGCCCCCAATACCGCGCGCACACTCAGCGCGCCTTCCGCCTCCAGCCTATCTACCCGCGCCTGACGGTCCTCGTCGATAAGGCGCGCGCCGTCCACGATCAGTTCGCGCGCGAGCTCGAGTTTGTTCCCGAAGTAGTAGCGCAGCGAGGCGCTGTTGCGCTGACCTGCTGCGGAAATGATGTCCTGCACGGACACCCCATCCAGCCCGCGTAGCGCGAACAACCGCTGCGCTTCCTCTTTCAGGCGTGTACGGGTCTCGGCGCCGTCTGATCTAAGGGGTTTTCCTGATGTCATCATTACTTTACCGTGTCGAGTTAATTAACTAAACTGTATTAACTAACCTGGATGGAGAAAATTTACCATGAAAGTCGTAGTTGTTGGAGGCGGCATCGGGGGCCTCACCACGGCGCTGGCCTTGCTGCATCATGGGATCGAGCCAATTGTACTGGAGCGTGCTCCGCAGTTGACCGAGGTCGGAGCAGGCGTGCAGATTGCCGCCAATGGCACGATCGTGCTGCGGGAACTGGGGCTCGAACCGGCTGTAGCGAGCGTCGCAACGGTGCCGGCCGGCTTTGACTATCTTGAGTTGTCGACGGGGCGGCGTCTTTACTATGCCCCGCTCGGCAAGGAGGCCGAGGCGCGCTACGGGGCTCTGCTCTACAACATTCATCGAGCCGATCTGATCGATCTGCTGGCGAAGGCGTTGCCGCCCGGCGTGGTGCGGCTTGGCGCGGAGTGTGAATCGGTCTCGCAGGACGAGAAGAGTGCCTGGGTCACGCTGAAGAACGGCGAGGTGATTCGCGGTGACGTTGTGATCGGAGCGGATGGTATTCATTCGGCCGTGCGTACGGCGCTGCGTGGGCCGGAGGAGAAGCAGTTCGCCAATATCCTCATGTGGCGGTCGCTGATTCCGGCCGACCGGCTCGAAGGGCTGAACCTCCCGGTGGCGGGTAACAACTGGTTTGGCATTGGCCGTAATATCGTTTCCTACTGGGTTCGCAAGGATCTCTACAGCATTCTCGCGTCGGTACCGGCAACTGAGGTGAGCCGTGAGTCGTGGACGCAGTCGGGCGATGTCGAGCAGCTGCGGCGCTCGTTCGAGGACTGCGAGCCGACGGTGCAGAAGATGCTGGCGCAGGTGGACGATGCATTCATCACGGGCATGTACCATCGCGATCCGATCGAAAGCTGGACTGCGGGCCGCATCGCGCTGCTCGGCGACGCTGCGCATGCGATGGTGCCGTATCTTGCGCAAGGTGCTTGCCAGTCGATCGAAGACGCGTGGGTGCTCGCGACCTGTCTCAAGGGCCACGGCCCGGATGGCGTGCAGGAGGGGCTTCTCGAATACGAACAGCGCCGCCAGCCGCGCACGAAGCGCATCCAGGCTGGAGCGCGCTACGTGGTCGATTGGGCGCACGAGCCCGACGCGGCACGCGTGCGTCAGCGCAACGGCCGGCTGAAGGGGCTGTCGCGCATCGATCCGCTGGGCGAGATTTCGTGGTCATTCGCCTGGGGGCATGACATCATCGCGGCGGCCAAGTTGCCGCAGGGCGAGGTGGTGGGCCTGAGCGCGGCGCGCGAAGGCAAGCGCATGAAGCGCACCGAAAGTCAGCGCGCGTTCGATCTCTGGAAAGGCGTGTTCACACCCGACGATGTGGCGCGCGGCGATCGCGGCCAGCATGCCGCTTACGAGCGGTTCCTGCTGGGGCAATTCCCCGCACCGGAAAGCACACAGGTAAAGGAAGTCGATCTCGATGGTGTGCGCTCGCTTCGCGTGGCAGCCGAAGGCGCGGGGCATAAAGTTACGGTACTGCACTTTCACGGCGGTGGCTATGTGCTTGGTTCTGCTAAGAGTTCAGTGGAATACGCAAGCCGCCTTTCGCATGCGCTGAACGGCCCGTGCTACACGGTGGACTATCGTCTCGCACCCGAGCATCCGTACCCGGCGGCCATCGACGATGCATTCAGTGCCTACCGTGCCTTGCTCGCCACGGGCGTTGATCCCGCTACGCTCTTCCTGAGCGGCGAGTCTTCCGGCGGCGGACTCGCGCTGGCGCTGGCGGCCGCGTTGCGCCGCGCTGGACTGCCGTTACCGGCCGGCGTGGTCGCCATTTGCCCGATGACGGATCTCACGCTGAGCGGTCCCTCCGTGCAGGCGAATTCGGGCGATGATCCTGCCGCGAATCGCGAGACGCTGACCAATCTCGTCGCAGGCTACTTCCAGGGCCACGAGCCGACCGATCCGATGGTGTCTCCGCTATTCGCCGATCTTGCAGACCTTCCGCCTGTCTATCTTGCAGCCGTACATGGCGAAGTGCTTGAAAGCGATACGACGCGCTTTGCAGAGCGTGCGAAAGCCGCTGGTGCAGATGTGACGCTGAAGATGGTGGACGACTCCGTTCACGTATTCACACTGTTTCCATTCCTGCCGGAGACGGCCGAGACGCTCCGCGCGATCGGCCAGTGGAGCCGCAATCTGAAGCAGTAAAGAAAGACCTCCGCGCACGGCGCGGAGGTCTCCCGTTTCAAAGTGCAACGCTTAAAGTATGAGCGTCGCGTTTCGTGTCTGGAGTTTTCATGACGGCAACATCATTGCGTCAACTCACTGTGCCACAGACTTCGCTATATACGAATCTCGAAGTTTGCGCGAATCGTCATCCTGGGAAAGTCGCCATCAATTATTACGGTTCTCTTCTGAGCTATGCGCGCTTGCGCGACGAAGTGGATGCGATGGCGGGATTTCTGCAACAGCATTGCGGAATCGGTCGGGGCGCGCGCGTCGTACTCTTTATGCAGAACAGTCCACAGTTCGTCATTGCGTTCTATGCGGTTCTACGTGCGGATGCGGTCGTCGTACCCGTCAATCCAATGAACAGGACTACAGAGTTACAACACATCTTTGAGGACAGTGGTGCGCGTGCGGCGCTTGTTGGCGAAGAACTCATACAGTACGTGCAACCGCTTATGGAGCGTCATGTCGATCATGTCGTTACGGCGCGCTATGCGGATTATTTGGATACCCAGTCGGATCTGCCTTTACCCGATATCCTCACGGCTTCCCAGCAACAGCAAGATGTGCAGTTCTGCGAAAGCGATGAAAGGATCACGCGCTGGTCCGATGCGCTATCACATGCGTACGTTGCGCGGCAGCTCGAAGCGGGGCCCGCGGACCTTGCGGTGATTCCGTACACATCTGGCACGACGGGGCTTCCGAAGGGATGCATTCATACACACCGTAGCGTGATGCATTCGACAGTCTCTTGTGGCGCCTGGCCGGATCTGCATGGCGAGAGTGTGATGCTGTGCTCCGTGCCGTTTTTCCATGTGACCGGGATGCAGAACTGCATGAACATGCCGATCTTTATCGGCGCGACGATGGTTGTCATGACCCGCTGGGACGCAAGATGCGCAGCTTCCCTGATCGAACGCTATCGCGTGAACACATGGGTCACGGTGCCGACTATGGTGCTCGATCTGCTGAGTCTTGCGAACATTGAGAGCTTCGACCTCAGCGCGATCACGTACCTGAGCGGAGGTGGTGCGGCCATGCCGCAGGCCGTTGCGCGGGAGATCGAGAAGCGCTGGGGCATCGCCTACGTGGAAGGCTACGGACTCACCGAGACGATGGCGGCAACGCACATCAATCCGCGTATGCGGAGCAAACCCCAATGCATGGGCGTTCCCATTTTCAACACGTCCGCCCTTGTCGTCGATCCGGACTCGCTTCGGCCTCTTGGTCAAGGCGAGGTCGGAGAGATCCTCGTAAGCGGGCCACAGATGTTCGACGGGTACTGGAACGCGGCCCACGCGTCAATCGACGCGTTCGCCTCGATCGACGGACGACGCTATCTGCGCACGGGGGATCTCGGATACGTTGATAGCGAGGGCTACTTCTTCCTCGTTGACCGGCTCAAGCGCATGATCAATGCGTCTGGATACAAAGTGTGGCCAGCTGAGGTCGAGGCAACGCTGTTCGAACATCCTGCAGTACAGGAAGCGTGCGTAATCGCGGCTCACGATGCGCGCCGAGGGGAAACCGTAAAGGCGGTGATTGTTTTGCGCAGCGGCGCATTTGCGACTCAAGACGAAATTGTCGCTTGGGCGAAAGAGCACATGGCGACGTACAAAGTTCCGCGCGTAATTGAGTTTGCAGACAGTTTGCCTCGCACGGCTAGTGGAAAGGTTCAGTGGCGCGTGTTGCAGGATGCAGAAAATCGGCGATAAAAATTACCGGCCATATCAAGATTAAATCAGAAAGATTTATGGCAATTGAGGTGCGCCGGAAAATATAACGTATCCGATGATTTGGTGATTCCATCTTGGACTGCACATCGGAAGTTGGCGAGCAGCTAGGCAGAGTGATCGAGAGCACTCCAGGATATATCTGCATTCGTGCGTCGCGAAACAAAATGCTGTCTCGAAAATTGGTGCTATCGGGCCGTCGAATTAATTCGTGGTGAAACATAAACACAAGATTGGAGACTTGAAATGAGAAAGGTAAGGAGACTGTTCGACAAGGCTGTTCGGGTGGGGGGCAGCCGGACGGGACGGAAAGCGAGCTTGCGAACGGCGGGATTGCTGGGAGGTATCATTCCCGCTGCGATGTTGTGTTCCATTCCCGCGGCTGCGCAATCGTCCGTGACCCTCTACGGCCTGGTAGATGCCGGCGTTCGCTATACGACAAAAGCCAACCCGGCAGGAGACTCTCAGTTCCAGATGCTGAGCGGCGCGAGCGAGAGCCACTTCGGCATTAAGGGCACGGAAGACATCGGTGGTGGGACGAGGATCATCTTCAACTTGGAGAATCGCTTCTTTCCGAATTCCGGGAAAATGGATCCGGCCTATCCGCTCTTCAATACGGCATTTGTCGGCCTGCAGTCGACCACCTTCGGCAAGCTGACGATGGGGCGCCAGTTAAATCCGTTGGCGGACGCTGCGATGAGTTCATTCATATCGAACCGCTGGCTGCCAACGTTCTACCAATTCCGGCCCGAAGTCCTGATGGCTCAGGGCGTATGGACGAGCAACATGATCAAGTACGCGGCGCGATATCGGGACCTGAGTACCGAGGTTTCGTACTCGTTCGGCGGCCAGGCAGGCCAGTTCGGTGCTGGTAGCCAGATCGGTGCGTCCATTCTATATCTGCCTTCTGCTCCGATAACCCTTTCCGCCGCGTACCTCGACTCCCGCGATGCAGCGAATACTTCCGCGCACCTGAAGACGTGGGCGGCAGGTGGCTCATACACTTTCGCCTCGACGACTGTAAATGCGGGCTGGATGGTCAACCGGCAGGACTCCGGCTTTGTCGGTAACTTTCCTAATGGCCCGTTTTCAGAATCCGAATTGACCGCGCTGAAATTCAATACGTTCAGTGTGCGAAAGATGTTCTTTGGCGGCGTGACGCAGCAGATTGGCGCCGCAATGCATTTGTCTGCCAACGTATGGCGCACGATCCAGACCGGGAAGTCACAGTCCGGGAACGGCAACGCAACGCAATTCCAACTGTTTGCGGACTATAACTGGTCCAAGCGCACGGATACTTACGTCGAGGTGGATTATTCGCTATACCGAGGTGGCATGATCGGGGCGCAGTTCCAAGGAGTCAACGCACTGAGTGCGGCTTACGGTAGCACGCAACTTGGCGTGACAGCAGGCTTGCGACATCTGTTCTAGCTTGACCTGCCCCGGGAATCTTCGGGCCAGTGACAACTTGGGAGAATGGCCTCCTGGCCGCTCAAGAATTCCTGGGCGCAAGCGAGTCTTGGTGTTTCGGAGGCAATTCCCCAGCAGCAGTGATCCGTTGGCGATGAAGCGCAAGCAATACTCGCTGGAGCAAGGCGTCACAGCGCTGAAACAGGTCGAACAGGATCCGCCACTGGTAGATCCTGTTCGACGATTCCTGAGTTGGATCTACGATTTTCAGTTTCCAGACTCGGCGCCGCAAAACTGAAGAAGTTCAATGAAATTCCCCTCGGGGTCTTGCACATAGGCGAAACGAACACCGGGTCGACCGGCATCTCTTGGCGTAGATACCGCAATAGCCCCAGCTGCGACCACCATCTCGAACGCTCGCTCAAGATCGCTCACCGTTAGTGCCCAGGAAAAGTACCCCTGACGACGAGCAACCTCACTCAATCCAACACGCGGTGATGCGATTGACTCTGCGTATTCGACGAGTTCGATTTCCACGCCAGCGGGGTTGCGGAGGATGAGCAAGCGAGTCTGCATCTCGGGAATTTCGATGCGAGCGAGTTCCTCGGCAAAGCCCAGTGCCGATGCATAAAAGTCTCGCTGCCGGTCAAGATCGCCGACGGATAGCGCAATATGTTTGAATTGAAAATCCGTCATTTCTCTATGGCCTGACTCGCTGATCGATGCCAGCCATCATGACCAGCGGGAATGATTAGTTCGGCTCCGCGCGAGGTCTGCTCAACGTGCGGTATAGCCCCCGTCCACAGGAAGCGCCGTTCCTGTGACGAAGCTTGACTTGTCGGAGCAAAGCCAAACGACTGCTTCAGCCATTTCGTCTGGTTGAGCAATACGGCCAAGCGGGTGTGCGGCAATGCGCGCTGCCATCACTTCGGGCGATCGACCGGTCGCAACAAGCGGCGTTGCCACCAGTCCAGCAGCGATTGCGTTGACCCGGATGCCAACCGATCCGTAATCAAGCGCAGCCGTCTTGGTCAGTCCAATGACGCCATGCTTGGCTGCGGTATAGCCCGAGAAGCCCGGCACGCCAACCAAACCCGCACCGGATGCCAGATTGACGATAGAGCCAAAGCCCTGACGTGCCATCTGTTCGAGTTCATATTTCATGGACAAGAATGTGCCGCGCAAATCGATGGCAACGATCCGGTCGAACGTCTCGGTTGCATAGTTCGCTGTGGAACGAAGATCCTCTCCGCCACTCACGCCAGCACTGTTTACTCCAAAATCAAGACGTCCGGCATCGCCGATCGCAACGGCCACCGCATTGCGGACTGAATCTTCGTCGGAAACGTCGCAGACAACTGCCCGTGCATTACCGCCTGACGCTTCAATCATCGCAACAACTTCATTGAGCGTTTCCACGGTTCGACCTGCAACCGTAACCGTGCATCCTCGTTCGGCCAACATGATCGCCGAAGCACGCCCAATTCCGGTGCCGCCGCCTGTTACGAGCGCTGTTTTACCAGTAAATTCTTTCGTCATAACCTGCTCATCAAAATTCTAGCTGAATCATTTTTTTGACCGAAATTTGCCGCGATTAGATTGATTTTCGGAATAAACAGCATAGGCCGCCACGATTCGTCCTCCTGGCGGCTACGGGTTCTCTTCGCTGTAGTCGAATAGGCGTCGCGCTTTCATCTCTATTTCTCCGTGAATAGCGAGGTAGAGAGGTAGCACGACGCCATCACATCGCGCCTGGCTTTAGAGGGAGATATTTGCGATTTCTTCGCTTCTGCGCCAAAGCTCCTCGGCCGCGTCCGGGTCAACCGCATAGGCTTCGACGCCGGTGCCGCGATTGGCACGATCTTCAGTCAGATCGCGGGAACCGCCCGCCGGCAGTACGGGAGTGATATCGGAATCGGCGCAGAATACGCCGCCTTTGCCGTCGAGTTGCGGACTGACCGCGCACCAGACGTGGGTAGCCGCCCCTTGGGGCACCGATTTCAGGTCACGGGCAAGATCAATGATCGGCCTGCCGTTCTCATCGACGAACCCGGTCTTTTTCAGCATTTCCACCCCGACATGCGTGCCGAGATTCGTTCCCGCGATCCCGCCTGGATGGAGTGCGAACGCACGAATACCATCCTCCTTGCCTCGCCGGTCGAGGCCAACCGCGAAGAGAATGTTGGCCGTCTTTGACTGACCATAGGCCTTGAAAGCATCATAGTCACGACGCTCGAAATTGATGTCGTCAAAAACGACTGGCGAGAAGCGGTGTCCGGCGGACGAGACCGATACAACGCGCGCGCCGCCGGCCCGCTTGAGCGCGGGCCAGAGTCGCAAAGCCAGCCTAAAATGGCCGAGATGGTTGGTGGAAAACTGTAGCTCGTTGCCTTGCGCATCGCGTTTCAGCTCGGGCAGCGCCATGATGCCGGCGTTATTGATGAGCATATGAAGCGGCAGGCCTGTTTCGACGAAGTCGCGTGAGAAGTCGTCGATCGAGCGGGGATCGGTGAGATCCATCGACTGAACCTCTATGCCGCCGCCTACTTCGGCGATGGCTTTGCGTGCCCGCTCGATATCGCGTGCCGGAACGATGACTCGCGCGCCCGCCGAGGCGAGCGTGCGCGCAGCTTCAAGTCCGAGGCCCGAGTAGCCCCCCGTGACGATTGCCACCTTGCCGACAAGATTGATACCCCTAATGATGTCGGTGGTCGTGGACGCGCGGCTAAAACCTGAACCGATTGGTGCTTGGACTGTGCTCATTTCTATATCTCCTTTTCCTAAATCAGAGTGAGTTCGTGGTCATTTGATATTCAACTGTCTGTTGTTTTCATCTAAAAAGCCAAGTAGTGCGGCATTCGTTTGCTCCGCGGCCTCAAGTTGAGGCCAGTGACCAACGTTCGGCAGCTCGATAAATCCTCGTAGATCTGTAAGGACATGCCGCAGAACTTCTGGCGTAACGGGGTGTAGCTCGTTCAGGCCGTCCGCGTCGCCAACCAGAAAGAAAGATGGAATCTGAATCCTGCAGCCGGCGAAAGCCGGCGTCATACTGAGATAGGACTCAAGCGCACGGTAGTAGTTGAGTGGGCGGTGAAAGCCGTTACGCTCAAATTGACCGACCATGACGGTGAAATCGGCAGAATCAACGAAGCTCGGCAATCTGGATGGTGCTGGCCGAAGCAAGCCGCGGTTGATATCCATCGGATGCCAACGTCCTTCTTTCGGAGCCTCCGCAGACGTCCAGTAGAAGGCTGCTGGAAGCGTTTTTTTTGCATTAGTCCACTCGTTGTCGGCTTCCGGACGCATCTGCTGAAACATGTAGAAATCGCGCTGTCCATTTTTCCGCAAGTCGGCCAGAAAGTTTTCACCTCCAAATTCAAACGGCGGCACACTCATACCAAAGACAGCGCTGAATCGGTCGGGTCTTATCAGGGCTGCGGTCCACGCCGCGACTGCACCGAAATCATGGCCAACGAGTGTCGCCGTTTCGCAATTCAACGCGTCCAGAACGGCGACAAGGTCGCCTACGATATGAAACGCCGTATATTCGGATGCATCGTCTGGCCCAGAGCTTTCACCATACCCCCGGGTATCCAATGCGATCGCGCGATAGCCGGCATTAGAGACGGCATCCATTTGGCGACGCCAGCTACGCCATGTGTCAGGAAACCCGTGACAGAACAGCACTGCGGGACCCTCACCACACTCGACAACATGCAGCGATACGCCATGTGTGACGATATGGTGGTGCTTCATGTTTCCTCCTGTCAGTCACAGAGCCGAGGAAATAATGGCACGGTTCGGCCATCAACCGTCATGCCGGGGAAGGCCAGCATCGGCGCCAAGGTTTCGTTGTTCTCGGCCGGAAAATTTAGCTTCGGTTTAGAAACGGCACTGAGCTTGCCAAGCTGCTCGGCAGACAGGGTTACTTCGAGGGAATCGAGATTGGCTTTGAGCTGATCGAGTCGCCTGGCGCCAATCAGCGTGGACGTAACGCCGGCCTGAGCACGAACCCAGGCCAGCGCCACGGATGCGGGGCTGATGCCGAGTTCCGACGCAACTTCCACGACTGCTTCGATTACGTCGTAGTCTGTCTCGCTCGGAACACCGACCATGCTGGTGCGCGTGGTATCGACTTTGCCTTTGCCACCGCGTCGGAATTTCCCGCTGAGGAAGCCGCTCTTGAGCGGCGACCAAGGCATAACGCCCATCCCCATCGCCTGTGCCAGCGGAAATAATTCGCCCTCGCTCGTCCGCTCCAGCAGCGAATATTCGAGTTGGAGCGCGATGATCGGCGCCCATCCTCGGAACAGGGCAATCGTCTGCGCCTCGGCCGTTTTCCAGGCAGGGATGTCGGAAAAACCGACATAGCGAATCTTGCCGGCGGTGACGAGATCATCGAGGCCGCGCAGCGTTTCCTCGATCGGTGCCGTCCGATCCCAGTTGTGCAGCCAATAGATGTCGATGTAGTCGGTCTGGAGTCGGCTCAACGAGGCTTCGCATTGCTGGATGAGCGCCTTGCGGCCGGCTCCGCCGCCGTTCGGATCGCCGGGAAACAGATTGCAGTAGAACTTCGTGCTGAGCACGAGTTCGTCTCGTCGGACCTGTTTCTGTTTGAGATAGTCGCCGACAATCCGTTCCGAATGGCCGAAGGTGTAGACGTTGGCCGTGTCCACGAAGTTTCCACCGCGGCTTCGATACTCATCGAACATGGCGAACGATTCTTCGGGACTTGCCCCCCAGCCGAAATCTTCACCAAACGTCATGGTGCCTAGGCAATAAGGGCTAACGCGCAACCCGGAACGCCCGAGCGTGACATAGTGATTGAGAGGCATGGATTTTTCCTTTCCGGGTTGGAAAATTCAGTGGATGCGAGTGCTAGTGAGCTGTTCGCTTAGTTGTCTTACCTTGGCGCCGACCGATCGAAATTCCTTGGCGGTTTCAAGGCTTCCCCTCGAATAGCTTCCGGTCACGATGGCGCATGTGCCAGTAATGTCGATACCGCGAATGGCCTCCGCGGCGGTGGAAGTGACGCCGATGCCTGCGCTGACGGAGGATTGGAGGGGAGGCATGCAGGATCTCCAAAGACGAATTGCTTCTACGCATGGTAGGCTGTCAGCAATGTACGAAGAAGACGCGTCCGTTCAATTTTTATGCGCGAGAGTTCAATTTTGTTAGCTGACCCTCTATCAGATCTGCTGGATTTCCTTCAAGTACGGTGCGACTTGTCTGGGCGGGTTGTCGCTGGCGGCACTTGGGCACGCCGCTTCGCCAATCTGGACGCGATCAAATTCTGTGCAGTCACAGAGGGGAGTTGCTGGTATTCGATTGATGGCATGTCCGAACCGGCCGAAGTGGACACGGGCGATGTCTTGATTACCAACGGCACGCGTACTCTGACGCTGGCTAGCGCCGCTCCCCTGATTCATGGAGCGACGACCACGCCCATCGTTCGAGATAGCGACGATCAGTTTCAGCTTGGGCAAGGCTGCGATTTCTCCATGCTGGGCGGCACGGTACAAATCGATGCTGATCGTCAACCGTTACTCTTGAATGGCTTGCCGCCACTCATTCATGTGCGCGGAACCACGGACGAAGCCGAGCCGCTTTCTTGGTTGCTTAAACAACTGGTGATGGAAATGAAAGGCGGCCACCCCGGCAGAGCAATCGTAATAGCAGGGCTAACGCAACTATTATTCATTCAGACATTGCGAGTCTATTTGGCTCATGCGTCGATCGGTGATGGTGGCTGGCTGAAAGGCTTTGGCGACCAACGGTTAGCCATTGTTCTTAGCAGCATTCATAGCGAACCGTCCCGTAACTGGGGCCTAGAGGAACTTGCAAAAAAGGCCGGGATGTCGAGAACATCACTTGCAGTTCGATTCCGCGAAATAATGGGGGTTCCGCCTCTCGCTTATTTGACCCAATGGCGAATGTATCTGGCGAGGCGCGAACTTCGAGCGGGCGCTTCGATTTCCGAGGCTGCGGCGACAGTCGGGTATTCTTCCGAAAGTGCCTTCAGCAGCGCGTTCAAGCGCGTGATGGCTGTTGCGCCGGGCCGGTACAGGCGAGCCACGCAAGGAGAAGACGAGGTGCCGCAAGCTAATAGCAAGGCAGACACGCTTAAATTTTAAAAGATTCGGCGATCATTGACAAAGAGGGGGCGGAGCCGAACATCTAACCAAACCATCCGTTATTCATTACATTAACTAGGTAGGCTTACGCTGGCAGTTTGAAATAATCATGCTATCCATCGCGGTCGATGTCGATAGGATCACTTGGACCTTCAGGCCGGTATTCTCTATTAAACGGAAAACGGATTGATTTCATGGGACAACTTACGACACAGGTATCACCAGGGCTTCACGAATGGGAGTCAGTCGTGCGTTATGGTGCATTCGGATCAGGGCAGTCAGTCCACCAGCGATGACTGGCAGTCATTCCTGAGGGCTCACCATATGGTGCCGAGCATGGGTCGTCGCGGCCATTGCCACGATAACACCGTTGCCGAAAGCTTCTTCAGCGCGTTGAAGAAGGAGCGAATCAAGCGGCGTATCTACCCGAACAGGGCTACTGCCGCCCGGGACGTATCGATTACATCGAGATGTTCTACAACTCGATTCGCCGGCATGGTTCCGCCGGTGACCTGTCACCTGTGGAGTTGCGGCGCTACGCGCTAAACGGCTCGTGAGTGTCTATGTAATTCTGGCCGGTCCAGTTAGCCGCCGAGGCAGGATGTTAATAGGGTGTCGGGTAGCGGCTCTTCGACGACTGGATTCCATGCTAGACTTCCCGGACGGAGATGGCATTCCTCCCACCCAACCGCCGCGCAAGCCGGCTAATGATGCCTACGTGATCCTGGGTTCAGGGCGTCGTGGGCTCCTTCGAGCGTTCTGCTCCCCAGGTTTGAATCTTTTTCGGATCTGGGTCATGGCATCTTCTTTCAGCATTGACGTTTCCGCACGCCGCCTGCCGAAGTACAGGCGTCGCGGCGGTACGGTCGATACTGGCCATGCGTCCGTTGGTCCGGCTGACGGAGCACCTCTCACATGGAAGTCCAAGTCTCTATCGCTCATGTAACGGCCGACGAGGTGCTTGATTCGCGCGGCAACCCCACTGTAGAGGCAACGGTGATTCTAAGCGACGGATCTCGTGCCAGCGCGACGGTGCCTTCCGGCGCGTCGACGGGGCAGTCCGAGGCGCGGGAGTTACGCGATTGCGATACATCGCGATATGGTGGAAGAGGCGTTCAACAGGTTGTGCGGAACGTCTGCGGACCGGTCGCGAACGTATTGCGCGGCATCGTCGCCGACGATCAGTGGCGCATTGACGCCATGCTGGCGGGGCTGGACGGAACGGAGTTCAAATCGAACCTCGGTGCGAATACGCTATTGGGCGTGTCGATCGCGTGCGCCAGAGTGGCGGCAAAGTCCTGCGGGCTCCCGCTTTTCCGCTATCTCGGGGGCGAGAGCGCACATGTCTTGCCGGTACCCATGCTCAATATCCTGAACGGCGGCCTGCATGCCCGCGGCGGCCCGGATATCCAGGAGTTCATGATCGTACCGCTCGGCGCTCCGACAGTCAGGGAGGCGTTGCGGGCGGCGGTCGAGACTTACCATGCGTTGCGTGCAGTCCTGACCGACTGGAACGCGTCGACCAACTTGGGCGACGAAGGCGGTTACGTGCCCCGGCTTGCGTCCAACGAGTTCGCGCTGGACGCGATCACGACGGCGATCGAACGAGCGGGATACAAGCCGGGATACGACATCGCCCTGGCGCTCGATTTCGCTGCAAGTTCGCTTCGCCGCGATGGCGTATATCACTTGCCGCTCGACGGCCTCGCGCTCACGTCGGCCGACATGATCGACTACTGCAGCCGACTATTGGACCGCTATCCGATCGTCTCGATCGAAGATCCGTTGGCCGACGATGACTGGCACGGCTATCAGGCCTTGACGGCTCGCCTGGGTCATCGTGTTCAAATCGTCGGAGACGACCTGTTCGTCAGCAATCGTGCCTTTCTGTTGCGCGGCATGCGGGAGCACTGTTGCAACGGTGTGTTGATCAAACCCAACCAGGTCGGGACGATCACCGAGACGCTGGACACCGCGAGGATGGCGATCATGTCCGGATACGCAACGCCCGTTTCACATCGTTCGGGTGAAACCGAAGACACGAGCATTGCGGACCTGGCAGTTGCATTGAATTGCGGGCAGATCAAGGCCGGGGCGCCTGCCCGCGGCGAGCGCGTGGCGAAGTACAACCGGTTGCTGGAGATCGAACGAATGCTGGGGTCCCGTGCCGCTTATAGGGGGAAGGATGCGTTCCCGCGCTGGCGCGATGGCAGGCAGCGGGAGGCCGATGGTGTCGCGGATCTCGCCTGAGTTGCCGGCCGGCGTGCCGGAAGGGTCGCCGCTGCCGGCATGGCGGGCGGTGAATCGATGCCGGGCGCCGTGCCGAGGCGGGAAACGCGGCGAACGTAACGTTGTCCGTAATGTGATGTCGACAGCCATGGACTCGATTTCAACCAGTGTGGCGCGAGCGGTTGCGTCTCATGTGCTTTATCTCGACGACTTGCTCGAACGAATCGCTACCCTTTGCAACGCGCCGAACGGCACGCGGCAGTACCCGCTTTATCGCGAGGATGTGTCGTGCGGGAGGCTGGAGTCGGCACTCGCCGATATCCGTCGATGCCGGGAGCTTGTCCATGAGTTCGACAGGCGTTGGAACGTCGGCCCGCACGAGCGCGAGGTGACGCTGTCGAAAGCCCTGATCGCCGAGTTGCAATTCCTCGATATCGCGCTGGACGAGATGGCCCCGGAGCGCCTCGCCGGATATGGACCGGTGACGGGCGATTGGCGAGGCGATTACGTTCGGCTGGTCGCGGACTGCAAGGCGGTTGTGGCCGGCATGCAAAGCGGCCTGCTGATGCGTGCGTGACTGGTCGAATCGATATCGTGCATGCTAGACTGCCCGAAACGGAGATGGCATTCCTCCGAAACCGCCGGTATCTCCGGCTGATGATGCCTACGGATTCCTGGTGCGGGAAGCCGTGGGTTCATTCTCCCAAGCGTCCTGCTGCCCGGATTTGAAATACGTTCGAATCTGCGGTTTTCATGCTTCATTCCTTACCTCAAGATCGAACGGCGTTGTCATCGCGTGCGTCGTGGCGTCCCCGCGTCGGGAAGCCGGTGCACGGATCGACGCCGTCGTCGCATTCGTTAAACGGGAGCATCCATGAAAGGCAGTCAGCTGACGGTATATGCGGCCAACCAGAGTCACCGGTACGAACACAAGACGATCGTCGAGTGGTTGCTTGACGAGACCGAGGCAGCCGGTATCCATGGCGCGACGGTGACGGAAGTCAGCGAGAGCGTCGATGCGCACGGCCGATATCATGCGGCGCGCTTTTTCGAACTGGTCGACCAGCCGATCGCGGTAACCGTCGCTGCCGAGGACGACAAGATCGATGCGCTGCTCGGGAGCCTGCGGAAATCGGGCGTTCGCCTGTTCTATACCCGCTGCCCGGTCGAATACGGCGTACTGGGCGACCAGTGAGGAGAATGCCATGGACTTCAACCTGATTCCCGCCGGAGCGGAGCCGCCGAAGGAAGTCAATGCGGTCATCGAGATTCCGGCACAGAGCTCGCCGGTGAAATACGAAGCGGACAAGCAGCTGGGGTTGCTGCGCGTCGACCGGATCATGAGCGCCGGGCTCCGGTATCCGCAGAACTACGGCTTCATTCCGCAAACGCTCGCGCGCGACGGCGACCCGCTCGACATCATCGTGATCGCGCCGTTCGAACTGGATCGGCTGGCGCTGGTCGCGTGCCGGCCGGTGGGGCTGCTCGACATGACCGACCAGGCGGGCCCGGACGAGAAGGTGATCGCGGTGCCGATCGACAGCGTGTGCCCGGCGACGTCGCATATCCGCACGCTCGAGGACGTCGGCACGTACCTGCTGAATCAGCTTCAGTTCTTCTTCGAACACTACAAGCTGCTCGAGCCCGGGAAGTGGGTGAAGTTCGAGGGATGGGGCGGCGTGGCGGAGGCCGAGCGCGCGATCGATGCGGCGATTCGCGCCTACGCCGCCGGCCATGACCGGCAGCATGTCTGAGCACGGGCTCGCGGGGCGCTTTCGCTCGCGGGCTCATCGATCGAGGGAGTCGTCATGACGGAATCAGTCCGAATCGCGGCGGTTGTCGCCGATGAAATCCTGGATTCACGCGGCAATCCGACGATCGCCGTTCGCGTCACGCTGACCGATGGCAGTGTCGGGGAAACGGCCGTGCCGTCCGGCGCATCGACGGGGGCGTACGAGGCGGTCGAGTTGCGCGACGGAGACCCGCAGCGGTATGGCGGGAAAGGCGTGCTCCGTGCGGTGCATCACGTCAATGCGTCGATCGCGCCGGCGCTCGCCGGCCACGACGCGTTCGCACAGCAGGACATCGATCGCACGCTGATCGAACTGGACGGGACGGCGTTCAAGAGCCGTCTCGGCGCCAATGCGGTGCTCGGCGCTTCGCTTGCATGCGCGCGGGCCGCCGCCGCGGCACGGAATATCCCGCTGTTCGAGTATCTGGGCGGCCCGCAGGCCAGCGTGTTGCCGGTACCGATGTTCAACGTGCTGAACGGCGGAAAGCACGCAGCGGACGGACCCGATATCCAGGAGTTCAAGCTCGTGCCGTTCGGGGCGCCGTCGTTTCGCGAGGCACTGCGTTACGGCGTCGAGACCTATCACGCGCTGCGGGAGGTGCTCGCCGAAATGGGCGTGTCGACGAACGTCGGCGACGAGGGCGGATTCGCGCCGCGCCTGCCGTCCAACGCGGCCGCGATGGACGCGATCATGGTTGCGATCGAGCGCGCCGGATATCGGCCGGGCGAGCAGATCGCGATCGGGCTGGACCCGGCGGCGACGTCGTTCCACGTCGACGGCCGCTACGTGCTCGCCCGCGACGGCCTGAGCCTGTCGAGCGACGAGATGACCGCCTATTGGGAATCCTGGCTGAGCGCTTACCCGATCGTCTCGCTGGAAGACCCGCTGGCCGACAGCGACTGGGCGGGTTTCGCATCGTTGACTGCCAGGCTGGGTTCCGACGTCCAGATCGTCGGCGACGACATCTTCGTCACCAACGTCGAGTTCCTGCAGCGGGGCATCGACGAAGGATGCTGCAACAGCATCCTGATCAAGCCCAATCAGGTCGGGACGATCAGCGAGACACTGGCGACCGCGAGGCTGGCCTCGTCGGCCGGCTATACGTGCCTCGTGTCGCACCGGTCGGGCGAGACGCTCGACACGAGCATTGCCGATCTCGCGGTGGCGCTCGGCTGCGGACAGATCAAGTCCGGTGCGCCGGCGCGCGGCGAGCGCGTGGCGAAATACAACCGTCTGCTGCAGATCGAGAAGGCGCTCGGATCGAAGGCGCGGTTCGCAGGCAAGCACGCCTTTCCTCGCGCGATCAAGTGGCAGTGCTGATCGTCTGGCGCTCCGGAATCGGAAAACGATGCGATGTATTGCGTGAAATGCGGGCAGTCGATGAGCCGCCGGACGCCGGACGGCGACAGTCGCGAGCGCGATGTCCGCGAGGGGTGCGGGTTCATTCATTACGAAAACCCGCGCAGCGTCGTCGGCACCGTGCCGCTGCTGGGCGAGCGCATCATTCTGTGTCGCCGGGCCATCGCCCCGCGGCGCGGCTACTGGACGCTGCCCGCCGGCTTTCTCGAGACCGGCGAGACGACCGAGGAGGGCGCGGCGCGCGAGACGCGCGAGGAAGCCGGCGTGGACGTGCAGGTCGGCGAGTTGTTTTCGGTCGTGAACGTCGTCCATGTCCACCACGTGTATCTGTTTTATCTCGGCATTGCACAATCGCATCGGCTGGTGCCGGGTATCGAGAGTCTCGACGCGCGGATCGTATCGGCATCCGAAGTGCCGTGGGACGAGATCGCTTTCCCGGCCGTGACGTATACGCTGAAACGATTCTTCGCGGATCGGGACGCCGGCTGCATCGCGTCCGGTCGATTCAGGGTTCATTCGACCAGCCTGTCGACGTCGTTCGTCGAGTGACGCATCGACTTGCCACGCAGGAGCCACCGGCCTAGACTTGAACCCAGGAGATGGCATGCCTCCCGACAACCGCCCTTCGGGGCTAATGATGCCTACAGGCCTGGGAACGGGCACTGTGGGCGGGCGCACGGATCACGCGCGCCTTACCTGTGTCTGGCCACGCTGGTGGCGCTTCCCGGTTCGTTATCCAGTCGCAATGCGTTCGCGCGGGGTTCGCCGCGCTCGCGAACGACGAGCGGAAGGGGCGACCATGGCTTTTCACAGCATCCTCTTCGAGACCCCCGGGGATGGACCGCCGCCGGTCCAGCCGGGCGAACCGGAATTCTTTCAAGACCTGAACCTGAATCAGTTCGTCAAGGACGCGACGACAGGATTCGAGGAGTACGATCTCGGGCCGTTCTTTTGCGTCGAACTGCATCGGGAGAGCGCGGTCGCCTATCGTCAGGCGGTCATGCGCGATCTCGACGACGACGACGTACTGCTCTGCGTCCAGGCATTCGCTGCCGCCATGCGCAAGGTGCGTGCGTGCGTCGGCGAAGCGGAGCGGCTCTACTACGTCCGACAGAAGCAGTGGTGGTTTCATGCGGCGACCGCCGTCTATTGCCAGGCCGTGAAGGTGTTTGCCGCGGGGCTGCTGGACGGGCGTCCGCGCTCGGGCGGGTTGACCGCCTTCAGCGCGTGGCTGGCCGACTACGTCGCATCCGACGCGTTCGCGATGCTCGAGCGGGATATCGATGCCGTTCGCACGGCGCTGGAATCGGTCCGCTACTGCTACCGTGTTCACGGCAACGCCGTCACCGTGTTCAACTTCGACGGCGAGAGCGACTACGGCGCCTATATTCTCGAGATCTTCGATCGATTCAAACAGGGCTCCGTCAAGGATCACAGCGTCGAATTCCGCGATTGGCCCGAGATGAATCATGTCGAGGCGCAGGTGCTGGACTGCGTCGCGGAACTGCAACCCGATCCGTTCGCGCGCTTGACCGCATTCCGGACACGCCACGAACACTTTCTCGACGAGACGATCGCGGCATTCGACCGGGAGATCGAGTTCTATCTCGCATTCCGCCGGTATATGCAGCCGTGCCGCGATGCAGGCCTGCCGTTCAGCTATCCGTCGGTATCCGCGACCAGCAAGACGATTCGCTGCGAGAGCACGTATGACATCGTGCTGGCGCACAAGCTCAGTGCCGACAAGATCGGTGTCGTCTGCAACGACCTCCGGCTCGACGGGCCGGAGCGTATCTTCGTCGTGTCCGGGCCGAACAACGGCGGCAAGACGACGTTCGCGCGGACGTTCGGGCAGTTGCACTATCTCGCGAAGCTGGGGCTTCCCGTGCCCGGCAAGCAAGCGCAGTTGTTTCTGTGCGACCGGATCTTCACGCATTTCGAGCGCGAGGAGAATACGCTGGACCTGCGCGGCAAGCTTCAGGACGACCTGATGCGCATCCATGCCATTCTCGCGAAAGCGACGTCGAAGAGCATCGTGCTGGTCAACGAGATCTTCAGTTCGACCACGCTGTCGGATTCGCTGTTCCTGTGCCGTCGAATCATCGGCGAGCTGATCGAGCGCGACAGCCTTGGCGTGTGCGTGACCTTCATCGAGGAACTGGCGCGGCTCGGGCCGCAGACGGTCAGCATGGTCAGCGAGATCGGCGCGAACAATCCGTCGGCCCGCACGTTCCGGGTCCGGCGCCGGCCGGCCGACGGCCGCGCCTATGCCGTGTCGGTCGCCGAGCAATACGGACTCACCTACGAGCGCATCAAGGAGCGGCTTGCATCATGAAAGCACACCTGCTCAACGCATCGAACGACTTCCGGTGGGATCGGGAAACGTTCTGGAACGAAGAGACGCTGGTCCAGGATCTCGAACTCGACACGCTGTACCGCGCGATGGCGGCCGGCGACGAATATGTCTACGGCGTCGTCAGGAAGGTGCTGCCGGTCAGCCTCGTCGACCTCGACGAAGTCCTGTACCGGCAGGCGGTGCTGGGCGATTGCATCGAGCACGAGGAGGTCGTGCGCGCACTGTACGACCTGGCGGTCGAAGCGATCGAGCTCGAACGCAAGAACTTCTACTGGGGGCTTTCCGGCTCGGCCAGCAGCGTGTTGCATGGCGCGCGGAACATCGTCCAGGCGTATCTCGGCGTGCTCGGCCAGCTGCGGCGCATGGCAGACAGTCAGACCGGGCAATTCCAGTCCGAAGGATTCCGGCAATTCTTCTCGATCGTCCGCGACGCGCTGACCGACGATTACTTCGTCACGATCGCGCGTTGCCTGAAGGCGCTGAAATTCAACGATGGCGCGCTGATCAGCGCGCGGCCGGGGAAAGGCAACAAGGGGGAGCGCTATGTCCTGCGCAAGCCGCACGAGAAGGAATCGAACCTCGTCAGGCGATGGCTGGCCCCGCGCCCGCCGTCCCGCACGTTCCGCATCGCCGATCGGGACGAGAACGGCGCGCGTGCGCTGACCGATCTCGAAGCGCGGGGGATCAATCACGTGGCGAACGCCCTCGCGCAGTCGGCGGACCATATCAAGAGCTTCTTCCTGATGCTGCGCGCCGAGCTGGCGTTCTATCTCGGCTGCGTGAACCTGCGCACCGAACTGGTTCGTCGCGAAATCCCGATCTGCATGCCCGTTCCGCATACCGTCGGCGAACGCCGGCACCGGTTCGTTCAACTGCATGACGCCAGTCTGGCGCTGCGCATGGATCGACCGCCGGTCGCCAACGATGTCGACGCCAACGGGCGCGACCTGATCGTCGTCACGGGTGCGAATCAGGGCGGCAAATCGACGTTCCTCCGCAGCCTGGGCATCGCGCAGATCCTGTTGCAGGCCGGTGCGTTCGTCGCCGCGGATGCGTTCGAGGCGAATCTCGCATCGATGATCGTGACGCACTACAAGCGGGAGGAAGATGCGTCGATGCGCGGCGGCAAGTTCGACGAGGAGCTGCGCCGCATGAGCGTGGCCGTCGATCATCTGGCCGCGCATGCGATCTTCCTGTCGAACGAATCGTTTGCATCGACGAACGAGCGGGAGGGATCGGACATCGGGCGGCAGATCGTCGATGCGCTGCTGGAAAGCCGCGTAAAGATCGCGCTCGTCACGCATCTCTTTACGCTCGCCAGGGGACTGCACGACACCGAGACGACCCCGGCGACGTTCCTGCGGGCCGAGCGCAGGGACGACGGCACGCGCACGTTCAGGCTGACCGAAGGCGAGCCGCTGCAAACGAGCTTCGGACAGGATCTGTATCGCCAGATTTTCGTCGAGCCTTCCGCCACCGTCGAGGAGCGCGCTTCGCAGTCGGAAACACCTTCGAGCGCATGACGTGACGTGACGCGCGCCGCGCTCGCCATCCGTGCGTCCGCCGATCAGGTCGATGCGCGATCGCCCGGCGTGCCGTTCACCTCGAAGGACCGCAGGCGGGAAATGTCGTCCCGCAATTGCTCGGCGGTCGATCGTGCGGGAATATCGCTTCCGTTTCGTACGCGCTGCAGCCGCGCAATCTGCTCGTCCAGCGTATTCACGAGCGCGGCGAGTTCGCTGCGTTTCCAGTCCGACAACACGCCGAGATGGGCCGCCAGCGAACGCTGCACGATCTGCACGGCGGCGCTCTCCGGAAGCAGCTTGCGCACCGACCGCTGAAATCCCCACCGACCGAACCAGCGGCCCATGGCGCGCGGAAACAGGGTGGTCGGCAGCGCGCGTTCCCACGTGAAGGCGGGGGCGGCACACGGCACCGGGATGGTCGGTAGGAGCCGCGGCAGGCCGAGCGATTCTGCCGCGCGATGCAGTGCGATGTCGGCGCAGGCGTGGAGGGACTCGACCGTTCGCATGGTCGCGCCGGCAAGCGAGCGCGCATGCGCCTGCGCGGCGAGTTCGATCAGGCGCGTCGCATCGAAGGAGGCGTCGCGGGTTTCAGACCATAGCGCTGCCGCATTGTGTGCGATTTCCGCCAGCAGCGCCGCCATCGTGAGGCCGAGGCGCGGGCGGGCGTTGTCGATCGAATCGATCGCGACGGCGATCAGGTTGCGGCTGGCCGTCAGTTCGTCGATCGCTTCGCCTATTCGCGAGTCCGATTGGGCGGATGGCGACTGCCAAAGCAGCCGGATCTGCAGCGCATCGAGGATGTCGCGCCTCAGGGTGCCGAGCTGGCGAAGGCGCTGCGCCGCACGTTGTTCGCGGCACTGGGCGAGCGCGTCGGCCAGCGGCCCGTCGACCCACGCGCGCCGCCACGGCGGATCCTCTTCCCGGATGCTGACCAGGTAGACCGGGACTTCGAGATTCGTGCTTCGCCAGAGACCGGACACGACGTGGTCGTAGATGCGCCAGCGGTCGTCCGTATCGATGAGGTCGATTTTGGTGACGAGCACGATCACGCGGGCGCCGCGGCCGCTGAGCTCACGGACGAGCGTGGCTTCTCGCAGGGTGAGCGGCGCACTCGCCGAGATCAGGACGATCGCGATGTCGCACCAGGGAAGAGCCCAGGCGTCGGCGAGCAGGGCGTCCGACGTCTCCCCGTCGAGACCGGGCGTATCGATCAACGTGACGCCCTTCGCGAGCAGCGTCGACGGGGACTGAAGGGCGATCCGCGTGACGCCGCGATAGTTGTCCGCATTGAAATGCGCATCGACGAATTCCGCCACGCGCGCCCGATCGATGGCTTCCGGTTGTTCGGTCGCGAACGCGACCCATCCCCGCGTGGTTGCGCCATGACGGATCTCGACCGGTACGGCGGTCGTCGGGAGCGCCGCGACCGGTAGCAGGGCGTCGCCGAGCAGGCTATTGACGAGCGACGATTTTCCGGTGCTGACCGCGCCGAACAACCCGACGACGGCGTCCGCACACGCGTGGTGCCGCGCGAAATCGAGGGTGCGGCGATGCAGGTCGCCGAGGCCGTGCGAGACGGTCACGCGCTCCAGTTCGCGCAGAAGCGGATCCCGGTCATCCGGCGGGGCGGTCGACTGCGGTGCATGCGCGTCGTCGGCTGCCGCCGGCGCGCGAGTGGCTGCGTCGTCGGCATCGTCGGCCAGCGCAGACAGAAGCACCGAGAGCGACTGCATCATGTGATCGACGAGCCGGCAGGCGTCGTCTTCGAGGTCGTCCGACAGGGGGTGGGCGGCCGAGGCCGGAATGCCGGTCTCGATACGCGGGTCGAGTTGCGAGATCGCGACCATCGCTTCGCTGATGCGAAGCCGGCAACACGCGACCGCGCTTGCGGTCGGCGCCGACGGCGAGATGCCATGCCGGTCGGCGATCGTACGCATCACCGCGCGGAGCTGGTCGAATTCCGCGACGAGGCGCTGATACTGGACCGGCACGCCGTCGGCGATTCGTGCGGGAAACGGCGACGCGCGCGACAGCGGGTCGAGATAGTGCAATGCATCGCTGACACAGGCGTCCACGCGCGAGAATGCGTCGGCGACCCGCTGCGTATAGGCGGGTGGAAAGGCGCCATGCTTGTCGTTCCGTGCCATGATCTTGTCGCCTCTTCTTCAATCGACGCCGAATGCCTGCAAGATGTCCTGCCAGCCGCTGCACCAGCCGATCGCGGCGACGAGCGCGCCCCGATCCTCGTCGGTGTCGGTATCCCGGCTGTCCCAGCGGAACGCATGCTCGAAGCGGCCGAGATGCGTGGCGATGTCGATGACGGTCTGACGATGCGCGCGAAGTTCGGGGCCGTGGTTGTGTGCGATCGATTCGATCAGATGGAGGCGGCAAAGCGACGGGTTGCCGGTGCCGGCGCAGCGGCCGCAGACATGGGGAACCCAGCCGGCGCGGTTTGCATCGGCGAACGCGCGCGCATTCGCGAGATCCCGGCCCTGGGCGAGGCGCTGCGCCGGCGCATTGCCCGGCGAGTCGGCGTGATAGCCCAGGCTGCACATGTGGCATGGTCCGCCCGGTTGCAGCCGCCGGCGCATGATCGCCGCTGGCGCGAATCCGTACCGGCCGCCGCCCAGTATGCGCACGGCGCGCGCCATCAATTCGGAGTACAGAATCGTGCTGCCGTGAATCAGGTGCGGCCGGAAGGCCGCTTCGACGGTGAAGAAACCCAGTGCGTGGCGCGGACACATTCCCCAGTGCGCATCGAGGCGCGAACGGACGTCCGCATCCATGATGCTGCCCTGGATGAACCACCACAGGAAGTCGACTTCTCCGTCCGAAAGCGGGCGGCTGCAAGACGGAGGGTGCGAAGCGCTTGAGGGAAGCACGTTATGCCGTCCAGGAGGCTGAAATGCGCATACACCTGGACAGAGGCATCGAAATGACCCTGCAGCCCCTGACCAGGAACCGTAGGCATCATCAGCCGCACCGGTCGGGCGGCGGTTCGTGGAGGCATGCCATCTCCCGTAACGACATCTTCATTCTAATGAGTGCGCCGGGGGTTGGCAACGCGAGCCGCCGCCGCGCATCGATGATGCGAAAAGCGCTTACCGGGCGGTCTCCCGCGATGCGCGAAACGCCGCGATCGCACCGAGCAATTCGTCGTGCGCGTCGTTCACCGAGCTCCAATGCTCGAAGCGCGACCATCGGCCGGACTCGAACACCTTGTAGTTGACGAAGAAATGACGGAACTCGTGCAACACCAGGAGCGGGAGATCGTCGAGGGTCCGGATCTGCGCGCTGAGCGGGCAGACGCTGTCGACCGGCACCGCGATGATCTTCGCGTCGGGGCCGCGTTCGTTGGTCAGGTGCATCGTCCCGAGCGCGCGCGCTTCGACGACGGCGCCCGGCACGATCGGAAACGGGGCGACCACGAGCGCGTCGAGCGGCCGCCCGTCGGGTGAGAGCGTTTCAGGAACGAAACCGTAGTTGGCGGGATAGCGCATGCTGGTCATCATGAACGTTTCGACGCGCAGCCGGCCGGACCGGGGATCGGCCTCGTACTTGACCGGGTCGCCGAGCGCGGACATTTCGACGATCACGTTGAAGCTGGCAGGGACGTTATTGCCCGCGCCGATGTTGTCGTCATTCATCGCGGTTTCTCCGGCTAGCGACGCAGCGAAGCGATCAGGCGCGTCGGGAACAGCATCAGCCCCAGCGCATCGACGGCATGACGCACGACGACGTCGGCCGCTTCCAGCGCGTCGGCGGCGAGCCCTTCCGTGCCCAGCACGGCAATGCCGAGGGCGGCCTGTTCGAGCATCGATGCATCGTTACGGCCGTTGCCGATCGCCGCGACGCGGCCGGCGCCGAGGCGCACGACGTAGTCGCGCTTGGCTTCGGCCTGTGCGGCCGGGGGCAGGCAGACCACTTCGGCGCGGCAGCCGCGCATCTGCATGCGGGCGTCCCCGTAGGTATTGCCGGTCACGACGTGAACGTCGAGTCGTTCGGCAAGCTGGGCGATGCGCGGCGCGATGCCCTCCAGCAGCTTGCCGTCGACGGCAAGCGTTCCGTTGAAGTCGAGCACGAGATGCTCGAGATTCAGCACATGACAACCCGGGATGTCGATCGAGATCATCCGCTTCTCCTTGCGCACCGTGCGGGCGTGAAGCCGCGACGGCACATTGGCCGATTCAGCGAGTCGTCCGGGCCATGCGGAAAAGCGGGCGATGCAACAGCGTACCGATGGCCGGACAGCTGCAGGCATCATCAGCCGGGCAGGAAAGCGCGGCGGTTGGCGGAGAATGCCATCTCCGTAGATCGAACCAGTCTTTTAGACAATGTAGGCAATGCCGCGGCGGGACGCAATCGGGAGCGACGCGGCCTGCCGCTTCCGATTGCGTCCCGCCGGCGATTTAATGGGGGTTGATCATGTCGCCGCATGGCACTGCCCGATATTGCAATGCGGCGGCATCCGCAGGACATCCATGAACTAGAATGATTGGCAGGGCCCTGTGTCCATGAGTGCCGTCGCGCGCGCGACGGTGTGTTCTGGTGTCGTTTGACGGAGGCAGACATGAACGGCTACCAGCTTACTTTCTACACCGAACAGAATCGTCGGCACGGCCATCACACGATCACGGAGTGGTTGCTGCACGAGGCGAAGCATCTCGGCATTCACGGGGCCACGGTGATCAGCTGTGCAGAGGGAACCGGGCACGCCGGCGCGCATCATGCCGCGCACATGCTGCGGCTCGACGATCAGCCCGTACAGATCATCCTCGCGGTCACGGAAGACGAAGCCGACCGTCTGCTGGACGCGGTGAAGGCCGAGCACGTGCACGTGTTCTATACGCGCTCGCCGATCGAATTCGGTGTGCTCGGCGACGACGCCCCTGCAGCCGGGAAAAAGCGGTTTACGCTCTTCGGCCGTCGAATGCATTAGGGGCAGGTCCCCTTGCATGTATCGACGCGTTTCCTATACTCGGTACTGAACCAAGCGGAGATGGCATTCTCCCTGAACCGCCGCGCTGTCCTGCTCGGCTGATGATGCCTACCAGTCCCCGGGGTCCGGGGCCGGTAGGCATTCTTGGGCCGGCTCGCATTCACGAGCATCCCGGGCATATCGATGCCTGAATAAAGCGAACAAAAAAATGGGATGCCCCGGCGAGACGTCATGGCGTAGCTTCGTCAGTTTCCTTCCATGTTGCGCACCGCGACGGTCGAACCCGTCGCGCGGCATCGCCTGCGCGGGCGCTCGCCGCGATGGCGATGCCGCAGCCGAAGCGGGAGCGCGGTCGTGAGCGCGCGCGACATCCTGCTTCAGGTCGCGCAGGTCGTCACGGTCCTCGCGCTGTCGCCGCTGCTGCAGGGCGTGATCCTGCAATGGGAAGAGCGGCTCCAGCGCGGGCAGGGCCCCGGCATCTTCCAGCCGTACCGCGATCTGCGCAAGCTGTTCCGCAAGCAGCTGGTCGTTCCGCATACGGCGTCGTGGATCTACTGGTGCGCGCCCGTCGTCGCGTTCACGTGCATGCTGACGGTGCCGATCCTGATTCCCGTGCTGACCGACTTTCCGCTGCCGCTGTCCGACATGGGGGACATCCTGGGCGGCGGGCTGATCCTCACGCTCGGGTCGTTCGCGATCGTGCTGGCCGGCCTCGATTCCGGTAGCGCATACGGCGGGATCGGCGCGAGCCGCGCGGTGATGCTCGGCATCCTGGCCGAGCCGACGCTGATTCTCGTGCTGGTCGGCATCACGCTGCTCGCGAAGTCGATGCTGCCGTTCGTCGTCAATCACTTGCTGGTCCGGCAGCCGTCCGTCTACTGGAGCCCCGCGCATCTCTTTCTGGTTTTCGCGTTCTTCGTGCTGCTGCTCGTCGAGACGGATCGCCTGCCGATTCATTCCAGCACGCACATCGAGGTCTACATGATCGAGGAGGCACGCATCCTCGAGTATTCCGGCCCGCTGCTGGCGCTGCTCAAGTGGGCGTCGACGATGAAGCAGTTCATCCTCTACACGATCTTCTGCAATGTGCTGACCCTGCCCTGGGGGCTGTCCCAGCGCGGCACGGCGCTCGGCGCGCTGGGCGCGGCGGCGGGACTGTTCGCGAGAATGCTCGTCGTGGTGCTCGTTGTCGTGCTGGTCGAGACCGCGCAGTCCCGGCTGCGCTTCTTCCGCTATCAGGAGCCGCTCGCGGCGTCGTTCATGCTCGCGATCCTGGCGATCGCGGCCAACCAGCTACGGTGACGATCTCATGCTCCTCGCCCATCTCGACCCGCTCGCCGCATCGTTGTTCAGCCTGCTTGCGATCGGCAGCCTGCTGCTCGCGTTCGTCATGCTCGGTTCGAGATGGCTCAAGGACTACCTGCTCGCGTTCACCGCGGAATCGTGGCTGATCGCCGCGTTGTCGGGCGCGGTCGGCTATTACGGGAATTACCACGAGCTGTACCTCGTCGCGGTGTTGACCGCATTTTTCCGCGGACTGGTGTTGCCGTACCTGATCTGGCGGATCATCGCGCGCCTGGCCGTCGAACGGGAGCTGCACGTGATCCTGCAGCCGAGCTCGTGCCTCGTTCTCGGCGCGCTGCTCGTGCTGTTTGCGTTCGTCGTGTCGAATCATCTCGGCAATGCGCTCGGCCTCGGCGGCACGGTGGTCGTGCTGGCGCTGACCGTGATGCTGTCGATGAAGCTGATCGGCTTCCTGATGCTGGCCGTCCGACAGGAGGCGATCAGCCAGGTGCTCGGGCTGCTGATTCTCGAGAACGGCATCTTCCTCGGCTCGCAGATCCTGGTGCCCGGCATGCCGCTGCTGATCGAACTGGTGCTGCTGTTCGACCTGCTGGTCATCGTCGTGAGCTTCGGGGTGCTCGTTCGCTACCTCGTCGCGCACGTGGGCAGCACGAGCAGCCGTGAACTCAGACGCCTCGTGGGGTGATCATGATCCAGTGCTGGCTCGTGGCAATCGCCGTCGCACCGCTGCTGGCCGCCGTTGCCGCCATGGCGGCGCGGCGCGGCCGCGTGGCGGAGTTCGCGAATCTGGCGGCGTCCGTCGTCTGCGCGGTCTGCGCGCTGTGGCTCGTCGCGCACGTGGCCGGGCCGCGCACGTTCCTGGCCGACTACGTGATCTTCGACGCGCTCGCGGCGTGGACGCTGGTCTGCACCTGCGCGGTCTACTGCCTCGCGTCCGTCTACGCAATCGGCTACATGCGGCTGCTCAAGGACGAGGCGGCGCGGCTGCCGGGCTTCTACGCGCTGTTCGCGCTGTTCGCCGCGACGATGATCTGCGGCCCGCTGATGAACAATGTCGGTGTGTACTGGATCGCGATCGAGCTGACGACGCTCGTCAGCACGTTTCTCGTCGGATTCGAGCATGGGCAGGAAGCGATCGAGGCGGCATGGAAATACATCATCGTCGTGTCGGCCGGCATCAGTCTCGCGCTGCTCGGCACCGTGCTGTTCTATTGGGCCGGCAGCCTCGTGCTCGGCCCGACCTACGACATGACGTGGACGGCCCTGCGCCACGCCGCGCCGAGGATGAGTCCGGCGCTGACGCAGACGGCGTTCCTGCTGGTGCTGGTCGGCTACGGCACGAAGGCGGGGCTCGCGCCGATGCATACGTGGCTTCCGGACGCGCATAGCGAAGGGCCGGCCCCCGTGTCGGCGATGCTCTCCGGTGCGTTGCTGAACACGGCGATGCTGGGTGTCGCGCGCTTCCTGACGGTCACCGACGCGTCGGGATCTTCGCGGCTGCCCCGCACCGTGCTGGTGGCGTTCGGCGTGTGCTCGCTGGTCGTCGCGGCGCTGTTCATCGTCCGGCAACAGGGCATCAAGCGGCTGATGGCGTACTCGAGCGTGGAGCACATGGGCGTGCTGGCGCTCGGATTCGGGTTCGGCGGCCCGCTGGCGATTGCCGCGGTGCTCTATCACATGCTCAATCATTCGCTGAACAAGTCGCTGATGTTCTTCGGCGCCGGCAACATGATGCGCATCTACGGCACGAAGAACATCGACGAAATCCGCGGCGTGTGGGCGCGCTTTCCCGTGACGGGCGCGCTGTGGCTGGCCGGCGCGGTGGCGATCACCGGGGCGCCGCCATTCGGGCTGTTCCTGAGCGAGGTGACGCTGATGCGCGCAGGCTTCGCGACGTCGCACGCGTGGGCCGTCATCGTGCTCCTCGTGCTGCTGATCGTCATCTTCATCGGCTTCCTGAACCACTTCCGCACGATGTATCTCGACCCGCGATCGACCGCAGATGCATCGGCCGACACGAGCGGGCCGGTCGCCGCGAGCGCGTGGATGACCGTGCCGATGTGGCTCGCGATCGTGCCCGTGTTCGTACTGGGCATCTGGTGGCCCGATACCTTGTGGCGCTTTTTTCAGACGGTCGCGGTCGACCTGGGCGGAGGCGCGCAATGAAGAACTGCGAAATCGCCACGCTGACGATCGACGAACTGCAGCCGGCCGCGCGGCAACTGCTCGCGAACGGCGGGAGGATGCAGGGCGTCTATGCGTGGTATCCGACGCCCCGGCAGCCCCGGCTTCGATATGTCGCGACGCGTCCCGGACACGAGACGTGCGTGGGCTGGTCGGTGGACGTCGGTGCCGATCCCGTGCCGAGCCTCGCGGCGATCTGCCCGCTGCTCGGCTGGCACGAGCGGGAGATCATGGAAATGAGCGGGATCGGGTTTTCCGGCCATCCGGAGCCCGAGCGGCTCGTGACCGCCCATCTGCCGGACCTGTCGACCGCGCCGCTCGCGCCGGCGGCCGCGAGTGCGGGCCGGGCCACTGTCGTGCTGGCCGCGCCCGGGTTGCCGGCCGTGTCGGGCAAGCATGTGCAGCTTCTGCCGTTCGGGCCCGTGCGGGCCGACGTGCTCGAATCCGCGCAGTTCATCTTCTACTACGTCGGCGAGGGGATTCTCTACTATCACCCGAACCTGTTTCTCAAGCATCGCGGGATCGAGAAGCAGTTCGAAGGCATGGCGTGCGGCGCGGCCACGCTGCTGGCCGAACGGGTGTCGGGCGTCGACAGCTTCGCGCAGGCGCTGGCGTATGTGCAGGCGGTGGAGGATGCGGCGGGATGCGACGTCCCCCGGCGGGCCGAGTGGTTCAGGGTCATCGCGGCCGAGCTTGAGCGCATCTACAATCATCTGCACTACCTCGGCCACCTGTGCCATACGACGACGCTCAAGGTCGGCGAATCTCAGGGGAAGCTGCTCGAAGAGCTGGCCAAGCAAATCAATGCACGGGCGTGCGGAAGCCGGTTCCTGCGCAACGTGCTCTGGCCGGGCGGGGTCCGGCGCGAACTCGACGTCTATGCGGTGGCGAAAGGGCTTGCGGGCCTGAAGCCGCAGATCGAAACCTACGTCGGCCTGATCGAGCGTACGACGAGCCACCTGGACCGGCTGATCTCGACCGCGCCGCTCAGCCAGAAGCTCGCGTTCGACCAGGGCGCGACAGGCCCGGTCGAACGCGCGTCCGGCGTCGATCGGGACCTGCGCCGGGATCACCCGTATGCGATGTACCGCACGCTGCGGCCGGCCATTGCGCTCGAGGCCGGCGGCGACGCCTGCGCGCGGATGCGCGTGCGCATCGCCGAACTGCGCGCGAGCATCGATCTCGTCGAGCGCGCGATCGACGGCGTGGCCCCGGACGGCCCGACACTCGCGGCGTGTCGCGTGCCTGCTGCCGCAGAAGGGCTGGGATGGGCCGAATCGTCGCGCGGAACGGTCATGTACGCGGTTCACTTCGACGATGCCGGCTGCCTGTCGCGCGTGAAGATCAAGTCGCCGTCGTTTGCGAACTGGCGTGTCTTTCCGTCGACGGTGTATGACAGCAACATGATGGACTACGCGATCAACGAGGCCAGCTTCGGGCTCACGATCGCCGGATGTGCGCGTTAGCGCCGATCACTTTGCGGGAGGCATGCCTCTTATGTCGCTCTGGACCTGGTTCGGATTGAAGGAAGGCCGCGCAAGCACCGGCTGGCCATTGGCGGACGATGCGGACGGCCAGGACGGCGTGCTCGGCATGCCGCGTTTCGATCCGGCGAAGTGCGCGCCAGGGTGCGACGCGTGCGCGCGCGCGTGCGAGACGCATGCGATTACGCTCGATCCGTCTCTGGCGGCGCCGGTCGTCGACTGGGGGCGCTGCATCGTGTGCCAGCGCTGCACGGAGGCGTGTCCCACTGGCGCTTTCATGCCTTCGGAAGACTGGGCCGTGGGCGTGCACGAGCGCGCGGACCTGAAGTGGGACGCCGCGATGAGCCAGCGTGTCGTCAGAGAGGTGGTCGACGGCACCCGGCGCGCGTTCGGCCGGAGCCTGCATATCCGTCACGTGGATGCCGGCTCGTGCAACGGTTGCGAATCGGAATTGCAGGCGCTCGACAACCCGTTCTACAACCTGCATCGGCTCGGCATCTTCTTCACGCCGTCGCCGCGTTTTGCGGACGTGCTGCTGGTCACGGGGCCGGTCACGAAGGCCATGCGCCAGCCGCTGCTGGAGACCTGGGAGGCGATGCCGTCGCCGCGCTGGGTCGTCGCGACGGGCACCTGCGCGGTGTCGGGCGGCATGACGGGCGGGAATTATGCGTGCGGCACCGGGCTGGACGACGTGCTGCCCGTCGACATCTATTTGCCCGGCTGCCCGCCCAATCCCGCGGCGCTGCTTCATGCGCTGTTGATGCTCGTCGGGCGGAGCAGGCAACGGATGCGGGGAGGCGAGATTGAACGCTAACGATCTGTTCGGCGTCGCGGTCGCGGCATGGGGGCTGGCGGCGCTCCTTTCGCCGGTACGGGCGCTGCTGCGCGGCGTGCGCGCGCTGCTCGGCGCGGGCTGCGCATTCGGCGTGCTGGCCTGCATCGTGGCGCTGCCCGACGGGACGGCGCCGGTGTCGCTTCATGTCGCGCTCGCCGGGCAGTGGACGCGCTTCGCGATGGATCCGGCGGGCGTCTGGTTGCTCGGCTTCGGCCTGGTGCCGGCGATGTTCGCGTGCTGGACCGGCTCCGCGCTCGGGAGCCGGTCCGGGCGCTGGCACGCCGGCGCCGCATTCAGCCTGCTCGGCGCGCTCGGCGTCGTCGGCATGCAGGACGGGATCTCGCTGCTCGTCGCATGGGAAACGATGAGCCTGGGCGGCGCGCTGATGCTGACCGGCGAGCGCGCGGAGCAGGACGAGGGGAAATCGGTGCTGCTGATGCTGGCGCTGCTCGAGGTCGGCGCGGTCGCCCTGATGTTCGCGATCGTCGTGCTCGGCAACGCGGCGGGCGGCGTCGGATACGACGGATTCCTCGCGCGCGCGGGCCTGACCGGCAACGTGGTCTCGTGGTTTGCCGGCGTCGCGCTGTTGATCGGGTTCGGGGCGAAGCTGGGTCTCGTGCCGTTTTACGAATGGTTCCCGCGCGCGTATTCGTCGGGCAGCGGCGCAACCGGCGCGCTGTTTTCCGGCGTCGTGCTGAATGCCGCGTATTTCGCGTTGAGTCGGTCGTGGAATAGCTGGCTCAACGTGGGCACCGACGGCGGGGCGGCGTTCGGCCTCGGCGTGATTGCGATTGCGGCCGGCGTGGCAAGCGCGATACTCGCCGTCCTGTTTGCGTTCCAGCAGGACGACTGGCGCGCGCTGCTCAGCTATTCGTCCGCGGAGAATGCGTCGGTCGCTGTGGTGATGCTCGGCGTCACGCAGCTGTTTCGCGCGGACGGGCTGCCGGCGCTGGCCGGCCTGGCATGGACCGTCGCGCTGCTTCATCTGGCTGGTCACGCGCTCGCGAAAGGCGCGCTGTTCCTGGCGGCGGATGGCGTATTCGCGGCATCCGGCAGCTTCGATATCGTGTCGCGCGGCTGGCTGCGACGAAGCGGCTTTCTGCTCGGCATCGGCGCGCTGTTCGCGGCGATGAGCCTCGCGTCGGTGCCGCCGCAGGCCGGCTTCGTCAGCGAATGGTATGTTTTCCAGTCGGTGTTCCAGGGGTTTCACCTGTCGTCGTTCATCGGCCGGCTGGTGCTCGTGCTGGCCGGTGCCGGCCTCGCGCTGGCCGCGGCGGTTGCGCTGGCAACCTTCGTGAAGGTGTTCGGCCTCGGTTTGCTCGGGCCGTCGGACGACGACCCCGGAAGGCGGGTGCCGACGGGCTGCGCGGTGTCGGTCGGCATCCTCGGAACAGGCGTGCTGGCCGTCGCTGTCGGTGCGCCGCTCTGGCTGAATGCGCTGGCCAGCGGCGCGCGGTCGCTGTTCGATGCGAACGCGCCGCAGGCGATGGTTTCGGGCTGGCTGCTGGTGCCGCTGACGGACACGTTCGCATTCATTTCGCCGTCGAAGCTCATCATCGTGATGCCGTTGCTGTCGCTGCTGCCGATCGCGCTGCTGTGGCTCACGAAGCGGGCGGCGGTGCGCCGCGCGCCGGTCTGGTTCGGCGGGATGACGTCGAATCCGCGCGACGCGATGACCACGGCGCTGACGTTTTCGAATGCGATGCGCACGTTCTACAGTTTCGTGTATCAGCCGACCGCGACGACGACGCGCGAGCACGAGCAGCGCGAGTATTTCATCAAGCGGCTGGTGTTCTCCGCCGACGTTACCGATCTGTTCGAACGCCATCTGTTCGATCCGGCGATTCGTGCCGTCAGCTATTGCGCGGAAAAGCTCCGGGCGCTGCAGTCGGGCAATCTCAACTTCTACCTCGCGCTGATCGGTGCGCTGCTGGTCGCGATCCTGCTGTTGACGCTCGTTTAGCGTCGTCAACCCGATACGCATTCGCGCGCGTCGGGGGCGCGGCGCAGGATGCTGCCGAGTGCGCCGCGCAGCCGCTGCTCGATGCGCGGCTCCGACGCATAGATGAACGCTTCGGCGAAATGCTTGAGGCAGACGCCTTCCACGGCAAGCGCGAGCGCGTCGTCGTGCTCGGCGCGCGACACGCCGCGAATCAGGCGGGCGATGCTTTTCCTTGCGGCGATTTCCTCCGCATCGCAGCCGGGACAGCTTTCCCGCGGCTGTGTTCCGTCGCGTTGCGCATCGCGCTCGTGCCGCGCGTCGAACCAGCGCGCGTGCCTGCGCCGCCGGCGTTTGGGCGGGGGCGGCGCGGCCGGGTCCGTCACGGGCTTGCCGGGCAGCGCGACTTCGAAGTAGCGGGCAAGCGCCGCGTGCTGAAGCGCGCGGTCCGGTTGCCGGATGCACTGTAGAAGGTGGCGGTGGCAAGTCGGCAGCGCAATCCAGCCGGGCTGCCGGAGGCGGACGTTGTCGACCGCGGTGCCGAGCCATCGGCGTTGCGCGAGAGCGATGTCCTCGCATATCGGACATGCGCAGCGCGCCGCGTGCACGCTCATGCTGTTTGCGAGTTCGAGCGGATAAAGCTGGAGACACGCTTGCGCGATGCATGCGTCCGGAAACGCGCCGGGACGATCGATCGCGCCGAGCACGCCGCGCGACCGGGCGCGCAACAGGCGTTTGATCCGGCCGAGGAGCGGGGGCTCGACGCGCTGCTTCAGCGATTGCAGGTGGACGAAGCACACGGGCGGTGGCGAGAACGGCTTCTGCTGCTCGAGCTCGCGCTGTACCCGCGCCAGCACCCGCCCTTCGACACGATGGAAATACGCGCAGGCCGGGCAGCGGCCGCGCGCGCCGAACACGATGTCCTGTATCAGTTCGTCCTGGAGCGCGGTTCGATCGAGCAGGTCGCACAAAAGGCGTCCGGCATCGCGGATCGAGTCCTGTACCGCCGCAGCGGCCGGCCCATGCAGTTCCGTCGCCAGGGCTGCGTGCGCGCGGCAGAATCCCATGCCGAGTGCGAGGGTCTGCGCCAGCGCGATGCGCGCGCGGCCGTTGCGAAGCACGCGCCCGAAGTACTGCGTATCGGCGTCGCGAAGCTGCTCGCACACGACGCAGCGGCACGCGTCATTGCCGGGCGGGGGAGGGTGTTCGGCGGAGTCGGCCGGGCCGTGCACGGAACGCGGCGAGCGATCCGGCGATCCGGCGGGAGGAGACGGGTGGGAGCGAGCAGCATCATGCTTGATATGCATCACGGCGACGTCCGTTGCTGGGTTACGCGATCCGACGAAGCGGGACCCAACACGATGCCCGCACCCCGTCAGGGTCCGTAGGCATCATCAGCCGTGAGGCGGTTCAATGGAGAATGCCATCTCCTCGATGCAGTCTAGCGCAGTCATGCGCGCCATGCCATGTTGGCAGCGTGGGGGCGGACGTTGCCGTCATCGTCTGCTACGGATGAAGAAGCTTCCGTGGGCTTCGATGCGAGCAGCCGTCACCGATTCTCGTCGTGAGCGTCGAAGACTTGCTGTGCGTAGGCTTCCAGGCGCGCTTCGCAATGGTGCAAACGTTCCTCCGCTTCGGTTGCCAGCGGCGCGCCGTAAAAATCGAGCTTGCGAATTTTTTCGAACCACGATTGAAGCTTCTTCAGGTCGACGTCGTTCTCTTCCAGCTCGGCATAGGTGAAGTGGCGGGCAGCGGTTTCCTTTTCGATCTCCGCATCGAAGTCGCTGCATTTGTCGAGCAGTTCCCGATACTCCTCGTCGCGATCGGCGCGGAATCGGGCGACAACCTTTTCTTCCTGGCCGCGGTCCAGCGCGACCGTTTCAAGAATGACCGAGTCGCCGGCCATTTCGGTGATGTCGTTCTCGATCATCTTGAGCCGCCGGACGTGGTCGTCGGTCTTGGGCAGCAAGCAGACGCCGCTTTGCAGATACACGGCGCCCATTCCCTTGAGCTTGCGCCAAAGCCCCACCCGCTTTTTCGCGGGTTCCGCCGGCACCTTGTAAGTCAGTAGCAACCAGTTGAGCACATTCATGTCGCAATAATAGTGTTACCGCAGTAACACTGCAAGCGTGCGAAAGACGGTGGATGCGATCCGTTGTGGCGGAACGCCGGGTAAGTAGCCAGCGCGATGCTTCCCTCGCCTTAGGGGCCGATGACAGGGCGTCGCCCACGCCGAAACCGGGCAACCATGCCGATGAGGATCCGCTATCGACGGCATCGGCGTTCGGTTCCGGCCATGGACCACTGGAAGGTGTCACTGTGCCAATCCACGATCGAACATTTCCATTTCTCTATTTTTATGTTTGTAATGTAACGATGGTTACATTAAAGTTAACCGTGTCGTTCGTTTTTTTGTCGGCTGAATCCGAACAGCCTCCTTCACGCGAACCCGATCGTGCATGGCGGAATCTGCATGGCTCGCCGGGTATCGAAAGGAAAGCGGCCGATGCGAGACCGTTCGGGACCCACGGCGATGGGTGAGGCCGGATGAACGATGAATCAGCAGGATGACGGCCGATGTCGCACGCCGGTCAAATAAAAAGGAATCCGAAATGAATGTTTCTGTTCTGACCTACAACACGTTGTTTGCCGGCATGGACGGTGACGACGATCGGCGCTTCGAACTGCAGACCGGGTTGATCGACGTACTGCGTCCCGACGTATTTCTGATGCAGGAAGCGAAGGGGCTCGATGCGAACGGGCATGCGCGACTGCATGAGTGGGAACGCCGTATTTCGATGCGCGGCTTTCTTGGCGTGGCACCGCGCACGGGACAGAATGTCGCGATTTTCATTCGCGCGCCGCTGCGCGCATTGTCGTTCGAAGTGGACAACACGCATTTTCATCATGCGACGGCGATGCTGAAGGTCGAGGTACCGGGCAGTGCGGTGCCGATCACGTTCGTATCGACACACTTGTCGCCCAACGGGCCGCAGGTCAGGCGGTTCGAAGCCGCGTATCTGTCGGCGCTCGCGGCGCCGGACGCATTGACGTTGATCGGCGGCGACTTCAACGCGGCTTCGCCTCACGATCCCGAACCTGCCGACTGGAGCACACTCGCGCGGCATCATCGAGCGCGCTATCTGGCGGACGATCTCGCGGGTATCGACCGTAGCGTAATCGCGCGCCTGGAGGCCGCGGGCCTGGTCGATCTAGGACGCCGGCTGCACGGCAACGGCATTCCGACGGTTCCCGCCGCCGGCTATCGCGATACCGAGTTCGCCACCATGCGATGCGATTACCTGTTCGCGTCGCCGGCGCTGGCCGAACGGGCACGACGCTACGAAGTGTTGCGTATGCCGGAAACCGAACACGCATCGGATCACTATCCGGTTCTGCTGCAACTCGATGCGTCCGCGCGGCCGGACGAGCGCTTGTCATGATTCCCCCCACACTGGCAGCACGTTTGCGTTTGCATCCGCGGGATGCGTTTCAGGAGAGAGCGTCCATGTCCGACAATCAGGAAGCTGCAACGCCGGCGTCTCTGGCCGATTCCCGGCACTGGCTGAATCGAACCGTCGCCGGGGCCGGCGTGACGAGCGCGCTGGGCGACTTTTGCTACGAGACGACCACGGTCATCCTGCCGGGGTTTCTCGCCATACTGGGCGTGCCGGCGGCCGCACTGGGTGTCATCGAGGGGTTGGCCGACGCCGTCGCGAGTTTTACCAAGATGGTGTCCGGATACCTCGCGGACAAGCTCGGCCATCGCAAGCGGCTGGTGCTCGCGGGTTATGCGCTGACGCCGGTCGGTCAGATATTCATCGCGCTGGCGACTGGCTGGCCGCTGCTTTTGCTGGGGCGCCTGGTGTCGTGGTTCGGCAAGGGATTGCGCGGGCCGCTGCGAGATGCGATCGTCATTCAGGCCGTCAGTGCCGAAACGCGCGGGCGGGCGTTTGGGTTTCATCGTGCGATGGACACGATCGGCGCGGTGCTCGGGCCGCTTCTCGGCGTCGCCGTGCTGGAGTGGGCGCAGTCCGTTCACCGCAGCGATCCCGCCGGCCCGTTTCGGCTCGTGCTTTGGCTATCGATCTTGCCTGGCGTACTTGCAGTGCTTGCTTTTCTCGCGATGGTGGACGATCCGGAGCAGTCGCCCAATCCCGGTCGACGGTTCTGGGGGGCTCTCCGCGCGCTTCCCGCGCGATTCAAGCAATACCTGGGCGCGGTCGGTGTGTTCGGCCTTGGAGATTTCTCGCACAGCTTGCTCATTCTTGCCGCGACGCAACTGCTCACGCCATCGTTCGGGGTGGTGCGCGCGGCGCAAATTGCCGGGCTGCTGTATGTCGGCAGAAATATCGTTCAGGTTCTGGCCTCCTATCCGGCCGGCGTGTGGGCCGACAGGGTAGGGGCGTTGCGGCTCCTTGCGGGCGGCTATCTGATCGGTGCCGCGACGGCTGCGCTGATCGCCGTCCTGTGGTGGCTCGACGCCGCCAGCGTGCCGCTGCTTGGTGTGGTCTTCCTGCTTGCCGGACTCTACGTCGCCGTGCAGGACACCCTGGAATCGACCGTCACGGCCGACATGGTTTCTTCCGACACGCTGGCGATCAGTTACGGAGCGCTCGGTAGCGTGAACGGCTGCACCAGGTTCCTGTCGAGCGGGATGGTCGGTGTGTTGTGGACTGCGGTGTCGCCGATTGCCGGGTTCGGTGTGGCTGCCGTCCTGATGTTCGTTGGCGTCGTCGCCTTGCGGCGGCTTGTCCGCCGATAGCGAAACCACTGGCATCCGCGGGGCGCGAACCGCCACGCGTGCGGCAGGGCGTTGCCGTCGTCATTGCGGTGTTCGTCGGGTTTCGGTGCGTCGAGGTCAGGCTCGCGAACGGTCGAGGCCGCGACTCGAGTGCGCCGGAACTGGCGGCCGATGATAGCCGCCGTCCACACCATGTTTGGAAAAAACCCACTGCCACAGCTGGGTCTCGCGAGAACGGAACAGCCCCGCGCACGACAGCAGGTAGTAGCGCCACATCCGGTGGAAGCGCTCGCCGAGTCGCGGCTCGAAGCGCGGCCACGCCGCGTCGAAGTTCGCGTGCCATGCCATCAGCGTCCTGTCGTAGTCGGCGCCGAAATTCTGCAGGTCTTCCGTCACGAACAGTCCACCGGCGGCATCGCCGATTTCAGCGAGCGCGGGCAATTCCCCGTTCGGGAAGATATAGCGGTCGATCCACGGATCCGGTGTCGTTCCGCGACGATTCTTCCCGATCGTATGGAGGAGAAACAGGCCGTCGTCCGTCAGGCAGCGATGGGCGACCTCCATGTAGGTCCGGTAGTTTTTCGATCCGACATGCTCGAACATGCCGACGCTGGCGATCCTGTCGAAGCGTTCGTCAATGGCGCGATAGTCCTGCAGCCTGAATTCGAGCGGCAGCTTCCGGTATCGCTCGCTGGCCCACTGAGCCTGCTCTTTCGAGATCGTGACGCCCACGCATGTCACGCCATAATGTTCGGCGGCGAAACCCATCAGGCTGCCCCAGCCGCAGCCGATGTCGAGAAGCCGCATGCCGGGCGTCAATTGAAGCTTGCGGCATATCAGATCGAGCTTGTCTTCCTGGGCCTCGTCGAGCGTCCGGGCGCCGCCGGACCAGAACCCGCAGGTGTACGTCATTCTGCGGTCGAGCATCGCCGCATAGAAGTCGTTGCCGATGTCGTAGTGCCGCTCCCCGACTTGCCACGCACGGCGAATCGTTTGCCGATTCATGATCCGCGCATGCAACGCATGCAGGCCGAGGTGGACGGGATGAATCTTCTCGTCGAGTTTCGCCCTGAGTATCCTCGCGAAGAACTGGTCGAGATGGTCGCAGTCCCAGCGGCCATCCATATACGCTTCGCCCAGACCGAGATTGCCGTGGGCGAGGATGTCGGTGGGTACGTCGTCGTCGTGGAGGCGAATGTCCCACGGACGGGCTCCGCCGATCTTGACATCGGCATGCGTGAGTAACGCTTCGATGAAGCGATACGCCCTGCTGTTGCGGTGCGAATCGGTTCGACCTTCCGAGCGAGCTGTCGACATGACTCATCTCCTCTCATCGGCCTGTCGGGCTTTCCTGTAGCGTGAGCCGGGCGGAAGCGGTGACGGACCGATCGATGAAGTTCCAGGCTGGGCGCGCCGGTGCACGACGCGATTCCTACCGTACTTGAAGACGCAACCAGAAATTCAAACATGCATGAAACGTCGTGGCCGTTCCGGCATGACGCATGATGCAGTTCGATAATGGCCTTTCGGATTTGCTCAGGCGACGGCAACCCGCGCTACGGCGCTGACGGTGGCGATACCCAGTATCGTCATGATCAGCGACGAGGAGACGTGGATGGCGATCTCGCCGGCAGCCCAGCCCAGTCGCCCTTCTTGCAGATGAGCAACGACTTCGGCGGAGAAGGTCGAGAAAGTCGACAGGCCGCCCATCAGGCCGGTGATGACGAACAACCGCCATTCGCTGGGGATCTCGGGGAGTCGCGAGAAGAACGCGATGGCTACGCCGATGACGTAGCCGGCGATGACGTTCGCTGCAAGCGTACCGAGCGGGAGCTCGGGGAACAGACCGTTGAGTCTCAGGCCGAGGACCCAGCGCAGCAAAGAACCCAACGCACCGCCGATCGCAACCGCAAGAACCGATTGAAACATATCGAATGCCCCATTTTTGATTAGACCTCGACGCACGCCGGAAGCAATGGCGCTCTCGTCTGCCGGGTTGTAGGCATCATCGGCTCATCAATCTTGAGCGGTTTTGGAGAATGCCATCTCCATGGCGAGAGTTTATCATCGGCCCTTGCAGCGTCAAGGGAGGCCGGACACTTGCAGTCGATGGCGGTGAATGCGCGGAAGCTTCGCCCGGGGCAAGTGGTGTGGATCGCGAGGTTTTACCGTTCCGTGTCGGGGCGTCGAGGACGCAAGGCTTGCGAGGTGCGGGGCCCGGCAGTATTCTTTGCATCAGGAGATGGCATTCTCCATAACCGCCGAAACACCGGCTGATGATGCCTACTGCGTTTGCGGATGTGACAACACCCTCAATCAACGACAGCAGGATCATCATGAACGCTACCCTCGTACGCTTCCTCCTTCGCCCGTTTCGACTTTTTCGGGCGCCGCACTTCCGATACAGCCTTCCGGTTCGCGGTGAGCGCCGGCTATGCCCCGTTTGCATCCGGGCGACCGAACGTCGTCGGGACAGCTCCGGCCGCGCGCCTTGGTAAGCCGCTCGGAGACGCATCCCCGCGAGAACGGCGCCGGGGCATTGCAATCATCGTCGTATTCCCAAGGTTTGCCGACCTGACGAGAGGAGGCAGCATGCCATTCGACATGAACGCGCATCCGTGCGATGCGGTTTCACTCGATTCGTTTGATTCACCTATTCCCGAGCCGGCTGGCGGAACGAGCGCCGATCGCTTCGATGCGGGGCCCGGTGGACGTCCGGCGGCGAAAGCCGACGGCGAGCTGGCGCGCTGCGAAGCGACGTTGCGACAACTCGGTTACGTCAACATATTTTCCTTTGCCACCGGCGAGTTCCTGATCGTTGCCCGTAATGGCGAACGCGTCCGCGGGAGTTCGCTCGGCGACGCGTTGCAGGAAATGTCGAATCGACTGGGATTGAAGGTCCGGTGACCCGGCGCAGCGTGCTTGCGCAAGGCGAACGGGCGGGAGCGAGCATGGAGAGCAGCCGCGATGCCGGCCGGGACGATGAGCCGTCGCTTTTTCTGGTTCTGGTTCGGCATGGCGAGTCCGAATGGAACCGGGACGGTCGATTTACGGGATGGACGGACATCGACCTGACTATCGGGGGCGAAGGGCAGGCGCGCGAGGCCGGGCGAATGCTCGCACGCGACCGATGGCAGTTCGACCTTGCCTATACGTCGGTGCTCAAGCGGTCGATCCGGACACTGTGGCTCATGCTGGAGGAACTCGATCAATCGTGGGTTCCGGTCGTGCACGACTGGCGGTTGAACGAGCGCCACTATGGAAGCCTGACGGGCATGCGCAAGACGGAGGCCGTCGAGCGTTTCGGGGAGCAGGCCGTGCAGCATTGGCGACGCTCGTACCATGGGCGCCCGCCGCCGATGTCGGTGACGATGGACGATCGGCGCTATCGCCGATTGCCGCCCGGCGAGATCCCTCGTGCCGAGTCCCTGTGCGATACCGAACGTCGAGTCGCGGCTTTCTGGCGCGACACGCTCGCGCCAGCCATCGAATCGGGGTGCCGCGTCATCGTTTGCGGGCACGGGAACGGGCTGCGTGCGCTGGTCAAGATTCTGGACGCGTTGTCCGAGGCCGACGTCATGAGCCTGGATATACCGAACGGCATGCCGCTGGTTTATCGGTTCGACCTCGACATGACCGTGATCGACAGGTTCTATATCGAGGCGCCGGCGATGCGGGAGTCGAACATCCTTTGATTTTTCGCGAACGGCATCGGTTGCGAGAGGCTGGACGCGACGCGCGCTCGCGCATTCTTTGGGAGCATGGCCATGCGAATTGTTTTGACTCGCCACGGACAAGTGGAAGGTATCGATCCACCGCGCTTTCGTGGCCGCGCCGAGCTGGAGCTCACGCCGCTTGGCTGGCGACAGGCGGCGTTGCTGGCCGACACCGTTGCGGCCCGTTTCAAGCCGGTTGCCGTCTATACGAGCCCGATGAAGCGGTGTCGGGACACGGGCCATGCGATCGCGACCGCATGCGCGGTTCCGGAGCACGTTCAACCCGGGATCGACGATTTCGACTATGGGGCGTGGCAGTGGAAGAGTCATGCGGATGCCCTCGCGCAGTTTCCCGACCAGTACGCGTTGTGGAAGACGGCGCCGCAGTGGATGCAGTTCCCGGGCGGAGAGTCGTTGCAGGCTGTCGCACTCCGAACGGCTGACGCGTTGCGCGAGCTGTTGGCCGCCCATGCCGACGAGATCGTTGTCCTGGTCGCCCACGATAGCATCAATCGGGTTCTTCTCCTGCATGCGCTCGACATGCCGCTGTCCGCGTACTGGCGAGTGGCGCAGGATCCGTGCTGCCTGAATGTCATCGACATCGACCGGGCCGGAAACGCGAAAATCCTTCAGATCAATGACACGGCGCATCTGGCACGTGAGGATTGAAACGGGGTTGCATCAAAGTCGAGCGCGCTAGCCGCCCTGCACAATGTCTGGCAGCCCGGTCGGGCCGGGGGGCAGTGCGGCAGGGCGCTCAACGACATTGCACCGCGGAAGATTTCTCGCGTACAATTTCGCGCTGGAGATGGCATTCCTCCTCATAACCGCTGGTCAGCCAGCTGATGATGCCTACGCGTTCCTGGGTACAGGAGGTCGTAGGCCGTCCGTATAGCGGCGTTCTGTCGCCCAGGTTTGATGTCCTGTCAAATCTGGTAAAAATGAAGCGAATCAAAACAATCGAGCAAGTGGCGATGGTGTCCTACCTTTGCCGATGGCTCGTCATTTCTTGCGGCATGGGCGCGTTGGCGGGTTCGGCGTCCGCGCTTTTTCTTGCCGCCCTCGATCTTGCAACCGAGACGCGCCTGGGTCATCCCTGGCTGCTCGCGCTGTTGCCCATTGCCGGTTTCGCGACCGGCTGGGTGTATCACCGCGTCGGGAAGTCCGTCGAAGGCGGGAACAATCTGCTGATCGACGAGATTCACGATCCGCAGAAGATCGTGCCGAAGCGCATGGCGCCGCTCGTTCTCATAGCAACGGTCGTCACGCATCTGTTCGGCGGATCGGCCGGGCGCGAAGGCACCGCCGTGCAGATGGGCGGCGCCATCGCGGATCAGATCACGCGTGCGCTGAAGCTCGATCGCGACGATCGGCGCATTCTGCTGATGGGCGGAATCGCGGCCGGTTTCTCGTCGGTATTCGGCACGCCGCTCGCAGGCGCCATTTTCGGGCTGGAAGTACTGGCGATCGGCCGAATCCGATACGACGCACTCCTGACTTGCGTGATCTCCAGCGTGGTCGCCGACGAAGCCTGCCGGATGTGGGGCATCCATCACACCGTCTACGCGATCCCGTTCGTGCCGCATCTGAATGCGCTGGGACTGGGCTCCGTGCTGATCGCCGGCGTGGCATTCGGTGTCGTCGGCATGTTGTTTGCCGACTCGACTCATGCACTGTCCGCATTCCTGAAGCGCAGGATCGGCTATGCGCCCATGCGTGCGTTCACCGGCGGCGTCATTGTCGTTGTCGCGGCAACCGTGCTGAACGTGCCGCAGTATCTCGGACTGGGGATCCCGACCATCGAGGCGTCGTTTCATGGTTCGCTTCCGTTCTATGACTTCGCGGGCAAGTTCGGCTTTACCGTCGTGACGCTCGCATCCGGCTTCAAGGGCGGAGAGGTCACGCCGCTTTTCTATATCGGTGCGACCCTCGGGAATGCGTTGGGGCATGTGCTGGCGCTGCCTGTCCCGGTTCTCGCCGGCCTCGGGTTTGTCGCGGTGTTTGCCGGCGCGGCCAATACACCCATCGCGTCGACCGTCATGGCGATCGAATTGTTCGGCGCCGATATCGGGGTATATGCGGCGATCGCGTGCGTCGTCGCGTACCTGTTTTCCGGTCACACGGGTATTTATCGCGCGCAGCGTGTCGACCATGCGAAGCACCCGCTCCTGCCGAACGGCATGCGGCTGGCCGACATTCCCGCGCTACGACGCGTTCGCCGCAGCGCGCCGGCGGTTTCACCCGAAGCATGACCGATCACTCTTTCTTGATAGCGCTGAAATGACCAAACTCACGGCACTTCGCTTGTATTTTCACCACTCCGCCAAAGCGCATCCGACACGCCTGTGGCATCGCATTTCGCGCCCGAGTCTTGCGCATCATCTCCTGCGTCATGCGAAACGCGCGGGCATCGAGCAGGCCGTTCTGCATCGCGTCCATGCCGGCTATCTCGGCGGCGATCGGCTTCACCACGGTCACGCCGAACATGTTCATCACAGGTTTCCTCACTGCATCGAACTGATCGATCGGGAGCACAAGCTGAGGGACTTCTGGCAAGCGCACGGGAGCGGTCTGCAAAACGTCAGGGCCATTTTCATGCCATGCGAAGCGGCAGGAAATCATGACCAGTCGTCGTTGATCGCATGAGACCGATACCGGCAGCGGCAGGGGGAACATGCCGCGCCCGGTCGATTCCAGACTGCATGGAGGGGCGCTTGAAAAAAGGAGTCGCAGTCCGCACCAAACTGCAAGCCGAGGCGATCGTGGCACTCATCGCAATCCTGGTTGCCGAGCTGCTGACGATGCTCGTCATGTCGATCATTCCGCGAAGCTATTCACCTTTGGAACTGGCGTCGCTTGCGGCTTTTGGCCTGGTCACCGCCGTCCTGTTTCTCGTCTGGTTCCGAGCCGACATAGCGCGCGCGTACAGGTACGCTGTCGAGCATGAATATCTCAAGTTCGCCGGTCAGCCACCGCGAATCGTCGCGATTCTCGATAGCTGTCCGCGACGCTGGATGGTCATGCTGCATATCAGGATGCATCCGGCTCTGGTGGGCGTGGAGTAGGGCGTGGGCGCGCGGCCGACCGTTTCGGGCAAGGGGACGTCTGCGCGGCAGGCCATGCGCTTTGTCGTTCTCATCGGTATCCTGAGTTTCTTTGCGGACTGCACGTACGAGGGCGCGAGGGGGATACTCGGCCCGTTTCTCGCACAGGCCGGCGCAACCGCCACGATCATCGGCGTGGTCATGGGGCTCGGCGAGCTGCTCGGCTACGGCCTGCGCCTGGTGTCAGGCACGTTGGCCGATGCGTCGCGCCGGTTCTGGACCATCACGATCGTCGGTTATCTGTTGCAGATGTCGGTCGTGCCTGCGCTGGCCTTGACGCACACCTGGCAGCAGGCCGCGGTTCTCGTGGTGCTCGAGCGGGTCGGCAAGGCCATCAGGAACCCGCCGCGGGACGTCATGCTTTCCAATGCGGCTCGGCACGTGGGGGGATACGGTTGGGTATTCGGTGTGCACGAAGCCTTCGACCAGTGTGGCGCGATGATCGGCCCGCTCGTCGTGGCTGCCATGATGGCGCGCGGCGGGAGCTATCGCGAGGCTTTCGCGGTGCTGGCGATCCCGGCGGCCTGCAACCTCGGTTTTCTGGCCGTTGCGAGAGTCGTTTTTCCTGGTTCCGGCGCACCGGTTGCAGACGCAGCGGATGCGATCGCGACGACCGCTTTTCCGCGCCGCTTCTGGACCTATCTGGCCGGGGCGGGGCTGGTTGCGGCGGGCTTTGCCGACTACCCGCTGATTGCCTACCACTTTGCACGGCACGGGACGTTGCCCGTCAACTGGATTCCCGTGTTCTATGCCGTGGCGATGGGCGTGAGCGGCGGTGCGTCGCTCGTACTGGGACGGCTGTTCGATCGATATGGCATGCGCGTCCTGATCGGCTTGACGATGCTATGCGCGGCGTTTTCCCCTTGCGCATTTCTGGCCGATAACTTCGAGCTCGCGCTGGTCGGCGTGGTCCTTTGGGGAATGGGGATGGGGGTGCATGAATCCATCATCCCGGCTGCGGTTGCGCCGATGGTTTCCGCAGCGCGCAGGGCGTCGGCGTTCGGTCTCTTCACGTCGATATACGGCGTCTGCTGGTTCGTCGGCAGCGCGGCAATCGGCTGGCTGTACGATCGCTCGGTGACGTCCACGGTCGTCTTTTGCGTCGCGACGCAGTTGCTCGCGATCCCTTTCCTTGTCGGCGCGTCGAGCAAGGAACCGAAAGCCTGATCGTGGCCGACGGTCGTGCGTGGAAGGTTGTTGGAAGCGGACGCCGGCACTAGAATGAAACGCAGGGAGATGGCATCCTCCCAAACCGCCCGATCGGGCTGATGACGCCTGCGTACACTGGAATGCGTGCTGTAGCGCCGGCTCGTCAGCTTTCCGGCCGCCGTTCCGCGGCCGGGCCATTCCAGTCGAACCTGTACGAACGGCAAGCGAAGCCGCGACGGGTTGTCGCGCGCGTCCGTGGATCGGGAGGCAAGATGGCGGATGTCAGTGTCTTGTACGATGGGCCGGGTGTCGAGGTCGACAGCGGCGAGGCCATGCAACCGGATTGCTTCCGAGACCTGAACCTCGACCAGGTCGTGGCCGCCGTGATCGCCGGCAGGGAAGCCTATGATCTCGAGGCGTTCTTCTATCGGAACGCTCGGGACGAGCGGACGATCCGCTATCGTCAGGACGTGATGCGCGATCTGGAGCGGCCGGCCGTACTGGACCGCGTCAACCGATTTGCGCTGAACATGCGTAGCATGCGTGCCTGCCTGCAAAGCGCGGGGAAGCTGTTCCACACCTGGCAAAAGCGGCGCTGGCAACTCGAAGCCGCGCATCTCTACTGCGACGCCGTCCGGGCGCTCTCCGCCGATCTCGAAATTGTTGATCTCCGTTCAACGGGGCTGCGACGCGTCCGTGACCACGTGCGCCACTATGTGTTGACGGATGCATTCCTGTTGCTTGCAACGAGTGAGGCACGCGTTCGCGCGCTGCTGGACCAGGTGCACTACACGATACATATCGACGGTGACAGCGTGGTCGTCAGTCGATACGACGACGAACCCGACTACAGCGCCGAAGTGCTGAGCGCCTTCGAGAAATTCAGGCAGCGCGAGTTGGTGGAGCGCCGCTTTCGCGCCGACGACTATCCCAACATGAACCATGTGGAAGCGCAGATACTCGATTGCGTCGTCCGCCTGAATATCGACGCCTTCGACGCGCTCACCCGCTTCTGCGGCGAGCATGCGTCATTCTTCGATTCCGCCGTGGTCGCGTTCGATCGCGAGGTTCAGTTCTACATTGCCTATCTCGAGCATATGCGGCGCATCACGGAGCAGGGTGTCACGTTCTGCTATCCGGTGGTGTCGGAAGACAACAAGACCGAATCGGTAGCGGGATCGTTCGACCTGGCGCTCGCCGAAAAGCTCAGGCGCGAAAGGCGTTCGATCGTATGCAACGATTACCGGCTGGAAGGCGCCGAACGCATCATGGTGGTCACGGGCCCGAATCAGGGCGGCAAGACGACCTTCGCCAGGATGTTCGGTCAGTTGCATTTCCTTGCCAGCCTCGGCTTGCCGGTGCCAGGCAGCCATGCGCGGCTCTTCCTGCAAGACCAGGTATATGCCCATTTCGAGCGGGAAGAGGACATGAAGAACCTGCGCGGCAAGCTTCATGACGATCTGCTGAGAATCAGGCGGATCCTGGACGAAGCGACGCCGCGCAGTGTGATCGTCATGAACGAGATATTCAGCTCGACGTCCCTCAAGGACGCGATCTTCCTCAGCAAGAAGGTCATGACGAAGATCATGTCGCTCGACGCGCTGGCCGTGTACGTCACATTCATAGAAGAACTGTCGCGGCTGAGCGGACAGACGCTCAGCATGTTGAGCGAAATAAATGCCGACGACGATACGTCGCGGACTTTCAGGATCCGTCGCCGGCCGGCCGACGGAAGGGCGTATGCCGTTTCGCTGGCACATAGATATCGGCTGACCTACGAGCAGATCGCGGAGCGGCTGGGCCTATGAAAGTCCATCTCATGTATCGCGAGGCGGACTTCCTCGTCGGGAAGGACCGCGATGCCTGCGTCGACGCGATTTTCCGCGATCTTGAATTGCGCACGCTTTGTTCCGCGATGTCGGACGGCGACGCGTATCTGTTCGACGTGGCGCAGGCGGCGCTCGGCAATCCGCTTGCGGATCGGGATGCCATCGGCTTTCGGCAGGACGTGCTGCGCGACTGTCTGTCCGGTCACGTGGTGGTCCGATCGCTCTACGGCCATGCCGTCGAGGCTATCGAGCTCGGCAAGAAGAGCTATTTCGGTTTCTACTCGAAGTATCCATCGGCGATGCTCGGCAGTGCGCGCGAGTTGATGGAATCGTTCGTCGAGACGTTGCGAAAGATGCGCGAAATCGCCGACAGGCATTCGGCGGATTTCCGGTCGGCCGGGTTTGTCCGGTTCTTCGAGATGATCGAAGCCGAGCTGACGGACGACTACTTCGAGCTGGTCGCTCGACATCTGAAGACGCTGAAGTTCCGCAGGGGACTGCTGATCAGCGCTCGCCTCGGGCCGGGAAACAAGGGCCGGGCCTACACGCTCAGGAAGTCGGCCGATGACGATCTGGGTTTTACCCGGCGCATGTTCAGGCAACGTCGGGAATCGTATGGCTTCCAGATCCCGGAGCGCGACGAGGCCGGCGCACAGGCGCTGTCGGAACTGGAAGCAAAGGGCATGGATCTGGTTGCGCGCGCATTGAATCAATCGGCGGAGCATGTGCTCGATTTCTTCAACATGCTGCGTTGCGAGCTGGCGTTTTACATCGGGTGCATCAACCTGCATGACCAGTTGCTGGAGCGGGGGTATTCGATGTGCATGCCGGACGTGGCGCCGGCCGATACGCATCGTCTCGACGCCCGGGGATTGCGTGAGGTGTGCCTGGCGCTGCGGGCCGACCGCGATGTCGTTCCCAATGACCTGCACGCAAACGATCGCGACCTGGTGGTTGTCACGGGCGCAAACGAAGGCGGAAAGTCGACGTTCCTGCGCAGTATCGCGACGGCGCAGTTGATGATGCAGGCGGGGATGATGGTGCTCGCCGAACAATTCTCGTCCAGCGTTGCCAGACGCGTCTTCACGCATTTCAAGCGCGAGGAGGACGAGTCGATGACGAGCGGGAAATTCGACGAGGAACTGCGCAGGATCAGCGCGATTATCGATCAGGTGGAGACGGACAGCATCGTGTTTTTCAACGAATCCTTTGCCTCCACGAACGAGCGCGAGGGGGCGGAAGTCGCTGGGCAGATTGTCGGAGCACTGCTCGATAAGCGCATCAGGGTGCTGTTCGTCACGCATATGTACGCGCTATCGAACGGGCTGTATGAATCGCGCGGCGCACGTGCATTATTTTTACGTGCGGAACGGACTGACGAGGGCGGTCGGACCTATCGCATCGTTGACGGCGAACCGCTTGATACAAGCTTTGGCGAGGACCTGTACCGGATTGTGTTTCCGAGCGGCTGACGCGAGGTTTGGGGTCTGCTCGAAACCTTGTGTTTGAAGCATACGCTGATAGCCAAGGAACCAGGTTCGTTCGCGATTCTTCGTAGCGTTGCCCGGCGACCGGCGCTGCTACGGGCTGCGCATCCGGGCAACGGTTCCTGTTCTCGCTGCCCGCACTGTCCTCACGCTGCGGTCGGTGTATTCCGGTCAGTAGCTGCTGCGTGCGCGGCGGCGTGGGCGTGCTGCAGTGCAGAACGCGGTTCGCGACGCGACCCGGGACAAGAAGCGTGTTCTTGGTCTTGGGCGATGGGACGCACTGTCCGGAGAACGAGACGGACGGGCGCGAGGCTGATCGCCCACCCCCGAATCCTCCCGACCGGACGACAAACCTGAATTCGTCTGATAATGCGATCGGCGATCCACGCGAACGCGCCGCGCAATCTGCCGGCATTGCGCCGAACCGTTGCACCGGCAACCGGATGGCGGAATCCGTTCACGGCATCGCCCCGATCGGGTCGTCAGCCTTCACGATCGAGAAACGAAACGGCGTCAGGCCCCCCTGGTCGTTCGGAATGTGCCCGGCGCCGTTCAAATCCCCACCCGACGCCCGCGCGACGCGGCGCCGCAAACAGGAGGTGAACGATGATCACGCTGACCGTCAACGGTAGCGAACAGCATTTCGACGGCAATCCCGACATGCCGTTGCTCTGGTATCTGCGCGACGTGCTCGGCCACACGGGCACCAAGTTCGGCTGCGGGATGGCGCTGTGCGGCGCGTGTACGGTGCACCTCGACGGCGTGGCGATCCGCTCGTGCATCACGCCGGTCGCGGCCGCGTCCGGCAAGCGCGTGACGACGATCGAAGGATTGTCGACCGATCTCACCCATCCGGTGCAGCAAGCGTGGCAGGAACTGAACGTCGCGCAATGCGGCTACTGTCAGTCCGGCCAGATCATGCAGGCCGCGTCGCTGCTGAAAGCGAATCCTCATCCGAGCGACGCCGACATCGACGACGCGATGTCCGGCAACATCTGCCGCTGCGGCACCTATACGCGGATCCGCGCGGCGATCCGGCTGGCGGTGCGCCGTGGAGGTGCCGCATGAACGCGCCGGAACTCTCGGTTCACAACGAAAGCCGCCGCGCGTTGCTGCTCGGCTTCGCATCCGGCGGGCTGCTGCTCGCATTCGGCGTGCCGTCGCTCGCGCATGCGGCCGCGCCGGTTCAGCCGCCGGTCAGCCCGAATCCGCAGTACGGCGGCGCGGGCATGCCGCACGGATTGCGCGACGATCCGCACCTGTTCGTTGCGATCGCACCGGACGGCACGGTGACGGTAGCCTGCATCCGCTCCGAGATGGGGCAGGGCGTGCGCACGAGCGTCGCGCTCGTGGTCGCCGATGAACTGGGTGCCGACTGGGCGCGCGTGAAGGTCGCGCAGGCAGTCGGCGACGAGCCGCGCTACGGCAATCAGAACACCGACGGTTCGCGCAGCCTGCGTCAGAGTTTCGCCGCGCTGCGCCGCGCGGGCGCGGCGGCGCGTGCGATGCTCGAGCAGGCTGCCGCGGCGACGTGGGGCGTCGACGCGCGTCAGGTGAAGGCGACGGTGCACGAGGTCGTCGATACGAAGAGCGGGCGCAAACTGGGTTTCGGCGAACTGGCCGCGAAAGCCGCCGCGCTGCCGGTGCCCGATCCGAAAATCGTGCCGTTGAAGGCACCGGCCGAATTCCGCTACATCGGCAAGGGCGAGACGGCATTGATCGACGGCCGCGACATCGTCGGCGGCCGCGCGCACTACGGCATCGACACGCGGCTCGACGGCATGCTGTACGCGGTCGTTGCGCGCCCGCCGGCGTATGGCGATACGGTTGCGTCGTTCGATGCGTCGGCCGCCGAGAAGCTGCCGGGCGTCGTCAAGGTCGTGCAGCTTGCGTCGACGCCGCTGCCGTCCGGCTTCCAGCCGCTCGGCGGCGTGGCTGTGGTCGCGCGCGACACGTGGACGGCCATTCAGGCGCGCGCGCAACTGAAGATCGACTGGAAGCGCGGACCGAACGCGGGCTACGACTCGGCCGCATACCGCAAGACGCTCGAAGCGGCCGCCGCGCAGCCGGGCGACGTGATCCGCAACGACGGCGATGCCGCCACGGCGCTCGCGGGCGCCGCAAAACGGATACGCGCAACGTACTACATTCCGCATCTCGCCCACGCGACGATGGAGCCGCCGGCCGCCGTCGCGCGCGTGGCCGACGGGCGCTGCGAAGTATGGACCTGCACGCAGGCGCCGCAGACCACACGCGACGAGATCGCGAAGGCGCTTGGCCTGTCGACCGAGCACGTGACGGTCAACGTGACGCTGCTCGGCGGCGGCTTCGGTCGCAAGTCGAAGCCGGACTACGTGGTGGAAGCGGCGTTGCTGTCGAAGGCGGCGGGCGCGCCGGTCAAGCTGACGTTCACGCGCGAGGACGACATCGCGCACGACTACTTCCATGCGGTGTCGCTGGAGGCGTTCGACGGCGGCCTCGATGCGGCGGGGAAGGTGGTCGCGTGGCAGCATCGCACGGTCGCGCCGTCGATCCAGTCGACGTTCAAGGCCGGCGTCGTGCACGAGCAGCCGGGCGAACTCGCGCAAGGCATCGCGGATCTGCCGTTTGCCATCCCGAACGTGCGGATCGAGAACCCGGCCGCGCAAGCGCATACGCGGATCGGCTGGTTTCGTTCGGTGTACAACATTCCGCACGCATTCGGGATTCAGAGCTTCGTATCGGAGCTCGCGCACGCGGCCGGTCGCGATCCGAAGGATTTTCTGCTCGAGCTGATCGGCCCCGCACGACGTTTCGAGCCGCACATCACGGTGAAGAACGTGAACTACGGCGAGGACCCGGCGCTGTATCCGGTCGACACCGGGCGGTTGCGGCGCGTGGTCGAGACGGTCGCGCGCGAAGCCGGCTGGGGACGCAAGTTGCCCAAAGGGCACGGGCTCGGGATCGCCGCGCACCGCAGCTTCGTGTCGTACACGGCGGCCGTGTGCGAAGTGCAGGTCGGCGCGGACGGCGCGATTGTCGTGCCGCGCGTCGACATCGCGATCGATTGCGGGCCGCAGGTCAACCCGGAACGCGTGCGCTCGCAGCTCGAAGGTGCGGTGGTGATGGGGCTCGGCCTCGCGCTGCATGGCGAGATCACGTTCAAGGACGGGCAGCCGGAGCAGAGCAATTTCAACGGCTTCCAGGTGCTCCGGATGAACGAGGCGCCGCGTGAAATACGCGTGCACCTGGTCGCGCCGGACGACTACGCCACGCCGCTCGGCGGCGTGGGCGAGCCGGGCCTGCCGCCGATCGCGCCGGCGCTGACCAACGCGATCTTCGCGGCGACCGGCACGCGCATCCGCAGCCTGCCGGTCGCGGACCAGCTTTCGAAGTCGAAAGCGGGTTGAGGCGCGAGCGTGCGCCGGACGGCAACGGTCCGGCGCGCGCAATGGATTCCGGCGCGCGCGCGGCGCGCCGGTCGATGCGCGGGTTCACGCATTGTTGTTTTAGAACGACCGTGCTAAATTCCTGCCAGCACTTGCAGTCACCGACCCAATCATCCGGTTCCGGCAACCGGAGCCAACGGGGGGCGCCGGCGCGCCGCCCGAGCGCGAAGCATGGGACCAAAGCAAGCGCTATAGCGCCAACTCTGGTCGACCGCGAAGCATGGGACCAGAGTAAGCGCTAAAGCGCCAACTCTGGTCGACCGCGAAGCATGGGACCAGAGTAAGCGCTAAAGCGCCAACTCTGGTCGACAGGAGACAGACGTGATGGAGCATGTATCGATCGAGCGCACGCGGATCGACCGGGCGGCGCATGGGTGGCCGCTGGCGACGCGGGCGATGCGGGTTACGCGGAGGGCGTCGCGATGAGCCTGTTGATGTCGCGACGCGATCTCGCGTTCCTGCTGTACGACTGGCTCGATGCCGGCGCGCTCGCCGCGCTGCCGCGCTATGCGGAACACAGCCGCGAGACGTTCGATGCGGTGCTCGACACGAGCGAGCGAATCGCCGCCGACCTGTTCGCGCCGCATGCGGCGCGCGGCGATCGCGAGGAGCCGCGGTTCGACGGCGAGCGCGTGACCCTGATTCCCGAAGTCGCGCCGGCCGTGCGGGCCTTCGCGGATGCCGGCCTGATCGCGGCCGGCCACGACGAAGCGTTCGGCGGGATGCGCTTGCCGAAGCTCGTCGAAGCCGCGTCGTTCCTGTTCTTCCAGGCCGCGAACATCGCGACCGCCGCGTATCCGTTTCTCACCGTCGCGAACGCGAACCTGCTGCTCGCGCACGGCAGCGCCGAGCAGATCGATGCGTTCGCGCGTCCCGAGCTGGAAGGGCGCTTCTTCGGCACGATGTGCCTGTCCGAACCGCAAGCCGGCTCGTCGCTGTCCGACATCGTCACGCGCGCGGATTTCGAATGCGACGCGCCGCTCGGCCCACGCTACCGGATCACCGGCAACAAGATGTGGATTTCCGGCGGCGAGCATGAACTGGCGGAGAACATCGTTCACCTCGTGCTCGCGAAGATTCCCGACGAGCACGGCAAACTGCAGCCCGGCACGCGCGGCATTTCGCTGTTCATCGTCCCCAAGTATCTGCCGGGCGACGACGGCGCCGCTCGCGGCGAGCACAACGACGTGGTGCTCGCCGGGTTGAACCACAAGATGGGTTATCGCGGCACGACCAACTGTCTGCTGAACTTCGGCGAAGGCACGCGCCATCGTCCGCAGGGGCGCGCCGGTGCGATCGGCTATCTGGTCGGCCAGCCGAATCACGGTCTCGCCTACATGTTCCACATGATGAACGAGGCGCGCATCGGCGTCGGCGCGGGCGCGGTGGCGCTCGGCTACACCGGCTACCTGCACGCGCTCGACTATGCGCGCAACCGGCCGCAGGGCCGTCCGCTCGGCCCGTCCGGCAAGGACGCGGCCGCGCCGCAGGCGCCGATCGTCGCGCATCCGGACGTGCGGCGCATGCTGCTCGCGCAGAAGGCGTACGTCGAGGGCGGGCTCGCGCTGATCCTGTACTGCGCGCGACTGGTCGACGAAGCGCGTGCACACGGCGATGCGGCCGTGCGTGCCGAGGCTGCGCAACTGCTCGACATCCTGACGCCGATCGCGAAAAGCTGGCCGTCGCAGTGGTGTCTTGCTGCCAACGATCTCGCGATCCAGGTGCATGGCGGCTACGGCTACACGCGCGACTATCCGGTCGAGCGGCTCTATCGCGACAATCGTCTCAACCCGATCCACGAAGGCACGCACGGCATCCAGGCGCTCGACCTGCTGGGCCGCAAGGTCGTGCAGGACGACGGGGCGCTGCTGCATGCGCTCGACGAGCGCATCGGTGTGACTGTCGAACGTGCGCGCACGGCAGGCGGCGAGATGCGTACGCAGGCCGACGCACTTGCGCAGCGCTGGGCGCGGCTCGTCGACGTCACGCGTGCATTGGCCGCGCTCGGCGATCCGCAGGTGCGGCTGGCGAACGCGAGCGTCTATCTCGAGGCGTTCGGTCATCTCGTCGTCGCGTGGCTGTGGCTCGACGTGACGCTTGCCGCGCACGGGCGCGACGACGATTTTCACGACGGCAAGCGTGCGGCCGCGCGCTATTTCTTTCGCTGGGAGCTGCCGAAGGTGGATGCGCAGCTCGATCTGCTGGCGAGTGTCGATACGACGACGCTCGACATGCGCGACGCGTGGTTCTGAGCGTCGCGATGCATGGATGACGGTGCCGCGATGCAGGCCGCTGTGTCCGCGTCGCGCGCCGATCGCGCGGGCGCGTCCCGCTGCCGTATCGATGCGCGGCTACGCCGCGCGAGGAGAGACGAGAACATGAAAGCCCTGTTGTGTAGCGCATTCGGCCCGATCGACCACCTGCGTATCGACGATGTCGCGATGCCCGAACCGGCCGCGGGCCAGGTGCGGATTCGCGTGAAGGCGGCGTCGCTGAATTTTCCCGATGCGCTGATCGTGCAGGGGCTGTATCAGGTGAAGCCGGCGCTGCCGTTTTCGCCCGGTGCGGAATTCGCGGGCGTGATCGACGCGGTCGGCGACGGTGTGAGCCAGTGGCGGCCCGGCGACGAAGTGGTTGCATTCACGGGCCACGGCGGCTTCGCCGAGCAATGCGTGGCCGACGTGCACCAGATCGCGGCGCTGCCGCCGGGGATGACGTTCGAGCAGGGCGCGGCACTCGTGCTGGCTTACGGCACGTCGCTGCATGCGCTGCAGCAGCGTGCGCGTCTGCAACAGGGCGAGACGCTGCTCGTGCTGGGCGCGGCGGGCGGCGTCGGGCTGGCCGCGATCGAGATCGCGAAGGCGCTGGGTGCGCGCGTGATCGCGGCCGCGTCGAGCGCGGAGAAACGCGCGTTGTGCCGCGAAGCCGGCGCCGACGACACGATCGACTATGCGACCGAAGACTTGCGGCGCCGCGTCGACGAACTGACCGGCGGGCGCGGCGCGGATGTCGTCTACGACCCGGTCGGCGGCGCGTACAGCGAGGCGGCGCTGCGCGCGACCGCATGGCGCGGCCGGTTCCTCGTGGTCGGCTTTGCTGCCGGCGAGATTCCGAAGATCGCGCTGAACCTCGCGCTGCTCAAGGAGCGCGACATTCTCGGCGTGTTCTGGGGTGACGCGGTGCGGCGCGACCCGGCGCAGCACGCGGCGAACATGCGGCAGCTCGCGCAATGGTTCGCGGCCGGCAAGGTACGGCCCGCGATCACCGAGCGCGTGCCGCTCGACGGCGCGGCCGACGCGATCGCGCGGATCGCGAACCGGCAGGTCAAGGGCAAGGTGGTGATCCTGCCGGACGCGTGATTCGCGCCGGATCAGGCGCGCGGCGGCACGCTGATGGCGTGCCGCCGTCATTCGATATTTTTTTGCGTGACGTTACCGGAGTCGTTGAGCATGCAACCCCTATCGCATCTGCAACCCGCTGTCGCGAAATCGCTCGATGCGTGGCACGCGATGATCGAACACAAGGACTTCGGCGCGCTGCACACGATCGTTCATCCGGACGCCGTGTTCCGCTCGCCGATGGCATTCAAGCCGTATGGGCCGGCGCCCGCGCTGCTGTTGGCGCTGCGCACGGTGATCACGATCCTCGAGAACTTCGAATACCATCGCCAGTTCGCCGCCGACGACGGCACGAGCGTCGTGCTCGAATTCAGCGCGACGGTCGGCGACAGGCGGCTGAAGGGCATCGACATGATCCGCTTCGACGACGACGGCCGGATCGTCGAGTTCGAGGTGATGATTCGCCCGTTCAATGCGCTGCAGGCGCTTGGCGCCGAAATGGGCGCGCGGCTCGGGCAGCAGCTTCCGGCGTTCAAGGGCGGCGAGTGAGTGCCGGTTGCCGGCATGCGTTCATGCCGGCCCGTGCGCGTCAGTGATTTTTGATCCTGACGCTGTAGCCTGCGTCCTCGAACGCGACGACGAATTCCTCGGGGAACAGCCACGATTCGACCTTCACGTGCGACGTGGCGCGATCGATCTCGACCTTTGCGTCAGGGTCGACGCGCCAGATTTCATGTTCGACCGCGCGGGCGGTCTCGTCGTCGAGCGAGTGGTCGAGTACGAATTCCATGATCGGTTTCCTTTTGGGGCGGCGGCGATCGTGACAGCACGAACGGCCGGTTGATACGCGATGCCGATGAAGCCGCCGGGATCGGGCAGCATGGGTTGAAGATACCCGCGATTGCACCGGATGATAAGCCGGTGCGCGCGTGACGGACTGTCGCCTGCCGGATGACGAATCCGGTGACGATGCGTGCGGACTACGAACGACCTGTCGGAGGGCGCCGGGTGTTCGTCGTGCAAACGGGTTCATGAAGCAAGCGCCGTTCCGCCAGGCCGAACCCGCGCCGCACGTCACGCATCGAGAGCCGCGATCGCATCGGCCGCGATCATCGCGAGGTGGTTCGCAGGTCGCGGTCGCCCGGTCGGACGAAACACGGCTTCGCCCTGAACGATTGTGCGACCCGAATAAGCGCAGCGGCCGTCGCGCCGCGCGAGCGCACGCCGCCATTTCTGTTCGCCGTAGTGCAGGCGGCCGCTTTCGACCCAGCGTACGAGCAGCGACCGGCATCGGCGGCACGCTCGGCGGGATCGCGATGCCCGCGCTGTCCGACCGGATCGGACGCCGGCCCGTGATGGTGCTGTCGGTGGTCGGCGCATTCGTGTCGTTGTGGGCGTTCTCGCGCACGGGCGCCGATCCGGTCGCGCTGTTCGCGGGGCTGCTGGCGACGATCTTCTTCGTGTTCGCGATGATCACGCTGACGGTCGGCCCGATCAGCGCGGGAGCCGTGCCCGCGCAGTGGATGACCACCGCGTCAGGGCTCGTGATCGGCGTCGGCGAGATCTTCGGCGGCGGTATTGCGCCGTCGGTTGCAGGCTACGTCGCGAAGCATTTCGGCATCCAGTACATCATGCAGCTCGGCATGGGAGCGCTGGTGCCCGGCCTGATCGTCGCGCTGTCGCTGAAGGAAACCGCGCCGGCGCGACTCGCGCGCACGGTCGCGCTGGCGGATTCGTGAGCGTCGGCCGTTACTGCTGGTATGGCTGATACGGCCGCTGCGGCGGGCCGTAGCGATCGTCCGTGCGTGCGAAGGTCACGATCTCGACGCGGCGATCGGGCTGCAGGCACGCAACGAGACTGTCGTGCGACTGGTTGTCGCTGCAATGCGTGATCGGATCCTGCTCGCCGAGCCCGCGTGCGTCGATGCGATCGGCGGGGATACCGTGCTGTACCAGCAGCGCCTTCACCGCGTTCGCGCGACGCTGCGACAGTTGCTGGTTGTACGAAGCCGAACCGAGCCGGTCCGTATAGCCGCGCACTTCGATGCGGGCGAAGCGCGATGCGCTCAGCTTTGCCGCGATGTTGCGGATGTCGGCGCGGCCGCCGGGTAGGATGTCGGCGAGGTCGCCGCGATCGAAGGCGAACAGCGCGTCGGCCGACACGCGCATCACCTGCGCGACGGGCGGGGCCGGCGGTGCGACCGCCATGCGCCGTTCGACTTCGGTCCAGTGGCCGGGCACCCATACGTAGCGGCCGTACTGCCAGGCCCAGTAGCCACGCTCCCACGCATAGCCGACGCGCGGCGCCGGCGCGGCTTCATAGACCGGCGCCGGCGGCGCCAGCACCATGACCTGCGCGGAAGCCGGCGCGATGTTGCCGAACCAGGCGGCGGCGAGTACGCCGCAGGCCGCGGCGGCGGCGGCGATGCGGCGGCGGTGGCCGGCGGCGGGGTGGAGAGCGGGCTGTTTCATGATGAGCGTCCGGCGTATCGAAGGTTGAACGGGTCGCATGCCAATGCGGGTACGAGCGGTGATCCAAGGCTAACGGGTTGGATCATGAAAAGCCTTTGCGGTGTGTAAGCAAACCTAGCGGACGGCAGGGACGGCAGACGGGCACATTCGTCGCGCGAACCAAGGCACGCGGTGCGGGTAGCGGCATGTCGACGCGTTCGGCGGGGTAACGATACGTAATGGCTCGCGCATGCCGGGCAGGTGCCGGCACATCGCGCATCGCTGCGAAATCACTCGTCGGGACGGTTGCGCCTGCATCGAGCCTGATGCAATCGTGAGCTATTGCAGCGGGTCAGCCGCGGACGGGCTTGACCATATTCAGAATAAGTGTGCTGGAGTACTGAGCGATCTGCTCGGATCTGATCGATCGTGCGATGCATCACGGCTGGATGCAGGCTGCTGCCGCCCGCGCGGCCGGCACGCCTGGTTGAAATCCGGATATCGTCTGACCTTTTCGCCGGGAGGCCGTACCGGGTGCGCCGGCCGGCCGCATGCGGCGAAGCGGCCAGACGATCGATACGACGTGACGAGAACCGGGATCAGACCGGTGCGACGCGAGCGGCGCTATCCGGCATCGGGTCGCGACGACGGGCGTTACCGCGTATGGGCCGCGCGGGGCGGCGGTGCGTCGCCCGGGAACGCCGGCAAGGTCCGCGCCGGCAGCGTGATCACGAAGCGCGCGCCACCCAGCGGCGAATCCTCGAGCCGCACGTCGCCGCCGTGCACGAGCGCGACGCGCCGCACGATCGCGAGGCCGAGACCGAACCCGCCCGTCTGACGGTCGCGGCTCGAATCGAGTCGCTGGAACGGCTCGAACACGCGTGCGCGATCGGCAACCGGAATGCCGGGGCCGTCGTCGTCAACGCTCAGGATCAGCGCACCGGATGCATCGCTCGCCGCGGACAGCCGCACCGTGCGCGACGCGTAGCGCGCGCCGTTGCGGATCAGGTTCAGCAGCGCGCGCGCGACGAGCTTCGGATCGCACACGTGGGCGGCAGGCGTGCCCGCGGTCGACACGTCGAGCACGAGGCCGCGATCGGCGACATCGTTCGCGACATTGCCGGCGACGCTGTCGATCAGTGCATCGACGACGACTTCCATCGGCGCGAGTTCGCTCGCGCCTTGTTCCAGCCGTCCGATCGTGAGCAGCTCGGTGACGAGCTCGTCGAGCTCGCGCACGTCGCGTCGCAGTTCGTCGCGGCGCTCGCGCGTGCGGCCGTCCTCGTCCGTCTCGGCAAGCAGCGCGAGCCCGAATTCGAGGCGCGCGAGCGGCGTCTTCAGCTCGTGCGAGATCCCGTGCATCATCTCGCGCTGCTGTTTGATCGATGCCTCGATGCGCTGAGCCATGTCGTTGAACTGCTGCGACAGCTCGTAGATGTTCGACCGGCCCGACAGCTTCACGCGCGTGGACAGGTAGCCCGCGCCGAACGCGCGTGCGGCCTCCTGCAGCTTGCGCAGGTCGCGCCAGTGATACGAAATCCACAGCACGACCGCCAGCAGCGCGGCGAGCGCGAGCAGCAGGTACGCGTAGATCTTGATGTCGAGATCGAACGGCTGGATCGGGCGCGCGTGCAGCACGGAACCGTCCGCGAGCGGCATGTAGTAATCCTTGCCGTCGTAGCTGATGGTGATCCTGCCGCCATCGAGGTCGCGCAGCGGCGCGCCGCTCAGTTGAGCGCGCGCGTCGGCCATCGTCATGAAGTCGAATCCATCGGTGCCGTGCATCGCGAGTTCGCGCAGCGCGAGCATCCGCTGCGCACCGGGATGGCGTTCCAGATAATCGTTCAGCACGAACGCGTAGGTCGTCAGCGAGTCACGCTGCGCCTGCGCCGCGCGTTCGTAGAAAATCCGGTCGAACGAGATCTGAATGAACGCGATCGATACTGCGCCGCACAGGATCACGATGAGGTACAGCCTGATCAACGGGCGCAGCATTTATTCGTCCCACGCGGAAGGGCTGAACAGGTAGCCGCGTCCCCAGATCGTCTTGATCTTGTGCGGCTCCGACGATGCATCCTCGAAGCGGCGGCGCAGCTTCGAGATGCCCGAGTCGACCGAGCGGTCGAGCCCGTCGAATTCGATCCCGCGCAACTGCTTCAGGATGTCGTCGCGGCTCAGCACGGTACCGGCCGCACGCGCGAGGATCAGCAGCAGGTTGAATTCGGCCGTCTTCAGGTCGACGGGTTCGCCGTGCCACGTGACCGTGCGGTTCGGCGGCGAGATCGTCAGTTCGCCGAACACGAGCGCTTCGGGCGCGGCGGCCGGCGTGTCGGCGACGGGCGGCTGCGCGCGGCGCAGCAGCGCGCGGGCGCGCGCCACCAGCACGCGCGGCTCGATCGGCTTCGTCACGTAGTCGTCGGCGCCGGTTTCGAGGCCCGCGACCTGGTCGTAGACGTCCGCGCGCGCGGTGAGTATCAGCACCGGCACGTTGGTGAACGCGCGAATGCGCCGGCACACTTCCATCCCGTCGAGATTCGGCAGCATCAGGTCGAGTATCACCAGCGCCGGCTGGTGCTCGCGCACGGCGGCGACGGCCAGGTCGCCGCGCCGCACGACCGTCACCGAGAATTCATAGCCGTCGAGGTACTCGCGCACGAGTTGCGCGAGACGGTCGTCGTCCTCGATCAGCAGCACACGGTATTTGAGCGGATTGTCGGTCATGGTCTCCTCGAAACGCGCGTCGTCCCACACCCGGGTCGCGGCACGCGAATTCTATCCGGCGCTCCGGCACCCGGGGCCGCGACACGACAATCGCGAACAATCCGACACAATTGAGCACAGATTCCCCGCAGATTCCGGACAGTTCGGGCGCACGGCGGCACCTAGACTTCGGGCTCCGTCACTTTCATCTGAATATTGTGCGCCCACCCCTTCGACGCTACCGCTATTGCATGCCGCTGGCCGGCCTGACCCTTGCCGCCGCCGCCCACGCGGAAAACCAATATTCGCTCTCGCTCGGCGGCGGCGCCGCGCCGCGCTACGCGGGGAGCAACCAGTATCGCGGCGTCGTCGCGCCGTCGTTTTCGGCGAGGTTCGGCAACGGCTTCTTCATCGACAGCACGTCGGGCGCCGGCTACCGGCTGGACCTGCCGCACGGCGCGTTCGTGTCGGCGGCGGTGAACTACGATCCGGGCCGGGCGGACGAGAATCGCTTCGACCTGCCGGGTTCGGACTACCTGAAGGGGATGGGGCGGATTCCGGGCTCGGTGCTCGTCGGCGTGCGGGCAGGCGTGACGCTGTTCAACGCGGCCGAACTGAGCGTGACGGTCGACACGCCCGTCACGCACACGTCGCGCGGCGTGTCGGGGCACGTCGATCTTGCGGTGCCGGTGTTGAAGACCGCGCAGCACCAGATCATCGTGACGGGCAGCGTGCATGCCGGCACCGGACGCTATACGCAGACGTTCTACGGCGTGACCGATGCGCAGTCGATGACGAGCCGGTTCAGGCCGTATTCGACGAGCGGCGGGATCGACAGCGCGACGATGTCGGTTGCGTGGAACTGGGACGTGTCGCGGCACTGGTCGATACTCGCGACCGGCGGCGTGACGCGACTGCTCGGCCGCTACGGCGACAGCCCGATCGTCCAGTCGCGCAGCAACTACTACGGTATCGCCGGCGCGACGTACAAGTTCTGAACGGGTTGCCGGGGTGCTTCGCTGCGGGCACGGATGCGCGCGGGGCGGTCACGCGCGATGTGTCGGCGCCGCGCCGTCGCTGCGAATCGCGTGCGGTAACATGCAGGCGAGCCCGGTGCGCCGAATCGGCTCGTCCGCGCAACGCCGCACGCCGCTTTGCCGGCATCCGTGAGGAGACGGCCTGCGGTGTGCGGAACCGGTTACGCATGCAAGGCCCGGCCGCGCACGCTTGCCGCACAGATTCCGCCGGGCTGCGACACGGAGAAGAATCGATGAAGAACACGATCGCGATGATCGTTGCACTCGTTGCGAGCGCAACATTTGCGGGATGTGCGGACATGAACACGACCCATGCCGATACGAACGCCGGACAGCCGGGCACCGCGCACGCGTGCAAGGCGGATGCCGCGCCGGACGACGCGCTGATCGGCAAGACCGAGGCCGATGCGGCCGCGCTGCTCGACGGTTGCCTGTGGCGCGTGCTCGAGCGCGACGGCAAGTCGTTGCCCGGCACGATGGATTATCGGCAGGAACGCCGCGATCTCGGCATTCGCGACGGGAAGGTGATCTGGGTGCGGCGCGGGTAACGGACGGCGCGGCCGTCACGGGCGGCATTGTCGACGGCGCCGGACGGCACAGCCGGGCGGTAGCCGGGCGACGACATGAACGCGCCGGAACTCGAGCCGACGCAGGCGAAGCGAGCATCATCGCCGAACCAGTCCTGGCGCGACGGTGGGTGGTCGTCCGGTAGTCTGCGCCGGCATGATGCATGCCGGTTGAGCCCGTTACTTCGAGATATACCAGAGCGCGTCGGTACTGACGCGTGCGGCCGGCGCTTTCGGCGTTGCAGCAGGCGTCGCAACCGGTGTGGCAACCGGCGGCGGCGTGCTCGACGTCACCGCGGTGGGCCACGTCGCCGGCGTGGTCGACGGCGTCGATGCCGTCGGGGTGTTCGCCGTGCTGGCGGTCGCTGTCGAACCCGACGTCGACGCCGTGTCGATATACCAGAGCGCATCGGACGACGCGGCGCGCTTGGCCGCGGCACCGGCGGCGTGTTTCGACGCGGGCGGCGTGGCAGCCGCGGCCGCCGCCGCGCCCGGACGTGGCGTTGCCGCACCTGCCTGCGTGGTCGCACCGGCCCCGCCGCGCTGCGCGCGCGCCTCGAACGGCCCGAGCTGGAAGATTAACGTTTGCGCGGGACGCGTCAAAACGGCATACGGGAATTGCAGCTCCCACGACATCAGTACGCGGCCCGACGACGTTTCGGTGAAGATCGCCGGCACGTGCTTCATGTCGCTGAACTGCACGTAGATCCTCGACCCGTCGTCGAACACCTGGGTCGGCTTGGCCTGGTCGGCGCCCGTGACGGTCCAGCCGAAGTTGTACGTGCCGGCCGGGCCGGCGGGCCCGCCTTGCGGCTGCGGCGGCGGGGCGGCCGGCGCGAGCGTGCGCGGCCGCGTGACCGCCGGCGCCGACACGCTCAGGCTCGCGAACGGGTTGTACGGCTGCACCTGTTGCGGCGGCGTAAAGGACGATGGAAGGATGGGCATGGGAGTATCCGGCGAATCCGGCATGGTCCGGATTGCATCATAGACCTTGCGCGCATACGCGAGGCGCTTGTCGGGCGACGCGGCGTTGTACGCGCCGATCGCGTTCCAGTTCGCACCGAGCTGGCGAATGTTCTGCGACAGGATCCATGCGCCGACATACGCATTGGTGCACGCATCGAACAGGCTCTGCTGCGTGATGCCCTCACGCGCGAGGGTCGGCAGCCATGTGCTGTTGATCTGCATCAGGCCGATGTCGAGGGTGCCGTTCGTGTTGGTGTTGACGGCGCTCGGATTCATCCCTGATTCGACTTGCGCGATGCCGCGCAGCAGGCTCACGCTCACGTGCTGGAACGTGGCCGCGTCGTCGAGGCAGTCGGCGCGCGCGATGCCGTGCAGCGCGCACGACATCGCGATCGTCGCGGCGATCTTCGGCGTGGCGTGGCTGATCGAACGGGCAGTCTGACGCGGCATGGCAGGATGGGGCGGAATCCGGCCGCCCGGTGCAAGGAAATTACGCAGACGCGAAGTGTGCCATAGCGAGCAGACAAATGGCTCGCATCACACTTTCCTTTGCATTTGGCGGCCATCTGGCGCGTGTTTTCAAGGCTGCCGGCATCGGTGCGGCCCGGTGCAACCGGTAAAAAGGACGTCTTGCCGGGCGCAAGTCGATCCACGCGATGGTCGTCACGAAAATGACGCCGTGCGTCAGTTTTGCCGTGAGCCCAGCCACGGGCGACGCGCATCGAGCGCCGAGGGCCTATCGATGCGCGGGCCGGAAACGACGACGGCGGCCGAAGCCGCCGTGTCGGTCGATCGTCGATCGGGTGCCGGCGGCCGTGCAGTGTGCAGCCGGCCGCCGTCGATCAGAAGCGGTGACGCAGCCCGAGGTTGACGAGGGTCTGCGAACTCGTGCCCGCATAGCCGTACGACCCGATCGACGCCTGGGCGGCCATCGACCCGCCGTTGCCGTCGCCCGTGCGGCCGCTCGCGTGCTGGTACGCGGCGGTCAGATACACGTCGGTGCGCTTCGACAGGTTGTAGTCCGCGCCGGCCGACACCTGGTGATAGGTCGCCGACGTGTCGCCGCCCGAGCGCGTGTAGCTGTAGCCGACGCCCACGAGCAGCGCATTCGTCGCCTGGTAGTTCACGAAGCCTTGCCCGGTGTTGTAGTGCTCGTTCGAGTTGAACACGGAGCTCGCGTCGCGGCGGTATTGCGCGTTGCTGTAGCCGAGACCGAACGTGAACGGGCCGGCGACGTACTGGCCCGCGATCCGCGCGATGCCGATCGAGTGCGCGCTCGCATAGCCGCTGTTGATCGGGCCGTCGAACGTGCCGTCCGACGAGCTGTTCCAGCCGTCGCGGATCGTGTTCGATGCGGGGCTGTTGGTCGCGTGGAAGTAGCCGCCCGCGACGCTGAACGGCCCGTTGTTGTACGACACGGCGGCCGAATACGACTGCGCGGCGCCGGTGCTGCCGGCGATCCCGCCGAACGAATACATCGCCGAGAACTGCAGGCCCGAATACACGGCGGACGTGTACTTCACGGCGTTGTCGACGCGGAAGCTGTTGTCGTAGTTGTCGACGTCGCCCGCCGTCGCGAACACGCTGCCGAGATAGTTGTCGGCGGTGATGCCCTGCACGAGGTCGACGAGCGGATCGTACTGGCGGCCGAACGTGAGCGTGCCGTAACGGTCGCTCGTCAGGCCGACGAACGCCTGCCGGCCGAACAGGCGGCCGCCCTGGCCCAGTCGGCCGTTGCTCGGGTCGAAGCCGTTCTCGAGCTGGAACAGCGCCTTCAGCCCGCCGCCGAGATCCTCGGTGCCTTTCACGCCCCAGCGGCTGCCGGCGAGGTTGCCCGCGCTGCTGTTGCCCAGCATCCACGCGCTGTCCTTGCCCTGCGCATGATTCACGTACGTGATCGACGTGTCGATCACGCCGTACAGCGTGACGCTCGTCTGTGCATGCGCGGCGGGTATTGCCGCGAACGACGCGATCGAAAGCAGCGAGAGGGTCGTGCGTTTCATTTCATCTCCTTGCGTATTGATTTGCATCGGTCAACCGGAATGCCTGGAGACTACAGAGCCGCACGCGAACGACAAAAATGAAATTCTCCAATGTGACCTAAAGCAGACAGATGCATTCTGCGGAATGGTCTATTGAGGGATTGACATTATTGATGAATATGCATCAATCGATTTGGCATTCGAGATTGCTGGATGAGCGTATTGCCGGATTCGTGATAATTCCGCACGATTTTCGGCCGAATTTCGGAGGCGCGGCATTCGCCGTCGATTGATCAATTGATTATTTAATGAATCGAATCGCGCGATACGGGGCCGGCATGTTATCGCGCGCGTCGCGCGAGTCACGCCGGCGTGGGCGAGCGGGTTCCGACAGCATCGCGGCGCGTCGATAGCGCGGGTTGCGTGCCCAGTTTTGTATATAATAATCATTCTCATTTACAGAATTGCCGCCTGCGCGCCCCGGAACCCGGCCATGTCCGCTGACAAGCTGTCCCTCCATCGAGAAATCGACGCCCTCTATGCCGGCCATCATGCGTGGCTGCGCGGCTGGCTGAGCCGGAAGCTCGGTTGCGCGCATCGCGCGGCCGATCTGGCGCACGACACCTTCGTGCGGCTGCTGGCTCGCGACGAGCCGATCGGCGCCGACGAGCCGCGCGCGTTCCTGACGACGGTCGCGCAGCGCGTGCTGTCGAATCACTGGCGGCGCGAGCAGATCGAGCGCGCGTATCTCGACGTGCTCGCGCAACGCCCCGAAGCGTATGCGCCGTCGCCGGAGGAGCGGGCGGTCGTATTCGAGACGCTCGTCGAGATCGACCGGTTGCTCGACGGGCTGCCGATCGCCGCGAAGCGCGCGTTCCTGCTCGCGCAGCTCGACGGGCTCACACAGGTGGAGATCGCGCGCGAACTCGGCGTGTCGCTCGCGACGGTGAAGCGTTATCTCGTGAAGGCCGGCACGCAGTGCTTCTTCGCGATGGCGGCCTGACCGATGGCCGCCCCGGGAGCGCCGGCGGTGCCGCCGCAGGTCGCGCGTCGCGCGGTCGAATGGTGGGTCGAGCGGCAGGCCGGCCGCACCGACGATACGTTCGCGCGCGCACTCGCGCGCTGGCGCGCCGAGGATCCGGCGCATGACGCGGCGTGGCGTCATATTGAAACGATGGAAGCGCGCATCGGCCGGCTTGCGGCCGGGCTCGACTCACAGGCCGCGCATGCGGCGCTGCTGCCGCGTCGCTCGGCACGCCGTCGCGCGGCGGTGAAGGCGCTGGCCGTGCTGCTGTTCGCGGGCGGCGCCGCATGGATGGCCGATCCCGCGCGGCGCGCGGCGATCTGGCCGGCGGACCTGCGCACCGCGGTCGGCGAGCGGCGCACGGTGACGCTCGCGGATCGCACGGTCGTCGTGCTCGATACCGATACCGCGCTCGACGTGCACTTCGACGCCACGACCCGCCGCCTGCACCTGCTGCGCGGCACGATCATGGTGACGAGCGGCCACGACGACCGCACGCCGGCAAGGCCGCTGGCGGTCGCGACCGCGCAAGGCGAGCTGCGGCCGCTGGGCACGCGCTTCGCGGTGCGGCAGCGCGACGGCGCGACGCGCATCGAGGTATTCGCGGGCGCCGTGCGCGTGCAGCCGGTCGACGCGACGGCCGGTACGCGCGTGATCGCGGCGGGCGAGGGCGCCGATTTCACGCGCGACGCGATCGGCGCGCCGGCGCCGCTCGATGCGTTTGCATCGGCATGGACGACCGGGATGCTCGTCGCGTCGCGCATGCGGCTCGCGGATCTCGTCGCCGAACTCGACCGCTACCGGCGCGGCACGCTGCGTTGCGATGCGGCCGTGGCCGACCTGCGCGTGTCGGGCACCTATCCGCTCGACGATTCCGCGCGCGTGCTCGATACGCTGAAGGCGACGCTGCCGATCGACGTCGAGTACGTGACGCGCTACTGGGCGACGGTCGTGCCGGCCCGTTCGTGAGCGCTTCACGCATTTTTTTCGTTTCCCTGAGCTGTTTCCGGATGTTCGCGTGACATGGGTAGTGAAAGCAGCACTGGCCCATCGTCCACCGACACCTCGATCATGGTTTCCATTCGTCTCACGTATCGGCGCCGCCCGGCGCCTGCCCGTCATCTGTCGTGCGCGCCGCGCGCGGCCGAACCTGCCACGCCGCGCCACCTGGCTCGCCGCCTGGCCGGTGCCGTCCTGTTGTCGGCGCTGTTGCCGCTGCCCGCGCTGGCGGACACCGATACCGACGCAGACACGGCGCCAGCCGCGCAACGCGCATCGCGCCGCGCGTTCGACATTCCGGCCGGCCCGCTCGAAGCGACGTTGAACCGGTTCGGCCGCGAGGCCGGCATCCTGCTCGCGTTTCCCGCCGAACTGGCCGCCGGCCGCACGAGCGGCGGCGTACATGGCCGGTTCGACATCGACGGCGCATTCGATCGCGTGCTGGCGGGCACGGGGCTCGTCGCGCTGCGCCAGCCCGGCGGCGGCTATACGCTGATGCGCGCGAACGGTTCGGGCGTGCCGGCCGCGGCAGCCGGCGCCGAGGCGGCCACCGAGCTGCCGGCCATCACGGTGCGCGACAGCGCGCTGCGCGCGCAAAGCTACCGGCCGCAGAAGGAAGCGGGCGTGCTGCGCACCGAGATTCCGCTTCTCGACACCGCGCAGGCCGTCAACGTGGTGCCGGCGCAGGTGCTGCGCGACCAGCGCCCGCGCAACCTCGACGACGCGCTCGGCAACGTGAGCGGCATCACGCAGGGCAACACGCTCGCGGGCACGCAGGACACGATCATGAAGCGCGGCTTCGGCGACAACCGCGACGGCTCGATCATGCACAACGGGATGCCGATCGTGCAGGGGCGTTCGTTCAACGCGGCGGTCGATACCGTGGAGGTGCTGAAGGGGCCGACGTCGCTGCTGTACGGGCTGATGGATCCGGGCGGGGTGGTAAACGTCGTCAGCAAGCAGCCGCAGATGACGCGCTACAACGCGATCTCGCTCGGCGCGTCGACCTTCGGGCACGGCCGGAACGGCGGCAGCGCGACCTTCGACTCGACCGGCCGGATCGGCGATTCGCGGCTTGCGTACCGGCTGATCGTCGACCAGTCGAACGAGCAGTACTGGCGCAACTTCGGCGAATACCGGCAGACCTTCGTCGCGCCGTCGCTCGCGTGGTACGGCCGCGACACGCAGGTCGTCGTGTCCTACGAATACCGCAAGTTCCATTCCCAGTTCGATCGCGGCACCGCGCTCGATCCGCGCACCAACGCGCCGCTCGACATTCCGGCGCGCCGGCGCATCGACGAGCCGTTCAACAACATGGACGGCGAATCGCACCTCGCGCAGCTGAGCGTCGATCACCAGTTCAACGCGGACTGGAGCGCGCATGTCGGCTACAGCTACAACCGCGAGACTTACGACGCGAACCAGCTGCGCACGACCGGCGTCGATCCGGTGACGGGCACGCTGTCGCGCAGCAACGACGCGACGCACGGCTCGCTCAGCACCGACAGCTACGGCATCGGCTACGTGAACGGCAAGCTGACGCTCGCGGGGATGCGTCACGACGTGCAACTCGGCGTCGACACCGAGTATCGCCGCATCTATCGCAAGGATCTGCTGCGCCAGGCCGTGAAGACGCCGTTCAGCTACATCGATCCGGTGTACGGGCTGCTGCCGCCGTCGAGCACGGTATCCGCGAGCGACAGCGACCAGACCGATACGCTGCACGATACGTCGGTGTTCTTCCAGGACAGCATCCATCTGACCGACAAGTGGATCGTTTCCGGCGGGCTGCGCTACATCACGTACAACCAGGTCGCCGGGCGTGGCCGGCCGTTCAAGGCGAACACCGATCTCAGCGGCTCGAAGTGGCTGCCGCGCGCGGGCGTCGTCTACAAGTGGACCGATGCGTTCTCGCTGTACGGCAGCTATTCGCAGTCGCTGAAACCGTCGTCGTCGATCGCGCCGATGACGTCGGGCTACGTGATCGATGCCGCGACGCCGCCGGAGGAAGCGACCGCATGGGAAGTCGGCGGCAAGCTCGACCTGCCGGGCGGGATGACCGGCACGCTGGCGCTGTTCAACATCGACAAGAAGAACGTGCTCGTGTCGCAGTTCAACGACACGACGAAGCTGACCGACTGGCGCACGTCGGGCAAGGCGCGTTCGCGCGGCGTCGAGCTCGACCTGTCGGGCAGGATCGGCGAGCGCGTGAACGTGATCGCGAGCTATGCGTACATCGACGCGAAGACGGTCGAGGATCCGCAGTACGCGGGCAACCGGCTGTGGAACGTCGCGCGCCACACGGCGTCGCTCGCGGCCGTCTACGACGTCGGCACGCTGGCCGGCGGCGACGACCTGCGCATCGGCGCGGCCGCGCGCTACGTCGGCGCGCGGCCCGGCGATTCGGCGAACAGCTTCACGCTGCCGTCGTACGTGCTCGCCGATGCGTTCGCGACGTACGACACGCGGCTCGGCAAGCAGAAGCTGTCGTTCCAGCTGAACGTGAAGAACCTGTTCAACCGCACGTACTACCCGTCGAGCGCGAACCGCTATTTCGTCGCGGTCGGCGATGCGCGGCAGGTGTCGTTGCTGACCACGCTGCAGTTCTGAGCGGGCGTTCACGCTGACTCGCACAATTGCCGCGCGTCGCGCATCACGGCGCGCGGCTTCGGAGAACAACGAGATGAACCGGAACATGAACATGAAGACCGGCGCCGCGCGCGCCGTGGCCGCCGGCACGCGGCGTCGCGCATTGCGCTCGCTTGCCGGCGCGGCGCTCGCGTTGTGCGCGGGCCTGTCCCTGTCGGCAAGCGTCCCGGCCTTCGCCGCCGATGCCACCATTGCAGCGCCGGCCGTCACGCGCGTCGCGATGCTCGTGCAGCTGCACGGCCCGAACCTGAAGGTCGACGAACGGATCGGCCGGCATCTCGGCGAGCGCGGTTACGCGGTGCGCCTGATCGACGAGAGCGCGACACCCGACGTGGCGCGCGATGCCGACCTCGTCGTGATCTCGTCGACGGTATCGTCGAAGAACGTGCGGCCCGGCTGGCGCGCGCTCGACAAGCCGCTCGTCACGTGGGAGAACGACCTGCTCGACGATCTCGCGATGACGGGCAAGCGTCACGACGTCGATTTCGGCGAAACGGGCAAGGAACGCTATCTGTGGCTCGTCAACGCGCCGCATCCGGTCTCGGCCGGACTGCCGGCGGGCGCGGCCGACGTGTACGGCAAGCAGGCGCCGATGAGCTGGGGCAAGCCGGGGCTCGGCGCGATCACGATCGCGACCGTGTACGGGCAGCCGGACAAGGCCGCGATCTTCGCGTACGAGAAGGGCGCGACGATGGACTACGAAGCGCTCGCGCCGGCGCGCCGCGTGATGTTCTTCCTCGACAACGACACGTTCGCGAACCTGTCGCCGGCCGGTATCGCGTTGTTCGATGCGGCGATCGACTGGGCGGCGGGGCGGCGCTGACGGTGTGCGGCACGCGCCCGCGTGCACGGCCAGCGAAGACCGGCGTTGAATGCGAGAATGCGGCCTTCGACCGGCGCGCTTTGCGCCATTCGCTTTGCGCCGCTTCTTCGCGCCGCTTTCCAGGGAATTCGTATGGACAGTCATATCGCTCCGGTGGAGCTGAAGAAAGCCTACCGCCTCCTCAACCACGGCCCGACCGTGCTCGTGTCGGCCCGCCACGACGGCGTCGACAACGTGATGGCCGCCGCGTGGGCATGCGCGCTCGATTTCCTGCCGCCGAAGCTCACCGTCGTGCTCGACAAGTCCGCGAAGACGCGCGAGCTCGTCGAGCGCAGCGGCACGTTCGTGATCCAGGTGCCGACGGCCGCGCAACTGAAGCTCACGCACGCGGTCGGCAGCCACAGCCTCGCCGAGCGGCCCGACAAGCTGCGTGAAGCGGGCGTCACGCTGTTCGACGTCGAGGGCCACGACCTGCCGTTCGTTGCCGGCTGCTCGGGCTGGCTCGCGTGCAGGCTGATTCCGGAGCCGCACAACCAGCAGACCTACGACCTGTTCATCGGCGAAGTGGTGGGGGCGTGGTCGGACACGCGCGTGTTCCGCGACGGCCACTGGTATTTCGAATCGGCCGATCCGGCATTGCGCAGCCTGCACTACATCGCGGGCGGCAACTTCTATGCGATCGGCGAATCGCTGCACGTCGATCCGGACCAGACGGATCTGCCGGACCCGCAGTAAGCGTCGCGGCAGTACCGTTCCGTCTCCGAAGCGCGCGGTTCACGCGCGCTTTTTCAATTCCGCCAGCATGACTTCCGCGAACGCCTGCGCGACGCGCGGCAGCGTGCGCCCGCGCTTCGCGACGAGCGCGATCGGCCGCACGAACGCCGGGTCGTCGATCGGCTTCACGACGAGGTCGGGTTCGGCCCGCACCTCGCGCGCGGTCGCCGGCAGGATCGTCACGCCGAGGCCGCCGCGCACCATCGCGACGGCCGTCATCATGTAGGTCGGCTCGCACGCGATGTCGGGCGTGCAGCCGGCCGCGTCCAGCGCGGCATCGACGACGCTGCGCACGCTCGTGCCTTGCGCGGTCAGCACGAGCGGCACGGCGGCGACGTCGGCGGTGCGCACGCGCCGCTTGCGCGCGAGCGGATGATCCTTCGGGCACACGGCGACGAGCTGGTCGGCGCCCGCATACAGCACGTCGAGCGACGCGTCGAACGCATCGCCGCCGGTCAACCCGAGATCGGCTTCCTCGTTGCGTACCAGCGCGGTGACGAGGCTCGCGACGCCGTCGCGGATCTCGAAGCCCGCGCGCGGCACGTCGCGCCGGAACGACTGGATCAGCTCCGGCAGCAGGCTCGACGCGAACGTCGGCAGGCAGGCGAGCCGCACCGTGCCGCTCGCGCCTTCGCCGAGCGCGCGCGCATCGCGCAGCACGCGCTCCATGTCGTCGAGCGAGCGTTGCAGCAGCGGCAGCAGTTCGCGCCCGGTCTGCGTGAGCGCGACGCTGCGGCTGTTGCGGTCGAACAGCCGCGCGCCGACGATTTCCTCGAGCCGCCTGATCTGCACGGTCAGCGCCGGCTGCGACAGATGCAGCCGCGCGGCCGCGCGCGTGAAGTTGCCGGCGTGCGCGACGGTGACGAAGGCGCGGATGTCGCGAAGGTTCAGATCCATAACGATTCGTGATTGCTGCGATCAAATCATTTCAATTGTGCTATCGCTGCGCCGACCTTACGCTCGTCTCCAACAAAAGACAAGGTAGGAGACACCGATGCTGCCGTTACTCGGGCTGGGCACGATCGTCGTGCTGCTGGCCGCGATTCTGTCCAAACGCATGTCGCCGCTCGTCGCGCTGATCGTCGTGCCGATCGCGGCGTCGCTCATCGGCGGCTTCGGGCTGCATACGAGCACGTTCGTGATCGACGGGCTGAAGGGTCTCGCGCCCGTCGTCGGGATGTTCGTGTTCGCAATCCTTTATTTCGGGACGATCACCGACGCCGGCACGCTCGACCCGATCATCGACCGCATCCTGCGCGCGGTCGGCACGCGGCCCACGCGCATCGTGATGGGAACGACGCTGCTCGCGCTGCTGATTCACCTCGACGGCTCGGGCGCCGTCTGCTTTCTCGTGACGATTCCGGCGGTGCTGCCGCTGTACGACCGGCTGAAGATGGACCGCCGCGTGCTGGCCGCAGCCGTGTCGATGGCCGCGGGGATCAACTTCCTGCCGTGGACGGGGCCGATGATCCGCGCGTCGGCGTCGCTGCACCTGCCGGTGTCGGCGTTGTTCAATCCGCTGATTCCGGTGCAGGCGATCGGGCTCGTGTTCGTGTTCGGCGTCGCGTACTGGCTCGGGCGGCGCGAGGAGAAGCGGCTCGGCCTGTCGCGCAACGACGCGTCGATTCCGCTGCCGAAACGCGAGCTGACGCCCGACGAGCAGGCGCTGCGCCGCCCGCGCCTGTTCTGGTTCAACCTGGTGCTGACGCTCGTGGTGCTCGGCACGATGGTCGTGATGGGCGAGAAGATTCCGCCGGCGATCATGTTCATGGTCGGGCTGTGCGTCGCGCTGATGGTGAACTACCCGGACGTCGACATGCAGCGCAAGCGCATCGACGCGCATGCGCGGGCGGCGCTGATGATGGCCGGCATCCTGCTCGCGGCCGGCGTGTTTACCGGGATCATGCAGGGCAGCGGAATGCTGAAGGCGATGGCGCAGGCGGCGGTCGGCTTCGTGCCGCCGTCGATGGCGGGCCACATTCCGGTCGCGCTCGGCCTCGTGTCGATGCCGCTCAGCATGCTGTTCGACCCGGACTCGTTCTATTTCGGCGTGCTGCCGGTGATCGCCGAAGTGGCCGGCCAGCTCGGCGTGCCGGCCGTGCATGTCGGCCAGGCCGCGCTGCTCGGCCAGATGACGACCGGGTTTCCTGTCAGCCCGCTGACGCCCGCGACGTTCCTCGTCGTCGGCCTGTGCGGGATCGAGCTGGCCGAGCACCAGAAGTTCACGTTCCCGCTGCTGTTCGGCGCCTCGATCGTGATGACGATCGCGTGCGTCGTGCTGGGCATCTTTTGATTTTTGCCGGCGCGTGTGCGCCGGACGACGGTACGAACATGACAGCAAAGCCTTCACCTCAACCGTGCGTGCGCATCGGCGCGGGCGCCGGCTACTCGGGCGACCGGATCGAGCCCGCGGTCGAACTGGCCGAACACGGTCGGCTCGACTACCTCGTCTTCGAATGCCTGGCCGAGCGCACGATCGCGATCGCGCAGCAGGCGCGCCGCAAGGACCCGGCGCTCGGCTACGACCCGCTGCTCGACGCGCGCATGCGCGCCGTGCTGCCGGTGGCCGCGGCCAGGGGCGTGCGCATCGTGTCGAACATGGGCGCGGCGAATCCGCGCGCGGCGGCGCGGCGCACCGCGCAGATCGCGCAGTCGCTCGGCCTCGAGGGGCTGAAGGTCGCGGCGGTCGAGGGCGACGACGTGCTCGACGTCGTGCTGCGCGGCGCGTTCCGTTTCGAGGAGTCGGGCGACGAGGTTGCCGCGTATCGCGAGCGCATCGTGTCCGCGAACGCGTATCTCGGCGCGGCGCCGATCGTCGACGCGCTCGCGGCCGGCGCGGACGTCGTGCTGACCGGACGCGTCGCCGATCCGTCGCTGTTCGTCGCGCCGCTGATCCATGCGTTCGGATGGCGAATGGACGACTGGGACACGCTCGGACAGGCGACGGTCGTCGGCCATCTGCTCGAATGCGCGGGGCAGGTGACGGGCGGCTATTTCGCGGACCCCGGTTACAAGGACGTGCCGAATCTCGCGCGCCTCGGGTTTCCGATCGGCGAGGTCGAGGCCGACGGCTCGGTCACGATCACGAAGGTGCCGCACGCGGGCGGCCGCGTGAGCGCGGCGACCTGCAAGGAGCAGTTGCTGTACGAGATCCACGATCCGGCGCGCTACCTGCAGCCCGACGTGGTCGCGGATTTCATGCGGGTGGCCGTCGAGGAGGCGGCGGTCGACCGCGTACGCGTGACGGGCGGACGTGGCACGGCGCGCACCGACACGCTGAAGGTATCGGTCGCGTACGTCGACGGTCATATCGGTGAAGGGCAGATCTCGTACGGTGGGCCCGGTGCGCTGGCACGCGCGCGTCTCGCGCTCGAGATCGTGCGCGAACGGCTCGCGCTGACCGGCGTGGCCGCGACCGAATTGCGTTTCGACCTGATCGGCGTCGATTCGCTGTACGGCACGGCGACGCCTGCGGTGCGCGGCGAGCCGGCCGAGGTTCGCATCCGGGTGGCCGGCCGCGCGGAGAGTGCGGCGGAGGCCGCACGGATCGGCAACGAAGTCGAGACGCTTTATACGAACGGGCCGGCCGGCGGCGGCGGCGCGTTCAAGTCGACGCGCGAGGTGATCGCCGTCCAGTCGGTGCTGTTGCCGCGCGCGGCCGTGACGCCGTCGTTTTCATTCGTGGAGGCATGATGCAACTGCGTGAACTCGCGCATGCGCGCACTGGCGACAAGGGCAATACGCTGAACGTGTCGATCATCTGCCACGATCCGCGTCATTACGACCATCTGCGCGCGCATCTCGATGCGCAGGCCGTGAAGGCGTGGCTCGCGGGCATCGTGCATGGCGAGGTCGTGCGCCATGAGTTGCCGGCGCTCGCCGCCTTCAATTTCGTGCTGCGCGATGCGCTCGGCGGCGGCGTCACGCGTTCGCTCGCGCTCGATGCGCACGGCAAGTCGGTCAGCTCGGCGCTGCTGGCGATCGACGTGCCGGCGCCGGTGTGACGATGCGGCGCGGCCGTGCCGGCGTTCACGGAATCAACAGCTCACGCCGTCCGTCCGCGTTCTCGATGCGCTCGCCGCCGATGTGCAGGCGCTGGTCGGCGCGATAGTCATACACGGCGCGCGACGCGGCGACCTGCTCGAGATCGAGTTCGACCGTGTGGCGCGATTCGCCGTTGCCGGCTTCGAAAATCAGGTTTCCGAACGGATCGGCCGCGAGGCTGCCGCCCGCGAACACGACGTCGTGCGCGCTGCCGCCGACGCGGTTCGCGACGACCGCGAACACCTGGTTTTCCATCGCGCGCGCCGAGACCGACGTGCGGTGGACCTGGCGATACGGCTCCATGTTGCCGTCGGTGACGAGGATCAACTGCGCGCCGAGCGCCGCGAGCGCGCGGCCGCTTTCCGGGAATTCGCTGTCATAGCAGATCAGCAGGCCGATCCGCGCGCCGCGCCATTCGACGGTCGCGTAGCGGTCGCCGGGCAGGACGACGCCGCGCTCCGACACCCACAGATGCGTCTTGCGATAGTGCAGCGCGATGCCGTCCGGCGTGACGAACACGGTCGTGTTGTAGAAGCGCCCGCCGTCGTTCTCGATCAGCCCGACCACCACCGCGACGTCGCGCGCCCGCGCGGCCGCGATCACCGCGCCGACGCTCGGGCCGTCGAGCGGCTCGGCCACGCGCTCGAGCTCCGATGGATCGAGAAAGCCGGTGAGCTGCGCTTCCGGAAACATCACGATGTCGGTGCCGCTCGCGCAGGTCGCGATCGCTTCGAGCGTGCGTTGCAGGTTGTAGCGCGTGTCGCCGTCGCGGCCGGCGAGCTGGACGATGTCGAGCTTCAGTTTCATGGGCGGGTTCGGTAGCGGTGGTCCGTCGCGATGGCGGCGGAACGGATGGGAATGAGCGCCAGTATGCGCCGAACGCGCCGGGTTCCCCATCCCGACGACGCGTTAACCCGTCAGGGGTATTGATCTCTGCACCGGCCGCCGGTCGTGCGCCGGGGGCGCCCGGCTTCGCGATGTCCCGCTGCGGGGATCAACGGCAAGGTCGGGAAAAGCGCCGGCCCCTCTGCAAGGGCCGGCGAAGAGGTTCTGATGGACGAGGATAGTGCTATCAGAACCCAGGCCACCCTCTACCGCCCGTGTCGAACGGACGGACAGCATCGAACGACGCAAGGATAGAGAGGATGGCGGCGCTTGCACAGACGATGCATCCGATAGCGCGTATCGGCTGGACGGCGTGTGACGGGGCGGGCCGCTGCGGTCGCTGCGCCGAGCGTCACGTCCCGGCCTGCGCGTGCAGGAACAACGAGAACAGCTCCGACTGCGAATTGATGCCGAGCTTCGCGTAGATGTTGCGCCGGTGCACCTTGACCGTTTCGGCCGAAATCGCCAGCTTGTTGGCGACTTCCTTGTTCGAGCGGCCGCTCAGGATCAGCCGGATCACGTCGAGTTCGCGCGCGGTGAGCGGCGTGCCGAGCCGCGCCATCGCGTGCTCGAAGCCCCCGTGCACGGCGCTGCCGGCCCGGCGCGGCGCAGCGGGCTCGATGGGCTCGGCGGGTGCCGGTTCGAATGCGAGCCGTTGACGCATCAGGCCGGCGACCCACGGGCGGATCAGGTCGAGCAGCGCGACCTGCTCGGGGCTGAAGCGCCGCTTGCTGCCGAGCGACACGCACAGCGTGCGCGTGTCGTCGAGCACGACGTTGAACTGCACCTCGTCCTCGACGACGTTGTGCGTGAAATACAGCGTGTAGTACTCGGTATCGCGAAAACACTCGGGCGCGACGTCGGACAGCCGGAACAGGCCGCTTGTCGGGGCATCGCGGTTCGCGATGTAGAACGGATCGAGCTGGTACAGCCCCTGCACGTAGTCGCGAAAGAGCGGGTCGGGGCCGCCGCCTTCGTACGGACATTCGGCGAACACCTGCGGGCGGTCGTCGCCGAACATCAGCACGACCCAGCTGTCGATCGCGACGTATTCCTCGATCAGCCGGATCAGCGCGAGCCAGAAACCCGGCTGGTCGAGCGACTCGACGAGTCGGCCGACCGACCGGTGCCAGGCGACGTCCTGCAAGCTCAGGTTCATGCGTGTGTCCATGTCGGGCCGGACCGGCGCGCCGTGCGCTTGCGATGCCGCGCCGAGCGTGTACGCTACGGGCTCGCGGGCGGCACGGGCCGCGCGCATCGACCGGATCCTGGAATGAAGAACGAGATCGTAACGCCGGCCGGCGCGAATGGCGAGGCCGTGCGCGGCCGCCGGTTCGCGGCGCTCGTCGTGCGCGTCGCGCTGGCGGGTGTCGGGGTGGCCGCCGTGCACGCGGCTCTTGCGGCATCGCCCGCGTCGTGCGACGAACGGCTCACGCAACTGGTCGTGCCGGCGCTGCGGCACACCGCGTTCGAACGGCGGGCGATCCATGCCGAGCCCGCGGCGCTGACCGGTCAACCGGAAGGCGTGCAGGGCGTCCGGCTGTTCGTGACGCCCGACCATCCGGGCACGCCAAACCGCGACGCGACGATCGGCTGGGTCACGCTCGACACGCATGCGCTGCGCGCGCTCGACATCACGCGCGATCCTGAACAGCCGGACGTGCTGAAGATCGACCGGCACGCGCTGTCGCGCTACGTGTCGACGTGCGTCGCGCCGCCGGCCGCACCCGCCAATGCCGACGCGGCCACGCCCGGCGCCGTCGATTGCGACGCGCTGAACCGCCGCGCGCGGGCGCAGGGCGACTACGTGACGGGCAGCGACGCCGGGCGCGTCGTCACGGGCAAGGGCCGGCTGCCGTTCTTTTCCGCGCCGGACGACGCGTGCCGGATCGACGGCCTGTTCATCGTCGAGCACGATCACGTCGACGCGCGGGCCGAGTACGGCCGCTTCACGTCGGTCACGTATCTGAATCCGCGCACGCACGGCACGGCGGACGGTTGGGTGCGGAGCGCGCGGCTGAAACCCGACGGCACCGGCATCGCGCCGCGGCAACCCTGATCGCTCGCCCGCATCGACCTTTTCCCTCGAATCGAACGCCTTCATGAACGTCCAGAACCCGAAAACACGCGTCAGGCCATTCGCGGCCACGCTCGCCGTGCTGTCCGCGCTCGCGGTGTTCACTGCGCTCGCCGCGGTGTCGCCTGTCCATGCGGTCGAGCCGGTCCATCCCGAGCGTCAGCTGCAACAATTCATCCGCGACACGTACGGCACGTGGCGCGCCGATCGCAAGGGCTGGCAGTCGGACGCGGGCGACTTCATCCATGCGTCGTGCGGCTCGCTGCGCGTCGCGACGGCCGACGGCCCGCGCACGCTGCTCGCGATGTGCGGCGAGACCGAGGCGGCCGTCCAGCACGGGATGCCGGGCATGGATTCGGACGGCACGACGGGCACGATCGACCTGTACGTGCTGAAACCGACCGAGGACGGCGCCACGCTCGAGCCCGTCGTGAAGAAGACGGACATCGCGTCCGGCAAGGGCGGCGAGCCCGGCACCGTGCGCATCGAGCGGCTCGGTCCTCACCTGTTCGGCTTCGTGATCGCCGACGGCATCACGCTGCAGGGCTATACGCAGGCGAGCCGGTCGATCTGGCTGCCGCTCGGCAATGCGATCGTCGAAGCCGCGCCGCGCATCAACGAAACGATGGACAACAGCGGGTCGCTCGATTGCGGCAACGCGAAGTCGCATTGCGAGAGCCGCACGTTCGCGATCGTGCCGGACACGACGGGCACGGGCGACGTCTATCCGCTGACGGTCACGGAGACGGGCGTGCGCGGCGGCAAGGATATCCATGCGCGCTACACGGTGAAGTTCGACGCGGCGCGCGGGCGTTACGGGGTGCCGAAGGCGCTGCGGGAAGGGTATTGAGCGGGGCGTGCACGCAATGGGCTGCAGGCGCTGCCCGCGGCACTCGCCCGCGCGTCACACGTACAGATAGCGCACGAGGTGGAAGAACACCGGCGCGGCGAAGCAGATCGAGTCGACGCGATCGAGCATTCCGCCGTGGCCCGCGATCATCGAGCCCCAGTCCTTGGTGCCGAGCGAGCGCTTCACGGCCGACAGCACGAGCCCGCCGACGAAGCCCGCGATCACGATCGCGAGCGAGATCCCGAACGCCGCGCCGAAGCTGAACGGCGTCACGCGATACAGCGATGCGCCGCACAGCGTCGCGAGCAGGCCGCCGCCGATGAAGCCCTCGACCGTCTTCGACGGCGACAGGCGCGGCGCGATCTTGCGCCGTCCGAACAGTTTGCCGACCACGTACTGCAGCACGTCGCTGATCTGCACGACGAACAGGAAGAAGAACAGCAGCAGCGCGTTCTGCCCGGCGTAGTGCGGGATGTCGAGGATCAGCACGGCCGGCGCGTGGCTCAGCCCGTATACGCACACCATCAGCGCCCAGTTGATCTTCGCGTTGCGGCTCAGGAATTCGCGCGTGTCCTGCGTGAGCGCCGATACCAGCGACATCGCGAAGAACAGGTGCACCGGCACGAAGATCGAGTACATCCCGTACCAGTTGATCCCGAGCAGCAGATACTGCACCGGAATCGCGATGAAGAATGCGATGAAGAGCGTCGTATGGTCGCTCGCGGTGGTCGGCGTGAGCGTGATGAATTCGCGTAGCGTCAGGTACGACAGCAGCGCGAACACCAGATACGTGACGTTGTTGCCGAGGCCGATCGCGATGACCATGATCGCGATCATCGCCCACCACGCGCGGATGCGCTGGTTCAGGTTGACGATCGTTGCGCTGGTGCCGCCGCTGCGCGCGCCGAGGATCGCGCCGATCAGGGTCGCGATCACCAGCACGCCGGTGACGCCCGCGACCAGTTCCCAGAAGAGCGTTCGCATGGGGATATCCGGAAAAAGAGGGGAGGAGGGCGCGCGTTCAGCCGGCCGGCCGCTGCGGCGGCGCGAGCGCGACGATCGCGTCGTGCATGCGGGCGAGGAAGGTCGGCTTGTCTTCGCCGGCACCGAGCGCGTCGTTCGCGCCGAAGTGCACCTTGCAGATCAGCGGCACGGGCCAGATCGCGCCCTTCGGCATGATGCGCTGCAGGTTCTCGAGATAGACGGGTGCCAGCGCAACGTTCGGAAACTCGGTCGCGAGATGGAACAGCCCGCTCTTGAACGGCTGCGGCAACACGTCGGCGCCGCGCGTGCCTTCCGGAAAGATGATGATCGAGTGCCCTTGCCGCAGCGCATCGCGCACCGGCTCCAGTGGGTCGCCGCCGTTTTCGCGGTGACGGTCGATCAGCACGACGTTCAGCAGCTTTTGTGCGATATGGCGCTTCAGATCGCTGCTGTCCCAGTAGTCGCGCGCCGCGACGGGCCGCACGACGGCGCGCACGTCGCGCGGCAGCGCGGCGAGGATCGCGAGCGTGTCGATGTGGCTCGTATGGTTCGAGAAGTAGATCTTCTGCGTCGGCGACGGCGGCGCCTGGTGCCAGATCGGATACGCGCCGGCGACGAGTCGCACGATGGACAGCAGGAAATCGCGCTGCCAGACGTTCAGGATGTTCATCGGCGCGGCGCCTCCTGCGTGCATGCCCGCGCGGCCGCGCAGGCGCGGCAGGCGGAATCCCGGAATGCCGGCGCGGCAGGATGCGCGCCGGACGGCCATTGTTGTTTACGTTTTTTCAAATTCGTGGCTGCCTGTCGCAGGGCCGCGACGATCGGACGATTCGCGCGACGTTGCTTCGCGGCGAATGCGCCGGTCGACGGCGTGAAAATCGGCTGTTGCACGAGCGCCCGTCTGCAGTTCGAACGGATGACTGCGCTCACGGGCCAGCGGATTATCGCGAGTTTCCGCCGAAAACGCCAGATTGCCCGGCGCGGCACGGCCGGCGTGCGGCTTGACGCGTCGGGGCCGCTCGGCGACGATACGGCCACCTGTCGACAGCCGCCGCCGGCGGTTGCGCCGCCCGGGGCAGGGCGGTTGCAAACGTGTCCGGCGTGCAGAACCAATAAAACGATGAGCCTCTACGCACTCAAACCGAAATTCCAGAATCGTCTTCGTCCGTTCGCGGATTCGCTCGCCGAGCGCGGCGTCACCGCCAACCAGGTCACGCTGTTCGCGGCCGGCGGCTCGATCGTCGTCGGCGCGCTGGCGGGGCTCGGCGTGTTCGCGCGCGTGCTGTTCCTGCTGATTCCGGTCTGGCTGTTCGCACGGATGGCGCTGAACGCGATCGACGGCATGCTCGCGCGCGAACACGGACAGAAGAGCACGCTGGGCGCGTACCTGAACGAGCTCGGCGACATCGTGTCCGATATCGCGCTCGTGCTGCCGTTCCTCGCGATTCCCGCGTTCGCTCCGGCGGACGTCTGGCTGTTCGCGCTGACGGCGGTCATCGTCGAATGCGCGGGCCTGATCGGGCCGCTCGTCGGCGCGACGCGCCGCTACGACGGCCCGTTCGGCAAGAGCGACCGCGCGCTGGCGCTCGGCGCATTCGCGCTGTGGATCGGTCTCGGTTTGCCGGTCGGCAGCATCGCCGCGTGGCTGTGGCGGCTGCTGATCGTGCTGTCGATCGTGACGGCGGTGCGGCGCGTGCGGGCCGGCATCGCCGAAGCGGGCGGCTGACGGCAGCAGATTGGCCGGCACCGGAGGGCGGCGCCGCATGATTCGAATAACGAAACGAGAGAGAAACGCATGAGCGCACGCATGGCCCGCGAGGCCGACTTCATCACGCACGACGGCGAAACGCTGTTCTATCGTCACTGGCCCGCGACGGGCCCGCGCTGCCGCGGCGCGATCGTGCTGCTGCATCGCGGCCACGAACATTCGGCGCGCGTCGCGCACCTCGTCGACGAGCTCGACCTGCCGGATTTCGCTTTCTTCGCATGGGATGCGCGCGGCCACGGCCGCTCGCCCGGCGCGCGCGGCTACAGCCCGAGCGCGGCCGCATCGGTGCGCGACCTGCAGACCTTCGTCGAGCATATCCGCGACACGCACGGCATCGCGATCGAAAACACGGCCGTGATCGGCCAGAGCGTCGGCGCGGTGCTCGCGGCCACCTGGGTGCACGATTACGCACCGCCGATCCGCTGCCTCGTCGTCGCATCGCCGGCGTTCCACATCAAGCTGTACGTACCGTTCGCGCGGCCGGGGCTGCGGCTGATGCACAAGCTGCGCGGGCTTTTCTACGTGAACAGCTACGTGAAGCCGAAATTCCTCACGCACGACCCGGAACGGATCGCGAGCTATGCGGCCGATCCGCTGATCACGCGGCCGATCGCCGTGAACATGCTGCTCGACCTGCACGACACCGCGCGGCGGATCGTCGCCGATGCGGCCGCGATCACCGTGCCGACGCAGTTGCTGATCTCGGGCGCCGACTGGGTCGTGCATCGCGGCCCGCAGGACCGTTTCTTCGAGCGGCTCGGCGCCGCCCGCAAGGAGCGCATCGTGCTGCCGGGCTTCTATCACGACACGCTGGGCGAGCGCGATCGCGCGCAGGCGCTCGCGCCGCTGCGCACCTTCGTGCTGCGCGAGTTCGATACGCCGAGCCCGCGCGTGTCGCTCGCCGATGCCGACCGGCGCGGCGCATTCCACGACGAATACGCGACGCTCGGCCGGCCGCCCGCGAACCCGTTCGCGCGTGCGTACTGGGCGATCACGCGGGCGGGGCTGAAGCTCGGCGGCGCGCTGTCCGACGGCATCGCGCTCGGGCTGCGGCTCGGCTTCGATTCGGGCTCGACGCTCGATTACGTGTACCGCAACCGCGCGCAGGGGCGGTTCGGCGTCGGCGCGCTGATCGACCGCACGTATCTCGATTCGCCGGGCTGGGTCGGCATCCGCCAGCGCAAGGTGCATCTGCAGGAGCTGATCGGCGCGGCGATCGGCCGGCTGCGCGGCCAGGGCGAGCCGGTGCGGATCGTCGACATCGCGGCAGGCCACGGGCGCTACGTGCTGGACGCGATCGCGACGGCTGCCGAGCGCGACGGCGCGGCGCCCGACGACATCACGCTGCGCGACTACAGCCCGCCGAACGTCGAGGCCGGACGCGTGCTGATCGCGCAGCGCGGCCTCGATCCGATCGCGCGTTTCGAGCGCGGCGACGCATTCGACGAAGCGTCGCTCGCAACACTTGAGCCGCGCCCGACGCTCGCGATCGTGTCCGGGCTGTATGAACTGTTCGGCGAGAACGCGCTGATCGAACGCTCGCTGCGCGGGCTCGCGCACGCGGTGCCGCCCGGCGGCTATCTCGTCTATACCGGGCAGCCGTGGCATCCGCAGCTCGAATTCATCGCGCGGGCGCTGAACAACCACCGCGGCGACGCGACGTGGGTGATGCGCCGCCGGTCGCAGGCCGAGATGGACGAACTCGTCGCGCGCGCCGGGTTCCGCAAGCTCGACCAGCGGATCGACGAGATGGGCATTTTCACGGTGAGCCTCGCGCAGCGGGTCGACGCAGCATGAGCGCGCTCGGCGGCGGTGCGGGTGGCGCGGGCGGCGCGGGCAGCGGTCTGGCCGAGCCGGCGGCCGGCCCGCGCGACGCGCCGCTCGCGCTGCGCGTCGGCTGGCTCGCGGCGATGGGCGCGGTGTTCTTCTCCACGTACGGCTTCGCGAACTGGCTCGCCGCGCACCGCGCCGCGGTGCCGACGTTCGCATTCGGCTGGGAGCATGCGATTCCGTTCGTGCCGTGGACTATCGTGCCGTACTGGTCGATCGATCTGCTGTACGCGCTGTCGTTCCTGTTCTGGACGCGACGCGACGATTTGCTCGATCACGTGAAGCGGCTGCTGACCGTGCAGCTCGTGTCGGTCGCGTGCTTCATCGCGTGGCCGTTGCGCTTCGGCTTCGAGCGGCCCGACGCGGGCGGTGTGGCCGGTGCGCTGTTCACGCTGCTGATGGGCTTCGACAAGCCGTACAACCAGGCGCCGTCGCTGCATATCGGGCTGCTCGTCGTGCTGTGGGCCGTCTACGCGAAGCATCTGCGCGGCACGGCCGCGCGCGCCGTGCTGCATCTGTGGTTCGCGGCGATCGGCGTGTCGGTGCTCACGACCTATCAGCATCATGCGATCGACGTGCCGACCGGCGCGGCCGTCGGCTGCTTCGCGCTGTTCCTGTTCCCGTTGCGCGATGCCGCGGGCCGTCTGCCAGGCGCGGAAGGCTCGCCGTCCGGCGCCGCTCGCGCGCTCGCGCGCCGCTATGCGCTCGGTGCGGCACTGGCCGCGCTCGTCGCGCTTTACTGCGTGTCGCATGCGCCGGGCTGGGCGCTGGCGGCGGGATGGGGCGCGCTGGCGCTCGCATGTGTCGCGTGGATCTACCGGCGCGGGGCGCCCGGTGCGTTCCAGAAGGACGACGCCGGCCGCTTCCCGGTGTTCATCCGCTGGCTGTTGGCGCCGACGATTGCGGGCGCGTTCGTCAATTCGCGGCTGTGGACGTTCCGGCAGCCGGCGCCGGTGCGGATCGACGAGCGCGTGTCGATCGGCCGTACGCCGACGACGCGCGACATGCGGCGCTACGGTTTCACCGCGCTCGTCGACCTCACGGCGGAGATGCCGCGCCGGGTCGCGGCCGACGCGTCGCTGGCGTATGCGGCCGTGCCGCAACTCGACCTCGTCGCGCCGAGCGCGGCGCAGCTCGCGGCGGCCGTCGCGGCGCTCGAACGGCTGCATCGCGAAGGGCGCGACGTGCTGGTCTGCTGCGCGCTCGGCTACGGGCGCAGCGTGCTGTGCGCGGCCGCGTGGCTCGCGGCACGGCGCGGGTTCGGCGACGCGCGCGAAGCGCTTGCGGCGGTGCGCGCGGTGCGGCCGCATGCGGTCTGGTCGGACGACGGCGTGGCCGTGCTGCAGGACTGGATCGATCGCCGCCGCGTCACGGGAGGCGCGTGATGCGCGATCCGTCCGCACCCTTCAGGATTGCCGCTGCGCGCGGCGCGCTCGATGCGGGCGCGTGGGCGATCGCGGCCGCGCTGGCCGCGGCGGGCGCCGGCTGGTGGATCGCGTCGGGCTGGGCGCCGGCGACGATCGCGCGCGTGTTGCTGGCCGTGATCAGTACCGGGTCGGGGGTTGCCGCGCTGTGGTACGCGGTGCGCATCGAGATCGACCGGCGGCTGTTCGCCGCGCTGGCACGCGCGGCGTCGGGCGACGCGCCGGTCGACGACGGGCTGGCCGCGCTCGACCGTGCGCTCGCCGATCTCGGCTGGATCGACGAAGGGAAGGTCGGGCGGGCGCTGGACGCGCGCGTGCGCGGCGCGGTCGGGTTGTGCCGGGCCGGCGTGCTGGTCGCGATCGTGCAGTGGATCGTGGTCGGGATCGCGATCGCGCTGCCGCAAGTCGGTTAGCGGTGCAGGCACGGGGCGCGCGGCTGCGGCGCCGGGCCGCTATCCGCGTGTCGTGCGTCTGCGTCATAGGTCATAGGTCATAGGTCATGGGTCATGGGTCATGGGTCATGCGCGACCCGCGCGCGGCCCCCGCATCCGCTTCGCCTCGTACATCGCCTGGTCCGCATGCTCGATCAGCGCGTTCATGTCGGTGCCGTCGTCGGGCAGCAGCGCGGCGCCGACACTGACGCCGAGCGCAAGCGGACGTCCTTCGAATTCGAACGGTTCGCCGACCTGCTGCGCGAGCCGCATGCGCTGCGCGTCGACATCGTCGCGGCCGCCGACGTTCGGCAGGATCACCGCGAATTCGTCGCCGCCGACGCGCGCGACCGTGTCGGAGCGCCGCACGGCGCCCAGCATCCGCGTGGCGATCTCGCGCAGCGCGGCGTCGCCCGCGCGGTGGCCGTGACCGTCGTTGATCGGCTTGAGCCCGTCCATGTCGATGTTGAGGATGCCGAGCCGGCCGTTCGCGCGCAGCGCGGTGTGCATCGACTGGCGCAGACGATCGTAGAACAGCGCGCGGTTCGGCAGGCCGGTGAGCGCGTCGTGGGTCGCGCGCAGATAGAGTTCGTTGGCCTCGTTGCGTGCCGCGTGGAACATCGCGGCGGCGATCAGCTCGGCCGTGAGCCGCAGCGCGCCGGCATCGGCGGCCGAGAACCCGTCGACGTCCGGCGCATCACCTTCAGCACGCCGACCGTCGTATCGGCGTGCATGAGCGGCATCACGAGCATCGAGCGCAGCCCGACGCGGCGGCACGCGTCGCGGTCGACGCGCGGGTCGGTTTCCGAATCCGTGCAGTGCAGCAATTCGCCGCGCGTCACGCACAGGCCCGACAGGCTGCCCGAGCGGCGCAACCGTAGCCCGAGCATCCCCGCGGCGGAGCCCGACGCGGCGCGGTACACCATGTCGTCGCCTTCGGCGAACTCGACCACCGCACCGCTCGCGCCCGTCAGGTGCGGCACCTGCTCCGTCACATAGGCCATCACGCTGCCGAGGTCGAGGCCGAGTTTCGCGATCTCCGTCTGCGTGGCGATGATGCGCAGCAGCGTGGCGGGGGACGGAGTGACGGTATCGACGAATTGATCCAAGTCAGTTTTCCATGAATAAAGGACGGCGCGATGCGTGCGCTTGCGGTAGCATACGCGCCGCTCACGCGGCAGCGCGTTTCGGGCAGCCCGCAACGGGCCGCCGGTGCCCCGCCAGCCCCGTCCGCGCCGGCAGTATGCCGGCCGGTCCGGCCGCCAGCAACGACGCAATTCTTGCCACTCATTCGTGGCGTTCAGTATTTCCGACCGGGCTGGGTTTTTTTCGCTTCGTCGTTGTGAATCGGGGCAAGTTTCGTCCTATTTTTGAGATAGTGTGACGAATGAGCGAGCGCCAGTGCCAGGCGCACCACGTAGAGCGAATCGGCAATCGAACAATTCGCCGCGTCGTTTCGATAAATGCATTCAGGCCAGACAATTGAGGGGAAGCAGTGGGGATCTGCATTCAGGGGCATGGCTGCTTTGCGCGCGCGGGTTGCGACGCGCTTGATGACCGGATGATCGAGACGATGGGGAGCGGCGCATGAAACCCGCCGCGTCGTTGTTCGTCCTGTCGGCCGCCACGTTTGGCGCGTTCCATGCGGCTGCGTTGTCGGCCGCGCCGATGCCGGCGGTGCCTGCCGCCGGGGCGTCTGCCGCCGCAGCGGATACACCGGTGCGCGTGGCCGCGCCGGCGGCGGCCGGTGCAGCCGGTGCGGCCAGTGCCGCGTCGGCCGGCTTGCCGGCGACGACCGTGCATCTGCCGTTCGCGTCGCTCGGCGCATTCGATCCGTTGCGCCTGCGCGGCGCCGACGACGCGCGCACGATCAACGCCGGCGTGCGGCTCGATCGCGTGGTCACCGGCGCGCGGCTGCGCCTGACCTACGCATACTCGCCGTCGCTCGTGTTCCCGATGTCGCATCTGAAGGTGTCGGTGAACGGCGAGGTGGTCGCGACCGTGCCGTTCGACGCGCCGCACGCGGGCCGCACGGTCACCCAGGACATCCCGATCGATCCGCGCTACTTCTCCGATTTCAACCAGATCGGCCTGCGCCTGATCGCGCATTACACGCTCGATCATTGCGAGGATCCGTCGAACTCGGCGTTGTGGGCCGATGTGAGCCCGACGAGCGAACTGCTGCTCGACGAATCGCCGGTGCGTCTGCCGAACGATCTCGCGCTGCTGCCCGCGCCGTTTTTCGACCGGCGCGACAACGGGTTGTTGCGGCTGCCGTTCGTGCTGCCGGCGTCGCCCGACTCGGCGACGCTGCGCAGCGCCGGCGTGCTCGCGTCGTGGTTCGGCGCGCAGGCCGACTACCGGCAGGCGCGCTTCCCGGTCGGATCGACGCTGCCGGCCGACGACCAGGCGGTGGTGGTCGGCACGGCCGCGACGTTGCCGGCCGGCCTCGCGCTGCCGCCCGTCAACGGCCCGATGCTCGCCGTCGCCGACAACCCGGCCGCGCCGGGCCGCAAGCTGCTGGTGCTGACGGGCCGCACGGCGGCCGAAGTCGACGATGCGGTCGCGACGCTCGTGCTCGGCCGCGCGGCGCTGTCGGGGCCGTCGGCGACGGTCGCGCACGTCGATCTCGGCGCGCCGCGCAAGCCGTACGACGCGCCGCGCTGGCTGCCGGTGAACCGGCCGATTACGTTCCGCGAACTCGTGTCGGACCCGCGCGACCTCGAAGTGCGCGGCACGACGCCCGACGCGATCCGCCTGAACCTGCGCGTGCCGGCCGATCTCCATTCGTGGAACGGCTCGGGCGTGCCGATTACGCTGCGTTACCGCTATACGGCGCCGACCGTGCAGGACGACTCGACGCTCGCCGTCGAGATCAACGATCAGCTCGTGAAGTCGTACCGGCTCGGGCCGGCCCATGCGGAAGATGCGCGCGGACGCATGCAGCTGCCGCTGCTGTCGGTGCCGGAAGGGCGCGTGACGAGCGATGTCGACATTCCGGCGTTCCGCGTCGGCAGCGGCAACCAGCTGCAGTTCCGCTTCACGCTCGATTCGCAGAAGACGGGGCTTTGCTCGAGCTCCGCGAGCGAGCCGCAGCGCGCGGCGATCGATCCCGATTCGACGATCGACTTCTCGCACTTCGTCCATTACGCGCAATTGCCGAACCTCGCGTTCTTCGCGAACAGCGGCTTTCCGTTCACGCGCTTCGCCGACCTGTCGCAGACGGCCGTCGTGATACCGGAGCGCCCGTCGCCGCAGGAGCTCGAAGCCTATCTGACGATGCTCGGCCACATGGGGCAGTGGACGGGCTTCCCGGCGCTGCGCGTGCAGGTCGCGCGACCCGGCGACGTCGCCGCGCTGGCCGGCCGCAAGGATTTGCTCGTGATCGACGGCTCGCCCGCGTCGCCGCTGCTGTCGCAGTGGCGCGCGTCGCTGCCGCTCGCGATCGACGTGCAGGCCGGTGCGGGCGCGACGCGTGTCGCATTCTCGGTGAAGGAGCGCTGGCGCAACGGTGTCGGCCTGGCCGACGGCGGCGCGCACATCGAACAGTCGGGCCCGCTCGCGGCGCTCGCCGGTTTCGAACTGCCGGGCAGCCACGGCCGCAGCGTCGTCGCGTTGACGGCGACGGACCAGTCGCACCTGGGCGATCTGCTCGACGTGTTCCAGAAACCCGGCCTCGTGTCGCAGCTGCAGGGCGACCTCGCGCTGGTGCGACCGGGGCAGGTCGACAGCCTGCGCGTCGGCGAACCGTACGTGGTCGGCTTCGTGCCGTGGTATGCGCGCGTCTGGACGCAGGCGGCGCGGCACCCGGTCGTGCTCGGCGCGGTCGGCGTCGTCGCGGGGCTGCTGCTCGCGCTCGGCGTGTTCAGCGTGCTGCAGAGAATCGCCGCGCGTCGACGGGGGATGTAACGGATGGCGCGGGCAATCGCAAGGCGACGGGCCGCGCAGCCGGCGCGCCGCGTCGGCACGGCGTTCCTGCTGGCCGTCGCGGCCGCCTGCGCGGCGGCCGGCGCGTCCGGTGACGCGCAGGCGGCGCAAAGCGTCGCGGCCGACGCGCAATGCGGCGCGGCGTGGCCGCGCTGGGATGCGTTCAAGCGCGACTTCGTGTCGACCGACGGCCGCGTGATCGACGTCGGCTCGGCCGATTCGCGCACGGTATCGGAGGGGCAGGCGTATGGACTCTTCTTCGCGCTCGTCGCGAACGACCGGCGCGCGTTCGACACGATCCTCGCATGGACCGAGAACAACCTCGCGCAAGGCGACCTGAGCGCCCGTCTGCCGGCGTGGCTGTGGGGCCGCGCGCCGGACGGCACGTGGCGCGTGCTCGACGCGAACGCGGCGTCGGATGCCGACCTGTGGATCGCGTATACGCTCCTGGAAGCCGGGCGGCTGTGGTACGAGCGCAGCTACACCGCGCGCGGCGCGCTGCTGGCGAAGCGGGTGCTCGACGACGAGACGGCGAGCGTGCCGGGCCTCGGTCTCACGCTGCTGCCCGGGCCGGTCGGCTTCAGGCTGGCCGGCGGCCAGTACCGCGTGAACCCGAGCTATTCGCCGCCGCAAGTGATCCGCGGGCTTGCCGCGCGGCTGCCCGACGACCGCCGCTGGGCGGCGCTCGCGACCAGCACCGGGCGCGTGCTGCTCGACACCGCGCCGAAGGGTTTTTCGCCGGACTGGGCGCTGTATCGGCCGGGTACGGGCTTCGGGCCCGATCCGCAGACGCATGCGGAAAGCGCGTACAACGCGATCCGCGTGTACCTGTGGGCCGGCATGCTCGACCGCGCCGATCCGCTCGCCGCGCCGATGCTCGCGCGGTTCGCGCCGTTCGCCGATTACATCGCCGCCCATGGCGCGCCGCCCGAGAAGGTCGACACGACGACCGGCGCCGCGGGGCCGAACGACGGCAACGGCGGATTCTCCGCGGCGGCCGTGCCGTTCCTCGACGCACGCGGCCAGCATGCGCTCGCCGATGCGCAAGCCGCCCGGGTCGATACGCTCGCGCGCCAGACGGCGCCCGGCTACTACACGAGCGTGCTGACGCTGTTCGGCCTCGGCTGGCGCGACGGCCGCTACCGGTTCGACGCGGACGGTTCGCTCGAGGCGCGCTGGGAGGGCCGTTCATGCGCGGCCCGATGAAGCGCGCCGCGCCGTGCGTCGCCGGATCCGCATGGCTCGCGTTGTCGGTCTGCGTGGCCGCGCCGGCCGCGGCCGCCGTCGCGGTGGCGCCGAAAGCCGTTGCGCCGAATGCCGCACCGGCGCCGGTGCCGGCCACGGCCGGTCTAACCGACGCGCAGCGCGAGCTCGCGACCGCCCGCATGTGGGGCGTCAAGCATCGCGACGACCTCGCGCGCGATGCGGTGCACAAGGGGCTGCTGATCGCGCCGAACGATCCCGATCTGCTCGCGGAGCAGATGCGCGTGCTGTTGCGGCTCGGCGATGCGAAAGGCGCGCAGGCCGCGCTGGCGCGGCTGCAGGCGAATGCGCCGGGCGCGCCGGACACGCGGCGCGCGGCCGACGAGTACCGCGTCGCGACGAGCGGTCGTGGCGAGATGGCGCAGATCCGCCTGCTCGCGCGTAGCGGCCGCTCGGACGAAGCCGCGAAGCGCATCGTTGCGCTGTTTCCGAACGGCGCGCCGTCCGGCGCGCTCGGCGCCGAGTACTACCAGATCGTCGCGAATGCGCCGGGCGGGCGCGAGCCCGCGATCGCCGCGCTGCGCCGCGCGGTCGCGGCCGACCCGCAGGACACCAGCGCGGCGCTGGCGCTTGCGCGGCTCCTGAACCAGCGCGACGACACGCGCCAGGAGGCGAGCCGGATCGCGTGGTCGCTCGCGAAGCGCGCCGACGCCGACCACACCGAAGCGATGGCCGTATGGCGGCATGTGCTGCAGTCCGCCGGCACCGATCCCGCCTATGCCGACGCACTGCATGCGTATCTCGCGCTGGTACCGGACGACACCGAGTTTCGCGACCGCATCGCTGAACTCGACCGGCAGCGCGACGCACAGCGCCGGCTCGAACGCGATCCCGACTACATCGCGCAGCAGCGCGGGCTGCAGGCGCTCGCGCGCGGCGATCTGGCCGCGGCCGACCCGCTGCTCACCCGCGCCGCGCGGGCGCGCGCCGACGACGCGGATGCGGTGGGCGGCCTCGGCATGCTGCGTCTGCGCGAAGGCCGGCACGACGAAGCGCGCGCGCTGTTCGCGCGGGCGGCGACGCTCGCGACCGACCAGCGCGGCAAATGGCAGAGCCTCGCGCGCACCGCGCAGTTCTGGGGGCTGCTTGCGCAAGGCCGCGCGGCGGCGTCGGCAGGGCGTGCGCAGGATGCCGAACAGGCGGCGCGCGCCGCGCTCGCGATGCAGCCCGACAGCCCGGACGCGAAGCTGCAGCTCGCCGATGCGCTGCTCGCGCAGCGCGACTGGGCGCGTGCGGAGCCGTTGCTGCGCGAATTGCTGGCCGCGCGCTCGCCGAGCCTGTCGGCCGTGCGCGGGACCGCGACGCTGTATGAAAACACCGGCCGCGCCGATCGCATCGGCCCGCTGCTCGATGCGCTGCAAGGCCGCGTGACGGGCCGCGACGATCGCCGCGCGCTCGACGGCCTGCGCGCCGATCTGCTCGCGAGCCAGGCGAAGGCACTGGCGGACAAGGGCGAACGCGGGCCGGCCGCGCAGCGCTACGAAGCGGCGGTGCGCGCGGCGCCCGACGCGGCGTGGACGCGCTTCGCGCTCGCGCGGCTCTACCGCGACATGGGGCTGCCGCAGCTCGGCCGCACGGTGATGGACGACGGGCTCGCGCAAGGCGACACGCCCGAGATGCGCTATGCGAGCGCGTTGTATCGCAATTCGATCGACGACATCGCCGGCGCACAGGCGGCGCTTGCCGGCGTCGACGACGCGCACCGCACGGACGGCATGCGTGCGCTCGCGCGCAAGCTCGACGCCGAAAGCGCGCTGGCCGACGCGCGCGGCGCGCTCGGTCGCGGCGATCGCGCGGCGTTCGCCGCATCGCTCGCGCATGCGCAGGCGAGCGCGCCGGACGATCCCGACATGCTCGCCGCGATCGGCGCGCAGTGGATCGACGCGGGCGAACCCGGGCGCGGCGTTGCGCTGCTGCACGACTGGATCGCCGCGCATCCGCAGGAGGCCGATGTGGACGTGCGGCTGCGCTACGGCGACCTGCTCGGCGGCGCGGGGCGCGACGATGCGCTCGCCGCGTGGCTCGACACGCTGCGCCGCGAACCCGGGCTGACGCCCGCGCAGACCGCGCGGATCGAGGATCAGTCGCTGCGGCTGGTGCTGCGGCAGACCGACGACGCGATCGCGCAACAGGACGATGCGCGCGCCCGCACGCTGCTTTCCCGAGCGAGCCCGGCGGGCCGCGAGGACAAGCGCTACGCGCTCGAGCTGGCCGATCTCGAACGCGCGCAGGGGCACTACGATGCGGCGCGCGACGCGCTCGCGCCGGTCGTCGCGCGCACGCCGGACGATGCCGATACGCAGCTCGCGCTCGCGCGGATCGACGAGGACAGCGGCCATCGCGCGGCCGCGCTCGCACGCGTGCAGGCCGTGCTTGCCCGCACGCCGGACGACGACGTCGACACGCGGCTGTCGGTTGTACGGCGCCTGAACGCGCTGCGCCGCCCGGACGAAGCCGCGCAGGTGACCGACCGGCTGCAGGCCGCCTACCCGGCGCGCGCCGACGTGACGGTCGCGGCCGGGCGCGTGGCCGAAGCGCAGGGCCGCTACGACGATGCCGCGTCGCTGTACCGGCTGTCGCGGTCGCAGGAGCGCACGAGCGGCGTGAGCCCGGGCCGCGACGGCCGCACGCCCGCGCAGGCCGCGTTCGCGGATCTCGAACAGCGGCGCAACCCGGAGATCGAGACCGGCTGGCTGCCCGCGTACAAGTCCGGCGACGAAGGGATTTCCGCGTACCGCGCGCAGCAGGTGCCGGTCTACATGCAGATGCCGGTGCGTTACGACGGGCACGCGTTCCTGCAGCTCGATACCGTGCATCTGGACGCCGGCACGCTCGATACGAGCGACCCGAACGCGTATTCGCTGAAGACCTTCGGGACCTACGCGGCGCTCAAGGCGCTGAACGGGCTGCCGCCGCCGTTCCACCTGACCCGGTCGGCCGATGCGTTGATCGCGAACCCGCCGGGTGCGCTGCATCAGTCGATGACGGGCGTCGCGCTCGGCGCCGGTTATCGCACGGATGCATGGCGCGTCGATCTCGGCACGTCGCCGCTCGGCTTCCCGGTGCATTACCTGGTCGGCGGCGTGCGCTACCGCTTCGACGCGGGGCCGGCGAGCTTCACCGTGAACGCGTCGCGCCGGCCGGAAACGAGCAGCGTGCTGTCGTACGCGGGGATGCGCGACCCGTGGTCGGGCGCGGTATGGGGCGGCGTGCGTCGCGACGGCGTGAACCTGCGCGGGTCGGTCGACGTCGGCCGCGTGAACCTGTTCGCCGAACTCGGCGCGGGCGTGCTGTCCGGCAAAAACGTCGAGCGCAATGCGGAAGTCACGCTGCGCTCGGGCTTTACGGTGCCGGTGTACGAACGCGCGACGATGAAGGTCAGCACCGGGCTCGTCGGTAATGCGTGGCACTACGCGCAGAACCTGCGTTACTACACGTACGGACAGGGCGGCTATTACAGTCCGCAGCGCTACCTGTCGCTGGGCGTGCCGATCGAATGGGCAGGGCGGCGCGACGCGCTGTCGTGGGACCTGACCGTCACGGCCGGGATCTCGAACAGCTACGAGAAGGACTCGCTGTTCTATCCGACCTTCGCGGACCGGCGCGCCGATCAGGAAGCGGCCGGGATGGTCTATGCGGGCAGCTCGACGACCGGCGTGTCGTTCTCGTACGGCGTGAACGGCATCGTCGAGTATCGCGTGAATTCGCACCTGAGCGTCGGCGCACAACTGCACGTCGATCGTTCGCATGACTATGCGCCGAGCTCGGCGCTTGTTTACCTGCGCTACGCATTCGATGCGCGCGCCGAGCGCAACTGGCTCGTCACGCCGACGCCAGTGCAGCTTTATTCGGATTACTAGGGGAACGCGTGAATACCGAAATCGATGCGACTCGTCCCGCGCTCGGCGCCGCCGGCCTGCTGGGCCGCCTGCGCGCGCTGCTGCGCACGGGGCCGGCCGGCGGTCGCGCCGGCCCGCTGAGCCGGCTCGCGATCGACGGGCTGCCCGATGCATGGACGCCGCTGGAAGCGGGCGGCCTGTATGCCGTTTATGCGGCCGCCGGCACGCCGGCCTGCGACGCGCTCGTCTGGGAAAGCGCGCGGCAGTCGCGCACGCGCGACGTGACGGTGGTGCTCGCACGGGACGCCGCGCGCGTCGCCGCACAGATGCAGGCGCGCGGTTTCGCGGGCGGCGCGCATCCGGCCGGCTGGCCGCGCAACCTGAACGTGCTGGCGATGCCGCCGGCCATCGCGCCGGCAGACGGCGACGCCGCGATGGAACCGGACGCGTCGCGCCGCGCGGCGCCCGGGCCGTTCGCGCGGCTCACCGGCGGCTTGCGCGCGATGAAGCGCTACGGTTTTCGTGCGCGCTCGGTGTATTTCATCGAAGGCGCGCAGCGCTGGTTCAGCTGGGACGATCCGGCCGCGCTCGCGGAAGAGGGGCACGCGCTCGCCGACTGGTGCCGCACGCACCGGATCGCGCTCGTGTTGCTGCTCGATCCGGAGATCGCGCGCACCGGTGCCGATTCGACCACCGACGATGCGCCGCTCGTGCGCGACGCGAGCCGCGCGCCGCGCGCCGAATTCCACGGCGTGTGCGCCGGCGTCGCGCAGTTGCAGCGCACCCACGGCGAGCTGCTGTGGGTCGTCGACTTCTGGCGCGCGGGCGACATGCTCGCGGCCGGCGAGGTGCGGCCGCTGCGCTTTGCGCCGAGCGGCCGGCTCGCCGCGATCGCCGACGGCGACGTGACGGAGCCCGCGCGCAGGATGAAGCTCGCGACCGACGAGGACCGTGTCGTCGTCAGCCGCGCGATACTCGACGACGCGAGCCGCGTGCCCGCCGACTGGGAAATCGTCGACGACAACGCGGCGGTCGTCGCCGCCTGCGAACACGCACAGGCCGCGACCGCGGTGCTGGCATTCCGCTCGCATGCGCAGCTCGAAGCGTTGTGCGCGGCGGTTCACGCGCTGCGCCGGCAATGCGGCGGCGCGCTCAAGATCGCCGTCGTCGAACGCGACGAGGTGCTGCGCCAGCAGTTCGAGATGCTGCTGCTGAGCGTCGGCGCGAATCGCGTCGTCGCGCGCGACCTGCCGGTTTCGCGCATGCAGGCCGCCGTGCACGCGCTGCGCGGGCAGCTCTATGCGCGGCCCGTCGCGCCCGACTATCGGGCGGCGCTCGCGGCCGCACTCGGCGATTCGGTGCTCGGCTACCTGCCGGTCGGCGCGTTCTGCCTGCGCATCCGCGCGGTGCTCGATCGCGGCGCGGTGCTGTCGCTGCCGCACACGCTCGCGAAGATCGCGCTGCTGCCCGGCGTGTCGCACGTCGACGCGCTGCGGCGCTGCCGGCCGCGCCGCGCGGGCGACGTCGTGACGGCCGATGCCGGACACCTGTACGTGTTCCTGTTCGCGTGCGAGCCGGCCGATGCGGACGACGCGCTCGCGCGGATCTTCGACGTGCCGGTCGATACGCTGTCGGATCGCGTCGTGTGTCTCGGACACGAAAGCATCGACAAGGAACTCGATGCGCTGAAGACCGAGAACCGGCGTGCGCCGATCGCCGACTACAGCGACCTGTTCGCGGTGGCGCGACCGGCTGCCGCGCCGCAGGTGCCGGCCGGACGCGCGGGCGAGGTCGCGCGGCGCGCGGCGCCGGGCGGTGCGAGCGATACGCCGGGCGCGGCCGACAGGCCGACCGATGCGGCGCCGCAGCCCGCGCCGGCCGATGCCGACGCCGTGCCGGCCGCCCATGCGCCGGTGCCGGTTCCCGTATTTCCCGCCGCGCGTGCGCGCGGCGCCATTCGCAGTGCGATGCCGCTGCGCAAGCCGGAGGGCGCATGATCGCCGAACTCGTCATCGGTTTCATCATTGGCCTCGCGATCGCGGTGCCGGTGTGGATCGTCGCCCAGCACCTGGGCATCGGCCGCGGTTTCCATGCGCCGCGCGGGATCAACCGGCGCGACGCGGTGCCGTGCGAACTCGTGCCGGTGGCGCTGCGCGGGCGCCTGCTGCCCGATGCGGGCCGCACCGGCGAGGCGTCGCGATGAAGACGATCGCTATTACGTCGACGACGGGCGGCGCGGGCCGCACGACGCTTGCGGCCGCGCTCGCGGTGCTGCTCGCGCGCCGCGGCCGGCCGGTCGTCGCCGTCGAATTCGACGCGCAGAACCTGATGGGCGCGACGCTGGGGCTCGACACGCTGGCCGAACACGGCCTCGCGCACAGCCTGCTCGGCGACGCCGCGCCGTGGCACGCGCAGACATGGCGCAATGCCGACGGCGTGCTGTTCGTGCCGTACGGGCAGGTCGACGCGGCGGGCGCCGCCGCGTGCGATGCGCGGCTCGCGGCCGATCCCGCCTGGCTGTCGCGCGCGCTCGACGAGATCGCGCTGCCGGCCGACGGCGTCGTGCTGGTCGATACCGCTCGCTATCCGTCGCCGCAGGCCGAGCAGGCGATTCGCCGCGCGGACCTGACGCTCGTCGTCGTGCCGCCCGAACCGGCGGCATGCGCGACGGTCGCCGCGCGTCTGGACGCGTTGCGCGCAGGCGGCGGCGAACTGCAGATCGTCGTGAACCGGCTGAACCCGGCGCGCGACATGCAGCGCGACGCGCTCGGGATGCTGCGCGCGGTCGCGGGGCCGGCGGCGATGCTCGAACAGCGCATCCACGTCGATGCAGCCGTGCCCGAAACGCTCGCGCGCGGCAGCTGGATCTTCGACGACGCGCCGTATTCGCAGGCGTCGCACGACCTGAACGGCGTTGCGAACTGGGTCGATGCGTGGCTCTCGGCGGCGGCGGCCGGCCGCGCGGGAGCGTCGCGATGAAGGGCGCATTCGCGTCGCGCTGGCGCGCGGCCCGCCGCGGCGTGACGGACTGGTGCGCGCGCGGCATCGGGCTGCCGGTGCAGCGCACGCTGCTCGACTGGCTCGTGCGGCTGTTCTTCCATGCGCCGCCGCCCGGGCGGCCCGACCCCGTGCGCCGCTGGGCGCGCACCGGCTTCCTGCGGCTCGCGCGCGACTGGGGCGTGCTGCAGCCGTTGAGCCCGCGCGAATGGCTGTGGCGCGCGATCGTGCGCGCGCCGCGCGGCGACGACGGCCGGCCCGCGCGCGATCCGCTCGCGTGGTTCGACACGTTCGTCGTGCCCGTCTACGTCGCGGCCCGCGCGCTCGCGAAGCGTGTCAATACGCAGCTCGAGCGCCTGCCGTGGGCGCGCTGGGGCGGCTGGCTCGATGCGCGCGCGAACGGTGTCGGCCGGCGCCGCTGGCTGGCGCCGCTGCTGCTGATCGCCGGCGCGGTGCTGTGGGCCGCGGCCGGCATGTCGCCGCTGATGCCCAACGCGCAGTTCGCGTTCTTCGCGATCGTCGCGGTGCTCGCGCTCGCGCTGCGCCGCCTGCCCGGACATCTGCCGACCCTCGCGCTCGCCTCGCTCGCGCTGCTCGCGACGGTGCGCTACGTGTGGTGGCGCACGACGCAGACGCTCGACTTCCGCGGCCCCGTCGAGGCCGTCGCCGGCTATCTGCTGTACGGCGCGGAAGCCTATACGTGGATGATCCTGCTGCTCGGCTTCGTGCAGACCGCGTGGCCGCTCGATCGCCCGATCGTGCCGCTGCCCGGCGATCCCGACGAATGGCCGAGCGTCGACGTCTACATCCCGACCTACAACGAACCGCTGTCGGTCGTGAAGCCGACCGCGTTCGCCGCGCAGAGCATCGACTGGCCGACCGACAAGCTGCGCGTGTACCTGCTCGACGACGGCCGGCGCCCCGAGTTCGAGGCGTTCGCGAAAGAGGCGGGCATCGGCTACCTGACGCGCGACGACAACCGTCACGCGAAGGCCGGCAACATCAACCGCGCGTTGCCGAAGACGCACGGCGAATACATCGCGATCTTCGACTGCGATCACGTGCCGACGCGCTCGTTCCTGCAGACCACGATGGGCGTGTTCCTGCGCGACCCGAAGTGCGCGCTGGTGCAGACGCCGCACCATTTCTTCTCGCCCGATCCGTTCGAGCGCAACCTCGGCACGTTCCGCGAGATTCCGAACGAGGGCAACCTGTTCTACGGGCTCGTGCAGTCGGGCAACGACCTGTGGAACGCGACGTTCTTCTGCGGATCGTGCGCGGTGCTCAAGCGCAGCGCGCTGGAAGAGGTGGGCGGCGTCGCGGTCGAAACCGTGACCGAGGACGCGCACACGGCGCTCAAGCTGCATCGCCGCGGCTACACGTCGGCGTACCTGCCGACCGTTCAGGCGGCCGGCCTCGCGACGGAAAGCCTCGCGGGCCACGTGAAGCAGCGCACGCGCTGGGCGCGCGGAATGGCGCAGATCTTCCGCATCGACAACCCGTTCCTCGGGCGCGGGCTCGGCTTCGTGCAGCGGATCTGCTACGGCAACGCGATGCTGCACTTCTTCTACGGGATTCCGCGGCTCGTGTTCCTGACGATCCCGCTCGCGTACCTGTTCTTCCATCTGTACTTCATCAATGCGTCGTCGGTCGCGCTCGCGAGCTACGTGATTCCGTACCTGGTGCTCGCGAACGTCGCGAACTCGCGGATGCAGGGGCGATACCGCCATTCGTTCTGGGCCGAGGTCTACGAATCGGTGCTGGCGTGGTACATCGCACTGCCGACCACCGTCGCGTTCTTCAGCCCGAAGCACGGCAAGTTCAACGTGACCGACAAGGGCGGCAAGATCGACGAAGGCTACGTCGACTGGTCGACGTCGAAGCCGTACCTCGTGCTGTTCGCACTGAACGTGCTCGCGATCGCCGCGGGGCTCTGGCGGCTCGTGACCGAGCAGGGCGACGAGGCGGCGACGATCCTGATCACGCTCGGCTGGACCGCGTACAACCTCGCGATGCTCGGCGCGGCGCTGGCGGTTGCGCGCGAGACGAAGCAGGTGCGCGTCACGCACCGGATCGCGATGCGCGTGCCGGCGACGCTGCTGCTCGCCGACGGCTCGACGGCCGCCTGCTTCACGAGCGACTACTCGACGGGCGGGCTCGGCCTCGAAGCGGTGCCGGGGCTGCCGCTCGCGGTCGGCGACACGCTGACGGTGTGCGTGACGCGCGGCGACCGGCCGTTCCCGTTCCCGGTGCGCGTGAGCCGCGTGACGCCGACCCACGTCGGCGTGAGCTTCGAGGCGCTCACGCTCGAACAGGAGCGCCAGCTCGTGCAGTGCACGTTCGGCCGCGCGGATGCGTGGCTCGACTGGCACGCGGGCGCGCGACCCGACACGCCGCTGCGCGGGCTGAAGGAAGTGCTGCAGGTGGGCGTGGACGGCTACGTACGGATGTGGAAGGGCGCGGCGCGCAGCGTGCAGACCATGCTGGCGCCGAAGCTCGATCGGGCGCGCGACTGACGCGGCGCTCATGACGGAGTGGTTTAGATGACGTTCTGGAATCTGTATTTCATCCTGAAGTTCGCGCTGTTCGCGACCGGCCACCTGCAGCCGATGTGGCTCGCGAACCTCGGGTTCGCGCTGGTGCTCGCCGCGAGCGCGCCGATCCGGCAGCGCGCGTGGCGCATCGTGCGGCAGCTCGTGGCGATCGCGATCGCGGTGCCGCTGCTCGCGCGCGAGCTGCATGCGCCGCCGCTCGCGCGTCTCGCCGAAGCCGCGCGCGAGGTCAGCACGTTCCGCCTCGACTACTGGATGGAACTGCTGCCGCGCCTGTTGCCGCCGATGCTGGTGCTGACGGTGGCGGGCGCGCTGATCGTCTATTTCATCGTGAACCGCTGGCTGCGCGTCGCGACCTTCGTGCTCGCCGTGCTGATCGCGATGCCGTTGTGGCAGGCCGGCAACGGACTGATGGCGCGCGTCGTCGCACCGCCCGCGCAGCAGCTCGCCGGCGGCAACGGCGGGCGTTCCGACCAGCCCGAGGATCACAACGCGGCGCTTGCGACGTTCCGCACGCAGGAGTCGCAGCGGCAGGTCGCGTTCGGCCATCTCGGCAACGATCCGTCTGCACAGTTCGACGTGATCGTGCTGCACATCTGTTCGCTGTCGTGGGACGACCTCGACGCCGCGAAGGTGCGCAACCATCCGATGCTGAGCCGCTTCGACTACCTGTTCAACAACTTCAGCACGGCCGCGAGCTACAGCGGCCCGGCCGCGATTCGCGTGCTGCGCGCGAGCTGCGGCCAGGAAGCGCACGCGGATCTGTACAAGCCCGCGCCGCAGCAGTGCTACCTGTTCTCGCAGCTGGCCGCCGCCGGCTACACGGTGCAGTCGCTGCTGAACCACGACGGCCACTTCGACAACTTCCTGCAGGTCGTGCACGACAACCTCGGCGTGCCGGACGCGCCGATGATCTCGAACGCGGCCGCACCGGTCGCGATGCACGCGTTCGACGGCTCGGCGATCAAGGACGACTACCAGACGCTCGCGAACTGGTACGCGCAGCGCGCGTCGGTGCCGGGGCCGGTCGCGCTGTACTACAACACGATCAGCATGCACGACGGCAACCGCGTGGCCGGCAGCTCGCTGAACAGCATCGACTCGTATCCGCAGCGCGCGACCAAGCTGATGGACGACTTCGACCGGCTCGCCGATCTGGTCGCACAGTCGGGCCGGCGCGCGGTGATCGTGTTCGTGCCCGAGCACGGCGTCGCGCTGCGCGGCGACAAGAACCAGGTCGCGGGCCTGCGCGAGATTCCGACGCCGCGCATCATTCACGGGCCGGTCGGCGTGCGGCTCGTCGGCTTCACCGGCAATCACGGCACGACCACCGTGATCGACCAGCCGACGAGCTTCCTCGCGCTCGCGCAACTGCTGTCGAACCTCGTATCGAACAGCCCGTTCAAGCCTGGCGTGACGCTCGCGCAATACGCGGCCGATCTGCCGCGCACGCGGATGGTCGGCGAGAACGAGGGCACGGTGACGATGCAGACGCCCGCGGGCTATGCGGTCAAGACTCCGGATGGCGTATGGATCGACGAACAATAAACATCGGCGAGGGCGACGAAGGCCGCCTGTCGCAACCGAACGACGTGCTCGGCCTCGCGCGGCATCTGCCCGCGCTGGACCCGGCGCACTATGTCGACGAGCAGGCTCGGCGCGCGTTCGTCGAGTCGCTCGAACGCTGGCCGGTGCTCGCGAAGCTGATGGGATTGACGCGGTAAACGCAACGCGGCCGGCGTGAGTGCCGGCCGCGCTGCGTCGATCGACGGATTGAGACGCTTGAGACGCTTGAGACGTCAGTGCGCGTTGCGTTCCGGCTGGCGCGTCCACTGGTCTTCTTCGCCCGGCACCTTGCCGAAGGTCTGCGCGGCCCACGCGTTGCGGGCCGCTTCGATCTTCGCGCGTTCGCTCGACACGAAATTCCACTCGATGAACCGCTCGCCCGGCAGGTGGGCGCCGCCGAGCAGCATCACACGCGCGCCGTTCGCGCTCGCGAGTGCGACGCCCGCGCCGGGTTCGAGCACGGCCATCGTCGCGGGAGCGAGCGGCGTGCCGTCGATCGTGAGGTCGCCGTCGACGAGATACACGCCGCGCTCGTCGTGTTCCGCGTCGAGCGCGAGGGTGCCGCCCGCCGTGAATGCCGCGTACGCATAGAGCGTCGGCGAGAACACCTCGACCGGCGACGTGAGCCCGAACGCCGTGCCCGCGATCACGCGCACGCTCGTGCCGTCGCGCGTGAACGACGGCAGCGTGTCGGCCGCGTGATGCACGAATGCGGGCTCGGTGTCCTCGTGCTCGACCGGCAGCGCAACCCAGGTCTGGATCCCGTGCACCGGCTGCGCGAGCGGCCGGTCTTCTTCGGGCGAACGCTCCGAGTGCACGATGCCGCGCCCGGCCGTCATCCAGTTCACGTCGCCGGGCACGATCTTCTGCCGGAAGCCGAGGCTGTCGTGATGCATCAGCGTGCCGTCGAACAGGTAGGTGACGGTCGCGAGGCCGATGTGCGGATGCGGCAGCACGTCGATGCCGCTGCCGGCCGGCAGCACGGCCGGCCCCATCTCGTCGAAGAAGATGAACGGGCCGACGAGGCGCGCGGCGCGCGCGGGCAGCACGCGGCGCACGACGAGGTTGCCGATGTCGCTCTCGCGCGGCGTGAGCAGGGTCTTGATCGATGCGGACATGGTGAAACGCTCGGGTTCAGGGGGCGAGACGTCAGGCGATCGCCGTGTCGATCGTGATCGGGTTCGACAGGATCTTGTGCACCGGGCACGCATTCGCGATCTGCAGCAGGCGCTCGCGCTGCTCGTCGGACAGGTCGCCGTCGAGCGTGATGCGGCGCACGATCGTGCTGCCCTTGCTGCCCGATTCGTGCGCGAGCTTCACGTGCACTTCGGCGAGCGGCCAGCCCTTGCGCTGCGCATACATCTTCAGCGTGATCGCGGTGCATGCGCCGAGGCTCGACAGCAGCAGCGCGACGGGCGTCGGGGCCGCGTCGCCGCCGCCGAGCGACGCCGGTTCGTCGGCGCGCCACTGATGGACGCCGTCGGTGAAATGGACCAGATAATCGACCGAGCCGATGCTCGCTTCGACGGACAGTTCGCTCATTGCAATTCCAGGTGGGGAAGGGGTGGGCTGGCGGCCGGCCGCATCAGGCCAGACGTTACGGTTCGAGCAGGCGCTGCAGCCGCAGTTCCTCGAAGTCCAGTTCGGATTCTATGCGGTGCAGCACCGTATCGTCGACCCGGCCGTCGCGATGCAGCGCGAGCAGCGCATCGCGCGACACGCCGACCAGTTCGAGCTCCATGCGCAGCATCCGCGCGCGCACGTCCGCCGGTTCGGCGCCGTCGCGGTGCGCGCGCTCGTTGAACGCGACGCGGCCGCGGTATTCGGTCTGCAGCCGGTCGAGCGATGCGCGTTCGAGGCCGGCGCCGCGCTGCTCGCGTGCGTCGAGCTCGGCGAGCGCCGCGCCGAACGTGTGCGCGCGCACCGCATGCTCGGACATCGTATGCCGCGCGGCCGGCTGCAGCTTCAGCACGCGGATCAGCGGCGCGAGCGTGCCGCCCTGCACGACGAGCGTCGCGATGATCAGCAGGAACGTGCTGAACAGGATCAGGTCACGGCCGGGGAAGTTGCCCGGCAGCGCGATCGCGGCGGCGAGGCTCACCACGCCGCGCATGCCGGACCAGCCGAGCACGACCGCCTCGCGCCACGACCACGACGGACGGCCCGCACGCGCCGCGCGCAGGCGGCCCGGCAGCCACATCGCGACGAACACCCACACGACGCGCGCGGCGATCGCGGCGGCGGTGGCCGGCAGCGCCACCCGCAGCCCGTCCATCAGCACCGCGCCTTCGTGGTTCACGCGCGCGAGGATCGCGTGCAGCGCGAGGCCGATCAGGATGAACACGAGCGCGTCGAGCACGAACACGATCGCTTCCCACGTCGCCTTCGCCTTGATCCGCATGTCGGCGCCGAACACGCGATGCTGGCGCACGCCGAGCACGAGCCCGCAGGTGACGACCGACAGCACGCCCGAGCCGTGCACGGCTTCCGCGATCCCGTAGCTGCCCCACGCCATCGCGAAGGTCACGACGATGCCGAGCATCGGCTCGCGCAGGCGCTGCAGCACCCAGCACATCGCATGGCCGCACGCGAGGCCGACGACGATGCCGATCAGCGTGAGCGAGAAGAACAGGCCGGTGGCGCCGGCCGTCGTGATCGTGACCGCGAGCGCGGCCGACACGGCCATCTGATAGAGCAGCAGACCCGACGCATCGTTGACGAGGCTTTCGCCTTCGAGCACCGCGACGAGCCGCGCGGGCAGCGGATGACGTTTCAGGATCGCCTCCGCGGCGACCGCATCGGGCGGCGACACGATCGCGCCGAGCGTGAAGCAGGCGGCCCACGGCAGCGCGGGATTCGCCGCATGCGCGGCGAGCGCGACCGCGACGGTCGTGAATGCCACCGCGCCGAGCGCGAGCGATGCGATCGACGCGAGCTCGTGCCGGAATTCCTTCCATGCCGTGTAGAAGCCGCTCGACATCAGCAGCGGCGGAAGCACGGCCGCGAGCAGCAGCGCCGGGTCCATGTCCGGCACGCGCTTGCCGGCGACGGCCACCACGCAGCCGCCGAGCAGCAGCACGACGGCCGGCGGAATCGAGATCCGCTCGGCGAGCCACGTGAGCGCACCCGCGCCGCAGATCAACAGCAGCAGGTAATGGAACAGCTCGACATTGCTCATGCGCGGCGGATCGCGACGCGCCGCATCACGACGGTTTGCGCTCGTTCGTGCTGCCGCCCGGCAGCGGGCCGAACATATGCTGGCTGCACTTCGCCTCGCGCCATGCGGTATTCAGCCGGTGCCCCTTGAGCATGCGCCGCGCCACGGGCAGGATCTGTTCGCCGGCCAGCATGCCGAGCAGGCCGGTGAGCGCGATGATCGGCGGCGCGGGCGAATTCACGCCGATCGCGCCGTAGATGACGCCGGCGAGGATGCCGGCGAGCAGCGAAAAGACATACGGTTTCATGGTCGAGCGCCTCGTGATGGCCGGGCGGCACCGCAACGGCGCCGTCAGAGTCTTGAAAGACTATCGGGTTTGCGTGAAGAAAAAAAGAGCGGACAGCCCCGAACGGACGTCGTTTTAGGAATTGCATCGATTCCATTTCTTGGGTGTTCGCGCCGCGCATTTACGGATTAAATATTTCGAGCCGGATGACGATCCGGCGCGACGTACCTCCGGCTCCTCCCGTTTTCACGGTCGAGGCAGGCCCCCTTTTTTTCGTTCACAGGACTCGATGCGCCATGAGCAATCCGAAGCTTGAAGTACTTACTCCGCAGAACAGCCAGCTGATCTTCATCGACCAGCAGCCGCAGATGGCATTCGGCGTGCAGTCGATCGATCGCCAGACGCTGAAGAACAACGTCGTCGGTCTCGCGAAAGCCGCGAAGGCGTTCAACATCCCGACCACGATCACGACGGTCGAGTCCGAGAGTTTCTCGGGTTATAGCTATCCGGAACTGCTCGACGTGTTCCCGAACCAGAAGACGCTCGAACGCACGTCGATGAACTCGTGGGACGACCAGAAGGTGCGCGACGCGCTGGCCGCGAACGGCCGCAAGAAGGTGGTTGTGTCGGGGCTGTGGACCGAGGTCTGCAATACGACGTTCGCACTGTGCGCGATGCTTGAAGGCGATTACGAGATTTACATGGTCGCCGACGCGTCGGGCGGCACGTCGAAGGACGCGCACGATTTCGCGATGCAGCGCATGGTCCAGGCCGGCGCGGTACCCGTTACGTGGCAGCAGGTCCTGCTCGAATGGCAGCGCGACTGGGCGCGCCGCGATACGTACGACGCGGTGATGGCGATCGCGAAGGAACATTCGGGCGCGTACGGGATGGGTGTCGACTACGCGTACACGATGGTCCACAAGGCCGCGCAGCGTACCGCGACGCCGCACGAGTCGATCGCGGCCGTTCCGGCGAAGTAACGACCGATCCGATCGATGCCCGCGGCGGCCTGCGGAATCCACCGGCCGCCGCCCGCTCAGGTCGCGGGCAGGGCCCACGGCGCATGCGCGAAATGTTCGGCGAGGAAATCGAGCAGCACCGTCACGCGCGCGGCGCGCAGCATGCCGGGCGGTGTGACGAGGTTGACGTTGATGTCGGCGATCTTCCAGTCGCACATCACTTCCTCGAGCTCGCCGCGCTGCAGCTCGTCCCACACCAGGAACTCGGGCTGCAGCGCGAGGCCGTGACCGGCGACCAGCGCGGGGCCGATCACGTCGGCGTTGTTGGTGCGGATGCGTCCTTGCACGTTCACGCCGAAGTCCTCGCCCGAGGCCGGGTGGCGAAAGCGCCAGTGTTCGGGCGTCGGCAGGTTCGTGTAGGTGAGGCACACGTGCTGCTCGATGTCGCGCGGATGTGTGGGCCGGCCGTGCCGGTCGAGGTACGCGGGCGATGCGACGAGCGGACGGCGCACCGCGCACAGCCTGCGCGAGCGCAGCGACGAATCGCTGAGCTCGGCGATGCGGATCGCGACGTCGAAGCCGCCGGACACGATGTCGACGATGTGATCGGTCAGCACGAGGTCGATGTCGACGCGTGGATAGCGTTCGAGAAACGCGGGCAGCAGCGGCGACAGATGGCGCAGCCCGAACGACATCGGCGCGTTCACGCGCACGAGGCCGTGCGGTTCGAGTGCTTGCGCGGTTGCTTCGCTCTCGATCAGCTCGGCATCGGCGAGCAGGCGGATCGCGCGGTCGCGCAGCAGTTCGCCGGTCGGCGTGAGCGAGATCTTGCGCGACGTGCGGTACAGCAGCATCGCGCCGAGGCGCTTTTCGAGGCGCGCGATCGCCTTCGACACGGTCGGTTGCGATATGCCGAGCAGTTCCGCGGTTTTCGCGAACGAGCCCGTCTCCGCGACGCGCGCAAAGATGGCCCAGGCTTCGAGGTCAGGAAGGGTTTGCATGGTCGGACAGCGTGACAGGAATGCGAAGTGAATGCGGCGGCAGCGAATCGAGCGGCCGTTGCGATGCGGATCATTCTAATCCGGCCGGGAGGAAAAATCGTTATGGAATCTTATCTATTGTCGCTGGCCGCCGGCGTGCTGATCGGCGTCGTGTACAGCGTGATCAAGGTGCGCTCTCCTGCGCCGCCGCTGATCGCGCTGATCGGCCTCGCCGGCATGTTGATCGGCGTACAGGCCATCGGCCCCGTCCGTCACTGGCTCGGCTTCTGACTACATCGAGGACATACCATGAGCGCAACCGATACTCAACCGGATCTCATCCTGCACAACGGGCGCATCACGACGCTCGACCGTGCGAACCCCGTCGCGACTGCCGTCGCGATCAAGGACGGCCGCTTCGTCGCGGTCGGCAGCAACACGGACATCATGCCGCTCGCCGGCCGTGCGACGAAGGTGGTCGATCTCGGCGGGCGCCCGGTGCTGCCGGGCCTGATCGACAACCACACGCACGTGATTCGCGGCGGGCTGAACTACAACCTCGAGCTGCGCTGGGACGGCGTGCGCTCGCTCGCCGTCGCGATGGAGATGCTCAAGCAGCAGGTCGCGATCACGCCGGCGCCGCAATGGGTGCGCGTGGTCGGCGGCTTCACCGAGCATCAGTTCGTGGAGAAGCGCCTGCCGACGATCGACGAACTCAATGCGGTCGCGCCCGATACGCCGGTGTTCATCCTGCACCTGTATGACCGTGCGCTGCTGAACGCGGCCGCGCTGCGCGTCGTCGGCTATACGAAGGACACGCCGGAGCCGCCGGGCGGCACGATCCTGCGCGACGAAGCGGGCAACCCGACGGGCCTGCTGCTCGCGAACCCGAACGCGTCGATCCTCTATGCGACGCTCGCGAAGGGGCCGAAGCTGCCGTTCGACTATCAGTACAACTCGACGCGTCACTTCATGCGCGAGCTGAACCGGCTCGGCGTGACCGGCGTGATCGACGCGGGCGGCGGCTCGCAGAATTATCCCGACGATTACGAAGTCATCCGCAAGCTGCACGATGCGGGCGAGATGACGGTGCGCATCGCGTACAACCTGTTCACGCAGAAGCCGAACGCGGAGAAGGAAGACTTCGTGAACTGGACGAAGAGCGTCAAGTATCACGACGGCACCGACTATTTCCGCAACAACGGCGCGGGCGAGATGCTGGTGTTTTCCGCGGCCGATTTCGAGGACTTCCGCGTCGCGCGTCCGGATCTGCCCGCGCAGATGGAAGACGATCTCGAAGGCGTCGTGCGCGTGCTCGCGCAGAACCGCTGGCCGTGGCGCATGCATGCCACCTACGACGAAACGATCAGCCGCGCGCTGGACGTGTTCGAGAAGGTGAACCGCGATATTCCGCTCGACGGGCTGAACTGGTTCTTCGATCATGCGGAAACGATCTCGGAGAAGTCGATGGACCGGATCGCGGCGCTCGGCGGCGGCGTTGCGGTGCAGCATCGGATGGCGTACCAGGGCGAGTACTTCGTCGAGCGCTACGGCGCGCAGGCGGCGGAAGCGACGCCGCCTGTCGCGAAGATGCTCGGCAAGGGGCTCAAGGTTTCGGCCGGCACCGACGCGACCCGCGTCGCGTCGTACAACCCGTGGGTGTCGCTCGCATGGCTCGTGACGGGCAAGACGGTCGGCGGGATGCGCATATATCCGCAGCGCAACCTGCTCGATCGCGAAACCGCGTTGCGCATGTGGACCGAGTACGTGACGTGGTTCTCGAACGAGGAAGGCAAGAAAGGGCGTATCGCGGTCGGGCAGCTCGCCGACCTGGTCGTCCCGGATCGCGATTTCTTCACATGTGCGGAGGACGATATCGTCGACACGACTGCATTGCTGACGATCGTGGGCGGCCGGATCGTGTGGGGCGCCGGGCCGTTTTCGTCGCACGACGCGCCGATTCCGCCCGCGATGCCGGACTGGTCGCCGGTGCGCGCATACGGCGGTTACGGCGGCTGGGGCGCGACGCAACGCGACGGCGCACCGCTGCAACGGGCCGCCGCCGCCGCGATGTGCGGCTGCGCGAGCGCGTGCAACGTGCACGGCCATGCACACGCGGGCGCGTGGGGCCGCGCGTTGCCGACCTCGGACGCGAAGGGCTTCTGGGGTGCGTTCGGCTGTTCGTGCTGGGCGGTCTGACATGACGACGCGCACCGTCTACGGCAACCCGGCATGGGTCCGTGCGCTGCTGTCGCAGCCATGGGCCTTGCCGCTCGCGCGTCTCGCGCTGGTGTCCGCCTTTCTGATCGGCGGCATTGCGAAGGCGCTCGATTTCGACGGTGCGGTCGCGGAGCAGGCGCACTTCGGCCTGCATCCGGCCGCGCTGTGGGCGGTGCTCGCGATCGCGGTCGAGATCGGCGGTTCGCTTTGCATAGTGTTTCGCCGCTTCACGTGGCTCGGCGCCGGCAGCCTCGGCATGCTGACGCTCGTCGCGATGGTCGTGGCAAACGATTTCTGGAATCGCTCGGGCGCCGAACATTTCATGGCGCTCAACAGCTTTTTCGAGCATCTCGGGCTGATCGCGGCACTCGTGCTGGCGACCGTGCTCGACGATGCGCAGTACGCGGCCGACGACGGCCGCTCCATTCGATGACGATGCAACAACCAGGGAATCCCGTGATGAAATCCATTCGTTCAGTGCTGCTTGCCGCGATGATCGCGGGCGGCCTCGCCGTCGCGCCGGTAGCCTTCGCGAAGACGCCGGTCGGGAAGGCCGTCGCGACGCCCGCGATCGCGGTCGGCCCGCAGTACGACACGACGCACGTGTGCGTCGCGCCGGAAGATTTCGACCGCTTCACCGACAGCTTCGTCGCGACCTTCGGCGGCAAGAAGTCGAAGCAGGGCGTGTTCCAGGTCACGCCGACGCCGAGCCAGACGATGTCGCAGCTCGTGCTCACGCCGGTCGGCACGGTGTCGGTGTTCGGCTTCAAGACGCCGATTCCGTATCCGTTCTGCTCGGAGCGCACCGGCTACCTCGTCACCGATCTCGACGTCGCGATGAAGTCGGCGCGTGCGCACGGCGCGGACGTGGTCGTCGATACGTTCCCCGATCCGATCGGCCGCGACGCGATCATCCGCTGGCCGGGCGGCGTGAACATGCAGCTCTACTGGCATACGCAGGCGCCGAACTACGACGCGCTGCAGACGGTGCCGGAGAACCGCGTGTACGTGTCGCCGGAACGCGCGGACGTGCTGGTGCGCGACTTCGTCGCGTTCTCGCACGGCAAGGTCGTGTCGGACGTGCGCAAGGCGCCCGGCGTCGAAATCGGCCGGCCCGACGATACGTATCGCCGCATCCGCGTCGAGTCGGGCTTCGGCAAGCTGACGGTGCTCGTGACCGACGGCCATCTGCCTTACCCGTTCGGCCGCGAGATGACGGGCTACGAAGTGACCGATCTTGCCGCGACGCTGAAGCAGGCCGAAGCCGCGGGCGTGACCGTGCTCGTGCCGCCGTTCGCATCGGACGGCCGCGAAGCGGCGCTCGTGCAGTTTCCGGGCGGCTACGTCGCCGAGATCCACGCGAGCGCGGCACGATGAAGCATGAGGACACGATCCTTGCCGCGGTGGCCGGCTTCGTCGACACGCTGAGCTTCGTCGCGCTGTTCGGGCTGTTCACCGCGCACGTGACGGGCAACTTCGTGTTGATCGGCGCGGGCATCGCGGGGTTCGGCCAGGGCGTCGTGCTGAAGCTGAGCGTGTTTCCGGCGTTCGTGTGCGGCGTGATCGCGAGCAGCCTGATCGCGCGCTCGATGGCCGCGCGGCCGGCGTGGCAGGGCACGCGCGCGCTGCACGCGGTGCAGGCCGTGCTGCTGCTCGGCTTCTGCGCGGCCGGCGTGTGGGCGTCGCCCGTCACGCAGCCCGACAGTCTGCCGGCGCTCGTGGCCGGCATCGTCGGCACGTTCGCGATGGGCGTGCAGAACGCGCACCCGCGCGTGATCCCGCGTGCCGGCGTGCCGAACACCGTGATGACCGGCAACGTGACGCAGGCGATCCTCGACGTCGTCGACATGCTGTCGGGCAGCACGGCCGACAGCGCGCGTGCGGCGGCGCGGGCGCGCTTCGGCAAGATGCTGCCGGCGATCGTCGCGTTCGCGCTCGGCGCGGCAGGTGGTGCGCTCGGGTTTCGTCAGGTCGGATTTTGGGCGCTGCTCGTGCCCGTCGGCGCGCTCGCGATGCTCGCGGCGTGCGCGGCGCAAGCGGCCGGCACCGTCAAGCAGGAGCATGCATGATCCCGGTGACACAGGGGAGATACCGCAACCGCCGCACCGATCGGGCCGCGCGCCTGTCGATCGTCGCGGGGCTGCTGTTCGCGGGCGCCGATGCGGCGTTCGCACAAGCAACGTCCACGTCGACATCGACATCAACACCCGTGGCCGACGGCAAGGCTTCGGCCTGCACCGCCAAGCGGCCGGCCGTGCTGTTCAACCGCTGGCAGGAAGACTGGTCGGTGCTCGCGAATCCGTGCGTGCCGCGCCAGCCGCTCGACGGGCTGAAATACATTCCGCTCGGCAACGATCCGGCATCCTATCTGTCGCTCGGCGTGAACCTGCGCGAGCGGCTGGAGACCAACAACGCGCAGCTGTTCGGGATCGGCTCCGCGCAATCGGATACGTACCTGATCCAGCGCGTCGAAGTGCATGCCGATGCGCATCTCGGCCAGCACTGGCAGTTCTTCGCGCAGTTGCAGGATGCGCGTGCGTACGGCAAGAACGTGGTGTCGCCGGTCGACCAGAACCCGCTCGATCTCGAGCAGGCGTTCGCGACCTACACGGGCGCGCTCGGCGGCGGCGTGTTCAAGCTCCGCGTCGGCCGGCAGGAGATGGCGTTCGACTTGCAGCGCTTCATTGCCACGCGCGACGGTCCGAACGTGCGGCAGGCGTTCGATGCGGTCTGGGCCGCCTACGAATACGGGAAGTGGCGCTTCATCGGCTACGCGACGCAGCCGGTGCAGAACCGCAACGCGTCCGATTTCGACGACGTGTCGAATCGCGATCTCACGTTCAGCGGCGTGCGCTTCGAGCGGCAGTCGGTCGGGCCCGGCGACCTGTCCGGCTACTGGTCGCGCTACAACCGTACCAATTCGCGTTACCTCGATGCGAGCGGCCCCGAACGTCGCGACGTGTGGGACCTGCGCTACAGCGGCACGCAAGGGCGCTTCGACTGGGATGTCGAAACGATGCTGCAGTCCGGCACCGTCGGCAACAGCACGATCGGCGCGTGGGCCGTCGGTTCGATCGCGGGCTACAAGCTCGATGCGCCGTGGTCGCCGCGCATCGCGCTGCAGGTCGACGCGGCGTCGGGCGACCGGCACCCGGGCGACGGCCGCGTCGGCACGTTCAACCCGCTGTTCCCGAACGGCTATTACTTCACGCTCGCCGGCTATACGAGCTACGCGAACCTGATTCACGTGAAGCCGTCCGTGACGCTGAAACCGTCGGCGAACCTGTCGCTGCTCGGCGCGCTGGGCTTCCAGTGGCGCGAGACGACCGGGGACGCCGTCTATCAGCAGCCGAGCATACCGGTGCCGGGCACGGCGGGCAAGGGCAGCCGGTGGACGGGCATGTACGTGCAGTTGCGCGCGGACTGGACGATCGCCGCGAACCTGATCGGATCGATCGAGGCCGTGCATTTCCAGGTTGGCAACACGATCCGGCAGGCGGGCGGGCACAACGCCGACTATGCGGGCGTCGAGCTGAAGTATGGGTGGTAGCGTGCGTGCCGCGGCGCGTGCGGCGTCGAATGCGTGCACGATGCAGGGTGTCGAATGAATGCGCGCGTGCAGGTGCTCGCTTATTCGGACGAGGTGCTGATCGTGCGCTGGCTGGCGTCGGGCGGCGCGGAACAGCGCTGGACGCCCGGGCGGGCATGCCGCTCGGGCCGTTGCGCGCTGTCCGGCGAGAAGATCGTGTGCGGCGACGCCGTCTTCAGCCCGCGCGGGCATGCACCGGCCGATCCGAATGCGATGATCCTGGCCGCGGCGCTCGGCAGTCCGCAAGCGTCGGCGGGGCGGCCGCAGGTGCAGGTGCTCGAGCGCTCGGCGCAGTTGCTGGTCGTGCGCTGGGTCGAACCGGGGCGTGCGCACTTCGGCGAGCAGCACTGGAAGCCCGGGCGCGCACGGCATGCGGGTGTCTGCGCGCTGACGGGCGCGCGGATTGCGTGCGGGGATGACGTGTTCCGCCCGACCGGACGGCCGGTGCCGCCGAATTCCCGCGCGATGATTCTGGCCATCGCGCTCGATGACGCCGACTTCGCGCAGGCATGAGCGAGGAGCGGGCATGACGCCGGACCTGCCGGAGCGAGGCGCGCCGGCAGAACGAACAAAGGGCGGCCGAAGCCGCCCTTCGTCATGCGCGGCCGGCATCGCGCCGGCCGTTCCTGGTCGTACCGTTACAGGTTCGGCGACAGCGTGAGCGCGTTCGTCAGGTCGCCCATCGGCTGCGCGCCGTTCGCCTTCAGCGCGTCGTCGCGCTGCTGCAGGCCCGTGAGGCGCGGCAGCGAGAAGCGGCGCGTGATGAAGCGCAGGATCGACGCCGTGTCGTATTGCGTGTGGTCGACGAAACCCTTCTTCGCGTACGGCGACACGATCAGCGCCGGGATCCGCGTGCCCGGGCCCCAGCGATCGCCCTTCGGCGGCGACACGTGATCCCAGAAGCCGCCGTTTTCGTCGTACGTGACGACCACGACCATGTTCTTCCACTGCGGGCTTGCCTGCAGGTGCGCGATCACGTTCGCGATGTGCTGGTCGCCGCTCGACACGTCCGTGTAGCCCGCGTGTTCGTTCAGGTTGCCCTGCGGCTTGTAGAACGACACTTGCGGCAGCGTGCCCGCGTCGATCGCCTTGATGAACTCGCTGCCGTCGGTGCCGCCGTCGAGCAAGTGTTGCGCGCGGCTCGTGCTGCCCGGCGCCTGGTTCGCGTAGTAGTTGAACGGCTGGTGGTGCGGCTGGAAGTTCGGCGCCGTCATGTTCGGGCCGTAGATCACGTCCGCCGTGCCGCTTTGCGCCGCCTGCAGCGCCTGGTTCCATGCGCCGCCGTACCATGCCCACGACACGCCGGCATTGGTCATCAGGTCGCCGATGTTCTGCTGCGTCTGCGCCGGCAGCGTCGTCGCGGCCGACGGGTCGGCGAGGTTCGGGTCGCCGCCCGATGCGGCCTTGTTGCCGCTCGGCTGATACGGCGGCTGCATCGTGTTGATCGCGTAGAAGTCGGGCGTCAGGTTGCCCGAGTTCACGAACTTCGGAATGCCGTCGAGCGCGGACGCCGGTGAATTGCTCGCGATCTGCAGCGACTTGCCGTCTGCCGCGACGGCCGAGATCGAGCCGGATGCCGGGCTCTTGTCGGCGTTCGCGTAGAACGGCGCGCACGCGCAGATCAGGTACTGGTGGTTCAGGAACGAGCCGCCGAACGCGCCCATGAAGAAGTTGTCGGCGAGCGTGTATTGCTGCGCGATCTTCCACAGCGGCAGCTTCGTCGCGTCGGGCGTGTAGTGGCCCATCACGAGGCCGCCGGAGTCGGCCCATGCGGCGAACATGTCGTTCTTGCCGCCGTTGATCTGCATCTGGTTCTCGTAGAAGCGGTGATACAGGTCGCGCGTCGTCACGCTCATCGACGTGTTGAACCCGTTCGGGTCGTCGATCGCGAACGGCGCGTTCGGCAGGTTGGCCGTCATCGCTTCGGTCACGGCGGGCGTCACGCCCTTCGCGGTCAGGCCGCCCCAGACTTTCGGCAGCGTCGCGAGCGGCTGGCCGTTGCGGTCCTTCTGCTGCGCGCTGGCCGCCGTCACGTTCTGCAGGCCGTTCGCGCCCGGGAAGTTACCGTACAGGTTGTCGAAGCTGCGGTTTTCCGCATAGATCACGACGACGTTCTTCACCGTCGACAGACCTTGCGGCTGCACGTCGTCGCCGCCGCAGGCGGTGAGGGCGGCCGCCGCGGCAACGGCGATCGGCGTAAAGCGAATCCAGGCGTGGTTTTTCATGCGTTGTACTCTCATCTCTCTTGTCGCGTGGGGGACCGGAGCATCGGTTTGCGGCCGGTTCTCGAAGATGACCGTCGCGTGTCCGGCTGTCAGTATTTTGAGGGTGCGATTTGACAGGCAAGTGTAGGCGTCCTTTCGATTGGCTGTCGGTGGGGCGTCATGGAGCGGTCATGCGGCTGACATAAACTCCGGCCGCTCATGAACCCACTTTCCTCCGAATCGATGAAGCCTCGCCAACCGGCAGCCGGCGCATTTGCGCGCTCGCGGCTGCATCTGACCAGCGCATTCGCGCTGGCTACCGCGCTTGCAACGCTTGCCGGCTGTGACGCGCAGCCGGGTGCCGGCACGCCGTCCGCACAGGTTGCGAGCGCATCCAGTGCATCGGGTGCCGTACAACCGGTTGCGTCCGCAACGATTGCCGCGAGCGGCCCGGTGGTCGCCGCGAACCAGCCGCAGACCCGCGCGCAAGTTTACGAAGGCGTGCGCCGGATGACGGCGCTCGGCAAGCAACTTTTCTTTGACCCTACACTGTCAGGTTCCGGCAAGCTTGCGTGCGCGTCGTGCCACAGCCCCGAGCACGCGTTCGGGCCGCCGAATGCGCTGGCGGTGCAGCTGGGCGGCGACGACATGAAGCGTCCGGGCTTTCGCGCGGTGCCGTCGCTCAAGTACCTGCAGGGCGTGCCGCAATTCACCGAGCACTTCCACGACTCCGACGACGAAGGCGACGAGAGCGTCGACGCCGGCCCGACCGGCGGCCTCACGTGGGACGGCCGTGTCGACACGGGCGCCGAGCAGGCGCGCATTCCGCTCACGTCGCCGTTCGAGATGAACAGCACGCCCGCGAAGGTCGCGCAGGCCGTGAAGGCCGCGCCGTATGCGGACGAGTTTCGCGCGGTGTTCGGCGTGAAGGTGCTCGACGACGACGCGGGCACGTTCAAGGCCGTGCTGCGCGCGCTCGAGACGTTCGAGCAGACGCCCGAGCTGTTCTCGCCCTATACGAGCAAGTACGACGCGTACCTCGCGGGCCGTGCGCCGCTCACGCCGGCCGAATTGCACGGGCTGCAGCTTTTCAACGACGAGAAGAAGGGCAATTGCGCGAGCTGCCACATCAGCCAGCGCGCGCTCGACGGCACGCCGCCGCAGTTCAGCGATTTCGGCCTGATCGCGATCGCGGTGCCGCGCAACCGCGCGCTGCCGGTCAATCGCGATCCGCGCTTCCACGATCTCGGCGCATGCGGCCCCGAGCGCACCGACCTGAAGGGCCGCGACGAATTCTGCGGGCTGTTCCGCACGCCGTCGCTGCGCAACGTCGCGTTGCGCAAGACGTTCTTCCACAACGGCGTGTACCACTCGCTCGAGGACGTGATGCGCTTCTACGTCGAGCGCGACATCCATCCGGAGAAGTTCTATCCGGTGGTGCACGGCAAGGTGCAGATCTACGACGACCTGCCGAAGCGCTACTGGCCGAACATCAACCGCGAGCCGCCGTTCGACCGCAAGCGCGGCGACGCACCGGCGCTGAACGCGGCCGAGATCAAGGACGTGATCGCGTTCCTGAACACGCTGACTGACGGATATCAGCCGGCGGCGACGTCGGCGGCGCACTAGAACACGGCCTTTGCGGCACGCATGCTATGCTCGCTCGCTGACAGGCGTGGCGCGTGCCGGAGGGCCGGCTCCCGGTTCGCCGGCCGCGTGCCGCGCCGTTCGATCGAACATCCAAGGAGAACAACACATGTCGATGCGTGCATCCGTTTCCGTCGTTACGCGCGTGCTGGCCGGCGCCGCGTTTGCAGCCGCGATGCTGCCCGCCCATGCGCAAAGCAACCTGGGCTTCCTGAACGACACGCCGCTGACCTACTTCAGCAAGACCGACCGTGCGTCGCTGACCCAGGCTGTCGCGCAGGTGCGCGACGAGGGCAAGGACGGCGAGACCACGACGTGGCAGAGCAGCGGTCGCGGCACGCAGATCGATGCCAGGCTCACGCCGTCGACGTCCGAGAGCGACGGCAAGACCTGCCGCGAGATCGCCACCGAAATCACCGCGAAGGGCCAGACGATGACGCTCAAGCCGGTCTTCTGCAAGACCGGCGCGGGCAAGTGGCAGTTGCAGAAGCGCTGAGCGCGCGTGCCATGAAGCGTAGCGGTGCGCCGCGCACGCCGCGTACGGTATCGTGCGGCGTCGTGATTCTCGATGCGGCCGGACGCGTGTTCCTCGCGCATGCGACGGACACGACGCACTGGGACATTCCGAAGGGGCAGGGCGAGCCCGGCGAGACGCCGGTCGACGCCGCGCTGCGGGAGCTGCGCGAGGAAACCGGCATCGAATTCGCGCCCGCGCGGCTGCGCGATCTCGGCCGCTTCGCCTATCGTCACGACAAGGATCTGCACCTGTTCGCGGTGCAGGTCGCGGATGACGAGATCGACCCTGCGCACTGCACGTGCACGTCGCTGTTTCCGAGCCGCCGCGACGGCTCGCTGATTCCGGAGATGGACGCGTATCGCTGGACCGTGCCGGGCGACGTCGACGCGTATGCGAGCCGCAGCCTCGCGCGGCTGTTTCGTACGACGTTGTCGCTCGCGGAATTGCATCGGCAGTTGACCGGCGCGTGAGCGCGGGGTGCCCGCTGCCGCCGCGATCGTCGGCACGCAATGAAAAACCGGCCCGCAGGCCGGTTTTTTTATCGTTGCGCGCCGGGAGCCTGACGGCTCGCGGCGCGCGCGGGGCAGGCCGTCAGGCCGGCTTGCCCCAGCTGTCGCGCAGCCCGACGATCCGGTTGAACACCGGCTTGCCCGGCTTCGAATCGACGCGGTCGGCGACGAAATAGCCGTGACGCTCGAACTGCAGGCGCGTTTCCGGTGCGACGTCGCCGGCGCCCGGTTCGACGTAGGCCTGCGTGATCTTCTTCGAGTTCGGGTTCAGCGCATCGAGGAAGTTCGCGCCGCCCGCGTCCGGATGCGGTTCCTTGAACAGCCGGTCGTAGATGCGCACTTCGGCCGCCTGCGCATGCTTCGCGCTGACCCAGTGGATGTTGCCCTTGACCTTGTAGTTGTTCGCGCCTTCGGTGCCCGACTTGCTGTCCGGGAAGTAGTTGCAGTGCACGGCCGTCACGTTGCCGTCGGCGTCCTTGTCGAAGCCCGTGCATTCGATCACGTAGCCGTAGCGCAGACGCACCTTGTTGCCCGGGAACAGGCGGAAATAGCCCTTCGGCGGGTTCTCGACGAAGTCCTCGCGCTCGATCCACAGCTCGCGCGAGATCGGGAACGTGCGCACGCCGCGCTCCGGGTGGTGCGGGTGCACGGGCGCCGTGCACGCTTCCTCGAGGTCTTCCGGATAGTTGTCGATCACGAGCTTCAGCGGTTCGAGCACGGCGACCGAGCGCGGCGCCTTGTCGTCGAGGTCGTCGCGCAGCGCGCCTTCGAACACGCTCATGTCGATCCACGAATCGACCTTCGTCACGCCGATGCGCTCGCAGAACAGATGGATGCTCTCCGGCGTGAAGCCGCGGCGGCGGATCCCGACGATCGTCGGCATGCGCGGGTCGTCCCAGCCTTCGACGTGGCCTTCGGTCACGAGCTGCAGCAGCTTGCGCTTGCTGGTGATCGCGTACGTGAGGTTCAGTCGCGAGAATTCGATCTGTTGCGGCAGCGGACGCGTGAACATGCCGGCTTCCGCGAGTTCGTTCAGCACCCAGTCGTACAGCGGGCGGTGATCCTCGAACTCGAGCGTGCACAGCGAATGCGTGATGCCTTCGAGCGCATCCGAGATGCAGTGCGTGTAGTCGTACATCGGATACACGCACCATGCGTCGCCGGTGCGGTAGTGGTGCGCGTAGCGGATCCGGTAGATCACCGGGTCGCGCATGTTCATGTTCGGCGAAGCCATGTCGATCTTCGCGCGCAGCACGTGCTCGCCTTCCTTGAATTCGCCGGCCTTCATCCGGCGGAACAGGTCGAGGTTTTCCTCGGGCGAGCGCTCGCGGAACGGCGACGGCTTGCCGCCATCGGTCAGCGAGCCGCGGTTCGCGCGCATTTCGTCGGCGCTCTGGCTGTCGACGTACGCACGGCCGCGCTGGATCAGCAACTCGGCGAACGCGTACAGCTTGTCGTAGTAGTCGCTCGCGAAATACTGGTGATCGACCGCGTCCTTGCGCCAGTCGAAGCCGAGCCAGCGCACCGCGTCGACGATCGAGTCGACGTATTCGACGCTTTCCTTTTCCGGGTTCGTGTCGTCGAAGCGCAGGTGGCACACGCCGCCGTAGTCGCGTGCGACGCTGAAGTTCAGGCAGATGCTCTTCGCGTGGCCGATGTGCAGATAGCCGTTCGGCTCGGGCGGAAAGCGCGTCTCGACGCGTCCGCTCCATTTGCCGGTGCGGTTGTCGTCGTCGATGATGTTGCGGATGAAATTGGAAGCCGCGGGGGCGTCGTTGCGTTCGGTGCTCATGCGGATGGCGTCAGGTTGTGTCGGCGCGTCGCGCCGGTTTAATCCTGCAATTCTACCTGACCGGGGTCCGTCCCGCGCGGGTTGCGGCATGACAGGGGACGGTTCGGGATGTGTCGCGCAATATCTCGATAGTGTGTCGGCTGTAACACGAGGTAAATCGGATTGCCGGCGCCGTTGGGGTTTTCCTATGATGGCTTTACCGATTCAATGCCGCCATCCGTAATTTTTTCCTGGCGGGAGGAAGCCAACAATCATGATGAAGAAGACCACTTTTCTCGTTCGTGCCGCAGTCATTGCCGCGGTCCTGTCGCAACTCGGCGCATGCGCGATGACGCATACGCAGCGCAATGCCGGTATCGGCGCGGCCGCGGGCGGCGCGCTCGGCTACCTGATCACGGGCGGCCCGGTCGGCACGGTCGCCGGCGCGGCGGCAGGTGGCCTGGTCGGCGCCGGCGTGCGCTGACCGAAGCCGGCGCGCATGAGCGCCGGTTGGTCGTGACGGCGTCTGCGACGCGTCACGACCCGCTCATTTCTCGCACACTCATTCCGCGATTCGACAGGCAGCCTCAGGGAGAGGCGGGTGTGCGACACTGCGTCGACGTCATATCACGACATCCTTCGTCGACGAATCTTCCATGAGCGATTCTCTCGTTTTCGTGCTGCCGGGCTACGGCAACTCCGGTCCGCTCCACTGGCAAAGCCGCTGGGAGCGCGCCGACGCGCGTTGCGTGCGCGTCGCGATGCCCGACTGGGACCGTGCGTCGCGCAACGGCTGGTGTCTCGCGCTCGACCGCGCGGTCCAAGCCGCACCGGGCCCGGTGACGATCGCCGCGCACAGCCTCGGCACGCTGACCACCGCGTGGTGGGCAACCCGCTACGCGCGGCCGGCCGCGCTCGCGAAGGTGCGCGGCGCGCTGCTCGTCGCGTTGCCCGATCCGGCGGGGCCGGCGTTTCCGGCCGACGCGCACGGCTTCGGGCCGGTGCCGCACGAACGACTGCCGTTTCCGACCTGCGTCGTTGCGAGCAGCGACGATCCGTACGGTTCGATCGCGTTCGCGCGCGGCTGCGCGCACGCCTGGGGCAGCACCTTCCGCGATCTCGGCCCGCGCGGCCACATCAACGCGGATAGCGGGCTCGGCGACTGGCCGGCCGCGCGCGGCTGGCTCGACGCGCTTGCGCGTTAGCTTGCGGGAGTGGCGTTGGCGGGTGTTAGCCGGCCCAAGCAGCACCAGGCGGCACCAGGCGGCACCAGGCGGCACCAGGCGGCACCAGGCGGCGTCAGCGGGCCGGCGCGAGTGTGCGTCGACCGGTCACAGCCAACCGGTCCGTTCGTTGCCCGGCGGCATCCCTGTACATCGCCGCGCGTGCCCGAAGGGGCGCCGCGCGGCTGCCGTGCCGGTGCGATCAGATTGCCTGCTTCGCTTTCAGCGCGGCGATCCGCGCATCGTCGTAGCCGAGCATGTCGCGCAGCACGTCTTCCGTCTGCGCGCCGAGCAGCGGCGGGGCGGTGCGCGCATCGGGCGGCGTCGCGCTCATCCGGATCGGATTGCGCACGAGCTTCACGTCCGCGCCGCACGGGTGCGGCAACGATACCTGCATCCCGCGCGCGATCACCTGTTCGTTGTCGAACACCTCGTCGAGCGCGTTGATCGGCCCGCACGGCACGCCGGCCGCTTCGAGCGCGGCGATCCAGTGCGCCTTGCCGAGCGTCTTCACCATCTCCGCGAGCATCGGCACCAGCGTGTCGCGGTGACGCACGCGCGCCGGGTTCGTCGCGAACCGCTCGTCGTCCGCCAGCTCGGGGCGCCCGCCGGCTTCGACGAACTTGCGGAACTGCCCGTCGTTGCCGACCGCGACGATGATCCACCCGTCGCTCGTCTGGAACGTCTGGTACGGCACGATGTTCGGATGCGCGTTGCCCCAGCGCACCGGCGCCTTGCCGCTCGCGAGGAAGTTGGTGTTCATGTTCGCGAGCAACGCGACCTGCACGTCGAGCAGCGCCATGTCGATGTACTGGCCTTCTCCCGTGCGGTCGCGGTGCGCGAGCGCCGCGAGCACGGCGATCGTCGAATAGAGGCCCGTGGCGAGATCGGCAATCGCGACGCCGGCCTTCTGCGGGCCGCCGCCCGGCTCGCTGTCGCGCTCGCCGGTGATGCTCATGAAGCCGCCGATCCCCTGCACGATGAAGTCGTAGCCCGCGCGGTGCGCGTACGGGCCGGTCTGGCCGAAACCCGTGACCGAGCAGTAGACGAGATCGGGCTTCACCGCGCGCAGCGAGTCGTAATCGAGCCCGTACTTCTTCAACTGCCCGACCTTGTAGTTCTCGAGCACGACGTCGCTCTGCGCGGCGAGCTCGCGCACGATCTGCTGGCCCTCGGGCGTCGCGATGTCGACCGTCACCGAGCGCTTGTTGCGGTTCGCCGCGAGGTAGTACGCGGCCTCGGCCGTATCGGCGCCGGCTGCGTCCTTCAGGTACGGCGGCCCCCAGTGGCGCGTGTCGTCGCCGGCGCCGGGGCGCTCGACCTTGATCACGTCCGCGCCGAAATCGGCAAGCGTCTGCGCGCACCACGGGCCCGCGAGCACGCGGGTGAGGTCCAGCACGCGGATATGGCTCAGGGCACCCATCGTCGAATCGTCTCCTTTCATGGCTCGCCTTGCAGGACAAGGCGGATTGGCATGCCGGACATCTTAAGGCGAATCGGCCGCACCGGTGGCCCAGGCCGCTCGTCCGGCCGGGCGGGCCGCTGCCGTTTGGGGCGGCAGTCTCTATCGTATAATCGAGCGTTTACGATATTTGCCCGCCGTGCGTCCGCGAGGACGGCCGGCGTTTGAAGCCGCTCAGCCAGACATTCCCCGCACGCCATGAAAGCTGCCGAAATCCGCGAGAAATTCCTCAAATTCTTCGAATCGAAGGGCCACACGATCGTCCGCTCGTCGAGCCTCGTGCCCGGTAACGACCCCACGCTGATGTTCACGAACTCGGGCATGGTCCAGTTCAAGGACGTGTTCCTCGGCACGGACCCGCGTCCGTACTCGCGCGCCACCACGGCGCAGCGCAGCGTGCGCGCGGGCGGCAAGCACAACGACCTCGAGAACGTCGGCTATACGGCGCGCCACCACACGTTCTTCGAGATGCTCGGCAACTTCTCGTTCGGCGACTACTTCAAGCACGACGCGATCCGCTTCGCGTGGGAGCTGCTGACCACGGTCTACCAGCTGCCGAAGGAAAAGCTGTGGGTCACCGTCTACCAGGAAGACGACGAAGCGTACGACATCTGGGCGAAGGAAGTCGGCGTGCCGACCGAGCGGATCATCCGGATCGGCGACAACAAGGGCGCGCGCTACGCGTCGGACAACTTCTGGACGATGGGCGACACCGGCCCGTGCGGCCCGTGTACCGAAATCTTCTACGACCACGGCCCGGAAGTGTGGGGCGGCCCGCCGGGATCCGCCGAAGAAGACGGCGATCGCTACATCGAGATCTGGAACCTCGTGTTCATGCAGTTCAACCGCGACGCGCAGGGCAACATGACGCGCCTGCCGAAGCAGTCGGTCGACACCGGCATGGGCCTCGAGCGCCTGGCCGCGGTGCTGCAGCACGTGCACAGCAACTACGAGATCGACCTGTTCCAGAACCTGATCAAGGCCGCCGCGCGCGTGACCGAGATCAGCGACCTCACGAACAACTCGCTGAAGGTGATCGCCGATCATATCCGCGCGTGCTCGTTCCTGATCGTCGACGGCGTGATTCCCGGCAACGAAGGCCGCGGCTACGTGCTGCGCCGCATCGTGCGCCGTGCGATCCGCCACGGCTACAAGCTCGGCCGCAAGGGTTCGTTCTTCCACAAGCTGGTGGCCGACCTCGTCGTGGAGATGGGCGCGGCGTACCCGGAACTGAAGGAAGCCGAACAGCGCGTGACCGACGTGCTGCGCCAGGAAGAAGAGCGCTTCTTCGAGACGATCGAGCACGGGATGTCGATCCTCGACGCCGCGCTGGCCGACGTCGAGGCGAAGGGCGGCAAGGTGCTCGACGGCGAACTCGCGTTCAAGCTGCACGACACGTACGGCTTCCCGCTGGATCTGACGGCCGACGTGTGCCGCGAGCGCGGGATGACGGTCGACGAGCCGGCGTTCGACGACGCGATGGCGCGTCAGCGCGAGCAGGCGCGCGCGGCCGGCAAGTTCAAGGCCGCGCAGGGCCTCGAATACACGGGCGCGAAGACCACGTTCCACGGTTACGAGGAAATCGCGTTCGACGATGCGAAGGTCGTCGCGCTGTATGTCGACGGCGCGTCGGTCAACGAAGTGAAGACCGGCCAGGATGCGGTCGTCGTGCTCGATCACACGCCGTTCTATGCGGAATCGGGCGGCCAGGTCGGCGACCAGGGCGTGCTCGCGAACGCCGCGACGCGCTTCGCGGTGGCCGATACCTTGAAGGTGCAGGCCGACGTGATCGGCCATCACGGCACGCTCGAACAGGGCACGCTCAAGGTCGGCGACGTGCTGCGCGCGGAAATCGACGCGCACCGCCGTGCCCGCACGCAGCGCAACCACTCGGCGACCCACCTGATGCACAAGGCGCTGCGCGAGGTGCTGGGCGCGCACGTGCAGCAGAAGGGCTCGCTCGTCGACGCGGAGAAAACCCGCTTCGACTTCGCGCACAACGCACCGATGACCGACGACGAAATCCGTCGCGTCGAGCAGATCGTCAACAACGAAATCCTCGCGAACGCGCCGGGCATCGTGCGCGTGCTGCCGTACGACGAAGCGGTGAAGGGCGGCGCGATGGCGCTGTTCGGCGAGAAGTACGGCGACGAAGTGCGCGTGCTCGATCTCGGCTTCTCGCGCGAGCTGTGCGGCGGCACGCACGTGAGCCGCACCGGCGACATCGGCTTCTTCAAGATCGTCGTCGAAGGCGGCGTCGCGGCCGGCATCCGCCGCGTCGAGGCGATCACCGGCGACAACGCGGTGCGTTTCGTGCAGGATCTCGACGCCCGCGTGAACGAAGCGGCCGCCGCGCTGAAGGCGCAGCCGTCGGAACTCACGCAGCGTATCGCGCAGGTGCAGGACCAGGTGAAGTCGCTCGAGAAGGAGCTGGGCGCGCTGAAGTCGAAGCTCGCATCGAGCCAGGGCGACGAGCTCGCACAGCAGGCCGTCGAAGTCGGCGGCGTGTACGTGCTGGCCGCGACGCTCGACGGCGCGGATGCGAAGACGCTGCGCGAAACGGTCGACAAGCTGAAGGACAAGCTGAAGCGCGCGGCGATCGTGCTCGCGGCCGTCGAAGGCGGCAAGGTCAGCCTGATCGCGGGCGTCACGCCCGACGCGAGCAAGAAGGTCAAGGCCGGCGAGCTCGTGAACTTCGTCGCGCAGCAGGTCGGCGGCAAGGGCGGCGGCCGTCCGGACATGGCGCAGGCAGGCGGCACGGAACCGGCGAACCTGCCGGACGCGCTCGCAGGCGTCAAGGGCTGGGTCGAAGCGCGTCTTTGATCGTCACGGCCGATGCGATGCGGTCTCGCTGACCGCATCGCGTTCGATGAAAAACGACCCGATCGGCGTTGGCCGGTCGGGTCGTTTCGTTTTGGGGGCGGGCGCGGTGAACGCGCACCGCTTGCCAGAACCGCCGGCTCAGGCCGGCGCCACCGCCGGCGCGCTGGCCGGATCGGCTGCCTGCCGCGCGGCGTGCGTGGCATGCGCGGCGTCGCCAAGCGCATCGCGCAGCGCGGCGAGCGCCGCCGACGCGTAACCGTGCCGCCACGCGAGCAGCGTGTCGATCCCTTCGAGTTCGGCGATCGTGTGCGCGGCGACGTTGCCGGTCTCGGGCTGCAGGTCGAGCACCGAGCGCGGCGCGACCGCGATTCCCGCGCCGGCCGCGACGCACGCGACGATCGCGTGATACGAGCCGAGTTCGAGCACCCGTGCGGGTTTCATCCCGTATTGCGCATACCATTGCTCGACGTATTTCCGGTACGTGCAGCCGCGCTCGAACGCGATCAGCGTCGGCAGGATCACGTCGCGCGGCGTGCGCACCGGCGGATGGCCGCGCGGGGTCAGCAGCACCAGGTCTTCACGGTAGACCGGCACGGTCTCGAACGTGTCGGGCAGCGTGTCCGGCGCGGGCGGCCGCGCGAACAACGCCGCATCGATCTCGAAATCGCGCACCTTGTCGATCAGCCAGCCGGTCGTGCCGGTGACGAGCTCCAGCGACACGTCGGGCCACGCATGGTGATAGCGCGCGAGCACGGTCGGCAGGCGGCTCGCGGCGGTGCTTTCCATCGTGCCGAGCCGCAGCCGCCCGCGCGGCGTGTCCTCGCGCACCGCGTCGCGCGCCTCGTCGGCCAGCGCGAGCAGCCGTTCCGCATACGGCAGCAGCGTGTGGCCGGCCGGCGTGAGCACGAGCCGGCGGCCGTCGCGCACGAACAGCGCCGCGCCCAGCTCCTCTTCGAGCTGCTTGATGCGTGTCGTCACGTTCGACTGCACGCGATTGAGCTTCGCCGCCGCGCGCGTCACGCCGTTCTCGCGCACGACGGCCCGGAAAATCGCCAGCGCCGCCAGATCCATGATTCTCTCCGGGAGATAGTTGGATTCTTGATTATTCATTTTTCAAGAACGTTTGGTCAAGCTACGATACACGCATTCCGTTTCCCGTTCCGGCCGTCGCGCGCTGCGCGCGGCCCATGCCGCCATGTCCCGTTCCGATGCTCCGAGCGCCGCTTCCGGCGCGCACCTGTCCGACGCTGCCGACCGCCGCGCGCGCACGGCCGCGCTTGCCTGCATGATCGGGCTGGCGGTCGCGCTCGGCGTCGGCCGCTTCGCGTTCACGCCGCTGCTGCCGCTGATGCTCGCCGACGGCTCGATCGGCCTGAAGGCCGGCAGCTGGCTCGCGTCGGCGAACTACGCCGGCTATTTCGTCGGCGCGGTCAGCTGCGCGGCGCTGAAGATCGTGCCCGCGCGGATGGTGCGCGTCGGGCTTGCCGCCACGGTGCTGCTGACCGCCGCGATGGGCGTCGGTCATCTGCTGTCCGTCTGGCTCGTCGTGCGCTTCGTCGCGGGCGTCGTCAGTGCGTGGACGTTCGTATTCGTGTCGCAATGGGGGCTGCGGCGGCTGGCGGAGCTGCACGCGCCCGAGTGGAGCGGGGTGATCTACGCGGGGCCGGGCGTCGGGATCGTGCTCACCGGGCTGATCGGCAGCGCGCTGGCCGGACACCGCGCGGCGCCCGGCTGGCTGGGCTTCGCGGCGTTGTCGGCGGTGCTGTCCGTCGCGATCTGGCGCATCTTCGGCGATGCGCCGGCCGCCGCCGGGCAGCCGGCCGCACCCGCTCGGCATGCGGCCGCCGCAGCCGCGCCGGCCGACGCGCGACGCCACCGGGCCGATGCCGCGTGGCTCGTCGTGCTGTACGGGATGCCGGGCTTCGGCTACATCATCACCGCGACGTTCCTGCCGGTGATCGCGCGCGCCGCGCTGCCGGCCGGCTCGCCGTGGCCGGACCTGTTCTGGCCGATGTTCGGCGCGGCGCTGATCGTCGGCGCGATCGCCGCCGCGCGGCTGCCCGGCCACTGGGACAACCGGCTGCTGCTCGCGGCCGGCTGCGCGACGCAGGCGCTCGGCATCGCGGCGGGCATCGTGTGGCCGAACGCGGCCGGCTTCTCGGTCGGCAGCGCGCTGCTCGGGCTGCCGTTCACCGCGATCACGCTGTTCGCGATGCGCGAAGCGCGCCGGCTGCATGGCGAGCGCGCGGCCGGCCTGATGGGTTATGCGACCGCGTCGTACGGGGTCGGGCAGATTCTCGGCCCGCTCGTCGCGGCGCCGCTCACCGCGCGCTTCGGGTCGTTCTCGCCCGCGCTGTGGGTCGCGGCGGGTGCGCTGCTGGTCGGCGCGGCCGGTTTCGCGGCGACCGCCGCAAGCGGACGCGCGCGACCCTGACGGCGTCGGGGCCGGATCATCTGCGGCGCGGCAAACTCGCTAGAATGAAGCCTTTCCAGCGCCGAGCGGGCGCGCCACGCGGCCTGCACACGGCCGCCGGACGCTCGCCAGATCTCCTTCGATGACCACTGCCGACTACCGCTTTTGCCCGCGCTGCGCGCGCTCGCTGACCGAGCGCGCCGATCCCGAACACGAGGGCGGCCGCATCCGCCAGGCTTGCCCGGACGACGCGTGCGGCTACGTGCACTGGAACAATCCGCTGCCGGTGGTGGCCGCGATCGTCGAACTCGACGGCAAGATCCTGCTCGCGCGCAACGCGGCCTGGCCGGAAGGGATGTTCGCGCTGATCACCGGCTTCCTCGAGAACGGCGAAACGCCCGAGGACGGCATCGCGCGCGAGCTGCTCGAGGAAACCGCGCTGAAGGCCGAGCAGGTCACGCTGGTCGGCGTCTATGAATTCATCCGCAAGAACGAACTGATCATCGCGTACCACGTGCGCGCATCGGGCACCGTCGCGCTGTCGCCGGAGCTGCTCGAATACCGGCTCGTCGATCCGCCGCTGCTGCGCCCGTGGCGCGCCGGCACCGGCTATGCGCTCGCCGACTGGATGCGCGCGCGCGGCCTCGATTTCGAATTCGTCGACCGAGCGGGGCAGTGACCGCCCGCCCGGCTTGCGCCATTCCATCCGCGGCGCCGCGGCAGCCTGCCGTTCGCCGGCCCGCGTCGCCATCCTCGTCCTGACCGCCATCGCCATGTCCGACAAGCCGCAGCCGCGTCCGCGCGACGCCTATCCCCACTTCCTGCCGATCACGACCCGCTGGATGGACAACGACGTCTACGGGCACGTGAACAACGTCGTCTACTACAGCTACTTCGACACCGTCGTGAACGAATACCTGATCCGCGCGGGCGTGCTCGACGTCGAGCACGGACAGACGATCGGGCTGGTGGTCGAGACGCAGTGCAACTACTTCGCGCCGCTCGTGTTTCCGCAGTCGGTCGACGCCGGGCTGCGCGTCGCGAAGCTCGGCACGTCGAGCGTGCGCTACGAGATCGGGCTGTTCGCGGCCGGGCAGCCGTCGCCGGCCGCGCAGGGGCATTTCGTGCACGTGTACGTCGATCGCGGCACGCGCCGCCCGGTGCCGCTGCCCGACGCGCTGCGCGCGGCGCTCGAACCGCTCGCCCGCTGACGGGCGCGCGGCGGTGCACGCGTTCGCGCTCCAGGCCTTCAACGGCCTCAGTTACGGGTTGCTGCTGTTCATGCTGTCGGCCGGCCTCACGCTGATCTTCAGCGTGCAGGGCGTGCTCAACTTCGCGCATGCGAGCTTCTACATGCTCGGCGCATACGTCGGCTACAGCATCGCGGCGCGCGCGGGCTTCTGGCCGGCGCTCGTGCTCGCGCCGCTCGCCGTGGGGCTGCTGGGCGCCGGCTGCGAGCGCACGCTGCTGCGCCGTGTCCAGGCGCGCGGGCATACGAGCGAGCTGCTGCTGACCTTCGGGCTCGCGTACCTGATCGGCGAAGGCGCGAAACTGCTGTGGGGCCTCGCGCCGCTGCCGGCGCCGGTGCCGGCGCTCTTCGACGGCGCGCCCGTGACCGTGCTCGGTCTCGCGCTGCCGCGCTACCGGTTGTTCATGATGGGCATGTCCACGGCGATGCTGATCGCGCTCGGCGCGTTGCTGCGCGCGTCGCGCATCGGGCTCGTCGTGCGCGCCGCGCTCACGCATCGCGACGCCGTCGAAGCGCTCGGCTACGACGTGCCGCGCGTGATGACGGGCCTGTTCGGCGCCGGCACCGCGCTCGCGGCGCTGGCCGGCGTGATCGGCGCGCCGCTCGCGGTGATCGAGCCGGCGCTGGCCGAGACGGTCGGATCGGTGGTGTTCGCGGTCGTCGTGATCGGCGGGCTCGGTTCGCTCGGCGGCGCGTTCGTCGCATCGCTCGCGGTCGGGTTCGCGCAGACCTTCGCGGCGTCCAGCGACACGTCGCTGCGCGCGCTCGCGCACTGGGCGGGCGTCGCGCTGCCCGACAGCGTGGCCGCCGTGTCGATCGCACAGCTCGCGCCGCTGGTGCCGTATCTGCTGCTCGTCGCGGTGCTGGTCGCGCGTCCGCGCGGATTGTTCGGCGAGCGGGTCGATGGATAGCCGCGCGCTTGCCGGCGCGCTGCGCTGGGTGACGTTCGCCGCGTGCGTCATGCTGCCCGCGTGGCTGTGGCCGCATGGCGCGCTGCTCGGCTATCTCGCGCAGACGACCGCACTCGTCGTGCTCGCGCTGTCGTACAACCTGCAGCTCGGCACGACCGGGCTGCTGTCGTTCGGCCATGCGGCGTTCGCCGGCCTCGGCGCGTTCGCGGCGGCGCACTGGTTCAATCGTTTCGGCGGCCCGTTGCCGCTGCTGCCGCTCGTCGGCGGCGTGGCCGGCGCGGGCTTCGGGTTCGTCGCGGGGCTGCTCGCGACCCGCCGCGCGGGCACCGTGTTCGCGATGATCACGCTCGGCCTCGGCGAATGCGTCGCGGCGGCCGCGTGGAGCGTGCCCGCGTGGTTCGGCGGTCTCGGCGGCGTGCCGATCGACCGCGCGAGCGGCACGCCGTGGGGCAACTGGAATTTCGGCGCGCCGCTGCAGGCCTATACGGTGATCGGCGCGTGGTGCATCGCGTCGGCAATCGCGATGCATGCGCTGACGCGCACGCCGCTCGCGCGGCTCGCGAACGCGGTGCGCGACAACCCCGCGCGCGTCGCCGCGCTCGGCACCGAGCCGCGTCGCGTGCGGCTCGCGATGGTCACCTGCGCGTCGTTCTTCGCGGGCATCGCCGGCACGCTGACGCTGATCGACGTCGAAATCGCGACGCAGGACAGCGTGTCGATGGCGCGTTCGGCGACCGTGCTGATCGCCGCGGTGATCGGCGGCACCGGCGCGTTCTTCGGGCCGGCAGCCGGCGCGGCCGTGCTGACCGCGCTGAGCGTCGTCGTCGCGGGCGTATCGCGTGCGTGGGCGCTGTATCTCGGCGTGCTGTTCGTCGCGGTCGTCGTCGCCGCGCCGCGCGGGATCGCGGGCCTCGCGCAGGATGTCGCGCACGCGTTGCGCCGCGACGCGCCGGCCGTCGAGCGCTGGCGCATGTTGTGCGGTGTCGGCGCGTGCGTGTTCTGGGGCGTCGCGATCGTCTGCGCGGCCGAGCTCGGTTATGCGTGGCGCTTCGCGCAGGACGATGGCGCCGCCGGCATCGCGTTCGGCGCGTGGGGCGCCGACGCGCCGGCCGGCTGGGCGGTCGCGTGCTCGGCGGCGGGCATCGGCATGCTGCTGTGGGGCTGGCGCGCACGGCTCGCGAACGGCGGCGCCGGCGCGCGGGGCGGCCAGCGGGAGGAGCGGCGATGAACGGCAACGCGATCGCGCTCCACGGCATCGTGCAGCGCTTCGGTGCGCAGACGGTGCTCGACGGCGTCGAACTGAGCGTCTCCGCCGGCGAGCGTCATGCGCTGATCGGACCGAACGGCGCGGGCAAGTCGACGCTGTTCGGCGTGATCGCCGGCGCGACGCGGCCGACGCGCGGGCGCGTCGTGCTGCACGGCGTCGAGCTGCGCGGACGCGGGCCGGTCACGGCCAGCCGCCTCGGCATCGGCCGCAGTTTCCAGCAGACGAGCGCGTTCGCGCGGCTGAGCGTGTTCGACAACCTGCGCTGCGCCGCGCTGCATGCGCCGGCCGAGCGGCGGCGCTGGTGGAACCGGCTGCGCGAATCGGCGTCGGTCGATCTCGCGGCCGCGCGCGTGCTGCACGACATCGGTCTCGATGCGCGGCGCGACACGCCCGCCGGCGAGCTCGGCTATGCGGAGCAACGCGCGCTCGATCTCGGCATCGCGCTCGCGAGCGGCGCGCGCACGCTGCTGCTCGACGAACCGACGGCCGGCATGAACCGCGAACAGGCGGCGCGGATGATCGCGCTGATCCGCGCGACGACGCAGGGCCGCACGGTGCTGATGATCGAGCACGACATGGACGCGGTGTTCGGCTTCGCCGAGCGCATCACGGTGCTCGTGCGCGGCACGGTGGTCGCGACCGGCGCGCCCGACGCGATCCGCGCCGATCCGGCCGTGCGTCGCGCGTATCTCGGGGAGCACGCATGAGCGCGCTGCTCGATATTCGTGGCTTGCGTGCGTGGTACGGGATGCAGCCCGTACTCGACGGTGTCGATCTCGCGCTCGCGCCCGGCGAAACGCTCGCGCTGCTCGGCCGCAACGGCTCCGGGCGCTCGACGCTCGCGAAAGCCGTGATGGGGCTCGTGCAGACGGCGGGCTCGGTGCATATCGCCGGGGTCGAATGCGCGGGCGCGCGCACCTTCGAGATTGCGCGGCGCGGCGTCGCTTATGTGGCCGAAAGCCGCGACGTCTTTCCGCTGCTGAGCGTGCGCGACAACCTGCGGCTCGGGTTGCGCGGCGCGAGCGGCGCGGCGGAGCGTGACGCGCTCGAACGGCTGCTCGCGCGGTTTCCGCTGCTGGCCGCGCGTGCTGACGTGAAGGCCGGCCGCCTGTCGGGCGGCGAACAGCAGGTGCTCGCGCTGGTGCGCGCGCTCGCGGGCCGCCCGCGCGTGCTGATCGTCGACGAGCCGGCCGAAGGGCTCGCACCGCTCGCGGTCGACGAGGTCGGCGCGTGCCTCGCCGCGCTGCAGGCCGACGGTGTCGCGATCCTGCTGATCGAGCAGCGGTTGCAGCTTGCGCCGCGGCTTGCGCGGCGCGTCGCCGTGATGGGGCGCGGCCGGATCGTCTACGACGGCGCGCTCGACGGGCTCGGCAGCGATGTCGTCGGCGCCTGGTTGAGCGCTGGTTGAGCGCAGGCGGAGCCCGCCCCGCCGATTGTTCGGTAGATCCCGCCAGTCAATTCGTGTCGAGCCGCTTTATCGCCGCGGCATGAATCGCCAACATTGCCAGCATGGCCGGTGCGTCGCGAAGGCGGCAACCGGTGACCATCCATCGAAGGTCTTCCGACTGAGGAAAGAAATCATGAGCAAGTTGGCAAACAAGGTAGCGATCGTCACGGGCGCATCGAAGGGGATCGGCGCCGCGATCGCCCGGGCGTTGGCCGCGGAAGGCGCGTCGGTCGTCGTCAACTACGCGAGCAGCAAGGCCGGTGCGGAGGCGGTCGTGAGCGCGATCGTCGAGGCGGGCGGCCGCGCGGTCGCAGTCGGCGGCGACGTGTCGAAGGCAGCGGACGCGCAGCGCATCGTCGATACCGCGATCGACACCTATGGCCGTCTGGACGTGCTGGTCAACAATTCCGGTGTGTACGAATTCGCGCCGATCGAAGCGATCACCGAAGAACACTATCGCCGGCAGTTCGACACGAACGTGTTCGGCGTGCTGCTGACGACGCAGGCCGCCGTCAAGCATCTCGGCGAAGGGGCGAGCATCATCAACATCAGCTCGGTGGTGACGAGCGTCACGCCGCCCGCGAGCGCCGTGTACAGCGGCACCAAGGGCGCGGTCGACGCGATCACCGGCGTGCTCGCGCTCGAACTCGGCCCGCGCAAGATTCGCGTGAACGCGATCAACCCGGGCATGGTCGTGACCGAAGGTACGCACAGCGCGGGCATCATCGGTTCGGATCTCGACAAGCAGGTGCGCAGCGAGACGCCGCTCGGCCGCCTCGGCGAACCGGACGACATCGCGTCGATCGCCGTGTTCCTCGCCTCGGACGATGCGCGCTGGCTGACCGGCGAGCGCATCGTCGCGAGCGGCGGGCTGCGCTGATCCGGCGAGCCGGCGTGTGCGCCTACGCGATCATCGCGAGCGCGTTCGCGCCGACGTGCCATCGCAGGCTTTCGACGACGAGCGCATGATCGCGTGCGTCGTCGAGCCCCGCGATCGTCATCGCGCCGACGATTCCGCCTCCGGTAATCCGCAGCGGCACGCCGCCGCCGTCGAGCGCATAGTCGTCGTCCGACAATCCCTGCGACTGCAGCGACCAGCCGGCGCGGTGAAACCGCACGCCGACTTCGAGCGAACTGAGACCGAAACGGAACACCGTGTTCTGCCGGCGGCGGATCGCGTCGCTGTCGCCTGCGCGGCTGCCGTCGAGCGCGCAGTAGAAGAGCGGTGACGCCGCGCCGACGATGCCGACCGCGATCGGCAGCCCGCGTCGCGACGCCAGGTTGATCGCGATGTCGCCGAGCCGGCGCGCGACGTCGGCATCGAAGCGCGGCAGCTTCGGGGCCGACGGACCGTCGCCGGAAGTCCGGGGCGGGATGTGCGGGAAGGGCGTTGCCATGTCAGCTCCGGGTCGTCGCAACAGCGGCTTGCGCGCGTGTGCTGCGTCGCGCGCCGGCCGTCGATCGTTCAGCGTTTCAGCACAACTCGGCATGCCGATGCTTCAGCGCCCGGGTGCCGCATCGAGCATCCATTCATGCGCGGGATCGTTCCTGAACGCCCATGCGCGGCTCGGCCCGGCCATCACGTTCAGGTAGTACAAGTTGTAGCCGTGCGGCGCGACCACCGGGTGATAGCCGCGCGGCACCATCACGACGTCGCGGTTCTCGACCGCGCACGCTTCGTCGAGGCTGCGATCGTCTGTGTACACGCGCTGGAACGCGAAGCCCTGCGGCGGATCGATCCGGTGGTAATAGGTTTCCTCGAGCGAGGTTTCGTCGGGCGCCGCGTCGCGATCGTGCTTGTGCGGCGGATAGCTGCTCGAATGGCTCGCGGGCGTCACCACTTCGACGACGAGCAGCCGGTCGGCCGCCGGGTTGTCGCCCATCAGGATGTCGCATACGTAGCGCGTGTTGGTGCCTTGCCCGCGCACGGCGCGGCGCATCCGCTCGCCGTCGAGGCGCTGCACGCGCTTGTCGCCGCTCGCGTAAGGCGCGGTGCACAGCGCGACTTCCGCATCGCGCGTCGCGACCAGCGTGACGGTCTTGCCGCCCGGCACGTACAGCGCGTCGGGCGACACCTCTTCGAATACGCTGTCGCGCTTGCCGAGCGCATCGTGGGTCTCGCCGTCGACCTCGGCGCGCACGGTGCCGGTGAGCACGACGACGCACAGCTCGCGCGTGCCGGTATCGACCGTTTCAGTGTCGCCGGCCGCGAGGCGCAGCGCGCGAAAGCCGACATGCTTCCAGCCGGCCGATTCCGGCGTGACGTTGCAGATTTCGCGCTCAGGCGACGCTTTGACCAGCAGGGGAGAAATCGTCATGAAGTGGGGCTCCGCAATGGGGTGACAGCGGGGGTGACGGGGCTCACGCGCTCAACCGGTCGACGATCGCGCGCAGCGACTCGTAACCCTTCTTCGCATACTGATAGCTCGGCGCGACGGCCGGGTCCTGCTCGGCCTCGACGACGAGCCAGCCTTCGTAGCCGGCGTCCTTCAGCGTGCGCAGCGTCGCTTCGTAGTCGAGCGCGCCGTCGCCCGGCACCGTGAAGGTGCCGTTGATCACGCCGTTCAGGAAGCTCCAGCCGCCGTTGCGCGCCTGCGTGACGACCTGCGGACGCACGTCCTTGCAGTGCACGTGCACGACGCGCGACACGTGCTTCTTCAGCAGCGCGACCGGATCGGCCGCGCCGCCGAAATACGCGTGGCCCGTGTCGAACAGCAGGAACACCTTCGCGGGGTCGGTCAGCGCCATCAGCCGGTCGACGTCGTCAGGCGATTCGACGTACGCGCCCATGTGATGATGGTAGGCGAGCTTGATGCCGTACGTATCGAGCAGATGCGCGCCGAACGCGTTCAGGCGTGCCGCGTAGCGCCGCCACGTGTCGTCGTCGACGAAGCGCGGCCGCTTCGCGACCGGCGTATCGATGCTGCCCTGGATCGTGCCCGCGCATTCGCCGTACACGACCACCTTCACGTCGTTGTACTGCAGCTTCGTCATGTGCGCGCGGCAGCGTTCGATCTCGGCGGCGAGCGCGGCGTCGTCGCTCATTCCCGGCCCGACTTCCGCCAGGAATCCGGAATACCAGCCCGACACGCACACGAGCCCGAATTCCGCGAGCTTCGCCTTCAGCTCGGGGCCCGTCTTCGGAAACTTGTTGCCGAGCTCGAAGCCCGCGTAGCCGATTTCGGCGCCTTCCTTCAGCGCCGTCTCGAGCGGCGTCTCGCCGCCGAGCGACGGCAGGTCGTCGTTCATCCACGACAGGGGATTGATACCGATGCGAACGTTCCAGCTCATGACGCGCTTCCTTGGGTCGAATGGTGTGGTGGCGAGGCGGGCAGGGCGGCGCGATACGGGTCAGCGCCGCTGCCGGGTCTTTTCGTCGAGATACGTCCGGTGCGCGCGTTCGACGCCGGCGCGCGCGGACACCTGCGGCACCGCGACTTCCCACCACGCGCCGCCGTCTTCGGTCGTGCGCGCGTGCGTCGTGTCGATCACGAGTACCTGGCTCGTCTTCGCCGCGCGTGCGCGCTTCATCTCGCTGCGCAGTTCGGCGACGTCGCGCACGTGCACGGCTTCGGCGCCCATCGCGCGCGCGTGCATCGCGAAGTCGATCGTCGAGCGTTCGCCGCCTTCCGGCACGCAGTCGTCGAGCATATTGTTGAAGCTCGCGCCGCCGCAATTCAGCTGCAGCCGCTCGATGCAGCCGTAGCCGCGGTTGTCGAGGATCACGACGATGATCTTGCGGCCGAGCATCACGGAGGTCGCAAGTTCGGCGTTGAGCATCATGTACGAGCCGTCGCCGACGATCACGATCACCTCGCGCTCGGGCCGCGCGAGCTTCGCGCCGAGGCCGCCCGCGACTTCGTAGCCCATGCACGAATACGCGTAGTCCATGTGATAGTTGCCCGGCACGCCGCTGCGCCACAGCTTGTGCAGTTCGGCCGGCAGCGTGCCGGCCGCGCACACGACGAGATCGTCGCGCGCGCTGTCGCGGCCGGCGTCGACGGCCGAATCGCGCACCGCGCCGATCACTTCCGCGTCGTACGGCAGCGTGTCCGTCGGGATGCGTGTCGTCAGGTCGGTCACGCGCGCGTTCCACGCGGCGGCCTGGTCGCGGTTCGCGGCCGTCCACGCCGGTTCCGCCTGCCAGCCGGCGAGGGCGGCCGACAGCTGGCCAAGGCCCGTGCGCGCATCGGCGATCAATTGCCGGCCGCGCTTCTTGCCCGCATCGAACGGCTGCACGTTCAGGCTCAGCAGCGTCGCGCGGCCGAACAGCGCGTGCGAGCCGGTCGTGAAGTCCTGCAGGCGCGTGCCGACCGCGAACACCACGTCGGCCTGCGCGGCCGCGCGGTTCGCGGCAGGCGAGCCCGTCACGCCGATCGACCCGAGGTTCAGCGGGTGATCCCACGCGAGGCTGCCCTTGCCGGCCTGCGACTCGGCGACCGGCACGCCGTGCGTGTCGGCGAACGCGCGCAGCGCGTCCCACGCGTGGCTGTACAGCACGCCGCCGCCGGCGACGATCAGCGGTTTCTTCGCGGTCTTCAGCACGTCGACGGCATCGGCGAGTTCGAGCGCGTCGGCCGGCGGCCGGCGCATCCGGATCACCGGCGGCGCGAAGAAGTCCTCGGGCCAGTCGTAGGCGAAGGTCTGCACGTCCTGCGGCAGCGCGAGACACACCGGGCCGCACTGCGCGGGATCGGTCATCACCTGGATCGCGCGCGGCAGCGCGACGAGCAACTGCTCGGGCGACGTGATCCGGTCGAAGTAGCGCGTGACGGGCCGGAAGCAGTCGTTCGCGCTGACGTCGCCCTGTTCGAAATCCTCGACCTGCTGCAGCACCGGGTCGGGCAGCCGCGACACGAACACGTCGCCGGGCAGCAGCAACAGCGGCAGCCGGCCGACGTGCGCGAGCGCGGCGGAAGTCAGCATGTTGGTCGCGCCGGGGCCGATGCTCGACGTCGCGGCCATCATCCGCTGGCGGAAGTTGGCCTTCGCGAACGCGACGGCCGCGTTCGCCATCCCTTGCTCGTTGTGCGCGCGGAACGTCGGCAGCCGGTCCTGTTCGGCCTGCAGCGCTTCGCCGAGCCCGGCCACGTTGCCGTGGCCGAAGATCGCGAACACGCCGCCGCAGTACGGCAGGATCTCGGTGCGGCCGTCGGGCTGGACGACTTCGGCGCGCAGGGCGGCCAGGTAGCGCACGAGGGCCTGGCTGACGGTCAGTCTTACGGTGGTGGTCATCGTCTGTCGATCAGGAAGAGTCGGTGGGTCATCACGGGCGCGGGCATCAGGCTGCTGCGGCCGCGCGCGCGGCGGCGCGGCGGCCGAGCCACGCATCGACAAGCTGCGCGAAATTGCCGGCGACTTCGTCGATCAGCGCCTGGTCGTCGATCTGGCCGGCGAGCCATTGGAGCGACGCGTCGGCCCACAGCGTGCGCCCGACCATGAAGCCCTTGACGATCGGGTCGGTCGCCGAACGGAAGCTGTCGACGAGATACTGCAGCGGCTGGTTCAGCCCGAGGATCACCGCGCCGCGGCAGTGCGGGTCGCGCTCGGCCACCAGCGCGGCGAGCCGCGCCCAGCCGTCGGCGCTCATCGGCGCGAGCTTCCACCACTCGGGCTTCACGCCGAGGTTGTAGAAGCGCGCGACCGTGCGCAGCACCGCGTCGTCCTCGGTGCCGGCCGGCGTGACCGCGCGCGGCGGAATGATTTCCAGCAGCAACTCGTTGCCGCTCGCGCGCGTCGCTTCCCACAGCTCCATCACACGCTGCTCCTGCGCGACGCGCAGGTCGACGTCGTCGTCGGGGTGGTAGTGGACGAGGCACTTCACGACCTGCTCGGTCGGCCAGTGCGTGAGCGCCGAGCCGACCGAGCGCGTATCGTCGAAACACAGCGGCCGCGAGCCGGGCAGCTCGACCGGGCGGCCGACCCACCAGCCGCGCCCGGTCGCCGACGCGAGCGCGTCGCTGCCGTAGGCGCCGCCGTCGATCAGCACGCCGACGTGGCCTTCGATATGACGATCGCGCTCGACCTGTTCGGCCGCGCGCACGAGCAGGCGCTTGAGCGTCTTGATCCGCGCTTCGTCCGCGCCGGCCTGCACCGCGAGTTCGTAGAACTGGCTGCGATGGTCGAACGCCATCACGCACAGGTCGTTCCATTCGCGGCGCGGCACCGTCACGCGATGCAGGTGCGCGAGCGTGCGATCGGCGTCCACCTGCGGATTGCGGCTGCCGCCGAACCAGTGAGCGAGCTCGTCCGGCGTCGGCATCGCGGCCGAGCATGCGTGACGCGACACGACGATCGCGCCGCATGCATTCGCGATGCGTGTCGATTCGGCCCAGTCGCGCCCGCGCAGCAGCCCGGACAACAGGCCCGACAGGAACGCATCGCCCGCGCCGAGCACGTTCAGCACGTCGACGCGTTCGCCGTGGAAGGTCGGCGCATCGTCGATGCGCGCCGGGATGTCGCCCTCGATCACGCAGCAGCCGAGCGCGCCGCGCTTGACCACCAGTGCGGCGCTGCTCGCGCGGCGCACCGCCTGCAGCGACGCGATCAGGTCGTGCGGCACGCCGCCCGCGATCAGGAATTCCTCTTCGGTGCCGACCAGCAGGTCGAATTCGCCGAGCACCTGCTGCAATTGCCGCGTGACCTGCGCATCCGGCACATAGCGGTTCTCGCCGGCGCCGCGCGCGGTCAGCCCCCACAGCACGGGCCGGTAGTCGATGTCGAGGATCCGCACGACGCCGTGGCGGCGCGCATACGCCAATGCCGTCAGCGACGCCTCGCGCGTGGCCGGCGTCGACAGATGGGTGCCGGTGATCGCGAGCGCGCGGCAGCCGGCGATGAAGTCCTCGCGGATCTCGTCGGCGCGCACGGCCATGTCCGCGCAGTTCTCGCGTACGAACAGCAGCGGGAACGTATCGCGATCCTTCAGCCCGAGCAGCACCAGCGCGGTCAGCCGTTCCGGATCGGTCTGCAGCTGGCTCGTGTCGCAGCCTTCGCGCTCGAGCGTCTCGCGCACGAAGCGGCCCATCTGCTCGTCGCCGACGCGCGAAATCATCGCGGTCTTCAGCCCGAGCCGGGCGACGCCGAACGCGACGTTGCCCGACGAGCCGCCGAGATACATCTGGAAGCTGCGCGCGTCCTCCAGGCGGCTGCCGTACTGCTGCGCGTAAAGATCCACGGCGACGCGGCCGAGGCAGGCGAGATCGATGGGGCGGTCAGGCGGAAAGTTCAACGGGCTCATATCACGTATCACGCTCGCGGCCGGCACGTCGACCCTGCCGGCAGATTAGGGGACCGATCCAGTGACGGTGCTGCGTCACCTGTGCGGCGCGACGCGGGATCGCCTGCCGCAAGGAGTCGGGCTACGGAACGGAGTCTAGACTTTTTGGAAATCCAGTTCCCTAGGTGAAATCACGTAGAAATAAATTTCCAAATTCTCGAGGAAGTGATCTACAGTTTCATCCGGATGCTTCAGTCCGTATCGGACTCGGCCCGGCGGCGCGCAACGCGCCGCTTTCCGCCCCCCGGAGATGAGGAGACAGAGTGATCATGAAGACCAAGCTGATGGCCGCCGCGGCTGCCACGATCCTGGCGATGCCGCTCGCGCATGCCGAGAAGATCGGCGTGACGATGGCATCGTTCGACGACACGTTCCTGACGATCCTGCGCAACAGCATCAGCGATGCCGCGAAGAAGGACGGCGCGACCGTGCAGATCGAGGACGGCGGCAACGACGTCGGCAAGCAGTTGAGCCAGGTCCAGAACATGATCGCGCAGAAGGTCGACGCGATCATCGTGAACGCGGTCGACACCGACGCGACGCCGAAGATCACGAAGATGGTGACCGCGGCGAAGATTCCGCTCGTCTACGTGAACCGCAAGCCGGTCGATTTCGACAAGCTGCCGGCCGGCGTCGCGGTGGTCGCGTCCGACGAAAAGCAGTCGGGCACGCTGCAGGCGCGCCAGGTGTGCAAGCTGCTCGGCGGCAAGGGCGGCATCCTCGTGCTGATGGGCGAGCTGTCCAACGAGTCGGCGCGTGCGCGCACCAAGGACATCGAGGACGTGATCGCGACGAAGGACTGCTCCGGCATGACGATCGTCGACAAGCGCGAAGGCAAGTGGAGCCGCACGCAGGGCCAGGACATCACGATGAACTGGCTGAGCTCCGGGATGAAGTTCGACGCGATCGTGTCGAACAACGACGAGATGGCGATCGGCGCGATCAACGCGTTGAAGGCGGCGCGCAAGTGGACGCCGAAGACGGTCGTTGCCGGCATCGACGCGACGCCGGACGGGCTCGCGTCGATGAAGAGCGGCGACCTGAAGGTGTCCGTGTACCAGAACGCGGCCGGGCAGGGTGAGCAGGCCGTCGCGGCCGCGCTCAAGCTCGCGAAGAAGCAGCCCGTCGACCGTTACGTGAACGTGCCGTTCGAGCTCGTCACGCCCGAGAACATGAACCAGTACGCCAAGCACTGACCGGCTTTTCCGCTGAACTGCGCGGCCCGGCGCGTCCGGGTTCGCGTGTGACTTTCGAGGAACGTCCATGTTTACAGCCAGGATGGCGCGCTCGATGGCCAGCGATGACGCGCCGGCCGCGTCGTTCGCCGCGCCCGGTGCGTCCGTTTCCGATTGCCTGCTCGAGGTGCGCGGCGTCGGCAAGTCGTTTCCCGGCGTCGTCGCGCTCGACGGCGTGCAGTTCCGTGTGCGCCGCGGCACCGTTCACGCGCTGATGGGCGAGAACGGCGCGGGCAAGTCGACGCTGATGAAGATCATCGCGGGCGTCTATACGCCCGACAAGGGCGAGATCCTGATCAAGGGCGCGCCCGTCACGCTGAACGGGCCGCTCGACGCGCTCGACCGCGGCATCGCGATGATCCACCAGGAACTCAACCTGATGCCGTACATGACGGTCGCGGAGAACATCTGGATCCGCCGCGAGCCGAAGAACCGTTTCGGCCTGATCGATCACGCCGAACTGCGCCGCCGCACCGCCGCGCTGTTCGAGCGGCTGTCGATCGACATCGACCCGGAAGCCGACGTGCGCACGCTGACGGTCGCGAGCCGCCAGATGGTCGAGATCGCGAAGGCCGTGTCGTTCGACTCGGACGTGCTGATCATGGACGAGCCGACTTCCGCGCTGACCGACAAGGAGGTCACGCACCTGTTCCGGATCATTCGCCAGCTGCGCGAGCAGGGCAAGGGCATCGTCTACATCACGCACAAGATGAACGAGCTGTTCGAGATCGCCGACGAGTTCTCGGTGTTCCGCGACGGCAAGTACATCGGCACGCACGCATCGACCGACGTCACGCGCGACGACATCATCCGGATGATGGTCGGCCGCGAGATCACGCAGATGTTCCCGAAGGAGGCGGTGCCGATCGGCGAGGTCGTGCTGGCGGTGAAGAACCTCGGCGTCGACGGCGTGTTCCGCGACGTGAGCTTCGAGCTGCGCGCGGGCGAGATCCTCGGCGTCGCGGGCCTCGTCGGCTCGGGGCGCTCGAACGTCGCCGAGGCGCTGTTCGGTGTCGTGCCGGCCACGTCCGGCGAGATCCTGATCGACGGCAAGCCGGTGCGGATCGCCACGCCCGCGCAGGCGATGAAGCACGGGATGGCGTTCCTGACCGAAGACCGCAAGGACACCGGCTGCTTCCTGAATCTCGACCTGCTCGCGAACATGGAAGCGGCGGTGCTCAGCAACCGCTACGTGAAGTTCAACTTCGTGCAGCAGGCGCAGCTCAGGCGCGACTGCGAGGCAATGAGCCGGATGCTGCGCGTGAAGACGCCGGGGCTGCACGAGGAAATCCAGAACCTGTCGGGCGGCAACCAGCAGAAGGTGCTGATCGGCCGCTGGCTGTTGACGCAGCCGCGCATCCTGATCCTCGACGAACCGACGCGCGGCATCGACGTCGGCGCGAAAGCCGAGATTCACCGGCTCGTCAGCGCGCTCGCCGGCAAGGGTGTCGCAGTCCTGATGATCTCGTCGGAGATGCCGGAGGTGCTCGGCATGAGCGACCGCGTGATGGTGATGCACGAAGGCCGCATGACCGGGATCGTCGAGCGCAAGGACGCCGACCAGGTCCGCATCATGGATCTCGCGTCGCGTTGAGCCGAAACAAGCATGGAGACAACTGAAATGGGCAATCTGAATCCGGTCGCGGACGCGCAGTCCATGACGATCAAGACGCGGCACGCCAAATGGCCGCCCGAACTGAGCATCTTTCTCGTGCTGGTGGGCATCAGCCTGTTCTTCGAGGTGATCGGCTGGGTCGTGGTCGGCCAGAGCTTCCTGTTCAACGCGGAGCGGCTCGAAATCATCGTGCTGCAGATGGCCGTGATCGGCATCATCGCGGTCGGCGTGAACCTCGTGATCATCACGAGCGGGATCGACCTGTCGTCGGGGTCGGTCGTCGCGGCCGCCGCCGTCGTGTCGGCCAGCCTCGCGCAGGTGTCGGATTTTCCGCGCGCGGTGTTCCCGCACCTGACCGACCTGCCGATCATCTGGCCGGTGCTGGCCGGCGTGTGCGTCGGGCTGCTGGTGGGCCTGCTGAACGGGTCGCTGATCGCGCTGACGGGCATCCCGCCGTTCATCGCGACGCTCGGCACGATGGTCGCCGCGCGCGGCTTCGCGAAGTGGTTCACCAACGGGATGCCGGTGTCGATGCTGACCGACCAGTTCGCGGCGATCGGCGCGGGCGCGAACCCGGTGATCATCTTCCTGGTGGTGGCGGCGATCTTCCACGTCGTGCTGCGCTACACGCGCTTCGGCAAGTACACGTATGCGATCGGCGCGAACCGCCATGCGGCCGTCGTGTCGGGCATCAACGTCACGCGTCACCTGGTGTTCGTCTACGCGATCGCCGGCCTCCTGAGCGGGATCGCGGGCACCGTGACGGCCGCGCGCGCGATCTCCGGCCAGTCGGGCATGGGCGTGATGTACGAGCTCGATGCGATCGCGGCGGTCGTGATCGGCGGCACGTCGCTGTCGGGCGGCCTCGGGCGCGTGACGGGCACCGTGATCGGCGTGCTGATCCTCGGCGTGATGACGTCGGGCTTCACCTTCATCCGGATCGACGCGTACTACCAGGAGATGGTCAAGGGCGCGATCATCGTCGCGGCCGTGATCGCCGACCAGTATCGCAACAAGAAGACGCGCCGCTGAGCGCCGGCTGCCGGTTTCGCGATCGGCGGCGGTGCACGGACGCATGACTGGCGAGCGCGGCACGGGCCGCGCCGCTGATGAACGAAAGACTGGAGATATCCGGATGACCTTGCAAATCGGCGTGATCGGCTGCGGCGCGATCGGCCAGGACCATATTCGCAGGCTGACGCGCACGCTGTCCGGCGCGCGCGTGGTGGCCGTCACCGACATCGATGCGCAGCAGGCGCGCGACGCGGTGACGAAATACGCGCTCGACGCGGAAATCCATGGCGACGGCCATGAAGTGATCGCGGCGGCCGATGTGCAGGCCGTGCTCGTCACGTCGTGGGGGCCGACGCACGAAGCGTTCGTGCTCGATGCGATCGCGCACGGCAAGCCGGTGTTCTGCGAGAAACCGCTCGCGGTGACGGCCGACGGCTGCATGCGGATCGTCGAGGCCGAGCGCGCGCACGGCAAGCGGCTGGTGCAGGTCGGCTTCATGCGTCCGTACGACGAAGGCTATCGCGCGCTCAAGCGCGTGATCGACAGCGGCGAGATCGGCGCGCCGCTGATGCTGCATTGCGCGCACCGCAACCAGTCGGTCGGCGAGCGCTACACCACCGACATGGCGATCACCGATACGCTGATCCACGAACTCGACGTGTTGCGCTGGCTGCTCGGCGAGGACTATGCGAGCGCGCAGGTCGTCTACCCGAAGAAGACGCGTCACGCGAGCGCGCATCTCGCCGATCCGCAGATCGTGCTGCTCGAAACCGCGAGCGGCGTGCGCATCGACGTGGAGATCTTCGTCAACTGCCAGTACGGCTACGACATCCAGTGCGAGGTGGTCGGCGAGAACGGCATCGCCAAGCTGCCCGATCCGCCGGCCGTCGGCCTCAAGCATGCGGCGCGGCGATCGGTCGAGATCATGACCGACTGGAAGGAGCGCTTCATTGCATCGTACGACGTCGAGCTGCAGGCGTTTATCGACGGCGTGCGGCAGGGTGCGCTCACCGGTCCGTCCGCGTGGGACGGCTACGCGGCGGCGGTCGCGGCCGACGCCTGCGTGCGCGCCCAGCAGAGCGGGGCGGTCGAGCCGGTCGCGATGGCCGAACGTCCCGCGTTCTATCGCGGCTGAATCGTGGCCGCGTCGCCATGCCCGCGGCCGCGTGCCGCCTTCCCGCCGGACTGACCGACATGACGATGAAGATTGGCTGCACGCCCTGCTGCTGGGGCGTCGACGACGTGAACAACCCGCACCTGCCGCCGTGGCGGCACGTGCTCGCCGAAGCCGCGCAGGCCGGCTACTCGGGCATCGAGCTCGGGTCGTACGGCTATATCCCGCTCGCGCGCGGCGTGATGTGCCCGATCGGCACCGGCGCGCTCGACTACCCGTCGATCCGCCGCGCGCGCGACGATATCGGCTATGCCGGCTACATCACGATCGAACAGGCGCGCGATCCGCGCAACGCCGGCACGAGCCTGCGCGATGTCGCGGCGAGCCGCGCGTTTCTCGCGTCGGCCGGTTTCGCTTGAGCGAGCGGCCGTCTGGATCTCTGAATACCTGAACACATGAAGACGAACCGGGAACACGAACAATCATGATCGACGGACAGATTCTGCTGGGACATTCGATTCCCTGGGGCATGGTCGGCGGCGGCCTCGGCAGCCAGATCGGCTACAGCCACCGGTCGGCCGCGCTGCGCGACGGCAGCTTCCGGCTGGTCGCCGGCGCGTTCGACATCGATGCTGAACGCGGCCGCCAGTTCGGCGTGAAGCTCGGCGTCGACGCCGCGCGCTGCTATGCCGACTACCGGACGATGTTCGAGGCCGAGGCGAGCCGCGCGGACGGCATCCGCGCGGTATCGATCGCGACGCCGAACAACACGCACTTCGAGATCTGCCGCGCCGCGCTGAACGCCGGGCTGCACGTGGTCTGCGAGAAACCGCTGTGCTTCACGACCGAGGAGGCCGAAACGCTGCAGCGTCTGTCGGTCGAGAAGAACCGGATCGTCGGCGTCGCATACGGCTATTCCGGCCACCAGATGATCGAGCAGGCGCGCGAGATGATCGCGCGCGGCGATCTCGGCGAGATCCGCATCGTGCAGATGCAGTTCGCGCACGGCTTTCACAGCGAAGGCGTCGAGGCCGCGAGCGCGGCCGCGCGCTGGCGCGTCGATCCGAAATTCGCGGGGCCGAGCTACGTGCTCGGCGACATCGGCACGCATCCGCTGTACATCTCGGAAGTGATGGCGCCGGCGCTGAAGATCCGCCGGCTGATGTGTTCGCGGCAGAGCTTCGTGAAAAGCCGCGCGCCGCTCGAGGACAACGCGTTCACGATCATGGAATACGACACCGGCGCGATCGGCTACGTCTGGTCGAGCGCGGTGAACGCGGGCTCGATGCACGGGCAGAAGGTGCGCGTGATCGGCTCGAAGGCGAGCGTCGAATGGTGGGACGAGCATCCGAACCAGTTGCGCTACGAGATCCAGGGGCAGCCCGCGCAGGTGCTCGATCGCGGGATGGGGTATCTGCATCCGGAGGCGTTGCGCGAGGACCGCATCGGCGCCGGGCATCCGGAAGGGCTGTTCGAAGCGTGGTCGAACCTCTATGCACGCTTCGCGCTCGCGATGGATGCGGCCGATCGCGGCGACGCCGATGCGCTGAAGCACATCCGCTATCCGGACGTCCATGCGGGCGTCGAGGGCGTGCGCTGGGTCGAGCACTGCGTGCGTTCGGCCGACGCGGGCGGCGTGTGGATCGACTATCGTTGAGCATCGCAGGCCGGCGCGGCGCGTCGAGGGCCGGGCGCCGGCCTCGGTACACACCCTAATCTTTACGGCGTTGCAAGGCCGTTGGAAAATTGTTTCCGGCATTGCAGTGGAGCGTCGGCAGGTGATGATCGAGCGCGTGGGAGCGAGCGTGCGGCACGGGCCGTGCCGCAAACGTGATTAAATTCGCCCTTCATGCATGTTTCCAGGTGAGTCCCGGGCCGCGTCGGTCAGTATCGCGCGCGCACCGGGGCCGTCAACTTCGCGCTATCCGATGAGTTCATCCGAGAAACCTCCCGCCACCGTCGAGCAATTCCTGCAGCATCTGACGCAGGAGTACGACGGTCTCAGCAATCGCCTGAAGGTGATTGCGCGTCACGTGGAAACGCATCGGGACCAGCTGGGGCTGGAAGGCATCCAGTCGCTCGCGGAGGCGTGCGGCGTCCAGCCGTCGGCCGTCGTGCGGTTCGCGAAGCATTTCGGCTTCTCCGGCTTCTCCGAAATGCAGCGGCTGTTCCGCGAAGGGCTCGCGCAGCAGATCGCACCGGGCCGCGCGTACAACCTGCGGCTGCGCGACGTGATCGAATCGGGCTCGTCGAGCCTGCAGCCCGAGCAGATCGCCGACGAATTCATCAAGGGCAGCATTGCCGGGATGCAGCAGTTGCGGCAGACGCTCGACCCGCAGGCGCTCGCGCAGGCCGTCGACCTGCTCGCCGACACGCAGGCGATCTGGATCGCGGGCTCGCGCCGCGCCTTTCCGATCGCCGTCTATCTCGACTACGCGCTGCAGCACACCGACAAGCGCATCGGGCTGTTCAGCGCGCTCGGCAGCATGCATCTCGGGCAGATCCGCTCGGTGCGCGAGGGCGACGTGATGATCGTGATCTCGTTCATGCCGTATGCGGAAGAGACCGTGCAGGTCGCGCAGCAGGCCGTGCAGCGCGGCGCGCGCCTGATCGCGATCACGGACAGCCGGATGAGCCCGCTCGCGCGCGAGGCCGAGGTGACGCTGATGGTGCAGGAGAGCGCGACGTTCGGATTCCGTGCGCTGACCGCGACGATGGGCCTCGCGCAGAGCCTGTTCGTCGCGCTCGCGTACCGGCTCGAGCTGTCGTACCTGCCGACGGCCGACGGCGCGCACGGCACGAAGACCGGCTGACGCCGGTCTTTCGTTTGCCTTCCGCCCGCGCGGGCAGGCGTGCCCGCGCTGCGGTAAAATCGCCGCTTCCTCCCGCGCCTCGTGTGGCGCGTCATTCGAAGGTCGACAGCCGATGCAGATTCACAAGGAAGTGGACGCGCGCGGGCTCAATTGCCCGTTGCCGATCCTGCGCGCCAAGAAAGCGCTCGCCGATATGGAGAGCGGGCAGATCCTCAAGGTGCTCGCGACCGATCCCGGCTCGCAGCGCGATTTCGCCGCGTTCGCGAAGCAGACGGGCAACGAGATCGTCGAAGTGACGACCCAGGACAAGACCTTCGTATTCCTGATGCGCCGCCGCTGACGGCTCGCATCACGCGCCCCGTGCGGCACCCGGCCGGCCTCGATGCCCGGCCGTACCCCGGAAGCCCCGGCCGCCTCTGACAATTCTTAAACCTCGTTGTGCAACCTGCTGCGTATACTGACCCGGCCGGTCGTCCGCACTCGACGGATGCGCCGGCCACGGTACGTCATACGGGGCGGGCTCGGGGGCCATGCCTGACGCTGCCGTCGTACAAACGGGGAGAGGACATGTCCTTCAGACCAGGGACCATTCGAAGTCCGTCCGCGGCGGAATGCATTGCGCCCGCACGCGCGGCGGGGTTGAGCCGGATCGAGCTCGACCCGCAACGGGATCGCCACGCGCGTGCCGCGCTGGAGGCGTATGCCGATTCGGCGGCAGCCGAGATGCCGTGGCTGGCCGAATCGCTCGACGAGCGGTTGCGCGACGCCGCGCAGCATGACGGCTCGGGCTTCACGTATTGCAATGCGACGGTCGAGCGGGTGTTCGATCTCGCGCAGGCATGGGCGGCCAGCCAGCCCGACTATGCGGCGACGGCGTGGGAGCGCGTGCGTACCCAGCTGGCGCGCATGCTGACGCAGCCGGCACCGCGCCAGCCGGCGTTGCGGCGGCGCGCGGCGGCCGGCGATCTGGCCGAGCCGGTGGCCGGCATGGCCGGTGCGGACTAGGCGAGCGACCGCGCAACGGAAGGATTATTCGAAGGAAGTGCCGTAGTGCGCGCAATTTCTTGGCGGATTTCATACTACTATGATGAAATCGCCGGTTCGTCCATGCCCCGTTTTTGAGATATTTTGCCGGGGGCGCCGTATCGCGCCCGTTGCGCGGCGGCAAACGACGGCTCCCGGCCGATGTCGGAAGCCGCGCGCGTGCCGCGCGGCGAGTGGAGTGCACGGGGCTGTTACAGGACGAATCGATTTCGATTTGCGGGGTGCTATGAGAATTGCTGTACTGGATGACGATCCGGCCCAGACGGATTTCGTCAGTCAAACGCTGACGGCCGTCGGCCATACGTGCTATGCGTTCAAGGAAGGCAAGGCCCTGAAGAAGCGTCTGCAGCGCGAGACGTTCGATCTGCTGGTGCTCGACTGGAACGTGCCGGACATGTCCGGCGAGGAAGTGCTCAAGTGGGTGCGCGCCAACCAGACCGAGCACAGCCTGCCGATCATCTTCATGACGAGCCGTGACGACGAGGCGGGGATCACGCAGATCCTGAACGCCGGCGCCGACGATTACGTGGTCAAGCCCGTGTCGGGCCCGATCCTGCGCGCGCGCATCGGCTCGCTGCTGCGCCGTGCGTATCCGGTCAACGCCGAGGCGACGGTGCGCGAATTCGACCAGTTCCGCTTCGACGTGAACCTGAAGCAGGCCTACGTCGGCGACAAGGCCGTGAGCCTGACGCAGAAGGAATTCGAGCTCGCGCTGCTGCTGTTCCAGCACCTCGACCGGCCGCTGTCGCGCGCGCACATCCTCGACCTCGTCTGGAAGCAGGCGACCGACATCCCGTCGCGCACGATGGATACGCACATCTCGATGCTGCGCACGAAGCTCGGCCTGCGCCCGGAGAACGGCTATCGCCTCGCGCCGATCTACGGCTACGGCTACCGGCTCGAACGGGTCGGCCAGGGGGAACCGGAGTGACCACGCGAATCACGCAGCGCACGGCCACCGTGCGCACGGCGGCGCTGCGCGCGGCTTGCGCGGTCGCGTTTGCGTTCGCGGCACAGCACGCCGGCGCGCAGCCGCCGGCTGCCGCGGGCAAGATGGTCGTCTACCGCACGCATGCCGGCGACACGCTGTACGACGTCGCCGCGCGCTACCTGCAGGGTCCGGACGACTGGCAACTGCTGCAGCGGATCAACGGCGTGCCTGCGCCGAAGCACCTGCAGCCCGGCGTCGCGCTGAAGCTGCCCGCGGCCCGGCTGCGCAAGGAAAAGCTGACCGCGCGCGTCGTCGCGGTGCAGGGCACGGCCGAACGCGCGTCTGGCGATACCTACGCGCCGCTCGCCGACGATGCAACGCTCGCCGAAGGCGACCGCGTGCGCACGGGCCCGAACGGGTTTCTGACGCTCGAACTGGCCGACGGCACCCACATGAGCCTGCCGCCCGACAGCCAGCTCGACCTGAAGACGCTGCGCCGCACCGTGCTGACCGGCACGCTCGACCGCGAGTTCGAGCTCACGCGCGGCTCGGTCGACAGCGAAGTCACGCATTTGAAGAAGCGCGACGACCGCTTCCAGATCCGGTCGCCGTCGGTCGTGGCCGGCGTGCGCGGCACGCGGTTCCGCGTGAACTACGACGCGTCCGGTAACGAGTCGACGCGCGTCGAAGTGCTCGACGGCACCGTCGGCGTCGCGGGCAAGCGGCAGCCGGATCCGACGCTCGTGCATGCGAACTTCGGCAGCGTCGCGACGGCGTCCGGTGCGGTCGGCGCGCCGGTCCAGCTGCTGCCGGCGCCGGCGCTCGCGCATCCCGACAAGGTGCAGGACGAGCCCGACGTATCGTTCGAGATCGAGCCGCAGGCCGATGCGCACGCGTATCGGCTGCAGCTCGCGCACGACGCGGGGATGCTCGACCTGTTCCGCGAAACGCGCACCGATTCGCCGCGCGCGGTGTTCCGCGACGTGCCGAACGGCACGTATTTCGTGCGGGTCGCCGCGATCGACGCCAACGGCCTCGAAGGCGTGCCGCGCACCTACGCGTTCGAACGGCGCCAGATGGGGCTCGACGCGAGCGCGTCGCCCGGCGCCGCCGGCTACGAATTCCGCTGGTCGCCGAACGGTTCGGGCAAGGATGCGCGCTACCGGTTCGTGCTGTCGCGCGCGAAGGACCTGAGCGCGCCGGTCGTCGACCAGGTCGGCTTGCAGGCACGCACGATCACGATCGCGCACCTGCCGCCCGGCGACTACTACTGGGCGGTGACGGTCGAGGAGTTCGAGGGCGGCAAGTTCTATCAGAAGACGAGTCCGGTCGGCGCGTTCACGTTGTCGCGCTGATCCGCGACGCATGAAACCCGACTCCGTTTCTCCGCGGCGGCGCCTCGGCCGCCGCTTTCTGATCGAGTGGATCGCGATCGGCTGCCTCGGCGTCGCGGTGATTCTCGGGTGCGCGCTCGACCGGATGTCGTCGAGCGTCGACGGGCTGATCTACGACCGGCTGCTGATGCTGCGCAGCCTGCCGCTGTCGCCCGACGTCGTCGTGGTCGATATCGACAACCAGAGCGTGTCGGCGCTCGGCCGCTGGCCGTGGCCGCGCAGCATTCATGCGCGGCTGCTCGACACGCTGGCGCGCGCGCAGCCCGCGGCCGTCGTCTACGACGTGCTGTTTACCGAGCCGTCGGCCGAAGACCGCACGTTCGCGGACGCGATGTCCCGCGTGCCGACCTTCCTGCCCGTGCTGCTGAGCCCCGAGCAGGCCGACGGCACGCGCACGGTCGATCCGCCGGTGGCGGAGCTCGCGGCGCGTGCGATGGGGCTCGGCCACATCAATCTCGAAGTCGATCCCGACGGCATCGTGCGCAGCGTCGCGCTGTTCGAAAGCGACGGCCGCGCGCGCTGGCCGCAACTGATGGTGCCCGTGTACCGCGCGATCCAGGCCGGCCGGCTGCATCCGGCTGGCGGCGCGCCGGGCCCGAGCGCGCACGACCTGTCGCGCGATGCGGCGGGCGAAGGCCGTTACCTGATCCCGTTCAGCCGCAATACGCCGGCGTATCCGACGCTGTCGTTCGACGACGTGCTCGAAGGGCGCGTGAAACCCGACGCGCTGCGCGGCAAGATCGTCGTCGTCGGCGTGACGGCGTCCGGGCTCTACGACCGCTTCGCGACGCCGGTGTCCGGCGATTTCGGCCCGCTCGCCGGCGTGTACATCCATGCCAACGTGCTCGACATGCTGACGACCGGCAGCGCGATCTCGCCCGCGTCGCGCGCGGGGATCTTTGCCGCGTCGCTGCTGCCGCTCGCCGTGCTGCTGGGCGGTTTCCTGATGCTGTCGCCCTGGCGCGCGCTGCTGCTGACGCTCAGCCTGGCCGTGCTGGCCGTGGTCGCGAGCATGGCGTTGCTGTTCGAGGCGCGCGTGTGGCTGTCGCCCGCGCCCGCGATCTTCGGGCTGATCGCCGTATACCCGATCTGGAACTGGCGGCGCCTTGAAATGACGATGTCGTACCTGCGCCGCGAACTGCAGCGGCTCGCCGACGAGCCGCACCTGCTGCCCGAGGCGCCGCGCACGCGCAGCGTCGGCGGCGACGTGCTCGAACGCCAGATGGCGCTGATGGCGCAGGCCGCGCAGCGCGTGCAGGACATGAAGCGCTTCGTGTGGGACAGCCTCGACAGCATGCCCGAGCCGATCTTCGTCACCGATCTGGCCGGTACCGTGCTGATCGCGAACCACGCGGCGAAGCGCTACGGGGCGCGGCTCTCGCTGCCGTTGCCGGAAGGGCGGCCGCTGCGCGCGGCGCTCGGCGAGCTGATCTTCATGAAGACCGTCGACGGCAACCCCGAGCACGATGTCGCGATCCGCGAGCACTGGCCGGCCGCGCTCGACCCGACGCTCGAGGCCGAACACGACGCGATGGCGCGCGGCATCGAGGTGCGCGATCGCGACGGACTCGACCATCTGTTACGCTACGCCGCGTGTACGAACGCGCAGGGCCGCGTGACGGGCTGGATCGCCGGCCTCGTCGACGTGACGGAACTGCACGCGGCCGAGCGTCAGCGCGAGGAGGCGCTGCACCTGCTGTCGCACGACATGCGCTCGCCGCAGTCGTCGATCCTCGCGCTGGTCGAGATCGAGCGCGACCGCGTCGAATCGGACACGATGCGCGAGCTGCTTGCGCGGATCGAGCGCTATGCGCATCGCGCGCTGTCGCTTGCCGACGAGTTCGTGCAGCTGGCGCGCGCGGAGTCGCAGGTGTACCAGCTCGAAGCGACGAGCCTCGTGGACGTGCTGATCGACGCGAGCGACGAGGTCTGGCCGCAGGCGCAGGCCAAGCGCATCCGCATCGATACCGACGTCGGCACCGACATGTGCTGGATGCGCGCCGACCGCTCGCTGATCACGCGCGCGTTCGTCAACGTGTTGAACAATGCGGTCAAATACAGTCCGTCCGACACGGTGATCACGTGTACGCTGACGGTTGAGCACGCATCGAAGCGGATGTTCTGTACGATTCGCGATCAGGGGTACGGCATTGCGCCGGAAGATCAGCGGCATCTGTTCGAGCGTTTCAAGCGGTTCCATGCCGGCGAGCGGCCCGAGATTTCGGGTTCCGGACTCGGCATGGCGTTCGTGAAGACGGTCGTGACGCGCCACGGCGGCAGCGTGACGGTCGACAGCGAAGTGGGGGTGGGCACCGCGGTGACGGTGTCGCTGCCCGCGATCGACGAGCCGTCCGCCTGACAGGGCCGGGCACGACGGCAGCATTTGGGGAAAGTCATGAGAAAGGAATGGGCAGCGACCGCGCTGGCGGCGTCGCTGTTGACGGGTTGCGCTGGCGTCACGACCGGCGTGAGCGCGCTCGGGCAGCCGAACGCGTTCGCATCCGGTGCGCACGGTTACGATTTCGTCCGCACGGCCGCTCAGGCCGGCGATCCCGAATACGGGCGGATCGAGACGCTCGTGCGCGATGAGCTCGCGCGCCGCGGCTTCGACGCGCAGTCGACGAAGGACGCGCGCTACCGGCTGTCGATCGCATACGCCACGCAACCGGCGTCGGTCGCGGCCACCGCCGAGCGCTGCGGCGCCGCGAGCAGTGCGTGCGTGACCGTCGACGGGCCGGCGCCGTTCGCGCTGCCGTTCGTGGGCAAGGTGTATCGCCACGTGCTGACGCTGCGTTTCGTCGATGCGAAGTCGGGGGCCGATGTCTATCGCGTGTCGGCGTCGCTGCGCGACCGCGAACCGGGCACGCAGGAGGCCGCGCCGGCGCTCGTGACGAGCGCGCTCGCGAAGGTGCCGTTCGAGCCGGGCAACGGCTGGCTGGTCAAGACGAAAAAAGACGACGCGGGCGCAATGCCGGGCGTCGTCTCGGTGAAGCCGGCCGCCGCGCACTGACGCGGCGGCCGTAACAGGAACGAGGGCAGGCCCGCCGCGCAGGCGAGGCCGGCCCGTGCCGCGTTCAGGCGGCCGGTTGCCCGTTGCCGCGCGTGCGCAGGTACGCGTCGAACTCGGTGCCGACTTCCGGGTGGCGCAGCGCGAATTCGACCGTCGCCTTCAGGTAGCCCAGCTTGCTGCCGCAGTCGTAGCGCGTGCCCTGATACTTGTAGGCCAGCACCTGCTCGTCGGCGAGCAGCGCCTGGATCGCGTCGGTGAGCTGCAACTCGCCGCCCGCGCCCGGCTTCAGCGCGCGCAGGTGCTCGAAGATCCGCGGCTTGAGCACGTAACGGCCGACCACGCCGAGATTCGACGGCGCGACTTCCGGCGCGGGCTTTTCGATGATCGCCGACATCTTGACGATCGACTCTTCCCACTCCTTGCCGTCGACGATCCCGTACGACTTCGTTTCCGACGGCGGGATCTCTTCCACGCCGATCACCGAGCTGTGATAGTGGTCGAACACGTCGACCATCTGCTTCATCACGGGCGGATTGCCGTCGAGCAGGTCGTCGGCGAGGATCACCGCGAACGGGTTGTCGGCCACGAGCTTTTCCGCGCACAGCACCGCATGGCCGAGGCCCAGCGCTTCGGGCTGACGGACGTAGAAGCAGTCGACGTGGCTCGGCTTGATGCTGCGCACGAGCTCGAGCAGCTTCTCCTTGCCGCGTGCCTCGAGTTCAGCCTCGACCTCGTACGACTTGTCGAAGTGATCCTCGATCGCGCGCTTGCTGCGCCCGGTCACGAAGATCATCTCGGTGATGCCCGCGGCGATCGCTTCCTCGACCGCGTACTGGATCAGCGGCTTATCGACGACCGGCAGCATTTCCTTCGGGCTCGCCTTCGTTGCCGGCAGGAACCGCGTGCCGAGGCCGGCAACGGGGAATACCGCCTTGGTGACTTTCAACATGATCGAACCTTTATTCCTGTAATCGGCTTGTCAGACAGTCCATGTTCACGTCCCCATTATAGTGAACGCAAATGACCTTACCGTTTGTTACGCAGGCAACCGATCGAGCTGCGCGCGCAGCTTGTCCAGCGTGCTCTGGAAATCGGCGACGCGCTTTTGCTCCTGTTCGACCACGGCCGGCGGCGCTTTCGCGACGAAAGCCTCGTTGCCGAGCTTCGCATTGCACTTCGCGATCTCGCCCGTCAGACGCGCGATTTCCTTCGACAGGCGCTCGCGTTCGGCCGCGACGTCGATTTCGACCTTCAGCACCAGCTTGTTCGGGCCGACGATCGCGATCGGTGCGCCATGCGCTTCCTTGTCGAGCGTCGCTTCGTCCGCGAGGATCTGCACTTCCGACAGGCGGGCGAGGGCCTGGACGTACGGCGCGAACGAGCGCAGGCGTTCGCCATCGCCGGCCGCGAGCAGCGGCACCTTGGTCGCCGGCGACAGGTTCATCTCGCCGCGCAGGTTGCGGCATGCGTCGACGATCGCCTTCAGGTCGGCCGCCCACTGTTCGGACGCCTCGTCGATCTTCTGCAGGTTCGCGACCGGATACGCCTGTGTCATCAGCGACGCTTCGCCTTCCGCCTTGCCTGGCGGATAACGGCCGGCGAGCGGCGCGACCTTCTGCCAGAGCGCTTCGGTGATGAACGGGATGATCGGGTGCGCGAGGCGCAGCACCGTTTCCAGCACGCGCAGCAGCGTGCGGCGCGTGGCGCGCTGCTGTTCCGGCGTGCCGTTCTGGATCTGCACCTTCGCGAGTTCGAGGTACCAGTCGCAGTACTCGTCCCACACGAACTTGTAGATGCTGGTCGCGATGTTGTCGAAGCGGTAATCGGCGAAACCCTTCGCGACGTCGGCTTCCGTGCGCTGCAGCAGCGACACGATCCAGCGATCGGCCGCCGAGAAGTCGAGGTAGCCGCCCGGGCCGCAGTCGCCCGCGCCGCACACTTCCGGCTTGTCGCTGCCGCAGTCGTGGCCTTCGCAATTCATCAGCACGAAGCGCGTCGCGTTCCACAGCTTGTTGCAGAAGTTGCGATAGCCTTCGCAGCGCGCGAGGTCGAAGTTCACGTTGCGGCCGAGCGTCGCCATCGACGCCATCGTGAAGCGCAGCGCGTCGGCGCCGAACGCGGGAATGCCGTCCGGGAATTCCTTGCGCGTCTTCTTCTCGATGGTGGCCGCCTGCTTCGGGTTCATCAGGCCGGTGGTGCGCTTCGCGACCAGCGTCTCGAGGTCGACGCCGTCGACGATGTCGATCGGATCGAGCGTGTTGCCCTTGCTCTTCGACATCTTCTGGCCTTCGGCATCGCGCACGAGGCCGTGCATGTACACGGTGTGGAACGGCACCTTGCCCGTGAAGTGCGTCGTCATCATTACCATCCGGGCGACCCAGAAGAAGATGATGTCGAAGCCGGTGACGAGCACCGACGACGGCAGGAAGTGCTTCAGTTCGGGCGTTTCGTTCGGCCAGCCGAGCGACGAGAACGGCACCAGCGCCGACGAGAACCACGTGTCGAGCACGTCTTCGTCACGCTTGAGCGCACCCGTGTAGCCTTGCGCGTCGGCCTTCGCGCGGGCGTCTTCTTCGCTGCGCGCGACGAACACCTCGCCGTTCTCGCCGTACCACGCGGGAATCTGGTGACCCCACCACAGCTGGCGCGAGATGCACCAGTCCTGGATGTTCTCGAGCCACTGGTAGTAGGTGGTCGTCCAGTTTTCCGGCACGAACTTGATCTGGCCGTCGCGCACGACGTCGAGCGATACCTCGGTGATCGACTTGCCCGGATGGAACGTGCCTTCCGGCGCCGGCTTCGTCATCGCGACGAACCACTGGTCGGTCAGGAGCGGCTCGATCACGACGCCCGTGCGGTCGCCGCGCGGCACCATCAGCTTGTGCGGCTTCACGGAGTCGAGGAAGCCCAGCGCATCGAGGTCGGCGACGATCGCACGGCGCGCGTCGAAGCGGTCGAGGCCGCGATACTGCTCGGGGCCGTTGTCGTTGATCTTCGCGTCGAGCGTCAGGATCTCGATCGGCGCGAGTTTGTGGCGCAGGCCGACCTGGTAGTCGTTGAAGTCGTGCGCGGGCGTGACCTTCACGACGCCCGTGCCGAACTCGCGGTCGACGTAGTCGTCGGCGATCACCGGGATCTCGCGGCCCGTCAGCGGCAGCGTGACGAGCTTGCCGATCAGGTGCGCGTAGCGCTCGTCTTCCGGGTGGACCATCAGCGCGACGTCGCCGAGCATCGTCTCCGGGCGGGTGGTCGCAACCGTCAGCGAGCCCGAACCGTCGACGAGCGGGTAGCGGATGTGCCACAGGTGGCCGTTTTCCTCTTCGCTCACCACTTCGAGGTCCGACACCGCGGTGAGCAGCACCGGATCCCAGTTCACGAGGCGCTTGCCGCGGTAGATCAGCCCCTGTTCATGGAGCGTGACGAACACGTCGCGCACGGCGGCCGACATCTTGTCGTCCATCGTGAAATATTCGCGCGACCAGTCGGTCGACGCGCCGAGACGGCGCACCTGGCCGGTGATCGTCGAGCCGGACTTCTGCTTCCACTCCCACACGCGTTCGACGAACTTCTCGCGGCCGAGGTCGTGGCGCGACACGCCCTGCGCATCGAGCTGGCGCTCGACGACGATCTGCGTCGCGATCCCCGCGTGGTCGGTGCCGGGCACCCACAGCGTGTTCTCGCCGAGCATCCGGTGGTAGCGGGCGAGGCCGTCCATGATCGTCTGGTTGAACGCGTGGCCCATGTGCAGCGTGCCGGTGACGTTCGGCGGCGGCAGCTGGATCGCGAAATCGGGGCGCGCCGGATCGAATGCCGGGGCGGCATGGCCGCGTTTTTCCCACTCCGGCCCCCATTGGGACTCGATGGTGTGGGGTTCGAAACTCTTCGCAAGCGTGCTGTCGCTCATGGTTGGGAATCTGCCGAAAAATGCGTGAATTGGATGCCGAATCCGACAATTATAAATGGATGCACATCGACCAGCCATCGCCCGGCCCGTGCGGGCTCGCCGCGATGCGGTCCGAGCGCGGCGCACGCACGGTCGCGGCGCCGGCCGAACGGATCGGAAACGGCAGCGCGCGGCCGACTTATAATGGCGGGTCCGCATTTTTTCTCGCACGCCCGCCGCCGCTCCATGCCCGATCTGCTCGCCAATCTGAACCCTGAACAATACGCCGCCGTCACGTTGCCGAACGAACCGGCGCTGATCCTTGCGGGGGCGGGCAGCGGCAAGACCCGCGTGCTGATCACGCGCATCGCGTGGCTGATCCAGCAGGGCTATGCGTCGCCGCCCACCGTGCTCGCCGTCACCTTCACGAACAAGGCCGCGCGCGAGATGATGGCGCGCCTGTCGGCGATGATGCCGATCGACACGCGCGGGATGTGGATCGGCACGTTCCACGGGCTGTGCAACCGGATGTTGCGCGCGCACTATCGCGACGCCGGCCTGCCGCAAACTTTCCAGATCCTCGACACGGCCGACCAGTTGTCCGCGATCAAGCGGCTGATGAAGGCGGCGAACGTCGACGACGAGAAGTATCCGCCGAAGAACGTCCAGTACTTCATCAACAACGCGAAGGAGCAGGGGCTGCGTCCCGACAAGGTCGACGCGTCCGACAACTTCAACCGCAAGTTCGTCGAGCTGTACCAGGCGTACGACCAGCAGTGCCAGCGCGAGGGCGTCGTCGACTTCCCCGAGCTGCTGCTGCGCTGCTACGAGCTGCTCGCGTACAACGCGCCGCTGCGCGCGCACTACCAGGCGCGCTTCAAGCACATCCTCGTCGACGAGTTCCAGGACACCAACAAGCTGCAGTACGCGTGGCTCAAGATGCTCGCGGGCGGCCAGAACGCGATCTTCGCGGTCGGCGACGACGACCAGTCGATCTACGCGTTCCGCGGCGCGAACGTCGGCAACATGCGCGACTTCGAAGACGAATTCCGCGTGCGCAACCTGATCAAGCTCGAGCAGAACTACCGGTCGCACGGCAACATCCTCGACGCGGCGAACCAGCTGATCTCGAACAACGCGCACCGCCTCGGCAAGAACCTGCGCACCGACGCGGGCCACGGCGAGCCCGTGCGCGTGTACGAGGCGAGCACCGATTCGCAGGAAGCCGGCTGGATCGTCGAGGAGATCCGCTCGCTGATCAACACCGGGATGTCGCGCAGCGAAGTCGCCGTCCTGTATCGCAGCAACGCGCAGTCGCGCGCGATCGAGCACACGCTGATGACGTCGGGCATTCCGTACCGCGTGTACGGCGGCCTGCGCTTCTTCGAGCGCCAGGAAGTGAAGCATGCGCTCGCGTACCTGCGCCTGATCGACAACCCGAACGACGACACCGCGTTCGTGCGCGTCGTGAACTTCCCGACGCGCGGGATCGGCGCGCGCTCGATCGAGCAGCTCGCGGACGCCGCGCGGCTGTACGACTGCGCGATGGCCGCCGCGATTCCGTACGTGACGGGCAAGGCCGGCTCGAGCCTCGGCGCGTTCGCGACGCTGATCGCGAAGATGCGTGCCGAGACGCAGCAGATGAGCCTGCCCGAGACGGTCGAATACGTGGTGCGCGCGAGCGGCCTCGCCGATTTCTACCAGGGCGAGCGCGAAGGCCAGGACCGCCTCGAGAACTTGCAGGAACTCGTGAACGCGGCCACCGCGTTCGTCAGCGAGCAAGGTTACGGGCTCGACGCGCCGGCCCGCTCGATTCCGCTGCACGCGGGCGCGATCGCGGCGCCGGAGCTGGGCGTCGACGCGAACGAGCCGACGGTCGACGTGCTCGATGCGGCGCCGCTCGGCGACCCCGCGCAGAACCCCGATACGATGACGCCGCTCGCGGGCTTCCTGTCGCACGCATCGCTGGAAGCGGGCGACAACCAGGCGCAGGCCGGCCAGGACGCCGTGCAGTTGATGACGGTGCACGCGGCGAAGGGTCTCGAATTCTCGGCCGTGTTCATCACCGGTCTGGAGGAGGGATTGTTCCCGCACGAGAACAGCGTGCTCGAATCGGACGGCCTCGAGGAAGAGCGCCGGCTGATGTACGTCGCGATCACGCGCGCGAAGGAGCGGCTCTACCTGTCGTTCGCGCAGAGCCGGATGCTGCACGGCCAGACGCGCTACAACGTGCGCTCGCGCTTCTTCGACGAATTGCCCGAGCACGTGCTGAAGTGGCTCACGCCGAAGGTCGAGGCCGGCTCGCGCTGGGGCGGCCGCTCGGACAACGCCGGCTGGGGGCGCGACTGGTTCTCGCGGCCGGGCGGCGGCAATCGCGAGCAGATCGTCGACGCGGCGGTGTCCGCGCCGCTGCCGGCGTTCGCGAACAAGCAGCGTGCGGCCGACACCGGTTTCCGGGTTGGCCAGCAGGTGTTCCATACCAAGTTCGGCGAAGGCACCGTCACCGCGCTCGAAGGCAACGGCACCGATGCGAAGGCGCAGGTGAAGTTCAAGCGGCACGGCGAGAAGTGGCTCGCGCTCGCGGTCGCGAAACTGCAGGCGGTGGAATGACGGGCCTCGACAGGGTTGAAACGGTTTCGACGCGCCCGCTCGGCATTCTGGCCGCGCTGCCCGAGGAACTCGGCGACCTGATCGCCGCGATGCGCGCCGAGGGCGCGATGCGGACGGTCACGCTCGGCCGCCGCGATTACCACGTCGGCACCGTGCACGGCGCGGCCTGCATCGTCACGCTCGCACGGGTCGGCAAGGTCGCGGCCGCCGCGACGGTCAGCGCGCTGATCCACGTATTCGGCGTGTCGGGCGTCGTGTTCACCGGCGTGGCCGGCGGCGTGTCGCGCACGGTGCGCGTCGGCGACGTCGTCGTGGCCGATACGCTGCTGCAGCACGATCTCGACGCGTCGCCGCTGTTTCCGCGCTACGAAGTGCCGCTGCTCGGCATCACGCGGTTCGCGACCGACGCGGCACTCACGGCTCGCCTGAAGGCCGCGTGCACGCTGTTCGTCGCGGAAGAGGGCGCGCAGTTCGCCGAGCGTTTCGGTCTGGCCGGCGCGACGCTGCACGGCGGGCTGATCATCAGCGGCGACCGCTTCGTGTCGAGCGAGCACGAGGTCGTCACGCTGCGCGACGCGCTGCCGGACGCACTCGCGGTCGAGATGGAAGGCGCGGCGATCGCACAGGTGTGCGCCGAGCACGACGTGCCGTTCGCGCTGGTGCGCGCGATTTCCGATACGGCCGACGATCACGCGACGCAGTCGTTCTCGCACTTCCTGTCGGCGATCGCGAGCCGCTATTCGTCCGGCATCCTCAAGCGGTTCCTGACGCTGCATGCGACGACGGCGGCCTGAAGCCGCCGTCGTACTTTCCCTTCGAGACGATCGACCGGCCGCGGCGCGCACGCCGCGGCCGCTTCGTCATGCCTGCTTGCGCCGGCTGCTTTCGAGGTTCGGCAGGAGCACCGTCAGCACGCCGATCAGCGGCAGGAACGAGCACACCTTGTAGACGAACGTGATGCTCGTCGCGTCCGCGAGCTGGCCGAGCACGGCCGCACCGACGCCGCCCAGCCCGAACGCGAAGCCGAAGAACAGGCCCGCGACCATCCCGACCTTGCCGGGCATCAGCTCCGTCGCATAGACGAGGATCGCGGCGAACGCCGACGCCAGCACGACGCCGATGATCACGGAGAGCACGCTCGTCCAGAACAGGTTCGCATACGGCAGCAGCATCGTGAACGGCGCGACGCCGAGGATCGACACCCAGATCACGTACTTGCGGCCGATCCGGTCGCCGACCGGGCCGCCGATCAGCGTGCCGGCCGCCACGGCCGCGAGAAACACGAACAGGTGGATCTGCGCGGCCTGCACCGACAGGTGGAACTTGTCGATCAGATAGAACGTGAAATAGCTGTTGATGCTCGCGAGGTAGAAGTACTTCGAGAACACCAGCAGCACCAGCACGCCGATCGCGGCGAGCACGCGGCCCTGCGACAGCGTCGGATGGCCGGCCGGCGCGGCCTTCTTCTTCATCGACGGGTGCTTCTTGTACCAGTGGCCGATCTGCGTGAGCACGACCATCGCGACCAGCGCCGCCGCCGAGAACCACGCGATGCTGTGCTGGCCGTGCGGAATGATCACCAGCGCGGCGAGCAGCGGCCCGAGCGCGGAGCCGGCGTTGCCGCCGACCTGGAACAGCGACTGCGCGAGCCCGTGCTGGCCGCCCGACGCCATCCGCGCGACCCGCGACGACTCCGGATGGAACACCGACGAGCCGCAGCCGACGAGCGCCGCCGCCACCAGCAGCGTCGGGAAGTTCTGCGCGGCCGACATCAGCAGCAGCCCCGCGAGCGTGAAGCCCATTCCGACCGGCAGCGAATACGGCTTCGGGCGCTTGTCGGTATAGAGGCCGATGAGCGGCTGCAGCAGCGACGCGGTGATCTGGTAGGTCAGCGTGATCAGGCCGATCTGCGCGAACGACAGCGCGAACTGGCTCTTGAGCATCGGATAGATCGCGAGGATCAACGACTGGATCATGTCGTTGAGCATGTGCGAGAAGCTGATCGCGCCGAGCACCGGATAAACGGTGCGCGGGGCGGGTGGAGCAGACGGCTGGGCCGCGGCGGCAGCGCCGGCGGTGCCCGTATCGAGGCTGGTTTCCATGTGAGCTGAGCGAGTTGAGGTGGCGGGACGCGCTCTGATGGGGATCGGCGCGTTTGAATCGTTGTTGCGTCAAAGAAGTGTAATGTGGCGCATCGTGAATGTCAGGCCAACTTTTATCGCAATTCGGACATTGCTCGCGAGCAGAAGCATGGCGGATCGGCCATCGTTCCCTTTTTTGTCCGGATATCACGCCGGCGGTGCGTCCTGTCGGCCGGCCGCGAGGCGTCATCACGGGCGAATGGGTGTTTGCCCGGACTCAAGGAACACCGACGGCGGCCGTAGAACGACACAACGACAACACGGGCGCGCCGCGCCGGGATCGGCCACGAGCCGGACCGGCGCAGGATGCGTGGCATGGCGGGCCGTCGCCGGGCCGCCGGCCGCCGGGTCGCCGGCCGCCGGAACCAACCTTTCCGGCGGCGTGATCAATACGGGGATATATCGATGAAAGCAGCATCATTGCAGCCACAGCCAGGTGCGGCAGGCGTCGCAGCCGACGCAACCGCGAAGCCCGCCACACGACGTGCGCGCGCGGCGCGGCGCGAACGCCGGCCGTGGACCGTCAAGGCGACGTTGCGCGCCGCGTTCGCGATCCTGCTGGCCGGCACGCTCGCGATCGGCGTGTTTTCGCTGTGGCAGATCAGCCGGCTGAACGCATCGATCGCGTCGGTCTACGAGCAGGGGCATGTCGCGAGCCGTGCGGCGGAGGAGGTGCGCGCCGAGATGCTGCGCGCGAGCCGTGCACAGAAGATGCTGCTGACCGCGACGACCGCGCGCGAGCGCGACGAACTGGGCGCCGAAGTCGGCGCGGGGCTGACGTCGATCGGCAGCGCGCTCGGCACGCTGCAGCGTTATGCGGATCCGGCCGACGCGGGCGATTCCGCGCGCTTGCGCGCATTCTCGACGGCGGTCGGCACGTGGAGCGGCCATCTGCGCGATTTCGTCGCGCTCGTGCAGGCGCAGCCGCTCGACCTGTCGCAGATGAACTGGCAGGTCGGCACGCAGGACGTGTCGCTGCTGGTCGAAACCGGCAAGCTCGAAAAGCTCGTCGCCGAGCTCGTGAAGACGCGCGGCGCGAAGTCGAAGGCGACGCTCGATGCGTCCGCGACGATCTTCTCGTCGTCGTTCGCGATGATCGCGGCGATGACGGCCGCGCTGATCGTGCTCGCGATCGCGATCGCCGAACGGGTCGTGCGCCGCCTCGCGTCGCAGCTCGGCGGCGAGCCCGCGTACGCGAAGGCGATTGCCGCCGACATCGCGCGCGGCGACCTCACGCGATCGATCGCGCTCGGCCGGCGCGACCGCGACAGCATGGTGCGCGCGCTGGCCGACATGCAGACCGGGCTGGCCGCGACCGTGCGCGAGATCGCCGTCAGCGCCGAGGCGATCGCGGCGGCGTCCGGCGAGATTTCGACCGGCAACCTCGACCTGTCGCGACGCACCGAGCAGCAGGCCGTCGCGCTCGAGCGCACTGCGGCCAGCATGGAAGCGCTCACGTCGACCGTGCGTCAGAACGCCGAGAACGCGCGGCAGGCGAGTGCGCTCGCGGCCAACGCGTCGGCCGTCGCGGAGGCGGGCGGCGCAGTCGTCGGGCGCGTGGTCGCGACGATGAGCGAGATCGACGACAGCGCGAAGAACATTCGCGACATCATCGGTACGATCGAAGGGATCGCGTTCCAGACCAACATTCTCGCGTTGAACGCGGCGGTCGAGGCGGCGCGGGCGGGCGAACAGGGGCGCGGGTTTTCGGTGGTCGCGGGCGAGGTGCGGCTGCTCGCGCAGCGCGCGGCCACCGCGGCGAAGGAGATCCGCTCGCTGATCGGCGCGTCGGTCGAGCGCGTCGCGAACGGCGCGACGCTCGCGCACGATGCGGGCCGCACGATGGGCGACGTGGTGCGCGCGGTCAAGCGCGTGACCGACATCATCGGCGAGATTTCCGCGGCGTCGGACGAGCAGCGCGCCGGGATCGAAGAGATCGGCCGCGCGGTCACGCAGATGGACGCCGGCACGCAGCAGAACGCGGCACTCGTCGAGCAGGCTGCCGCCGCCGCGAACGCGCTCGACGAGCAGGCGCAGGCGCTCAAGTCGCTGGTCGGGCGCTTTCACGTCGCGGCCTGAGTTTCACCCCGTCGCGGCCGGGCCGGCTGCGACAGGTGCAGGCGGTCGGGTTGTTGTCGATTGGTGACAAACCCGGCTGCCGGTCCGCACGCAATCCCTTACAATTCGCCTTCATACGATTGGGGGCCAGAACTCGCCGCGCGTGCGCACCGGCACGTCGAGCGGGTCATAACAATGACAACGACGATTTACTTCATTGGGTATCTGGGCATGCTCGCGTCCGCCGCGATCGGCATGCGCGCGCGCGTCGCCGCGTGGCGGTGGCTTGCGGCCGGCATTGCACCGGCCGCCACGTTTGCCGTGCTGCGCGGCCGCACCGGTACCGACACCGCGATCTACCAGGACATCATCGCCGGCATCTGGAGCGGCAACCTGAAGGTCGTGCCGCGCACGCTCGAACCGGGCTTCGTCTGGCTCATGCGCGCACTCGAATGGCTCGGTCACGATCCGCGCGTCGCGACGGCGATCCTGTCGCTGCTGATCGTGATCGCGTGCGTCGCCGCGTTCGGTCGCAGTACCGAGGACGCTTGCGTATTCGCCACGCTGATCTTTCCGCTGTTCTTCTACGACATGGCGATGAGCGGCCTGCGCTATGGGGTCGCGTTCTGCGCGGCGAAGCTCGCGTCGGACGCGTGGTCGCGCCGGCGGCGTGGCGAATCGATCGCGTTCGCGGTGGCGGCGGCCGGCATGCATGTGTCGGCGGCGCTGCTGGTCGTGCTGCTGCAGGTCGGGCGACTGCGCCTGCTGCGCTATGCGGGGCTGGCCGTTGCGATCGGCGGCGTGCTGTTCGCGATGCATCACGAGGCGCTGCTCGCGAAGGTCGGTCTCTACGCGGCGTTCACGCCGCCCGCGCAGATGTCGGGCAGCGCGCCGCTCGTGCTGGCGTTGCTGACGCTCGCGGCCGGCTGGATGCTGCTCGCGCGCATGCCGCGCACGCTCGTGTTCCTGTTCGTCTGCGAGATCGCGAGCTTCGCGCTCGCGCGCGTGAGCTACGCGGGGCTGCGTTTCCAGTGGCTCGTGCTGTTCGCGATGGGCTGCCAGTTCGTGCCGCTGCAGCGCATGCCGGGCGTGCGGCGCGGCCACGTGATCGTCTCGCTGGCCGTGATCGGCGCAATCGGCTTCGCGATGCGATTGCGCAACATGCTCGGCGAATACGGGCTCGGCCCGTCGCCGTTCCTGCCTTACCGGTTCTTCTGGGAATGATGCGGCCGGGCGGGGTGCCGCCCGGCGCGAAACGTCATTACGACTTCTTCTGCTTGTCCGGATCGATGATGACCGTGCAGGTCGTGCCCGCCGACAGCACCACGTCGGCCGGCACTTCGTCGATCTTGATGCGCACCGGCACGCGCTGCGCGAGGCGTACCCAGTTGAAGGTCGGGTTCACGTCGGCGACGAGGTCGCGGCTTTGCGGGTTGTCGCGATCGTAGATGCCGCGCGAGATGCTCTCGACGTGGCCCTTCATCACGCCGCCGCTCATCAGCCGCATTTCGGCCGGTGCGCCGACCTTCACGCGCGGCAGCTTGGTTTCCTCGAAGTAGCCGTAGACCCAGAACGAATGGCTGTCGACGATCGCGAGCTTCGCCTGGCCGGCCACCGCGTAGTTGCCCTTGAACGTCTGCAGGTTCGTGATGTAGCCGTCGACCGGCGCGACCACGCGCGTGCGTTCGAGATTGAGCTTCGCGGCGTCGAGCGCGGCGATGGCCTGCTGGTACTGCGCATCCGCGCTCGATGCGCTGTGCGCCGCGTTCTCGCGGTTTTCCTTCGACACGACGAGGGCATCGAGGTCCGCGCGGCGGGCCGCGTCGTCGCGGCGCATCTGCAGTTCCGCGCGGCGGGCGGCAACCGCCGCCTGCGCCTGTTCGACCGCGATCTGGTAGTGCGACGGGTCGATCTGCATGATCAGGTCGCCTTTTTTCACGAGCTGGTTGTCATGCACGGGCAGGTCGACGATCGCGCCCGACACGTCCGGCGCGACGTTGACGATCTCGGCACGGACGCGCCCGTCGCGCGTCCACGGATCGTCCATGTAGTGCACCCACAGCGAGCGCCCGATCAGGATCGCGACGAGAAGGATGACGGCGGTCGCGACGAAGCCGAAGAGTTTTCTGAGAATCATGGTGGTTCGGAATCAACGGTAAACGGCAAGACTCAGTCCGCCGCAAATGCAGACGAGAAGGCACGCGCGAAACAGCGACGGGTGCCAGACGAGACGATAGAGGCCCGTATAGGCGAGCAGGCGGTCGACGGCCCAGGTCGCGAGCGCGCCCAGGACGAACATCAGCACCACCGTGGGCATGTAGGCATCGAGAATGGCGATTTCACGCGGCATCATGACGAGGCTCCTGGTTGGGGACGCACGGGGCGGTTGCGGTTGAGCGGCTCGAGCGGCGATTCCGGATCGAGCAGCGCCGTGCGCACGAAATGCAGATTGCTCAGGATGCGCTGCAGCCGGTGGCGCTCCTCGCGCGCCGGCGTGAACGCGTCGAGCGTCTGCCGGGTTGCATCGATCGCGGCATTGACGGCGGCGAGCGTCGCGTCGAAGCGCTCGGCGTTCGGCTTGCCGAACAGCTCGGACAGCGCGGTGCGCAGCGTCTCGATCGCGCGTCGCCACGGCGTCGCCGGCGCATAGCGCGGGTCGGACGGCAGCGTCGCCAGTTCGTGACGCAGATCGAGTGCCGCGTTGCCCGTTTCGAGCACCGCGAACATCCAGCGCAGCGCGTCGCGCTGCACGTCGGGCTGGTCGGCCGACAGCGTGTGCGCCTGATACATCAGGTCGCGCGCGCCGCTCTCGAAGCGCGTACGCAAGCCGGCCAGCCGCACGTGGCAGGCCGCGACCACCTGGTGACGCAGGTCGGCGAACAGGCGCTTCTTCAGCCACGGCGCGGTCGGCGGGAACAGCACCGCGAACGCGATCGCCGACACCAGCATCGACAGCACCAGCGCGAGCGCATCGTTCATGAAGCTCGTCGGATCGTAGTGCGTGATGCTGTCCGGGCCCGCGAGGAAACAGAAGAAGATCAGGTAGCCCATCCCGTAGCCCGCGAGCTTCGGCTTCAGCGTCATGAAGATGCCGATCGCGAGCAGCGGGGCCAGGGCCACGCACAGCAGCGGGAAGCCGTCGATGTGCGGGTAGATGCCGAACGTCAGCAGGAAGCCCGTGCAGACGGCCAGCGCCGTGCCCATGCCCATCTGCGCGGACATCGCGGTCGGGCGCGGCGTCGACGACGCGAGCGCGCAGGTGGCCGCCGCCGTCAGCGTCAGCGTGACGCCGCTCGGCCACGCGGTCTCGATCCAGAACCAGCCGAGCACGAGGATCACGGTCGCGGTGCGAATCGCCGCGATCACCATCGCCGTCACGTTGGTGCGCGGCTCGTAGCGCTCGATCCAGCGTTCGCGCTCGTGCGTCGCGGTCGACAGCGACGCGTAGGTCGCCGCGTATTCGTGCAGGTCGGTGATGAAGCGGTACAGCAGCTCCGACGCCGTGTCGAAATCGAGCAGCGGGAAATCCGGCTGCGTTTCGAGCGTTGCGCGCGTCGCACGGATGCGGCGCGGCAGTGCGTCGCGCCAGGCGAGCAGTTGCTCGGCCGCGAGTGCCGCGTCGGCCGACGTACGCACGGGTTCGCCGTGGCGCGTGAGCAGCGGCGCGATTTCGCGGAAGTACGGCTCGATCGCGTCGATCGCGGCCTGGGCGCCGGCCGCGCGCAACCGGTTCATCAACTGGTGCAGCGCATGGAAGCGGCTCGATACGCTCATGAACTCGCTGTTCAGCCGCGCGAGGCGGCCGCCGCGCATGCGCGTGTCCGGATCCTCGAACACGGCCATGCTGCGCGCCGCTTCGAAGCCGACCACGTCCGCGACGAAGCGCGTGTGGATGGATTCGATGTGCGCGCGGTCGAGCTTGCCCGACAGTGCCGCCGCGACGTAGTCGACGAAGCTGACGAAGCGCTTGCGCACCGTCGTGCGCATCTGCTCGCCGGTGTACTGCGGAAACACCAGCGCGCTGACCACGCCCGCCGACACGATCCCGACCATGATTTCGGCGACCCGCGTCATCGCGCTCATGAAGGCGCCGTCCGGATGCTGCGATGCCGGCAGGCCGATCAGCGCGGTCGTGTAGCCCGCGAGCAGGAAGCCGTAGCTGCGGAAATTGCGGTTGCGCGCGGCGCCGGCCGTGCAGAGTGCGACCCACAGCGCGACCGCGAGCAGGAACAGCTGCGGCTGTTGCGGAAACAGGCCGACGAACGTCAGGGTCGCGATGAGCCCGAAGATCGTGCCGGCGACCCGGTAGAAGCTTTTCGCGAGCACGGCGCCGCTTTGCGGCTGCATCACGATGAATACCGTGGTCATCGCCGTCTTCGGCGCCGGCAGGTCGAGCCGCATCGACACGCCGATCGAGATGAACGCGGCGAGCAGCGCCTTGAACAGATAGAGCCACGCGGCGCCGTCGGTGCGGGCCCAGTCGTCGAACGCGGCGTACCAGGCCGCGAGGCCGCCGGCGTGCGTGGAAGCGGGGGAGGAGGCTGACATGGCGGTCGCTCCGGGTTACCGTGCGGCCGGCGTGTCGGACGCACCGGCCGTCGCCACCTGTGCGGGCCGGGCGACGGCCGCGACGGGCTTGGCCCCCGACGCGGCGGCCGGCGCCGCGGCGGATGCGTCGTGCGGCGGACGGCCGCCTCGCACGTCGGTGTCCGTTTCGACACCGCCGCCGAGCGCGGCCATCAGCTGCGCGTGCGCGGCGAGGCGTTCCGCATCGATGCGGGCGGCCGTCTCCTGCGCGCGCAGCAGTTGCTGTTGCGCGATCAGCACGTTCACGTAATCGGTCAGGCCACGGCGGAAGCCTTCGCGCGACAGCTGGTAGCTGCGATCGTTGGCGGCGACCGAGCGCGCGGCGTCTTTCTTCTGCGTATCGAGCGAACGGATCCGCACGACCTGGTCGGCGATGTCCTTGAGCGCGCCGACGACCGTCTGGTTGTAGCGCTCGACCGCCTGGTCGTAGCCGGCGTCGGCCGCGCCGAGTTGCGCACGCAGGCGACCGCCGTCGAAGATGGGCAGCGACAGCGCCGGGCCGGCCGTCCAGCCGCCGTTCATCGCGCGCAGGAAGTCGGTGAACGGCGCGGTCACGCCGAAGCCGCCAACCGTCGCGAGCAGGTCGATGTTCGGGTAGAACGCGGCTTTCGCGACGTCGATGCCGCGTGCCTGCGCGTCGACCGTCCAGCGGGCCGCGACCACGTCGGGGCGGCGGCCGAGCAGGTCGGCCGGCATCGCGGACGGCAGGCCGGCCGGCGCGTCGAGCGACAGGCTCGGCCGCTTGATCGTGTCGCCGGCGCCCGGGCCCTTGCCCGCGAGCGCGGCGAGCTGGTGGCGGGCGAGCTGGATCGCTTCTTCATAGCTGTCGATCTGGCGTTCGTAGTCGGGCAGCGTCGATTCCGCCTGGCTGACTTCGAGCTGCGTGCCGAGTCCAGCCTGCAGGCGCTTGCGCGCGAGATCGGCCAGCGCGTGCTGGCGTTCGTACGTTTCGTGGGCGAGGTCGAGCAGCGCGTAGTTCATCGACATGCCGACATACGCGCGCACGACGTTGACCTCGAGTTCGAGCTTCGCGGCCCGTGCGTCGGCGGCGCTCGCGTGCGCGGTGTCGAGCGCGCGCTCGGTCGCGTTCTTGTCCTTGCCCCACAGGTCGAGGTGGTACGACAGGCCGAGCGAGCCGGTGTTGTTCCAGGTATCGGTGTCGGCGAGCGGGCCGGGGCCGTAGTAGACGTTGTCGGGCCAGTGCTGGCGCATCAGCGACAGGTTGCCGTTGATTTGCGGCAGTTCGGCCGAACGTGCCACGCGTGCCATCGCCTGCGCCTCGCGCACGCGGGCCTCGGCGGCCGCGAGCGTCGGGTTGCCGGCCTGCGCGGCGGCGATCCACGTGTCGAGCTGCTGATCGTTGTACGCGCGCCACCAGTCCGACGCGGGCCAGCCGGCATCGCGGTTGGCTGCACGGATCGCAGCGCCGGCGTCGAGCGCGTTCGCTTCGACACGCGTGGACTGCGGTTTGTTGTCGCCCATGCTCGCGCATCCGGCCATTATTAATGAGACTGCAAGAACCGCCAGTGCCAGCGTCCCTTTTGTTGCCGGAAACTGCACGATTTTCTCCCTTTCGGATATAGATGAGTCGGATGCGATTATATTTTTCAGTGATTCCTGAATAAATGGACAACGGTGCAAGTCATTTTTACGAATCCTGAGATAATATTGGTTGGCCTGTGTGCAACAATCCCTCCGGATTCAAACGGGTAATGGGATGGATACGTTACAAAACATGCGGGTATTCGTCCGCGTGGTCGACGCGGGAAGCTTCACCGCGGCGGCCCAGCAGATGAATTCGACCACCGCCTACGCATCGCGCGCCGTGTCGGACCTCGAAGCGCACCTGCGCACGCGTCTGCTCAACCGGACGACACGCCGGATCGCACTGACCGAAGCGGGCGAGCGCTATCTGCAGCGCTGCGAGCAGATCCTCGCGTACGTCGACCAGGCCGAAGCCGAAGCGGGCGACGCGCACGCGCGTCCGTCGGGCAAGCTGAAGGTCCACTGCTTCACGAGCCTGGGGCAGCACTATCTGGTGCCGGCCATCGCGCGCTACCGGCAGCGCTACCCCGAGGTGCACGTCGAACTGACGCTCGCGCAGCGGATGCCGGATCTCCTCGACGAGGGCTACGACGTCGCGATCGTCGTCGGCCGCGACCTGCCCGATTCGGGGCTCGTGTCGCAGCGGCTCGGCGAGAGCTACAGCGTCGTGTGCGCGTCGCCCGGCTACGTCGACGCCCACGGCGCGCCGCACACGCCGGCCGATCTCGAACAGCACGTGTGTCTCGGGATGGTCGCGCCGGGCTTTCACTTCGACGAGTGGTCGCTGTCCGGGCCGCGCGGCGACGAGGTGATTCCGATCACGGCGCCGCCGTTCCGCGTCAACGTCGCCGAGGCGCTCGCGGTGGCCGTGCGCGAAGGGATGGGGATCGGCGGGCTGCCGCTCTATTCGGCGATCGGCGGGCTGCGCAGCGGGCAGATCGTGCGCGTGATGCCGGAATACCGGTCGCACGTGATGAATATCTACGCGCTGTATCCGTCGCGCCAGTACCTCGACGCGAAAATTCGCACCTGGGTCGATTTCCTGCGCGACGAACTGCCGGCGACGCTGGAAGCCGACGAAGCCGCGCTCGCGCAGTTCACGGCTGCGACATGACAGCGCGCTCGCGCGCAATCTGACGGGATTTGTCGTTCGCGCAACATTTTTTTACCAACGGGCCGCTGACAGTTTGGTACTGTTTCAATTATCGAGATATGTCCTGCCCCCGGAGTCGTTAATGGATACGCAACTGATGATCGGCCTTGGAGTTCTGCTTGGTGCGGCTGCCGCCGCCGCGGCGACGCGCGATCTGCTGCGCGCGATGAAGGCACGGATGAAGCCGGTGCCGGTGCGGGTGCGCGCGTCGTCGGACGCATCGCGCCGCGCCGATCGCTGATCCGGTTCGGGTGGAGAGAGGGGCCGCATCGCGCGGCCGCGCGGGCCGGCCCTCAGCCGAGCTCGACTACTCTGTCCCACGCGAACGCGGGATTTTCCAGTTCGCCGGTGCGCCGGTGGACATAGCCGCGCGGGTTGCATACCACGTGCGTGCCGCTGTCGGTCACGTAATCGAATGAAGTATGCGTGTGGCCGTGGATCCACAGGTCCACGGGCGGCCGCACGAGTTCCGCCATGTCCGTGACGAATCCCGCCGACGCGAGGTCTTCCGCATAGCGCTCCGCCAGCGAGCGCAGATGCGGCGCGTGATGGGTGACGACGATCGTCTTGCCCGCGAACGGCGTCGCGAGCCGCGCTTCCAGCCACGCTCGGCTTTGCCGGTGCAGTGCGATCGCGTCGGCCGGCGTGAAATCCCGCTCGGGTTCGCCTCCCGCATGCAGCGCCGCATTGTGCGGCCAGGTCACCTGGATCAATCCCTTGAAATCGAGCATCACGCGCTCGCCGGCCTCGATCGAGCGCGCGATGCTCGCGGCGTCGGCGCCGAACAGCGAGAAATCGGTCCACAGCGTCGTGCCGAGCACGCGAAAGCGCTCCTGCGGATCGACGTACACGCCGTTGTTCAGATAATGCACGTGGTCGATCGTGTGCGCGGCGTCGCGCATCGCCGTTTCGAGCGCGCCGAATTCCCCGTCGTAGTACTCGTGGTTGCCCGGCACGTACACCACCGGCACGCCGGGATCGAACGTCTCGGCGGCCCAGCGCAGGCCTTCCGCGTGATTGTGGATGTCGCCGGCCAGCACGACGAGATCCGCGTCGGCATGCGCGATCGTATCGGGCTGGTTGCTTTCGAGATGCAGGTCGGACAGGACGCGGATTTTCACGGGCATCGCTCCGGGGTGAGGGGCTTCAGCGCAGGACCTTGCCGGGATTCATCAGGCCGCGCGGATCGAGCGCGGTCTTCAGCGTACGCATGAGCGTCGTTTCGACCGGCGACTTGTAGCGCTGCGCATCGTCGATCTTCAACTGGCCGATCCCGTGCTCCGCGCTGATCGTGCCGTGGTGACGGTGCACGTTGTCGTAGACGACGCGGTTGATCGGCGCCTGGAATTCGGCGAGGAACGCCTTCGGGTCGCCGCCTTCGGGCGTCTGCACGTTGTAGTGCAGGTTGCCGTCGCCGAGGTGGCCGAACGTGACCATCCGCGCGCCCGGCGCGGCCTGCTGGATCGCCGCGTCGGTTTCGTCGATGAAGCGGGCGATCGACGAGATCGGCACCGCGATGTCGTGCTTGATGTTGAGTCCTTCGTCGGCCTGCGCGAGCGGGATGTGCTCGCGCAAATCCCAGAACGCGCGCGACTGCGCGAGGTTTTCCGCGACTACCGCGTCGACCACGAGCCCCGCCTCGAATGCTTCTTCCATCAGCTTTTCGAACAGTGCGCGCGCATGCGTTTCGCTTTCGTTGTCCGACAGTTCGAGCAGCACCGTCTGCGCATGCGTGCGCTCGAACGGGTAGCGCAGTTGCGGATAGTGCTTGCCGACGAGCTGCATGCAGAAATCCGACATCAGCTCGAAGCCCGTCAGCAGCGGCCCGGCCGCGCGCTGCGCGAGCGAGAGGAAATCGAGCGCCGCGTGCGGCGACTCGAGCGCGGCCAGCGCCGTGACCTGCGCGGCCGGTAGCGGATGCAGCTTCATCACGGCGGCCGTGATGATCCCGAGCGTGCCTTCCGCGCCGATGAACAGGTCGCGCAGGTCGTAGCCCGTGTTGTCCTTGCGCAGGCCGCGCAGCCCGTCCCAGATTTCGCCCTGCGGCGTCACGACCTCGAGCCCGAGGCACAGCTCGCGCGCATTGCCGTAGCGCAGCACCGCCGTGCCGCCCGCGTTGGTCGACAGGTTGCCGCCGATCGTGCAACTGCCTTCGGCCGCGAGGCTCAGTGCGAACAGCCGGCCGCCTTCTCGGGCGCGCGCCTGTACGTCGGCGAGGATCACGCCGGCCTCGACGGTGATCGTGTTGTTGTGCGGATCGAGCGCGCGCACGCGGTTCAGCCGCGACAGGTTCAGCACGGCCTGGCTGCCGCTCGCGTCGGGCGTCGCGCCGCCGGCGAGGCCCGTGTTGCCGCCCTGCGGCACGAGCGCGACGCCATGCGTGTTCGCGAGCGTCACGAGCGCGGCGACTTCGGCCGTATCGGCCGGCTTCAGCACCGCGCATGCCGTGCCCTTGTAGCGGCGGCGCCAGTCGGTCAGGAACGGTTCGGTGTCGTGCGGATCGGTCAGCACGTATGCGGCGCCGATCGCGTCGCGGCAGGCGGAAACGAAAGCTTCGGGAGAATTCATCACGGTCGGTCGCGTAAGGGTCAGGACGCCGCGCGCTGCTGCTTCGCCGCGCGCTTGAACGGTGCGACGTAGGCAAGCGCCGCCACGAAGAAGCCGACGGCGAGCGCGGTCTCGCACCAGCCGAGCGTCGCGGACAGCCCGCGGTCGGACATGCCGCGCACGATGCCTTCGGCGAAATAGACGAGGATCAGCATGCTCGCCCACTGCATCGTATAGATGTTACGCCGCCAGACGCCGGGCAGCGCGAGCGCGAGCGGCACGGCCTTGAGCATCAGCGCCGAGCCGCCCGGGCGCAGCGGCGCGAGCCACAGCTCCCACGCGAGCGACAGCGCGATCAGTGCGGCCAGGCACGCGGCGGCGGCCAGCGCGTAGCGCGGCCGGGCGGCGACAGCGGGGCGGGCGGGCGCGTTCATGCGGCTTCGGCGGCCTGGGCGGCGGCGAGGGCCGCCGCCGCACGTGCGAGCCGCACGCCGAGCGCGGCCGCGAGTGCTTTCTCGTCCGCGGACAGCCCTTCGGGCGCGCTGCGATCGTGCTGCGACACGTGCGACGCGCCGTAAGGCGTGCCGCCGGTGCGTGTCGTGCTGAGCGCCGATTCCGTGTACGGGATGCCGACGATCATCATCCCGTGATGCAGCAGCGGCAGCATCATCGACAGCAGCGTCGATTCCTGGCCGCCGTGCAGGCTGCCGGTCGACGTGAACACGCAGGCCGGCTTGCCGGTCAGCGCGCCCGACAGCCATTGCGGCGTCGTGCCGTCGAGGAAATACTTGAGCGACGCGGCCATGTTGCCGAAGCGGGTCGGCGAGCCGAGCGCGAGGCCCGCGCATTCTTCGAGATCGCGCAGCTCCGCATACGGCGGGCCGTCGGCCGGGATGTCGGAGGCGGTGGCTTCGCAGACCGCCGACACGGGCGGCACGGTGCGGATGCGCGCCTGCATGCCCGGCACGCTGTCGATGCCGTTCGCGATCGCGAGCGCGAGGTCGCGCGTGGCGCCGTGACGGCTGTAATAGAGGACGAGGATGTCTTTCATGGGCGACGGGGCCGCGTGCGGCCGCGCGCATGCCCGGTGCAGTCGGCCCCTGCTGGATCGAGCGGCTATTATAGGGGCTGAAGCCGTCGCGCAGCGCGGCGGCGGCGCGCCGTCGGGCGCGCTGCATCAAGAAGGAGAAGCCGTTTGCCGAAGTTGAGCGTCGATCTCGACACCATCAAGCGCCTCGCGCAGTTCGCGGCCCGGCGCAGCGCCGAGGATCGCATCCCGCAAGTGGCGGGCAGCCTCACGTTCACGACGATGCTGGCCCTCGTGCCGCTCGTGACGGTCGCGTTTGCGTTGTTCACCGCATTCCCGATGTTCGCGTCGTTCCAGATCTCGCTGCAGGGGTTCCTCGCGGATCACCTGATGCCCGCGCAGTTCAACGTCCAGATCTTCAAGTACCTGAACCAGTTCGCGTCGAAGGCCAAGGGGCTGACGACGGCCGGCCTGATCGTGCTCGTCGTCACGTCGGTGATGACGATGATGACGATCGAATCCGCGTTCAACCTGATCTGGCGCGTGCGCAAGCCGCGGCCGTTCGCGCAGCGCGTGCTCGCGTACTGGGCGCTGATCACGCTCGGCCCGCTGCTGTTCGGCGTGAGCCTGTCGATCTCGTCGTACCTGTTTACGCAGTCGCTGGCGTTCACCGGCGCCGCGTCGTCGACGACGCTCGTCGAGTGGCTGCTCACGCTCGCATCGCTGCCGCTGACCGTGCTCGCGTTCACGCTGCTCTACGTGTACCTGCCGAACTGCACGGTCGCATGGCGCGACGCGGTGATCGGCGGGCTGTTCGCGGCCATCGCGTTCGAGCTCGCGAAGCGCGGTTTCGGCTATTACGTGCGGCGCATTCCGACCTACACGGCCGTCTACGGCGCGTTCGCGGCGCTGCCGGTGTTTCTGCTGTGGGTGTACCTGAGCTGGTTCATCGCGCTGCTCGGCGCGATGGTCGCATCCGCGCTGCCCGCGATCCGGGTCGGCCAGTTCCATCGCATCCACTATCCGGGCAGCGACCTGCTCGACGCGCTCGAATTGCTCGCGCGGCTGGCCGAGGCGCGCGCGGTCGGCAAGGCCGGCTATACGGCGATACGGCTCGCGACCATGTTGCGCTGCGACATGGAAACCGCGCAGCGGCTGTTGCTGACGATGGAGGAGCGGGAATGGATCGCGCGGCTGGACGGCGGCGAGCTCGCGCCGCGCTACATCCTGCTGGCGAACCCGGAGCACCTGACCCTGGCGCAGCTGTTCGACGTGCTGGTGATCGACCGTACCGAGCTGACCTACCAGCTGCAGCGGCGCCGCAGCCACGTCGACGGCGCGGCGCTGCTCGAGGTGCTGTCGAACGACCGGTTCGACGTGTCGCTCGCGTCGCTGATCGCCGCGCACCGGCTGGCAGGGGTGCTGCCGGAGGCGTCCGCGCCGGGGCCGGCGGCCGACGGGGCGCCCGACGCGCCCGACACCCGCGCGCGGCCGCCGAAAACGGCGTGACGCGGTGCCGGGCGGGCGTTACAGCGGAATCTTGCCGGTGCAGATGTCCTTGAACATCACCCAGTCGCCCATCAGGCTGTAGACCGGATGCCGGAACGTGGCGGGGCGGTTCTTCTCGAAGAAGAAGTGCCCGACCCACGCGAAGCCGTAGCCGCACACGACGGCCGCCGGCAGCCACGGCCAGTAGCCTGTCGCGATCGCCATCGCGACGCAGCCGATCACGCCGAGCGAACCGATGAAGTGCAGCCGCCGCGACGTCAGGTTCTGGTGTTCGTTCAGGTAGTAGGGGTAGAAATCAGCGAAGCTGGCGAAATGCTCCGAATGCGTGTGCGCCATGGCCGTCTCCTCGGGCCGCCGTCCATGGCTCATTGTGCGGCGGGCGGCCCGCATCCGCAAGCGAGGCGGTCGCGGCGCGCCGGCCTGCGCTTTCCTTTTGACAGGCTTTCCGATAGGATCGAAAGCGGATTTGCATTCAAGCATGAGGGGACTACGATGCGCGTCAGCGATATTCTGAAAGTGAAGGGCAACACGCTGTTTACGGTGACGCCCGATAAGCCGCTGCGCGAAGCGGTCGACACGATGGCCGAGCACGACATCGGTTCGCTCGTCGTGATGGAGTACGGCGATCTCGTCGGGATGCTGACGTTCCGCGAGATCATCCTGCGCCTGCACGTGAACGGCGGCGCGATCGGCGACGTCCAGGTGCGCAAGGTGATGGACGAGCCGCTCACCTGCACGCCGGAAACCGACGTCAACGAAGTACGCCGGATGATGCTCGAGCGCCACGCGCGCTATATGCCGGTGCTCGACAAGAAGGTGCTGATGGGCGTCATTTCGTTCTACGACGTCGCGAAGACGGTCGTCGAAGCACAAAGCTTCGAGAACCGGATGCTGAAGGCGTACATCCGCGACTGGCCGGAATCCGAATCGGAAACCGAAACGCACAAGCCGTGAAATTCGTCGCGCCCGTTGCCATGATGCGCGGGCGCTGCCATCCGGCGCACGGCGGTGCAGGTTCAGCCTGCGCCGCCGTTTTTTCAACAACAACACAAGGCCCGCGCAGCCTCGCCCAGACGATGCGCGCGTATTCCGAATGAGCGATCACACGCAAGTCTCCTCCGGCTCGCGCGGCGAACGCCGCGAGCACGCGTCCCAGTTCGACCTGCTGCGCCAGCGTCGTTTCGCGCCGTTCTTCACGACCCAGTTCCTCGGTGCGCTGAACGACAACGTATTCAAGATCGGCTTCACGTCGCTCGTCACGTATCACACCGCGCGGTTCTCCGGCGTCGACGCGAAGACGGCCGCGTTCCTGATTTCCGCGATCTTCATCCTGCCGTTCGTGCTGTTCTCGGCCACGTCCGGGCAGATCGCCGACAAATACGACAAGGCGATGCTCACGCGCTTCGTGAAGACGTTCGAGATCGCGCTGATGCTGGTCGGCGCAGCGGGCTTCGTCACGCACAGCGCAACCTTGCTGTATCTGTGCACGTTCATGATGGGGATGCACTCGACGCTGTTCGGCCCCGTCAAGTACTCGTATCTGCCGCAGCATCTCGGCGACCATGAACTGGTCGGCGGCAACGGCCTCGTCGAGATGGGCACGTTCATCGCGATCCTGATCGGTACGATCATCGGCGGCGCGGCCGCGGGCATCGAGGGCAGCGGCGAGCGCGTGCTGGCGGTCAGCGTCGTCGTGATCGCGCTCGCGGGGCGGCTCGTCGCGCAGCGCGTGCCGACGACGCCCGCGCCGCAGCCCGATCTCGCGATCAACTGGAACCCGTTCAGCGAGACCTGGCGCAATCTCGGCCTCGCGCGGCAGAACCGCACCGTGTTCCTGAGCCTGCTCGGCATTTCGTGGCTGTGGTTCGTCGGCGCGACGTTCCTCACGTCGTTCTTCAATTTCGCGAAGGACGTGCTGTCCGCGAGCCCCGACGTCGTCACGATCCTGCTCGCGACGTTCTCGGTCGGGATCGGCCTCGGCTCGCTGCTGTGCGAGCGGCTGTCGCAGCGGCGCGTCGAGATCGGCCTCGTGCCGCTCGGCTCGATCGGCATCAGCGTGTTCGCGATCGAGCTGTATTTCGCGAGCCACGCGCTGCCGTCGCCGGGCCATCTGCTGTCGGTCGGCGAATTCCTGGCCGGTGCGCGCCACTGGCGCATCCTGGCCGACCTGTTCCTGCTCGCGATGTTCGGCGGCTTCTACAGCGTGCCGCTGTATGCGCTGATCCAGAGCCGCAGCGCGCCGACCCACCGTGCGCGGATCATCGCCGCGAACAACATCCTGAACGCGCTGTTCATGATCCTGTCCGCGTTGATGGCGATGGGGCTGACCAAGGCCGGCGTCGACATCCCGGGCCTGTTTCTCGTCACCGCGTTGCTCAACGTCGTCGTCGCGACGTATATCTATCTGCTCGTCCCCGAATTCCTGCTGCGCTTCGTCGCGTGGGTGCTCGTGCACACGTTCTACCGGATTCGCCTCGTGCATGGGGAGCGGATCCCGGAAGAGGGCGCGGCCGTGCTCGTGTGCAATCACGTGAGCTACGTCGATGCGCTCGTGCTGGCCGCCGCGAGCCCGCGGCCGATCCGCTTCGTGATGGATCACCGGATCTTCAAGACGCGCTTTGCGAGCTGGGTGTTCCGCCATGCGAAGGCGATTCCGATCGCGCCGCGCCACGAGGATCCCGAGATGCTCGCGCGCGCGTACGACGCGTGCGAGGCCGCGCTGAAGGACGGCGAACTCGTGTGCATCTTCCCCGAGGGCAAGCTGACCAAGACGGGCGACATCAATACCTTCCATCACGGCATTACCGAGATCCTGACCCGCACGCCGGCGCCCGTCATCCCGATGGCGCTGCGCGGGCTCTGGGGCAGCTATTTCTCCCGTCATGCCGACGCGCGCGTGCCGCGGCCCGTCAAGCGCGGCGTGATGAGCCGGCTGACGCTCGCGGTCGGCGAGCCGATTCCCGCATCGGTCGCGACACCCGAGGTGCTGCAGGCCGCGGTGACCGAACTGCGCGGCGCGCGCAAGTAAGCGGGGCGGCCGGGCGCGGCGTCGTCGTTCCCGGTGCGGATGGCGGCCACGACGGCCGCGAGCAGCGCGGCGCCGGCGCATCGACGCCGCCCGCCGGCGGCCCATGGCGCGCCCGCATCGGCGCCGCCGGTGGTCTGAACGGTTCACGCGGCCCGCCGGGCCGGGACGGCTGGCATAATAGCGGCTTACCTCTTTTTTCGACCGGCAAACGATCGACTGCCAGCCGCCCGGGCAGCGCATCGGTTTGTCCATTTCTCTTTGGGCGGTTCCATCATGTCCGGCAATACCCTCGGCACGCTTTTCACTGTCACGACCTTCGGCGAATCGCACGGTCCCGCGATCGGCTGCGTGATCGACGGCTGCCCGCCGGGAATGGGGCTGACCGAAGCCGACATCCAGCTCGAGCTCGACCGCCGCAAGCCCGGCACGTCGCGGCACGTGACGCAGCGCCAGGAGGCCGACGAGGTCGAGATCCTGTCCGGCGTGTTCGAAGGCGTGACGACCGGCACGCCGATCGCGCTGCTGATTCGCAACACCGACCAGCGCAGCAAGGATTACGGCAACATCGTCGAGACGTTCCGTCCCGGCCACGCCGACTACACGTACTGGCAGAAGTACGGCATCCGCGACTACCGCGGCGGCGGCCGCTCGTCCGCGCGCCTGACCGCGCCGATCGTCGGCGCGGGTGCGGTCGCGAAGAAATGGCTGCGCGAGCGCTTCGGCGTCGAGGTGCGCGGCTACATGAGCGGCCTCGGCGATGTCGACGTGCCGTTCGTCGACTGGTCGCACGTGCACGAGAACCCGTTCTTCTCGCCGAACGCGGCGATCGTCCCGGAACTCGAGGCGTACATGGACGCGCTGCGCAAGGACGGCGATTCGATCGGCGCACGCATCGACGTCGTCGCATCAGGCGTGCCGGTCGGCTGGGGCGAGCCGGTGTTCGACCGGCTCGACGCGGACATCGCGAAGGCGATGATGAGCATCAACGCGGTGAAGGGCGTCGAGATCGGCGCGGGCTTCGACAGCGTCGCGCAACGCGGCTCGATGCACGGCGACGAACTGACGCCGGGCGGCTTCGTCGGCAACCACGCGGGCGGCGTGCTCGGCGGGATTTCGACCGGGCAGGACATCACCGTGTCGATCGCGATCAAGCCGACGTCGAGCATCCGTACGCCGCGCCGCTCGATCACGAAATCCGGCGACGAGGCGATGGTGGAAACCTTCGGCCGCCACGATCCGTGCGTGGGCATTCGCGCCACGCCGATCGCCGAATCGATGCTCGCGCTGGTGCTGATCGACCATGCGCTGCGTCATCGTGCGCAGTGCGGCGACGTCGAGACGCCGACGCCGAAGATCGCGGGCAGCGCGACCTGACGCGAGCAGGCGGGGCGCGCCAAGCGTCCGCCGTCCATCGCGCGAAGCATGCAAAACGGGGCGCCGCCTGAAGCGGTGCCCCGTATCTTTTTTGCAAACGCAGAGAAACGCCGCGCGAAGCGGCGTTTTTCCGGCAGGTCACATGTTCGGGTAATTCGGCCCGCCACCGCCTTCCGGCGTGACCCACACGATGTTCTGCGTCGGGTCCTTGATGTCGCAGGTCTTGCAGTGCACGCAGTTCTGCGCGTTGATCACCAGCCGGTCGCTGCCGTCGTCGTTCTTCACGAACTCGTACACCGCCGCCGGGCAGAAGCGCCCCTCCGGCCCCGCGTACGTGCGCAGGTTCACGTTCACCGGCACGCTCGCATCCTTCAGCGTCAGGTGCGCCGGCTGGTTCTCCTCGTGGTTCGTGTTCGAGATGAACACCGACGACAACCGGTCGAACGTCAGCTTGCCGTCCGGCTTCGGATACGCGATCGGCGTGCATTGCGACGCCGGCTTCAGCATCTCGTGGTCCGCGTGCTGGTGATGCAGCGTCCACGGTACGTTGCCGCCCATCACCTTCTGCTCGAGCCCCACCATCAGCGTGCCGAGGTACAGCCCCTTGGCCATCCACTGCTTGAAGTTGCGCGCGCGGTACAGCTCCGTATGCAGCCACGATTGCTTGAAGGCATCCGGGTACGCGTTCAGCTCGTCCGACTGGCGGCCGGCCTGCAGCGCGTCGAACGCGGCGTCCGCCGCCAGCATGCCGGTCTTGATCGCCGCGTGGCTGCCCTTGATCCGCGACGCGTTCAGGAAGCCCGCGTCGTCGCCGATCAGCGCGCCGCCCGGGAACACCGTCTTCGGCAGCGACAGCAGCCCGCCGGCCGTGATCGCCCGCGCGCCGTACGACACGCGCTTGCCGCCTTCGAGAAACGCGCGGATCGACGGATGCGTCTTGTAGCGCTGGAATTCCTCGAACGGCGACAGGTACGGGTTCGTGTAGCCCAGGCCCACCACGAAGCCGACCACGACCTGATTGTTGTCCATGTGATACAGGAACGAGCCGCCGTACGTGTCGGACTTCAGCGGCCAGCCGGCCGTGTGGATCACGAGGCCCGGCTTGTGCTTCGCCGGATCGATTTCCCACAGTTCCTTGATGCCGATCCCGTATGCCTGCGGATCGGCGTTCGCGTCGAGCTTGTACTTCGAGATCAACTGACGGCCGAGGTTGCCGCGGCAGCCTTCGGCGAACAGCGTGTACTTCGCGTGCAGCTCCATGCCGAGCTGGAAGTTCTCGGTCGGCTCGC
>NZ_CABVLY010000004.1 GCF_902498995.1 Burkholderia anthina
CCGAGGCGCTCTGAGATAAGCATCATCGTCTCAGACGCGGCAGGAATCCGCCGCCTTCAGGCGGCGGAGGATGTCAATATTCATCGTACCGGAAGTTGTTCTCATACTGTATCCAACGTTGCTTACTCGAGAGGACGCCATGCTGACGCCACAAAAACCGATCGGTTCGAATTTCGGAGCCGCCACCACTGCTGACGAGGTAATCGCCAATATTGACCTTGCCGGCAAGGTCGCAATCGTAACTGGCGGCTACTCGGGCCTGGGGCGTGAGACCGCGCGCGTTCTGCGTCGTGCCGGCGCCCGTGTGATCGTTCCCGCGCGGGACGTGACGCGCGCTAACGCGGCGCTGGCGGGCATCGATGTGGAAGTCGCTCCGATGAACCTGCTCGACCCGTCCTCGATCGATGCCTTCGCGGCATCGTTTCTCGAATCGACGCGCGCGCTGCACATACTGGTCGACAGCGCCGCCATCATGGCCGTGCCGGAATTGACGCGGGACGCGCGCGGATACGAGTCCCAGTTTGCAACGAACCACCTCGGCCACTTTCAACTTGCGCTGCGGCTCTTGCCCGCGCTGCGCCGTGCGAACGGCGCACGCGTCGTCTCGGTTTCGTCGCTCGGTCATCGTTATTCGCCAGTGTTTCTCGACGACCCACATTACGATCAGCGCCCGTACGATCCGTGGACAGGATATGGACAGTCGAAAACGGCCAACATCCTTTTTGCTGTCGCGCTCGACGAACGGGAGCAGAACCACGGCATCCGCGCGTTTTCACTACATCCGGGCGCCATCGTCGATACGGGCCTTGGGAAATACGTTCCGCGCGAGCAGTTGGTCGCTGCAGGCGTTCTCGATGGACAAGGCAAGCCGATACTTGATCCGGCGCGGCAGCTCAAGACTGTGGAGCAAGGCGCGGCCACGCAGGTCTGGTGCGCGACGAATCCGCAGCTCAACGGCAGGGGCGGCGTGTACTGTGAAAACGTCGACGTGGCACCATTGATGGTCACCCAGCCCACAATAACCGGCATGTCTGATGCCATGCGGCTCACCGGCGTAGCTCCCTACGCGGTCGATCGCGTGAACGCCGAAGGGCTATGGCAGCTCAGCGAAAAGCTGCTCGGCATCCAGGCGGCATGACGTCATCGGGTTACCTCGCCGTTGGACGGCTGTCGCTTGCGCTGAAGGTCGGGAATCTGTTGCGTACCTGAAGCGCCAGCCTGCCGGTAGCGATCATTTCGCTGAACTTTGAGAGATGGTCCGGTACTTTGCGCCGGGGCGCTGCCGCGTCATCCGTTCGATTGCACAGGCTGAAATCGTCGACGTTGGCCCGACGGCGCTCGCGGCTTGCGTCTATCGTGCCGAACAGAAGTCTGTCCAGCGTGCCACGGCAACGCCAAGGCGTGACCCGAACAATCAGTCAACCCGGTACCAGCGACCGGATTCCGGGCACACAGCGGCTGGCGCGCCGTTCGACCAGACTTGCTCCTCATCCGGGTGCAGCGAGGTCGAAGGCGCGACGTCGAAGACTACCTCAAGTGCTTGCCCGACATGGGCGTCTTCGATGGGAAGCTCCCAAGTCAGGAATATCTGGATGCAATCCTGGTCCGGCGCGAAGTCGGCCGCATTAAAGCCGCTGCTGCGGCGCTGAATGACGCCGTGAGGCTGGCCGGTATCGAATATCACAGCTGTCCCCCGGGTCAGGGGAATGCGATGGCCCGTAGAGGGAAAATGCAAGTCCAGCCCCCGGTCCTCGCTCAGGAAGAGATTGCAGAAGGCCGCACCGCCATATTGCGCACCGTCATGGTGGTACTTCGCGCCACGACAGGCCATGAGGGCTACGTCACTGGAGGCGAGCACGGCGGGCAGTCCGAGGGCGCACGTCCAGTCGGACATTGCCTGCACGCAGCGCTTATAGTCCGGCCAGCGCGCTTGCGTTCGCGCCAAAGGCATTGCCTCGACGTCCCCGGGTTCCAGGACGAGCCGCGACGATGCTTCTCTTTCCCAGTCCGCAAGCACGCGTGCGGAGGGAACGGGCACGTCGACCGTGCCTGATAGCACGATGTCACTTACGCGTCGACTGCGGATGGCGTCGCCGCTCCAGAAATAGGAAGTCAGCATGTTTCGGATTCGACGCTGTCGAAGGGGGTATTCGGGCGATTGTAATGATTCAGCCTGACTACGTCGGCGAAAATCGGTCACCATAGAACCTTCGTCGAGCGCTGGTCATGAACGGTTGGGCGCCCGCACATCCGTCGACAACGGACATGACCCGGCCGACGTGACGCCGATAGCGCGTCGGCAGCCGGGATTCCGGTCGCGTAACAATTCAACAGTTCCGAATGCGGCCTGGCTTACGGCCTCCCAAGCCGGCCAAGAGCGCATTCGCATTTCACGGCGATCTTTTTTGATGGGTAAGTTGCGCTTCCTCCCGCGGAGGCGACGAGCACGTCACGCGTGATACGTCCTTCCCTCTGCAAAGCAGGACATGAACCGGCCGCCTCGGGCTTTTTCCACCGCCCTCGTATTGGGCCGAGCATCTAGCGCGGGACATCGCCGGATACGCCGTCAAAGCGGAGGCGCGCGGCATGGATGTCGGGGTAACGGCGATCGGCCCAATCGATGAGGGCCGCCATCGGCTCCAGCAGGGATTGGCCAAGCGGGGCCAGACGATATTCGACGCTTGGCGGGTTGGTGGGGAAAACATGGCGGGTGATGAGCCCGTCGCGCTCCAGATTGCGGAGTGTCTGGGTAAGCATGCGCTTGGAAATGTCCGGGATGGCTCGATGAAGTTCGCTGAAGCGCTGCGATCGCGTCGCGAGCTCCATGATCATGAGCGTGCTCCATGATCATGAGCGTGCTCCATTTGTCGCCGATTCGGTCGAGCACGTCGCGAACTGCGCAGTGTGCGGGTTGGGCGTCGCCCAATTGACGTTGATATCGGCTGAATCTCTCGATCGCATTCTGGACGGTACTCATTCGGGTTCCCTTTAACTCACCTGGTGACAAAAGACTGCCTCCTTCCGAAGTGAGGCGCGGGTCTCTATGATAGACCTGCCCTCAAACGAAGACCACTTCTCAAGGAGTACTGATGTCAAACCCGGTCCCGCCGGCCTGCTGCAGCAGGCTCCGGCGGACATCCGGGCTGGCGCGTGGAGGCGTCGCAGGAGGAAGCCGAGGAGTCCAACATCACCGCATCTGGCCGCAGCCGCAGAAATGCCGGCGTTTATGGGCGACACTCATCTCAGGGGAGACACATGTTTTTGGTAATGGGAATTACGGGACGCGTAGGCGGCGCAACGGCTCAACATCTGTTGGCGCAAGCGAAGAAGGTACGGGCGCTGGTCCGCGATCGCGAGAAGGCGGCGAATTGGGCGGATCAAGGTGTGGAACTGGTCGACGGCGACTGGAATGATGTGGCCGCCGTAGAGAGGGCGCTCGAAGGGGTCGAAGGTGCATTTGTCATGCTGCCGGCTGTCTGGGCGCCCTCGCCTGATTTCAGGGAAGCAAAGCGCGTGATCGCGAACTATGTCGAGGCGCTGAAGAGGGTAGCGCCTCCGCGGGTGGTTGTGCTGTCGTCGATGGGCGCGAACAGAAACAGCGGGCTGGGAATGATCACGGCCCTGTCGCTTCTGGAGCAAGGACTGCGCCACCTGACGCTGCCAATTGCCTATGTGCGCGCCGGCGGTTTTTTTGAAAACTTCCTTTACGGCTTGCATGTCGGCCAGGGCGGCACGCTACCCGTCTACTACAACCCGACGAGTCGGAGATCAACCATGGTCGCGACCGACGATATCGGCGCTGAGGTGGCGATGCGGCTGACCGGGCCGGCGTGGTCCGGGCATCGCGTCGTCGAGCTTGGCTCGATGATCAGCGCGGATGAAGTCGCCGCCCAGTTGGGCGAAGTCTTGCAGCGCGACGTCAAGGCCCTTGCCATCCCCCGAGCCGGATGGCCGGCAGCGTTCGAGCAAATCGGCATCCCGAAGGGCCACACCGGACCGGCCGAAGCAATGTTCGATGCCGTCAACGCGGGCTGGATGGATCTCGGCGTAGCGGGTACGGAGCAGGTCGCGGGCACGACGTCGCCTCGCGATGTCTTTGCCGCGGCCTACAAGGCCATTACGGCGTGAACAGCGAGGATCGGTCGGCTGGCCAACAAGGCGGCCACGCGGTCCTCGGCAACGCCCTCATCAGAGAAGGTAGAACGCATGTCCAAGATTGCCTGGCGTCAGGTATTACCGTTGGTTCTTGCTGCTTTTTTCGTCGTGGGATCGCTCAGCAACATCGTCGCCCCGCGATCCATTTTTGAGGAGTACCTGAAGTGGGGATATCCGCATTGGTTCCATTTCGTGACAGGCTCGCTGGAACTGATGACCGCCGCTCTGCTGGCGCGAGCGCGGACGCGGCTGTGGGGCGCGGCGATCGGATGCACCGTGATGGTGGCTGCGCTGGCGACCGTCACAGTCCACGGCGAATACGGACATGCGGTGGCGCCGCTTGTCGTGGCGACACTGTCGATTGTTGTCGGCTGGATTGCTTGGCGCAAGCGGCTCGCTGGCGGTTCTTTGGCTCGGGCCTGAACCTTACGCGCCCTCATGAGCTAGGACGCATGCTGGAAGCGCCATTACCAACCAGTTATCGATTTCAAATCCCGGTTGGAACAAGGTCGACTGATTGACTCGAGCTTGGCGGTTGGCGGGTCAACGGGCGTTCGCAGCACTTTGGAAGCGGTCATCGAGGTCTTGTGCTCGCGACTGGCCGTTCAGAGTCGGTAGCGGCCACTAATTCCGGCCGCTGTCTGCCGCGCGCCGCCATGCGGCAAACGGGGTTGAAATCGTAGAAAATTTAGCTTCCCTAACGTCCGGCGTATCAGGCCGACGCGACGGCACGGCAACGCCCCGCGCAGCGACCCGGGGGCCACATCGCGTCGCCTTCAAACCGGACTGCCTGGCGACACAGTTACAAGATAACCATTGACTCCGCCGTTTCCGGCAGTTAGTGTATGCGCCGAAGTCCAAGAAGTCCGATTGCTGTTCATCAATGTCTCGCTCCCCCAGCGGTATTCGTTGTCCTCTCCCTCCTTGACGCTTCAAGCGCTCTTCAACAGAGCAAATCTTCATATTTTTTCTCAAGGATTCTTCATGGATACCGGTATCGTCAAGTGGTTCAACGACAGCAAAGGCTTTGGCTTCATCACTCCGGACAACGGCGGTGACGATCTTTTCGCGCATTTCTCCGAAATCCGGACGGAAGGCTTCAAGACGCTCGCTGAAAACCAGAAAGTGAGCTTCGAAACGAAGCAAGGCCCGAAGGGTCTGCAAGCGGCCAACATCCAGCCGCTGTAAGTTTGAAGGGCCCGGCTTTCCGCGACGGACGCCGGGTCGCAGCGACACCCTCACGGAGCGTTGTCTCCTAAAGTTGGCGCGATCATTGCTGGCTGCATCGGTTGATTCAGCAGCCTGCCACGCGCCACATGCCTCGTTGCACTTCACTCTCCCCCTCCGGCAGCAACGCCTTTTTCGCGCGCTTCGACTGCTTTAGATTCAGCTCGCAATGGCTTTGAATCGGTGCATATTTCGCACGGCACGCGCGCGCCTGAACATCATTATTAAAATTAAAATGCAGAACAAACGAATTCAACAGTACAACGGCTATGCCGTCCAACCCTCGGCGCATCGCTTGCCCGACGGGTGTTTTTCATCCAACCTGCTGCTCGAACGCAGCGGCAGCTCGTGCGCCGAAGGCCGCTACCAGTTCTATTCGCTCGATTACTTCCCGAGTGAAAAACAGGCGCTGCAGCACTCGGCCCGCTGGGCACGCAACTGGATCGACACGCGCGGTTAACGGCAACGTCTCGGGTCGGCAGCAACGGCGAACCCTGATCGCACACGGGTACTTGCTACCTCATGACCCGGCTCCTTTACCATGGAGCCTTCCAGAATCATGCAGACCATCGGTCTGCTGAAGAGGCCATGAAAAAGACGATCAGCCTTGCATTGCTGCTGCTGCCCCTGAGCGCGCTGGCCGACCCATGCGTCGGCAACGGAAACGTCTATGACGATTTGTCATGTGTCGACCGTTCTCTGGCCGAATCGAAGCAGCAGCTCAACGCGATCTATCGAAAAATATACGCGTCCACGCAATACAAGGACGCGTTCGAGCAATCGCAGAAGGCGTGGCTCACCTACCGTGACAAGCAGTGCGATGGCTACATCGCAGCCGAGGCGTCGCAAGCTCAAGGCGAGGGCCCGGGCTTGATCACGAGAGACTGTCTTCTCACGATCACCCGGCAGCGGGTCGACTATTTGAAGACGCTGCTCGCGAAGTAACGGGGCACGGGCACGAACCGCATGCGTGTCCGTCATGACATGGCCCGGGCCACGCGTCACCCGGCGCGTTTTCCCGATGCAGCTTCGGCTGCGCCACATCGAGCGCCGAATCCGGCCACCCATCTCTCGAATCACCGAGCAGCGTCGCCGCCGCGCCAGACGCCGGGTGTGCGCCACCCCGCGCGATCCGCCCGGATCTCCGCTTCGTCCTGCTGCACGGTGACCGGCGCGTCCTAGCGGGTTTGCTCGGCGATCGACTTGTTCGGCGCAAGCTGTGCGTAGCGGGCGGGATTGACGCGCATCGCGGAATGGGTCGACAGGCGCCACGCACGCGCGACATCGGGCTGTCGGCCTGCTGTCGGTAATATGCGGAGATCCATTCTTCGTGCGTTGCGACAATGCGCGGCCGGTCGGGGTGCGTCACGTAATCCGGTGAAATTTCACGGACTGGCGACGGATCTGTCGCGATGCCACGTTGAAGCAACATCGAAACGACCGGTGAGACCGACGATGCTGCCAGGGATGCGCGTTTCAGGATGCCGCGAAGCAACGCGCCGGTGGCGCGCGCTGCTTGCGCTGGCGATTGCCGGTGTTGTGCCGCTGGTTGCCGGATGCCAGTCGGAACCGCCGGTGCCGCCGCCCTCCGCGATAGAGGCCGCGTCGCCGGTGTTTCCGGCCGCCGAATGGACGCGGGCCGCGCCTGCCACGCACGGCTTCTCGCAGGACGGAATCGATCGCGCGATCGCGTATGCACGACAGCAGGGCTCGACATCCGGCATGATCGTCCACGACGGAACGGTGATCGCGCAGTGGGGCGACGTCACGCGCAAGACGAACCTTCATTCCGCGCGCAAGAGCTTCCTGAGCGCGCTGGTCGGCATCGCGGCCGCGCGCGGCCAGATGCATCTCGACGACACGCTCGCGCAACTCGGCATCGACGACACCGCGCCGGTGCTTTCGCCCGCCGAGAAACAGGCGACCGTGCGAATGCTGCTCGAGGCGCGCTCGGGCGTGTATCACCCGGCGACGTACGAGACCGTGCAGATGAAAGCATTGCGGCCGCCGCGCGGCAGTCATGCGCCCGGCACGTTCTGGTACTACAACAACTGGGATTTCAATACGGTCGGCGCGATCTACGAACGCAGCACCGGCACGCGCATCTTCGATGCGCTGCAGACGGAGCTCGCGGTTCCGCTCGGCATGCAGGACTACACGCCGTCGGACGGGCACTACGTGCCGGGCGGCAGCGCGACGCGCTACCCGGCCTATCCGTTCGCGATGAGCGCGCGCGATCTCGCCCGCTTCGGGCTGCTGTATCTGCACGACGGCCGCTGGCGCGACCGGCAGATCGTGCCGGCCGGCTGGGTCGCCGAGTCCACGCGGCCGTATTCCGACACGCGCACCGGCGGCTACGGCTATCTATGGTGGACGAGCGATTCGGCGAGCGGCGCGCGCGGCCGGGACGCGCTGCTGTCGCGGCGGGCCTTCTGGGCCGACGGCCATCTCGGCCAGTACGCGGTGGTCGTGCCGTCGCTCGATCTGGTGATCGTGAGTCTCGTGGACGCGCGGCTGACGTCGCGGCGGATGGGGCAAACGAAGATGGAAACGCTCGTCATGCTGGTCGAGGCGGCCGGCGGAAAAGCCACGGGAAAAGCCTCCGGAAACGCGACAGGAAACGCCGCCAACGCCGGCTAGACCGGCCCGCGCCGCCCGCTTAGGTGTTTATACGTATGCCGATACCGATATCGCTTCAATCCAATATTTCATTGGAAGGTTATCGGGCTTGTACCTAGACTGATCCGGGGCGCACATACCGGCCGGCCGCACGCGCCGGCCGCTGCCCCGACCTGCATCCGCGCCACGCAGAAACAGAACAGCGCAGCACAGCACACCGCGCAACGGCGCCGCGGCATACAACGACATCATCGGAGACGGACCATGACATTCTTCAGGAAGCTGGCGGCCGGCGCGATCGTCGCCGCGGCGACGATGAGCGCGTACGCGCAGCAAAAGCCGATCACGCTCGGGTTCTCGCAGGTCGGCGCGGAAAGCGCGTGGCGCACCGCGAACACCGTGTCGGTGAAGAGCGCCGCGAAGGACGCCGGCATCAACCTGAAATTCTCGGATGCGCAGCAAAAGCAGGAGAACCAGATTCGCGCGATCCGCTCGTTCATCGCGCAGAAGGTCGACGTGATTGCGTTCTCGCCGGTCGTCGAATCGGGCTGGGAGCCGGTGCTAACCGAAGCGAAGGCCGCGCATATCCCGGTGATCCTGACCGATCGCGGCGTCGACGTGAAGGATCCGTCGCTGTACGTGACGATGATCGGCTCGGACTTCCTCGAGGAAGGGCGGCGCGCGGGCCACTGGATGGAAGAGCGCTACAAGAACGATCCGGGCCCGATCAACATCGTCGAGCTGCAGGGCACGGTCGGCTCGGCGCCGGCCAACGATCGCCGCGCGGGCCTGCTCGAGGTGATCAAGAGCAATCCCAAGTTCAAGGTGATCGCATCGCAAAGCGGCGACTTCACGCTCGCGGGCGGCAAGCAGGTGATGGAAGCGTTCGCGAAGACCTACGGCAAGCAGATCAACGTCGTCTACGCGCACAACGACGACATGGCGCTCGGCGCGATCCAGGCGATGGAAGAGGCCGGCATCAAGCCCGGCAAGGACGTGAGCGTCGTGTCGTTCGACGCGACCAAGGGCGGCTTCCAGGCGATGGTCGCGGGCAAGATCAACGTCGACGTCGAATGCAGCCCGCTGCTCGGCCCGCAACTGATGACGGCCGTGAAGGACGTGGTCGCCGGCAAGCCGTTGCCGAAACGCATCGTGACGAACGAGACCGTGTTCCCGATGAACGTCGCGGCGCAGGTGCTGCCGACCCGCAAGTACTGAGTCTCGCTGACCGCGGACGGCGGCGCGGCTGCCGCCGTCCGGCAACCGTTTCGCATCGAGGGCGCATCCATGACGAATCCGCCGGTGGTCGAGATGATCGGCATCGACAAGGCGTTTCCGGGTGTCAGCGCGCTGCAGCGCGTGAGCTTCCGGCTGTTTCCGGGCGAGATCCACGCGCTGATGGGCCAGAACGGCGCGGGCAAATCGACGCTGATCAACGTGCTCACCGGCGTGCATGCGCACGACGCGGGCGAGATTCGCGTCGGCGGCGCGCCGGTGCGTTTCGCCGCGCCGCGCGAGGCCGAGGCCGCCGGGATCCAGACGCTGTACCAGGAAGTGAACCTGTGCGCGAACCTGTCGGTCGCCGAGAACATCTTCGCGGGCCGGCAGCCGATGCGGCGCGGCGCGATCGACTGGAAGACGATCCACGCGCGTGCGCGCGACGCGCTCGCCGAACTGGACCTGTCGCTCGACGTCACGCGCTCGCTCGACGCGTATCCGATCGCGGTACAGCAGATGGTCGCGATCGCGCGGGCCGTGTCGGTCGACGCGCGCGTGCTGATTCTCGACGAGCCGACGTCGAGCCTCGACGACGGCGAGGTCGCGCGGCTCTTCGACGTGCTGCGCCGGCTGAAGGCGTCGGGCATCGCGATCCTGTTCGTCACGCACTTTCTCGAACAGACCTATGCGGTGTCGGACCGGATCACCGTGATGCGCAACGGCGAGCGCGAAGGCGAATATCTGGCGCGCGACCTGCCGGTCGACCTGCTGGTCGCGAAGATGACCGGGCGCGAACCGATGTCGGGCACGCTGCAGGCGGGTGCGGCGGCGGTATCGATTGACGCGGGCGCGGCCGCGCCGTTCCTGTCGATGCAGCAGGTCGGCCGGCGCGGCATGATGAGCCCGCTCGATCTCGACGTGCGGCCCGGCGAAATCGTCGGACTGGCCGGGTTGCTCGGCTCGGGGCGCACCGAAACCGCGCGGCTCGCGTTTGCCGCCGAGCGCACGGATACCGGCGCGATCGAGATCGACGGCGCGCGCAAGCGGCTCGCGTCGCCGCACGACGCGGTGCGCAACGGCATCGCGTATTGTCCGGAGGATCGCAAGAAGGAGGGCATCGTCGCCGCGCTGTCGATCCGCGAGAACATCGTCCTCGCGCTGCAGGCGCGGCGCGGCTGGTGGCGCCTGATCGGCCGCGCGCGGCAGCGCGAGCTGGCCGACACGTATATCGCGCGGCTCGGCATCAAGGCGCGCGACGCGGAGCAGCCGATCGGGCTGCTGTCGGGCGGCAACCAGCAGAAGGTGCTGCTCGCGCGCTGGCTCGCGACGGAACCGAAGCTGCTGATCCTCGACGAGCCGACGCGCGGAATCGACGTCGCCGCGAAGTTCGACATCATGGAGCGCGTGCTCGCGCTGTGCGCGCAGGGCCTCGCGATCCTGTTCATCTCGTCGGAAATCAGCGAAGTCGTGCGCGTGAGCCACCGGATCGCGGTGCTGCGCGACCGCCGCAAGGTCGCCGAACTGCGCGGCGGCGACGCGTCCGAGGAACAGGTCTATCAACTGATTGCGGGAGGCCGGTCATGATGCGGCTTCGCATGTTGCTTCGTCATCCGCTCGTGTGGCCGGTGCTGACCCTGGTGCTGCTGTTCGCGCTCGACATCGCGTATCGGCCGGGCTTCCTGTCGATCACGCTGCTCGACGGCCACCTGTTCGGCGCGCCGATCGACATCCTGAACCGCGCGGCGCCGCTCGTGATCGTGTCGCTCGGGATGACGCTCGTGATCGCGACGCGCGGGATCGACATCTCGGTCGGCGCCATCGTCGCGATCGCGGGCGCTGCGGCGGCGATCGTGCTCGACGGCGATCCGACGCGGCTCGGCGCGGCGCTGGCCGCCGCACTCGGCGTCGGGGTGCTCGCGGGCGCGTGGAATGGCGTGCTCGTCGCGTTCGTCGGGATGCAGCCGATCATCGCGACACTGATCCTGATGGTCGCCGGACGCGGTGTCGCGCAACTGCTCACGGGCGGGCAGATCATTCCGATCGGCGCGCCCGGCTACCTCGCGCTCGGCGGCGGCTATCTCGCGGCCGTGCCGTGCTCGGTGTGGATCGCGATCGCGACGATCGCGGCGACCGCGCTGCTCGTGAACCGCACGGCGCTCGGCCTGTTCATCCGCGCGATCGGCGTGAATCCGGTCGCGACGCGGCTCGTGGGGCTGCGCGCGGGCGCCGTCGTGTTCGGCGTGTATCTGTGTTCAGGCGCGATGTCGGCGCTCGCGGGGATCATCGCCAGCTCGAACGTGCGCAGCGCCGACGGCAACAACGCGGGGCTGCTGCTCGAGCTCGACGCGATCCTCGCGGTGACGCTCGGCGGCACGTCGCTGCTCGGCGGCCGTTTCAGCCTCGCCGGCTCCGTGCTCGGCGCGCTGATCATCCAGACGCTGACCTACACGACCTATTCGATCGGCGTGCCGCCGGAGGCGACGCTCGTCGTGAAGGCCGTCGTCGTGATCGTCGTGACGCTGATCCAGTCGGATGCGGCGCGCGCACTCGCGGTTCGCCACGCGTCGCGGCTGCTGCCTTCCGCGCGCTCGCGCGCCACCACCGGAGCGACGCCGCGATGAACCGATTCCTCGCACGGCTCGCCGACCCGCGCACGCTGCCGATCGTCGTCACGATCGTGCTGTTCATCGCGCTGTTCGGCTTCGGATCCGTGATGTACACGGGTTTCTTCTCGATGCAGGTGCTCACCGGGCTGCTGGTCGACAACGCATTCCTGCTGATCGTCGCGATCGGGATGACCTTCGTGATCGTGTCGGGCGGCATCGACCTGTCGGTCGGCTCGGTCGTTGCGTTGACAACGATCTTCTGCGCGGTCGGTGCCGAACGGCTGCACTGGCCCGTGTGGGCGATCGTGCCGCTCGTGCTCGCGTTCGGTGCGCTGTACGGCGCCGCGATGGGCGCGCTGATTCACTATTTCCGGCTGCAGCCGTTCATCGTCACGCTGGCCGGGATGTTTCTCGCGCGCGGCGCGTGCTTCCTGATCACGACGCAGTCGATCACGATCGACGCGCCGACGTTTCATGCGCTCGCGGCCGTCAGCGTGCCGGTCGGCGGCGGGATGCTGAGCGCCGGCGCGCTGATCGCGCTCGCGACGCTCGCCGCCGCGCTCTACGTCGCGCATTTCACGCGCTTCGGCCGCAACGTGTATGCGATCGGCGGCAACGAACGCTCGGCGCTGCTGATGGGGCTGCCGGTCGCGCGCACGAAGGTCGGCGTGTATGCGCTGAGCGGCTTCTGTTCGGCGCTCGGCGGCGTGGTGTTCACGCTGTACGTGCTGTCCGGCTACGGGTTGCAGGCGCAGGGGATGGAGCTCGACGCGATCGCCGCGACCGTGATCGGCGGCACGCTGCTCACGGGCGGCGTGGGGTACGTGATCGGGTCGGTGTTCGGGGTCGGCATCCTCGGCACGATCCAGGTGCTGATCACGTTCGACGGCACGCTGAGTTCGTGGTGGACGCGGATCGTGATCGGCGCGCTGCTGTGCGTGTTCTGCCTGCTGCAAAGGATCATCGAGCGGCATGCGGCGCGGCGGCGCACGGGCGGCACGGGGTTCGATCCGAAACGGCGGACGCAAGAGGCCGGGCCGGCCGGGACGGCCGCGCCGGGAGACGATGCGGCGCTGGGGTCGACGATGCGCAGGCGGTTGCGTCCCCGGCGTCCGGCACGTCGAGACGCGCCCGCATCGCCTGCATGAACGCGGCAGGGCGCGACATCGTGCGTTTGCCGGCTGGGGTCATTCGTCGATATCGGCGAGACGCCCTTCGCCGGCAAGCACGGCCCGCCCGCCTTGCATCGTGCCGACGATCCGCCGCGCGATGAACCGGTCGCGCGGCACCTGCCGCAGCCGGGTGCCGTCGCTCGATGGTGTGTGGTGTGCGGTGCCGCCGCATGGATGACGACGCCGCACGGCGACTTGCGTCCGGCACGCGGGCCCGTGTTCGTCCGGCGCAGCGAAGCGATGCTCAGTGCCTGATCATGCAGACGGCCACGATTTCGTATCCGGGGTCGGCATACGTGCAAGCCGCTTTTTCCGCTTCGTCATACGAACCGAAGGAGGCGGCATCTTCAACTGCCGGTGCCATGCCGATATCGCCGTCCTCGGCGGTGCAGAGGAATTGCTCGCCGGTTTTCACGACGTAGATGGACATCATGATTCCCTCCATCGTTTGCAAGGGGGAATTCCAGTCTAGCAGGCAAAAAGGCGGGCGGCGGTTTGCCGGGTCGTTTCGGCGAGATACCGTCGGAGGCTTGGCCGCGCGTCGTTCCGATGCTCGTCGGAAGTCTTCACGCACGATCCGGCCGCGGGTACGCCTCGCGCCGCCAACCGGGATCGGCTTTCCGATCGGGCCTTTCGCAAAGGGCTGGTGTCGCGACCGTCGTCCGGTGTGGCGCGACGAGCGCGCCGGCGCGGAAAGCCGTGCACAATACCCGCATGCGAGCCCCAGACCTTGAATGCCTTGTCACCGTCACCATGCCCTTCGGGAAATACAAGGGTCGACTCATCGCCGACCTGCCCGGACCTTACCTCAACTGGCTCGCCCGCGAAGGGTTCCCGCGCGGCGAACTCGGCCGGCAGCTCGCGCTGATGCACGAGATCGACCATAACGGCCTGAGGGACTTGCTGGAGCCGCTGCGCGAACGCCGATAGCGCCAGGCCGCCGCCCGTGACGCAGCGCGCCCCGCTTCAAGCGCGCCTGTCGCGCGTGGCGGCCGACCCCCGAGGCGGGCTCGAACCTTCGACGCAATCCATGCGCATCGCGGCGCTCGGCGCGTACGCGTGCGGGTGCCGCATGGCCGATGCTCGCCTAAAATGGAAAAGGCCCTGTTGCGGATGAGCCGATGGCAAAAGAGGGGGCAACATGAGACGACTTTATTTCCTCGTACCCGATACGCAGATGGCGAAGGCGATCGTCGACGACCTGCTGCGTGCACGTATCATCTGGCGCCATATCCACGTTCTCGCCGATCACAGCGTCACGCTCGATCAGTTGCCCGAAGCGTCTTTGCTGCAAAGCAGCGACGTCGTCCATGCGCTCGAGCGCGGTGTCGCACTCGGCGGCGCGACCGGTGCGCTGATCGGCCTCGTCGCGCTGGTATTTCCCCCCGCGGAGCTCGTGATCGCGGGCGGCGCCGTCGTCGCATTGACGATGGCGGGTGCGGGCTTCGGAGCCTGGACGGCCGCGATGATCGGCATTGCCGAGCCGAATGGACGACTTACGCGATTTCGTGACGCCATCCGGGACGGCCAGATCCTGATCATGGCCGACGTGCCGGCGCTGCGAGAGCAGGAAATCGAGGAGATGGTCGGCCAGCATTTTCCCCGGGCGGATCTGGAGGGCGGCGAGCCCACGACACCGATCTTCCCTTGATTCGCGAAAGCCGCGCTGCGCGAACATCTGCGCGCATCGGCGCGACTTGCCGAACGTCAATGCGATCCGACGGATCGAGCCCATGCGATGTGAGCGTCCGTCGGCCTGCGCGTCGCCATGATCGGGGTGATGCGCAGGCCGATCCACCCGCGACCCTCCAAGGCCAACAGGGAAATCGAGTGGATCGAGGATTGCCTCGCGCTCGCCCAATATCAAGGCTTTTCCCGCGCGGCTGAATGTCGCGACGTCACGCACTGCGGGACTGCTGCAAGTATCCGGTTGCATTGCCCCATTCGTCGCTGGCGATCCGGACGCTGCTGGACGAAGCGCCGTACCGACGGCAGCTCGAGCCGGAGATCGCGGTGGAGTCGGGGTCGCTCGAATTCCTGCGCGGCTTCATCGTGCGGGAGGACGCGGTCACGTTCCTGCCGCTGAGCGCGGTGCCGCGGGTGGACGACCGAATCTGCGCGAGGCCGGTCAGCGTGCAGGGCCTCGACGCTCTCCGGGTGGTGCCCGGGCAACTGCGCGGCCGGTCGCCTTCGATTGCGGCCGGGACGGTCGCGGATCAGCCGAGCAGCCGCTTGCCCGACCTCCCGTGAGCGCGTGTCCACGGGGCCGCCGGGGCCTTCATGGAAAACTGTATGAATATACAGTATAGTATCCGTCGAACTCCGAGCCGCACCGGCATGACCCGTGCGGCACGTGCGCCGCGCCTGCGGGCATCCACCGCGGCATTCCGGCACCGTGAACTCTGGCTAACTCATTCAGACGGGCAGGCAAATTGTCATCCAGCAATCTGATCCGCATTCGCGGAGCACGTCAGCACAACCTCAAGAACCTCGATCTCGACCTGCGCACCGGCGAAATGACGGTCGTTACCGGCCCGTCGGGCTCCGGCAAGTCGAGCCTCGTGTTCGACACGCTGTACGCGGAAGGGCAGCGGCGCTACGTCGAGACGTTCAGCGCGTATGCGCGGCAGTTCCTCGACCGGATGGACCGCCCGCAGGTCGAGCGCGTCGACGGCGTGCCGCCGGCGATCGCGATCGACCAGACCAACCCGGTCCGCAGTTCGCGCTCGACGGTCGGCACGATGACCGAGCTCAACGACCACCTGAAGCTGCTGTACGCGCGCGCGGCCGAGCTGTTCGACCGCAAGACCGCGCGGCAGGTGCGGCACGACACGCCCGAGACGATCTACGCGGAACTCGTCGAGCGCACGCGCGCCGACGATCCGCGCGTCGTCGTCACGTTCCCGGTCGAGCTGCCGGACAGCGCGTCCGAGGACGAAGTCGCGCAGTGGCTGTCCGCGAGCGGCTACACGCGCGTGCAGGCGCAGCGCGAAGTGGCGTCGCCCACGGGCCCGCGCAAGGTGCTCGACGTGGTGGCCGACCGCTTCCGCGTGCAGCCGGCCGACAAGGTGCGCGTGGTCGAGGCGATCGAGGCGTCGCTGAAGCGCGGCGGCGGCCGCGTGAACGTCTACGTGCTCGCGCCCGAAGCGGAAAACGCGCTCGCCGAGCCGCAGATCTGGCGTTTCTCCACCGGGCTGCACGATCCCGACAGCGACCTGCGCTACGCGGAGCCGCAGGCGGCGCTGTTCTCGTTCAACTCGGCATACGGCGCGTGCGAAACCTGCCGCGGCTTCGGCCGCGTGATCGGCGTCGATCTCGGCCTCGTGATCCCGGACGCGCGCAAGACGCTGCGCGGCGGCGCGATCAAGCCGATGCAGACGCCCGCGTGGAAGGAATGCCAGGACGACCTGATGCGCTACGCGGCGAAAGCCGGCATTCCGCGCGACACGCCGTGGTTCGATCTGACGGACGCCGAGCGCGACTGGGTGGTCAACGGCTCGCCGGACTGGAACGGCAAGTGGCAGAGCCAGTGGTACGGCGTGAAGCGCTTCTTCGGCTATCTCGAATCGAAAGCGTACAAGATGCATATCCGCGTGCTGCTGTCGAAGTACCGCAGCTACACGCCGTGCGACGTCTGCGGCGGCGCGCGCCTGAAGACCGAATCGCTGCAGTGGCGGCTCGGCTCGAAGGCGAACGCCGACGCGGTGCTCGCGCCCGCCAATCGCTTCATGCCGCGCGGCGTCGACTGGACGCGCGCGCAGCTCGAAGCGCTGCCGGGCCTGACGGTGCACGACCTGATGCTGCTGCCGATCGAGCGCATTCGACGTTTCTTCGACGAAGTGAGCCTGCCGAGCGCGCTGCTCGACGATGCGCTGAAGCTGCTGCTGGCCGAAGTGCGCACACGCCTGAAGTATCTATGCGACGTGGGGCTCGGCTATCTGACGCTCGACCGCCAGAGCCGTACGCTGTCGGGCGGCGAGGTGCAGCGGATCAACCTGACCACGGCGCTCGGCACGTCGCTCACCAAAACGCTGTTCGTGCTCGACGAGCCGAGCATCGGGCTGCATCCGCGCGACCTCACGCGGATCGTCGAGGCGATGCAGCGGCTGCGCGACGCGGGCAACACGCTGGTCGTCGTCGAACACGATCCGTCGGTGATGCTCGCGGCCGACCGGCTGATCGACATGGGGCCCGGCCCCGGCGAGCGCGGCGGCACGATCGTCTACGACGGCACGCCGGGCGACATCCGTTCCGCGCACACGCTGACGGGCGAGTATCTCGGCGGCCGCAAGCACGTCGCGCATGCGTCGAACTGGGCACGCCGCCCGGTCGATGCGAACACGCCGTGCATCGTGCTGGCAGGCGCGACCGAGCACAACCTGCGCGACGTGACGGTCGAGATTCCTTTGCAGCGGCTCGTGTGCGTGACGGGCGTGTCCGGTTCCGGCAAGTCGACGCTGCTGCAGGACGTGCTGTATCCGGCGATGGCGCGCCATCACGGCAAGGCGACCGAGTCGCCGGGCGCGTTCCGCAACCTTACCGGCGCCGATCAGGTCGGCGACGTCGTGTTCGTCGATCAATCGCCGATCGGCAAGACCACGCGCTCGAACCCGGCCAGCTATGTCGGCGCGTTCGACGAAATCCGCAAGCTGTTCGCGAAGGCGCCGCTCGCGCTGCAGCGCGGCTACGGCCCCGGCACGTTCAGCTTCAACTCGGGCGACGGCCGCTGCCCGACCTGTGGCGGCTCGGGCTTCGAGCACATCGAGATGCAGTTCCTGAGCGACGTCTATCTGCGCTGCCCCGATTGCGACGGCAGCCGTTACCGCGCCGAGATTCTGGAAGTGCGCATCGAGCGCGGCGACCGCGCACTGAGCATCGCCGACGTGCTCGACCTGACCGTCAGCGAAGCGGCCGCGTTCTTCGCGGCCGACGCCGAAGTGCTGCGCGTGCTGCAGCCGATCGTCGACGTCGGACTCGAATACGTGAAACTGGGCCAGCCGGTGCCGACGCTGTCGGGCGGCGAGGCGCAGCGGCTGAAGCTGGCCGGCTTCCTCGCCGAATCGGCGGCGGCGGCCGGCGGGCGCCGGGTCGCCAGCGAAGAAGCGCGCATCGCGCGCGCGAAGCTGTTCATGTTCGACGAGCCGACCACCGGCTTGCACTTCGACGACATCGCGAAGCTGATGCAGGCGTTCGGCAAGCTGCTCGCGGCCGGCCATTCGCTGATCGTGATCGAACACAACCTCGACGTGATCCGCGCGGCCGACTGGCTGATCGATCTCGGCCCGGAAGGCGGCGACGGCGGTGGCCTCGTGCTGTGCGCCGGCACGCCCGACGACGTGAAGGCGTGCGCCGAATCGCATACCGGCGTGGCGCTGCTGCAGTACGACCGCGCGATGGACGCCGAAACGGCGTTCGCCGACGAAGGCGTGCCGCTGCAGACCGTGCTGAACGCCGCCCGCGAGCGGCGCGCGATCGAAGGCGAGGACGTCGTGCGGATCGTCAACGCGCGCGAGCACAACCTGAAGGCGCTCGACGTCGACATCCCGCACGGCAAGTTCAACGTGATTACCGGCGTGTCGGGTTCCGGCAAGTCGACGCTCGCGTTCGACATCCTGTTCCACGAAGGCCAGCGCCGCTATCTCGAATCGCTGAACGCGTATGCGCGCTCGATCGTGCAGCCGGCCGGACGGCCGGAAGTCGATGCGGTGTACGGCATTCCGCCGACGGTCGCGATCGAGCAGCGGTTGTCGCGCGGCGGCCGCAAGAGCACGGTCGCGACGACCTCGGAGGTCTGGCACTTCCTGCGGCTGCTATATGTGAAGCTCGGCCTGCAGCATTGCATCCACGATGGCACGCCGGTCACGTCGCAAACCGTCGAATCGATCGCGGCGCAGCTGCTGCGCGACCATCGCGACGAACACGTCGGCTTTCTCGCGCCGCTCGTCGTCAACCGCAAGGGCGTCTATACCGACCTCGCGAAGTGGGCGAAGGCGCGCGGCAGCACGCATCTGCGTGTCGACGGCGAGTTCGTGCCGGTCGATCCGTGGCCGAAGCTCGACCGCTTCCGCGAGCACACGATCGAGTTGCCGGTCGCCGACCTCGTCGTGTCGCCGGACAACGAAGCCGAATTGCGGCGTCTGCTGGACGAGACGCTCGAACTCGGCAAGGGCGTGATGCACCTGCTCGCGCCGCTCGACGGGCTGCATCACGCGATGCAGAACGATCGGTCGACCGCACGCGTCGGCGAGATCAAGGTGCTGTCGGTCAAGCGTGCGTGCCCGGTTTGCGGCACGAGCTACCCGGAACTCGATCCGCGGATGTTCTCGTACAACAGCAAGCACGGCTGGTGCACGACCTGCGTCGGCACGGGCGTCACGCTCACGCGCGAGCAGCGCGCCGCATACGACGACACGGTGCTCGCCGGGGACGATCGCGGCCGCGAGCAGACTTTGCCGTCGGACGAGCAGGAACCGGAAGGCGTCGGCAACGAGCCGTGCCCGGATTGCCACGGCACGCGGCTGAACCCGTCCGCGCGCGCGGTCACGTTCGACGCGCATCCGATCGTCGAGGTCGCGCAGTGGACGGTGTCCGATACGCGCCGCTGGATCGATGCGCTCGAACTGACCGGGCGCGACGCGCAGATCGCGCGCGACATCGTCAGCGAGATCGGCAGCCGCCTCGCGTTCCTGGAGGAAGTCGGCCTGGGCTACCTGAGCCTCGACCGCGCGGCGCCGAGCCTGTCGGGCGGCGAAGCGCAGCGCATCCGGCTCGCCGCGCAGCTCGGCAGCAACCTGCAGGGCGTCTGCTACGTGCTCGACGAGCCGACGATCGGCCTGCATCCGCGCGACAACCAGATCCTGCTCGACGCGCTGCGCAAGCTGGGCGACAAGGGCAACACGCTCGTCGTCGTCGAGCATGACGAGGACACGATTCGCCGCGCCGATCACATCATCGACGTCGGCCCGGGCGCCGGCAAGCGCGGCGGCACGCTGGTCGCCGAAGGCGCGGTCGCCGATCTGGCCGCACGGCCGGATTCGGTGACGGGGCGTCTGCTCGCCCATCCGATGACGCATCCGCTGCAGCCGCGCCGCGCGGTGAGCGTGGCGGGCAGGAAGGGCGCGCCGGCGGTGCCGGAGGCGTGGCTGACCGTCCACGGCGCGACGCTGCACAACCTGCGCGACGTCACCGTCGGCATTCCGCTCGCGCGGCTCGTCGCGGTGACGGGCGTCAGCGGCTCGGGCAAGTCGACGCTCGCGCGCGACGTGCTGATGACGAACCTGCTCGACGCGGTCGGCCGTTCGGTGCTGTCGTCGCCGGCCACGCGGCGCGCGCGCAAGGCCGCGCAGCAGGACGCGCCGGCCGCCAACCGCCGTTCGAGCGTGCTCGCGCGCAGTGCGCCGCGGCCGTCGCTGAACGTCACGCATGCGTGGCAGGGCTGCGCGTCGCTCAGCGGCTGGGAGCGGATCGATCGCGTGCTCGAAGTCGACCAGACGCCGATCGGCAAGACGCCGCGTTCGTGCCCGGCGACCTACATCGGCGTGTGGGACACGATCCGCAAGCTGTTCGCCGATACGCTGGAGGCGCGTGCGCGCGGCTACACGGCGTCGCGTTTCTCGTTCAACACCGGCGACGGGCGTTGCCCGGCCTGCGAAGGGCAGGGCGTGCGCACGATCGGGATGAGCTTCCTGCCCGACGTGAAGGTGCCGTGCGACGTGTGCCACGGGCAGCGCTTCAACCCGGAGACGCTTGCGGTCACGTGGCGCGGCCGGAACATCGGCGACGTGCTGACGATGGAGATCGACGAAGCGGTGGCGTTCTTCGCGCCGATTTCGAACATTGCGCATCCGCTGCAGCTGATGAAGGACGTCGGCCTCGGCTACCTGACGCTCGGCCAGCCGTCGCCGACGCTGTCCGGCGGCGAGGCGCAGCGGATCAAGCTCGTCACCGAGCTCACGAAGGTGCGCGACGACATCACGCGGCGCGGCCAGAAGGCGCCGCACACGCTGTACGTGCTCGACGAACCGACGGTCGGCCTGCACATGGCGGACGTCGCGAAGCTGATTCGCGTGCTGCACCGGCTCGTGGATGGCGGGCATAGCGTCGTCGTGATCGAGCACGATCTCGACGTGATCGCGGAAGCCGACTGGATCATCGATCTCGGCCCGGAAGGCGGCGTGGGCGGCGGGACGATCGTCGCGGCGGCGCCGCCCGAAGGGCTCGTGCAGGTGCGGGCGAGCCATACCGGGCAGGCGCTCGAGCCCGTGCTGGCGCGAACGGCGACGGAAGACGGCGAAGCCGGGCGGCAGGGAGAAGCGCGGGTCGGTTGAGCGCGGCGCTTCCCGATGAAGCGGCCCCGGTGTCGAGCGAGACACCGGGGCCGTTTTCACATCCGCGCTGGCAGCGCAGCGCTGATTGACGACACGGCCCGGATCATCCGGGCCGTGTCGCATCCGGCGTCCGAAAACGGGCCGCCCAATAGGTTTGGGCTATGACCGGCAGAGTCAATCGATAGTTGTCGCCGCACCGGATTGCGCGTGTAATGGCTCGCGATATCGGAAGATGCCAACGACCCTACGGAGGAGCAGCGCGTGAAGATCGTGGTCGCAGTAAAGAGAGTGGTCGATTACAACGTGAAGGTCCGCGTGAAGTCGGACAACACGGGCGTGGACATCGCGAATGTGAAGATGTCGATGAATCCGTTCGACGAGATCGCGGTGGAAGAAGCCGTGCGCCTGAAGGAAGCGGGCGTGGCGACGGAAGTGATCGCGGTGTCGGTCGGTGTCGGGCAAGCGCAGGAAACGCTGCGCACGGCGCTGGCGATCGGCGCGGATCGCGCGATCCTGGTCGAGTCGAACGACAGCGTCGAGCCGCTGGCCGTCGCGAAGATCCTGAAGGCGCTGGTCGACAAGGAACAGCCGCAACTGGTGATCCTCGGCAAGCAGGCGATCGACGACGATTCGAACCAGACGGGCCAGATGCTGGCCGCGCTGGCTGGCCTGCCGCAAGCGACGTTCGCGTCGAAGGTGACGGTCGCCGACGGTAAGGCGACTGTTGCACGCGAAGTCGACGGTGGTGCGGAAACGCTGTCGCTTCAACTGCCCGCGGTCGTGACCACCGACCTGCGCCTGAACGAGCCGCGCTACGTGACGTTGCCGAACATCATGAAGGCGAAGAAGAAGCCGCTGGAAAACGTGAAGCCGGAAGACCTCGGCGTGGATGTGACGCCGCGTCTGAAGACGCTGAAGGTGGTCGAGCCGCCGAAGCGGGCGGCCGGCGTGAAGGTGCCGGACGTGAAGACGCTGGTCGAGAAGCTGAAGACCGAAGCCAAGGTGCTGTAAGAGGGAGCGGAAAGAAATGACGATTCTGGTGATTGCAGAGTGCGACGCCCCGAAGGAAGCCCCCTTGGGGGGCAACGCGTCGATCAAGGCCGCGACGCTGAACACGGTGGCGGCGGCAGCGAAGATTGGCGGCGACATTCACGTGCTGGTCGCAGGCCACAACGCGCAAGCGGCGGCTGATGCAGCGGCAAAGATTGCAGGCGTATCGAAGGTGCTGCTGGCCGACGCGCCGCAACTGGCCGCAGGCCTGGCGGAAAACGTCGAGGCGACGGCGCTGAACATCGCGAAGGACTATTCGCACGTCCTCGCGCCGGCGACGGCCTACGGCAAGAACATCGCGCCACGTATCGCCGCGAAGCTGGACGTCGCGCAGATCTCCGAGATCACGGCGGTTGTGTCGGCCGACACGTTCGAGCGTCCGATCTACGCGGGCAACGCGATCGCGACGGTGCAGTCGAGCGACCCGATCAAGGTGATCACGGTACGTGCGACGGGTTTCGATCCGGTGGCGGCGGAAGGTGGTAGCGCATCGGTCGAGAAGATCGAAGCGGCAGCGGACGCAGGCAAGTCGCAATTCGTGAGCCGAGAGGTGACAAAGCTGGATCGCCCCGAACTCACCAGCGCGAAGATCATCGTGTCGGGCGGCCGCGGTCTGGGTAGCGGCGAAAACTACACGAAGTTCCTGGAGCCGCTGGCGGACAAGCTCCAGGCAGCACTCGGCGCGTCACGTGCCGCAGTCGACGCTGGCTACGTCCCGAACGACTACCAGGTCGGCCAGACCGGCAAGATCGTCGCGCCGCAGCTGTACATCGCGGTCGGCATCTCGGGTGCGATCCAGCATCTGGCCGGCATGAAGGATTCGAAGGTGATCGTCGCGATCAACAAGGACGAAGAGGCGCCGATCTTCAGCGTGGCCGATTACGGTCTCGTCGGCGACCTGTTCGCGCTCGTGCCGGAGCTGACCGATGCCGTCTGACGCCGCGCCGCAGGCCGGCGGCATGGGCGGCTCGACGCCGGCTCAGTCGTACCTGTTCGTGCCGGGGAACAAGCCCGAACGGTTCGACAAGGCGCTCGCGAGCGGCGCCGACGCGGTCATCATCGATCTCGAGGATGCCGTCGAACCCGACGCGAAAACGGCCGCGCGCGACGCGATCGCCCGGTGGGTGTCGCCCGAGCATCCCGTGCTCGTGCGAATCAACGCGCGGCACACGCCGTGGTTCGAGGCCGACGCCGCGCTTGGCGCATCGAAGGGCGTGGCCGGCATCGTGCTGCCGAAGGCCGAAAGCGCCGAAGACGTGTGCGCCGCCATCGCGCTCGCGCGCCGGCGCGTGCCGGTCTATCCGCTGATCGAAAGCGCGAACGGCGTGTGGCACGCGCTCGATATCGCGAAAGCGCCGTACGTCGAGCGGCTGATGTTCGGCACGCTCGATTTCATCGCGGACATGGGGATGCCGGACGATGGCGTCGCGCTCAATCACTTCCGGTCGCAACTCGCGTTGATTTCACGGGTGGCCGGCATCGAATCGCCGGTCGATGGCGTGACGCCGGACATTCATGACGGGGCGCGGATCGAGCGCGATGCGTTCAACGGCAAGCAACTGGGGTTCGGCGCGAAGCTGTGCATTCATCCGAAACAGATCGCGTTCGTGCACCGGTGTTTCCGGCCGAGCGCGGATGAGGTCCGGTGGGCGCAGCGCATTCTCGATGCGATGCGCGATTCCAGCGGCGGCGTGGTGACCGTCGACGGCAAGATGGTCGATCGCCCGGTGCTGTTGCGCGCCACGCGGATCGCGGCGCTGGCTGCGTCCGTCAGCATGGGGGCGAGCGGGGCGGCCGGCGCGTGATCCGGCGTGGTGTGTTCGCGGGAATCGCTGGAGTACGGCGCCGTGACCGGCGGCGGGCTCGATCCCCGACCCTGTGGAACGCAGCTTCGATGCGGACGCGGGCCCTCGATCGTCAATGCGGCCCCGTTTCCCGGGTGTCGGGGCGAATGGCATGATCCGGGAGCGCGGGCAGCGTTGTCCGCGCCCGGTCAATTTCGGCTATTCGACTTCCATGCCGGAAAGTGCTGCACAATCACGACTCCGTCGACGGACTGCCGGAAACAGGTGATGAATGCCGCGCCGGACGCGCTTTCCGGCGTGACTCGGTGCGGGCATCCGCCCGATAGCCGGGTTCTCCTTGGAAGCGTGAGCCATTCCGCCGCGCTTTCTCAAGGATTCCTGGGATTTGCCGTTATCTCAGTTCGTCCTGAACCTTTTCCTCGTCGTGGCGAGGGCGCGCTTAGACACCGGCGATGAGAGTCGATTTAGCAACCCTTTACTTCCTAGCAATCGGAACGCTGCTGTCCAGTTCCGCCATGACGTACTGGGAGCACACGTCTCATCCCAAGCGCGGCAAGGAACTGCGGGCGCTTGCGGCCGGGTATGCGACGCTGGGAATCGGCTGCGCGACGGCGGCATTCCGGAGTCAACTGCTGGGCGCCGCTGGCGCCGCCGTCAGCAATCTCGTGATTCTGAGCGGTTATCTGCTCGTTCTGCACGCCGTGGCGATGTTCAACGGCCGGCGGTATGTCGCCGGCTCCATCGGGCTGCTTCTGTTGATGGGCATGACCTGGGCGGCAGCCGGCGCGCGCTGGCAGGCTGCCGTATGGCTTTATGCCAGCGCGCTCCCGATCGCGCTCGTTTCGGCCATGACGGCCTTCGAGCTGATGCGAAGCGACGGGATGCCAGCGGTTCAATCCCGGCGCGTCGCCGTGATCGTGACGGGCATCCACTCGGCGTTTTACGCCGCCAGGGCGTTCGTCCTGCCATGGCTGCCTCCTGTCTTCGGAGGGCACATCCTGTCGGCTGCCAGCGAAATCACCATGTACGAAGGGGTGCTCTATTCGGTGATTTTGCCGATGACGTTACTCCGGCTCACCAGGGAAGAAGTTCATGGGGAACTGCTGCAAGAGTCCCGTACCGATTACTTGACGCGCCTGGGCAACCGGAAGCTGTTTTTTGAAGAGGGTGAGCGGGCGATCAACGACTGTGCGCTGCATTGGCGCCCCGTGACGCTCCTTGCGTTTGATCTCGACCACTTCAAGCGCATCAACGATCGCTACGGGCACAAGACCGGCGACGAGGTGTTGAAGTCATTCGCGGACACCGTTCGAGCCGCTGCGGATGCGGAGGCGATTCTCGCGCGCATCGGCGGGGAGGAGTTTGCCGCGCTGCTGCCGGGGCACGATAGCCACAGCGCAAAACGGGTCGGCGATCGCGTTGCGGAACGGTTTGCAACGCTGTCGCATCACGCCGGCGGCGATCGCATTTGTGCGACCGTCAGCATCGGCCTGGCCGAAGCCGGGCGCGAAACAGCGTCGCTCGCCGAGCTGTTGTCGGCGGCTGACCTCGCGCTATATCGGGCCAAGTCGCTCGGCGGCAATCGACTCGTGCATCACGCGGGCGGAGGAGGGAGCGGCGACGCCGAGGAAGCGCGTCGCGAAACGCAACGGCTGCTCTAGATCCGTGGTTCGGACAGCGTCTCGACAGGACGCGCATCACGACACGAAGCCGCGCACGCGACTTTGCGCCGAAACCGTGCCGCCGCGACGTTTTCCGTTCGACAGTCGCGGGTGTTGCATCGACGGAGTCAGGCGAATGAGCGTTCAGCCGCGATCGTCGTCGAAGCCGCGCGTGATCAACGCGTAAGGCCCGCGCGTCAGATTTTCCTTGAGGAATGCCACGCAAACCCGGATCTTGGCCGACGATGACGAACGGGCCGACGTGACGGCCCATACGTCGGCGCGTTGCGAGTAGCCCGGCAAGATGCGCACGAGCGCGCCCGAGCGGAGGCTCGACGCCACGTCCCATACCGAAGCCATGATTACCCCATAGCCATCGAGCGCCCACTGTCGAACGATGTCGCTATGATTCGAGGCGACCGGCCCCGTGACCTTCACGGTCTCTTCGCCGCTCGGCCCGGTCAGGCGCCAGACGCCAAACCGCTGGTCGCGCCCGCGAAACAGCAGGCAATCGTGCTGGGCAAGGTCGCCAAGACATTTCGGCGTGCCCGCGCGAGCGAGATATGACGGCGCCGCGCAGAGAACGCGCGCGCTGTCGGCGATCTTGTGTGCAATCAGGTGCGGCTCCTGGATCTCGCCGACCCGAACGTCGATATCGAAATTTTCACCGACAAGATCCGCGCGCCGGTCGAGCAGTTCCAGCCATATCTCCAGTCCGCCGTACCGCTGCCTCAGTAACGAGAGGATCGGCGATACGTGTTCGCGGCCCAGGCGCAGGCTCGTGCTGATCCGGATCAGGCCGCGCGGCTCGCCTGCCAGCCCCGAGAACGTATCGGCCATGCCCTGAACGTCGTCGAGAATCTTTTGCGCCCATTGGAAGGCGGCTTCCCCGTCGCTGGTGATGGTCACGCGTCGTGTCGTGCGCACGAACAGCTTCACGCCGAGCGCGCTTTCCAGCAGCGCGATGCGCTTGCTGACGTGCGATGGAGAGATCCCCATCTCCGTCGATGCCGTGACGAAGCTCGACCGGCGCGCGACCGTGCAGAACAGCTGGAGGTCGCGGAGGAAGCCGTCATTGTTGGCTAATAGCGCATTATGAGTTTCCATTTGGACGCATTGTGATCGTGAGAGTCACGAGTAATCTAGCCTCAAATCACGACGCCGTCCATTTCCGGTCCGGCCGACACGCTTCCAAATCATGAGACACATCAAGCTAGCCGTCGCCGGCGCGGGACTCATCGGCCGCCGCCATATCGAACTGGTCCAGGCCAGCGAGCGCTGCCGCCTGTCGGCCATCGTCGATCCGAGTCCCGCTGCACGGGACGTTGCGGAGGCTGCCGGCGTCCCGCTGTACCGAACCCTCGATCAGCTGTTCGGCGAGTGCCGTCCCGATGGCGTAGTCCTCGCGACGCCTAACCAGCTGCATGTCGCACAGGCGCTCGAATGCATCGTGGCCGGCGTTCCGGCGCTGATCGAAAAGCCGGTTGCCCATACCCTCGAAGAAGGCGAGCGGCTGCTGGACGCTGCCGATCGCGGCGGCGTGCCGTTGCTCGTCGGTCATCACCGGGCGCACAGCCCGATTCTCGCGAAAGCGCGCGACGTGATCCGCCAGGGCCGACTCGGCAAGATCGTCAGCGTTGCGGGAAGCGCGGTGTTCTACAAGCCCGACGATTACTTCGACATTGCGCCCTGGCGCCGTCAGGCCGGCGGTGGCCCGATCCTGATCAACATGATTCATGAAATTGGAAACCTGCGCTCGCTGTGCGGCGAGATTGTCGCGGTCCAGGCGCTGTCGTCCAACGTCACGCGCGGCTTTCCGGTCGAGGATACGGTTGCGATCAACCTGCGTTTCGAGAACGGCGCGCTCGGCACGTTTCTGCTGTCCGATACCGCGGCGTCCGCGCGCAGCTGGGAACAGACGTCGCAGGAAAACAAGAGCTACCCGACCTACGGTGACGAGGACTGCTATGTAATCGCGGGCGACCAGGGTTCCTTGTCCGTGCCGACGATGCGTGTCAAGTCGTACGCCCGCAAGGAGGACCGCTCGTGGTGGAAGCCGTTCGAGATGGCGGTCGAGGCAATCGATCGCGCGGACCCGCTCGAACGCCAGCTCGCGCACTTCTGCGACGTGATCGAAGGCAAAGCGCAGCCGCTCGTGACGGTATTCGACGGCCTGCAAAATCTGCGGATCATCGAAGCGATTGCAGAAGCAGCGCGCAGCGGCGCGATCGTCGAGACGAACCGCGCAAGCATGACGGCCTGAAACCGCCAACGGCAACGGCGTCCGCCGAGGGGCCTTGCCGCATTTCGATCGACGGAAGGAAGACGCGAATCCGAATCGCGCCGGATGTTTCTCTCACGGAGAGACGGATAAACAGCTTCGCGCAAGCGAACAGGAGACAACATGTCAACGAGCAACACCCCTACGCCCGCCGGAAAGAAAACGCCGGCCATGGCGGCCCTCGCGGCCTGGATCGGCAGTGCGATGGAGTACTACGACTTCTTCATTTACGGTACGGCCGCCGCGCTGGTTTTCGGGAAGGTCTTCTTTCCGGGATCGAGCCCGTCGATGGGGCTGTTGCTGGCGCTGGCGACATTCGGCGTCGGCTATGTCGCGCGGCCGGTGGGCGCGTTCTTTCTCGGTCATATCGGCGACAAGTTTGGCCGCAAGCGCGTGCTTGTCTTCACGCTGGTACTGATGGGGGCGTCCACCTTCCTGGTGGGATGCCTGCCGACCTACGGCCACGTGGGAATGCTCGCACCGGCGCTGCTCGTCCTGCTGCGGCTCTGCCAGGGCTTCTCGGCATCCGGCGAGCAGGCGGGGGCGAACTCGATGTCGCTCGAGCACGCGCCGTCGGACCGACGCGCATTCTTCACGAGCTTTACGCTCAGCGGCACGCAGGCCGGCCTGATCCTCGCGACGGCCGTCTTCCTGCCGATCTCTCGCCTGCCGGAAGACCAGTTGCTGTCGTGGGGCTGGCGCGTCCCGTTCTGGCTGAGCGCAGTCGTCGTGCTCATCGGCTACCTGATTCGCCGCAACCTGAACGAGACGCCCGTATTCGAGCAAGAGCAGCGAACCCGGCACGTCGCGCGGATGCCGCTCGCGGTGCTGTTCAAGCACTATTCCGGCGACGTGCTGCGCGTCGTGCTCTGCGCGCTCGTATCGACCGTCAGCACGATCTTCGGCGTGTTCGCCCTGTCGTATGCCGTCAACGTCGTCAAAATCGATCGCGGAACGATGTTGTGGGTCGCCATCCTGACCAACATCGTCGCGCTGGTGGCCATCCCGCTGTTCGCGATGCTGGCGGACAGGATCGGACGCAAGCCCGTCTACCTGTTCGGCATCCTCGGGCCGGCGGTGCTGATGTTCCCGTATCTGTGGTCCATCGAGCAGCAGAACGTTCCGCTGATCTTCCTGTTCGGCGTGCTCATGTCGGGCGTCGCATACAGCGCGTCCAACGGCATCTGGCCTTCGTTTTTCGCGGAAATGTTCGATACGCGCGTCCGCCTGTCGGGGATGGCGATCGGAACGCAGATCGGCTTCGCGCTCGCGGGCTTTGCCCCCACCATTGCCGCGGCCCTGATGAAGACGGGCCCGGGCGCATGGGTGCCGGTTGCCTGGTTCGTTGCCGGCGCATGCGCGTTGGCCGCGCTTGCGACGCTGACGGCGCGGGAAACATACGACATCGAGATGGACGACCTTGGCCGAAAGGAAGATTCCCCGGTCGGCACGAAGGCCCATGTCTGACGCTGCGGCGGAAAGAGGACGATGCATGAGAAAGATGCCACGGCGCTCGCTCCGGGCCGGTGTCGTGGCATCTGCCCGGTAGTCTTCGTGGCCTTCCGCCGCCGGGCTTGCCGGGGCCTCGTTCGGGCGCTGCTACTTGAACACGGTCCGTCGGGATATGAGAATAGCGGCGTTGTCTCATGCAATCTCGGGCAAGTCCTTGCTTCGGACCTTGTCCCGATCCCGTCAGGTCGGTCGATATCGTCATGGTGCGTCAATTCGAAATCAGCGAAACCCTGGTCGGCGCGCTTTCGCTGCGCGCCATCAAGTCATTTCTCGCGGCCGCGAAGTTCAGCAGCTTTACGGGGGCCGCCAACGCACTGAGCGTGACCCCGGCAGCCGTCAGCAAGCAGGTGCGGGAACTGGAGGACTATCTCGGGACGGCGCTGTTCGTCCGCTCGGGTAGAACCGTCGCACTGACGGCCGATGGCGAGATGTTCAAGGACGCCGCCCAGCTTTCGCTGATCAATATTCATCAGGCCGCCGAACGCCTGCGCAAGAGAATTCCCGCCCGGCAGACCCTGATCGTGTGCTGTTCGCCGGCGTTCTCGGCGCTGTGGCTCCATAGGCGGCTACCCGAATTCCTTCAAGACGCCCCGGATATCGAACTCACCGTGCTGGCCACGCAGAACTTCATCTCGATGGAAGCCGGCGTGCAGCCGGACGTGTACATCGCCAAGCTGGCCAGCCTGCGTGACGGATACGACAGCGAGCACCTGTTCGACGACGAGGTCTATCCGGTCTGCACTCCGCAATATCTGCAGCGTCATGGTCCGATCGCGGCGCCCGAAGGTTTGCTCGACATGGCGCTGCTGGATCTCAGCGCTTACGGCCGCTCGCAGATTTCCGAGCATATCGACTGGAAGGTCTGGCTGGCGCTGCACGACGTCGATACAAACTGGCGCGCCGATATCCCGCGGCAGCTATTCACCAGCAACGATTATCCGGCCATCGTGCAACTGGCCCTGGCGCATCAGGGGGTGGCCCTGGGCTGGCATCATCTCGTCGGGCATCTGGTGGACAGCGGCGACCTGGTGCGCCCGCTGCCGCACTCGACCGTCATGCGGAATCGCGGCCATTACCTCTCCGTGCGGAAAGACAAGGCGGACGCGAGCGTGTGCAAACGCTTCTGCCAGTGGATCAGGCAGCAACTCGCCGTGCCATCTTCAACCAAAAGTTGAAGGAATGCCGGACGAAATGTCGCTTAAGTTCGCGACGAAATCGGCATAAATTCCTCTTCACGCCGCGCAGGGGCGGCGGTACGCAAGAGGACATCGGCACATGGGTTTCAAGCGAAGCATCCACGCGGTGGAGACCCATTCGGGTATTCCGATGCGCGTCGTGACCGGCGGCATCCCGCATATTCCCGGCGACACCGTCCAGGCCAAGATGAAATGGCTGGCGGCCAACGACGACGGACTGCGCAAGCTGCTGCTGCGCGAGCCGCGCGGCTACCCGGCCCACTGTTGCAACATCGTCGTGCCGCCGTGCCACCCGGAGGCGGACGCCGGTTACATCATCCTGGAGCAGGTCGAATACCCGATGATGTCGGGCGGCAACACCATCTCGGTCGCCACCGTGCTGCTGGAAATGGGCATGCTGCCGATGCGCGAGCCGGTGACCGAACTGACGCTGGAGGCGCCGGCCGGCCTGATCCGCATCACGGCCGAGTGCCGGGACGGCAAGGTCAGGCGCGTGAAGTTCAGGAACGTACCGGCATTTGCCGCGCATCTGGATGCCGTCGTCGACGTGCCGCATCTGGGCAAGGTGCGCGTGGACGTCGGCTGGGGCGGCATGTTCTACGCGATTGCCGACGTGCGCCAGTTTCCGGGGCTCGAACTGAAGCCCGAACACGGCAAGGAGATCGCGCGGATCTCGGCCATGATCCGGCAGGCCGCCATCGAACAGTTGCCGGTTGCGCACCCCGATTATCCGGGCGTCGGCATCACGATTTCCCAGCTCTCGGGCCCCACCGACGACCCGCGGGCCGACTGGAAGAACGCCGTCACGATGCCCACCGGGCCGCTCTCGTGGGACGATCCGGCCACGTGGACCGGCGCGATCGACCGCTGCCCGTGCGGCACCGGCACCTGCGCGAAAATGGCCGTGCTGCACGCCAGGGGCGAACTGCCGCTGCATCGGGACTTCCGGCACCAGGGCATCCTCGGTACCGTCTTTACCGGCCGCCTGGAGGCGGCGACCCGTATCGGCGAGCATGCGGCCGTGGTGCCGACGCTGGCCGGCACCAGCTGGATCCATGGCATTCATACCATCGTGCTGGATCACGACGATCCCTTTCCCGAGGGCTATACCCTCGGGGACATCTGGCCGAAACAGCAGGAACGGTAGGAGCGGTACGCATGCAGATCATTTCCGCGCAGCAGATTCAGTCGGTGCTCGACTGGCCCGGCGTTCTCGACGCGTTGCACCGCGGGCACGCCGGTGCCCGGCCCAGCGGCGGCAGCTACTTCATCGGGGATTCGAGCTTCGGCCTGTTCAGCCGCGGCGTGATCCTGCCGGGCAGGGGGGCCGGGATCAAGATCGCGTCGATCCATCCGGCCAATGGCGCGGCCGTCCCGCCGCTGCCGTCGGAGCAGGCCGCGTTTCTGGTCCTGGACGAGCGCACGAAGGGGCTCGTCGCGATGCTGGACGGCCCCGAAATCACGCGCTGGAAAACCGCGGCCGATTCCGCGCTGGCGGCCCGCATGCTGTGCCGCGAGCACAGCGAAGTCCTGCTGGTGCTGGGCGGGGGGCCGGTTGCACGGTGGTTGACGGACGCCTACCTGCACATCCGGCCGTCCATTCGCGAAGTGCTGTTGTGGAATCGCACGCAGTCGCGGCTGGAAGCCGCGCGCTCGGCGCTCGAGGCAAGAAACGTCCGGGTACGCCTTGTCGACGACCTCGATGCCGCGGTCGCGCGCGCAGACATCATCACGGCCGCCACCAGCGCCTCCACGCCCGTGATCCGGGGCGCGTGCGTTCGCCCCGGCACCCATGTCGATCTGGTGGGCGGATACCGGGCCGACATGCAGGAGGCCGATTGCGATGTGTTCCGCGGGGCGCGGATCTTCGTGGACGACCGCCAGAATGCCGTTCAGTCGGGCGACATTCAAATCCCGCTGCAAGCGGGCGTGATCCGGGAGCGCGATATCGAAGGCGATCTGTTCGATCTGTGCCGGATGACGGCGTTTCGTCGTTCGGCAGAAGACCGGACGGTTTACAAGAATGCCGGCGGCGCGCATCTGGATCTGATCGTCAGCCAGTATGTCGTCGAGCAATTGAAACTACGCTAGGGAGGCCCTGGCCAACCGGCCCGGCGTCAGACGGGGTGAAAAACCCGTTCGGCCGATTCGCCTACGTTTTCGATTGTGGCATCGGCGACCGTTGTACGCGTCGGCAGCGGCCAGTCGTTTTTCGACCGTCGCCTGCCAGAAGCGGTATCGCGCCGGATCGCGCCGGATCGTTGACGAACGGGCACGGCGCGCCCGGATCTCCGCCAGCTCTCCCGACCGCCACCGCCTCCCACGGCCCACCCCCCGCGCTACCCGCTAGAATTGCGGTTTTAGCCCGGAACACGTCCATGTCTTTTGCCTCGCTTGGCCTGATCGAGCCGTTGCTGCGTAATCTGCAGAACCTCAATTACCAGACACCTACGCCGGTGCAGGCCAAGGCGATACCTGCTGTCCTGGGTGGCAACGACGTCATGGCCGCAGCCCAGACCGGCACCGGCAAAACCGCCGGTTTTGCGCTGCCGCTGCTGCAACGGCTGGTGCAACACGGCCCGGCCGTATCCAGCAACCGCGCGCGCGTTCTCGTGCTGGTGCCCACGCGTGAACTGGCCGAACAAGTGCTGCAGAGCTTCGTCGAATACGGCCAGGGCCTCGACCTGCGATTCCTGGCCGCCTACGGCGGCGTGAGCATCAACCCGCAGATGATGAAGCTGCGCAAAGGCGTGGACGTGCTCGTTGCCACGCCGGGCCGTTTGCTCGACCTCAATCGCCAGAACGCCGTGCAGTTCGATCAGGTCCAGACGCTGGTGCTGGACGAAGCCGACCGCATGCTCGATCTGGGCTTCGCGCGCGAACTCAACGCCGTCTTTGCCGCGCTGCCTGCTCGGCGCCAGACGCTGCTGTTCTCCGCGACCTTCACCGACGATATCCGCGCGATGGCGGCGAGTATTCTGCACAGCCCGGTCAATATCAGCGTCAGCCCGCCCAATGCCACGGCCAGCAAGATCAAGCAGTGGGTGGTGCCGGTGGACAAAAGGAACAAGCCCGAGCTGTTCATGCACCTGGTGGCCGAGAACAACTGGGAGCACGCGCTGGTGTTCGTCAAGACCCGCAACGGCGTCGATTATCTGGCGGCCATGCTGGACGAGGCGGGCTACGCGGTCGACACCATCCACGGTGACAAGCCGCAACCGGCGCGCCTGCGTGCGCTGGAGCGCTTCAAGACGGGCGAAGTACAGATGCTGGTCGCGACCGATGTGGCGGCGCGCGGACTGGATATCGACGACCTGCCGCTGGTGATCAACGTCGATCTGCCGATCGTCGCGCAAGACTACGTGCACCGTATCGGCCGTACCGGCCGCGCGGGCGCGAGCGGTGTGGCGGTGTCCCTCGTGTGTGCCGACGAAGCCCCGCAGCTGGCCGCGATCGAAGCGCTGATCCGGCAGACGCTGCGCCGTGAAGAAGAGCCGGGTTTTGAAGCCGAGCACCGCGTGCCGGAAACCAGCGCGACGGGCCAGATCATCAAGAAACCCAAAAAGCCGAAGAAACCCAAAGTGCCGCAAGGCGCGCCGAGCGCCATGCCGGCGGCCGGCAAAAAGCCGCGGCCGCAAGGTGGCGAAGGCAAACGCAAGCCCGCGGGCCAGCGCGCGGCCCCTGCGGGTAAAGGCGCGAGCGTAGTCAGCGGGAGTCCGTTCAGCGTGCAGAAGCCGCGCGCCAAACCCGCCGGCAAGCCGGCTGCGGGGGCACGCAAGCCGGCCGCCAAACCTGCTGGCGGCGCCGGTAAACGCCGGCCGTGATTCCTGGGGATGCGTAACGCCGCCTGTCCTTCATTCAGGAAGCCCGTTCCCATGATGCAGGCAGAGATCGAAGCACCGGGGCCGGCTGGCCCGCTGAGCGGCACGCTGTTGTCTCCGGCCGGGAGCGGTGCCCCGGTCGTGCTGATTTCCGTCGTCGCCCGCGCCGACCAAAACTACTTCAATGTGCGGGTGCCGTCGCTTGCGACATCGAAGGGCGGCCCGCTGGAGGTTTCCTCGTTGTACAACGACGAGGTGACGGTTTTCTACGCGACAACCCATCGGCATTTTTTCTCCGCGCTGGGCAATGCCGTCGAGCCCGGCGGGGCAATCGAGTTCATCCAGAAGATTCTCGACGAACGACTCGCGGTGGTCTCGTCCATTTGCACCGGCGACGCGATCATACGAGACGGTGTCTTTTCAAGCGGTGCAGTTCCGGTAGACACGATCCCGTCCGCAAATTATGAGTATTACTACGCAACGTCGATGCGCGTGCGTTCGTGGCGAGGCACTTTCGACACCGAGTTCGCGGCTCCTTACGTCAAAGGCAAGCCGCCGGCCGGCAACGGGCGAAAGTAACTGCGGCTCGCACAGGGGCCGGCCCATATAACGCTCCTTTACGCGACGATTCCCGTGCCGGGTTCTCCAGCGAAGACGACGGAGCCGGCCCGCGTGCAATCGCATCGTCGCGTTGCCGACCCCTTGAAAGCCAGGTCGGACTGACCACTGCCCCGGGCAGTACGAAACGGCGAACGGATTCGGCCGTACTTCCGTGGAAAACCGGCATCGGATCGCCCGTCGGCAAGCGAAGCCGACGGCCGCCGTGAACCGGCCCTTTCTCTTCCGATGCAACCCGGCTTGCATCGTCCCGCCCCGGTCGCGCCGCACCGCGACACGCATCCGCACGTCGCCGGCTGTTCCGGCTGAGCGCTCGAGGCGCGTCGCATCGAAGCGAATCAGGGGGCGAGCCGCTGCATGCCGCGGGGTATACCCGCGATTCACTCGAATCCGCCTTTTCCGGGCAAAAAATGTCCGAAACATACAACCGGGTTCGTTTTTGACGCCATTAACCTAACTTCAACCTTGGGCCGCGGCGGGCATGAGCGGCGGAGCGAGTGATTCAACTTGTTCGATCGTCTGATCGATCCCGGAGACATCTATACATGAATAGCCCCTACCCGTCGGTTGCCGAAGTGAGCGCGGACCGCGCCGCGACGGTCGCGCGACAAGGAGAACCCGTTCTGTGCGTCGAGCACGTCGGCAAGAACTTCGGACCGCACCGGGTGCTGACCGATGTCAGCTTCGAGATGTATGCGGGCGAAGTGATTGCGATCATCGGGCCCAGCGGCTCGGGAAAAAGCACGCTGCTTCGCTGTATCAATCAACTCGAGCCGCCGACCGAGGGACGCGTCACCATCGGCGACGTGACGATCGAAGCGGGCAGGCCGCCGGCACGACGCGCGCTCGTCGCGTTGCGGCGCCGGATCGGGATGGTGTTCCAGTCGTTCAACTTGTTTCCGCATATGACCGTCCTCGAGAACATCAGTCTCGCCCAGGTCCGCACGATGGGGCGGAGCCGCGCGGAGGCGGACAGGCGCTCCATCGAACTGCTCGGCCGGGTGGGGCTCGCCGACAAGGCGTCGCAGTTTCCGGTGCGTTGTTCGGGCGGGCAGCAGCAGCGCATCGCCATCGCGCGAGCGCTCGCACTGGAGCCGGAGATCATGCTGTTCGACGAGCCGACATCGGCGCTGGATCCGGAGCTCGGGCTCGAAGTGCTTGCGGTGATGAAAGAGCTGGCCTCGTCGGGCATGACGATGGTGGTCGTGACGCACGAGATGCACTTCGCCGAGGAAGTCTCGAACCGCGTACTGCTCATGACGGACGGCAAGGTCGTCGAAGAAGGGCCGAGCGCTCAGGTCATGCGCGCCCCCCGGCACGAGCGCGCGATCCGCTTTCTTTCCGCGGCGCGGGGGCGGTCATGACAATCACGCCCCTGCTCCTCGTCCAGGGTATTCCGTGGACGCTGGCGATCACTGCGTCGTCTTTCCTGCTGGGCGCGCTGATCGGTTTGCCGCTGTGCGCGATGAAGCGATCCCGGATCTCGGCGGTCAGATTCGCCGCAACTGCGATCGTGCTGACCTGTCGATCGGTGCCGCCGATCGTCTGGCTGTTCTTCGTTTTCTTCGGCATCGGTAGCGGCTTCATTACGATGAGCCCGTTTACCGCCGCGACGATCGGACTCGGCGTGGTCACCGGCGCGAACATGGCGGAGATCTATCGCGGCGCGCTGACCGCGATTCATCCTGGTCAATTCGAGGCGTGTCGCGTATTGAACCTGACCCGGATGCAGCAATTCCTCGACGTGATCTTTCCGCAACTCACGCGCATCGCGCTTCCGTCCCTGGCGACGTATCTCATTGGTCTGCTCAAGGATTCGGCTATCGCATCAACCATCGGCGTCAAAGACCTTACTTACAGTGCGTACCATATTTCACAGCAGACATTCCAGGGATTGAGCGTTTACGCATCGGCGGCACTCCTATACATCCTGATAAGCATACCCATTGCATGGGTATCCCGATGGATTGATTTGAACATGCGATCGAAGGTGTCGAGATGAACGAATTGCTCGAACTATGGAAAAGCTGGCTTCCCGATCTGCTCGGCGGTTACGGCATTTCATTGCAGGTTACCGGGCTGAGCCTGCTTATCGGCATCCCGCTCGGCGCGGTACTGGCGGTCATGGTTCCGTCACCGAACAAGATCGTCAGGGCGGTCGCGATCGGTTTCGTCGAGATCGGCCGAGGCGCTCCCGCATTGATACTGCTTCAATTCATGTACTTCGGTTTGCCGAAAACCGGGATGGCGCTGACATCGTTTTTCGCTTCCGTCGTGGCGCTGGCATGGTGTACGGGGGCATACACCAGCGAAATCATTCGGGCGGGTTTCGAAGCGGTTCCGTACGGGCAGAAAGAAGCCGCGGCGGTGATCGGCCTGAGCAGTTTCGACGCCTTGCGTTTCGTCGTCGCGCCACAGGGCCTTCGCGTGGCATTGCCGGCGCTACTCGGGTTCTCGGTGATGATGCTTCAGGCGACTTCGTTGTGCTACACCATTGCGCTCCCGGAATTATTTGGCCGGGCATCGAATATCGGCTCGGATACTTTTCAGTACATGCCGGTACTTGTTCTGGCTGCCTTGCTGTTTGCGGCGATTTGCATACCCGCCACCATTTGCGTTTCCATCCTCGAACGTCGCTTGGGGCGTCATGCTTCGAATTGATTCTGTCGTTTTTCAACATCTGTTTTTTCCGCGGTAAATTCAAATCGGAGGCAATATGGCTTTCATGAAGCTCTGTGTCAGAGTGCTGTCGGCGGGTATCGCGCTGTCGGCAACGTCGAATGTGACGTTCGCGCAGCAGTGCACGCCCGCGCACAAGTTCTCCACGATCGTGCCGGGCGTTCTTTCCGTCGCAACCTTCCCGTATCCGCCGTTCTCGGTGCCGGCCGGAGAGGACGTCGGCGGGATTGACGCCGAGATCCTGAAGAAGATCGCGGCGAAGGAATGTCTCAAGCTGTCCTTTAGCGTGGTCGATCCTTCGGCGGTCATCCAGTCCGTCGTCTCGGGCAAGGCGGACGTTGCAATGGGCGACTGGCAACGGACCGCGGCCCGGGCGAAAGTCCTGGGCTTGAGCGCCCCGATCTATGTGGAACAGGTGGGCTTCATCTCCAAGGACGGGATCGATAGCGTGGCAGGGCTTCAAGGCAAGCGGGTCGGCTCGGTTCAGGGCTACTTCTGGACAGGCGATCTGCAGAAGCTGCTCGGCGGTTCGCTGACCGTCTATCCCAATCCGGTCGCGATGGCGCAGGACCTGGAAGCGGGGCGCCTGGACGTCGGCACCGACGCCTATTCCGTTGTCGAATATGACAAGAAAAAAGGCGGCTACAAAGGGCTTCAGGTCAAGGTGGTCAAGCCCGATCCGAAGCTCGCGGCTTCGCGCATGCCGAGTCAGGCCGGCTTTCCCTATACCAAGGGAAATGACGCGCTAGGAAAGGCGCTGTCGGCAGACATCGACGAGCTGCACAAGTCGGGTGAAATGGTGAAGATCCTGAAAACGAACGGCGTGCCGCCTTCCGCGGGCGACGTCGGCGAACCGAGGCTGATGGAATAAACCCTTTGTCGGGCACGGCGTTTCCGTTGAAGAATGCCGTCTAATTTATTCGGATATCTAATTGATAAGGTGTCGATATGCGTTGGAAAAAAACCCTTCAGTTGCTCGATGTGCACTGCGAAGGCGAGGTCGGGAAGGTCATCACGTCGGGTGTGTACGATATCCCGGGCGAAACGATGATGGCCAAGATGGACTACATCAACAAAGAGAACGACAGTCTTCGGCGCTTCGTCTGTCTCGAGCCAAGAGGGGCGGTCAATCAAACCGTCAACCTGATGGTGCCGCCGTGCGATCCCACGGCCGATGCCGGTTTCATCGTCTTGCAAGCCGACGAAGCGCATCCGATGTCGGGCGCGAACACCATGTGTGTCGCCACGGCGCTTCTCGAAACCGGCATGATCGAAATGCAGGAGCCTGTCACGACGTTGCGGCTCGAAGCACCGGCCGGCATCGTGACGGCGACGGCCGAATGCAGGGACGGAAAGTGCGAGCGTGTATCGCTCGACATGATCCCGGCGTTCGTCGAGGCGCTGGATCAAGTCGTTCATACTGATGAATACGGCGAGGTCAAGCTCGACATCGCGTTCGGCGGTGTCTTCTACGCGGTCGTCTTCGTCGAGCAGCTTGGCATCGAGATCACGCCGCAATATACGGAGCAACTGGTCAAAGCGGGCATGGTGATCAAGCGCGCCGCGAACGAGCGTTTCAAGGTTCGGCATCCGTTGGTGCCGTCGATCGACCACATCGCCTACGCGATTTTCGCCGAACGGCAAAGCGACGGGTCGGTCCGCACGTGTTGTACGCTCTGGCCGGGGCGCGTCGATCGCTCGCCGTGCGGCACCGGAAGTTCTGCCATCACGTCGGTGCTGCATGCGCGCGGCGAGTTGGCCGTAGGCGAAAAATTCATCACGCGGTCGATCATCGGCTCGGAATTTTCCGTCGAACTGAAAGGCGAGACGGTCGTGTCGGGCAAGCCTGCGGTCCTGCCGAACGTCAGTGGACGCTGCTGGACCTACGGCATCAGCCAGCTGGCGCTGGATCCGGACGATCCTTTCGCTCGCGGTTTCGCGTTGCAGGATGCATGGGGCGCGGAAGCCATTCACATCAAGTGAGCGCGACGGGGAAGGGGCCGGTTACACGGAGGCTCCTTCCCGGAAATCACGGATGCACGTGCGATGTCGTATGCGAGGCTCACAAGCCGCCGCACCGGAAAACCGGATTCTTTCACATCGAGAGGGGTAGCATGACGGTGAAACTGGGTGTGCTGGGTGTCGGAGACCTGACCGAAAAAATGGTCTGCGGATTACGTCGCGGCGCGAGCGATATCGACATTCTGCTGTCGCCAAGGAATCGCGCTCGGGCAGAGCGCCTTGCACGAGAATTCGGTTGCCGGCTGATGGCTGACAATCAGGCGGTAGCGGATGCCGCGGATGTCGTTCTCGTCGGGGTGCGTCCGGCGCAGTTGAGGGATCTCGCCACCACCGTCAGATTGAAGGACGGCCAGCCTTTGGTTTCGGTGGTCGGCGGTGTCCCGGTCGAAACGCTCGCGCATCTATTCGGCCCCAGAGCCTGTTGCAGGGCGATGTTGTCGGTTGCGTCCGAGATCAATCGTTCGACCGTCGCAATCTATCCTTCCGATTCAGCGGCAGGAGCGCTGCTGGGATCGTTAGGCAACGTGGTGCGTCTCACGACCGAGCGAGACTTCGAACTCGCCATGGTCTCCGCATGCATGAACGGCTGGTTCTACTTTCTGATCGACGCGCTTCAGGGCTGGTTCGAAAAAAAGGGGCTTCCGTCGGAGATCGCAAGGCAGCTCGTGTTCAGCAGCATCGAGGACTGTGTTGCATACTCGCGGCATAAAAGGGCGCTGACCGCAGGCCAGATCGGCGAGGCTATCGCGGTGCCCGGCACCTATACCGAACTGGGTTTGAGCGTGTTGGAAAGCCTGGGTGCCAACACCGGATGGGGCATTGCCGCCGACAAGGTTTTTGAGCAACTGATGGCACAGAATCAGCCGTCGTGCGATTCTTAGCCGACCGATCGGAAGCATGCCGGTGTGCTGTCTGCCGTTGCGGCACCTGGTAGCCTCTACCTTCAATGGACATATCGATGCGCGGCGACTACTCGCAATTGCGGCCCAGCAAACCGGCTCCCGAAATTGCCGTACCCCTCCGGGTCGGAATCGTGGCGACGCCCGATTTCACCCTTATGCCGTTCTCGTGCTTCGTCGAATTCTTGCGATTGTCCGCAGACGAATCGGACTTCAGCAGACAGCTTTATTGCACGTGGGAACTGCTCTCTCATGACGATTCCCCGATCAAGGCGAGCTGCGGCTTCGCGATGACGCCGACGAAGCTGTTCGCCGACCCGCGAGAATTCGACTACGTGGTTGTGCACGGCGGGACGTTGCACGGCGAAACCCCGATACCGGACGCGCTTTACAAATACGTTGCGACTGCCGTCGATATGGGCGTGCCCGTGGTCGGGCTATGTACTGGGGTGTTCGTTCTCGCCGAACTGGGATTGCTGTCCGGAAGACGTTGCGCCGTCCATTTTTCGCTCGCGCAAACGATGGAGAGCAACTTTCCGAGCGTGACGCCGGTGACGGACGCCCCCGTCGTCGTAGACGGCGGCTTCATCACCTGTCCGGGCGGTTTGGCCGGAATCAATCTGGCGATGCTCTTGGTCGACCAGCATTGCGGCAAGACCCGATCCCATAAAGCGCTTCACTATCTGATGGCCGACTGCGGCTTCGAAGAAGCGCGTGCGGTGACGCAGGAATCGGAGATCGGCCTGCATTGCGCCGACCGGCGGGTCGCCAACGCGGTAGGACTGATGTATCAGAGGCTGCTGGAACCCGGCCACATCAGCGATGTGGCGGAGGCCGTGGGCACGACGGAGCGCGAGCTGACACGGCTGTTCAGGAAGCACCTGCGTACCTCGCCGGGCGACTACTGGCGCAAGATCCGGTTGAAATCGGCCCGCTGGATGGTGCTGAACAGCAACCGCTCCGTCAGCCAGATCGCCTATGAGTGCGGCTTCACCGACAGCTCGCATCTCATTCAATGGTTCAAGCGGGTTTATGGCGCGACGCCCACAAAACTCAGACAGCTCCGGAATGATCTCGGGGTTCATTGAGGTTCTGTTTGGTCTCATGTCCGCAAAGCCCTCGACGGCAGGTGAGCGTCGCGCGCCGTGACGGATCGGACGTGAGCCATCCTCGCAGCGCTGCTGTTTCGCACCGCCGTGTGTCGGAATCAAGATGGAGGTGGACGCATCCATGTCAGGAAAGAACAAGGTGCTGAGTTTCCTTGAAGCACGAAAGATACCGTTCGAGTGCGAAGAGCACGACGCGGTGCTCAACATGGCGGAGTCCGGGCTGTTGAGCCTTTCCGTGGTGGGCGCGCGCTGCAAAAACCTGCTGCTGCAGGACAAGAAGGGGCATGACTTCCTCGTCGTGACGACCGCGGCCAAGGCGCTCGATTTGGTCGCACTCTCGGAAACGCTCGGTAGCAAACGGCTGTCGTTCGTTTCGGCGGACCGGCTCTTCGAACTGCTGGGCATTCGAACGGGCTCGTTGAGTCCGCTCGCGCTGGTCAATGACGAAGCCAGACAGGTGCGACTCGTCATCGACAAGGAACTGGCCAGCGAAGACGCGTTCCTGTTTCATCCGCTCGACAATAGCGCGAGCGTGTTGCTGACCCGGAGTGCGCTGGACACTTTTCTCGCGAGTGTCGATCATCCGGCAGACTGGTTGCCGCTCACGGCAAGACAGCCGGATTGAGGGTTTGCGGATTCGACGGGCGAGCGGCACATCGTTCCGTGTTTTATCCGGACTGGGGAATACACGGATGGCTCGCAGTCGCGTCAGGGTGTGCGGCGCTTTGCTGAAGTCGGTCGGGTGTGCGCGCTGGCGAGAGCCGAGCGTAATTTAGAGGAACGAATCGGTAGCGATTGCGCGACGGTTGCTTTTCTGCCCGGTACGCCCGGACGGCGCTCTGATCGGCACCGGGCGGACCGGGCAGGGTTTCCGGGCGGATCCGGACCGGTGGCTTCGCGTGCCGCGTCGTGTATAGGATAAAAAATAACATATTGAATATGCGCTTCTCATGCACTAATTTCTCCAGAGCCGATACCAAAGCGGCCAGCGGATCGACCTGACGCGCGATTGAATATGATCAAGCGTTGCATATAGGGCGGTGCTCCCGCCAGACAAGCAACGACAGCGCCCGGATCGACACGCCGATATAGAAAACGGATCGCCCACGATCCCCAACGGAGACAGCACTGATGAGCAGCGTTATCGATCCAGGCGCCCGCGCTGGCGCCGCGCCGTTTTTCTCGAAGGAAGCCACCATCGCGCAACCCGGCTTTTCGCGATGGATGGTGCCGCCCGCCGCGCTGGCCGTGCATCTGTGTATCGGCCAGGCCTATGCGTTCTCGGTATTCAACGCGCCGCTCACGAAGGTGATCGGCATCACGGAATCCGCGCCTGACGACTGGTCGCTGACGACGCTCGGCTGGATCTTCTCGCTCGCGATCTTCTTCCTCGGCTTGTCCGCCGCGTTCGCCGGCAAGTGGCTCGAGCGCGTCGGTCCGCGCCGCACGATGTTTACGGCCGCGTGTTGCTTCGGCGGCGGTTTCCTGATTTCCGCGCTCGGCGTGAAGACCCACCAGATCATGCTGCTGTACATCGGCTACGGCGTGGTCGGCGGCATCGGGCTCGGGCTGGGCTATGTGTCGCCGGTGTCGACGCTGATTCGCTGGTTCCCCGATCGTCGCGGGATGGCGACCGGGATGGCGATCATGGGCTTCGGCGGCGGCGCGATGATCGCCGCGCCGCTGTCGGTCGCGCTGATGAATCACTTCAAGAGCGCGACGAGTGTCGGCGTGGCCGAAACGTTCATCGTGCTCGGCATCGCGTACTTCATCTCGATGTCGATCGGCGCACTCGCGATTCGCGTGCCGCCGGCCGGCTGGAAACCGGCGGGCTGGACGCCGCCCGCGGTGACGAAGCACAAGATGATCACGTCGAATCACGTGCACATCGACGAAGCGCTGAAGACGCCGCAGTTCTACCTGATCTGGCTCGTGCTGTTCCTCAACGTGACTGCCGGGATCGGCATCATCGGGCAGGCATCGGTGATGATCCAGGAGAGCTTCAAGGGCGCGGTGAGCGCCGCGGCCGCGGCGGGGTTCGTCGGGCTGCTGTCGCTGTTCAACATGGGCGGGCGTTTCGTGTGGGCGTCGGCGTCCGACTGGGTCGGACGCAAGAATACGTACTTCATCTTCTTCGTGTTCGGTGCGGTGCTGTATTTCTGCGCGCCGCTCTTTGCGTCGTCCGGGCAGATCGCGCTGTTCGTGCTCACGTTCTGTCTGATTCTGTCGATGTATGGCGGCGGGTTTTCGACGGTGCCGGCGTATCTCGCGGACATGTTCGGGACTGCTTATGTCGGCGGTATTCACGGGCGGTTGCTGACCGCGTGGGCCGCGGCCGGTATCGCGGGGCCCGTGCTCGTGAACTACATCCGTGCGTATGAAGTCGCGCATGGCGTCGTGAAGGCCGATGCGTACACGATGACGGTGCACATCATGGCATCGCTGCTCGTGGTCGGTTTCATCTGCAACCTGTTCGTCACGCGCGTGAACGAGCGCCATCATATGACCGACGCGCAGCTCGACGCGGGCAAGTAATCAAGGAGACGCGAAAAATGAACGAGACGGTTGCTTCCGGTCAGCAGACCAACAAGGCGGTGCTCGCGGTGTTCTGGCTCTACGTGCTGATTCCGCTTGCATGGGGTGTCGTGAATACGCTGACGACGGCGATGAAGTTGTTTGAGTGATGGGGAGGGGCGCGCGCCCGGGCGGGGGCGCGCGTGAAGAGGCTGGCGCTGGCGAGCGCCTCAGGTGCGACCGGATACGGACCACGCAACGTACCGTTTCGTGACCGCATCGCGATCCATGGCGATCAACGCCGGAGGATCATGTCGATGACGGCCTGCGACAGCGCACCCCCCACCTCTCCGAGGCGATCAACGGCATCGAAATGATGCCCGTCGTGTTGGCGCACGATTTGTACGTCGAGGCCATGATTGTTGAGGCGTGTCTGGTACTCGGCCTGCAACCGATGAAACTCGTCGGATTCGTCTCCGCCGACGCTGAGGATGAACGGCAGGGTTGGCGATGGCAGATGGAACTTCGGGCTGAAATCGGCCACCTCTTGCTCATCGAGCCTGACCGCCTCGTTGAGATAGCACAGTCGAATGGGCTCCAGATCGTAAAGGCCGCTGAGTGCACAGGCGCCTTTCACGACGTCCTCGGGGAGATCGCGGCTCGTCCAGTCGGTGCCGGCCAGGATTGCGGTCAAATGGCCGCCCGCCGAGCTACCCGAAACATAAATGGAATCCCGGTCGAACCCGAGATCACGCGCGTTCCGGTAAAGATATGCGAGCGCCTGGATGTTGTCCTGCACGATATCGCCCATGCGCACTGACGGCGCGAGTCGGTAATTCACGATGGCCACGTTGATGTTCGCAAGCAGGTACGGCAACGCCACCGTGCTGAAGTCGGACTTGTCGAGGGATTGCCAATAGCCGCCGTGGATGAAGATGAGGACCGGACCTCCTTTGTCCTTCGCAGGAAAAAAATCCAGCGTTTGTTTTTCGTCGGAACCATAACGAACATTTTCATTTGCCGCATACTGACAGCGGAACGCTGCGCTCGTTCTCGACCAGCGATCGAAAATGTCCAGATGGTCCGGAATTCCTGCGCGAACGTTGTATTGCAGATCCAATTCCTGTTGATCAAACGAACGGTAAACCGGCATTCTGTACCTCGTCGAAGTGCGTTGAAGGAGCAAGCGAACATTCGGGCGTCCGCGTCACTCCGTAAATTACCGGCGCGGGTTATGGCTTGCCCGCGCGCAAGTGACAACACCGATCGAGGACACGCCATGTTCGGCAAGAGCGAAGACCGGGACGACTACCAACTCATCGCGCGGGCGGTGGGAGGGATGGCCCGAGATCTACCAGACAGATTCTTCATCGACTATCACGAACACCGTCGCGGCCAGTTGATCTATGCGTATGCGGGGTCCATCCTCGTCACCGCGGAGGGAGGATCGTGGATCGTCCCGCCGCAGCGCGCGGTTTGGGTGCCGCCTCAGGTACGCCATTGCATGCAGGCTGTCGGACGCATCGAAATGCGCACGCTCTACTTCGCCCCGGATCGCACGCCACTCGCTTCAAACGCATGTTGCGTCGTCTCGGTCTCGCCGCTGCTGCGCGAGTTGATTGCCGCCGTCGTCAAGATGCCGGTCGACTACGACGAAAGCGGGCGGGATGGACGCGTGGTCGGATTGCTGTTTGATGAAATCAAGCCACTGCAAATCGAATCGCTTCATCTTCCGATGCCGACCGACGCTCGTATCGCACGCATATGTCGCTGGATCATCGCAAATCCGGCCGAGGAGACGTCGGTCGCGTCGTGGAGCAAGGTAGCCGGCGCGAGTGAGCGTACGATCATCAGGCTGTTCCCCGAAGAAACGGGCATGACTTTCACGCGCTGGAGGCAGCAGGCCCGTTTGCTTGCTGCCGTGCAAATGCTTGCCAACGGCCGCCCCGTTACCGAGATCGCCGCGGAGCTCGGCTACGATAGCCCAAGCGCGTTCAGCGCAATGTTCCGCAAGGCGCTGGGCAGCAGTCCGACGGAATACTTCCGTGCGACGGACGGTGACCAATAGGGACGCGATACCCTGTCGTCCGTCGCCAGATTGGCGTGAACGCGACGAATCCCGGCACCGGCGCGAGCGCCAGCCATGCCCGAGTTGTTCATAGTGACCGTGAATGCCGCATGTGCGGCCAACACAGGAGCTGTGATGTCTATCTACGATCGCGTTCGCGAGGCCGGCATAACCCTTCCGGCACTCGCCATTCCCACCGCTGCTTTTCGTCCTTATGTCCTCTATGGCAATCAACTGATTGTCTCGGGACAGTTGCCCGTACGTGACGGAAAGGCCATTTTCGTCGGCAACGTGCCCGATTCAGTGTCGGTTTCCGACGCGCAAGACGCGGCGCGGCTTTGCGTGATCAACATCCTGGCCTGGGCGCATCACGCGACGAACGGGGATTTGAACCGGATCAGGAAGGTATTGCGACTCGGCGGGTTTGTCTCGACATCCAGCGGTTTCGCCGATACCCCGGCCGTGATCAATGCCGCGTCCGAGCTGGTGACGCAGCTCTTCGGCGAGCGTGGCTCGCACGCGAGAATTGCAATTGGCGTGGCGAGTCTTCCCTTCAATGCGCCGGTCGAAGTCGAGGCCGCGTTCGCGCTGGAGGAATGAACATGGAGGGGAGTCCGGGATAGCCGGACGTATTGGTCAGACCGCCGTACGGCGACGATGGAAAAGCCGGTATCGTCGCTATCCATGCGATCGATGCGCACCGCGGATTCACTCGGCTTATGCGGGCGCCGTCGGGCGCATTTCATCCGGGCAGGCTTCCGTGCATCGGCTCCGGATGAACGCCGTCGTATCCGGACATTTCATTCACTTTTTCGCTCATACACTGACATGATTCCCACCTACTTGCGCGCAGAGATGCGGCGTACCGATCTCGCATGGACGGACTGGCCCGCCATCGAAAATTTTCTGAAGGACGAACTAATCTGCCGCGTCGCCGTACACGACGAGCCCTATCCGTATATCACGGCCCAAAGCTTTACCTTCGTCGGCGACGCGCTACTGATTCATTGTTCGCGGTTTGGAAAATTTGCCCGGGCGATTGAGGCCAATCCGCACCTGACTATCGAAATCGATCGCCCGGTGGCACTTCTCAAGGCGCCCAAAGGGCAAAACACCAGCCTGGAGTATTACAGCGTCATCGCACGCTGCCGTGCGCATACCACCTATCTGACGGAGGGCGTGATCAAGCACCAGAACCAGGCACTCGACAAATTTCGGCCGGAGAAGGACTACACCCCGATCGAGGACGGTGCGGCCAGCCAGATCGTCGCGATCCGGTGTGTGATCGACGAGATGACGGCCAAGAAGCGGATTCTTGCCGACGGTCAATATTCTCCGCCGGGCCAACCCCGGGCGCCCTATCTCCGGTACCCGTTCGCCGCAGGCGCGGCTGTTTCCGGTTTGCCATCCGAAGCATTCGACAAGGATCGCTTCAAGTAGCCGAACAACCCGTTCCAAGTTGGCGTCGACGCGATACTCGGCGACATCTTCACGTGAGTCGTGGGTCTTTTGGAGTTCGATAGTGAGCGCGTCGACACCGTCAAGGCGGTGTCGACACTTTTCAATCGACCCAAGGAAACTGGAGACACGTATGAAGATGACCGGATTGGAAGTGGGCGGCGCAAATGCGGCAAGCCGGCTGGAGCGGCTGCCCGTTTGTGGCTACCACCGCATGCTGTTCTTAGTCATCGCGCTGGCGTTCTTCTTCGACAACGTCGACCTTGCCACCATGACGTTTGTGCTCGGTTCCATCAAGAACGAGTTCGGTCTGAGCAGCGCGGAGGCAGGCATGCTGGGCAGCGCGAGCTTTGCAGGGATGGCGGCAGGCGCATTGTGCTCGGGCGCAGCCGCAGACCGGTTCGGACGCAAACCGGTGTTTCAGGTCAGTATGATCGTGTGGGGCATCGGCAGCTTGCTCTGCGCCAGCGCCACGAATGCGACGTCCTTGGGCATCTTCCGGCTGGTACTCGGCATCGGAATGGGGATGGAGCTTCCGCTCGCCCAGACGCTGCTGTCCGAGTTCATCCCGGCCAGATCCCGGGGCCGCTATCTCGCGATGATGGACGGAAACTGGCCGCTTGCATTCATCTCCGCCGGCTTGCTCTCGTACTTCGTATTGGATGCATACGGCTGGAGAACCCTGTTTCTGATCGAAGCGATCCCGGCAATATTTCTGTTTGTGGTCCGGCGGTATGTTCCCGAGTCGCCCCGTTGGCTTGAATCGCGGGGGCGTTATCCGGAAGCAGGCGAAATCGTCGACCGGATCGAGCGCTCGGTGATGTCGCGTCTGGGTTTGCCGGCACTGCCCGAGGCACTGCCGATGGTGGCCGAAGCGCGTAACGAACAGGGGATCAGGGTGCTGTGGTCGCGGGGTTATCGACAAAGGACCTTGACGATCGGCTCGCTTTGGTTCTTCGCACTCCTCGGTTTCTATGGATTGAACACCTGGCTTGGCGCACTGCTTCAGCAATCCGGGCTCGCGGTGACGAGGTCCGTTCTTTTCACGATCTACATCTCGCTTGGCGGGGTACCCGGATTTCTCTGGGCGGCATGGGCGGTTGAACGATGGGGGCGCAAGACAACCTGTGTCATCACCTTGGTGGGTGCCGCTGTCATGATCTTCGCGTTCGGTCGCATTTCGCACGTCGGTCTCCAACAGTCCGTACTGGTGGCGGTTGGCGCACTGATGCAGTTCTTCGCCTTCGGCATGTGGGCTGTCCTGTATACCTATACGCCCGAGTTGTATCCTTCGAGAGCAAGGGCTTCCGGCTGCGGCTTCGCCTCGTTCGCTGGACGAATTGGCGCGCTGGCCGGACCGACGATAGTCGGTCTGATTCTTCCTGCCTGGAAGTACGACGGCGTGTTCGTCTTCGGTGCGGCCTGCTTCGTCGTGGCTGCGCTGGTCGTGATGTTCTTCGGGATCGAAACTCGCGGGAGCACGCTGGAAGAAGTGTCCGGTTAGCCGCTCAAGCGGCAAGCAGCGGAGCCGAACGCAGGCGAGCAGCCGCAGCAAAGCGACGACCGAGAGATAAAAAGGGTTGCCGGGCCAGAGCCGGTTCGCTCCGGGAGACCGGCGCGGTGCCAGAACTGCCAACCCAGACAACGGGACGGCTACTGTCCCCCCGCGCCGTCGCATAAGTGCTTCCATCTACGTTCGTAAGTAGCCGAGCGAATTTACCGACCCTGTTCAGCCTCCTACGCTACGCATAACCCCAACAAACAGGAGGCGTGAAACGTGAGAAAGATCGGAATCGTAGGAGGCGGGCAGGCCGGGTTTCATCTGGCATTCGGTTTGCTCGACCGCGGGCATGAGGTCACGGTGTATACGGACCGCACGCCGGATCAGCTGCTGGCGGGCAAGATCCCGAGCACCGCGTTTCTGTTCAACGAAACGCTGGACTGGGAGCGCCGCCTCGGCCTGAATTTCTGGGAGGACGTCGCACCTGCCGGCGAGGGGATGCTCGTCGATTTTCGGGAACCGTCCGGCGCAAGCGTGATGACGGTCAAGGGGCGGTTGCACGACCGGTCGGGGCAGGCGATCGACCAGCGCACGAAATTTGCGCGCTGGACCCAGGAATTCGAACGGCGCGGCGGCACGCTCGTGTTTCGAGCAGTCGATATCGACGAGCTGGACGATATCGCCGGCGCCAACGACCTGACATTGATCGCGTCCGGCAAGGGCGCGATCAATGCGCTGTTCGCGCGCGACGCCGTACGCAGCGCGCACGACAAGCCGCCACGCAATCTTGCGGCGATGCTGCTCAAGGGGCCGCAGATCGTCGGCGATCGTCCGTGGCCGAAGGCCGACTTCCGGCCGCTGCGGTTCAATTTCATTTTCGGTGTCGGCGAATTCTTCTCACTGCCGTTCTATTCGCATGCTGTCGGCGAATGCCGGAGCTTTCTGTTCGAAGCGCGTCCGGGTGGCGACATGGATCGCTTCCAGGCCGCGACGGACGGCAACGAACTGCTCGAAATCGCCCGCGGCGTGCTGCGCGACTTCGCGCCGGAGGACGCCAGCCTGCTCGACGATGCGCAGTTGACCGATCCGAACGCGTGGCTCAAGGGCGCGTTCACGCCGACCGTGCGCCATCCGGTCGGCCGCCTCGCATCCGGGCGCATCGTGATGGGCGTCGGCGACACGGTGTGCCTGAACGATCCGATTGCCGGTCAGGGGGCGAACAATGCATCGCGGATGGCGGATCATCTGATGAAAGCGATCGACGTGCACGGTCGCGAACCGTTCGACGCCGACTGGATGCAGCAGACCTTCGACACGTTCTGGGACGAGTCGGCCCGCTATACGACGGCCTTCACGAATGCGCTGCTCGAACCGCCGGGCGACGCGGTGATGCACGTGTTGCGCGCGGCGTCGACCCAGCGGGCGGTGGCGGATGACTTCGTGCGCTGCTTCCAGCGCCCGCGCGAGTTCTGGCCGTGGATCGCCGATTTGCCCGAGGCGCAGCGCTTCGTCGCGGAGCGGGTGGCATGCGATGCGGCATGACCACGACATCGTCGAGCACGCGTGGCACCATCATCACGAGATTCCGCAGGCGCCAGGCGATTTCCGGCGCGCGCTCGGCTGCTTCGCGACGGGCGTGACGGTCGTCACGACGGTGGACGGCGACGGCCGCCGGATCGGCCTGACCGCGAACTCGTTTTCGTCGGTATCGATCGATCCGCCGCTGATCCTGTGGAGTCTGGCGCGCCGCTCGCCGAGCCTGAGCGCGTTCGAGCATTGCCGCTTCTTTGCGGTCAACGTGCTGGCCGGCTCGCAGCAGGCGATCTGCACACGCTTCGCAACGCCGATCGACGATCGCTTTTCCGGCGTCGATACGGTCGACGGGCAGGGCGGCGTGCCGCTGATCTCGGGCGCGCTCGCGCAGTTCGAATGCGAGAACGAGATCGTGCACGCGGGCGGCGACCACGCGATCTTCATCGGGCGCGTCAATCGTTTCCGCTGGCGTGAGCAGGTGCCGCTGGTGTTCTGCATGGGCGCGTTGCGCGAACTGGACACGAACCGGCAGGAACGCTGACATGAATCCATCGACAGTCTGGGGCATCGAAGGAAAAACCGCGATCGTCACGGGCGGCGCGACATTGATCGGCGCGGCGGTCGCGCGCGCACTCGGTAACGCCGGTGCGAACGTCGCCGTGGCGGACATCGACGTCGCGCGTGGTCGCGCGCTGGCCGATTCGCTGGGCGCGCGCGCGGCGTTCATCGAGACCGATCTCGCCGACGATGCGGCCATTCGTGGATGCGTGCACGCGACGCATGCGCGGTTCGGGCGGATCGACATGCTGGTCAATGTCGCGTGCGCGTATGTCGACGATGCGCTGTCGTCGACGCGCGCGCAGTGGCATGCGGCGTTCGACGTCAACGTGATCGGCGCGTGCCTGCTGTTGCAGGCTGCGCATCCGTTCATGTGCGAGGCGGGCGGCGGTGCGGTCGTGAACTTCGGTTCGACGAGCGCGTCCGCGGCGCAGGCAGGCCGCTGGCTGTATCCGGCCAGCAAGGCGGCGATCCTGCAACTGACGCGCAGCCAGGCGCTGGATCTGGCGCGCGACAATATCCGCGTGAATGCGGTGTCGCCGGGATGGACGTGGTCTGGCGTGCTCGACGCGATATCGGGCGGTGACAAGCACCGGACCAACGCGGTCGCGCGGAAATTCCACATGCTTGGCCGCATCGGAGAGCCGGAGGAGGTTGCCGACGCGGTGCTGTTCCTCGTCTCCGACAAGGCGTCGTTCATCACCGGCGCGAATCTGGCCGTCGACGGCGGCTATTCGGCGATGGGCCCCGAGCAGGGTTTGTCGCCGATCGGCGAACTGATGACGCCGGCCATCTGAACGGAAAGGGCGTCGGTCGGCGGTATCGCGACCGACGCCCTTTCTTCCTTTTCCGATATCAATCTCCCGATTCGCGGGCTGCGGGCCGTGCTTCCGCGCGGTATTTCAGCACGATGATCGTGACGGCGAGCAGCAGCACGACCGCATTGTTCAGCGCGACCGGCAATGCGCCGATCGCGATGCCGTAGTACAGCCACAGGCTGACGCCGGCGATGAAGCACGCGTACATCGTGTAGGAGATGTCGCGCGCGGAGCGCGAACGCCGGATCTTGACGACCTGAGGTACGAACGAAACGGTCGTCAGTATTCCTGCGACCAGGCCGACGGCATCGGTGAGGGTCATGGTGCGCCACCTGTAACGTGAAGGGAGCGGGTCAAAAGAACCGGTCGAAGTGCACTTGCGACATGGGTACGCCGTGCCGCGCGTGCAGCACGGCCTGCATCGCCTGGATCATCGGCGGCGGGCCGGCCATGTAGTACTCGTGGTCGGCAAGACGCGCACCGAGAACGTCCTCGACGTATTCGTGCACGAACCCGGTACGTCCCGACCAGCCATCGGCGCCGTCGGGCGACGAGACTGCGGGATGGAACACGAGATGTTCGCCGTAGCCGGGCAGCGCGCGCAGTTGCGCGTCGCCGCATACGTCGCGCGGCGTGCGTGCGCCATAGAAGAAATGCAGCCGGCGCGCGCCGAGCATGCCGGCGTGGGCCATGCCGCGTGCGATCGACAGCATCGGCGCGAGCCCCGAACCGCCTGCGACGCACACGACGTCGCGGGCCGGTTCCGGCCGCAGGAAGGCCATCCCGTACGGGCCGTCGAGCATCACGCGCTCGCCCGGCTTCACACGGTCGAACAGCGCCGCGGACCCGGCGCCACGCTCGACACGGCGCACCTGGAAATGCCAGTCGCCGTCGTCGTTCGGCAGGTTCGCCATCGAGTACGCGCGTGTGCCGGCGATGCCGGGCAGTTGCAGCGTCGCGAATTGTCCCGGACGAAAGACGGCGGGTGCATCGGTGCGGAAGCGGAACTCGCGGATGTCGTGCGTGACTTCGTCAGTCGCGATCAAGGTCGCGATCTGCTTGCGCGGCGGCTGCGCGGCGAGACAGGCATCGTCGAGCCGGACCTTGATGCGACAGTCGCTCGTCGGGCGGCACTGGCATGCCAGCTGGCGGCCTTTCGCGCGATCGCGTGCCGACAGCCCGGGCGCGTATTCCCACAGCACGTCGACGCTGCCTTCGAGCAATTCGAACTTGCAGGTTCCGCAGGCGCCCGCGGTGCATTCGTACGGCATGCCCAGGCCGGCCCGCAGGCCGGCGCCCAGCACCGTATCGTCGGGATCGCACGCAAAGCTGTGTGCCGATCCGTCGAGAAGAATCTCCGGCATGGGTCGTCCTCCGTCAATCGGCGATGCGCATGCCGACCGCGTCGTCTTCGACGACGACCGCATACGTCTTCAGATCGACGATGCAGGGCGCACCGACAGCCTTGCCGGTGCGAATGTCGAAGGCGCCCTGATGGAACGGACATTCGACGACGTCGCCGTCGATTTCGCCGTCGCACAGCGACGCTTCACCGTGCGTGCAGGTGTCGTCGGTCACATGAAACCGGCCGTCGAGGTTGAAGACCGCGACAGGCGCGTGGCCGGCGAGTTCGACGCGCTTTGCGCATCCATGCGGCACGTCCGACGTGCGGCAAAGAAAATGGATCGTATGTTCGGCTACCGTCATGATCGTGTTCCCTGGTTGTCGACGTCCATGAACCGGCGCGCGATGTCGCGCCGGTTCCGCTGCCTGCGGAACGTCATGGCTTCAGGGTACTGACGGCGGCGGGACGGGTAAATTGGATCGACTGCTTAACGAATACAGGTTTTCGCTTATCGCCGCCGCGCGCCGGCACGGCGCGCTATGCGCTACCGGCCGTGCGTTGCAGCATGACGTGGAAACGCGTGCCGGGCGCGCCTTCCGCACTCGTGACCCACAGATGTCCGCCATGCGTATCGACGATCGAGTGGCAAAGCGACAGCCCGAGCCCGAGGCCCGCGTGCTTGGTCGAGAAGAACGACGCGAAGATGCGGTCCGGACTCACGCGCGGCAGGCCGGGGCCGGTATCGGACACGGTGATCTGCACATTGCCGTTGGTGCGCCTCGCGACCGAGATGCGCAGTTCGCGGCGCTCGAGCGGGATGCCCGACATTGCCTCGATCCCGTTGACCGCCAGGTTGATCACGACTTGCTGGATCAGCACGTCGTCGCATTCGATTTCGCATGGCGCGTCGTCGAGTTCGTACGCGACCGTCACGTCGCTTTGCCGCGCGCGCAGCGCGATCAGGTCGGCGATGTCCCGCACCAGCGTGCGTACGTCGATCACCTGGCGCTGATAGGTCCGGTTGCACGTGAATTCGCGCACCTTGTTGATGATGCGGCCGGCTCGCTCGGCTTCGTGCTGCGCGAGCTCCAGTGCGTGCAGCAGATCGTCGGCCGAGAAATTGCCGGACTGGATGCGCCGGCGGCACCCCGCAACGAAGTTGACGATCGCGAAGAACGGCTGGTTCAGTTCGTGCGCGAGCGCGGTGGCCATCTCGCCGGTCGTCGAGATGCGCGAGATCCGGCTGAGTTCGAGTGCGCGGGCACGGGCGGTTTCCTCGGCCCGGACGCGTTCGGTGACGTCGCGGAAATTGACCAGGATCCCGTTGACGGCCGGATCGTCGAGCAGGTTCCGGCAGCGCGCCTCGTGGATTCGCCACGTGCCGTTGCGGTGCTGGATCCGGTAGCCGAGGTTGGCGCTCGCGCCCGGTGCCAGCGCGCGCAACGTATCGCGCACCGGTTCGACGTTTTCCGGCGCGATGAAGGCATAGACGGGCCGGCCGATCAGCGCCCGCGCGGAGACACCGAGCAGCGCATGGATCGACGGCCCGAGGAAGCGGACGATGCCGTCGGCGGACAGGATCGCGATGCCGTCCGATGAACGCTCGATCAGCTTGCGGTAATACCGCTCGCGTTCCTTGAGCGCGGCGTGCGCTTCCTTGCGCTCGGTGATGTCGCGCGCCATCGCGATCACGCGGTCGATCCCGTTCAGCGTGATGCGCTTCAGACTCACCTCGACCGGCGTTTCGCGGCCCTGCGCATTGCGGATCACCCATTCGAAGATCACGGTATCGCCGGAATCGCGCGCCTCCCACACGCGCCTCAGCCCGCCTTCGGTGTCGTACGGATAATGATTCCGGGTCAGCTCGCCGATCGACATCCCGCGCAATTCGTCGATCGTGTGCCCGTACATTTCGCATGCCTTGCGATTGGCCTCGAGGATTTCCCCGCTGTCCATGTCGTGGATCACCATGATGTCGTTCGCGTAGACGAAGACTTCCTGGTAGTTGGTCCGGCTCAATTGACTGACGGAATGCATGACGGGGCGCCCCGGGGAAATCCGGCTGTCAGCATAGCACCGCGACAGCGCGCGGCTCGCGTGCCGACAGGCCGTTAAGTGTTATCACCTAATGTGCTAATTGACCGACCGGATAACGGCCGGCACGCGATTTCCTTACGCTTGAGTGCACTGATCAACATGAAGCGGAAGACGTGGCGCGCAGTCCCGTTCCGCATTCGAGCGAGGAGACATTGATGAGCCATTCCCCTTCGGCCGAACCGCAGGACGTCGTCGAGGTCGGCACGTATACGCGCGGCGTCATCGGGCCGCGTCTGACCATGCTCGGCCCGGTCAGCAACGGCGGGCGCATCGTGACGGGTACGCCGCCCGGCTGCTGGGGGCCGATGATCACGCCGATCTTCCAGGGCGGGCACGAAGTCACGCAGCCGGTCGCCGTCGACGGCGCTGAAATCGGCGACGCCGTGGCACTGAAGATCCTGCGTTGCGACGTGACGTCGCTCGCGACGTCGTCGGGCGTGATGGCGTTCGTCGAAGGCCGCTACGTCGGCGACCCGTTCGTCGCGAAGCGGTGCACGACCTGCGGCACCGACAGTCCGCCGAGTCACGTCGAGGGCACCGGCGACGACGCGATCCACTGCAGCGTTTGCGGTGCCGAGGTCAATGCGTTCCGCTTCAGCCACGGCTACGTGATCGCGCTCGACCGCGAGCACCGCGTGTCGCTGACCGTCGACAAGGCGGCCGCGCAGCGTATCGCCGGGATGCCGGGGAAGATGGCGCGCCTGCCGGCGTCGTCCGAACAGCATTCGATCCTGTCGCTTGCGCGCGCCGACATGAGCGGGCTGGCGGCGCACATGCAGCCGTTTCTCGGCAACATCGGCACGATCCCGTCGGTCGACATGCCGGACTCGCACAACGCGGGCGATTTCGGCGCGTTCCTGATCGATGCGCCGCACGCGTTCGGCATGTCGCGCGAAACGCTCGATGCGAACAAGACCGACGGCCACATGGATACCAACAGCGTGCGCGAGGGCGCGATCCTGATCTGTCCCGTCAAAGTGCCGGGCGCCGGCGTGTACATGGGCGACATGCATGCCCAGCAAGGCAATGGCGAGATTGCCGGCCATGCGACCGACGTCGCGGGCGAGGTCGAGCTGCAGGTCGAAGTGATCAAGGGCCTGACGCTCGACGGGCCGATCCTGTTGCAGCGACCGGACGACCTGCCGCCGATGGCGCGGCCGATGACGGCGGCACAGCGCGCGCATGTCGCGGCGCTCGCGGAACGCTACGGGCAGCGCGAGATCGAGGAGAACGCGCCGATCACCTTCATCGGCTCGGGAACCACGCTCAACGACGCGACGAAGAACGGTCTGCAGCGCGCGGCGAATGTCACGGGGCTGCCGTACGACGAGATCCTCAACCGCGCGACGATCGCGGGCTCGATCGAGATCAGCCGCCTGCCGGGCGTCGTGCGGGTCACGTTCCTGTGCCCGATGCCGATTCTCGAACGGATCGGCATCGCGCACCTGGCGCGTGCGCAATACGGACTCGACGGCGGCGCGCACCACCGGATCTGAACCGCGTGCGGGTCGACACAATAGAGGAAGGCGAATCAATTCATTGAGAGGAGCAGCGATGGACACCACCACCAATACCCTGAGATGGGCGGCCAAGTATCCGGAACTCGGCACGGAGCCGATTCCTGTCGAACCTTGCGTATCGCCGGCATTCTACGAACGCGAAAAGGAGCGCGTGTTTTCGAAGACCTGGCTGAAGGTCGGGCGCATCGAGGACATTCCGAAGGTCGGCGACTACAAGGTCAAGAAGATCCATTTCGCAAAGACGTCGGTGATCCTGATGCACGGCAAGGACGGCAGGATCCGCGGCTTTCACAACACCTGCTCGCACCGCGGCAACAAGGTCGTCGTCGAGCACGGCGAGGAGACCTTCGGCCGCAACAAGGCGGCGGTCGTCACGTGCCGGTTCCACGGCTGGGTCTACGACGGCCAGGGCAAGCTCGTGCAGGTGCCCGAGGAAGAGCGCTTTCCGTCGTGCTTCGACAAGGCGTCGAGCGGGCTGACGCCGGTCCATACGGAGGTGTGGGAGGGCTTCATCTTCATCAACCTGGCCGCAGAGCCGGAGCGCTCGCTGCCCGACTATCTCGGCGGCCTCGGGCATCATCTCGCGGGTTATCCGTTTCACGAGATGAGCCGGTGCTTCAGCTACAACACGGTGCTCGACTGCAACTGGAAGATCGCGCTCGACGCATTCTCCGAGGCCTATCACGTGTCGACCATCCACGCCGGCTCGTTTCCGAACGTGTTTTCGAGCGGGCTGACCGACGTCGCGCTGTTCGACGAGCATCGCACGACCGGCATTTGCCTGACGCTCAATGCCACGCCGACGCCGGTCGCCGGTATCGCCAACGACATCACGGGCGCGTCGCTGGTCGCGCAACGCGGCTCGTCGATGCTGCCGCCGGGCGTGAACCCCGAGCGCCGCGGCGACTTCTCGTTCGAACTGAGCGTCGTGTTCCCGAACATCCTGATCCACATCTCCGAGGGTATCTGGTTCACCCATCAGTTCTGGCCGCTGTCGCACGACAAGACGCTGTGGGAGGGCAAGTACTACGTGAAGCCGCCGAAGACCAACAGCGAGCGCTGGGCCGTCGAGTTCGCCCAGGTGCTGCAGCGCAACGCGTGGCTCGAGGATACGGCGACGATGGAGGATACGCATGCCGCGCTTGCGTCCGGCGCGAAGCAGCACATGTTCCTGCAGGACGAGGAAATTCTGCTGCGACACGGGTACAAGGTTCTCGAACACTACATGGAACAATGACGGAGACGCACGCAATGGACAATCTGCTTCCGAAGGAATTCGACATGCTCGAGCCGCTCGTCGCGGCGTGGGCCCTCCCGACCCAGAACGAACGGCAGCAGCGCCGCATCGGGTCGTCGCGCGGCGAGCTGCGCTACTTCTACGACAACATGCTGCCCCGGTTGCCATCGATCCTGACGTACCTCGACCGCTATCCGATCGGCGAATTGCCCGCGGACGCCGCGCGATTGCTCGCGCTGGCGCTGTCGCTCGCCGAGGTCGCACCGCACATCGAACTGTATGGCGGCGATCCCAAGGTGCCGTACAGCTTCGATGAAGCGCGCTTCGTCGCGGAGCACGGCGACGCACGGCTCTGAACTGCCGAAGCCTGCCCGGTGTCCGGCTGGACATCGGGCGCATTCCTGCAAGGAGACCGGCCGATGGCCGCATCGACACTCGCTCGGCGCATTGCACGGCTCGAGGCCATCGCCGAGGTCGGCCAGCTCGTCGGCCGCTACGCATATGGGGCCGACCGCCGCAACGATGCGGCGTTGATGGCGCCGCTCTTCAGTCGCGACGCGGTGTGGGAGGCCAACGGCTTCGGGCGTCACGAGGGCCGCGACGTCATTACGGAGCAACTCGCGCGAATCGGCAGCGAGCAGATCGTCTGGAGCCTGCATTACATGACCGCGCCGGTGATCGAGATCGACGAGACGCTGCTGAGCGGGCGATGCCGATGGCATTTGTGGGAGCTGGCGCAGATCCGCCAGGGCCGTGACGATGCCGAGCCGCCGGCCGCCCACTGGATCGGCGGCGAGTATGACAGCCGTGTCGCGATCGACGAAGGGCGGTGGCGCTTCCGGCATGTGTTGCTCGATCTGCGCCTCATCCATCGGCACGATGCAGCGTGGTTGCCTCGTCCGTCCTCCTGACCCGGTCGGCTGTGCCGCGACGACAGGGCGCTTCATCCGGCCGCGTGCAGACGCGGCTTTTTTTCGTGCGGCGCGGCACCGCTCGACCGTCACATCGAATCGGAAGACAAATAAGTATTCCCATCTAGTTTCTTACGTGCGCGACCGAATGTCGGCGGCAATTTCGGCTTCTTAACTTGGAGTCGATGCGAATTCGCCGAATTCGTGATCGGGATGGCCCGTGCGTCGATGCATCGGGCCGGCCGTTTCCGGCAAGCGTCTGCAGGCATGACTCGAACTACCGAAACCACGGGAGACACACAGTGAAGAAAACCGGATGGATGGCGATGGCCGTCATGGGCGTACCGCTGGTGGCCGCCGCACAAAGCAGCGTCACGTTGTACGGCGTGCTGGATGCCGGCGTGACCTTCATCAGCAATCAGGGCGGGAGCCGCAACACGGTGATGTCGACCGGGATGCAGGTTCCCAATCTGTTCGGCCTGCAAGGCAGCGAGGATCTGGGCGGCGGGCTCAAGGCGATCTTCAAGCTGGAAGGGCAATTCGGCCTCGAGAACGGCCAGTCGATCGGCGGCGGTGCGTTCGGCCGGCAGACGTATGCCGGACTGGCAAGCCCGTGGGGCACGCTGACGTTCGGCAACCAGTACGAGTTCATGTTCGAGTCGCTGTCCGCGAAGCGTCTCGGTCAGTCGCTCGGCTACGTCAGCCTGTACAACCTGCAGCAGGGGCCGTTCCAGGGGCTCGGCACGCCGTACGGCGGCCTCGATTTCAACCGCGTCGCCGGCGCGTTCCGGGTCGCCAATGCGGTGAAGTACGAGACCCCGGACTACCGCGGGCTCGATGCGGGCGTGATGTACGGCTTCGGCGGCGTCGCGGGCTCGTTCGGGACCGACAGTACGATCAGCGCGGGCATCAACTATGCGAACGGACCGCTCGGGCTGAATGCGGCCTACACCTATGCGAAGGATCCAACGATCAACAACGGACGCGACGGCATCCGCAACTGGGGGGTCGGCGGTCGATACACGATCGGCAAGCTGCAGCTCGATGCGATGTATACCAACACGCGCAACACGTTCAGCAACGCACACGTGGATGTGTATCAGGCCGGCATCGACTACATGTTTTCACCGTTCACGATCGTGCATGGCGACTATCAGTACATGAAGGGCAACGCGAAACTCGGCAACAACAAGGCGCATCAGTTCGGCGTGACGCTCGACTACTGGCTGTCGAAGCGTACCGATATCTACACGAATCTCGTCTATCAGCGCGCGAGCGGAAACGCCGATGCGAACGCGTGGATATCCGGGCTGTCGGCGCCTGCCGCCGGCGGCAACCAGACGGCCGTGCGCATTGGCATGCGCCACCTTTTCTGAGCCTCGAGGACGTCATCATGCATAGCGAATCCAATCTCACTTCGCGTACCGACGATCATGCGCTGGAGGCCGTGCCCGACAACGAGCGCCAGAACTGGCTGCAGTTGTCGTGGAGTACCGCGGGCATCGTCACCACGCTGATCCAGTTGTTCGTCGGCGCGCTCGTCACGTTCGTCGCCGGCATCCGGATCGGGCTGCTCGCCGGCGTATTCGTGGCCATCGCCGGCGCGCTGCTCGGCTGGGGCGCCGGCCATATCGCGTACCGCACCGGGCTGTCGAGCACCGTGCTGTCGCGCCAGCACGGCCTCGGGCCGCGCGGCTCGGCACTGCTCGCGCTCGTGTTCGGCTTCATGATCACCGGATTCATCGCCCTCGAAAACGCACTGCTCTACAAGGGCTTCCTGTTCTACCTCGACCGGCCCGACACGCTGGAAATGCGCATCGTCGTGTATGGCGCGTTGTCGGTCGCATGGATCCTGCTGACGGCCTTCGGTTTCAGGCTGGTTGCACGCGTGTCGTCACTGGCGCTGCTCGCGTTCGTCGCCGTGCTCGTCTACATGATGGTGGAGGTCATCACCGGGTCCGGACAATCGTGGGCGTCGGTCACGCAGTTCGGCGCGCAGATGCCGATGGACGCGCTGCGCGCACTCGGGGCGGACACCGACGCCGGCAAGTTCAGTTTCTGCGTGAACGTGATGATCGGATCGGCCGGCGCGCTGGCGCTGATCGACGCCGATCTCGGGCGCTATGCGAAATCGTCGCGCGACATCGCGATTGCCGCGGTGATCGGCAACCTGTTCATGGATGTCGTGATGGTTGCCGTCGGCGGGATCGTGATGTACGCGGGCATGGACCAGATCGTCGCCCATCACATGAAGGCCGGTGGCATGACCGAGGCGGCCGCGCGGACGCTCGCGCTGCAAAGTCCCGACAGCGTCGCCGTCGCGTTCATCGTGTTCGGCGGCTTGCTCGGCACGTTGCTGATGGTGTTCGCCCAGTCGAAGGCGCAGGTGCTCAATACGTACAGCGCGTCGCTTTCGCTGACCAATCTCGCGGACGTGCTGTTCGACTGGCGGCCGGGCCGGCTGACGTTCGTCGTGCTGGCCAACGTGCTGGCCTGCCTGATGCTCGTCGGTTCGATCCTCACCTGGTTCAACTCGTTCATCACGGTGCTGGGCGTGCTGACCACCGGCTTCGCCGGGATCATCATCGCCGACTATCTGCTCGTCGGCCGCCTGTCGGGTTTCTCGGCGCCGCCGGCCGAGGAGATCAACTGGGCCGGCGTCGTGACGGTCGGGGCGGGGTTCGTGCTGGCGCACTACGTGCTGGAACGGGTCGTGCCGATCGAGTTCTTTACGTCGCTGATCACGTCGTTCGTGTTGTATCCGGTGCTGCGCGTCGGCATGCTCAAGCGCATGAAACTGGTGCGCGGGCAGATCGAGGGCTGACCGGTACGGCATCCGGCTTGCGCCTGTGCCGATGCACGGGCGCAGGCCGGATCGGCCGCAGATCACTCTTCGTGCTGCGTCGTGCCGCGCATCCCGAGCCGCACGAGTTCGGCGAGCGACGTTGCGCCGAGCTTCTCGCGGATGTGTGCGCGATGCACTTCGACCGTCTTGTAGCTGATGTTCAGTTCGGCGGCGATCACTTTTGATGCCTTGCCCTCGATCAGCAGGTCGAACACCTCGCGTTCGCGTGCCGACAACTGCTTGAGCAGATCTTGCGTCTGGTTGTCCGCCTGGGCCTGCCGGTATTCGCGCAGGCCCACCTTCAGCGCATCGGCGACCTTGTCGATCAGATCCTGGTCGTTATAAGGCTTTTCAAGAAAATCGTAGGCGCCGCCCTTCATCGCGCGAACGGTCATCGGGATGTCGCCATGCGCGGTCAGGAAGATGATCGGAAGCCGGAATCCGGCGGCGCGCATGCTTTCCTGCAATTCGAATCCGCCCATGTACGGCATGCGAATGTCGAGCAGCAGGCAGCCGGGGATCTCCGGATCGGCGCCGGACAGAAATTCGCGCCCGTTCGAGAACACGTCCACCCGGTGTCCGACCGATTCGAGCAGCCAGCGCAGCGACACGCGTACCGCTTCGTCGTCGTCCACGACGTAGATTCTGGGCTCGGGGTCGCGAAGAGGGGAACTCGATCGACGGCTGTCCATGTGCGCTTCCTGTGTCGGTGCTGCTTTTTCGGTAAAGTGGGGCGGGTAGTTCGATATCCTGATTCAGGACTGAAATCGCGCCACGAACCTGTCGCGGTCCGCTGGACGCAGTTGGGTTTCGGTGTGGGCACCGTGGAAATTCTATCGTCTCAATATTGACCGGGACAGCCGGGAAAGTCCTCACCGGTCGTGTGTATGCAGCAGGCGAGTCGGAATGCGGTGAGCCTGGTTGGAGGGGCATCGGCGAACCCGACGGCCGCATCACGCGCCGCGCGCAAGCGATTGCGGATGCGTGCAACAGCGCCGGCCTGACGATCACCGTCAGCGACAACATTGTCGGCACGGTGTGGGAAAAACTGCTCATCAACGTCGCGACGGGCGCGATCACGGGCATCACCCGCGTCACCTACGGCCAGCTCTACGACGAGCCCGTTTTGAAGGCCGCCTCGCTTGCGGCCATCGACGAAGCGATGACCGTCGCGAAAGCCGCCGGCATCACGCTTTCCATCGACAACGCCGAAGACGCCCGGAACATGGCCGCCGAGGGCCTTTCACCCGCATTCGAAACCTCGATGCTGCAAAGCCTCGAGAAGTCGTCGGTCACCGAAATCGACTTCGTCAACGGCGCGGTCGTGCGGTGGGGCGAACGGCATGAGCGCACCGAAAGCCTATCTCGAACACGTGCTCGGCATGACGATGCGAGAAATCGACGGCATGCGCGAGGCGCCGCGTCAGTACTGGACGCGGGGCGGTCTGCAGTTCATCAGCGCGCCGCGGCATGAAGGCACCGAAGGCCGGCTCGCGTATCCCGGCGTGATGTGCGAAGACATCGAAGCGGCGATCGCCGCCGCGCAAGCGTTTGGTGTCACCGAACTGCCGCAGGGACGCAACTGGTTGCGTCTGCCCGACGGGCTCGTCGTCGAACTCATCAATGAATACAATGAGGGCGTTGCGTTCGACAATACCGACGTGAACACGGTGGAGCTACCCGATCTGAAGCGGCTGCGACTCTTCGATCTGCTGTATGACGTGTGCAGCGTCACGCGCGCTGCCGAGCAGCTCGGATAGAACCAGTCCACGATCGGCATCTGGCTGGGGCGTTGCGCGAACCTCTGCAGAATCCGCTGTTCGTCCACACGCCGGGCGGGATGACGCCGGCGCCTCAGGCGGACGCGGTGATCGGACCGTGCAGGGAGATCCTGGAGTCGCTTCGCCGGTTTTTGGCGTGGGAGATTTCGTTCGATCCGGCCACGGCGAAGCGCCGCTTTCACATTTGCATGACCGATGCGAGTCACATCACGCTGCTGCCGAGCATGCTGGCCCACGTGCGTGCGCATGCGCCGGGCATTCGGCTGGAGGCCGCGAGAATCGATGGAAGCACGGAGTGCGCGCTCGAATCCGTCGTGGCCGATTTGTTCTAGAACAGAGGTTAGTATCGTGAGGCGATCGCGCGGCCTCCTGGAGGCTTGATCGGGCGCGCGACAGCCGCGAGGTGACGGCGATTAATGGATTGGCGGCTGCCGGTCGACGCCGTGTATGCGGCCGGTCGAAAAAAGAATCCAACTCCCGAGGCCCGGCGGGCTGTTGCGAGGGCAATAGTGGCGGCCCTCGCGTCATGCATTTGGATTCCTCATGACTCGCGTATTACAGGCGCTGTGTTTGATCTGCGCCTGACTCGATGAATTCAAGCCAAGGAGGATCGACGTCCGGTTAAAATCGCGGCGTCTATCCATGAGCACGGTACCGATAACCCAATCGGTGCGACTGTCTGAAAAGTGTATGGCCATCGAACCCGAGGATCTTCTACCGCATTTTGAGCGTGAGTTAGGTCTGCTGCGCCGCTCGACGCGCGCATTCGCCGACCTTTACCCAAAAATCGCAGCTCGCCTTGCGATGTCCGGCGAGCACTCGGATGACCCGCACGTTGAACGGCTGCTGCAATCGTTCGCGTTGATGTCCGCCCGGCACGACATCCGGCTCGAGGATGAGGTGCCGGAGTTTACGCACGCATTGATTGACACGATCCACGGCGCTTTCCTGCGGCCGTTTCCATCGTGTGCGATGGCCCAGTTTCGCGGGAACCGCGACGGCAAGCTGACTGAGCCGCGGCTGGTTCCACGCGGTACGCCATTGGTCGCACCGAATTCCCGACTGGTGTTCTGCACCGCCGCCGACGTTACGCTGGTGCCGTTGACCATCTCTGCCGTACGTTACGCGACGTCGACCGTCGCGCCGATGCAAGCGCCACTGCCGCCTGACACCACTGGCATTCTGTCTTTCACCCTCGAACTCACTTCACCGTCAGTCCAGTTCGCCATCGCGCCGGACATGCTGCGGCTGCATTTGGCGGGAGAGCGGGAGGTCGCAGCCGCGCTTGCCGACGGCGTGCTGATGCACTCGGCGCGCGCCTTCATTGAACTGGACGACAACGGACGGTGGAACCGAGTGGACATGCCGCTGGCGGCCGCAGGATTCGATGATGCGGATACGCTGCTCCCGCCGCCTCGCGACAACACGATTGCGCCGTTTCATCTGCTGATGGAATATGGCGGCTTTCCTGCCCGATTCGACAGCCTCGATCTGAACCTGGCACGGTTGAAACGGTTGGCGGCTGGCGCGCGTCGGATCACGGTGCATTTGGCGCTCGCCGGTATCCATCCCGATTCGCGTCGTGCTCAACGATTGGCCGTAGCGTCGGCCGACAATCTCCGGTTGTTTTGCACGCCCGTCGTCAACCTGTTCTCGAGCAACGCCGAACCGATCGAAACGAAGGCTGGGTTGGCGTATTACGGCTTGAAACCGTTTTCGCTCAAGTCCGCCGGTACAACCGAGGTCTGGTCGGTCGATCAGGTTCGCTTGACGACCGCTGAGGGCGGCGCAATTCTGCCGCCCTTCGAATCTCTCCAGCATGCGCTTGACGCAGTGCCAGGCCTGTATTGGGTCGTCTTGCGAGACGAAGCCCGGCGCGCGCCGAAACCGCCAGCCGAACCACCCAAACCCGGGCAGGAAGCAACGCACGAACGGGCAACTGGAGCCAACCGCAGCGCCTGGCTTGGCTTGGAGCTCGCGCTCGTGAACGCCCACGGCGAGCCTGTCGATCCTGCCGCTCAGCACCGGCTCGACATCGTGCTGTCTTGCACGAATGGCAATTTGGCCGCCATGCGCGAGCGGCAACTGGCCGTGCGCGATGGGGACACCGTTGACGAGATCGAGTTGCTGGATCAACCAAGCGCCAGTCCCGCGCCGGTTTTTCGTCGAGGTGAACTCTGGGAATTGCTGTCATGGCTGGTTCCGCAGGCAGTACGGTTGAATGCCGATAGCCTCACGAAGGTCAAGCAGCTGTGCACCCGTTTCGGAATGTTTGCTCCTGACGGCGGGCGCCGATTCGATGCGCTGCTATCTCTCTCAGCGGAGCGGGTTCGGCGCTGGATGCCGGGAAAACCTGCTTCAGCGTTCGTGCAGGGACTGGAGATCCGGCTCGTGATTGACGAGCAGCGTTTCGTCCAATTCAGTCTCGACGGTTTGGGACGCGTGATGGATCGACTTTTTTCTCCGTACGTGCCAGTTACCAGCTTCGTACAGATCGTGTTGGTCTCCGGCGAGACGGGGGCGGTGTTGCGACGTGGTGAACCTTGCACGGGTAGCCAGCCGCTTACTTGACAGTCGATTGATGGACAGGTCAGGCGATGGAAAGGGAATTGTAAAGAAATTGCAGGTATCTTTCGTTCGCAAACGTTTTGTCCTACAGTAGCGGGGCCTCGCGCTGGTGTGCCAGTTGGGGACAGGACCTGAGACGAGAATAAAGGGAATTCAAATGAGTTTCGCCCCGAATGGCGGTATTCCGGCCGGTTCCGGCGGGAATCTGTTGGGCTCGCTGAGCGCGCTCGGTGGCCTTGCCGGGCCGGTTGCGTCCACGGTTGCAGGCCAGATCGGCCCGCTCGCCGGCGTCGCCAGTCATATCGACACCGTGCAACGCGCCGTCCAGCTTGCGCAGACCGGCTTCTCGCTGATGAACAAAACGCCGGCCGCGATTGCGGAGGCGCTTAACAATGCGGCCGGCGGCACCGCTCGACTGACTCAGCTAAATCGATACGTTACCATCGACACGCCACTCGGTTCGGACGTGCTGCTGGTCAGCACCGCGGTCATCGACGAGCACGTAAATCGGTTGCCGGAAATCCACCTCGATTTGCTGTCGCACCAGCATGATCTTGCGCCTGATGACCTGATCGGCCAACCGATCAAGATTCGCTTCGACCAGAGCGCACGGCAGTCGACACTGGAACGCATCGTCTCGTCAGGCGGCGCCGACGGCATCCGCTACTTCGACGGCTACGTCACGTCGTTCGACCGGGCCGGCAACCCGGGTAAAGTGACTCAATATCAAATGACGGTGGCGCCGTGGTTCTGGTTTCTGACGCGCTCGACCGACTGCCGGATTTTCCAGAACAAGACCGCTCAGGACATTCTCACCGAGATTTTCCAGGATCACGGGTTCACCGATTTCGAGTTCGACATTCGGACCGCGCAGAAGCCGCTCGAATACATCGTGATGTACCAGGAGTCGTATTACAACTTCTGTGCTCGGCTGATGGAGCAGGAAGGCCTGATCTGGACGCACCGCTACGAGAAGGAAAAGCACTTCCTTGTCATCGGCGATACGAATTTCGTTTTCCGCCCGATCGACGGGTTGGCCAATTTGCCGTATGCAGCCACCGCAGCGAGCGAAGACAACGGTATCGACCAGTTGCACGAAGGGCGACGCTTTGGCGTCGGCAAGATCGCCTTTCGTGACTTCAATCACCAGAACCCGTCGTCGCCGTTGATGCTGGCCCAGGCCGAGCCGGAGAATCTCCGGCATGCGGGACTCGAGACAACGGAGCGTTTCGAACACCAGTCGTTGTTCGACCACGGCGATGATGGCGATCGCTACGCACGCATTGCGATGCAGGCGGAAGAAGCGAGCGCGCATCGCTATACGGGAAGCGGCTATGCATGGCGGATGACGTCTGCAGGCAGCGTGACGGTGACGAACCATCCTGTCATGGCCAATAATCAGGAATACGCAATTCTGCACGTTCGTCACGAAGCGGTGAACGACTACACGGAACACAGCGCAAAACTGCCGTACCGCAATACATTTGGGCTGCTCCCGAAGAAGTTTCCGTATCGTTCGCCCAGAAATACCCCGAAGCCCGTCATTCATGGCACGCAGTCGGCAATTGTAGTCGGCCCGAAGGGCGAAGAAATTCATACGAACGGGAGTGCCGTGAAGGTGCACTTCCTGTGGGATCGCCGCGGCAAGCTGGACGGCTCGGATTCGATGTGGATCCGTGTATCCCAACCGTGGGCGGGTGACGGGTGGGGCGCGGCCGCGATTCCACGGATCAACCAGGAGGTCTTGGTCGCGTTTAATCAGGGGGACCCCGACAATCCGGTCATTGTGGGCCGTGTCTACAACGGCGAGCAGGGCAATCCTTACCACGGCGCCGCCGGGCAGACGATGGGGATCAAGAGCCAGACGCACAAGGGCGCGGGCTCGAACGAACTGCGGTTCTCCGACGTGAACGGTGCCCAGGAAGTTTTTCTGCATGCGCAGAAAGACATGAACACGCTCATCAAGGATGCGGAAACGCACACGGTCGAAGCCGGCGCGCGCACGGTGTCGCTGCTCAAGGGCAGCGAGACGAAGCAGATCGCGCAGGGCGGGTTGAAGGAAACCATCGCGCTGACTCGCGACACCACGGCGAACGTGATCAACACGAAGGCCATCTCGAGCAAGGCCGGGCCCGGCATGCAAAGCCATCAGGCGAGCGACGGCATCGAGCATCGTGTGGGGGACGGCGTCGTGACGATGACGCCGGACAGCATCAAGCTGACATTCGGTCCGTCAACGATCGTCATCAACGCGAACGGCATCTACCTCGACGGACCGGTCATCCATCTGAATCGCGGCAGTGCGCAGTCCGCCGAACAGGCGCTCGCGCTCGAGTGGGCGGCCGAGCAGGCGACGATCGCGAAGGGGCTGGCGAGCCCCGATCCCGCGACGCGTGCGGCGGCGGCCAAGCTGGCGAGCTCGCTGAAGGCGCAGCAACTGGCGAAGCTCGCGGATCACGTGTATCACCCGAACGATCCGCCGCCGACCGGGTGGAAGATGGCGTCCAACGATCCGGAAGCGTTGAAGGCGTTCGGCCTCAAGCCGAGCGATTTCGAGAAAAGCGGCAGCAACTTCGGGTCGCAGATGTATGTCCCGGATCCGAATGTCTTCGGCGACAGCATGAAGCCGACGGTTGCGTTCAAGGGGACGCAGCAGCTCTTCGGCGAAGACATGAGCAACAACATGGCGCAAGGGCTTGGCGCGGACGCGCCGTATTATCGCAATGCGGTCACGATCGGGAAGAACATCGAGACCACCGGCGCGTCGTCCGGCGTCGATTTCACCGGACATTCGCTAGGTGGCGGCCTGGCGTCCGCTGCAGCCGAGGCCAGCGGCGGTTCCGCCGTGACCTTCAATGCCGCCGGCCTCAATCCGGAGACCGTCGCGCAATACGGCGGGACCGCCCAGGCGGCCAACATCACGGCCTATCGCGTTGACGGCGATATCCTGACCGGGCTGCAAGAAGGCCGACTCGGGCCGATCAGCGACGGTACGGCGGCGCTGATGCCCAAGGCGGTTGGCAGCCCCGTTACGCTCGATGGCGAGAGCGTGACCACGGTCGGCCGTCACCTGATGGGTGACGTGACGAACGGGATCAACCAGCAGGTCGCGAAGGATCAACTCGACCTCGTCTCCCAACTGAATTCATCTCACTGATGCGATACAAAAAAACATTTGCCGCCGGCGCGCTTGCCGCACTCGTTGGAGTGACCTCGCCGCTTTGGTGGCCCACTCAAGCCCAAGGGACGAACATGACCGGCTTCAAACGTTACGCACCGGAAGATTTCTTTTCGGGGCAGCAACTCACGTTGGCTCAGGCCATTCATGACGGCGATCTTGCCCGTGTGCAGCAACTCGCACCGAAGACGGACCTGAATGCGCCGGGCGCGAAGAATACGACGCTGCTGTCGTATGCCGTGCAGGAAATCGTTCCGGTCAAGAACGATGCGTCGAATCCGCGCTACCAGATCATTTCCGTACTCCTGAAGAATGGTGCCGATCCCAAGGTGCCGGTCGGCGCCAACGGCGGATCGGTCGCCGATGTTGCGCTGCGCGCCGACACGCCGAACCTGCTGCGCGTGCTGCTGAACAGCGGGCTCGATCCCAACTGGCTGTACAACGGCGACACGCCGATGATTTTCGCGGTGTCCGAGAACAGGCTGCTGCCGCAGTTGAAGTTGCTGATCGAGCACAAGGCGAACGTGAATGCCCGCGACTCGCTGGGCAAGACGGCGCTCTTCGAGGCGACGATGATCCAGCAATGGGACGTTGTCGACTATCTGCTCGCGCACGGCGCGGATCCGAAGATCGCCAGCCAACTCGGCATATCGTACGGGTGGGTGTTGCAGAACGAGTTGAAGAACCACACCACCGCGGATTCGCCTGCACGCACGCGCATCGAGGAGATCCGCCGCAAGATCGTTTCGGCCGGCGCGCCGTGGCCGCCGCTGGACCCGAAGGCGCAACGCGCGGCGATGCGGGCGCGTGGCGAAAAGGTCGTGACGCCGGCCGGCCAGACCGATTGATCGCGCGGTCCGACAATGACGCGCGCCTTTGACTCGACGCCGCGTGTCAGGCGAGAGACGGTTCTCGGCGTGTCCGGAGTGCTGTACGTCCTCTCGCTGATGACGCCGGCGATGTATTTCGAAAAGGAAGCGCCGCTGAGCGGGATGTCGGTGCTCGTCCAGGGATGGTGGGGGCTGTTCATGTTGAATCCTGCATGGCTCGCCAATCCGCTCTATATGGTCGCGGCCGTTCAGCTCGTGCGAAACCGATACGCCCGCGCAAGCATGTTCTCGGCTGCGGCGCTCGCATGCGCACTGTGTTCGCTGTTCACGACGAAGTGGTACTTCAACGAAGCGGACGCGACGCCGATTTCCAGCTTCGGGATTGCGTTTTACGCGTGGTTCATCGCGCAGCTCGTGTTGCTGCTGGGCAGTTTGCGTTTGCGCCGGGAAACCACCGCCGCGCTGCCGGACAAATGATCATCGGCGAACGTGGCGCCGATTTCGACAATTTCCAATTTCAACGAACGACGAGAGAACCAGCATGACGGATTCCGAAAACCGTATCCGGATTCACGAAGGCAGCATCATTCTGCCGGACGGTTTCGAGGATCGCACGACCAACCTCTTCGTGCCGGCTGATACAACCGCGCAGCCCAACCTCAGTGTTGCGCGCGATTGGCTCAAGGAGGGCGAGACCCTGGCGGCGTATGTCGATCGCCAGATCGCATTGCTCAAATCGCGGTTGCAGGGCCATCGGGTGCTTTCCCGTCAGGTCGAGCGTCTTGGACCTGAAATCGATGGTATGCCGGGTGAGCGCATCGATGCCGCATATCGGAACGGCCCGAAGACGGTGTTTCAACGGCAGGGTGCGTTCATCGTCACCCCGGGGCGCGTGCTGATCTTTACCGCATCGAGCGCGAAAAGCTTCGGTGCAACGCTCGATGCACTGTGGCGCAACTGGCTCGACGGCTACCGCCCGGCCGAACAAGAGTCGGCGTAACAACAGAAAAGGACAATCATCGTGTTCGAAGCCGCACGAGTCACTGATCCGATTGATCACACCAGCGCGCTTGCAGGTTTCCTGGTTGGCGCCGTGCTGGGCATCGCCCTGATTGCCGCGGTGGCGTTTGCCACGTTCACGTGCGGATTCGGCGTCGCGTTGCTGGCAGGCATGATGGCCGGTATCGGCGCGCAGGCTCTCCTATCAATAGGGGAGTCGATCGGCAAGATGTTCAGTTCGCAATCCGGCAACATCATTACGGGTTCGCCGGACGTCTACGTCAATTCCCTGTCGGCGGCCTATGCGACGCTGAGTGGCGTGGCTTGCAGCAAGCACAATCCCGTCCCGCTCGTTGCGCAAGGCTCGACGAACATCTTCATCAACGGTCGGCCTGCGGCGCGCAAGGATGACAAGATTACGTGCGGCGCGACGATCGCCGACGGTTCGCACGATACGTTCTTCCATGGCGGTACGCAGACGTATCTACCCGTCGACGACGAAGTGCCACCGTGGCTACGGACCGCGACGGAATGGGCGTTCGTGCTGGCGGGTCTGGTCGGCGGGCTGGGCGGGTTGTTGAAGCAGGCTGGCGGGTTGTCACGTGCGGTCCTGCCGTGCGCTGCGAAATTCATCGGCGGGTACGTGCTCGGCGAGGCGTTCGGGCGCTACGTCGCCGGGCCCGCCATCAACAAGGCGATAGGCGGGATGTTCGGCAACCCGGTCGACATCACGACTGGAAGAAAGATCCTGTTGGCCGAATCGGAAACCGACTTCGTCATCCCGAGCCCGATGCCGGTCGCGATCAAGCGGTTTTATTCGAGCAGCATCGACTATGCAGGGACGCTCGGCCGCGGCTGGGTGGCGCCGTGGGAGCTTCGTCTGCATGCCCGCGACGGACGCCTCTGGTACACCGACGCGCAAGGGCGCGAGAGCGGATTTCCGCTGCTGCGTGCCGGGCAAGCCGCATTCAGCGAGGCCGATCAACGGTATCTGACCTGTACGCCCGACGGCCGCTACATCCTGCATGACATTGGCGAGACGTATTACGACTTCGGTCGGTACGATCCGGATTCGGGCCGCATCGCCTGGGTTCGTCGCATCGAGGATCAGGCAGGCCAGTGGTGCCAGTTCGAGCGCGATAGCCGCGGCCGCGTTACAGAGATTCTGACGTGCGGCGGGTTGAATGCCGTCCTCGATTACGAGCAAGAACACGGACGCCTTGGCACGGTCACGCTCGTCCATGGCGATGAGCGCCGGCTGGCCGTTGCTTACGCATACGATGAGAACGGCCAGCTGGCATCGGTGACGGATGCAAATGGGGCGGTCGTGCGCCAGTTCGCATATACCAACGGCCTGATGGCGAGTCATGTAAACGCACTGGGTTTCACATCGAGTTACGTGTGGTCGACGATCGAAGGGCAGCCGCGGGTTGTCGCGACGCGCACGAGCGAGGGCGAGGACACGATGCTCGAATACGACATCGAGGGCCGTCAGACACGCGTACGGCATGCCGATGGTCGCACCGCGCACTGGCGCTTCGATGCACAGTTTCAGATTGTCGAGTACACCGACTTCGACGGCGGACTCTACCGGATCAAGTACAACGATGCCGGCATGCCGGTGATGCTGATGCTGCCGGGGGAGCGCACGGCCGAATTCGAGTACGACGACGCAGGCAGGATCGTCGCCGAGACCGATCCGCTTGGCCGCACGACTCGCACTCGCTATGACGGCAACAGCATGCGGCCCGTGGAAGTTGTCGGGGCGGACGGTGGGGCTTGGCGCGCAGAATACGATCCGCAAGGCCGGTTGCTGTCGAGCCAGGATCCGCTTGGCCGCGAGAATCGCTACGAGTATCCGAAGGGGTTGACCGCATTGCCGATTGCGCATATCGACGCGCGTGGCGGACGCAAGACGCTTGTGTGGAATCGTCTCGGAGAATTGGTTGCCTATACGGACTGTTCCGGTAAAACCACGCGCAGCAGTTTCGATGCATTTGGACTGCCGCTTGCACGCGAGAACGCGCTGGGGCAGCGCGTGGTGTATGACGTACGTCCGACCGGCGAGCCACGTCGCATCACGTATCCCGACGGCAGCACGGAAACCTTCGATTACGACGCGGCCGGGCTCGTCGTGCGGCACGTCGGCCTCGGAGGACGGATACAGCAGTCGCTGCGCAATGCACGCGGTCAACTTGTCGAAGCGATCGATCCTGCCGGACGACGGACCCGCTATCACTATGACGCAGCGGGGCGCCTGCGCGAACTCCGGCAGGGCCACGCGGACTACACGTTTACGTATAGCGCGGGCGGGCGGCTGTTGACCGAGAAGCGTCCGGACGGTGTCCAGCGGCGATTCGAGTATGGCGAAGGCGGTGAATTGCTGGGGCTGGACATCGTGGGCTCGCCGGACCGCCATGCGACGGCGAATCGTCCGATCCGTACGATCCGATTCGAACGTGACCGGATGGGTAACCTGAAGGTCCAGCATACGCCGACCGATGTTACACGTTACGAGCGTAACAAGAATGACCAGTTGGTGAAGGTCGAGCGTACGCCGACGTCGGCGGGTATCGCACTCGGCATCACGCCGAACGTGGTGCGTTTCGACTACGACAAGGTTGGGCGTCTTGTTGCCGAGCACGGTGCGAATGGCGACGTCGAATACGAGCTTGATGAACTCGGCAACGTGATATCGCTCGCGCTGCCGAACGATCAGACGCTACAGATGCTGCGTTACGGCTCCGGTCACGTTCATCAGATCCGCTGCGGTGATCAGGTGGTGAGCGACTTCGATCGTGACGATTTGCATCGCGAGATCGCACGAACACAGGGGCGGCTGACTCAGCGTTTTGCCTACGATCCGCTTGGCCGAAAAGTCTGGCAGTCCGCTGGCTTCCAACCGGACGCACTCGGTCGAGGACGAGGCGAGTTGTGGCGTAACTACGGTTACGACGCGGCGGGCGAACTGATCGAGACCAGCGACAGCCTGCGTGGCAGCACGCAGTACAGCTACGATCCGGCTGGACAGTTGACACGTCGCGTGAATACCATGGATCGGCAGTTCGAGGAATTTGCGTGGGACGCAGCAGGCAACATGCTCGACGACGCACAGCGCAAGAGTCGCGGATACGTGGAAGGCAATCGCCTGCGGATGTGGCAGAACCTGCGCTTCGAGTACGATCCGTTCGGCAATCTGACGACGAAGCTGCGCGGAGCCAACCAGCAGCAGCGCTTCACTTACGACGGGCAGGATCGGCTGATCGTGGTGCGTACGCAGGACGCGCGTGGTGTGGTCGAAACGCGCTTCGAGTACGATTCGCTGGGTCGGCGTATTGCGAAGACCGATACCACCTTCGATGTACGCGGCGTGAAACTGCGCAGCGAGACGAAACGGTTCGTATGGGAAGGGTTGCGTCTCGCGCAGGAAGTGCGCGAGACGGGGGTGAGCAGTTATGTGCACAGTCCGGATGATCCGTACTCGCCAGCGGCCCGCGTCGATGCGGTGATCGCGGAGGCGCTGGCGGCGGCCGCGATCGACACGGCGAAGCGAGCGTCGCGGATCTACCACTTTCATACGGATCTGGCGGGGGCGCCGCTAGAGGTCACCGACGAGGCAGGCGAACTGGCGTGGGCGGGGCAATACACTGCGTGGGGCAAGGTCGAGCCGAGCAGGCGGCAACTGACTGCGGCGCGTACGGATCAGCCACTGCGCTATGCAGGACAGTATGCCGATGACAGCACGGGCCTTCACTACAATACCTTCCGGTTCTATGATCCGGACGTGGGGCGGTTTATCAATCAGGATCCGATTGGACTGTATGGCGGTGGAAACCTGTATGCCTATGGTCCAAATTCACAGCGGTGGGTCGATCCATGGGGTTGGTGCTCGGTCAAGTTGAGCAATAACATGGAGAAATCGGGTATAAGTCGTCCCGCCAACTCTGCCGCGCACCATCTCGTTGGAGATACAGCGAAGCAAGCTGCGCCTGCGCGTGCCATTTTGACCAAATACGGTATTGATGTTGACTCTGAATTGAATGGGGTGTTTTTGCCTAATAGGAATAATGCCGACAATCTTGGCGGTATATTGCATAATGGGAAGCATCCTGATGTTTATTTTCAGAAGGTCAACCAACTTCTGCAAAAGGCTGATTTGGGTGGAAAGCAAGCTGTTCTTGATCAATTGCAGGCGATAAGGGAGGCGCTGCAGAATGCATCCAGAGATACGCCTTGGAAATCTGTTCTTTCTGAATTGTGAGGCTGTATGGATAATATTTATGGCATGAGACAGGATGAAGCATTTCAGCCGCTTGTTCAAGTCGATGATGATGGTGAAATCGCATATGACAAGAGCGTAGCTATACGAGCAACCGCTCTGTGCGGGCGAGGGTTTGGTCAGGATTACGACCCCGTTAAGCTTACGTGGGGTACTTCACGCAGAAAAAAGACTAGCGACGTTCATACGATGCTATCTCCGTTTATCGTGTTTAGTGAGAAGGCATTTGATGCATTGGCGCCGCTACTTCATGACAGTGGGGAGATATTGCAGGTCGAGGCTCCGATAAAAGGCATGCTCGGATTTCATGTAACCAGAGTGATAGAGAATGCTGTCGATATGGATGCATCAAAATTCAAAGTTTATCCTCAGGCGACGGTTTTTAATAAGATATGTCTTCTAGGGAGTCGTATCGAGGGGGTTGATGTATTTCGCCTAAATGAAAGCCCTGCAACTGTATTTGTTTCCGAGCGTTTTAGAGAATTGGTGGAGCGAAACAAGTTAAAAGGGTTCGATTTTGGAGAGGTTATTTCTCAATCTCATAAGTAGTATTCAGATCACGCTCGGTAACTGGTCAGAATATGGTGAGCCATACTCGCCAGCGGCCCGCGTCGATGCGGTGATCGCGGAGGCGTTGGCAGCGGCCGCGATCGATACGGCGAAGCGAGCGTCGCGGATCTACCACTTTCATGCGGATCTGGCGGGGGCGTCGCTAGATGTCACCGACGAGGCAGGCGAACTGACGTGGGCGGGGCAATACACTGCGTGGGGCAAGGTCGAGCCGAGCAGGCGGCAACTGACTGTGGCGCGTACGGATCAGCCACTGCGCTATGCAGGACAGTATGCCGATGACAGCACGGGTCTTCACTACAATACTTTCCGGTTCTATGATCCGGACGTGGGGCGGTTTATCAATCAGGATCCAATTGGGTTGTTGGGCGGCAACAATTTGTATGCCTACGCATCAAACCCATTGACCCGAATCGATCCGATGGGGTGGTGTTCGACGAAGCTCGGGGAAAATATGGGGGCTCGCCCGCATGACGGTATGGCGAACCACCACTTGACTCCTGAAGAGTTCATGAAGCATCCCGACTTCGCTGCTATGTTCAATCGGCTGCGCGGGATGGGATTCGACGGTGATGGTGCGTCTAATGGCATATTCCTGCCCGGTAGCTCCAAGCTTGCCCAAACGCTAGAGCTTCCTGGGCACTGGTCGAATCACGGGCAATACACTGCAGCAATTGAAACTGAGTTAACGAAACTTAACCAGCAATTCCTGGCTGACCGTCTTAGCGATACGCAACTTGCGTTCGGTATCGGGTGCATTCAAAATATGGCAAGAAAAGGTTTGAAATCCGGTAAATATGTGGTTGACGCAATAGCGGGAAGACTGCTCTGATGAATGCACGTTTTTACGTTGTTAAATATCGCGCCGGGGATGCGGGCTGCCCTCCATATCTGTCGGGGGAATTGAACCGTGATGAATGGGAATGGCCGATGTATGTGGCTGATCCTTTCGGTGTCGATGTGAAGCATGAATATGTTTTCACGTTATCTGATCCGTCTATTTCGATTGATTTTGATTTTTATGGGGCGCAAACGAATTACGTGTCACGAGAGTTTTTGACTGTATGTGAAAAGACGGGAGTTCGTTATCGAGCAATCCCCATAAATATCGTTGCAAACAAAAGGTCCGCTGGTAAAAAAATATATTCTATATTTTTTCCTGCCGATCATGAATCTCTGCTCGACCGCCAAAAGTCAGACTATTCCGAGGACCGGGATCTGGAAACAAAAGAAGTTTCTGAGAATAAGTTGTTTCCAGGAATTCCGATGTATAGTTGGATCAAAAAATTCATCCCGTGCGACGATTGCTCTGGCAATCTTTTCAGATGCGAAGAGACAATGGAGCTAGTATGTAGCCAGGCTTTTAAAGCTGAGGTTGAGCGATGCGCATTGAAAGGCATTGATTTTTTGCCGATCGATGAAAATTATTCCTATGACCCGTGGGGTGAGGCGCCTTAGGCCGCTGTTTATCGTAGCTCCATGATTTGGATGTGGGGCGGTGCGTGAGTAACGTTTACGGTTTGAGACAGGATGACGCGTATCAGGCGCTGGTTCAGGTCGACGATAACGGTGAAATCGCAGATGACGCGAGCATTGCGATCCGAGCAGCCGCGCAATGCGGATAGAGGCTTGGGGGTGAATATTCTCCTCCAAGCCTTTCGTGGGATACGCCGCGTAGGAAAAAAGATAGTGATATTCCAGCGATGCTGCCTCCATTTATCGTATTTTTAGCTCAAAGCGCTGGACGGTCAGAGTATGGTGTCCGTACTCGCCAGCGGCCCGCGTCGATGCGGTGATCTCGGATGCCCTGGCGGCGGCCACGATTGATACGGCGAAGCGAGCTTCGCGGATCTACCACTTCCATACGGATTTGGCGGGGGCGCCGCTAGAGGTCACCGACGAGGCAGGCGAACTGGCGTGGGCGGGGCAATACACGACGTAGGGTAAGGTCGAACCGAGCAGCCGGCAACTGACGGCCACGAGGACAGATCAGCCGCTGCGCTACGCTGGGCAGTATGCCGACGACAGCACTGGCCTCCACTACAACACGTTCCGATACTATGATCCGGATGTAGGGCGGTTCATCAACCAAGATCCGATCGGGTTGTTGGGTGGTGACAATCTATACGCGTATGCGCCAAATCCGACCGGGTGGATTGATCCGTGGGGATGGTGTGTTCACCTATAGTTTCCCGCGGGGCCGCCGGTCAGCCGCTGCGTGCGACAGCGACAATCACGGCTGCAGGCCTAGGCACCGGGACCACAACGAATGCGTCGTCTCGAGCGTGGGCGAGATTATTGGGGTATCCGACTGACGATGCAGGACACATTCCAGGAAAACTTCTCGGCGGGAGTGGTGGGAAAGACGGTGTCTTCCCTCAGTTGCCGGGCATCAACCGTGGGTTGTTCAGAGATTTCGAGGGACGGGTCGCAGCGTATGTGAATAGGGCTGGCTCGGCTGATGTGGACATCCAATTTGTCTACGGTAACGGTGGCACTCGCCCTACACAGATAATCTATGACGTATTCCAGTACGGGAAAAATTATGGGTGATATTTTAAATAATTAAAGGTGGAGATGATGGATGGTAATTTTGACCAAGCGCGAACGGCATTGAAATCATTCATGTTTGAAATGAATCATTGGGAAAATAATTTTTATAAGAAAAAGCGCGGCGCGTTGGAAAATGGCGGCGATGTTTCTGAAATTGATGGTCACGCGCGGAAAGATCTTCTCGTTATTTTAGAGAAGTGGACGTTCCAAGAAAAAACAAACCAAGGGCGTTTGATTGATTTGGGCTGTTCGGACCCGCCAACATACGATCCTGAAACTGACGTCGAAGAGAGCGTGGAATCCAGTGGTGGCGAGGTGGTTTTCACCATTCGCCAGACAGTGGGGATGCTGACGATATCCCGATTCACCATGAAGAGCAAGGCGGGTGAATGGAAGGTGAAGAAAAAGGAGTTCATTAATTTTAAAGATAAATGGCAGCGTTCAGTCCTGTAGCAACGTCGCTAGACCTTTTTATCTAGTCGAGCCCTGTTAAGAGTAACGCATCTTCTGATGAGCGTGAGGATTGGATGTGAAGCTGCTTGTACAGGTTTCTGACACTTTAATCGCGTACGGTGTCGCAATAACGTAGAATCAACCGTCGTGTTGAGGATGGTAATGTGCCAGTTCTGTATGGAGTAAGGCCTGCGGAGCCATTTTTCGCTAAATTTGAATCGGAGATTGGGTTCGGTATTCCGGCGGAATATGCGAATTTTTTGAGGAGGTGGAATGGATTGTTTATGGGTGGATTAGATTATCTGGATCTCAATTTTTCGAGTGTCGATAATGGGATTATTTCTTTTGCCTCATTATTTGGGTTCGATGCAAGTAACGATAATTTTGATCTAATCGAGCAAAATAAACGACTCAGGGGTGAGGTTGGATTCCTGAACGAGTTCTTCGTGATCGGCGATGATCCGGGGGGCAATTACTATGCTCTTGCGAAGTTCGATGACGTTCACAAGGTTCTTTATTGGGATAGAGCCCATCTGCATGTGGTCGACACTGCCAAGCCGGATTTTGCAGAAGTGGCCGAATGTGGCAACCTCTACTCTGTAGCAGATGGATTCTCGGTATTTCTGGATAAGATCGTCGCTGGAACAAAGCACATGCAGTTCATCCCTCTCGAAGACTGGCCCGGCTAAAAAGCCGAATGTCGCGGCTTCGGGGAGGTTGCGGATATGGGCGCGAGGCGTCGAGCGGTGGCCGGTTCCAAAGTGGTCATGCGAGGCTATGTTTTGAGCCGAGGTTGATTGCGTCGTGTCGTACGGTCCGATTCGAACTTTCACGGATTGATTTGGCTGGGTCATGGTTTGAACAGGATGTATGAGAGCATCAAGCGGAGCAGCAACGTTGTCGGTCGATCAGCTGAAACGAATGCGCCAGGCGCTTCGCCCACATGGATTGAAGCGTCTGGAAACAGAATGGAAAGGTTGGCACGCGCAATATCGATTTCGATTTCATTTGTTCTCGAACAGAGGTTAGTATCGCGTAAGCCGGCCGGGCCGCTCGCCGCAGGCTGAAAGATATGTTGAACGGAAATACACCGGTTATGGCGATCAACAGGCACGAAAAGCGCAGAGAAGATTCATCGTCGACGCGACGATACCCCCGCGACAGCAAAGGCAGGGGACGCGACTTTTACGTACAAACAGCGCTGGCGCTCACCCTGGCGCTCATTGCAAACTGCACGTTTGCCGCGAGCGATACGAGCGACAAGGACCAGCAAGCCGCATTACTCGCCCTGATGGGCAAAACCCCGGCCCCCGCTGACAACGTCAAAGGCTCCGCGCTGGCGCAATGGACGCACGGGCCGTCGAATTCGGGCCCGTTATGGGTCACGGCCGCATTGGTACAACGCCCGAATGAAGACGTCGAAGCGGCGCTATGGACCGGCATCCTGACCCGCGACGCTCACGGCTTTCACCTGCTTGCCAGCGACCGAAGCGAGCGTGTCGATACGTCGCCGATGCTATGGAATGCCTCGCTGACTATGGATCTTGTCCCTTACCGAATCAGCGATCAGGAAACCGCGTTCGGCGTGCGCTTCGACAATAACTACACGTCAACCGCACATAGCGATACGACCGAGATGCTGAGCCTGTACCGCTATGCGGACGCTCGCGTGACGCCGGTCTTCACCGCGCTGACCGATTGGTCGACCTATGACAAGGACGGCGCCAGGGATTGCACCGAGAAGAAGGCGGGGAAGGGCAAGGACCCGAGCGATGCGCAGCAGGATGCGTGCGATGCAGACAACACGACGGCGGTTCACTACGCAGTGTCGTTCAGTCCGCGCAAGACGAACGGCCACTACGACCTCCTCGTGCGCCCCAAGGGCAACGCTGCGTTGGGCAAGTCCGCGCGCTTTACGTGGCGTGACGGAACTTATCAGCCGCGTCGATTCACGGGCGACTGGCACTGAAACCGGTGCAACGTCATGAACGCCCGCAGCACGTTCTCGGGCAACCAGCATCCGACCGCGAACATTGAAAGTTCATCGCGGCCGGTAAGCTGGCATACCGATACATCGTCCTCAATCAGCTTTGCGTAACCCCCGGGCTACCCACCGCCACCTCCGCGTCACTCGCCCCCGGCGCAACTTCCTCCAGCGCCTGCCGCCCCGTTTCAACCCGCAGCAGCCCGATCGCGACACACAGCACGCCGAGCGTCGCGCTGACCATCGCGATCACGCCGGACACCCCGAACGCCTGATAAAGCGCCAAGGCCAGCGCAGGCGTCCCGATCGACGACATCCGCCCGGCCATCCCCGCCACACCGGTGCCACGCAACCGCACCTCGGTCGGAAACAGCTCTGGAATATAGCCGAACAACCCGAGCGTCGTGATCGTGTAGATCGCACTGACGAGGCAGAACCCGACCAGAATGATCGCCGTCGTATCGCGCAACGACACGTACAGCCACCCGAGCGCGATACTGAGAATCGACGCAATGACGATCCCCCTCGCACGCCCGACCCGATCCGCGATCAGATACCCGATCAACCCGCCGACCGGCGACCCGATCGACATCAGGAACACGAACCCGAGCGACCTGACGACCGACAGCCCCTGCGTGACGAAAAACGTCGGCAGCCACGCGATAAAGCCGTAAAGCCCCACGTTGACGCCGATCGCGGTCAACGCGGCAACCGCCGTCCGCGCCCGCATCCCTCTCGAAAATAGCACCCCGAGCGGCACCTTCCCGACATGCAGATCGACGATGCGCCGCACCGGCGGCAGCGTGCCGACCTGCTTGCCGACCTCCCGCTCGATCGCGGCAAGCGTCGCCTCGGCCTCGTCGAGCCGCCCGACCGATTCGAGCCAGCGCGGCGACTCCGGCATCCGCTTGCGCATGAACCAGACCACCAGCGCGCCGACACCCGCCAGCGCAAACATGTAGCGCCAGCCGAGGTAAGGAATGATCCAGTACCCGGCAGCCAGCGCAGCAAAGAGTCCGCTATTGGTGATGATCGCCAGCAACGACACCCACTTGCCACGCGTCTCGGGCGGCACGAATTCGGCCAGCGTGCCGGCCGCGACCACGAGCTCCGCGCCCAGACCAACGCCCATGACGAACCGCAACACGATCAACCACTCGATATCGGGCGCAAAGCACGCGGCGATCGACGCGAGCCCGAACACCGCGAGATTGAGCTGATACGAATACCGCCGCCCGAGCCGGTCGCCGACGTAACCGGCGACGAACGCCCCGATCATCATCCCGACGAACGTCGACGACACGAACATCGCGCCATGCCGCAGATCGGTGAACCCGTCCTTGACCATCGCGGCGACCGAGCCGTTGGCGAGATAGATGTCGAACGCATCGAGGAACGCGCCACCGGCGATCAGTCCGAGTATCTTCCAGTGAAACCTTGAAATGGGCAGCCGGTCGAGCCGGCCGGCGGCATTGACGGTATTCGCCATGATGTCTCCAGTTGTGTGGCGCCCTCGCGTCTGTCGACCAGACGCGGAGCCGCTTCGATAGTTGGATGAGGAGCGCGCTGCGATCAGCGCGAAAGGGCCCGGTCAGACGGCGCCGGATGCATGCAACGTGCGAATCTGTTCGTCGGCATAGCCGAGCTCGCGCAGCACGGCATCGGTGTGCTGGCCGAGCGCCGGCACCGGATCCATGCGCGGGTCGTCGGCCGGCCCGACACCGGGCGGCAGCAGGGCAGGGATCTCGCCGGCGGGCGTGCCGACCTGCGTCCAGCGATGCCGCGCGGCGAGCTGTTCATGCGTCCAGACACCGTGCATGTCGTTCATCCGTGCGTTTGCGATGCCGGCCTGGTCGAGCCGATCGATCACGTCGGCAGCGCTCAGCGTCGAGAACGCGCGCAAGATGAGGGCCGTGAGCGCATCGCGATTCGCGACCCGGCGGCTGTTCGAACCGAAGCGCTCGTCCGCTGCCAGCTCGGGCATGCGGATCACGGTCTCGCAGAAGTGCTTCCATTCGCGCTCGTTCTGCAGCCCGAGCATCACGGTGTTGCCGTCGCCGGCCTTGAACGGGCCATACGGAAAGATCGTCGCGTGCGATGCGCCGGCCTGCCGCGGCGGCGTCTGGCCGTCGATCGCGTAGTAAAGCGGATAGCTCATCCACTCGACCATGCTTTCGAGCATCGACACGTCGATGTGCCGTCCGCGCCCGGTGCGTCCGCGCTCGATCAGCGCGGCGAGGATGTTGGTGTACCCGTACATGCCGGCGGCGATATCGGCGATCGAGCAACCGGCCTTGGCCGGTTGTCCTTCCGAACCGGTAATGCTGAGGAATCCGGATTCACTCTGGATCAGCAGGTCATACGCCTTCTTGTCGCGAAACGGGCCGTCGAGCCCGTAGCCGGAAATGTCGCAGACGATCAGCCGCGGGTAGCGCTCGCGCAGCGTGTCGTAGTCGAGGCCGAGGCGCTGCGTCGCGCCGGGCGCGAGGTTCTGCACGAACACGTCGGCATCGGCGAGCAGCTTGTGCGCGACTTCGAGCGCGGCAGCCTGCTTGACGTCGAGCGTGATGCTTTCCTTCGAACGGTTGGTCCACACGAAGTGCGACGCGAGCCCCGACACGCGTTCGTCGTAGCCGCGCGCGAAATCGCCGACGCCCGGCCGCTCGACCTTGATCACGCGCGCGCCGAGATCCGCGAGCTGGCGCGTGCAGAACGGCGCGGCGATCGCATGCTCGAACGTGACGACCTTGATTCCTTCCAGTGGGCGCATGCTCGTCACCCCGTCAGAACGAACGCGGCAGGCCGAGGATGTGCTCGGCGACATACGACAGGATCAGGTTCGTCGAGATCGGCGCGACCTGATACAGGCGCGTTTCGCGGAACTTGCGCTCGACGTCGTATTCGCACGCGAAACCGAAGCCGCCATGGAACTGCAGGCACGCATTCGCGGCTTCCCACGACGCATCGGCGGCGAGCAGCTTCGCCATGTTCGCCTGCGCGCCACACGGCTCGTGCGCGTCGAACCGGCGCGCGGCCTCGAAGCGCATCAGGCTCGCGGCCTCGACGTTGATGAACGCGCGCGCGATCGGAAACTGCACGCCCTGGTTCTGGCCGATCGGGCGGCCGAACACGACGCGATCCTTCACGTACTGCGACACCTTGTCGACGAACCAGTAGCCGTCGCCGATGCATTCGGCGGCGATCAGCGTGCGCTCGGCGTTCAGCCCGTCGAGGATGTACTTGAAGCCCTGGCCCTCCTCGCCGATCAGGTTTTCGGCGGGGATCTCGAGGTTGTCGAAGAACAGCTCGTTGGTCTCGTGGTTGACCATGTTCGGGATCGGGCGAACCGTCATCCCGTTGCCGATCGCGTGATGCAGATCGACGATGAAGATCGACATCCCTTCGGACTTCTTCTTCACGTCCGACAGCGGCGTCGTGCGCGCGAGCAGGATCATCAGGTCGGAGTGCTGCACGCGCGAGATCCACACCTTCTGGCCGTTGATCACGTAGCGGTCGCCCTTGCGGACGGCGGTGGTCTTGATCTTCGTCGTATCGGTGCCGGTGGTCGGCTCGGTCACGCCCATCGACTGCAGGCGCAGTTCGCCGCTCGCGATCTTCGGCAGATAGCGCTGCTTCTGTTCGGCCGAACCGTGACGCAGCAGCGTGCCCATGTTGTACATCTGGCCGTGACACGCGCCGGAGTTGCCGCCCGCGCGGTTGATTTCCTCCATGATCACCGACGCTTCGGTGAGGCCGAGGCCGGAGCCGCCGTATTCCTGCGGAATCAGCGCGGCGAGCCAGCCGGCTTGGGTCAGCGCATCGACGAACGCTTCGGGATAGCCGCGCGCTTCGTCGATCTTGCGGAAATATTCCGCGGAAAACTGGCCGCACAGGTCGCGAACGGCTTCGCGAATGTCTTGATACGCGTCGGTAGGATTCATCTTTCGTGTCGGGGAAATCGTGGGAATGGGTCAGGCGAGGGTGGCGCGGGCGGTCATGGTCAGCCAGCCGTCGTGGTCCTTCGCCCAGAGATCGATGGTCTTGCCGTCGTCGGCGACGCGGCCGCACACGCTGAACGCGTTGCCGAGGAAGGTCGGCCGCACGGCGCGATACGCGTATTCGGCGACCGTCGCGCCCGGCAGCGAGCGCGTCACGAGATCGAGCAGCAGCGTCGAGATCAGCGGGCCGTGCACGACGAGGTCCGGATAGCCTTCGACGTCGCGCACGTAGGTGCGGTCGTAGTGGATGCGATGGCCGTTGAAGGTCAGCGCGGAATAGCGGAACAGCAGCACTTCGTCCGGCGCGATGTCGCGCTGCCATTGCGCGTCGCCGGGCGCGGCCTTCGGCGCGGGCTCGGCGGCGCCGGGCGCGGGGGCGCCGCGATAGACGATGTCGTGTTCCTCGCGGATCGCGACTTCACCGGCGGATTCGATCACGTGCTCGACGGTGACGAAGCCGAGCGTGCCGGTGCGCCCTTCCTTGCGTTCGATCGACAGCACGCTCGACGTGCGCGTCGCGTGCTCGCCGATGAGCAGCGGGCGCTCGAACGTGAGCCGTCCGCCGGCCCACATGCGCCGCGGCAGCCCGAGATCGGGCAGGAAGCCGCCCTTGCGCGGATGGCCGTCGGGGCCGAGTTCGGACTGCTGCGCAATCGACCAGAAATACAGCCAGTGCCACGCGGGCAGCAGCGCGTCGCCGGTGGCGGGAACGATCGGATGATCGAGCGCGGCGGCGAACGCCACCGCACGTTCGGCACCGATCAGGTCGGTCTGGACCTGTTTGGCATCGTCGCTGGCATGCGACCCGGTTGCATTCATTGTCACCTCCATCGCCGGTCGGGACGGCTGATTCGATTTCGATTGAAGTGACTTTAGGTGAAGCGCGGACGCAGCGGAAATACCGTTTGAATGTGCCGGTCATAGGGGTATCCTATGACTTTCGCGTCGACCGACCCGCCATGGATATCCGCCAGCTCCGCTATTTCGTCAGCATCGTTGAATACGGGAGCCTCGGGAAAGCGGCAGAAAAACTGTTCGTCGCGCAGCCGTCGCTGAGCCAGCAGATCGCGAAGCTCGAAGGCGACATCGGCGTCACGCTGCTGGTGCGCAGCCCGCAGGGCGTGAAGCCGACGGCCGCCGGGCAGGCGCTCTACCGGCATGCGCGGCTCGTGCTCCGTCAGATGGAGCAACTGCGTCAGGAAGTGCGCGAAGGCGCGGGCAGCGAGTCGGGCACGGTCGCGGTGGGCTTTCCGACGACGATGACGTCGATCCTCGCGGTGCCGCTGTTCGAACGCGTGCGGGCACGCTATCCGGGCATCCGCCTGCAGTACATCGAAAGCATGAGCGGCTTCATCAGCGAGCTGCTGGCGAACGGGCGGCTCGACCTCGCGATCCTGTTCCGCGAATCGAACACGACGGGCGTGACCGCGATGCCGCTGTTCGACGAAGTGCTGCATCTGCTCGGCGAGCCGGGCGGCACGGTGTCGTCGCGCGGCCGGACCTGCAGCCTCGCGTCGCTCGCCGGCGTACCGCTCGTCGCGCCGGGCGTGCAGAACGGGCTGCGCCTGCTGCTCGAGCGCACGTTCGCGCGCGAGGAGGTGCCGCTGAACATCATCGCGGATGTCGATTCGCTGCCGACGCTGATCTCGCTCGCGCAATCGGGCCATGCCTGCACGATCCTGCCTGCGTCGGCGCTGGCGCTGCGCGAACCGTCGAACCGGCCGAAAATGCGCCGGATCGTCGAACCCGAGATTCGCCGGCCCGCCAGCCTGTGCTGGTCGAATACGTCACCCGTCAATTCCGCGACGCTCGCCGTGCGGCAGACGATCGTCGAGCTGATCGGCGAGCTGTCCGCAAACGGGACGTGGACGGGCATCACGCTGCGCGCGAACGATGCCGCGCCGTCGTGATGCGGGGGATGAGGGCTTGGCCAGGCGACGGCAGGTCCGCGTCGGGCGGCGCCGGGGCGCGCGCCACGGCCGGCCGCCGACGGCAATGCACCGATCAGCGCAGCGGCGCGACCGACGCACCCGTAATGCCATGCCGGCGCAGCGAGTCGGCCACGAAACCCGACGCCTTCATCTCCTCGACGAACGCGCCGAGGAAAGCGGCAGCCGCTTCGCCACGGCTCTTCGGTACGCCCATCGCCTGGCGGATCACCATGAAGCGCTCGTCGAGCAGGCGCAGGCCCGGGGTTGTCGCGGCGTCGGCTTCGAGCTGCTGCTTCACCCCCGCTGCCACTTCCAGCTGCTGCTCGACGAAGGTCGGCACGACGGCCGGCGACGTCGGCGCGCGCACGATCTGCGCGGCCTTCAGTTCGCGCGTGAGGAACAGGTCGTACGCGCTGCCTTTGCCGACCGCCACGCGGTTGTGCGGCTGGTCGACGTCGGCGTTGCCGCGGATCGGCGAATCGTCGCGCACGAGATAGAAGCCTTCGATCAGCACGTACGGCTCGGTGAACGCCACCGTTTCGCCGCGCAACGGATCGACCGCGAAGAAGCCGAAGTCGGCGCGCTCTTCGGTCAGCGCCTGCACCGATTTGCCGGCGGCGTCGAACACCACGAGTGCGAGGTCGGCCGACAGGCGCTCGGCGAACGCACGCGCGAGATCGATCGATACGCCGAACGGTTCGCCCGTCGCCGGGTCGCGGTTCGCGAGGATCGGGTTGCCGAGATTGATCGACGCGCGCAGCTTGCCGGTCGGGGTGAATGCGGCGAGGACGGAAGGGTCGACGGTCATGAGGATTCCGTGGCGATTGCCGGTTATTGCACAGCCACTTCCGTATGCACGACTTGCGGCGGGCTCTTGAAGAACGGCCCGGCCAGTTGCCGCCACGTCTGGAAGTCTTCCGACTCCCGGAAATGCACCATGTGATCGTCGACGGTGTTCCACTTGACGACGAGCAGATACCCGCCGCTGCGCTCGATCACGCGATGCAGCTCGGCGCCGCCGCAGCCGCGCGCGCGGGCGAACAACGGAAGTGCCTGGCGAACCGCGGCCTCGAACGGCTCGGCCTGCGACGGATCGATTTCGAGCGATGCCATTTCCAGAATCATGAATGCTCCAATGCGGGTTGAATGCTGCGAACGGATCGTGATGCGACGCGCGCCGTGGCGGCGCATACGGCAACGATACCGGAAGTCGGCATCGCGGGGGCGTTTCCGCGAGGCCAAACGCGACGCCACGCCTTCCCGATGAGTCGGCGACAAGGACAGCGCGGCGGGCACCGCGAGAATCGCCTGGATCCCGGTCGGCGCGTGTCGCTGCTGTCAGTCGTGCCTGATTGCGATGGTTTTAAGCGCGGTAAAGCGCGGCAATGCTTCAAACCCTCTATGCCGCCGGCTTCCGCGCGCTCGACGAGGGCCGAACCCGCGCATGCTGCTTTGCGTTGACGAGCGGCCCCATCTCCCGATTCATCGACGGCGGCCCCGACCGCAGCAAGGCAAATCACTGGTCCAGATGATCCCGCACGTGCTCGTAGATGCCGCGCCGGACGAGCAAGCGGCTACCGTGCCGTTCTGCATCGGCTGCCCGACCGACACGGAGGGCGCGCGCGAGGTTATCGTTTGCGCTGGCGCGGATCGATGCCGTTCTGTTTGAGTAGCTTGCGCAAGCGGGCGTTATCGCCCCACAGCGTAGCGAACGCGATCACCATCATCAGGGTGGGGAACCATTCTCCGGTTCCGGCGATGATGGCCCAAGCGACGGCGAAACAGATTACCGCCGTACCGATGAGAAGCAGGCGATCAGCAATCCATTTCATCGCGCACCCCGGATCGCCGTATTTGCCTTCAGCCCCAAATAACTATGCGGACCGGGTGCCAGCACTTCGGGATGACGCAGGATTTGCGCCATGACGAACGGGTGAATGTACAGACCGTAGCGCGCACCCCATTGCGCAACGGCGAGCGACATGTTCGCGTTGCGTTTGCCGATGCCGCATGCCAATGTCGAGTCGGTTGCGACCATCAGGCTACCGACTATTGCGCCCAGGTAGGCACTCGCGAGAGTCGACCCGACGACGCCTGCCTTTTCCAGGATCGTGGTTGCGCCAAGCATTTCGCCAACCGTCGCGTCGGGACCGAGGGCCTTTAGGGTGCCCGTCATCGTACTGACACTGGCTACCGACGTTTGCAATGTCGCAAAAAGGTAGTTGGAACAGGCATATGAAGCGCGGCCATATTGGCCTGAAACGCTTGCGAAAAGGTTGGGCAGGTCGGCGACGACATGGAGCGTTCTCGCGATTAAACGCGCAATTTTCGCACACCCGCCGCGCCACTGGACCTGACAACCCTGTTAGGTCGGCGTGCCTCAGCAAGCAGTGTACGAGCGCCAACCGTACTCGGGCCGGCGGCCGACCGAGGCGCGCGTGCCGGTTACGCACTGGGTGCCCCACGACCTACGTCGTCCGGCCCGCACTCAGCTTGCAGCGTTGGGATGCCGGAGGGAGGTAGGGGAGGCGATCGTCGGGCACATGCTTCCGGGCGTCGAAGGGCTGACGTCGAACGCCTCGACGTACCTCCGGCAGTTGAGCCTGTCACCGCTTGCGCCGCCGCCGCCGAAAGAAATTCCAGAACATCGCGGTCGCGTCCGGCCCGGTGGCCGAATGGAACGCTTCGCGCGGATCGCCGCCGCTCCATGCGTGCGCCAGCCGGCGAACGATGCAGACCCGCACGACCACCCGGCCGCCACGCAGATAGTCGGTGTATTCGGCGCCGTCATCCGCGTACGTGTGTTGCTCGCCGACGCGCAACTCGCCGTGTTCGTCGACGAGCCGATTGAGTCGCGCGAATGCCGCGCCGAGCTGCATCGCGTTCTGTTCGGCGACCACCGTATCGAGTCCGCCGTGCATGACGAGCGCGGGCATGCCCGGATACGCACGAACGTCGACGCATGTGTCGACCACCTGTACCGGATCGTCGCGCAGCCCGCGCCGCATCAGGCTCATCGCGGCCATGGTCGACAACGGCGGCGCGATGGCCGGGCCGGAGTGCAGGCCGACGGCCGCGAACAGGGCAGGACACTCGATCGCCAGCCGCGCGGCCAGCCCCGCGCCGGCTGACATCCCGGCCAGATACACACGGTCGCGATCGAACCCGCGCTCCCGCACGACCGCATCGATCAGCGACGCGATCGCCGGCGCTTCCGAATGCGCTGCATCGCCATGCCAGTTCCAGCAGCGATGCGAATGGGCGGTCTTCGCCTGTTCGGGAAACAGTACGGCAAACCCGGCGCGCTCCGCGATGCGGCAAATGCGCGTGCCGGCGGCGAACGACTCGGCGGTCTGCTTGCAGCCGTGGAGCATCACGACGACGGGCATGCCGACGGTCGTCGCCGGCGCGACGGGAAGATACAGCCCGTACGCGAGATGGTTGACGAAGCGGCCGGCAGCCGGGCGGGCGGAATGGAACGAGCGCAGCCACGTGCCGGGCGCCTGGTTCGGCGTTGTCCGTGCGGCGGGAGCCGGGCTCGTGCGGCGCGTCGCCGGTGTGCTTGCCGGGCGCTGGGTCGTTCGCTTGGCCGACGCGGCCGGTTTGGCAGGCTTCTTCCCGGGCCGCGTGCTCGTTGCGGCGGAAAGCAGATCGAAAGGCCGTAGCCAGAGACTGGATTTTTTCCTGGGCATGGACGAATCTCGTGCCGCCGGCTCGCGCCACGGGATGCGGCACAGCCGGCGGTCGGATGGAAGTCGAATGCGGGCAGCGTCCGTGTCGAAACCGCCGATCATGGACGACCCGCCCGTGATCGGCCGGCCGACGACATGCAACGCGACATCTTTACGGCAGCGGCGCGATCCGGAGCCGCCATGCGGCATGCTAGCAGGCGTCGCTCGTAGCGAGTGCGATGGTTCCGTGACGTATCGATGAACGATTCGACCCTGCCGCGGGCCGCGCCGAACCAGTATGCTCGTCTTTTTCCATGCACCTCCAGCGAGCGGCCTCGCGATGAACCTGACTTTCTCCCCCACGACGCAAGCCGACGCAGACACCCTCGTCGCGATTCGTATCGCCGCGATGCGCGACAGCCTCGAGCGGATCGGACGCTTCGATCCGCAGCGCGCGCGTGAGCGGTTTCTCGCGTCGTTCGATCCCGCGTTGTGCCGGTTCGTCGAATGCGACGGCGTGCGTGCGGGCTTCGTGCTGGTGCGGCCGAACGCCGATCACTGGCTGCTCGATCATCTGTACATCGCGCCCGGGCAGCAGGGGAAGGGCCTCGGTGAGGCCGTGCTGCGCGAGATTTTCGTGGAGGCCGACGCGCAGCGGATGCCGGTTCGCGTCGGCGCGTTGCGCGGCAGCGAATCGAACCGTTTCTATCGGCGGCACGGCTTCGTGCAGACCGGTGAAGCGGAATGGGATATCTACTATGTGCGGGAACCGGGAGCGCCCGGCCCATTCGTATCGGCGTAGCGCGGACGCGCGTGCGTCGACCCGACCCGCTCTGCCCGATCAGCGCCGATCCAGCAACGTGTCGCTGAGCACGCTGAACGCCGCGCCCGGCAACGCGTTCAATTGCTCGACGACACTGCTGACCGGATAAAACGACTCCACCGAATCGTCGAGAATCCCGATGCCGATCAGTTCGACGCGCTGTGCGCGCAGCGCATCGACGCGTGCACGCAGGTCGGTGCGCAGGATCGCCGGGTTGCCGTCGCCGGTGGCCGGGTAGCCGTCCGACAGCACCATCAGGATGCGGCGGCGCGCGCGCTTCGACAGCAGCCGTTCGGCGGCCCAGCTCAACGCTTCGCCGTCGGGGTTCTCGTGCCCGCATTCGATGCAGGCGAGCCCGCTCGGGTTGTCCGAATCGAAGCGCTTGTACACGCGCAGGTCGAGCCGTTCGACGAAGCGGTTGTAGCCGAACGTGTCGCGGCCGCCGTCGAGCCAGCGCTGGTAATGCGCGCGCATCGCGGCATCCTCGACGGAGCTGTAGCCGAGCACTTCGCAGGCGAAGCCGAGCTGCATCAGCGCATCGCACAGCGCGGCCGCGCAGCGCGTCGCGAGTTCGATCTTCCGGCCGGCCATCGAGCCGCTGCAGTCGAGCAGCAGGCTCACCGCCGCGTCGCGCCCGGGCGCCGCGCGTGTGACGCGAAACGGCGTGCGATAGCCGGGCGTGGTCGCCACGCGCACGAGCGATGCGCGATCGAGCTGCCCGCGTTCCTGTTCGCGTTTCCAGTGCGTCTGCTCGTCGACTTTCAACGCGCGTTCGAGCCGCATCCGCAGCGGCTCGGTCTGCGCGCGCGCCGCGCCGCGCAGACGATGCCAGCGTGCCGGTTCGCCCTTGCCGGTGAAGTCCGTCACCGTATCGAAGGCCGTGGTCAGCGGAATCGAGAGGAGCGGCCGGTTCTCCTCGGACAGCCGGATCGTGCCGGGCGCCGCGTCGCCTTGCGCCGGTGTGTCGGATGACGACACCGTTTCGGCGATCACGCCGGCTGCGGAGTCGGCGGCGGCGGGCGCGCGTGCGTCGTCCGACGCGCCGGGTTCGTCCGCGTCGAACTCGGCGGCGATCGCGTCGCTGTCGAGCGTGCTGCCCGGATCGGCGGTGAACATCATGGTGTTGGCGCCGGCCGATGCGAGCGCGCGAACGCGTGCCACGATCCGTCGCGCGGCCCCGATGCTGTCGGAAGTCGACGTCGACGCACGTGCTTCGACGATGAGATCGGCGGTTGCCGCGACGGTCGCGTCGAGCGACGGCACGTGCTCGGTGGCGGTCGGCGGCTCGTCCCACAACGCGCGTTCGATGCGCCACAGCAGCTTGTCGCGCCATGCGAGCTTCGGCCATCCGCGCAGCGTGTCGGCGGCGGATACCGCACGCATCCGGATCAGGAATCGCTGTGCGCCGGGATAAAGCGCCACGAGGCGCCCGGCCGCACGCCGGTCGTCGATCGCCTGCGCGATGCGTTGCACGACGGGCGACGTCAGCGCGGCCACGGACGCGATCGCGCTGAAGCGCGTGCGGGCCGCGTGGAGATCGACGAAGCCGGTGATCGCGTCGTCGTCGATGGCGCCGTCGAGCAGCGTGTCGGGCAGCACGAGCCGGTCGCGCTGCAGCAGCGGCCCGTGGCTTGCAAAGCGCACGTCGATCCCGTGCCGTTGCGACAGCGTGCGCGCGAGCCGCGTCAGGTGAACCGAGCGCGCGTCGTCGTCCCGGTCCATCGCGTCACGCCTCGAAATCGATGTGGTGGCGGACGATGCTGCGAATCAACGCCGCGTCTTCCGGGCCGACCTTCGCATAGATCGTCGGCCCCGCGGCCGATTCCGGATCGCCGGTGCGCAGCATCAGTTCGGCCCAGTCGAGCAGCCGGCGGGTCGAGAACGCGCTGGCGAGATCCTCGCGGACGAACGCCGCGCGACAATCGGCGGCGATCGCCGCCAGCGTCGCGGCCATCGCGGCGGACATGCGTGGGCCGAACGTCTGCTGCAGCACCTGCGCCTCGTCGCGCGGCGGCAGGTAATCGATGTGGTACACGCGCCAGCGATCGAGAAACGCCTCGTTCATCAAGTTCGCGCCCTGGTACAGATGCCGGAACTGCCCCATCGCGCCGACCGCGTTCGCGGTCGCGAACAGCCGGAACGACGGATGCGGGACGACGATCTCGTTGCCTTTCTCCTTCAGCAGCAGGCGGCCGCCCGGTTCGAGCACGGCGGTCAGCACCGCGAGGATCGCCGGCTCCGCGAAGTCGATCTCGTCGACGATCAGCCACAGCCCTTCGCGCATCGCGGCCGGCAGCACGCCGTCGACCCAGATCGTTTCGCCGCCCTTGACCGTCCAGAAGCCGACGAAGTCGCCCACCGTGGTCTGGCCGTTCATGTTCGAGCGCAACACGCCGTGACCGGCCTGCGCGGCGGCCTGTTCGATCAGGCTCGTCTTGCCGGTGCCCGTATGACCGATCAGCAGGATGCGGCGATTCTCGACGACGTCTTCGAGCACGCCGGATGCGCGGGCGGTGAACAGGTAAGCGGGATTGCGCGGCGGAACGAGCGGGCCGCCGGGGCCGCGCGGCATCGGCACGCCGCCGACCGGCACGGTGTTTGCCGCGTGCCGCGACGCGGCCGGCCGGGCAGCACGCGCGCGGCGCAGGTCGTGCATGAAGCCTTCGCGAAGGGCCGGGGTAACGCGGTCGCCGTCGTTTTCGTCGCGACGGACGAAACCTTCGTGGTGCCACTTGCGCAGCTTCGCGTCGAGGTTGTCCGCATCGACGACCGTATCGACCGACGTGCTGCCGTCGGGCCGGTGATGCTGGATGCGGAACATGTGCGCGCGCTCGGAGCGGCTGACGACCCATTGTCCGGCGGACGGATCCGCCGGTTGCCGATAGACGCCGAGGACCGACGGGGCGGAAGGTGCGTTGTCAGCGGTTGCGTTCATGGTCGAGAGCAAAAAGGGGCGGCGGAATCGGCGGTCGCGGGCGTCAGCGTTCGGCAGACGGCGCCGGCTGCGCTGGATACCGACCGCGCGGGCCGTGCCGGCCGGATGCCACGAAATGCGCGAGCGGCGAACCGGAGCGTCCCGTCCCCGGGGCATTCTCCGTACTGTATCGCATCGGATCGATGTCGGGTCCGGCCGGGGGCGACGCTCGGGAATGGCGGCTCGGGTGGTCCAGCAGGGCGCGATCGACGCCGATCGCGGCGAATGCCGTTCCCGGGGCGGTGGCTGGAAGGTGACATACGGCGCGAGGTTCGCCCGAATTACCTCGATCGTTGCGATGAAACGGATGACTTTCGAGTTCGGTCAGATCAACGGCGCCGCCCGGCCTCGGGCATTCGCGTCATCATTGCGCCACCACGCGGCCAGCACGATGCAAACGGCAACCAGCGCGACCCTGGATACCGCCGTAGTCCACTGCCCGCGCGGGCGGCCCCCTGCTGCCAATCCTGAATCGCGGAGCATCCGTGCACCCGGGGCCGACCCGATCGCGGGCCGGGACATCTACCGCCCCGCGCCGGCAGGATGCGTTTCATTCGCCGGACGAGCCCGGCCGGGTTCGCACATCACTGAAAGTGATGCACGTAGCGCAGCACCATCCGCGTGCCCTGCGGCCGGTTGCGCGCATAGACCTCGAAATACGCGTTGAACAGCAGGTGATCCTGCGGCGAGAAGCTGACCATCGCGCCGGGCCCGATCGCGAGCACGGCTTCCCGCGTGCCCGATACGTCCTGCCCGTTCGCCTTCATGTCGGTGGTCTGGCGCAGCCAGTAGCCGTTGAGCCCCAGCCGCAGGCCGGGCCGCACCTCGTACTCGGTCGCGAAGTTCGCATGCACGGCCTGGCCGGCCTGCGTCGAGCTCACGTCGGACCCGAGCGCGCTCGCCGGTTCATGGTTGGTCGCATTCCACAGATAGTGCAGCCGCCATGACACGGTCCACTTCGGCGTGACCCAGAACGTCGCGGCCCAGTACGGATCGAACGACCAGAAATGACTGCCCGGATTGATCGCGCGGGCCGGATCGTAGGCGCCGGTCGGCGCGATGAACTGGAACTCCACGCGCTGCGCAAAGCGCGGCCCCTGCGAGCCCATGACCGGATCGAACTGGATGAACGGGCCGACGAGCAGGTCGCCGAACCCGGCGCGCGAATTCAGCGCGACGTTGCCGATCCCGTCGTTGGTATGCACGGACGCCACCCACGGCAGGATCACGTCGAGCCCCGGATGCATGCCGCGGAACGTCAGCGGCGACTGGTAGACGAGCTGGCTCAGCCCGGCGAACAGATCGATGTCCTGCTTCGGCAGCCCGGCCTTGTTGCCCGCGTTGTCGTTGACGCGGCCGGCCGTGTAGTACTCGAAGTACTGCGTGCCGTACCAGCCGGAGCCGGCCGGCGGCATCCCGTCGAGAAAACTCGTCATCCCCAGGTTGACCGACGGCAGGTCGGTCGCATGGGCCGGTGCCTGGCCGGCGATGCCGGCGAACACGAGGCCCGCGATCGCGAGCAGGCGAGAGCTGCATTTCTTCATCACCACCTCCTGGCTATTTATTTGTATAACTAATCAAAACGCGCGTTAAAGATCGGGATGATCCGAGATCGCCCGATACTGGCCCGCATGGAAGACGAGCGGCGGCTTGCGGAACACGTCGAGCTGCTCGATTCGGCCGATGAACAGCAGGTGATCGCCGCCTTCGTAATGGCCGACGTGACGGCACACGAAACGCGCGCTCGCGCCGTCGAGGCACGGCACGCCGCCCGAATCCGCGTCCACGTGCGGCACGCCGTCGAACTTGTCGGCGCTCGGGGTCGCGAAGCGGCGCGACAGCGCGATCTGGTCGTGCGCGAGAACGTTGATCGCGAAGTGCGTGGCCGCCACGAAATCCGGGCGGCTCGGCGCGAGCTTGCGCAGGCTCCACAGCACGAGCGGCGGGTCGAGCGACAGCGACGAGAACGAGTTGGCGGTGAGGCCGACCTTGCGTCCGTCGGCGGCGCGCGTGGTGATCACGGTGACACCGGTCGGAAACTGCCCGAAGGCGGCCCGCAATTGCATCGGGTCGATGGCGGGATGGCCGGAAGCGGTCGTCATCATCGCGCCTGCTCCGCACGTGCGGCGTGCTCGCGGATCAGCGCGGCGCAGGCCGATGGATCGAACCACCACGGCGAGAACCGGCGCGGATCGTCGAAGCCGTCGACGATCGTCCGGGCGAGCGACGGCAACTGGCCGGCCGCGCCGAGCAGTTCGAGCACGTGCGGCGGCGGCGGGGTCAGCAGCGAGTTGGTCCAGCGCACGACGTGCTGCGCATAGGCCCAGTAACGTTCGAACGTCTCGTGCATCCAGCCTTCGTCGAACGGCGCCGCCTCGCGCGCGAGGATCGCGTCGCCATACACCTTCGCGCACTTGGCCGCATTGTTCGAACCCTGGCCGGTGATCGGATCGTTGACGACCACCGCATCGGCCATGCCGAACACGGTGCGGCCCGACGGCAGGCGGAAGAACGGCTTGCGCACCGTCGGCGTGAAGCGCCCGGACAGCGTGCCGTTCGGGTCGGTGAGCTCGACGTCGCGGCAGCGCTCGAATTCCCACGGCACGTACTGCTGCAGGAACGACAGGCTCCGGTCGAGATGCTGCTCCGGCGTCTTCACGTCGGCCCAGCAGTCGAGCGGGCCGCCGGGGATGCCTTCGAACACCATGATCTCGCACGGGCCGGTCGTGGTCAGCGCGGGGAACACGAAGTATTCGCCGATGCCCGGCAGCAGGTTGAAGCGCACGCGCGAATACGGCTGGCTCGGCGTCATGCCCTTCACGTAGGTGAGGGCCAGCGCGCGCTGCGGGCGCTCGAACGCGCTGCGCGCGTCGTCGCGGCCGAGCAGGTTGACGATCTCGCCCTTGCCGGCGGCGAGCAGTACGAGATCGTGGCTGCGCGCCAACTCCTCGAGCTCGGGCACGCCGACGTCGCAGATGCGCACGTCCGCGCCGCGCCGCCCGATCGCGTCGAGCCAGTCGGCCATCTTCACGCGCTGGTCGACGGACTGTGCGTAGCGGGTCAGGCGCGACGACCAGTCGATCGCCTTGCGGCCGTTGCCGTCCGGATGCGGCACCGCGATGCCGATGCCGTTGACGGACGGGCACGCCTCTTCCCATTCGTTCAGGCCGAGGTCGCGCTCGATCTGCAACGCGGTATGGAACATGCACTGGCTCGACATGACCTTGCCGGCGCGGATCTGCTCCGCGTCGCGGTTGGTCGCGAGCGTGACGTGATAACCCTGGTCGAGCAGCGTGAAGGCGAGTTGCAGGCCGGACTGGCCTGCACCGACGATGGCGATGCGTTTCATGATGAAAATCCTTGGTAGAACGAATTACATGGGGCGGAACGTGAACCGCGAGATGGGGCTGGCGGCTATTCCGCCAGGCGCGGAATAGCCGGTACGGCCTGTTCGGGGCCCATCGCGGAGTAACCGCCATCCACCGCATAGTCGGCGCCGGTCACGAAGCTCGCCGCGTCGCTGCACAGGAACGTGACGACCTGCGCGACTTCCGACGGGTCGCCGACGCGCCCGAGCAGGTGAAACGGCGCGGCCACGCGATCGGTTTTCGCGCGGTCGCCGTGCGTCATCTCGTCCATCACGCGCGACCACGTCCACCCCGGCGACACCGAATTCACGCGAATCCGGTCGGCGGCCAGATCCATCGCCATGCTGCGGGTGAGCTGGCGCATCGCGGCCTTCGACGTCGGGTACAGCCAGCGGCCGGTTTGCGCGCATTGCGCGGAGATCGAGCTGAAATTCACGATCGCGCCGCCGCCGCGGCGCGTCAGGTACGGATGCACGGCTTTCGCCATCATCGCCGCCGAGACGACGTTGACGTCCATCGCGGCGAGCCAGTCGTTGCGCGTGGCCTGGATGCCGTTGTCGACGTAGCTGCATGCGAGGTTGATCAGCAGGTCGACCGCGCCGAAGCGCTCGGCGACGGCCGATACCGCGTGTTCGATCGCACGGTCGTCGGTGATGTCGGTCGCGACGAACATCCCGCGCTCGCCGAGGGAAGCGGCGACGCGCGCGCCGTTCTGCGCATCGAGATCGAGGATCGCGACGCACGCGCCGGCGCGGCTCAGGTCCTGCGCGACGGCGGCGCCGATCAGCGTGGCGCCGCCGGTGACGATGGCGACTTTGCCAGCAAGGGTTGTCATGGAGTGTCTCCTGATGCTTGTGTGTCGTCGGTTGAGGGCGGTGCGCGTTCAGCCTGCGTCGGGCGATTGCGCGCTGTCGCGCCAGCGGCCCATCAGCCCGTTCGACGGCACGGTTTCGTCGAGCAGCTTGCGCGCCGTTTCGACGCCGGCGACGGGCAGGCCGGCCGTGTCGAGCAGGCCGATCTGCACGAGCACGCTCGCCTGATCCCAGTAGATGTGTTCGTGATAGAGCTTGTCGCCGCGAAACTTGACGATCGCGACGAGCGGGATCTCGACGCGCTTGCCGGTCGGCGCGACGCCGGGCAGCATCCAGTCGATCTCGGTCGTGTGCGTGAAGCAGAACAGCAGTTCGTCGACGATCTGGCTCGCGCCGACCGTGCGCGAGATCGGCGTGATCGTCGTGTCGGGCGGATTCGCATGCACGAAGTGATGCGTGTAGAAGCGCTTGAGTTCGTCGTAGCCGACGCCGCCCGTCAGCGTCGGGATGTGGTTCACGTAAGGTTGCGCGACCATCGTGGCCATCGTCGCGTCGACGTTGCGCGTGTCGAATTCGTGCCGCAGGTGTTCTTCCCACAGTGCGGACAGATCGTAATGCGGGCCGAGCGCCGCGCGGAATGCGGCAATCGCGCGCTGGTGCGCCATCACCGAAGCCGCCTTGTCGAAATGATAGCCGCCGATGCGCGCGAATGCGTGGTCGACGCCCGGGTAGACATACACTTCGACGCCGTCGCGGCCGGACAGCGCGGCGACGATGCGCTGCTGCGCGTCGGGCGGGCAGAAGCGGTCCTGCGCGGCGATCTGCAGCACGAGCCGCCCGCGCAGGTGCGACGCTTCGTCGAGCGCGTGCTCGATCCCGACGCCGTAATAGCTGACCGCGGCGGCCACGCCCGGCAGCCGGCACGCGGCCAGGTACGCGAGCTTGCCGCCGAGGCAGTAGCCGAGCACGCCGGCCTGGCCGGTGCATTCGGGGCGCTGCGTGAGCACGGCGAGCGCCGCGCCGATGTCCTCGACCCCGCTGTTTTCGTCGTACTCGCGGTACAGCGCCATCGCGCGCTCGAAGTCGGCGGCGGAGTCGCCCAGCTCGATGCCGGGGGACTGGCGCCAGAACAGGTCGGGCACGAGCACCGTGTAGCCTTCTTCCGCGTAATAGTCGGCCACGTCCCGCATCGTCGCGTTCGCGCCGAAGATCTCGTGGCACAGCACGATGCCGGGCCCCTTGCCGGCGGCCGGCACGCTCAGGTAGGCGCGAAACGTGCCGCCGTCCGGCGACATGATCTCGATGTGATGTCCTTTCATGTGTCCCTCCATTCTGTTCGTGGCTTGCATGGCCCCAGTATTGGCGGACGAAACGCGCGCTTCTATCCGCTTTCTTCGGCCGGTATCCGCGAATTCCGGAAACCTGCGGTTCGGCCTGCCGCGCCGGGGCCGGAACGCGGCGCACTGCGGGTATGTGCGGATGCGGAAGTCCCGTACAGTTTTCTACGATGCGCGAACGGTCCGCTTCTTGCATGAGGTACGCAGGGCTTGCGTAGTGTAACGAGGCGGACTGTCCGGATACTCCGGGCGCTATCCGGATCGTGCGGGCGCATTCCCGGGAATCGGGAATGCGCGCACAGCGCAAGTGCGATCGAGCACGACGGGAGAACATCGATGGGGCAATTTTCCGGAACGGGCTGGCTGGGTGACGCCGCCTGTTTCAATCGCGACACGCTGCTGCTGCAGTCGAACGATCTCGACGAGGTGCGCGCGCGCGTGGCGGATGTGTTCAAGCCGCATCGACTCACGCTGACCGGCGATTCGCGCGCGCTGCACAGCCGCATGCACCATGCGCGCTGGGGCAATCTGTCATTGAATCTGCTCGACTACGGCGGCGAGGTATCGATCGAACCGGGGCCGCTCGAGCATTTCTATCTGTTGCAGATGCCGCTGCGCGGCGATGCGGAGATCGAGTGCGGCGCCACGCGCTTCGTGTCGTCGCCCGACACCGCGTCGCTGCTGTCGCCGACGTTGTCGCTGCGGATGCGGTGGGGCGAGGCGTGCCCGCAAGCGATCCTGCGCATCGAGCGCGAGGTGATGGAGCGGCATGCACAGCGGCATTTCGGCGACGACCGGCGCGTGCCGGTCGAGTTCGAGCCGGCATTCGGCTTGTCTTCGCCGCAGGGTGCGTGCCTCGCGCAAATGCTGCCGATGCTGGCCGACGCGATCGCAACCGACGGGCATCCGCTGCGTCATCCGCTCGCGTTCGAGCAGCTCGAATCGACGCTGCTGAACCTGTTGCTGTACGGCCATCCGAATACCGCGCGCAACGGCATGCGCCCCGCGCCGGCGCCGCTCGCGCCGTTCTATGTGCGGCGCGTCGAGGAGTACGTCCGTGCGCATCTCGACGAACCGCTGACGATCGAACGGCTCGCCGAACTCGCCGGCGTCAGCCCGAGCACGCTGTTCGCGAGGTTCCGCAACCGTCACGGCATCACGCCGATGGCGTTCGTGCGCCAGTTGCGGCTGCAACGTGTGCGCGACGAACTGCGCGACGACGCGACACCGGGGCTCGCGTCGGTGACGGACGTCGCACTGAAATGGGGGTTCGCGCACCTCGGGCGGTTCGCGATCGAATACAAGCGCGCGTTCGGGGAATCGCCGTCGGCGACGCTGAGAATGCGGCGCGTGCGCAACTGACGGCGGCAACGTCGACGCAGGCTCATGGCTGAAAGTGTGGCACACGCGTGAAGCGCGAGCTTGACGCAGATCACGAACGCGGACGATGCCACCTCTGCGCGTAGGGGCACGCCCCATCGCACGCGTCACGGCGCTAGGATGAATGACGTCATCCCCAGTCGCCGGAGACGCACATGAAAATCAGCGAACCGATGCGGGCACCCTCGACGCCCGATACGCTGCCGTTGCTGCAGCTCGGCCTGCGGCCGTTCTACCTGACCGGAGCCTTGTTCGCGAGCATCGCGATGGCCCTATGGCTCGCGGCCTGGCACGGGATGCCCGTCGCCGGCCGCACGGGTGCGATGACGGGCCTGATGTGGCACGTGCACGAGATGATCTTCGGCTTCGTCGCGGCGATCGTCGTCGGCTTCCTGCTGACCGCCGTGCGCGCCTGGACCTCGCGCGAGACGCTGCGCGGCCCCGCGCTCGCGGCGCTGTGGCTGGGGTGGCTGGCCGGGCGCGTGCTCGTCTGGTCGGGGCCGCCGATGCTCGCGGCCGTCGTCGATTCGCTGTTCCTGCCGGTGACGGCGCTCGTGCTGCTGCGCGTGCTGATTGCCGCGCAGAACCGGCGCAACGTGTTCCTGCCGATCGCACTGCTGGCGTTCGGCGCGCTCAACGCGCTGTTCCATGCGTGCGTGATGACGGGGCGCCCGGATCTCGCGCTGCGCGCGGCCTATGCGGCGACGGGGCTGGTCGTGTTCTTCGTCGCGGTGATCACCGGCCGCATCGTGCCGATGTTCACGATGAATGCGATCCCCGGTTTCAAAATTCGCCGCTTCAGGATCGTGGATGCGCTCGCCGCGCCCGCGGTCGCATTCACGCTGTTCGCGGACGCGCTCGGCGCGCCGGGCACGCTGTTGATCGCCGCCGCGCTCGTCACCGCGCTGCTGCATGCATGGCGCCTTGCCGGATGGCATTCGTGGCGCGTCGGCAACCGGCCGATCGTGTGGATCCTGCACGTGTCCTGCCTGTGGATGCCGGTCGGGTTCGTGCTGCTCGCACTGTCGTTCGCGGGCGTGCTCGCGCATTCGCTGGCCGTGCACGCGCTGACCGTCGGTGCGATCGGCGGCGCGATCGTCGCGATGATCACCCGCACGGCGCTCGGCCACACCGGGCGCATGCTCGTCGCGGGCCCGTGGGAGCAGCTGTGCTACTGGCTGGTGATCGGCGCGGGCGTCATCCGCGTGTTCGGGCCGCTCGTCCCGGGGGTGCCGTATGGCGTCTGGCTCGATGCGTCGGGGGCATGCTGGATCGTCGCGTTTCTCGCGTACACGGTGCACTACGCGCCGTTCCTGCTGGCGCCGCGCGCCGATGGTCGCCGGGATTGACGACGGAGCGTCGCCGGTCAGGCAGAGGCGGGGAGAGCGGGTGCGGAGGACGTCGTGCGCCGGACGGCACGACGATGACCGTGATCGGCCCGAGCGAGGCGGGTGCGGACATGCAGCGCCGCCGGCCAGCGCGAGGGCTTGCCGGCGGCGTCACGCAAGGAGACCGGTTGCCGCGACCGGGCCGGCCTCGTTGCGCGTGTGTCAGAAATGCACGACGGTCCGGATGGACTTGCCTTCGTGCATCAGGTCGAACGCTTCGTTGATGCCGGTGAGCGGCTTCGTATGCGTGACGAACGGCGCGAGCTGGATCGTGCCGGCCATCGCGTCCTCGACCATGCCCGGCAATTCGGAGCGGCCCTTGACGCCGCCGAACGCGGTACCGAGCCAGCGGCGGCCGGTGACGAGCTGGAACGGGCGCGTCGAGATTTCCTGGCCGGCGCCCGCGACGCCGATGACGACCGATTGACCCCAGCCGCGGTGCGCGCATTCGAGCGCGGCACGCATCACGTTCACGTTGCCGATGCACTCGAAGCTGTGGTCGACGCCCCAGCCGGTCATCCCGACGATGACTTGCTGGATCGGCTCCTGATGGTCCTTCGGGTTCACGCAGTCGGTGGCGCCGAACACGCGTGCGAGGTCGAACTTGCCCGGGTTGGTATCGACCGCGATGATGCGGCCGGCCTTCGCGAGCTTCGCACCCTGGATCACGGCGAGACCGATGCCGCCGAGGCCGAACACGGCCACCGAGTCGCCCGGCTGCACCTTGGCGGTGTTCTTCACCGCGCCGAGGCCGGTCGTGACGCCGCAGCCCAGCAGGCAGACCTGCTCGGGGTTCGCGTCCGGGTTGATCTTCGCGAGCGAGACTTCGGCGACGACGGTGTATTCGCTGAACGTCGAGCAGCCCATGTAGTGATAGATCGGCTGGCCGTTGTAGCTGAAACGCGTGGTGCCGTCGGGCATCACGCCCTTGCCCTGGGTGGCACGCACCGACACGCACAGGTTGGTCTTGCCGCTCTTGCAGAACAGGCATTCGCCGCATTCGGCGGTATACAGCGGAATGACGTGGTCGCCGGGTTTCACGCTGGTCACGCCTTCCCCGACTTCCACGACGATGCCGGCGCCTTCATGGCCCAGCACGGCAGGAAAGAGCCCTTCCGGATCGTCGCCCGACAGCGTGAAGGCGTCGGTGTGACAGACGCCCGTATGGGTGATCTTGATCAGCACTTCGCCCTTGCGGGGCGGCTCGACATCGATCTCGACGATCTGCAGCGGCTTACCCGCCTCAAACGCAACAGCAGCACGTGATTTCATGGCAATCCTGTTAAAAAAACACCGAATGGAGCGTTACGTCGACGATTTCGCCTCGGTCAACGCAAGTAGGACCGAACGAGGGTGACGATTTCGTCGATCGATCCGGAAGCGGGCCGCGGGGCGTCCGCGAGCTGGGTGAATTCCTCGCGCAAGTGACTTTCCAGCACGTTGGCCATGACCCCGTTGATCGCGCCGCGGATGGCAGCCAGTTGCTGCAGGACCGGGCCACAGTCCGCGCCCTCCTCGAGCGCTTGCTCGAGCGCGTTCAGCTGCCCGCGAACGCGGCGCACGCGGGTCAAAACGCGTTTCTTTTCTTCGGGGGAATGCGGCATGGTGTCGTGGCTTCCTGATACTGGGGGGTAGTATAGAACAAGGCGGCGCGGAGGTATACGGGGGCGTTCCCGGGGCAGCGTGGCGGGCGCCGGCCGAAAAGGCGGCGGCCGGCCGGCAGGTACCGGCAGGTAACGGGCGGGTAGCCGCCGGCGCAACCGATGCGCGGTTTTTGCGGCGGCGCCGCCGTGGCCGGTGTCGTTCATCGTCAGATCAACAGCTCGAGCGTGCGGAACAGCGCCAGATCCTCGCCGCGCGCCGAGCGTGCGTGCCGCCGGATCACCTGCAGCAGGCAGTCGATGAAGCAGCGTGCCGCGTCGCCGAGCGTGCTGCTGCGGCGCGTGACGATCCCGAGCTCGCTCGGCTCGAACGTCTCCTTCAGCGGCAGCACGCGCATCCGCTCGCCGAACGGCCGCACCGCCGCGAGGATCGTCGGGCACCACGTGCACATGCCGGCCTGTTCGAGCATCGTCTGCAGGATCGCGACCGACTGCGCGCGCACGATGCGCCGTTCGTCGATCTGCGCGCCGTGCCGCGTGAACAGATAGTCGACGAGCGCGGCCTGCCCGTCGGCGGACGAATTCAGCACCCAGTCGCAATCGAGCAACGCGTGCACCGACTTCGCGCGCTCGTGCGGATGCCCGGCGCGCACCATCACCGACGTGCCGTAGCGCAGCAGCGGCTCGAACGCGAATTCCTGCGCGCTGCTGCCCGGCTGCACGTGGCCGAGCGCGAAATCCATGCTGCCGTCGCGCAGCAGCGGTTGGGCGACGGCCATCAGCGCCTCGTAGAGTTCGAGGCGCACGTCGGGCATCCGCTCGCGAAACCGCAGCACGGTTTCCGCGAGAAACGTCATCGTGAGCCACGGCGTGACACCGACGCTCAGCCGCCCCTCGACGCGGCCGCGCATCCGTTCCAGATCGCTCTGCGCGTGCTCGAGCTGCTTGAGCACGAGCTTCGCGTGCGTGAGCAGCGTCTTGCCGTATTCGGTGAAGCCGATGCCTTCCGGCGCGCGCACCAGCAGCGGCAGGCGCTCGCTCGCCTCCAGCTCGCGCAGCGCGCGCGTGACGGCCGCCTGCGACAACCCCAGCGTGCGCGCGGCGCCGCGGATGCTGCCGGCCTCCGCGCTCGCGACGAGTGCCTGCAACTGATGCAGCTTGATCGTGCTCATGGTGCGAAACGGGACGAAACCCGACAACGAAAGGTTGTCATCATAACGAAACTGCGACTGTTCGACGGCATTTTCGCTGCATACGATCCCGCCACGATCTGCCATTCGGCAATCGGCAAACCAGAACGCATCGAGGAGTATCGGGGTTGGATCGAGAACGCATTGCGCCAGAAATGGCGGCCATCGAGACGGAGATGATCGCGCTGCGCCGGCGGCTGCACGCGCATCCGGAGCTCGGTTTCGACGAACACGCGACGAGCGAACTCGTCGCCGGCTGCCTGACAACGTGGGGTTATCGGGTGACGCGCGGTCTCGGCGGCACCGGCGTGGTCGGCACGCTCGCGCGCGGCGCCGGCAAACGGCTCGGGTTGCGCGCGGACATGGACGCGCTGCCGATCCGCGAGACGACCGGGCTGCCGCATGCGAGCCGGCACGACGGCGTGATGCACGCGTGCGGCCACGACGGCCATACCGCGATGCTGCTCGCCGCCGCCCGGTGCCTCGCCGAACGCGGGCGCTTCAGCGGCACGCTGAACCTGATTTTCCAGCCGGCGGAGGAAGGGCTCGGCGGCGCGAAGCGGATGATCGACGACGGGCTGTTCGCGCAGTTCCCGTGCGATGCCGTGTTCGCGATGCACAACGTGCCGGGGCTGCCGGCCGGTGTGCTCGGCTTCTGCGACGGCCCGGCGATGGCGTCGGCCGACGAGGTGCGGGTGCGCGTCGCGGGGCGCGGTGGTCACGGCGCGGCCCCGCACACGACGATCGATCCGGTGGTGGTGTGCGCGTCGATCGTGATGGCGTTGCAGACCGTGGTATCGCGCAACGTGAATCCGCAGGACCTCGCGATCGTCACGACCGGCTCGATCCACGCGGGCACCGCATCGAACGTGATCGCGCCGCATGCGGATCTCGAACTGAGCGTGCGGGCGCTGTCGCCGGACGTGCGCGCGCTGCTCGAACGGCGCATCCGCGCGATCGTGCACGGCCAGGCCGACAGCTATGGCGCGACGGCCGAGATCGACTATCGCCACGGCTATCCGGTGCTCGTCAATCATGCGGCGGAAACCGCGTTCGCGCGAGACGTGGCGCGGGAATGGGGCGGCGACGACGCGCTGATTGCGCATCTGCGGCCGATCGCGGCGAGCGAGGATTTCGCGTTCATGCTGAACGCGTGCCCGGGCAGCTACCTGTCGATCGGCAACGGCGACGGTGCCGCCGGCTGCGGGCTGCACAACCCGGGATACGACTTCAACGACGCGTGCCTCGCGACCGGCGCGAGCTACTGGATCGCGCTCGCGGAGCGCTACCTCGCGTGAGCCGGGCAAACGCATTCGAATTACTTTCAACGACGGAAACAAGGAGACGGGCAATGAAACAGTGGATGGCGGCGCTCGCGGTGGCGCTGACGGCAACGACGATGGCGGGGGCCGCGCACGCGGGCGACTGGACGGGCAAGGAGATCCGCCTCGCGGTCGATCCGACGTATCCGCCGCTCGAATACAAGCAGCCCGACGGCACGCTGACGGGCTTCGGAATCGACATCACGAACGCGTTGTGCGCGGAACTGCATGCGCGTTGCGTGTGGGTCGAATCGAGCTTCGACGGGATGATTCCGGGGCTGCTCGCGCGCAAGTTCGACGTGATCGCGTCGTCGATGACGATCACGCCGAAGCGGATGCAGCAGATCGCGTTCACGAACCGGATCTCGAATGCGCCGGCCCGGCTGATCGCGCGCAAGGGTTCGCCGCTGCTGCCGACGGCGGCGGCGCTGAAGGGCAAGCGCGTCGGCGTCGAGCAGGGCTCCGCGCAGGCCGACTATGCGATCGCGAACTGGCAGCCGGCCGGCGTGCAGATCGAGTCGTACCAGAACCAGGATCAGGTGTATGCCGACCTCGTGACCGGGCGGCTCGACGCGGCGTTCCAGGCGTCGATCGCGGCCAGCGACGGCTTCCTGAAAAAGCCGCAGGGCAAGGACTTCACGTTCGTCGGCGCGGCGATCGACGACGCGAAGTACTTCGGGCAGGGCGACGGCCTCGGCTTGCGCAAGCAGGACACCGACCTGCGCGACGCGTTCAATCGCGCGCTGGCGACGATCCTCGCGAACGGCACGTATCAGCGGATCAACCGCAAGTACTTCGACTTCGACATCTACGGCGCGAAATAAGCGGCACGACGGCACATCGGGTGGTAGCGCTCAATATATCAATAAGGAAAACGAATGAACTGGAGATTGTTTCTCGTCGCGATGCCGGCACTCTGTGCGGCGCCGGCCTTTGCGCAAAGCAGCGTCGCGCTTTACGGGGTGGTCGATGCCGGTATCGACTACACGAACAACGTCGGCGGCCACGGCGCGTGGCAGATGGCGAGCGGCTTCGCGCAAGGCAGCCGCTGGGGGCTGAAGGGCACCGAAGATCTCGGCGGCGGCTACAGTGCGCTGTTCCAGATCGAGAACGGCTTCAACGTGAACAGCGGCACGCTCGCGCAGGGCGGCCGCATGTTCGGGCGGCAGGCTTACGTCGGGCTCGGCAGCACGCGCTTCGGCACGCTGACGCTCGGCCGCCAATACGATTCGGTGGTCGACTATCTCGCGCCGACCACCGCGAACGGCAGCTGGGGCGTCTATCCGTTCTCGCATCCGCTCGACAACGACAACACCGGCAACACGTTTCGCGTGAACAACACGGTCAAGTATGCGAGCCCGGATTTTGCCGGCTTCTCGTTTGGCGGCACGTACAGCTTCAGCAACGACACCGGCTTCGCGAACAACCGGCAGTGGAGCGTCGGCGCGCAGTACGAGCAGGGCGGCCTGCTGGTCGGCGCGGCGTTCCTGAACGCGGACAACCCGGGCGCGACGGCCGGCGGCGCGATCGCGGGTTCGGGGTCGGTGGGGGCGGATGCGAACTTCGCGTCGGCGCGGCTGCGGATCTTCGGCGCGGGCATCAACTATACGGCCGGGCCGGCGACGCTCGGGTTCGCGTATACGAACAGCAACGTCACGCGGCCCACTGCGAACGTCGGCTATCTGTTCGGCGACGAGACGATCGAGCCCGTCACGGGGCCGCTCGCCGGCGGCACGGTCACGGCGATCAAGTATCAGAACTTCGAAGTGAACGGCAAGTATCAGTTCACGCCGGCGTTCTTCGTCGGTGCGCAGTACGTGTATACGACCGTGCGTTACGACGCCACCACGGGCAGCGCGACACCGAAGATCCATTCGCTCGGGCTGATGGCCGACTACAACCTGTCGAAGCGGACCGACGTCTATCTGATGGGCGCATACCAGCGCATCGCCGGCGATGCGACCGGCTCGTCGCTCGACCAGGCGTATATCCCGGGGGCGGCCGACCTGTCGTCGACATCGAAGCAACTGATGGTGCATGCGGGGATCCGTCACAGGTTCTGACGGAGTCGGGCGGGGACGGACGCCGTCATGTTCCGGCGCGGGCCCGGTCGATCTCGGGATCGCAGGCTGAGGTGATTCGAGAGGTCGAACTTCGGCACATGGCGTATCAGGCGGCGCATGCGCAAGGAACGCGTGCGTTGCCTGCCATTCCGCAACGGGCGCGCCGCGCGCAACCGGCGGCCGCCCGACGCATCCGCTACCCGCGAATGCCGACCCGATACCGCGTCGTCTGGCGATAGGTCTCGCCCGGGCCGAGGATCGTTTCGTCGCGCAACGCATCCATGTTGACCTGGTTCGGAAAGAACCCGGCTTCGACGCACAGCGCCGCATGCTGCACACACGACACGCCGCCGCTCGTGCGCACGCCGTCCAGATAGTTGCCCGTATAAAGCTGCAACCCGCGCTGATCCGTCGATACCGCAAGCTCTCGGCCGCTTTCCGGATCGTAGATCGATGCGACGGGCCGCACGCCGTGCCCGTAATCGCGCAGCACATAGCAGTGATCGAAGCCGCGTCCGCGCGCGAGCTGCGCATGCGGCCAGTCGAGGCGGGCGCCGAGCGGCGCGCTCTGCCGGAAATCGAACGCGGTGCCCGTCACGTCGGCCGTGCCGGTCGGGATCAGCGCATCGTCCACTTCGACGAACGCATCGGCGTCGATCTGCAGCAGATGGCCGCGCACGTCGCTGCCCGCGCGTCCGCTCAGGTTGAAGTAGCTGTGATTCGTCAGGTTCAGCGGCGTCGGCGCATCGGTTCGTCCCGCATAGTCGATCGTCAGCGTGCCGTCGTCGTCGAGCGTGTAACGCACCTCTACGCTCACGTTGCCGGGGAACCCCGCATCGCCCTCGGGCGAATCGAGCCGCAGCGTCAGCCCGCCGCGATCGTCGATCACGTCCCAGCGCGCACGGTGAAAGCCGCTTGCGCCGCCGTGCAGCAGATTGCCGTGCTCGTTGCGATCGAGCGCGTGGTCGATTCCGTCGAGCGTGAAGCGTGCGCCCGCGATCCGGTTCGCCCAGCGGCCGACCGTCGCGCCGAAGTAGGTGCCCGACCCGACATAGTCGGCCGGCGTGTCGTGCGCGAGGACGATATCGGCGAAGTGCCCGGCGCGGTCAGGTGCGAGCCACGACACGACGGTCGCGCCGAGATCGCTGACGACGACGCGCATCCCGTGCGCGTTGCGCAGCGTGTAGCGCCGTACCGGGTCGCCGCCGGGCAGCGTGCCCCACGGTTCGGAAGGCGTGCGGGCGACGCCGGATGCCGGGCGGGAGGAATCGGTATCGATGGGCATGAGCAGGTTCGATCGCGGGCGGTGAATGCGGTGGGCGGGCGCGGCGCGTTGCCGGCAGCCGCGCGGACGGCGGCGCCGGGTCAGTCGAGCCCGCCCTGGCACAGGTACTTGATCGACAGGTAGTCGTCGAGCCCGTAGCGCGAGCCTTCGCGGCCGTAGCCCGATTCCTTCACGCCGCCGAACGGGGCCGCCTCGCTCGCGAGCGCGCCCTCGTTGATGCCGACGATGCCCGTTTCGAGCCGTGCGGACACGCGCGCGATCCGCCGCACGTCCTGCGTGTAGAAATACGCGGCGAGTCCGAACGGCGTGTCGTTGGCGGCGCCGATGGCGTCGTCCTCGGTATCGAACGGAAACAGCGCGGCGACCGGGCCGAAGGTTTCCTCGCAGGTGAGCTGCATGTCGGCGGTGGCGTCGGCGAGCACCGTCGGCGCGTAGTAGTTCGAGCCGAGTTCGGGCAGGCGCCGGCCGCCCGTCAGCACGCGCGCGCCGCGCTCGATCGCGTCGCCGACGTGGCGCGCGATCTTGTCGACCGCGCGCGCGTTGATCATCGGGCCGATCTGCGCGGCCGGGTCGGTCGCCGGTGCGACCTTCAGCGCGGCGACGCGTGCGGCGAGCTTCGCGGCGAATGCGTCGTACACGCCGGCCTGCACGTACACGCGATTCGGCGACACGCAGGTCTGGCCGCCGTTGCGGAACTTCGCGGCCATCAGCCCGTCGACCGCGGCGTCGAGCTCCGCATCGTCGAACACGATGAACGGCGCATTGCCGCCGAGCTCCAGCGACAGCTTCTTCAGCGTCGCGGCCGATTCGCGCGCGAGCAGCTTGCCGACCGGCGTCGATCCGGTGAACGTGATCTTGCGCACGCGGCCGTCGGCGAGCCAGTCGGCCACCGCCTCGACGCCGCGCTCGCGCGATGCGGCGATCATGTTCAGCACGCCGGGCGGCACGCCGGCTTCGTGGGCGAGGAAGGCCAGCGCGAGCGCGGTCAGCGGCGTATCCTCCGCCGGCTTCGCGACGACCGTGCAGCCGGCCGCGAGCGCGGGCGCGATCTTGCGCGCGATCATCGCGAGCGGGAAATTCCACGGCGTGATCGCGGCGACGACGCCGATCGGCTCCTTGACCGCGCTCAGCCGTTTGCCGCGCTGCTGCTGCGGAATCAGGTCGCCGTACGTGCGCGTCGCTTCCTCGGCGAACCACAGCACATACGACGCGCCGTATGCGACTTCGCCGCGTGCTTCGGCGAGCGGCTTGCCCTGTTCGCGCGACATCAGTTTCGCGAGATCGTCGGTATGCGCGACGATCGCCGCATGCCACGCGCGCAGGATCGCCGCGCGTTCGCGCGCGGGCGTCGCGCGCCAGGCGGGCAGCGCGCGTGCGGCTGCGTCGGTGGCGGCGCGGGCGTCGGCGGAGCCGCTGTCGGGCACGTCGGCGACGGCATCGAGCGTCGCCGGATCGGTGACCGCGAAGCGACGGCCGTCGAGCGCATCGCGCCACGCGCCGTCGATCAGGTTGGCGGTACGAACGAGTTCGGTTCGGGATGGCGTAAGCGGCATGACTGATCCTTGTATGAGGTGGTTCGGCGGGCGCGCGGCAACCCCGCGCGCCGTTCGTCAGTGGCGTTCGCCGAACAGCGATTCGAGCGGGTAGTGCCGTTTGACGAACGGCGACTTGATGATCACGTAGCTGAAATACTTCTCGATGCCGATGTTCTGTTCGAGCAGCCCTTCGACGATCGTCTGGTAGTGGCTCACGCTGCGCGTGATGAACTTGAGCAGGTAGTCGTAGCCGCCGCTCGCGAGATGGCACTCGACGATCTCGTCGACGTTGCGGATCGCCGCGACGAAGCGGTCGAAGTCCTCGCGCCGGTGGTCGGCCAGCGTGACCTCGGTGAACACGACCTGCACGTCGCCCAGCTTTTCGAGCTGGATGTGCGCGCCGTAACCGCCGATGTAGCCGGCTTTTTCCAGCCGCTTCACGCGGATCAGGCACGGACTGGGCGACAGCCCGACCGCATCGGCCAGTTCGACGTTGGTCATGCGGCCGCGCTTCTGCAACTGGGAAAGGATGCGCAGGTCGATGCGATCCAGCTTGCTGTCCGTCATGTTTACGTGAGAGGGGAAAAAATGGAATGTCCGGTTACTTTAGAGTCGAACGATGGCGGCCACAAGCCCGGCTTTCCCTTGCAGGGCTCGGGCCGGCTGCGCGTGCGCGGCGTCGAGCGTGCGCTGCACGCCCGGGTCGGCCAGCACGTCGTCGAGCGTCTTGCGCACGCGCTCGAACATCAGGTCGAACTCGCCCGCCGTGAAGCTCAACGCCGGCGCGAAACCGAGCGTGCCGTCGCCGAACGCACGAAACACCACGCCGTTCGCGTAGGCCGCCGCGGCGATCTTGTCGGGCACGTTCAGCGCGGCGTCGAAGCGCGTCTTGCGGGCCTTGTCGGCCACCAGTTCGAGCGCGCCGAGCAGGCCGACCGACCGTGCGTCGCCGACGAGCGGATGCGCGCGCAGCGCGTCGAGGCCCGCGGCGAAGCGCGGCGCCATCGCCTGGCCGTTCGCGAGCAGCCCGCCTTCGTGATACAGCTTCAGCACTTCGAGGCCGATCGCGGCGCTGACCGGATGCGCGGAATACGTGTAGCCGTGCCCGACCACGGCCGAATCGGCGCGGCTGCCGGCGATGCCTTCGTAGATTTCGTCGGACATCAGCACCGCGCCCATCGGCGCATAGCCGGCGGTCAGCCCCTTCGCGACGGTCATCAGATCCGGGTCGACCTGTTCGGTCTCGCACGCGAACAGCGGGCCCGTGCGGCCGAAGCCGGTGATGACCTCGTCGGCGACGAACAGGATGCCGAGGCGCCGGCACGCGTCGCGCATCGCCTTCAGCCAGCCGGCCGGCGGCACGATCACGCCGCCGGAGCCCTGCACCGGTTCGCAGAAGAAGGCCGCGACGTTGTCCGCGCCGAGTTCCGCGACCTTCGCTTCGAGCGCCGCGACCGACGCGGCGATCAGCGCCTGCGGATCGTCGCCGAGCGGATGGCGGTACGGGTAGGGCGACGGAATGTGATGCTGGTCGGCGCGCGGCAGGTCGAAATGGCGGTGGAACGCGGGCAGCGCGGTGAGGCCCGCACCGATCGACGACGAGCCGTGATAGCCGCGTTCGAGCGCGATCATCTGCTTCTTCGACGGGCGGCCGGTCGCATTGAAATAGTGCGTGATGAAGCGCACGGCGGAATCGACCGCGTCCGAGCCGCCGAGCGTGAAGTACACGCGGTTCAGCGACGGCGGGGCGAGCGAGGCGAGCCGTTCGGCCAGCTCGATCGCCGGCTGCGAGCCGAAATGGAAATAGCCGGTCGCGTACGGCAGTTTCGCCATCTGCTCGGCGGCGGCCTTCACGATGCTGTCGCGGCCGTAGCCGACGTTGACGCACCACAGGCCCGAGAACGCATCGAGCAGCGTGTTGCCGTCGCCGTCGTGCAGGAACACGCCGTCGGCGGATTCGAGCACGGTGACGCCGCGCGCTTCATGCGCGCGATAGTTGACGACGGGATGGATCAGGTGTTGACGATCGGCTTCGATCAGTGCGGCTTGGTTCATGGCGGGCAGGATTCTCGTCGGGGGTCAGCGGTGAGTTCATGCTACCGGGCGAGCATGCCGCACGCGCCTTCAATTTGCAGTCTGAAACGTACGAACGCGGTGTTTGTGCGGGGCGCTTCGGCATTTTCTGCTGCGCGCCCCGCGGGGCCGTGTGCGCGCGTCGGCGCGTCAGTAACCGCGCACGCGATCGACGACGCCGATCATCGGCTGGCCCGCGCGATGGCGCGCGAGATTCGCGAGGACGGCGTCGACGGCCGTGTCGGGCCGCGTCGCGCTGGCGATGTGCGGCGTGATCCGGATGCGCGGATGCGCCCAGAACGGGTGGCCCGCCGGCAAAGGTTCGGGGTCCGTCACGTCGAGGATCGCGCTGTCGAGCCGGCCGCTCGCGAGCGCCGCGAGCAGCGCGGCCTCGTCGAGCTGCGGGCCGCGCCCGACCTGCACGAGCGACGCGCCGGCCGGCAGCGCATCGAACACGCGCGCGCCGAGCAGCCCGCGCGTATCGGCCGTGAGCGGCAGCAGGCAGATCAGGATGTCGCTGCGGGCGAGGAACGCATCCAGCGCCGCGTCGCCCGCGTAGCAGTCGATGCCGTCGAGCGTGCGTGGCGTGCGGCTCCAGCCCGCGCACGGGAAACCGAAGCGCCGCAGCGTGTCGAGCACGGCCTGGCCGAGGGTGCCGAGCCCGAGCACGCCGACGCGCCGCGACGCGGCCGCGCGCACGGGCTTCTCGCGCCACACCTGTTCGCGCTGCTGCGCCGCATAGTCGAACAGGTCGCGGTGGATCGTCAGCACCGCCTGCGTCACGTACTCGACCATCCCTTCGACGATGCCCGGCTCGATCATCCGCACGACCGGAATGCGGGCCGGCACGCACGACAGGTCGAACTGGTCGATGCCGGCGCCCACCGAGAACACGACTTCGAGATTCGGCAGCAGCGCGACCGGATCGTCGGGCGGCTGCCACGCGGCGAGATACCGGACGGCTTGCGCGTCACCGATGTCCGGCCAGATCCGGAACGGAAGGTCGGGGGCGAGCTGCGCGAAACGCCGCGCCCATTGCGCGCCGCGCACCGGATCGGCCTTGTAGAGGAAGCTCATCGGTCGCCTCGCTCAACCGAGGGCCTGGTTCACGATCGCGAACGTGCGCAGCGCCGGGTCGCGCGCGGGCGCCGCGCCACGCACCATCGCGACGACGGTATCGACGCGCGGCAGCCCGAGCCCCTGCAGCCAGTCCGACAACCCGCTGTCGCCCGGCACGTCGAGCCGCACGAACATCCCTTCGTGCAGCGCGAGCCAGTGACTGATCAGCGCTTGCGCGCGCAGCGCGTCCGGCGCGACCACCGGGCCGATCACGTGGCCGCGGCCGAAGCGGCGGAACAGCGCGAAGCCGAGCAGTTCGCCGTCGCGGTCGAGCGCGATGCCGTTCGCGACGCCGAGCAGCGCATCGATCACCGCGTCGCGCGGATAGCCTGCCGCGCGCGATGCGAGCGCCGCGAGGCGCGGGCCGTCGTTCGTGCCGAGCGGGCGCAGGCGCTCGCCCGGCGGCAGCGAGATCAGCGGCGGCTGGAACGCGGCGCCCTGGTGCTGGTCGATCGTGCCGATCGCTTCGAAGCCGAATTTCACGTAGAGCGGTTCGCCGGACGGCGTCGCGTGCAGAAAGATGGTGCGCGCGCCGAGACTGTCGACAACGCGCGCGAGCAGTTCGCGGCCGATGCCGCGGCCCTGGCGCTCGGGCGACACGATCACCATGCCGAGCGATGCGTGCGCGTCGCCGAAGCGCCAGCCGAGCGCGGTGCCGACGATGCCGGCTTCGTCTTCGGCGACGAAGCCGCTGCCGAGCTCGAGCGCGAAGCGCCAGTCGTCGAGCCGGTGCGGCCACTTGACGGCTTCCGACAGACGATGCGCGGCGGGCAGGTCGGCTTCGGCGAACGGACGATAGATAAGCGTGCGGGAAGGGTTGAGATCGGACACGCCGGACTCCGGATGGGTAGGAATGACGCATTCACTCTGCCAGCGCCGCCGCGGCTCGGATAGGACGATTCGCCTGTTTTCCGGCGGCGACGGCCGCGCGCGCGATCGACGCAAACCGGCTCGATTCGCGCGCACGAACGCGCGCATCGTGCCGGCGCGGCCCGTCGATCCGGCAGCGCCTGCTGTGGGAGCGGGACTACGATGAAAGCGCCGGTATCGCCGCCGCTTGCCGGCGAGCCGCACCGGCCGGCCACGGCACCCGCTTCCCGAAGCCCGCCGGCCGGCGCGGCCGCACCACGCCGGATCGCACCGCAGATCGTGCCGTGCGGCGCGCCCAACACGCGGCGATTCTGCGTTTTGGGCGGCGCCGAACGACGCGCGCCGGGTTTTTTGCCTTGATTCAATTTCGTACAACCCAGCCCGTCCCCGGCCCTGCCGGGGCTTCACACCGACAGGACGCATCATGATTCAGTTTGAACCGAAGTTCATCACTTTCGACTGCTACGGCACGCTGACCCGCTTCCAGATGGCGGACCTGGCGCGCGAGATCTATGCGGAGCGGCTGTCGCCGGTCGCGATGGAGGACTTCGTGCGCGCGTTCGCCGCCTATCGGCTCGACGAAGTGCTCGGCGCATGGAAGCCGTACCGCGACGTCGTCGTCAACGCGATCCGCCGCACCTGCGCGCGTGTCGGCGTGACGTTCGACGAAGCCGAGGCCGAGCGCTTCTATCACGCGGTGCCGACGTGGGGCCCGCATCCGGACGTGCCGGCCGGGCTGTCGCGACTCGCGAAGAAATACAAGCTGGTGATTCTGTCGAACGCCATGGACGAGCAGATCATGAGCAACGTCGACAAGCTCGGCGCGCCGTTCCATGCGGTGTTTACCGCGCAGCAGGCGCAGTCGTACAAGCCGCGCATGCAGGGTTTCGAATACATGTTCGGCAAGCTCGGCTGCAAGCCGGAGGACGTGCTGCACGTGTCGTCGAGCCTGCGCTACGACCTGATGACGGCCGAGGATCTCGGGATCAAGCACAAGGCGTTCGTGAACCGCGGCCACGAGCCGGGCACGCCGTTCTACAACTATTACGAAGTGTCCGACATCGGCCATCTCGCGACGCGGCTCGGGCTGTAAGCGACCCGTCGGCCGCGCGACGCCGCGTCGCGCGGTTTGTCGCGACTCCGCTGCCGGCTTGCCGCGCTGCCCGGGAAAACCCGCGCACGCGGCCGGGCGCGGGCGCTGGAACGTCACGCGCACCTTGCGCGTCGTGCCGCGCGGCGGTCGCGGTTCTTCGGCACTTTCGGCGCGCTTCCGTGGATCGATCGTGGACCGATCGCGAATCGTCCCGGATCGTCCGCAGATCGTCCGCAGATCGTCCGCGCCGAATTCGATCGTCTCTCCGGCCTCCGGTGCGAACGCGTCGGCGTCACGCGCAAAGCACGTCACGTCCCGCTCCTTCATGTCGCACCCGCCAGTGCGCGCCCGGCATTCGAACCTGCCGGTCGCGAACGCGTCGCGCATGCGCGCGGGTTCGTACGCGTGCGGCACGCGCGCAGGTTCGGCACCGGCCGTGCGTGGGCTGTCGCACCGGCCGGTTTCGATGGAACAGGCAATCTTCCGACGAACGTTTCGACCGCGCGCCCGCGCCCCTTCGCCGGGCAAACGGCGCTGCGCCGGGGCACGCAGCAAATCATGCTGCGCAGGCGGCTCAAAACGGTCGAATCGTATCGTGCAGCCGCCCCGAATCGCGACAACCCGCATTTTGGCGATGCTTAAATGAACGCCATACGCATGACGTTGCATTCGCCACCAGCAGGCGAAAGCGGCGGATTTATCGAACCACGCTGGACCCCAGGACCCACTTTCCACAGTCAGGAGCAGTTCGGATGAACGACGATATCGACAACGGCGGCACGGGCGGCTTCACGCGCCGCGACATGATGCGGGTCATGGCGGCGAGCGGCATGATGGCCGTCGGTGGAGGCGGACTGCTGATGGAGGCGCAGTCGGCCTTCGCCGCGCCGGCCCCCAAGCGCGGCGGCAAGATCCGGGTCGCGAACGAATCGAGTTCGACGGCCGACACGCTCGATCCGGCCAAGGGCTCGACGGGCGCCGACTACATCCGCTTCTTCATGTTCTACAGCGGCCTCACGCAGCTGGATCAAAGCCTCACGCCGCAGATGAACCTCGCCGAGTCGCTGCACACGACCGACGCGAAGACCTGGATCATCAAGCTGCGCAAGGGCGTCACGTTCCACGACGGCAAGCCCGTCGGCCCGGCCGACGTCGTGTTCTCGCTGATGCGCCACAAGAACCCGGCCACCGCATCGAAGGTCAAGACGCTCGCCGACCAGTTCGCCGATGCGAAGGCGAGCGGCCCCGACGAAGTCACGCTCGTGCTCGCCAGCGCGAACGCGGACCTGCCGGTGATTCTCGCGACGCCGCAGCTCGTGATCACCAAGGACGGCACGACCGACTTCGCTACCGGCATCGGTTGCGGCCCGTACAAGCTGAAGTCGTTCAAGCCGGGCGTGTCGACCGTCGGCGTGCGCAACGACAGCTACTTCAAGCCGGGCATGCCGTACCTGGACCAGATCGAGTTGATCGGCATCACCGACAGCGCCGCGCGTCTGAACGCGCTGCTGTCGGGCGACGTGCATCTCGTGAACGCAGTCGATCCGCGTTCGACGCAGCGTGTCGCGTCGACGTCCGGCTATGCGCTCAGGGAAACCAAGTCGGGGCTCTATACCGACCTGATCATGCGCAGCGAAAACCCGATCACCGCGAACCCCGATTTCGTCGAAGGGATGAAGTACCTGTTCGATCGCGAACAGATCCGCACGGCAGTGTTCCGGGGCTATGCGGTGATCGGCAACGACCAGCCGATTCCGCCGGGCCATCGCTACTTCAACGCGTCGCTGCCGCAGCGGCCGCACGATCCGGACAAGGCGAAATTCCTGTTCCAGAAGGCCGGCGCGCTGGGCGTTTCGCTGCCGCCGATCTACGCGACGTCCGACGCGAACGGCTCGGTCGAGATGGCCGTGCTGATGCAGCAGGCCGGCCAGAAGATCGGGCTGAACCTGCAGGTGAACCGCGTGTCGGCCGACGGCTACTGGTCGAATCACTGGATGAAGCATCCGCTCGGCTTCGGCAACATCAACCCGCGCTCGAGCGCCGACGTGCTGTTCACGCAGTTCTTCAAGTCGGACGCGCCGTGGAACGAGTCGGGCTGGAAGAACGCGAAGTTCGACCAGTTGCTGCTCGCCGCGCGCTCCGAGACCGACGATGCGAAGCGCAAGCAGATGTACGGCGACATGCAGGTGATCGTGTCGCAGCAGGGCAGGATCGGCATTCCGGCGTTCATCAGCTTCCTCGACGCGTACGACAAGCGGCTCGCGGGCCTCGGCTCGATCCCGACCGGCGGGATGATGGGTTTCATGTTCGCCGAGTACGTGTGGTGGAACGCTTGACGCAGCGACGTATCGCTGCCGCGCGGCCGGTACGGGCAACCGCTCCGGCCGCGCGCGACTTTTCCGGGAGTGCCGTTTCATGAACCGAATCCTCATCGGGCTGATCGGCCGGCGCATCGCGGTCACCGCGCTGACGCTGCTGATCGTGTCCGCGATCGTCTTCACGATCACGAACCTGCTGCCGGGCGATGCCGCGCAGGCCGCGCTCGGCCAGTCCGCGACACCGGAAACGGTCGCCGCGCTGCGCCAGCAGTTCGGTCTCGACATGCCGGCTCACGTGCGCTACGTACACTGGCTCGCCGGCTTGCTGCACGGCGATTTCGGCCGGTCGCTGTCCGGCGACATGCCGGTGTCCGAGATGATCGGCGGCCGACTGCCGAAGTCGCTGGCGCTCGCCGCGATCACGACCGCCGTATCGGTGCCGATCGCGCTGCTGCTCGGCATACTCGCGGCCGTCAAGCGCGAGTCGGTGGTCGATCGCGTGATCAGCCTCGGCACGCTGTCGCTCGTCGCGACGCCGGAATTCCTGATCGCGACGGTCGCCGTGCTCGTGCTCGCCGTGAAGCTGCACTGGCTGTCCGCGTTGTCGTACAGCGGCCCGATCGAGAGCTTCCACGACTTTCTGCGCGCGTACGCGATGCCGGTGCTGACGCTGTGCGCGGTCGTGATCGCGCAGATGGCGCGGATGACGCGGGCCGCGGTGATCGAGCAGTTGAGCGCGTCGTACGTCGAGATGGCCGTGCTCAAGGGCGCGAGCCCCGCGCGCGTCGTGCTGCGTCATGCGCTGCCGAACGCGATCGGGCCGATCGTCAATGCGGTCGCGTTGAGTCTGTCGTACCTGCTCGGCGGCGTGATCGTCGTCGAGACGATCTTCAACTATCCGGGCCTCGCCAGCCTGATGGTCGATGCCGTCGGCAACCGCGACTTCCCGCTGGTCCAGGCGTGCACGCTGATCTTCTGCGTCGCCTATCTGATGCTCGTGCTGTTCGCCGACCTCTGCTCGATCGTGTCGAACCCGAGACTGCGGACCTGAATGGTCCGTCCACCTTCCGAGATGCCGCCCATGCACCCGACCGAACCCGTTCATCGCAGCAGCGCGCTGCCGCCGTCCGGCGAGCCGCGCTCGCCGTGGGGTGGCGCGACGCCGCCCGCCACGCCTTCCCCCGACCAGCCGCGCAAGCGCCGCGCCGCACGCATGAAACTGACGGCCGGCGGCCGCGTCGGCCTGGCGATGGTCGGCCTGATGCTGTTCATCGCCGTGTTCGCGCCGCTGCTCGCGCCGCACGACGTCGGCGCGATCGTCACGCAGGACGTGTTCGCGCCGTTCGGCGGCAAGCTGCCGTTCGGCTCCGACTTCCTCGGCCGCGACATGCTGAGCCGCATTCTGTACGGCACGCGGCTGACCGTGCTGCTCGCGCTCGCGGCGGTGCTGCTCGCCGCGGTGACCGGCACGACGCTCGGGCTGCTCGCCACGGTGTCGGGCCGCGCGGTCGACGAGACGATGAGCCGGCTGCTCGATGCGCTCACGTCGATTCCGTCGAAGATGTTCGCGCTGATGTTCGTCGCCGCGTTCGGCTCGTCGCTGCCGCTGCTGGTCCTGACCGCCGCGGTCAGCTACATGCCGGGCTCGTACCGGATCGCGCGCGCGCTGGCGGTCAACATCAGCACGCTCGAATTCGTGCAGGTGGCGAAGGCGCGCGGCGAAGGCGCGCTGTACATCGCCTGCGTCGAGATGCTGCCGAACATGATCCATCCGATGCTCGCGGATACCGGCCTGCGGTTCACGTTCGTCGTGCTGCTGCTGAGCGGCCTCAGCTTTCTCGGGCTGGGCGTGCAGCCGCCTTACGCGGATCTCGGCTCGCTCGTGCGCGAGAACATCGCGAGCCTCGGCGACGGCTCGGCCGTCGCGATCATGCCCGCGGTCGCCATCGCGATCCTGACGGTGGGCGTCAACCTGATGATCGACGGCCTGCCGCATCGCGGCCGCCGCAAGGGCGCGGCCGGCGCCGACGGAGGACACTGATGCAACACGAATCGAACCCGCTCGTCGAGGTGCGCGGGCTGCGCGTGGTCGGCGGCCGGCCGGGCGGCGAGGAAACGACGATCGTCCACGGCGTCGACTTCGACATCCGGCGCGGCGAAGTGCTCGCGCTGATCGGCGAGTCCGGCTCCGGCAAGACGACGATCGCGCTGTCGCTGATGGGCCATGCGCGCGCCGGCTGCCGGATCGCCGGCGGCTCGGTGAAGCTCGGCGGCACGGACGTCTGCACGCTGTCCGCGTCCGCGTTGACCGCGCTGCGCGGCCGCAAGGTCGCGTACATCGCGCAGAGCGCCGCGGCCTCGTTCAATCCGTCGCGCACGATTCTCGACCAGGTGATCGAGAGCGCGCTGATTCACAAGACGCTGACGAAGCGCGACGCGCAGGCGAAGGCGGTCGAGCTGTTCCGCGCGCTCGCGCTGCCGGAGCCGGAGACGATCGGCAAGCGCTATCCGCACCAGGTGTCGGGCGGGCAGTTGCAGCGCCTGATGGCCGCGATGGCGCTGATCACCGATCCGGAGCTCGTGATTCTCGACGAGCCGACCACGGCGCTCGACGTGACCACGCAGATCGACGTGCTGCTGGCGTTCAAGAGCGTGATCCGGCGTTACGGGATGAGTGCGGTGTACGTGTCGCACGACCTGGCGGTGGTCGCGCAGATGGCCGACCGGATCGTCGTGCTGAGCGACGGCGTGATTCGCGAGGCGGGCGATACCGAACAGATCCTGCATGCGCCTGCGCATCCGTACACGCAGAGCCTGATCGCGGCGGTCACGCCGGGCGGTGCCGAGCGCGACGCGAAGCCGGCGCCTGCCGCGCCGGCGCCGCTGCTCGACGTGCGCGGCGCGATCGCCGGGTACGGCGGCCGCACCGCGAAGGGCTGGCCCGCGAAAGTGATCCTGCACGAAGTGGACCTGTGTATCGGGCGCGGGCAGACGGTCGGCGTGATCGGCGAATCGGGCTCCGGCAAGACGACGCTCGCGAAGGTGATCGCGGGCCTCGTGCCGGCGACGGGCGGCGAGATCCTGCTCGACGGCGAGCCGCTCGCGCGTGACATCGTCAAGCGCACCAAGGAGCAGCACCGCCGCGTGCAGATCGTGTTCCAGAACGCCGATACCGCGCTCAATCCGGTGCATACCGTCGAGCGCACGCTGGCCCGGCCGCTGGCGTTCTATCACGGGATCAAGGGCGCGCGGGCGCGGCAGCGCGTCGCGGCGCTGCTCGAGCTCGTGCGGTTGCCGCAGGCGGTGGCCGGGCGGCGTACCGGCGAGCTGTCCGGCGGGCAGAAGCAGCGCGTGAACCTCGCGCGCGCGCTCGCGGCCGAACCCGACCTGATCCTGTGCGACGAAGTCACGTCGGCGCTCGATACCGTGGTCGGCGCCGCGATCATGGATCTGCTGCGCGACCTGCAGGCGAAGCTCGGCGTGTCGTACATATTCATCACGCACGACATCGCGAAGGTGCGCGCGATCAGCGACGACATCGTCGTGCTGTATGCGGGCCGCCGCGTCGAAACCGGCAGCCGCGACGCGCTGTGCGCGCCGCCTTACCACCCGTATTCGCACCTGCTCGTGTCGTCCGCGCCCGAACTGCATGCGGGCTGGCTCGACGTTGCCGCCGAGCGCTGCCACCGGCCGCTGGTGCCGATCGGCGCGAGCGCGGACGACACCGGGCTGTGCCCGTTCCTCTCGCGCTGCGCGATGCGGGTGGACGGCGTATGCAACCGGACGGCCCCCGCGTTGCGTACGCTCGAAAACGGCGCGCAGGTGCTGTGCCATCGCAGCGAGGAAGACCTCGTGCGCTTCCAGGCGGAGCCGGTGCAGGCCGGCGTCGCGCCGGTGCGGCTGTAGCGCGCGCCGCGCCGGCCGGTCTCGCGCGTGTCGCGGCGGCCGGCACGCCGCAGAGTCTGCTGCTGCGCGCGTGCAAAACGGCGATTTGTGCGCGTGCCGTGCGCGAATACGCGGCAACTGCGGTTTTTGACGGTGATTAAATGAATCTCATTGAACGGTCGCCGATCGTCGTCGCCGGAAGGCAAGAGAAGAATCCGATGAAATTCGAATCGTACTGGCTGGATACCCGCCCCGCGTTTCGCGCCGGCTGCGAAGGCCCCGTCGAAGGGCGCGCCGACGTGGTCGTGGTCGGCGGCGGCTTCACCGGCCTGTCGGCGGCGCTCGCGCTCGCGCAGCGCGGCGTATCGGTGGTCGTGCTCGAAGCCGCGCAGATCGCGGGCGAAGCGTCCGGACGCAACGGCGGCCAGTGCAATACGGGCGTCGCGCAGGACTACGCATCGCTTGCCGCGCGGATCGGCCCCGAACAGGCGAAGCAGTTCTATCGCGCGTACGAAAGCGCGGTGAAGAGCGTCGAGACGATCGTCGCCGAGCACGCGATCGACTGCGATTTCCGGCGTACGGGCAAGTTGAAGCTCGCCGCGAAGCCGCAGCATTTCGCGGGGCTCGCGAAGACGTTCGACGCGTTGCGGCGCGACGTCGATCCGGACATCGAACTGATCGAGCCGTCGCGGATCCGCGATGAAATCGCGTCCGACGGTTTCTACGGCGGCCTCCTGCAGCGCAACGGCGCGCAGATGCACATGGGCAAGTTCGGCGTCGGGCTGGCGCAGGCGGCCGTGCGCGCCGGCGCGCGCGTCTACGAGCAGGCGGCCGTCACGCGGCTGGACCGGCTGGAAGGCGAGCGCCACGCAATCACCTGCACGCGCGGCACGATCGTCGCCGACCGCGTGCTGGTCGCGACCGGCGCGTCGCAGCACGGCCCGTTCGCGTGGTTCCGGCGGCGCATCGCGCCGGTCGGCAGCTTCATCGTCGTCACCGAGCCGCTGCCCGACGCGCAGTTGAACAGGCTGTTCCCGCATCGTCGCGCGTACGTGACGTCGCGCCAGATCGGCAACTACTTCCGCGTGACGCCCGACAACCGGCTGCTGTTCGGCGGACGCGCGCGCTTCGCGATGTCGAGCCCGCGCTCCGACGCAAAAAGCGGCGACGTCCTGCGCGCCGGCATGGCCGGCTATTTCCCCGAACTGGCCAACGTGCGGCTCGACTACTGCTGGGGCGGGCTGGTGGACATCACCGCCGACCGGCTGCCGCGCGCGGGCCAGCACGACGGGCTTTATTACTCGATGGGCTACAGCGGCCACGGCGTGCAGATGTCGGTGCACATGGGCCGCGTGATGGCCGACGTGCTGTATGGCGCGGTGGCCTCGAATCCGTGGCGCGAGCTCGACTGGCCGGCGATACCCGGCCATTTCGGGCACGCGTGGTTCCTGCCGTTCGTCGGCGCGTACTACCGGGTGCAGGATTTCCTGCACTGACGCGAGCGCCGGGGAGGATTCAACATGAAAGCGCGTTTCGTTTGCCCGTTCGCCGGCGTTGCCGCGCGGGCCATGATCCTGCAGGCGGCGGCATGAGGACTGCGGGCATGCTCGACCTGTTTCACGATTCGGCCGAAGACGCGATGCCACGCACGGCGCGTGTCGCGCGGCCCGTCTCGCCGGCGATCGGCGAGGTGCTGCGCACGATCGACGCATCGTTCGCGCAGCCGCTGAACCTCGACACGCTCGCGGCGGTGGCCGGGCTGAGCGTGTCGCGTTTCACCGCGCGCTTTCGCAGCGAAACCGGGTTGTCGCCGCACCGGTATCTGTGCCTCGTGCGCGTGCGGCGCGCGCAGGACCTGTTGCGCGCCGGACTCGCGCCGTCGGTCGTTGCCACCGACGTCGGGTTCTTCGACCAGAGCCATTTGTGCCGGCATTTCCGGCGCGTGCTCGGGATCACGCCGCGCGATTACGTGATCGCGCGACCGGGCGGCACGCCGGCGCGCACGCCGTCGACGCGCACGCGCACCGAACACCGCGAAGCGTCGTGTCACGCCGCGTAGGCGCCAAGCGTGAACGGCGTGCACGCCCGAGGGATTTCCGATATCGCGCGACGGCTTTCAATCTTGCCGCCGCGCACTGCCCAGGAGCAGAAATGACCGCAGTATTCGTGTTGCACCATGCAGACGGCTCACCGTCTTCCACCGCGTTCCGCACACAGGCGTTCGGCGGGAACGATCCTTTTGCACAACATCGGGAGATCGCGTGGGAAGAGCCCGACGCGATGGCCGCGGGGCGCATCCGTTTCGCCGGCGCGCTCGACATCCCGGATTATCCGCACATCGAAACCCTGGTCGTCGTCGAAGGCGAGCTGACGCTCGAGGCAGCCGGCGCCGCCCCGTGGGTGCTGCGGCCCGGCGAGGGCGTCGTGATCGGCCGCGGCACGGCGCTGCGCGTGAACGCCGGGTCGCCCGTGCTGTTGACGTTCTGCGCGGCCGTGTGCGCGCAACCGACGAAGCACGGCCTCTTTCCGCTGCGCGCCGATGCCGACTTCAAGCCGTCGTCGTCGCTGCCCGCGGACGTGCTGCTCGGCCCCGCGCCGCAATGCCGCAGCGACAACGTGTTCATCGACGACGGCGCCGGGTACAGCGCGGGCACGTGGGATTCGACGCCTTATCACCGGATCGTCCGCCCGCATCGCGTGAACGAATTCATGTTCCTGCTGGCCGGCGGCGTGCGCTTCGCGGCACCCGACGGCAGCGTGCTGTCGCTCGGCGCCGGCGACGCGCTGTTCGTGCCGCGCGGCGCATCGATCGGATGGGAAAGCAGCGAACGCGTGGCGAAGTTCTACGTCGTGCAAAACGTCACCGTATCAACCGAACGAGACTGACCATGTCCCCTCCGCTGCGCCATATCGAAACCTCGCCCACGCCGCCGGCATCGGCCGACGTCGTCGTGATCGGCGGCGGCATCATCGGCGTTTTCACCGCTTACTACCTCGCCCGGCGCGGGGTATCGGTCGCGCTGGTCGAGAAGGGCCGCATCGGCGCCGAGCAGTCGAGCCGCAACTGGGGCTGGTGCCGGCAGCAGAACCGCGACGCGCGCGAGTTGCCGATGGCAAGCAAGAGCATCGATCTGTGGGAGCGATTCGCCGTCGAATCCGGCGAAGACACGGGCTTTCACCGTTGCGGGCTGCTGTATCTGAGCAATGACGAGGACGAGCTGTCGCGCTGGGCCAGTTGGGGCGAGTTCGCGAAGACGGCCGGCGTGACGACCTACATGCTCGACAGCAAGCAGGCCGGCGAGCGCGGGCACGTCACGGGCCGGTCGTGGAAAGGCGGCGTGTTTTCGCCGACCGACGGCACGGCGGACCCGGGCAAGGCCGCGCCGGCCGTGGCCGCCGCATTGATGAAGCTGGGCGGCAGCGTCCACCAGCACTGCGCGGCGCGCGGGATCGAACTCGCGGGCGGGCGCGTGAGCGGCGTCGTCACGGAAGCCGGCGTCATCAAGACCAAAACGGTCGTGCTCGCCGGCGGCGCGTGGGCGTCGTCGTTCTGCCGCCAGCTCGACATCCGCTTCCCGCAGGCGTCGGTCCGCCAGTCGATCCTGAGCGTGTCGCCCGTCGCCCAGCCGTTGCCGGACGCGCTGTATACCTCCGGCGTGTCCGTGACCCGCCGCAGCGACGGCCGCTATGCGCTGGCGATCAGCGGCCGCGCGCGCGTCGACCTGACGCCGCAGTTCCTGCGCTTCGCGCCGCAGTTCGTGCCGATGTTCGCGAAGCGCTGGCGCCATCTGATGCCGGGCGGCCTCGAAGGGGTGCGCGGCGGCCACGAAACGCTGAAGCGCTGGCGCCTCGATGCGCCGACGCCGATGGAGGCGGTCCGCATTCTCGATCCGAAGCCCGACATGTCGGCGGTCAACGAAACGTATCGCCGTGCGGTCGAACTGCTGCCCGAGCTTCGCGAAGCCACGATCACGCATGCATGGGCCGGATTCGTCGACAGCACGCCGGACGGCGTGCCGGGCATCGGCGAAGTGCCGGGCGTGCCGGGGCTGATCCTCGCGGCGGGCTTTTCGGGGCACGGCTTCGGAATCGGCCCGGGCGCCGGGCACCTGATCGCCGATCTCGCCACCGGCGCGCCGCCGCTCGTCGATCCGGTGCCGTATCGGCCCGGCCGTTTCGCCGACTCCGCGTGGGGCAAGGTCGCCGATTTTTGATGTGCGGCCGCGACCGCGATCGCGGTTGCGGCGCCCGAACGATGCGCTTCGATTCGAAGCGCACGCGTGGTATCGACTCAAGGACATCCTGCAATGCATTCATCCGTCAGTTCACTGCTTCATCGCCTGAAGCAGGCCGGCAGGCTCGACCGGTTCTTCATCGACGGCGACTGGGTCGTGCCCGACGGCGGCGAGCGGTTCGCGGTCGTCAGCCCGTCCACGGAAGACACGTTATGCGAGATCCCGCTCGGCAACGCACGCGATGCGGACCGCGCGGTGCAGGCCGCGCGCCGCGCGTTCGAACGCTGGGCCGCGACGCCGCCGCACGAGCGCGCCGCGCTGCTCGACCGCGTGCATGCGCTGATCCTGGCGCGCGCCGAGCTGTTCGCCACGGCGCTCGCGATGGAAATGGGCGCGCCGCTCGGCTATGCGCGCAGCGCCCACGTGCCGCTCGCGGCCGAACACATCCGCGTCGCGCGCGACAATCTCGCCAGCTACGCGTTCGCGTCCCGGCGCGGAACGACGGCGGTCGTCCGAGAGCCGATCGGCGTGTGCGCGCTGATCACGCCGTGGAACTGGCCGATCTACCAGATCACCGCGAAAGTCGGGCCGGCGCTTGCCGCTGGGTGCACCGTGGTGCTCAAGCCCAGCGAGCTGTCGCCGCTCAGCGCGCTGCTGTTCGCGGAAGTGATCGCCGACGCGGGCGTGCCTGCCGGCGTATTCAACCTGGTGAGCGGCAGCGGTGACGCGGTGGGCGCCGCGCTTTCGTGCCACCCGGAGGTCGACATGGTGTCGATCACCGGGTCGACGCGTGCGGGCGTGCTCGTCGCGCAGGCGGCGGCGCCGACCGTCAAGCGCGTCGCGCAGGAGCTCGGCGGCAAATCGCCGAATCTCGTGCTGCCCGATGCGGATCTGGCGCGCGCGATCGCGCCGGGCGTGGCCGCCGCGTTCCGGAACATGGGCCAGTCGTGCAGCGCGCCGACCCGCATGATCGTGCCGCGCGACATGCTGCGCAGCGTCGAGGCGCTGGCCGTCGCGGCGATGGAGCAGATGGTCGTCGGCGATCCGTTCGACGACGCGACGACGCACGGGCCGCTCGCCAATCGCGCGCAGTTCGGCCGGGTCGCGCAGATGATCGACGCGGGCCTCGACGAACGCGCGACACTCATCGCCGGCGGGCCGGGGCGGCCCGCCGGTTTCGACCGCGGCTTTTATGCGCGGCCGACGATTTTTTCCGATGTGCGCACCGACATGACGATCGCGCAGCAGGAGATCTTCGGTCCGGTGCTCGCGATCCTCCCTTACGATACCGTCGACGAAGCCGTCGCGATCGCGAACGACACGGTCTACGGGCTGGGCGCGCACGTGCAGGGCGCCGACAAGGAACGCGCGCGCGCGGTGGCGGCGCGCATCCGGTCGGGCCAGGTGCATTTGAATTACCCGGCGTGGGACCCGCAGGCCCCGTTCGGCGGCTACAAGCAATCGGGCAACGGCCGCGAGTACGGGATCGAGGGCATGGAGGAGTACATGGAGATCAAGTCGATTCTCGGCTTCTACGACTGATGCCACCGCTGCACGCGAACGCGGCAGCCGTGCAGAATGGAACCCGTCTGCTTTCCGAAGGTGCCTGAATTGGACAATCCCATCATCCCCGAGACGTCGCTGGACGCGCATCGCGCGCACTGGGCGACCTTGCGCCGCGATCTGCACGCGCATCCGGAGCTGCGCTTCGAGGAACACCGGACGGCGAACGTCGTCGCGCGCGAGCTCGAAGCGCTCGGCTACGCGGTGTCGCGCGGGCTGGGCGGCACGGGCGTCGTCGCGAGCCTGCCCGGCGCCGATCCGGCGCGCGGAATCGTGCTGCGCGCGGATCTGGATGCGCTGCCGATCCACGAAGCGAACGACTTCGCGCATGCGTCGTGCACGCACGGGATCATGCATGCGTGCGGGCACGACGGCCACACCGTCATGTTGCTCGGGGCCGCGCGCATCCTGAAGGACTTGCCGCGGTTGCCGGGCTCGGTCCACTTCGTGTTCCAGCCCGGAGAAGAGGGCGGCGCGGGTGCGCGCAAGATGATCGACGACGGGTTGTTCGAGCAGTTTCCGACCGAAGCGGTGTTCGGCATGCACAACTGGCCCGGGTTGCCCGCCGGGCAGTTCGGGTTGCGCACCGGCCCGATCATGGCCGCCGGCTCCCGGTTCAGGATCACCGTGACCGGCAAGGGCGCGCATGCGGCGCAGCCGCACCTGGGCATCGATCCCGTCCCGCTCGCCTGTTCGATGGTGCTGCAATGCCAGACCATCGCGGCGCGGCACAAGGATCCGGTGGATCCCGCCGTCATTTCCGTGTGCATGTTCCATGCGGGAACCACGGACAACGTCATTCCGGACAGCGCCGAGCTGCGCGGCACGATCCGCACGCTGTCGTCGGCGTTGCAGCAGCAACTGCAGCGCGACGTTCAGCGCACGTGCGAGGCGCTGGCGCATGCGTATGGCGCGCAGGTCGACGTCGAGTTCTTTCAGTACTACCCTGCGACGGTCAACACGCCGGCCGAGACGGCATTCTGCGAAGCGGTGATTCGCGACACGTTCGGCGACGAACGCCTGCATCGCGACGTGCCGCCGAACATGACGTCCGAAGACTTCGGCTTCATGCTGGAGGAACGGCCCGGCGCGTACGTGCTGATCGGCAACGCGCCGGCCGGAGCGGCCGCACCGGCGCTGCATCACCCGAAGTACGATTTCAACGACGAGATCATTCCGGCCGGGGTGCGGTATTGGGTGGCGCTGGCGCAGCATTACTTCAGGAGATTGACGTGATCTTGCCGGTGCGGCGGGCGAGTCAGCCGGATTAACGAACGCCCGAAGGAAATATCCAAGGGCGTGCGGATCGCAATCCTTAACAATGCTTACCGCGAAAGGCTGCGGACGGTGTGCCAGCACCGGGGCGATTCCAGTTCGGGACAATCGTCGAAACCCGCAACGCGACTTCGCGAAAGCGCATGACACGCTCGCATCGACAAGCTGCGTCGCCGTTCGCGTCACACTCGGGCCGGTCGATCCCGGTCGGGCGCGGCGCCATCCCGGACGGCTCCGCTAAGGATGAGCGGCGGCCACGCGCTCGGCCAGCTTGGCGTCGTAGCTCGAATGTACATGCACGCGTTTCTTGTCGGGGAATGCATACGTGTATGCCTTGCGCAGCGCAAGCGACGCCTCATGGAACCCGGACAGGATCAGCCGCTGCTTGTTCGCGTAGCCGGCGATGTCGCCGGCCGCGAATATGCCGGGCCGCGAGCTTTCGTAGTACGACGTATCGACGACGATCCGTCCAGCCTGCACGTCGATCCCCCAGTTGGCGATCGGGCCGAGCGTCGCGACGAGGCCGAACAACACGAGCAATTGATCCGCGTCGAGACGCACGGAGCCGCCAATCTGCCGAACCTCGATCGAATCGAGCCGCCCCTCGGGCGCATTCAACGCGGCGATCGTGCCAACCACGAAATCGATCTCGCCCGCCGCGACCGCCTGATGTAACCGGATGACGCTCGAGTCCATCGCGCTGAAGCCGTTGCGTCGATGGACGAGCGTGACGTGCCGCGCGGCCGAACGCAGCGCCAACGCCCAGTCGAGCGCAGCGTCACCGCCGCCCGCGACCACGACGTTCTTGCCGGCAAATTCGTGTATGTCGGCAACACCGTAATGGACGCACCGGCCTTCGAGCGCCGCTGCGTCGTCCAGGGCCAGCCGCTGCGGCACGAATGCGCCGTTGCCGGCGGCAATCAGGATCGCGGCGGCGTCGAACGCCTGCCCCTTGTCGGTGCGGGCAAGCCAGCGCCCGCCCTCGAGCGGTTCGAGCGTCTCGATGCGCTCGCCGAGATGCATCGGGGGATCGAATGGACGGCATTGTTCGACGAGTCGATCGACGAGATCGCGTGCGGTGCACGATGGAATGGCGGGGATATCGTAGATCGGCTTGTCCGGATACAGTTCGATGCACTGGCCGCCGGGGCGCTCGATCCCGTCGACGATCCGGCATGAGAGTCCGATCACGCCCGCCTCGAACGCGGCGAATAGCCCCACCGGCCCCGCGCCGACGATGAGCACGTCGGTTCGCAGAGGCGTCGGGATCGGCAATTGTTCCGAAGATGTCATGTGTATTCTCCATGCATGCCGTGCGAGACGAAGCGTCGTGCCGGCGGTTTTTCACATACCGGGCCGGTGCCGCGCTTGCAAGGACGCCGTTACAGTGCGCATCGACATTCCACGCTCCGTCAGCATGAGGAACGCACGCGCACGGCTGCAAGCACGGTCCGATCCGGCGTCGTACCGTTGCAATCGTCAATTTGTATCATGTTGTGATATAAATACAATGTTTTGACATGGAGCAAAACCCTCCGGTTTTCTTTCGATAGTGTGAGAGCCGATGGCCTCCGGTTCGATGCGGTTTCAGCTGCCATATGATTCGGCCCTTTCCCCGGATTGCCGCCGGCCATCGTTTGGCCTGCGTAGCCTGAAACAGGAGAAACGCGTGCGCGGAATGTGCGATCCCTCAAAGGAGGACCCTCGTGAGCGATACGAGAACATTCGAAATCTACCGCTACGATCCTGACCGTCACGCGAAGCCGTACATGCAAACGTACGAGCTCGAGACCGCCCCGAACGACCGGATGTTGCTGGATGTGCTCGTTCGGCTCAAGGCGCGGGACGAGACGCTGAGCTTTCGGCGGTCGTGTCGCGAAGGCGTCTGCGGCTCGGATGCGATGAACATCAACCGCAAGAACGGACTTGCCTGCATCACCAACCTCAACGACCTGCCGCGTCATACGGTCTTGCGTCCGTTGCCCGGATTGCCCGTCGTTCGCGACCTGATCGTGGACATGACCGCGTTCTTCAAGCAGTATCACTCGATCAAGCCCTACCTGATCAACGACACGCCCCCGCCCGAGCGCGAACGGCGCCAGTCGCCCGAGGAGCGGGATCTGCTCGACGGCCTCTACGAGTGCATTTTATGCGCGTGCTGTTCCAGCGCGTGCCCGTCCTATTGGTGGAATCCGGACAAATATGTCGGTCCCGCCGGGCTTTTGCAGGCCTATCGCTTTCTGGCCGATTCCCGCGACGAAGGGACGGGCGAGCGGCTTGACAACCTTGACGATCCGTACCGCCTGTTCCGGTGTCGGACGATACTGAATTGCACGGACGTTTGCCCCAAAGGCCTCAATCCGGCCAAGGCGATCTCCGAGATCCGGGCGATGCTTGCGCGCCGGACGATCTGAATGCCGTTAACCGAAGAGGGAGGTTGCGATGGCAATGCCACGGGCAACGCAAGGTGAACTGATCGACGTGCGGCCGCTCGGTGATGCCTTGCCGGGATCGAAATCCGTCACCGTCATGCGCTCGGATCATCTCGAGGTCGTTCGACTCGTACTTCCGGCCGGAAAACACATCCCTGAACACAGCGCGCCGGGAGAAATTACCGTGCAGTGCCTCGAAGGTGTCGTCAAGTTCGGCACCGGCACGGCCACGCGGCTGATGCGCAGCGGGGACATGCTGTTCCTGCTGGCCGGCGAGCCGCATTGGCTCGAGGCGGTGGAAAACACCTCGGTGCTGGTGACCCTTTATCTCCCGCATGGGCGATAGGTCGGCGCGCACCGCCTACTTCAGCGCACCTTCCGCCACCAGCACTTCGTGCGCGGCCTTGAACGCGCTGAGCCCGTGCGGAATGCCCGAGTAAGCGGTCGCGTGCAGCAGCGCCGCCTTGATCTCCTCGACGCTCACGCCGTTGTTGAGCGCCCCCTTGACGTGCAGCTTGAGCTCGTTGGTATGCCCGCCGGCGGTGAGCATCGCGAGGTTCAGCAGGCTGCGCGTCCTGCGATCGAGCGTGTCGTCGCCCCAGGCCCATCCCCATGCCCACGCGGTGGTCGCGCGCTGGAACGACATCATGAATGCGTCGGCCTTTTCCATCGACGCATCGACATACTCGGGGCCGAGCACTTCGCGGCGAATCGGCAACCCCTTCTGAAACAGCGCATCATCTTCGTTCATGATTGAATTCCCCGGTTATTTCAACGCTTCGGCAGCGGCGGTGCAGCCGCGGCGCGAATGCACACCGTTCTTCGATGCGAACAGGTAGCAGGCCAGCGCGGTGACGACGAGGCCCACCATCCACGACACGTCCGCGCCACCGAGAATCGCCGCCCACGGGCCGTGGAAGAAGCTTTCGTCCATGAACGGCACCTGGACGGCGATGCCGAACACGTAGATCGCCAGCGCCTTGACGTTGAACGCCCCGTACACGCCGCCATTGCTGCTGATGATTTCCGCGACGCGGTAGTGGCGGTGGTTGACCAGATAGAAGTCGATCAGGTTGATCGCAATCCACGGCGCGAGCACGATGCGCAGCGCGAAGATCGCGTTGAGGAAGATCGAGATGAAGTTGCTCGACGCCCAGAGCGCGGTCACGGTCGACGCGACCAGCAGCGCCGCCGACACGCCGACGCGCACGTTGCGGCCGGGCACCCAGTGCGGGCGGAAAGTCTGCGCGGCGGTGATGAACGACAGCACCGCGCCATACAGGTTCATCCCGTTGTGGCCGATGATGTTGACGAGGAACAGGAAGATCAGCACGTAGCCGAACGCGCCGGTCTGGTCGCGGATCGCCTGCATCGCGTCGGTCGAATGTCCGGTGCTGACGGCGAGCACGCCGAACAGGAACGCGAAGATCGTGCCCAGCGACGTGCCGAAGTACGTGTACGCGAAAGTCTTCCCGAATCCGGCGGACGCCGGCAGATAGCGCGAATAGTCGGACGTATAGGGCGCGAAGCTGATCTGCCATACCGCACAGAGCCCGAACATCGCGAACCAGTTCGCGAGATCGAAACGGCCCTGCGCGAAGATGCGCGCGTCGAGGCTCGGCGCCATCAGCGCGATGCCGATCACGAGCGCGCCACCCATGAACCATGCACCGATCTTGTTGAAGCGGTGAATGAAGTGACAGCCGATCACGCCGACCAGCGTTGCGAGCACGGCGCCGATGACCGTCGCGACGTGCGCCGGCACCGCGGGCACGGCCGTATGGAGCGTCTTGCCCGCGAGAATGATGTTCGACACGAAGAAGCCGAGGTAGATCAGCGTGGTGAATCCCACCACCAGCAGCGACCCGTAGCGGCCGAACTGCGCGCGGCTCTGAATCATCTGCGGCACACCGACCAGCGGCCCCTGCGCGGAGGTCAGCGCATGAAAGATCGCGCCGAAGAACTGGCCGGCCGCGATCGCGAGCATCGCGCTCGCCAGATCGAGGTGGAACACCAGCACCGACGTGGCGCCGGAAATCACGGCCAGCGGCGCGACGTTGGTACAGAACCACAGGGTGAACAGGTCGGCCGGCTTGCCGTGCCGCGCCTCCGGGGGGACATACTCGATCGAGTTGCTCTCGATCGCGAGCACGCCGCTATCGTTTTCCGTTTGCTTCATGGTGTCTCCATCTTTATTGCCGGCCCCGCCGCACCACGCGCGGGCAGGGTCTGTACGGCTTCGAGTCGGTCTTGCCGGCGCATGCCGGCCCGCTCAACGCATCACGAACGGGTCGCCGATCGGATCGTCCGACGTGCGAAGCCACACGGACTTCGTCGTCGTATAGTCGAGCGCGGCGCTCAGGCCGCCTTCGCGGCCGTGCCCGGACAAGCCGAAGCCGCCGAACGGCACGAGCGGCGACACCGCCCGATAGGTGTTGATCCACACGATGCCCGAGCGCACGCGCTTCGACACGCGATGCGCGCGCGTCAGGTTGGTCGTGAAGATGCCGGCGGCGAGGCCATAGGCCGTGCCGTTGGCCTTCTCGATCGCTTCCTGCTCGGACTCGAACGTATCGACCGACAGCACCGGGCCGAACAGTTCCGTCGTGATGCTGTCGGCGTGCTCGACGCCGGTGCAGTCGAGAATCGTCGGCGCGTAGTAATAGCCGTCGCGCGCCAGCTGCTTCCCGCCCGCGAGCACTTTCGCGCCCTGCTGCACCGAACGCGCGACCACCGCCTCGATGTGGCGAAGCTGCCGCTCGGTACACAGCGGCCCGTACTCCGTCGCCATCTCGTTGGGCGGCCCCACGCGAATGCGCGCCACGCGCTCGACCAGCAGCGCGAGGAAGCGCTCCTTGACCGACGCCTCGATCAGCAGGCGCGAGCCAGCCACGCAGCTCTGGCCGCTCGCCGCGAAGATCGCGGCGACCTGCGCATTCACCGCGCTCTGGATATCGGTATCGGCGAACACGATGAACGGCGACTTGCCGCCGAGCTCCAGCGACACCTTCGCGAGATTGCTGGCCGTGTTGCGCACGATGTGGCGGGCGGTTTCCGGGCCGCCGGTGAACGCGACCTTGTCGACGTCCGGGTGGCCGCTCAGCACCGCGCCGCATTCCGGGCCGAAGCCGGTAACGACGTTGACGACGCCCGGCGGGAATCCGGCTTCATGCACGAGACGCGCGAATTCGAGCAACGGCCCCGGCGCTTCCTCGGACGCCTTGAGCACCAGCGTGCAGCCGGCGGCGAGGGCCGGCCCGACCTTGACCGCGGACAGGAACAGCTGGCTGTTCCAGGGCACGATCGCGGCGACCACGCCGACGGGCTGCCGGTCGAGCCAGACCTGCATGTCGGGCTTGTCGACGGGAATGCTGCTGCCTTCGAGCTTGTCGGCGATGCCGGCGTAGTACCGGTAGTACTCGGCGACGTACGCGATCTGGCTGGACGTCTCCCGGATGATCTTGCCGGTGTCGGTCGTTTCGATTTCAGCGAGTCGCGGCGCGGCCTGCTCGACGAGCTCGGCGAGCCTGTACAGCAGCTTGCCGCGCGCCGACGCGGACAGGCCCGCCCAGCGCGGATCGGTCAACGCGCGGCCGGCGGCGGCCACCGCGCGGTTCACCTCGTCGGTACGGGCTTCCGGCATCTGCGCCCACACGGCGCCGGTCGCGGGATCGATGCTGCCGAACGTCGCGGCGCCGGGTTCGAAGCGGCCGTCGATATACAGCTGAAAATGATCATTCATGGCGTCGGCACCTCACTGGAACGCGGGCATCACGTCGCGGATCATCCGCTCGAGCGACGCCTTCTTGCGCTCGAAGCTCATCCCGGTGTCGATCCAGAACGAGTACTCGTCGAAGCCCAGCGCTTCGTAAGCCTTCAGGCGCGCGATGACTTCCGCGGGCGTGCCGATCACGTTGTTCTTGCGCATCGCTTCCGGCGTGTAGAACGGGTGGGCGGCGATTTCGTCGCGGCTCAGCGGCTTGATCATCCCGCGGCTGATCGGGCGCTCGTTCTTGAACCACGCACCGAAGTAGTTGTAGAACACGTTGACCTCGTCGGCGGCGACCTGCGCGTCCGCCTCGCTGCTCGCCACATAGGTATGACGCAGCAGCATGATCTGCGGGCGCGGCACGTCGCTGAACTTCTCGCACGCGGCGTTGAAGTGGCCGACGAGCTTCTCGACTTCCTCGTCGCCCAGATGCAGCGGCGTGACCTGCACGTTGCAACCGTTGGACACCGCGAATTCGTGGCTGTTCGGGTCGCGCGCGGCCACCCAGATCGGCGGGTGCGGCTGTTGCAGCGGCAGCGGCGACGAGGTGGTCGACGGGAATTGCCAGAACTCGCCTGCGTGCGCGTAGTCGCCTTCCCACAGCTTCTTCACGGCCGGAATGAGTTCGCGCATGCGCTGGCCCGCGCCCCACGCGTCGAGCCCCGGCGCCAGGCGCTCGTATTCGAACGAGTAGGCGCCGCGCGCGATGCCGAGTTCCAGCCGCCCGTTCGTGATGATGTCGGTCATCGCGGCTTCGCCGGCGAGCTTGATCGGGTGCCAGAACGGCGCGACGACCGTGCCCGTGCCGAGCCGCACGCGCTTCGTCTTGTTCGCGAGATCGGCGAGGTTGATGAACGGGTTCGGCGCGATCGTGAAGTCCATGCCGTGGTGCTCGCCGGTCCAGACGGCGTGCATGCCGCCGCGATCGGCGATCTGGCACAGCTCGACCATCTCGTCGTACAGCTGCTTTTGGCTGGTCTGGTCGGAGACGCGCTCCATGTGAACGAAAAGCGAAAAACGCATGATGTGACCTTTCAGGAAAGAAGCGGGCGGACGGTGCCGGTGCTGTGATCGCCGAAGTACAGGCCATAGCTCTTCAACTGGCTCTCCTTGCGATAGCGTTCGAGCATGCTGGCGAGCGCGCTGTCCTGGAACGCGTCGGCCTCGATGTCGTCGAGGCTCACGAATTCGCCGGCGGCGGCCGCTTCGTCCGGTGCGCTGCAGAGGAACGAGATGTACTGGTAGTGCGTTTCGGTATTGTTGTAGACCGAATAAATGAAGCTCGCCGATGCATCCGGCTGGTATTGCCTGAAGAGTTCGGCGAGCGCCTTGTCGGCGCCTTCGTTGCCGATTTCCTTCGACGGCAGCCCCCATTTGCGGTCGGCCGTCCGGACCATCAGGACTTTGTCGTCGCGCGTGATGATCGCGCTCACGATGACCTTCGGGCCGGCGATGACTTCGGCCGACAGCTTCGCCGGCGTGAAATACCCGCCGCGGTAATAGCCGAGCCCCGCGTAACCGGCGGAATGGAACGCCTCGACCTTGCCGACGATGAGCGCGTGATCGCCCGCGTCGATCACCGCGTGCGTCGTGCAGTCGAACCACGCGCTGACGTCGTCGACGAGCGGATTGCGATGCGCGCTCAGGTGCCAGCCGACCTTCGCGAAGCGGTCGTCGCTCGGCCGCGCAAAGATATTGGACAGTTCCTTTTGCCCCTCCGCGAGAATGTTGATCGCGAAATGGCCCGTGGTGGAAAACGTCTGGAAATTGCTCGACGTCTTCGCGATGCTCACGAGCAGCAGCGCGGGGTCCAGCGACACCGACGAGAACGAGTTCGCGGTGAAGCCGAGCGGCTGGCCGTCGTCGCCGGTGGTGGTGACGATCGTCACGCCGGTCATGAACGCGCCGAACGCATCGCGCAGTTCGCGGGTGTTGAGCGTCGGGGCTTCCTGGCGGGTTACTTGGCTCATGTTCACACTTCCGATTTCAGGGGTTCCGCCTGGGGCTCGGTCTGCAACCAGGCTCGCAGGGCGCGATTGACGCGCTCGGGCGCGGTCAGGTTCACCATGTGGCGCTCGTGCTCGATCACGACGGCCTTGCCGTCATGCGCGGCCTGCGCCATCTGCATGGCCATCTCGGGCGTCGAATTCGGGTCGTCCGAGCCGGTGAGCACGAGGGCGGGGCACGCAATCCGGTGCCAGCCGTCCGCATACACTTCGTCGCCCTTCGCGAACGCGCTGTACGCGGTGGCGTAGCCCGCGAGGTCGACCGACTGCAGCCACGCTTCCACTTTCCGCGCGGCGGCTTGCTGCGCTTCGTCGGCGTTGAACCAGCGCCTGAGCGGCGTATCCACGTCGATGGTGCCCGAGCGCAGTTCGGCGGCGCGTTGCAGCACGGCTTCGCGCGCCTGCTCCGTGCGGCGGTATACGCCGTTCAGGACTGCCACGCGCTTGACCAGATCGGGCCGCGTGACGGCGACGCCCGCGGCGATCAGCGAGCCCATCGAGTGGCCGGCCAGGTTGACCGGGCCGACGTGCAACGCCTCGATGAACTCGATCGCCCACTGCACGAACTGCTGCAACTCGGCGCTGGCGTCGAGCGCATCGCTTGCGCCGTGGCCCGGCATGTCGACCGCGATCACGCGGCATTCATGCGACAGATCGTCGATTTGCGGATACCACGCGCTCGCCTGCATCCCCACGCCGTGAATCAGCACCAGCGGCTCGCCGGCACCGTGGTCGAGGTAGTGCGCGACGCGATTATTTGACAGCTGCAGGGTTCTTGACGTCATTTCCGAGCTCTGCGAGATCTTTGTAGCGGTCGCCGATGCGGTGATGCGGGCGGCCGGCGGTGGCGGCACCGATGGCGATGACCAGTTCGTCGGCGGCCGGGGCGTCCGGAATCGAGAACTGGAGCGTCAGGTAATGCGAGCGACGGCCTTCGTCGTTCTTGTCCATCATCGGGATCAGCAGCGGCGCATTGGCCGGGCCGCGCGTGTTGTTGAACGCGAGGTACGACTTCGCGCCGACGGCCGTGCGATAGGTATTGCCGAAGTGCAGCGTGTGGATCAGCGCGGACGCGTGCTCGATTTCGCCGTCGAGGCCGACGATCGCGCTCTTGCCGAACGCTTCGACCGCGTCGCCCGAACCGGCTTCGTCGAGGATCAGCCGGGTCAGGTGTTCGCTGAGCTGCGGCGCGATCGCGCGAATCTCCGGCGACAGGTCCTCGACGTACCCGCGGCCGGCCCACGGGTTCTTGATCACGGCGACCGCGCCGATCATCTTCAGCGGTTTGGCAGCGACCTTGTCGCCATCCACGTAGAGCGTCTCGACATGGAGGACGGATTTCCGAATCAGGCTCATGGCACCTTCCTTTCGTGCGTTGATTGTGGGATTCATTGTGGTATACCATGTTACGGCATGCCATGAGTGTTAACCCGTGTCCCGACCATTCCCGACCCTGGAGATGAAAATGACTGCGTACTGGATTGCCCACGTGCAAGTGCTGGACCCCGCGAAATACAAGGACTACACGGATATCGCGCCGCAGGCGTTCAGGAAGTTCGGCGCCGTTTTTCTCGCGCGGGGCGGCGCATCGCAGGTGCTGGAGGGGGACGCGTTCGAGCGCCACGTGGTGATCCGGTTTGCAGACATGCAAACGGCGCTCGCCTGTTATCACTCGCCGGAATATCAGGCGGCCAAGGCGAAGCGCGACGGGCATTGCCGCGCGCAGGTCGCGATCGTCGAGGGGCTGGAGGACTGACGGCGCCACGGCGGGCGCGGTATGGAAAGCGCGATGACAGTTAGGTCATAATATGGCATTCCATGTCCGCGCCCGGCATCTGGCCGGTGGCGGGCCATAATCGAACAATCGTTTTCCGAGTGCCGCCCATGCAAGACCTCAAGATCGACCGCAATGCCAAAACCCTGCGCGAGCTGACGCTCGACAAACTGCGCGGCGCGATCGTGCAGGGGTATTTCCGGCCGGGCGCGCGGCTCGTCGAACGCACGCTGTGCGACGAGCTCGGCGTGAGCCGCACGGTGGTGCGCGAGGTGCTGCGGCATCTGGAAACCGAAGGGCTCGTCGAGACGGTATCGCGGCAAGGCCCGGTGGTGGCGCGGCTCGATCCGGCGCAAGTGGGCGAGATCTACGAGTTGCGCGGCCTGCTCGAAGCGAATGCGGCGCGCGCCTGTGCGGAAAGCGCGACGCCCGAAGTGGTGCAGCAACTGCGCGAGATCCGCGCGACGATCGAAGCGGCGTTCGAACAGCAGGAACTGCCGCGCGTGCTCGAATACACCGAGCGCTTCTACGAAACGCTGTTCGAGGCCGCCGGCAAACAGGTGTCGCTGACGGTCGTCAAGACGCTCAACGCGCGCATCAACCGGTTGCGCGCACTGACCATCGCGATGCCGGGCCGCGGCAGCGATTCGAACAGCGAGATGAATCGCCTGCTCGACGCGATCGAGCGGCGCGACGGCGACGCGGCATCGGCCGCGTCCGCCGCGCACATCAAGCGGGTTTCTGAGCTGGCGTTGTCGGCGCTCGCGCAGCAGGGCGACGCGCCAACCGACGACTGACCGCATCACGCGCGCGGGCCTCGGCCCGCGTGGCTCAACCAGCACAGGCCGCCGGCATGCAATGCCGGCGGCCTTTTGTTTTGCGCGGTGTTTTGTCCGGTTTCTTCTGCCGTTTCGACTCATGGTATTCCATAATACGACGAGCATTGTTGTGGGTCATAAGATGGAATACCATAATCTCATCGAGTAACGAGTGATCACGGGAGCACGTCATGACCGAGTCGATGACCGGGCAAATCGCCGAGCAGGCATTCGATACCGCTGGATTCCGGCGCGCGCTGGGGGCGTTCGTCACCGGCGTGACGGTCGTCACGACGATCCAGCCCGACGGGTCGCCGCGCGGCTTCACCGCGAACTCGTTCACGTCGGTATCGCTCGACCCGCCGCTGATCCTCGTGTGCATCGCGAAGACGGCGTCGAGCCACGCGGTGTTCTCTGCCACGCAACGGTTTGCGGTGAGCGTGCTCGCGGAAAACCAGGCGGACGTATCGGGCGTGTTCGCGTCGAAGGCGCAGGACAAGTTCGCGCAAGTGCCGTGGGGCACGCGCAAGACCGGCGCCCCCGTGATCCACGACGCGGCGGCGAGCTTCGACTGCCGCACGCATGACGTCGTGGACGCGGGCGACCACATCATCCTGATCGGGCGCGTGGTCGATTTCGTGCAGACGAATGCGTCGCCGCTCGGCTATTGCCGGGGCGCGTACGTGAATTTCAGCCTGTCGCAGGATGCGTTGTCCGCCGCCGGCGCGCGTACGCATGTCGGCGCGATTCTCGAACATCGCGACGGGCTCGTGCTCGTCGATACGCCGCAAGGCCTGCGCTTGCCGACCGGCATCAAGCTGGAGCCGGCGAGCGACGCGACGAGCCTGCGCGGCGTGCTCGCGAAGCTCGGCCTCAACGCGCATCTCGACTTCCTGTTTGCCGTGTTCGAGGCGGCCGGCGAGCGCGAGCCGGGCGTCCACGTCTATTACCGCGGCCGCGTGATTCCCACCGGTTCGCCGTGGTTCGACGACAGCATTCGCATCGTGCCGCTCTGGCAGATTCCGTGGGACGAGATCGCCGATCACGCCGTGCGCTCGATGCTCGAACGCTATGTGCGCGAACGCAGGCAGGACGCGTACGGCATCTACGTCGGCGATTCGGACGCCGGGACGGTCCAGGCGCTGGCCCACGCGCATTGACGGCGCCGGCCGATGCCGGCGTGCCGCGCGCGGGCCGCGGCGATGCCCGCGCGACCGCGGCGAAGCCATGAAAACAAGATCGAGAAGCCGGCGCGGCTGACGTCGCCGGCCTGAATACGCGCGCTCGAATGACCGCCGCCCCGGTGGCCGCGAGCCGCATCCGTTTCCCCTTGGAGAGAGACCATGAGCAGCAGAAGCATCCCGCGTCTTGCAGCATCGCGTCTGGCCTGTATCGTGCCGTTGGCCGCCTTTTGCACGGCGCCGGCACTGGCCGCGGACCCGATCGTGTTCACGAGCTGGGGCGGCACGACCCAGTCGTCGCAACAGAAGGATTGGGCGCAGCCGTTCACGCAGGCGAGCGGCATCAACGTGCTGATGGACGGGCCGACCGACTACGGCAAGCTCAAGGCGATGGTCGAGAGCGGCAACGTCAGCTGGGACGTGGTCGACGTCGAGGGCGACTTCGCGTACGCCGCGCAAAAGGCCGGCCTGATCGAGCCGATCGACTACGCGGTGGTGAACAAGGCCGACCTCGACCCGCGCTTCACGACGACGTCCGCGGTGGGCAGCTTCTACTACTCGTTCGTGCTCGGCTACAACAAGGCGAAGTACACCGCCGCGCAGCCGCAAACCTGGGCGGACCTGTTCGATACGAAACGCTTCCCGGGCAAGCGCACGTTCTACAAGTGGTCGGCGCCGGGCGTGCTCGAAATCGCGCTGCTCGCCGACGGCGTGGCGCCCAGCAAGCTGTATCCGCTCGATCTCGACCGCGCGTTCAAGAAGCTCGACTCGATCAAGGGCGACATCGTCTGGTGGAGCGGCGGCGCGCAGTCGCAGCAGCTGCTCGCGTCGGGCGAGGCGCCGATCGGCATGTTCTGGAACGGCCGGCTGCATGCGCTGGCGCAGACCGGCGTGCCGGTGGGCATTTCGTGGAACCAGAACCTGACCGCCGCCGACATGCTCGTGATTCCGAAGGGCGCGAAGCATCGCGACGCGGCGATGAAGTTCCTGGCCGCCGCGACGAGCGCGCAGGCGCAGGCGAAATTCGCGGCCGATACGGGCTATGCGCCGATCAACGTGAAGTCGGCCGCGCTGATGCCGCCGGCGATCGCGAAGACGCTGCCCGACCAGTACAAGACCTCGCAGATCAATCTCGACATGAAGTACTGGGCGGAGAACCGCGACGCGATCGCGAAGCGCTGGTACGCGTGGCAATCGAAGTAAGCCGGCCCGTCACGATCGCGCCGGCACGCATGTCGGTCAGGATTGCAGATCGAAGCGAGCCGGCCGGGTCGACCAACGAATCCGCATGGGGCCGGGGTATCGGGCGCGGACGCGCCGACGCCGGCCGACACAGGAGACACCATGCCCAACGTACTGAGTACCGTCGCGCATCCGCCCGCGGCGGCCGCGCGCAAGCGGCGCGACTGGCGCAGCATCCGGCTGCTGGCGCCCGCGATGCTGCTGCTCGCGATCTTCTTCCTGTTGCCGGTGCTGTCGCTGCTGTTGCGCAGCGTGCTCGAGCCGACGGCCGGGCTGCACAACTACCAGCAACTGCTCGGCTCGACGACGTATCTGCGCGTGTTCGGCAATACGTTTCTCGTCGCGACGGTCGTGACGCTCGTCACGCTGCTAGTCGGCTTTCCGATGGCGTGGCTGCTCGCCATCGCGCCGCGCAAGCTCAGCGCCGTGCTGTTCGCGATCCTGCTGCTGTCGATGTGGACCAACCTGCTCGCGCGGACGTTCGCATGGATGGTGCTGCTGCAGGAGACCGGGCCGATCAACCGCGCGCTGATGGCGATCGGCGTGATCCACGAGCCGCTGTCGCTCGTGAACAACCTCACCGGCGTGACGATCGGCATGACGTACATCATGCTGCCGTTTCTCGTGATGCCGCTGCATGCGACGCTGCGCGGCATCGACCCGTCGACGCTGCGCGCGGCGGCCGTGTGCGGCGCGAGCCGCTGGCAGGCATTCTGGCGCATCCTCGTGCCGCTCGCGATGCCGGGCGTCGCGTCGGGCGCGCTGATGGTGTTCGTGATGGCGCTCGGCTACTTCGTCACGCCCACGCTGCTGGGCGGCCCGTCGTACATGATGCTTGCCGAGCTCATCGCGCAGCTCGTGCAGGAACTGCTGAACTGGGGCCTCGCCGGTGCCGCGGCTTGCGTGCTGCTCGCCGTGACGCTCGGGCTCTATGCGCTGCAACTGCGCTTTGCGGGCAGTGCGCGCGCCACCGCGGGAGGCCGCTGAGATGAAACACCCCCCACGCTCACTACGTTCGCTGCCCCCCAAGGGGGCGTCAGCCTCCCTTGGGGCGGCCCGGCGGGAGGACTGACATGTTGCTCGATTTCGATCGCCTGGGCGCGCTGCGCTGGATACTCGTGGCCGTGGGCGCGGCCGTCTCGCTGTTTCTGCTGCTGCCGATCGTCTTCATCGTCGCGCTGTCGTTCGGCGATTCGCAGTGGCTGATCTTCCCGCCGCCGGGCTGGACGCTCGAATGGTATCGGCAGCTGTTCACCGATGCGGGCTGGATCGATTCGCTGCTGACCAGCGTGAAGCTGGCCGTGATCGTCACCGCGCTGTCGGTGTCGATCGGCTTTCTCGCGTCGCTGGCGCTGGTGCGCGGCACGTTTCGCGGCCGCGAGGCGGTGCGGGGCTTCTTCCTCACGCCGATGGTGCTGCCCGTCGTCGTGCTCGCCGTCGCACTCTATGCGTTCTTCCTGCGCATCGGCCTGAACGGCACGATGACCGGCTTCGTGATCGGCCACCTGATCATCGCGCTGCCGTTCTCGATCATCTCGATCAGCAACTCGCTCGTGAGCTTCGACACCGCGCTCGAGGACGCCGCGCTGATCTGCGGCGCGTCGCCGCTCACGGTGAAGCTGCGCGTCACGCTGCCCGCGATCCGGCTCGGCCTGTTCGCCGCCGCGATCTTCGCGTTCCTCGCGTCGTGGGACGAAGTCGTGGTGTCGATCTTCATGTCGAGCCCGACGCTGCAAACGCTGCCCGTGCGGATCTGGGCGACCTTGCGGCAAGACCTGACTCCCGTCGTGGCGGCCGCGTCGTCGCTGCTCGTCGGATTGACGACCGTATTGATGCTGGCGGGCGCCGTGGTGCGCCGCGCACGCGCTCACTGAGGGTAACCGCCATGACTGCTTTCCTGCAAATCCAGCGCCTGCGCAAGACCTATGACGATGTCGTCGCGATCGACCAGGTTTCGCTCGACGTGCGCAAGGGCGAATTCATGACCTTCCTCGGGCCGTCCGGCTCGGGCAAGAGCACGACGCTCTACATCGTCGCGGGCTTTCAGGCGCCGACCGACGGACGCGTGCTGCTCGACGGCAAGTCGTTGCTGTCGGTCGCGCCGAACCAGCGCCACATCGGCATGGTGTTTCAGCGCTATACGCTGTTCCCGCATCTCACCGTGGGCGAGAACGTCGCGTTTCCGCTGCGCGTGCGCCGCCGGCCTGAAGCCGACATCCGCGCGAAAGTCGAGCAGATGCTGAAGCTCGTGCATCTGGCCGAGTGCCGCGACCGCATGCCCGCGCAGCTCTCCGGCGGACAGCAGCAGCGCGTCGCCATCGCACGCGCGCTGGCCTACGATCCGCCCGTGCTGCTGATGGACGAGCCGCTTTCCGCGCTCGACAAGAAGCTGCGCGAGGAAATCCAGCTCGAATTGCGCCGCATTCACCAGGAAACCGGCGTGACGATCCTGTACGTCACGCACGATCAGGAGGAAGCGCTGCGCCTGTCGGATCGCATCGCCGTGTTCAACCAGGGCCGCATCGAGCAGGTCGGCACCGGCGAGGAACTGTATGCGAACCCGGCTTCGCGTTTCGTCGCGAGCTTCATCGGCAACTCGAATTTCCTGCCGGTCAAGGTGACGAAGCACAGCGGCGGCCGCATGAGCGGCGTGCTGCCCAACGGCCTCGAAACGGCGTCGGACGTGTTCCACCCGACGCTCGCCGTCGGCGACGAAGGCGCGCTGATGATCCGCCCGGAACAGATGCGGCTGAGCTCGCTGCAACACGCTGGCGGTTCGGGCGGCGCGGCGGGCCTGCCGGTGACCGTGCGCGACGTCACCTATCTCGGCGATGCGATGCACTACGCGGTGGCGACGCCGTGGCAGCAGGAGATCTCGATCCGGATGCCGGCCGCGCATCGCCACGACAGCGGCATCGTGATCGGCGCGCAGGCGCGGGTCGACTGGGACGCGCGCGACGTGCGCCTGTTCGCGCAAGCCTGACGGCGACGATCATGCGTCCCGCACTGCCGTCACTGAAAGTCCAGCGGCCCGCCGCCACGCTGCGGGAGCTTGCGCTCGAGAAAATGCGCAACGCCATCCTGGACGCGCATTTCCAGCCGGGCGAGCGCCTCGTCGAACGCTCGCTGTGCGAGATTCTCGGCGTGAGCCGAACGGTCGTGCGCGAGGTCCTGCGGCATCTGGAAACGGAAGGCCTCGTCGATTCGGTACCGAACCAGGGGCCGATCGTCGCGGTGCTCGACTTCGCCACGGCGGCCGAGATCTACGAAATCCGCGCGCTGCTGGAGGGCGAGGCGGCGATGGCCTGCGCGCAGCATGCCGACGCGGCGCTCGTCGCGGATCTGGCGGCCTGCATCGACACCATCCGGGCCGCGTTCGACGCCCAGGATCATCAGGCGGTGAAGGCGCTTACGTCGGCTTTCTACGAGCGCATGTTCAGCGCCGGAAAAAAGCACGTCGCGTGGGAGATCGTGCAGTCGTTGACCGCACGCATCAACCGCTTGCGTGCGCTGACGATCGCTTCCGACGATCGCGGCACGCAGGCGGTCGACGAAATGCGCGCGATTCTCGCGGGGATCTCGTCGGGCGATGGCGCCGCGGCGCGCGAGGCGGCCATCGCACACGTACACCGCGTGGCCGAGATCGCACGCAAGCTGCTGGCTCAGGGGCACGAGAGCGCTTCGTGGCGTCAGGCGGGATGATGCGCTCGGATTCGCGGTGGATGACGCGATGAGCATCGCATGGAATCCGGTTTTCACGGGATGACGCTCGTTCGCATTGCGAAATGACGCGACTGAATCGCAGTCGCGCGGCGATTGAATTTTTATGGACCAGGCCATGCCCGGTCCGACACACGCATTTTTATCTCCGGAAGGAACGATCGTGGAATTGAATACGCTGTTGAAGGATCCGGCGCTGTTGCGCCAGCACGCTTACATCGACGGTCGATGGTGCGAGGCCGACTCGGGCGCAAGCTTCGGCGTGATCGACCCGGCAACGGGCGCAACGCTCGGCAGCGTCCCGTTGATGGGCGAAGCCGAGACATCGCGCGCGATCGATGCCGCGAACGCCGCATGGCCGGCGTGGCGTGCGACGACGGCGAAGGAGCGTGCGCGCATCCTGCGCCGCTGGTACGAGCTGATGATCGAACACGCGGACGATCTCGCGCTGATCCTCACCGCGGAGCAGGGCAAGCCGCTGGCCGAGGCGAAGGGCGAAATCGTCTACGGGGCGTCGTTCATCGAATGGTTCGCCGAAGAAGGCAAGCGCGTGGCGGGCGATACGCTCGCCACGCCCGCGTCGGACAAGCGCCTGGTGGTGGTCAAGGAACCCGTCGGCGTGTGCGCGGCGATCACGCCGTGGAATTTCCCGAACGCGATGATCACGCGCAAGGTCGGGCCGGCGCTGGCCGCCGGCTGCCCGATCGTCGTGAAGCCCGCCGAAGCCACGCCGTTCTCGGCGCTCGCGCTGGCCGTGCTGGCCGAGCGCGCTGGCGTGCCGAGGGGCGTGCTCAATATCGTCACCGGCGACCCGAAGGCGATCGGCGGTGCCATGACGAGCAGCCCGGTGGTGCGCAAGCTTTCGTTTACCGGATCGACGGGCGTCGGCCGGCTGTTGATGGCGCAAAGCGCGCCGACGGTGAAGAAGGTGACGCTCGAACTGGGCGGGAACGCACCGTTCATCGTGTTCGACGATGCGGATCTGGATGCCGCCGTGGCCGGCGCGATCGCGTCGAAGTACCGCAACAACGGGCAGACGTGCGTGTGCACCAATCGCTTCTACGTGCATGACCGGGTGTACGACGCATTCGCCGCGAAGCTGGTCGAGGCGGTGAAGGGCCTGAAGGTCGGGCACGGCACCGAAAGCGGCGTGACGCTGGGGCCGTTGATCAACGACGCGGCGCTGACCAAGGTCGAAGCGCACATCGCCGATGCACTCGGCAAAGGCGCGACGCTCGCGACCGGCGGCAAGCGGCACGTACTCGGGCAGGGCTTCTTCGAGCCGACGGTGCTGCTGAACACCACCGCGCGGATGGACGTCGCGCGAGAGGAAACGTTCGGGCCGCTCGCGCCGCTGTTCCGCTTCTCGAGCGACGAAGAAGTGGTGAAGCTCGCCAACGACACCGAGTTCGGGCTGGCCGCTTACTTCTACAGCCGCGATGCCGGGCGCGTGTGGCGGGTTGCCGAGCAGCTCGAATACGGGATGGTGGGGATCAACACGGGGCTGATTTCGAACGAGGTCGCGCCGTTCGGCGGCGTGAAGCAGTCGGGGCTGGGGCGCGAAGGGTCGCACTACGGGATCGATGACTATCTGGTCATCAAATATCTGTGCATGGCGGTTTGATCGCGGGGATTTCGACTCCGGCCGAAAAAAATTCTTCGTGGAGTTTCGTGGACGTCGCTTGCCGACTCGAAGCGGCTATCCGATCCTCGGGTCCATCGATGTCCGCCTTCGAATGTTCGGCGGTCATCCAGGTACTGATGCAGCACATCGGCGCTGACGCTTTGCGCATTGCCTCCAAAAAACGTTCGGACTCGGGACGTGACGCGCGTGGCCGGTCGGCATGTCTGAACTCGCGTTCATGACAGTGCGTCGAGCAGTCCATACCATGCCACACCCGCACTGATGTAGAACCGCTGCAACGCATGGAATGGAATGGGCTTGATCGACGTGGGCGGAAGCGGGAAGCGACGTGTCTTCCCGCCGATCAAGGCGGCCAGATGCTTGCCTAAGGTCGTCGCCATTGCAATGCCGCGCCCGTTGTAGCCGAGCGCGATCGTCATGCCCTCCGCCGGCAGGTGCACGTGCGGCAAGAAATTGCGTGTAATGGCGATGCGGCCAGCCCATCGGTACTCGTATTCGATGCCCTTCAATTGTGGAAACATCAACTGTGCCGCACGCTCGAGATGGGTCCAGTCCGCCGCGTTGCGAGGCTCGCGAAACGGACCGCGTCCGCCCATCAGCAGGCGCCCATGCGCATCCTTGCGGAAATAGAGCAGCAGGCGCCGCGAATCGGAAGCCACTTCGCCGCCGGGCAGGATCGTGGCGCCGACATCATCGGGCAGCGATTTCGTTGCGACAACGAAGCTGTTCGCCGCGATCACCGATTGGGCGAGGCTTGGCCACAGGCCATCGGTATAACCGTTGGTGGCCAGCAGAATCTGCTTCGAATCAATGAGCGGCCCCCGTGCCGTGCGAATTCGCCAGCCTGCCGGACCGCGCTCGACGCTCGCGGCACACGTTCCACCGTGGATCGCCGCGCCTGCCTTTTGCGCCGCGCGTGCGAGGCCGCGCGCGTAGCTCAACGGATGCACGCTGCCCGCGCGCAGGTCGACCCAGCCGCCAACGAATGCGTCCGTGCCGAGCCGGCTCGATATCTGTGCGCGGTCGAGCAGCTCGACCCGCGCGCCGCGCGACTCCCACTGCCGCGCCCGAGCGTGCAGCGTGCCGAGCAGCTTGGTCGAATGGGTAGGCTGTATCCAGCCGGCGCGCGTCGCATTGCACTGAATGCCGTGGCGCTCGATCAGGTCGAACACCGTATCCGCGGCACCGCCCGCCATCTGCACAAGCACCGCGCCTTCGCGTGGGCCGTAGCGCCGTATGAGTTCATCGGGATCGTATTTCAGGCCAGGGATCACTTGGCCGCCATTGCGGCCGGACGCGCCCCAACCGGGCTCGTTTGCATCGATCACGCAGACGCGCAAGCCCAGTTCCGCCAGATACAAGGCAGTCGACAAACCTGTATAACCGGCACCTACGATCGTCACGTCCACTGTGACCGAACCATCGAGCGGCGGGGAATCGACGGCGGGTTCCGCCGTTGCCGCCCAGAGGGAAGGAGGCAACGGCTTGGCAAATTCAACCAGGCTCATGGCGGTACTCAAATCCGGAATGCTTCGGTAAACGCAGGCATCTTGCCGAGAAACTCGCGGGTGCGAGGATTGCGCGGACGTTCGAACAGATCGGCTGCTGTTCCTTCCTCATGGATCGTACCGTCGTGAAGAAAGCAGACCCGATCCGCCACTTCACGAGCAAAGCCCATTTCATGCGTGACGACGATCATGGTCATGCCGTCGTCTGCGAGCTGCCGCATCACGCCGAGCACTTCGCCCACCAATTCCGGGTCAAGTGCCGAAGTCGGCTCGTCGAACAGGATCGCTTTCGGTTCCATCGCCAGTGCACGCGCAATCGCCACGCGCTGTTGCTGGCCGCCCGACATTTCAGCCGGGTAAGCGTCCATCCGGTGCGAGAGACCGACCTTGTCGAGCAGATGCCGCGCCCGCTCGCGGGCATGTGCGCGCGTTTGTTTCTTGACGAACACGGGACCCTCGAACACGTTTTCGAGCGCGGTGCGATGCGGAAACAGATTGAAGCGCTGAAACACCATGCCGACTTGGGCACGCAAGTCGTGGATCCGCTTCGACTTCGCGTCGACGACGTTGCCTTCGACCGTGATCGTGCCGGCGTCATGCCGCTCCAGTCCGTTGATGCATCGAAGCAGTGTCGATTTTCCCGACCCCGACGGACCGATCAGACAGACAACCTGGCCGCGTTCGACGCTCAGGCTGACGCCCTTCAGCACGTGCTGATCGTGAAAGCGCTTGTGAATCGAGTCGACCTTGATCATCGTTTTCCCTTCGAACCGAGGCGGCGTTCGATCCGCCGCAAGCCATAGACGAGCGGCAGGCTGAGCGCAAGGTAGAGCAGCGCGACCAGCGTGAATACCGTCATGTTCTGAAACGTCGACGACGCGATGAGCTGCCCCGCGCGCGTCATTTCGGCGACGGTGATCGTCGACGCAAGCGACGAGTCCTTGAGCATCATGACGAGGGTATTGCCATACGGCGGCAATGCGATCCGGAACGCTTGCGGCAACACCACGCGCCGCATGATCATCGCGCCGCGCATACCGATGGACTGCGCCGCTTCGATCTGCCCGTGATCGATCGCCTGGATGCCCGCGCGAAAGTTTTCCGCCTGATACACCGAGTAGGCGATGCCGAGACCGATGAAGCCCGCCTGGAACGCCGACAACTGCACGCCGAGATCGGGCAACACAAAGTAAATGTAGAAGAGCTGAACGATAATTGGCAGCCCCCGGATGACGTTGATGAAAGTCGCGGCAGCGTTCGAGACGATGCGGATCTGGGACACGCGCATCAGCGCGAGTAACAGGCCGAGCACCGTGCTTAGGACAAACGAGCAGAAGGTGATCTCAATCGTGATGACCGCGCCCTTCAGCAGGATGGGCAGAAACTCGATGGCGCTTTCGAGGAACATGGCGACTAATCCTTATGCTGAAAACGACGTCACGTCATTCCACCTGCCACTTCTTGATGATCTCCGTCAGTGTGCCGTCGGCCTTGATTTTCTTGATGCCGGCGTTCAGTTGCTCCAGCGTCGCCGCGTCACCCTTGCGCACGACGAAACACAACTGGCCTTTCACCGACGGCTGGTATTCGGCAACGAGACGCAATTGCGGATTCGGATTGTGCTGAAGCTGGTAGGCCAGAATCGGCTTGTCGCCGAAACCCGCCTTGATGCGGCCGAGCGCGACGTCACGCATGATGTCGGCGACTGAATCGTAGGTCCGCACTTCCTTGTAGATGCCTTTCTTGTTCAACGCGTCGACGAATGCGGTACCCACTTGCGCGCCGACGACTTCGCCCTTGAGGTCGTCCATGGATGTGTACCGGCCTTTATCGTCGGCGCGCACGATCAGACCTTCGCCATAGGAGTACACGGTGTCGGAGAAATCGACGACCTGCTGGCGAGCCGCCGTCTTCAGCATGGCCGCCGAGATGATGTCGATCTTCTTCGTGGTCAGCGACGGAATCAGCGCGGAGAAGGTCGTCTGCTGGATCTTCACGTCGAATCCCGCAGCCTTGCCGGTTGCAGTAATCGCATCGACCAGGAGACCCTGAATCGAATTGCTCTTCACATCGAGAAAGGTGAACGGCACACCGGTGGCCGTCGCTCCGACCTCGTACGTGGGGGCAGCCACCGACAAGGCCGGCGCACCGGCGAGCAGCAAACCTGTTGCAAAGACACGGGCGAAGCGTTTGGCGAACTTGAACATGAGGTCCCTCCACGAATTGACGACGGCTGATCGAAGTATCGGTACACATCAGTTGAAGCATGATATTCGAATCAAAAATATCGACAAATGAATTTTGCGTATCGATATTCGATATGATAGACTCGGTGTCACGCTAGAACAATTGGGTGAATCCATGACACGCAAGACGCTCGGCGCACCGCCGGAAGCGCCCCCGGAGCCGGACGAAACGCCGGACGCGCTGTTCAATCAGTCGCTGGAGAAGGGGATTGCGGTGTTGCGCGCGTTCAGTGCGCAGCGCAGGTCGATGACGCTGCCTGAAGTCGCAGAGGCAACGTCCATCACGAAAAGCTCCGCGCAGCGCATGATCTACACGCTGGAGAAGCTCGGCTATGTGAGAAAGCACCCTCGTACCCGGCGCTATCAACTGGCGCCACGCGTGATGCAGATCGGCTTCAATTATCTGGCCGCCGACACGTTGATCGACGTCGCCAACCCTTTTCTGTCCGAGCTCACCAACGTGACCGGCGAGACGAGCAATCTGACCGAGCCGGATGGCACCGACATGGTCTACGTGGCGCGCTTCGTGTGTATGAAGTTCGTGCCGATTCACATGCCGATCGGCAGCCGCATTCCGATGTACTGCACGGCGTCGGGGCGGGCCTATCTGGCAGCGCTCCCGGAAGACGAGTCACGCGCGCTGCTGCTGGCCAGTGATCGCGTCGCGCATACGCAGTACACGGTAACGGATCTCGACGAGATCGAGACGCGGCTTGCACTGGGGCGGCGCAATGGCTACGCATCGAATCGCGAGGAACTGTTCATCGGTGATATGACGGTCGCGGCGCCTGTGCTCGACGGGGAGCGCCGGCCGGTGGGCGCGGTTCACGTTGTCGCGCCCACGAGCCGGTGGACGCTGGCGGAAGCAGAAGCACGCATGGCGCCTGCGGTGATCGAGTGCGCACGCGGAATCAGCAACTCAATCCGGACCCTTGTTTGAGGGCGGCAATTTTTGATCCCGTTCCCCGCGCACACCACGCGGGGTTCATCACCGGTAGCCGTCCGCATCTACGTCTTGGATGAGGGCGCCGAGAATATGCGCTAGCCGCCGACAACGCCGGGCTGCGACCCGATGAACGTGCTCGCTACTTCAATGATCGGGCCAGGAAACGCGCGGCGCCCTCCGGCAACGCACGAAGTTGAAGGTCTGTATCGGGTCCCTGGCAAGTGACAGTTGATGGCCCAATGCCGCCTGACCAACCCGCCCAATAAGCCGGCCAGACTGCCGCGCAACCCGTTGTTCGACGTCCCCACCGCACGAAACCTCCCTCCCGCCTCCCTTCGGGAGAACCCCAGGTTGCATGCGGAAACCCATGCGTTTATCTTTCTACATCATACGTATGATCTAGAGGGCATTCATGGCGACCCTACACCGTCAGGTACTGAACCAGATGGGCGAGCAGATCTGCTCGGGCCAGCTGGCGCCCGGCGACGTCCTCCCGTCCGAGGACGAACTCGCCGAACAGCTGCAGGTCAGCCGCATCACCATCCGCGAAACGGTCAAGTCGCTGTCCGCGAAAGGGATGCTGCAAGTGCGCCGCCGCTACGGCACGGTCGTGCTGCCGCGCGCGCAATGGCAGTTGTTCGATCCGGACGTCATCACGTGGCGCGCCCGCGCGGGCACGGTCGATGAAGGGCTGATCCAGGACCTGATGGAGCTGCGCCTGATCATCGAACCGAACGCCGCCCGGCTCGCCGCCCGGCGCGCGACCGATGAAGATCGCATCGCGATCCGGCGCGCGTACCGGGCGATGGCGCGCGCGGTCGCGGGCGACGGCGAATATGTGCCGGCCGATCTCGCGTTTCACGGCGCGATCCTCACCGCCTGCCACAACCAGTTCGTCCAGCAGATGCAGAACGCGCTGTCGTCCATCCTGCAGACGAGCTTCGAGCTTAGTTCGGAGATCGCGGGCGGCCCGGCCCGGTCGCTGCCGATGCACGAAGCGCTGTGCGTCGCGATTGAAAACGGCGACGAGGCCGCCGCGGAACACGCGGTGCTCACGCTCATCCGGCGCGCCGAGCAGGACTTCGAGGATCGCGCCGCGCTGAACCGCGCGGCGACCCGCACACGCGCCTGACGCGCCAACGGCAATTCCGGCATTGACTTCATCGCGACCGGCGACGGTCGCGAGGGGCGCACGCGCGCCTGATTTTCGAACATCGAGAGGACTACGAAAAAATGACTTCACTATTCGACCTGAGCGGCCGCACGGCGCTCGTCACCGGGTCGGCGCGCGGTATCGGCTTCGCGCTGGCCGAAGGGCTCGCGACGGCCGGCGCGCGCGTCGTTCTGAACGGAACGCAGCCCGACACGGTGGCCGCCGCGGTCGCCCGACTCACGGCCCAAGGGTTCGACGCGCAAGGCCGCGCGTTCGACGTGACCGACGAGCAGGCCGTCGCCGATGCGTTCCAGCAATGGGACGACGCCGGCGTGCGGATCGACATCGTCGTCAACAACGCGGGCATCCAGTTTCGCCAGCCGCTCGTCGAGCTCGAACTGGCCGACTGGCAGCGCGTGATCGACACCAATCTGACGAGCGCGTTCATCGTCGCGAAGCAGGCGGCGCGGCGCATGATCGCGCGCGGCACGGGCGGCAAGATCGTCAATATCGGCTCGCTCACGAGCGAAGCCGCGCGCGCGACGGTCGGCGCATACACGGCGGCCAAGGGCGGAATCAAGATGCTGACCCGCGCGATGAGCGCCGAATGGGCGTCGTCGAACATCCAGGCGAACGCGATCGGCCCGGGCTACATCCTGACCGACATGAACCAGCCGCTCGTCGAGAACGCGGCGTTCGATGCATGGGTCAGGAACAGCAACCCGACGCAACGCTGGGGCAAGCCGGAGGAGCTCGTCGGCACGGCCGTGTACCTCGCGTCGGCGGCGTCGAGCTACGTGAACGGCCAGATCATCTACGTCGACGGCGGCTGGCTGGCCGTCCTTTGAACGACCCGCGCGAACGAAACCCATCCCCGAGGCAGCCCGAACCCGATCAGGGCGCCCGCGCGCCACACCTATCCGGAGACATCATGGAAAGCGCCAAACCCGTCGCACCGCAAAGATGGTGGTATCTGATGCCGATCATCTTCATCACCTACAGCCTCGCGTATCTCGATCGCGCCAACTACGGTTTCGCGGCGGCGGCCGGGATCGACAAGGATCTCGGCATCACGCACGGCATGTCGTCGCTGATCGGCTCGCTGTTTTTCCTCGGCTACTGCCTGTTCCAGGTGCCGGGCGCGATCTACGCGCAGCGCAACAGCGTGAAGAAACTGATCTTCTTCAGCCTGATCCTGTGGGGCCTGTGCGCCGCGGCGACCGGGATGGTCAGCAACATTCCGATGCTGATGGTGCTGCGCTTCGTGCTCGGCGTGGTCGAGGCGGCGGTCATGCCGTCGATGCTGATGTACATCAGCCGCTGGTTCACGCGCACCGAACGCTCGCGCGCGAATACGTTCCTGATTCTCGGCAACCCGGTGACCGTGTTGTGGATGTCGGTGGTGTCGGGCTATCTGGTCCACAGCTTCGGATGGCGCGAGATGTTCGTCATCGAAGGCGTGCCGGCGCTTGCATGGGCGGTCGTCTGGTGGTTCACCGTCAAGGATCGTCCGGCCGACGCGCCGTGGATGACCGATGCCGAAAAGGCCGAACTCGATGCGCGCCTGAAAGCCGAGCAGGCGCATATCGCACCGGTGCGCGACTACAAGGCTGCTTTCCGTTCGTCGGTCGTCCTGAAGTGCTGCGCGATTCATGCGCTGTGGAGCATCGGCGTCTACGGCTTCATCATGTGGCTGCCGTCGATTCTCAAATCCGCGGCGACGATCGACATCGTGTCGGTGGGCTGGCTCGCCGCCGTGCCGTATCTCGCCGCGATCATCCTGATGCTGCTGGCATCGTGGCTGTCGGACAGGACGCACAACCGCAAGCTGTTCGTCTGGCCGCTGCTGCTGGTGGGGACGATTGCGCTCGTGGGGTCCTACCTGGTCGGCGAATCGCACTTCTGGTTCTCGTTCACGCTGCTCGTCGTGGCGGGCGCAACGATGTACGCGCCGTACGGGCCGTTCTTCGCGCTCGTGCCGGAACTCGTTCCGAGCAACGTGCTCGGCGGCGCGATCGGCGTCATCAATTCGAGCGGCGCACTGGGCGCGTTCCTCGGATCGTGGGTCGTCGGCTATCTGAACGGCGCGACCGGCAGCCCGTCGGCGTCCTACATCTTCATGGCGGTCGCGCTGCTGCTGTCGGTGATCCTGATGATCACGGTGCCGGCACGTTCGGAGCAACGCTCGGCCGGGGACGCAACCGTCTCGCTGCGCCGCACCTGACGCGGCGCCCCGTTCGATTCATCGACAGAATTTTGGTAGATCAACCATGACCACCCCGATTACAGATGTAAAGGTCATCCTGACCGCGCCGGAAGGCATCAACCTGATCGTCGTCAAGATCGAGACCGCCCAGCCCGGCCTGTACGGCCTCGGCTGCGCGACGTTCGCGTACCGGCACGTCGCGGTCAAATGCGTGATCGAGGAATACTTGCGCCCGCTGCTGATCGGACGCGATGCCGAAGCCATCGAGGAGCTCTGGCAGTTGATGCACCAGAACGCTTACTGGCGCAACGGCCCGATCGAGAACAACGCGATTTCGGGCGTCGACATGGCGCTGTGGGACCTCAAGGGCAAGATGGCGAACCTGCCGCTGTATCAGCTGTTCGGCGGCAAGTGCCGCGAAGGCGTGCCGGTCTATCGGCATGCGGATGGCCGCGACCTGAGCGAGCTGTGCGAGAACATCCAGAAGTATCGCGAGCAGGGCATCACACACATCCGCTGCCAGAGCGGCGGCTACGGCGGCGACGGCTACGGCGACGCGCCGGCGAGCGCACCGCGCGGCGCGGCCGATGGCGTCTATCTCGACAGCCGGAAATACATGCGTGACACGCTGAAGCTGTTCGACGGCATCCGCAGCAAGATCGGCTTCGACGTCGAGCTGTGCCACGACGTGCATGAACGCCTGAAGCCGGTCGACGCAATCCGCTTCGCGCGCGAACTCGAACCGTTCGAACTGTTCTTTCTCGAAGACGCGATCGCGCTGGAGGAGGGCGAATGGATCCGCCAGTTGCGCGAGAAGACGAGCACGCCGCTTGCGCAAGGCGAGCTTTTCAACAATCCGTACGAGTGGCGCTTTCTGATCACCGAGCGGCTGATCGACTTCATCCGCGTTCACCTGAGCCAGATCGGCGGCATCACGGCCGGCCGAAAGCTGCAGATCTTCGCCGAGCAGTTCGGCGTGAGAACGGCGTGGCACGGCCCCGGCGACATGTCGCCGCTGGCGCATGCGGCGAACATCCATATCGATCTCGCGTCGCGCAATTTCGGCGTGCAGGAATGGTCGGGCACCGAGCCGCCCAATTTCGTGATCCAGGCACTGAAGGGGCCGAGGGCGGCATTGCTCGACGTATTCCCGGGCCTGCCCGAATTCCGGAACGGCTACGTGTATGCGAACGACAAACCGGGGCTGGGCGTCGATATCGATGAAGCGGAGGCCGCGAAATATCCGTGCGAAAACACGGTGACGACCTGGACGCAGACGCGGCTGAAGGACGGGACGCTGCAGACGCCGTAACGCTTCCGCCGCGATCCCCGCACCTTCATGGCCGATGCAATCTCATGGGTTCATGGGCCGGTCGTCACGTCAATGCAGCGTGCCGGCCGCGCCGCAGCACTTCTTGAACTTCTTTCCGCTGCCGCACGGGCAGGGATCGTTGCGGCCTGTCCTGGGCGTCGTCCGCTGGATCGGCGTCGCCAGTTTCCGCTCGTGCATCGCGCGGCGGTACGGCAGCCAGAAACGGTAGATCGATGCGACGCTGTCGGGGATCCGCTCCGAAAGCTGTTCACGCTGGTTCGGCCAGCGTACGAGAGACTGCTCGTCGTCGCTTATTTCCTCCGCGCCGAGCAGGTAAATCGGCCGTAGCCAGGCCTTCCCCTGGACATCGTCCAGCAGCGGCTGCCAATCTGCCCGGCGGAGTTCGACGCCGGCCATGAAGCCGAGCGCCCACGCTTCACCGTCCAGATACTCGTGCGGGTCGTCCGGGTAGCGATGGATACTCAACAGCGGTGCGATCGCATCCGGATCGCGCTCGAGCGTCCCGATGATCCCGTTGTAGTGGCGGATCACCAGGCTGAACGCGTGTTGTGCGTGCTCGATGGACTCGAAGTCGGGCGCGTGTTCGGGCGTGGATCCCCACACGGCCGGCAACCATTCGCTCGGCAGCACCGTCGTGGGGCCGAGCGCGATGGCCGTGAGGAATCCGTCCAGCGTGTGGATCGTCATGGTTTCGTCCGACATGATGTCGGACATCAGGAGCTGGTCGAGATCGTCGATCTCGTCATCGGATAGGGGATTCACGCGCAAGCGGTCCAAGGGGCGGTTGCCGCGGTTGAGCGGCTTCCGATGGTGTCGAGGAAAGCCGTCGTTGTATTGGGGATGCCGTGACGGCAAGGGTTCTGCAACGCTGCCGATGGTCCGCGCCGCCGGCCGTGCGCTACGGCCCCAGCATCAGGTCGCGATGGGCGGACTCGCGGAATTCGCCGGGCGTCATTCCGGTCTGCTTGCGGAAGTAGCGGCTGAAGTACGCGCTGTCGACGAAGCCCGTCTCGTGCGCGATCTGCTTGACGCTCAGGTTCGAGTAGACGAGGTCGCGCTGCGCCTCGCGAATCACGTGTTCGTTGATGACGGCCGTCGTCGAGATGCCGAGTTCGTCGCGGCACACGCGCGCGAGCTGCGCGGCGGTCACGCCGAGCCGTTCGGCATAGAACTCCACCGGCTGGTGTTCGCGAAAATGCGTGGCGATCAGCTCGCGAAAGCGCCGCAGCAGCGTGCCGCGCCGATCGGTGCCCGTATGCGACGGGGCCGCCGCGAGATCGCTCAAGCGCGCGATATGAACGAGCAACGCAACCAGCAGCGCCATGCCCGCCGCGCCGCGGCCGCGCGACGGGCCGCGAAATTCCTGTTCGAGCAATGCGAACAGCGGCATCAGCATCGACCCGCTCGCGTCCGGCCCCTTGACGGGAATCACCGCGGCGCGTTGCAGCACCGGCAGCACGTTGGGCGCGACCACCTTCAGCAGCGCATCGGGCGCGCGTTGCGCGACGGTGATCACGAGGCCGTCGATCTGCGGCGAGAACTCGAACGCATGCACGGTTTGCGCGGGGAGCAGCACGAGGCACGGCGGCACGAACGGCAGCTTGTCGCTTTCGATCACGACGTGCCCGCTGCCGCTGCGAATGTACAAAATCTGCAATAGCGCATCGTGGCGATGCGCGGCGATATGCCAGTCGTTGGGCCGGCTGCGCTCGTGTATCCATTCGAAGTTGAACGCGTCGTACCAAGGCGGGCGGGCCGATTCGCCGTACAGGTCGTAGTTAGGGATTCTCCTCATGCCGTCTCGCCTCCGGTGTACAAATTGTCCTGCTGCTTGCGGCGTTTGTCCAGTTTTCGCCGGCGCCGCACTTCTATACTTTTCCGCAACGGCGCGGCGTGCGCATCACATATCGCAGCCGGGATCGAACGATCCGTTCGGCATTCACTGGAACATGACACAACCGCATCAGAAGGATAACTAACATGATTTCCGAGGCAAACGATCATCAACCGAACTGGCTGCAGCTCGACGGCAACGCATGCGTCGTGACGGGCGCGGCCGGCGGCATCGGCGCGTCGATCGCCCAGGCGTTCGTCGCGGCCGGCGCGCGCGTCGCGCTGCTCGACCGCGATGCGGACAAGACGATCGCACTCGCCGAGCGGCTGCGTGCCGGCGGCGCGGACGCCATCGCGATCGCGTGCGACATCGGCGATCCGGCCAGCGTCGCCCAAGCGGCCGAGCGCGTGCAGCGCGATCTCGGCCCCGCGGACGTGCTCGTCAACAACGCGGGCCTGCTGCGCGCCGGCGGTATCGAAACCATCGATCTCGATGCATGGAATGCGATGCTGCAGGTCAACCTGACGGGTTACATGCTGTGCTCGCAAGCGTTCGGACGCGCGATGCTCGCGCGCGGCGCGGGCTCGCTGGTGCATGTCGCGTCCATCGCGGCGCGTCATCCGCAGACGCACAGCGGCGCCTACAGCGCCAGCAAGGCGGCCGTCGCGATGCTGGCGCGGCAACTGGCGGCCGAGTGGGGGCCGCGCGGCGTGCGCAGCAATACCGTGTGCCCCGGCATGATCCGCACGCCGCTGTCCGAGTCGTTCTACGCGAACGGCGACATCGAAGCGCGCCGCAGCGCGATGACGGCCAGCCGGCGCATCGGCCGCCCCGACGACATCGCGAACGTCGTCGCGTTTCTCGCGAGCCCGCGCGCGGCGTACGTGAACGGCGCGGAGCTCGTCGTCGACGGCGGCCTCGACGCGATGCTGATGGATCTGGTGCCGCGCCCGGGCTACGAAGCCGGCGCCGCCGCGAAGTAATTCAACGACCTGGCCCGCGCCGCGCGCCGTCGCCAGTCGAGCGACGCCGCGGCGCAGCCCTATCACTGGAGGAGAACGCGATGAGCGACCAGCGGCGTTCGAAGGATGTCACGTGCGACCTGCTCGTGATCGGAGCGGGAGCCGGCGGCCTGTCCACCGCCATCACCGCACGCAAGGCCGGACTCGACGTGATCGTCGTCGAGAAGGAAGGCTGCTTTGGCGGCACGACGGCTTTTTCCGGCGGCGTGCTGTGGATTCCCGGCAACCCGCATGCCGCGGCGAACGGCGTGCACGACACGCGGGAGGCCGCGCGTGCCTATCTGAGGGGCGAAACCGGTGCGTTCCACGACGACGATGCGATCGAGGCGTTTCTCGAGCACGGTCCGCGGATGCTCGAATTCTTCGAGCGGGAAACGGAAGTGAAATTCGTGCCGACGCTCTATCCCGACTATCACCCGGACCAGCCGGGCGGCGTCGACATCGGTCGCTCGGTGGTGGCCGCCCCCTACGACGCGCGCCGGCTCGGGCGCGATCTCGAGCGCTTGCGTCCGCCGCTGAAGACCATCACGTTCATCGGGATGATGTTCAATTCGTCCAACGCGGATCTCAAGCATTTCTTCAATGCGACGCGGTCGCTGAAATCGGCGTGGTACGTGACGAAGCGGCTGGTTTCGCACCTGAAGGATCTCGCGCTGTATCGGCGCGGCGTGCAGATCACGAGCGGCAACGCGCTCGCGGCGCGGCTCGCGAAGTCGGCCCTGGATCTCGGCATTCCGATCCTCACGCATACCGCGGCGCGCGAGCTCGTCGTGAACGACGGGCGCGTCGTCGGTGCGGCGGTCGAAGGCGACGGCGCCGGGTATCGGATCACGGCGCGGCGCGCGGTGGTGCTGGCCAGCGGCGGCTTCTCGCACGATGTCGCGCGCATCGCGCATGCGTATCCGCACGTCGCGCGCGGCGGCGAACATGTGTCGCCGGTGCCGGCCGGCAACACCGGCGACGGCGCGAAGCTCGCCGAGCGTGCCGGCGGCCGGGTCGAGATTCGCTATCCGCAGCCGGCCGCGTGGATGCCGGTATCGCGCGTGCCGCTCGGCGACGGCCGGTTCGGCGTGTTTCCGCATCTGCTCGATCGCTACAAGCCGGGCATCATCGGCGTCACCCGCCACGGCAGGCGGTTTACCAACGAATCGAATTCGTACCACGACGTCGGCGCGGCGATGATCGACGCCTGCAGCGGCGACACCGAGACGGCGATGTGGCTGGTGTGCGATCACGCGACGATCCGCAAATACGGGCTGGGCTTCGCGAAGCCCGCGCCGGTGCCGCTCGGGCCGCTGCTGCGCAACGGCTATCTCGTGAAGGGCCGCACGCTCGCGGCGCTCGCGCGGCAGGCGGGCATCGACGCCGCGAACCTGGAAGCGACGGTGCGGCGCTACAACGAAGGCGCCGTGCGCGGCGAGGATCCCGAGTTCGGCCGCGGCACCACGTCGTTCAACCGCTATCTCGCCGATCCGGCCCATCGCCCGAACCCGTGCGTGGCGCCGCTCGGCGCGGGCCCGTACTACGCGCTGAAAGTCCTGATGGGCGATCTCGGCACCTTCGACGGCATTCGCACGAACGTGCACGGCCAGGTGCTCGCGGCCGACAATCAGCCGGTGGCGGGCCTGTATGCGGTCGGCAACGACCGCGCCAGCATCATGGGCGGGAACTACCCGGGCGCCGGCATCACGCTCGGGCCGATCATGACGTTCGGCTATCTGAGCGCGCGCCACATCGCGGGGCTCGTCGACCCGGTGCCTGCCGCCGGCACTGCCGCTACAGCAACGCCCCGCGCCGCCGCGCGCGCGACCGCCTGAATCCGGAGCACACCATGAACCCGCCCAAAGCCTTCATCGACCACCGCATCTATACGATCCGTCCGCGCGGCATGGCCGAATTCCTCGACATCTTCGACCGCTACGCGATGCCGATCCAGGTGAAGTACCTCGGCCCGCCCGTCGGGTTCTACACGAGCGACATCGGCGCGCTGAACCAGGTCGTGCACTTGTGGGGCTACGACAGTATTGCCGACTACGACACGCGGCGTACCGCGCGGGATGCCGACCCGGAGTGGCCGGCCTATTTGCAGGCGTCCGGCCATCTGATCGTCGCGCAGGAAAGCCGCATCATCCGCCGGGTCGATTTTCCGAGCCTCGCGTCTCTGACGCGCTGAGCGCACCACGATGAAACCGGGAGATCACATGGTCAATACGCGTGTGGCAATCGTGACGGGCGGAGCGGACGGTATCGGCTGGGCGTGCGCGAAGCGGTTCGCCGAAGACGGCTACCGTGTCGCGATCGCCGACCTGAACGGCGAGCGCGCGGCCCGGCGGGCCGCCGAACTCGGGTCGCGGCACATTGGAATGGGCGGCGACGTGGCGAACGAAAACGAGATGGTCGCGTTGATGCGCACCGTCGTCGGGCGCTTCGAGCGGATCGACGTGCTGGTCAACAACGCGGGGATCGGCGAGCAGAACGCGCCGACGCTCGAGCAATCGTCGATGGCGTTCGACCGTTTGCTGTCGGTGCATGTGCGCGGCACGTTTCTGGCGAGCCGCGAGGCCGCCCGCGTGATGCTCGCGCAACGCGCCGGCGCGATCGTCAATCTGTGCTCGATCGCCGGCCAGGGCGGCATTCCGACGCGCAACGCGTACGGCGCCGCGAAGGCCGCGATTGCCTCGCTGACGCGCTCGATGGCCTGCGAGTGGGCGCGTCAGGGCGTGCGCGTGAACGCCGTCGCACCCGGCTACGTGGCGACCGAACTGGTCGATACGCTCGCGCGCAACGGGCAGTTGAACCGGGCGGCGATCGAACGCCGGACGCCGCTCGGACGCCTTGCCGAGCCGGACGAAATCGCCCGCGCGATCGCGTTCCTGGCCTCGGACGCGGCGAGCTACATCACCGGCACCGTGCTGAACGTCGATGGCGGCTGGCTCGCCTACGGCGCAGCGGATTCGCCGCCCGGCTGACGTGGGCCGTCCGCCCGGACGGGACACCGATAATCAAACCATGGAGACAGCCGTGCTGCCGGCAGCGTAAGCGCTGCGGCGCGCACGGCATACAGGAGACACATGATGACAACCCCGACCCGGACGCTCGACGTGCAGTCGTTCATCGACGCCGAGCGCTTTTCTCCCAGCCAGTGGCTGATTCTGGTTCTGTGCTTTCTGGTCGTGGCCGCCGACGGCTACGACACCGCCGCGATCGGCTTCATCGCGCCCGCGCTGGTTCACGATTGGGGCATCGCGCGCAGCGCGCTCGGCCCGGTGATGAGCGCCGCGCTGGCCGGCCTCGGCATCGGCGCGCTCGCCGCCGGCCCCTGCGCCGACCGGCTCGGCCGCAAGACGGTGCTCGTGCTGTCGGTGGCGTGCTTCGGCGGCTGGAGCATCGTGTCGGCGCATGCGCAATCGATCGGCGAGCTGACCGCGTTCCGCTTCCTGACCGGGCTCGGGCTCGGCGCGGCGATGCCCAATGCCGTCACGCTGATGTCCGAATATGCGCCTGCACGGATCCGCAGCTTCGCCGTCAACGCGATGTTCTGCGGCTTCTCGGGCGGGCTTGCGGCGGGCGGCCTCGCGTCGGCGTGGCTGATTCCGCATTTCGGCTGGCAAAGCGTGCTGACGGCGGGCGGGGTCGGGCCGATCGTGCTGGCCGTGGCGCTCGTCGCGTGGCTGCCGGAGTCCGCGCAGTATCTCGCCGCCCGCCACGGCAAGCACGACCGCATCGCGCGGATTCTCGCCCGGATCGCGCCGCGCGCGCGTTTCGACGACTGCACGTTCGTGGCTGCCGAAGCGCGCAAGGAAACCGAAGGCGGCGCGTCGGCGCTCGCGCTGGTGCTGTCGGGCCGGTTCCGTTCGCGCACGTTGATGCTGTGGGCCGCATATTTCATGGGACTCCTGATCTACTACCTGCTGACCAACTGGATGCCGACGCTGTTTCGCGACGCCGGCTTCGGCGCGGAGGGCGGCGCGCTGATGACGTCGCTGTTCCCGCTCGGCGGCGTGCTCGGCAATCTGTGCGCGGGCTGGCTGATGGATCGCTTCAATGCGAACCGGACGATCGTCTTTACCTATGTCGTGGCGGCCGCGCTGGTGCTCGTGGTGAGCCGCACGATCGGACACGCCGCGTGGCTCGGCACGCTGACGCTCCTGTGCGGCACCGTCGTGACGGGGGCGGTGACGTCGATGTCGGCTTATGCGGCGAGCCTGTATCCGACCCGTTGCCGCGCCACCGGCGTTGCATGGATGCTCGGCGTCGGACGGATCGGCGGCGTGGCCGGCGCGTTTCTCGGCGCGCTGCTGATGGGCTGGGGCTGGCATTTCGGCGACGTCTTCAGCCTGCTCGCCGTGCCGTCGCTCGTGGCGGCCGGTGCGGTGTACCTGATCGGCAGCCGCCACGGGGAAGCGGGCGAGCCGGAGCGCGCCGCGGGGGCGGTGGTTCGGCAGCATTGAGGTGCCCCCATCGGGCCGGGCGTGCGCGATGCCCGGCCCGGTTCTTCATTCAGCCGTGTCCCACTGCGGCGCGAAAGCCGGGCTGACGAGGCGCTGATTCTTCGGCAGGCCGTCGATCAGCGCACGATCGGCGTCGTCCAGGTTCACGTCGAGCGATGCCAGGTTGGCGAGCTGATTGCGTTGTCCGGCCGCCTTCGGCACGGCCGCCACGTTCGGCTGGTCGAGCAGCCATTTCAGCGCGACCTGGGTCGGCAGCACGCGATGCTTGTCGGCGATCCGCTGCAGCTCCGGAAGCTCCGACACGCGGTTGCGCGCGAGCGGGCTGTACGCAATCAGCGCCATGTCGTGCTCGCGCGCGAATTGCAGCAGCTTCGCCTGACCCAGTAGCACGTGATACTCGACCTGTATCGCGGCCAGCGGCGCCTGCCGGTTTTCGACGACGTCGCGCAGCAGCGGCAGCGGAAAATTCGCGACGCCGATCGCGCGGGCGCGTCCTTGCTCCTTGAACGACACGAGCGTGTCGATCGTCTCGGCAAGATTCCAGTCGGGTGCCGGCCAGTGGATCAGGAACAGATTCACGTAGTCGGAGCGCAGCGCGCGCAACGTGTTGTCGAGCGATTGCCGCATGCGTTCGGGGTTCAGCTGGTCCCACCAGACCTTGCTGGTCACGTGAATCTGCTCGCGCGGGACGTTCGACGCGGCGATGGCCTCGCCGACCGCCGCTTCGTTCTCGTATGCGGCCGCGGTATCGATGTGTCGATAACCCGACTCCAGCGCGAGCGCGACCGCGCGCGTGCAGTCGTCGCCGAGCATGGGCCACGTGCCGAGCCCCAGTTTCGGCATGTTCAACTGGTGGCGGTTGACAATGCATTGCATGAACGATTCCTCCTCGATGAGTTGAGCCGGCACGACCTGCCCGTGCCGTGCCGGCGCGTTCGTCAGCCGTGGGCGCTGTCGCAGGTCGCGCGATGCAGCGAGTCCACAGACGCCTCGCCCTTCGACACCGCACCGCCGTGTGCGACGAACTTCGCGATACGCCAGCCGAATACGATGGCCGGGCCGAGCGTCGTGCCGGGGCCCGGATAGGTGCCGCGGAAGATCGACGCGAGATCGTTGCCGCACGCGAACAGGTCGGGAATCACGCGCCCGTCGACGTCGAGCACCTCGCCGTTCGCCGTGCCGCTCAGCCCCGCGCTGCACGCGAGATCGGCGGGCCATACGGTCACGGCATAGTAGGGCCCGGCGCCGATCGGGCGAATGCACGGGTTCGGCTGTTGCGCCGGGTCGCCGTTGAAGCGGCTCATCGGGCTGCTGCCGCGCTGGAACGCCGGATCCTCGCCGTTGGCGGCGTCGCGGTTGTAGGTCGCGACGGTATGCGCCAGGCCGTTCGCATCCACCTGCAATTTCGCTGCCAGCTCGGCCAGCGTCGCGCCCTTGACCAGATAGCCGGCACGCTCGAACGCCGCGATGCGCGCCGCGCTGCGTGCCGGCATCAGCAGGCCGAGGCCGTAGGTCCGGATGAACGCCGCATCGACGATCAGATGAGCCGGCACGCTGGGCCCGTTGCCGCTGTCGCGCAGCATGCCCATCACGAAGTCGTGATACGAGTCCGACTCGTTGACGAAGCGCTCGCCGCGGCTGTTGACCGCGATGAGGCCGGGTTTCGCGCGATCGAGAATGATGTGCGGCCACACGCTGTCGCCGTCGCCGCCCGGGGTCGCGCCCGGGGCACGGCGGATCGAGCACGGCATCCACAGCCCCGGGCTGTCGCCGCCGTTTTCGACCCGCGCATCGATGCGCTGTGCGCGGTCGACGCCGTCGCCGGTATGCGTCGCCGGCGCCAGCGACAGTGGCCGGGCCGCGGCAGGGAAGAACTGCTGGCGCAGCGACGGATGGCGCGTGATGCCGCCGGTCGCGAGCACCACGCCGCGCCGCGCGCCGATTCGCCTGCGGCCGCCGTCCGGCGTCGTGACGATCGCGCCGGTGACGCGGCCGTCGTCGCGGACCAGTTCGAGCAGCGGCGTGTCGAAGCGAATCTCGACCTGGCGCTTGAGCAGGCTGTAATAGAGCCGGGCGGCGAGCGCGTTGCCCATCACGAGCTGCGTGCCGCGCGGAAAGCGCAGGCGGTCCATCGCATAGCGACCGACGACCGCGATCGTGCGTTTGAAGTGCGCGGCCGACGCGAATGGCGCGAGCAGCGCATTGAGGTCGGCGCGCGCGACCATCATCCCGCCGAGCCCCATGAACTCCTTGCGCGGCGGGCGCACGCGGGCGAACGCACGGCCGAGCACGCGCGCATCGAACGGCGCGGGCACGAGCGCCCGCCCGCCATAGGCCGCGCCGGGGCCGTTCACGTAATCGGGATGCGCGGCGGCGGCGACGAACTTGACTTCGCTGATGCGCGCAAGCTCGTCGATCGCGTCGGGGCCGCTTTGCAGGAAGGCTTCGCGCGCGTCGTCGCCGCCGCGCGCGCCGACCACCGACTGCAGGAAGCTGCGCGCATCGTCGACGCTGTCGGGAACGCCCGCATCGACGCTCAGGCGGGTGCCTGGCACCCACGTCGTGCCGCCCGACGTGGACGTGATGCCGCCCACCATGGCTGTTTTTTCGCAGACGAGGACCGCAAGCCCCTCGTGATGCGCGACGAGCGCGGCGGTCATGCCCGCCGCCCCCGCGCCGAATACCAGCAGGTCTACTTCCTCGTCCCAGTCCTGTCGCACCGCACCCATGTCCACGTCTCCTTCATGTCGTTCCGCCGCGCGCCCGGATTCGGCGCGCGGCGGAAGAAGCTCCGATAATTGTGGAATGTTATTCCAATAAATAACAAAGTGGAATGGTATTCCAAAAATTAAGCAGGGCGACGCGCGGCGACATTCAGAAGCGGTGCACGATGCCGACGCCGGCCGCGAACTGGCTGCGCGTGGATGACGGTGTCGAGTTGAAGCCGTCGCCGAGCGTGGCGGTCGCGTCGATGACGTTGCCGCTGCCCGCGGTGCCGAGCGTGCTGCCGTTCGAGCGCTGGTACGCCTCGAGCGCATAGAGCCCGGTGCGCTTCGACAACGCGTAGTACTGCGACAGGTTGAACTGCTGATATTGCGCGGCGTTCGCGATGCCGTTGGCCTTCGTGGCGCGCGTGAAGCTGTAGCCCGCGCCGAGATCCCACGCCGTGGCCGGTTTCCAGTGCAGCACGACGCCGCCGGTATTGAAGATCGCCGTGTCGGCGAACTTCGAGCCGGCGCCCGGGATGTATTGCACGTTGGAGTAGGTCGCGGACACGTCCCACGCGTTGTTGATCGCATAGCTCGCGCCGACCGCGAAGCGCTGCTGTGCCTGCGCCGTCTGGTAGCCGTTCGTGAGGGCGGACACGCCGGCCTGCGCGCCGTTGTTCGACGTCGTCGAGTTCGCGCCGAACGCACCGCCGCCGGATGTCGAGTTGTTGATCCGCGAGAAGCCGACCGCCATGCCGATCGGGCCGTTCGCATACTGGATCGCGGCGGTCCACGTCGAGCCGGCATTCAGGCTGCCCGCGACGCCGCCGAGCGAATACGAGCCGCCGAACGTGAAGCCGTACAGCTTCGGCGACGTGTATTCGATGGTGTTGTTCGCGCGATAGATGGTGTCGAGCCCGTCGATGTCGCCCGGATGGGCGCCGAAGAAGCCGGTCAGCCAGTTGGTCGGGCTGTACGGGGACAGCAGTTGGTAGTACGACGCATATTGCCGGCCGAACGTCAGCGAGCCGTAGGCGGGATGCGTGAAGCCGACCCAGGCCTGGCGCCCGAACATCGCGTCCGTATATTGCTGGCCGCCGGTCGCGGAGTTGATGCCCGACTCGAGCACGAAGACGGCCTTGGTGCCGCCGCCGAGATCCTCCGTGCCGCGCACGCCGAAGCGGCTGCCGGCCCAGACCCCCGTCACCATCTTCACCGACGAATGGCCGCCGGCCGTCGAGCCGAGCGTGGTCTGACTGCTTTGGTACGCGATGCCGTTGTCCACGACGCCGTAGAGCGTGACGCTCGACTGCGCGAACGCCGGTGCGGCGGCGAGCAGCGCGACGCCGGCCGCGACGAGTCGGGGGGAGGTACGACAGGATTTCATGGATTGTCTCCGGATTGTTGTGATGAGGCAGGCATGCACGGCGGCGCGGCACGCCGCGTCGCCGTGCATGCGGGGAAAAAACGATTCGACTGGATTCGACGGGGCGCGCCGCGCACGGCGCACGCGCCCCGCCCGCACGCGCTCAGGCGGCGGTATCGAGCAGGAACGCGACCATCCGGTCGCAGACCCGCGCGAACATCTGCGTGCCCGTGACGGTCCGGCAGCCGCGGGCACGCGCCGCTTCGATGAACGGCGTGAGCGGCGGTTTCGTGACGACGTCGCCGACGAACGTGGTGGCCGGCACGCGCGACACGTCGACGGGCAGCGGATCGTCCGCCTGCATGCCCATCGGCGACGCATTGACGATCACGTCGAACGATTCGGGTGCGACGTCCGCGGCGGCGACGCGCACCGTGCCGCGTTGCAGCGTCGCCAGCCGGTCGACCAGCGACGCGGTGCGGGCGGCATCGTTGTCGCGCACGTCGAGCGACGCGACGCCCGCCGTCACCAGCGCATGGCCGATCGCCGAGCCCGCGCCGCCCGCGCCGACCAGCAGCGCGCGCTTGCCGCGCAGGTCGCAGCCCGCGTCGCCGAGCGCGGCGACGAAGCCGGTGCCGTCGAACATGCCGCCGTGCCAGCCGCCGTCGGCGGTGCGGCGCAGCGTGTTGGCCGCGCCGAGGAACGCGGCTTCGTCGGACAGGCTCGTGCAGAACCCGGCGGCGCTGAATTTGTGCGGCACCGTGATGATCACGCCGTCGACGTTGCGCATCGGCGTGATGCCCGCGAAGAACGTCGCGAGATCGTCCGGCGCGACGTGCGCGGGAACGACCAGTGCGTCGAGTCCGGCCTCGCGCAGCGCGGCCGTCACGCCCTTGGGCGAACGGACCTGCGCGATCGGATCGCCGACGATGAAGTGGACGCGGGTCGCACCGCTCAGGCCGTCGTCGAGCGAAACCGGGGTGGTCGGGGTCAAGGGGGCAGTCATGCTGTTTTCATCTCCTGGGTGGAACCGGCCTCGTTGTGTACGATGCCGAGCAATTTCGCCTGGGTGGCGGTGTCCTGTTCGAGCGCGACCGCGCTGCTCTCGTGCGCGACGCGACCATTGACGAGCACGTACGCGCGATCGGCGATCGGCAGCACCATGTCGGCCTGGTGCTCGACGATCACGACGCTCGCGCGCTCGCGCAGCTTGACGACCGCGTCGAGCACTTCCTGCACGACGGCGGGGGCGAGCCCTTCGAACGGTTCGTCGAGCAGGATGGCCTTCGCCGGCGCCATCAGCGCGCGCGCGATCGCCACCATCTGCCGCTCGCCGCCGGACAGGTGTTCGGCGCGCGCGTCCTTGCGCGTCGCGAGGCGCGGGAACAGCGCGAACATCTCGTCGACGCTCGCGCCGCCCTTGCGCGCGGCGAGCCGCAGGTTTTCGGCGACCGTGAGGTTGGGGAACAACCGGCGGCCTTCGGGCACCATCGCGAGGCCGAGGCGATTGATCTCGTGCGCGGGGCGCCCGGTGATGTCGTGGCCGTCGAACACGATGCGCCCGGCCGTGACGTCGGCCACGCCGGTCGCGGCGCGCAACGTCGTCGTCTTGCCGACGCCGTTGCGGCCGAGGATCGCGATCACTTCGCCTTCGTGAAGCGTGAGGTCGATGCCGTCGAGGATCGTGTTGCCGGTGTAACCGGCCTTCACGCCTTCGACGCGCAGCAGCGGGCGTCGCGCCGGCGCGGCGTCTTCTTGCTGCGCGCCGCGTCGGGCGGCCAGCCGCGCATCGACCGGCCGCTCGCCCTTCGCGTGGCCGAGATACGCTTCGACCACCTCGGGATGGCGCGCGACTTCGGCCGGCGAGCCGTCCGCGATCAGCCGGCCGCGATGGAGCACGCTGACGCGATCGGAGATCGTCAGCACGCGATCGATGTCGTGCTCGATCAGCAGCACCGCATGATGGTTCGCCAGCTCGCGGATGATCGCCGCCACGCGCACGCGATCGGCCTCGGCCAGCCCCGCGAGCGGTTCGTCGAGCAGCAGCAGGCGTGCGCGGGTCGCGAGCGACAGCGCGATTTCGAGCAGGCGCTGTTCGCCATGCGACAGGCTTTCGCAGTCGTGCGCCGCGCGCTCGTCCAGCCCGACCGCCGCGAGCAGCGACCAGGTCAGCGCATTCTGTTCGCCGAGCGTGTGCGCGTCGCGCCACATGCCGAGGCGATCGTGCTGCGCGGCCTGCACCGCCACGCGCACGTTCTCGAACACGGTGAGGTTGCGGAACACGCTGAGGATCTGGAACGAGCGGCTCATGCCGAGCCGCACGCGGCGGAACATCGCGAGCTTCGTCACGTCCCGGCCGTCGAATGTGATCGTGCCGGCCGTCGGCGAGAGCACGCCCGTCAGCATGTTGAAGAACGTGGTCTTGCCCGCGCCGTTCGGGCCGATGAAGCTGTGCAGCCGGCACGGATGCACGTCGAGGTCGATCCGGTCGGCGGTCACGAGCGAGCCGAAACGCTTCGACAGCCCGCGCACGCTCAGCACGGGCTTGCCGGAATCGGTGTCGATGCCGCCTGCGCGATACGGCGCGATCGTGTCGGGGCGCGCCGGAATCGTGTCCCGCACGAGGGTCCAGCGCGGGCGTCGCAGCACCCGCTGCACGATGCCGTGGATGCCTTCGGGCGAGAAGAACGCGAACGCGATGATGATCGGCGCGAAGATCAGCCACCAGTGCTCGGTCAGGCTGCTGAGCTTGTCCTCGAGCAGGATGAACGCGATCGCGCCCCACAGCGGCCCGAGAAACTGGTGGACGCCGCCGAGCACGGTCATCAGCAGGCTGTCGCCCGCATGTTCCCAGCTCAGGTTGTTCGCATACGCGCCCTGCAGCATCAGGCACAGCAGGCCGCCCGCGTAGCCGATCACGGCGGCCGAGATCACGAACGCGCGCAGCTTGAGCCGGTACGTGTCGTAGCCGAGGCTCGCCGCGCGCTGCTCGTTGTCGCGCAGCGCCTGCAGCGCCCGCCCGAACGGCGCGTGCACGAGGCGCCACAGCAGATACGCGATGGCGATCACCGTCACGCACGCGAACACGTGGAAGTCGACGGTCGTCGGGAAGGTCGGGCGCGGCACGTTCTGCAGGCCGTTTTCGCCGCCGGTCACGTCGGTCCACTTGAATGCGATCTCGAACGCGATCTGCGAACAGGCGAGGGTGAGCAGCGAGAAGTACAGCCCGCGCCGGCGCAGCACGATCGCGCCGATCAGCGCGGCCAGCACGGTCGTCACGATCACGCTGGCCGCCAGCGCGAGCAGCTCGTTGCCGAGCACGCGCAGCAGCGACACGGCGACCAGATACGTGGCCGTGCCGAAGAACACCGATGCGCCGAACGGCACGAGGCCCGTGTACGCGACCAGCAGGTTCACGCCCATCCCGTAGAGCGTGTAGATCGCGATCTGGGTCGCGCGCTCGAGCGGCGTGCCGGTCGCGGTGAGCGCGAGCGACACGAGGACGAGCGCGGTGGTCAGCACCGCAACAGGGTGGCGGGTCAGATAGGCGGGTTTCATTCGAAGCGCTCCCAGCGTTCACCAAACAGCCCGCGAGGGCGCACGAGCAGGACGAGTGCCATCAGCACGTACATGGCGACCGACGAGCCCTCCGGAAAGAACTGGACGGCCAGCGCGGTCACGATGCCGACCAGCAGGCCCGCGACCACGGCGCCGGCGAACGAGCCGAGCCCGCCGATCGTCACGATCACGAACGCGGGCATCACGGCGGTCGTCGCCATCCCGGGCGTGACCGTGACGAGCGGCGCGGCGAGCACGCCGGCGGCGCCCGCGAGCAGCGCGCCGAGCGCGAAGGCGCCGGTCAGCACGCGCGGCAGGTTGATGCCGAGCAGTCCGACCATTTCCGGATCGCGGCTGCCGGCGCGCAGGATCCGCCCGTACGGCGTGTAGTTCATGAACCACCACAGCACGACGAGGATCGCAACCGTCGCGGCGAGCACGAACAGCCGGTACTTCGTGATCAGCAGCGGCCCGTATACGAGAAAGCCGTTGAGCATCTCGGGCGGGCTGAACGGCAGGCCGCCCGCGCCCCACACGAGGCGCACCAGCGCGGTGAGCAGCAGCGACAGCGCGAACGTGACGATCAGGCTAAGCAGCGGCTCCTTGCCGTACAGGCGCCGGATGAACACCACTTCGATCAGCACGCCCACCGCCGCGACGAGCACCGGCGCGAGCACGACGGCGGCCCATCCGAACTGCGTCGACAGCGCGATCGCGAAATACGCGCCGAGCGCGAACAGCGCGCCATGCGCGAAATTCACGATGCCGAGCAGCCCGCAAATGATCGACAGTCCGATCGCGAGCAATACATAGAGGAATCCCAGCACCAGTCCGTTGGCGACTTGGGACAACAACATTTCAGCCATGCCCTTACTCCAGAGTGCGGCCCGTCGCCGCCGCGCCGCGGCCCGTCGTGACGGGCGAACGGCGGGCCGCGACGCGCGCGGGATACGCTTGGGGCCGTGTCGATTCGTGCGCCGCCGCGGCGGCGGCGCGCGGGCTCAGCGCGCGGCCATCCTGCAGCCGATCTCCTCGCGCGTGCCGAACAGACGGTCGAGGTCGGCGGGGTTCTGCGGCACGACGGAGATCGGGTCGAGCCAGTCCCATTTGTCGGCGATCCGGTCCTTCACCTTGAACACGCTCCAGCGCCGCAACAGCTGGTGGTCCCACGGGCGGAAGTACGCGGGGCCGCTGCCGTCGGTCATCCGGATGGTTTCCAGGCTCTGCACGATGTCCGCGCCGGACGTGCTCTTCGCGTGGTTGATCGCCTGCAGCAGCGCACGTGCCGTGAACCAGCCGATCCAGGCCTTGTCGGCCGGCGGCTTGCCGTACTTCGCCGTGTACTTTTTGACGAACGCGACTTCTTCCGGCGAATGGCCCGGCGAGCTGAAATGCCACGGCTTGCCGTAATAGCCGGTCGCCGCATCGGCGTTGATCGACCACAGATCCGAGTCGCCGATGATCGGGCACGCCACCGGGATCCGGCCTTTCATGCCCATTTCCGCGTATTGCTTCAGGAATGTCGACAGGTCGCCGCCCGGCAGCCCGAGCAGCACGACGTCGGGTTTCGACTGGCGGATCTTCAGGATGAACGAGCTGAAATCGGTGGTGTTGAGCGGCGTGACGTCGGCGCCGGTGATCGAGCCGCCCGACTGCTTCAGCAGGTCCGACATCGCCCGCTGAATGTCCTGCCCGTACGCATAGTTCGCGACGAGGAAGTGCCATTTCTTGCCGATCGCGAGCAGCGACGGCGCGAGCGCGCGGCACGCGACGGGTGTCGGGCTCAGCACGCGGAACGTGTACGGGTTGCAGCTGCTGCCGGTCAGCTCGCGCGCGGCGGCGTTCGGCGCGATGTAGGGCGTCTTGGTGCGCCACGCGACCGACGACATCGCCAGCGACGTGCCGCTGTTCGTGCCGCCGATCACCGCGATCGCCTTGTCCTGCTCGACGAGCTTCTGCATGTTCTGCTGCGCCGACTGCGGATTCGGTTCGTCGTACCAGACGAGATCGACACGCCGGCCGCGCGCCTGGTTGCCCGCGTCGTCGAGCGCGAGCTTGACGCCGTTCGCGATCACTTCGCCCTGTTCGGTCCATACGCCCTGCTTGGCCATCAGCAGGCCCAGCTTCAGCGGTTGCTCGCCCTGCGCGCGCACGATCGCCGGCGCGGCGAGCGCCGCCGCACCGCCCGCGAGCGCTTTGCCCGCGGTGACGAGCCACGCGCGGCGCGACAACGCCGGGCTGTCGGGCGCGTTCGCCGGGTGGCTGGAAAGGGTGTCGTTCTGCTCGTGCTGGTCAGTCATGTGTCTGGCCTCCTGTTTCCTGGTCAAGGGTCGATTCCGTGCGGTCCGTGGGCGGGCCGCGCGATACGTATCGAAATTTTTTGGTGAATTCTAGTTAGAAGTGGAATAGCATTCAACAATTAAAGATGGTTTCAATAAATCGGGGTATTCACTCGGTCGACCCGGAATGCGAGCGAACGACGCGATGCGGACGCCCCGAACAACGGAGATGACGAGATGGCAAGAAGACGGCTGGCAGTGATCGGTGCGGGCGCAATCGGGCGGATGCACGTGGAGCGCGCACGCACGCATGCGCAGGTGGACGTGGTGGCGATCGCCGATCCATCGCCGGCGGCCGAGCAGTTCGCGCGTGCCGAGGGGCTGCGCTGGTTCGCCGATTACGCGACGATGCTCGACGCGGTGCGCCCGGACGGCGCGATCGTCGCGACGCCGAATGCGACACACGTGGAGGTCGGCCTGGCATGCATCGCGCGCGGGGTGCCGGCGCTGATCGAAAAGCCGGTATCGGACAGCGTCGCAGCGGCGGCCGAACTGGGGCGCGCCGCACGCGAGGCCGGCGTGCCGCTGCTGGTCGGCCACCATCGCCGCCACAATCCGATCCTGCGGCGCGCGCGCGAGATCGTGCAGTCGGGGCGGCTCGGCAAACCCGTCGCGGCCAATGCGCTCGCGACGTTCTACAAGCCCAACGCGTATTTCGACGTCGAATGGCGCCGTCGCGCGGGCGGCGGCCCCGTGTTGATCAACCTGATTCACGACATCGACATCATGCGGTTCCTGCTCGGCGAGATCGTCGAGGTGCAGGCCCAGGCGTCCAATCGCGTGCGCGGCTTCGACGTCGAAGACACGGCCGCCGTGCTGCTGCGTTTCGACAGCGGCGCGCTCGGCACGCTGGCCGTGTCCGACTGCGCGGCCTCGCCGTGGAACTGGGATCTCGCGGCGGGCGAGGCCGCGCACTATCCGCGCCAGCAGGTGAACACGCATTTCCTGATCGGCACGGATGCCTCGCTTACGCTGCCGCAACTCGATCTGTGGGAATACCGCGGCGGGAAGGGCTGGCACGATCCGTTGACGGTCGAGCGCTGCACGCCGCATGGCGCCGATCCGTATCACGAGCAGTTGCGCCACTTCGCGGCGGTGATCGCCGGCGACGAAGCGCCGCTGTGTCCGGCCGACGACGCCGCGCGCACGCTCGCCGCGACGCTCGCCGTGCATCGCGCGGCCGCGACGCGCACGGGCGTGGCGCCCGCGGACGTCGCGGCGTAGCCGCGCGGACGGGCGCCGGCCTAGCGCTGGCGCCCGTAGAACGCCACCGTCTGCCGCAGGCCGTCGTCGAGTGCGGTGCGCGGCAGGCCGGGCAGCAGGCGCGCGAGCGCGGGGTCGTCGGGGAAGGCCGTCGCGATCGGTAGCGGCGGCCCGCCTGCATCAAGGTGTGCGCCCGGCACGATGGCCGCGATCCGCTCGATCAGCGTGTTCACCGGGGTGATCTCGCCCGCCAGCGTGAAGGCGTGCGCGCCGCCGATGTCGGCCAGCAGCGCGGCCTCGTAAGCGGCGGCGACGTCGTCGGCGAACACGAGGCCCGTCGTGCCGGTAAACGGAATCGTGTAGCGCTCGCCGCGCGCGGCCGCCCGGCACGCCAGGCTCGGCCCCGCGCTCGATCCGGTCTCGCGCCCGGCGCCGTAGACCACCAGCGGACGAAAGCCCACGCTCGCGATCCCGTGGTCGTGCCAGTACGCGCGCGCCGATCCTTCGCACGCCAGCTTGAACGCACCGTAGTGGGTTTGCGGTAGCGGCACGGCGCCGTCGTCGGGGCCGAACACACCGGCGCTGCTCGCGTAGAGCACGCGTCGCAGCCCGGCCGCGCGGGCGGCCTCGAATACGTTCAGCGTACCGATCAGGTTGACCTGCGCGCCGCGCACGGGGTCGGCCGCGCAGTCCGTCGTGAGGATGCCCGCGAGATGGATCGCCGCGTCGCAGCCGTCGAATGCGCGCGCCGTGGCGGTCGCGTCGACGATGTCGCCGGTGCGCCACTGCACGGCCGCGGCCCGTTCGGGCGCGAGCGCCTCGACGAGGCGCGGGTTCGTGCGCACGTCGAAACTCACGCATTCCATGCCGCGCGCCAGCAGCCTCCTGATGATCCATGCGCCGAGAAAACCGCTGCCGCCCGTTACCAGTACTCGCATTGCATTGCCTCCCTGTCGTCACAAAGTCTTTGCTAAACCCGATTTAATGGAATAGTATTCCACTTCGAAAGAACATTCCATATCGTCGCGATCGTGTTGCATCCGGCGCTGGAGACACTGAACGGGCAAGACTGAACATGAAGCGTGAACCGATACTCGATTGCGACGTGCTGGTGCTGGGCTCCGGCGCGGGCGGCCTCGCGGCGGCGGTCACGGCGGCCGCGCAGGGCTTGCGCGTGATCGTCGCCGAGAAGGAAGCCGTGTTCGGCGGCACGACCGCGTGGTCGGGCGGATGGATGTGGATCCCGCGCAATCCGCTCGCGACGCGGGCCGGCATTCGGGAGGACATCGCGGTGCCGCGCGCGTATCTGAAGAACGAGCTGGGCGCGCAGTTCGATGCGGCCAAGGCCGATGCGCTGCTCGAACGCGGCCCGGAGATGATCGAATTCTTCGAGCGGCATACGGCGCTGCGCTTCGTCGACGGCAACCGCATTCCCGACTTCCACACCACGCCGGGCGCTGGCACGGGCGGGCGCTCGGTTTGCGCGATGCCGTTCGACGGTCGCGAGCTGGGCCCGCTGATCGACCGGTTGCGCGAGCCGCTGTCGGTGACGACGCTCAAGGGGATGGCGCTCGCGTCCGGCCAGGATCTCGCGCATTTCTATCGCGCGACGCGCTCGCCGAAGTCGGCGCTGCATGCCGGCCGCCGGCTGGCCGCGTTCGCGTGGCACATGCTGCGCTACGGGCGCTCGATGCATCTGGTCAACGGCAATGCGCTCGTCGCGCGCCTGCTGAAATCGGCCGTCGATCGCGGGGTCGACCTGCGCACGCATGCGAAGGCGATCGGCCTGCTGCGCGACGACGCGCGCGTGACCGGCGCGCGCGTGGCGATCGACGGCATCGTGCACGAGGTGCGCGCGGCGCGCGGCGTCGTGCTGGCTTGCGGCGGTTTCCCGCACGACCCGGCGCGGCGCGCGCAGACGTTCGCCTATACGCCGTCGGGCCGCGAACACTGGTCGGCGGCGCCGCTCAGCAATACCGGCGACGGGATCCGGCTCGGCGAATCGATCGGCGCGCATTTCGACCGGTCGCTCGATGCGCCGGCCGCGTGGGCGCCCGTTTCGCTGGTGCCGCAACCGGGCGGCGACGCCGTCGCGTTTCCGCACCTGATCGAACGCGCGAAGCCGGGCGTGATCGCGGTGACGCGCGCGGGCAGGCGCTTCGTGAACGAGGCATCGTCGTATCACGACTTCATTTCCGCGCTGCTCGACACGACGCCGGCCGGCGAAGAAGTGTGCGCGTGGCTCGTCTGCGACCATCGCTTTCAGCGGCGCTACGGGCTCGGCTTCTCCAAGCCGTTTCCGTTTCCGACCGGCCCGTACCGGCGCTCGGGCTATCTGAAGCGCGGCGCGACGCTCGATGCGCTCGCGCGCGAATGCGGCATCGACGCGGCCGCGTTGGCGGACACGGTATCCGCGTACAACCAGTATGCGAAGCAGGGCAGCGATCCGGCGTTTCACAAGGGCTCGACGCCGTACAACCGCGTGCAGGGCGATGCCGACCGGCAGCCGAACCCGTGTCTCGCGCCGATCGACGCGGGGCCGTTCTACGCGGTGAAGCTGTTGCCCGGCAGCCTCGGCACGTTCGCGGGCCTGGCCACCGACCGCGATGCGCGCGCGCTCGACGTCGCCGGCCGGGCGATCGCCGGCCTCTACGCGGTCGGCAACGATGCGGCCAGCATGATGGGTGGCTGCTATCCCAGCGGCGGCATCACACTCGGCCCGGCGATGACGTTCGGTTATCTCGCCGGCCTTTCTCTCGCCGACGCCGCGCCCGAACCCGCGCGTGCCGGCATCGATTCATCCTCGAGGACAATGCAATGACACTGTATGACGTGGTGACGCTCACGGTGAAGATCGGCGCGAACGCGCAGGTCTTCGAAGGGATTCAGGCCAGCGGCGATCCGCAGGGCGGCAAGCTGCTCGGCGCGTGGTACTCGGACATCGGCACGCTCGGCCAGGTGCTGGTGCTGCGCGGCTACGAATCGGAGGCCGCGCTCGTCGCCGAGCGCAAGCGGATGCTGCTCGAAGGCAATCCGTTCGGCTGCGGCGAATCCATCATCGACGTGAAGACGGCCAGCTATGCGCTGTTCCCGTTCCTGCCGCCGATCGAGCCGGCCGTGCACGGCGGCATCTACGAGATGCGCGTGTACGGCACGAAGCTCGGCAGCCTGCAGCATACGATCGACGTGTGGGAACAGGCGGTGCCGGCGCGCACCCGGCGCTCGCCGCTGGTCGGCGCGATGTATGCGCTCGACGGCGACACGCCGCGGTTCCTGAACATCTGGCCGTATGCGAGCGTGGACGAGCGTTCGCGCATTCGCGCCGAAGCGGTCAAGGACGGCATCTGGCCGCCGAAGGGCGGCCCGGCCCATCTCACGACCATGGAATCGACGATCTGCGTGCCCGCGCCGTTCTCGCCGTTGCGCTGAACCTGCCGTGTGTTGCGCCATGACGCTCAAGGAGACGATATGACCCAGCCTCAACCCCGCGCGCTGTCGCTGTCGGCGCTGACCGTGCTCGAACTGAGTCCGCCGCAGATGGTGCAATGCGCCGTCGACGCGGGCTACGACTATGTCGGCTTGCGACTGCTGCCGGCCACCGACACCGAGGTGCGCCACGAGATCGTCGGCGATACGCGGCTCAAGCGCGAAACGCTCGCGGTTCTGCGCGATACGGGCATGCGCGTGCTCGACGTCGAGATCGTGCGGCTGAAACCCGAGACCGACGTGACGCATTACCTGCCGATGCTCGAAACGGCGGCGGAACTCGGTGCGCGCTACGTCCTCGTGGCCGGCAACGATCCCGACGAAGCGTGCACCGTCGACCGGTTCGGCCGGCTGTGCGACCTGGCCGCGCCGCTCGGCCTGTCGCCGTCGTTGGAGCCGATGCCGTGGACCGACGTGAAGGACATCGGCGCCGGGGCGCGCATCGTCGACGCGTGCGGCCGGCGCAACACCGGGCTGATCGTCGACCCGATCCACTTCGATCGTGTCGGCTCGTCGCTCGACGCGTTGCGGGCGTTGCCGCACGCGTACTTCGGCTACGTGCAGTTCTGCGATGCGCCGGCCGAGCGGCCGACCGACGTCGACACGCTGCTGTTCCAGGCACGCTGCGCGCGGATGGTGCCGGGCGAAGGCGGGCTCGATCTCGCGGGCCTCCTGCGCGCGCTGCCCGCCCACTTGCCGGTGAGCGTCGAGGTGCCGAACGAAGCGTGGGCGAAGACGACGCCCGCCGTCGAGCGGGCGCGCCGCCTGCGCGAAGCCACCGTTGCCGTAATCGACGCGGCGGCCGTGCCGGCCTGAGCACGCGTCGGCCGCCTGCGCGGCCCAACGGGCCCGATCGGCGCCGGGCATCGTGCCGGCGCGCGGATCGGGCATTCGACACGACGACAAGAACAACATTTCCGGAGACATCCGCATGACTTCCTCGCAGACGGCCCGCAAGCCGAAGCAGACCATTCAGGATCGCGAATCGAAAGATGCGCGCTCGCTCGACGTTCAACAGTTTCTCGATACGCGGCCGGTGGGCGCATTCCAGTGGCTCGTGCTGCTGTTGTGCATGCTGATCGTGATGCTCGACGGGCTCGACACGGTGATGATCGGCTTCATCGCGCCGTCGATTTCCAGCGCGTGGTCGATTCCGCGCGACGCGCTGGGCCCGGTGATGAGCGGCGGCCTGCTCGGTCTCGCGTTCGGCGCGCTCACGGCCGGCCCGATGTCCGACCGCTTCGGCCGCAAGACGGTGATGGTCAGCGCGGTGCTGTGCTTCGGCGTGTGGAGCATCGCGTCGGCGTTTGCGACCGGCGTGGTGTCGCTGACGGTGCTGCGCTTTCTGACCGGCATCGGCCTGGGCGCGTCGATGCCGAACGCGGCCACGCTGATGGCCGAATATGCGCCGCCGCGGCGGCGCGCGCTGATGGTGACGGCCGTGTTCTGCGGCTTCACCTTCGGTGCGGCAGGCGGCGGCTTCGTGAGCGCGTGGCTGATCGAAACGTGGGGCTGGCATTCGGTTCTGCTGCTCGGCGGCGTGCTGCCGATCGCGTACGTGCCCATCCTCGTCAAATGGCTGCCGGAATCCGCGCGCTATCTCGCGCTCTCGGAGCAGCGCCGCGTACGGCTCATCGGCGTGCTGAACCGCGTGCAGCGCGGCGTTGCCGACGCGCGCACGCGCTTCGTGTCGGCCGAGCCGGTGCGCGAGGCGCGCAGCCCCGTCCGCGCGATTCTGTCGCGCGAACATGCGTTCGGCACGGTGATGCTGTGGATCTGCTACTTCGCGGGCTTGCTGACCGTGTATCTGCTCGGCAACTGGCTGCCGACGCTGATCCGCGGGCTCGGGTTTTCGCTGGCCGAGGCCGCGATCGTCGGCGCGCTGTTCCAGGCGGGCGGCACGGTCGGCTCGCTGCTGATCGGCTGGCAGATGGACCGCTTCAATCCGCACGCCGCGCTCGGCGCGACCGTGCTCGCCGGCGGCGCGCTGGCCTGGTACATGGGCGTGTCGGCCCATCCGTTCACGGTGATCTGCGTGCTGGCGTTCGGCATCGGCTACTGCATGAACGGGTCGAATACGGGCTTCTGCGCGCTGGCGGCCGGCTCCTATCCGACCGAAATGCGGGCCACCGGGACCAGTTGGATGCTCGGCGTCGGCCGCTTCGGCGGCATTGCGGGTGCGATGCTGGGCGCGGCCATGCTCCATGCGAACTGGAGCTTCGGCCAGGTCTTCGCGGCGCTTGCGGTGCCGGCGGCCGTGGGCGGCGCGGCGGTGCTGCTCAAGGGCGCGCGCCATCGCGGCACGTTCGTGGCCGTGAGCGGGGCGGTCGGCCATTGACGGCGGGCGCGGCGTTGCGGCCGCGGTCGCGGCGCCGCGCAAATTCGCTTGAATTCCAGTATGGAATTGTGTTCTTATTTGACATTCACCATACGGACGAGAAGGCGCCATGGCAGGAAATCTCGAGCGTGCGCTCGCAGTGCTGGAATTGCTGGCAAAGAACGGCGGCCGCATGCAGTTGGCCACCATTGCCGATACGCTGAACATTCCCCGCAGCGGCACGCATCGTCTGCTGTCGATGCTGATCGACGAAGGGTTCGTGCGTCAGGACGAAGAGCACGGCGAGTACATGCTGGCGCTGAAGCTGGTGTCGCTCGCGCTGATCTACCTGTCGACGAGCGGGGTGTTCGACATTTCCCAGCCGGTGCTCGATCGCCTGGCCGAGTCGTCCGGCGAACTGGCGCGGCTCGGTGTGGTCGAGGACGATCACATCACGTTCGTCGGCAAGGCGCAGGGTGCGAAATCCGGCCTGCGTTACGACCCGGACATGGGCAGCCAGCCGCCGCTGCATTGCACCGCGAGCGGCCAGGCTTGGCTCGCGACGCTGCCCGACGAGCGCGCGATCGAGCTGGTGTCGAAGCAGGGCGGGCTCAGCGCGAAGGCGCAGAACGTGCCGCGCGCGCCGAAGACGATCCAGCAGTTCCTGAAGGACCTGAACGGCGCGCGCGCGCGCGGCTACGGCGTGGCGATCGAGACTTACGAGATCGGCATGACGTCGCTTGCCGCGGCGGTGCGCAACCCGGTCACGGGCGAAGTGGTCGGTATCGTGAGTCTGGCCGGCCCTACGAGCCGCCTGCCGGAATCCCGGCTCAAGGAACTCGCGCCGTTGCTGCTCGAAGCCGCGTCGGACATGAGCGCGGCCACGCTCGGTTCTCCTTGGTTCAAACATGCGGGCGCGGGCAGCGTGCCGGAGAAGCTGGAACCGGAACCGGCGAGTGCGCCGAAAACGCCGACGCGCAAGCGAGCGGCGAAGTAGCAACGACGCGCACGGCGGTATCGAAACGCTCGTTTCGTCAGAGGGCGACGCGGCCGACGTGTCGCCGATCATCCGCATGCGCAGGTCGTTCGACGTACCGGGCCACCGGTGCGTCGGTACGAGATTCTCTAGCGCCGCATTTCTTCCGCCATTGAGCGCCGCGGCCGCTTCAGGCCGGGCGCGTCATCTCGAGCAGTTCGTCGATGAATGCCGCTCGTTGCCCGGGATTGAGCGGACGCAATCCGCACACCTCATCGAACCACAGGCCTTCCACGGCGAAGCGGATGATGTGCGCGGTCCGCTCCGGCAGTTGGTCGCGGCCCAGCAATTCCGCCCAGCGCGCAGCATGGCTCGCATAGACGGGCAGCAGGCTCGGCTCGAGCAACAGGCTTCCGATCACGGCCGACAGGCTTTTCCCCTCCAGCGCCTGCTCGGAACTGGCGATGATGTACGCACGCGTCCATGCACCGGGCTGTCCGTCGGCAAGCGCGGCATCCGTGACGGCCTGCTCGAACGTCGACGCTTCGAAGTGCAACAGGCCGGCCAGAAGCTCCGACTTGTTCGCGAAATGGTAGAGCAGCCCGCCTTTGCTGACGCCGGCAACCGCCGCCGCTTCGGCTAGGGTAAGTCCCAGGATGCCCTTGTCCTGGAGAATTTTTCGAGAAGCTTCGAATATTTTTCTCTTGGTTTCGCCAATGTCGCTATCGATGTTCTCTTTCATTGGGTTCCTGTGGGATCGACTACCGAAATCGTCCATACCGGCTGGACGGTGCATTATACAAATTCCGTTTGCGATTTTTTTTGGTTTCGCTACTGTACCGGCTGGACGGTTCAGTTCGAATTCGCACGATGCGAATCGCCGTGATCCACTGCATGGCCGGAACGACGAGTATGCAAACCAGCTTTCAGGATGTAGACGCGTGCCCTGCGCGCGTTGACGAAGTGTTGACGCTTGCGGGGGGGAGGGTCCAGGGCAGCCGCATTGGCGAGAGCCTGCGATTCCTTGGCATACCTTACGGATTGCCGACGAACGGCATGTTGCGATTCAGGCCGCCGATTGCGGCGCCGGCGTGGGACGGCATGCGCGATTGCCGCGCCTATGGCGATGCCTGTCCGCAGGTCAACGACGACTTGCCGGCCTGGCAGTTCGACGGCGCACACTCGGCGGACTGTCTCAACCTGAACGTGTGGATGCCCGCCGACGCGACGCCGGGCGATCGTTTGCCGGTGCTGGTGTGGCTGCATGGCGGCGCCTATCTGTCGGGTTCCGCGAACCTGCCGCTGTACGACGGCCGGATGCTGTCCGACGAACAGCAGATGGTCGTCGTGTCGATCAACCATCGCCTCAATGCGTTCGGCTACCTGTATCTCGACGACAGGGACGACGGCGCATCGAGTACGGCCAATCTCGGACAACAGGACATCGTGCTCGCCCTCGAATGGATCGCGGCGAATATCGCGGCGTTCGGCGGCGACCCGGACAACGTGACGCTGTTCGGCGAGTCGGGCGGCGGCGGCAAGATCTGCGCGCTGACGATGATGTCGTCGGCCCGCGGGCTGTTCCACAAGGCCGTGATCCAGAGCGGCGCGTTCGTCGTCACGCTGTCGCGGCAGCAGGCGCGCGAGCGGGCCGATGCGTTTCTGGCGCTGCTCGGCGCCGACGCGCGCGCGCTCGTCGATCTCCCGGACGAGCGGATGCTCGCGGCCGCGCGGCAACTGATCGAACGATACGGCTATACGGCGTTCTGGCCGGTCGACGATGGCGTCGTCATCGATGCGTCGGGCGGGCGGCACACGGCGGTGCCGATGATGATCGGTACGACGCGGCACGAGGCGGCGTATTTTCTGGAGCCGCGGCTGCTCGAACACGGCCCGCTCGACTGGCGCGATCACCGTCGCGCGTTGGAGCGCGGCCTCGGCCCGTTCAGCCTCGGTCCCGACGATGCGACGCAAGCCGCCGCCGCCGCCGAGAGCACGCACGCGGACGCACCCGGTACGATCGGCCGCGATCTGACCGACATCCTGTTCTGGATTCCCGCCATGACGCTGGCGGAACGCAACGGCCGCCATGCGGACACGTTCATGTATCGCTTCGACTGGGAATTCGCGTGTTGCGGCGGCCGTTACTCGATTCACGGCGCCGAGATTCCGTTCGTGTTCGGCACGCTCGATTACGCGCTGCCGGCCTGGGATCCCGCCGATTTCCCGCACGCACGCTATGCGGCCGACGCGGGCGACGAACGATTCGCGCTGGCCGCCCGCATGCGGCGCGCGTGGGCCGATTTCGCCCGATTTGGCGATCCGTCCGCTCGCGCCGCCATGGCGTGGCCGCGCTACACGCCGGCGTCGCGTTCGACACGAATCTTCGACCGGATCTGCCGCATCGAGGACGACCCCGATGCCGCGCGCCGGCGCGCATGGCGCGCCGAGCACGCGAGCTCGTGATGCATTTCACCTTCATCGACAAGGAACCCACATGGAGACTTCAGCGACAACCCCGGCATCGGCGCCTTCACGGCCTTTGAACTGGATCGCCATCGTATTTTTCGTGCTCGCCACGAACGGGCCGCTCACCAGCCTCATCGGATGCGTGCCGTATGGCGTCGCGTACGGCAACGGCATCGGCATCGCCGGTTCCTATCTGTGCGTCGGACTGATCTACCTGCTTTTCTCGGTCGGCTTCACCGCGATGAGCCGTCACGTCCGCAATGCCGGCGCGCTGTACGCATACGTCGGGCAAGGTCTCGGCCGGCCCGCGGGCGTGGGCGCCGCGTTCATGGCCGTGGCGTCCTATTTCGTGATCACGCTCGCGTGCTATGCGCTGCTCGGCTTCTACATCAGCTACTTCATCAGCAGCCTGACCGGCATCGCCGTGCCGTGGTGGCTCAGCACGCTGTGCGCGGCGGCCGTGGTCCACGTGTTCGCGATCAACAACGTGCAGTTCAACGGCGCCGTGCTGTTCCTGCTGATGATCGTCGAGATCGGGCTGATCGTCGCGTTCAACATCAAGGTGGCGGCCACCGGCGGCGGCGTCGAGCACTTCAGCCTCGCGCCGCTTCATCCGGCGAACGTCTTCACCGGGAAGTTCGGCACGTCGCTGGTGTTCGTGGTGGTGGCCTACATGGGCTTCGAGACGACGGTGATCTACGCGAACGATGTCCGGAACCCGGGCCGCTCGGTTCCGATCGCGACCTATGTGAGCGTCGCGGTCATCATGGCGATCTACGTGGTGTCGACGGTGCAGATGTCCAACGCATTCGGCTATGCCGAGGTCGTCGCCCTCGCGGTCAAGTCGCCCGCGGATCTGTGGTTCGCCGTGACGGAGCGGGTGCTCGGCAAGCAGATGGTGGTGGTGACCAATGCATTGCTGATCACCAGCATGCTGGCGGCGATCATCAGCTTCAACAACGCGACCGTGCGTTACTGGTATTCGCTCGGCCGCGACGGCATCGCGTTCAAGTCGCTCGGGCAGCTGAGCGCGAGGAAAGGGCTGCCGATCCGGGCCGCGAACATGCAGTCCGCGATCATGATCGCCCTGATCGTGGTGTTCGCCGCCTACCGTGTCGATCCGGTGATGGTGATCGCGCCGTATCTCAGCATTCCGTCCGCCATCGGGATCGTGTGCGTGCAGGCGCTGACGGCGCTCGCCGTGATCCGGTTCTTCGCGGCCCGACGCGAGCGCGACACGCCGTTCATCCGGTGGGCCGTCTTTCCGGCGGTCAGCTTTGCCGGGTTCGGCTACTTCCTGTACGCGATGATCGGCAACGTGTCGCTGATGGCCGGTACGTCGTCGACGATCGTGTCCATACTGCCGTGGACGACACCGGCGGTCGCCGGCGTGGGCGTGGTTTTCGCCGCATGGCTGCGGCATGCGCGGCCCGAGGTTTATACGCGGCTCGGGCGATTTCTGAACGAGGGCTGACCGGGTCGACGATTCCGGGAACGATATCGATCCATTAATTTAGGTATCCATATGAACAATGCATGTCGGCGGTTTTCAATATTGATGTCGGGCGGGCTGGCGTGTGTGGCCGCCGTCGGGCTTTCGACACGCGATGCGGCAGCGCAGAGCAGCGTCACGCTGTACGGGATCGTGGACGCGGGCGTCACGTGGGTCAGCAATGCCGGCGGTGCAAAGCAGGTGAAGTTCGACGACGGCATCTCGTACTTCAATCGGCTTGGCTTCAAGGGCGACGAAGATCTGGGCAACGGCCTGCATGCGGTATTCACGCTGGAATCCGGCTTCAGTCTGGGCTCGGGGCGCTTCTACGGCGGAGACGGATTCGGGCGGCTCGCGTTCGTCGGGCTGAAAAGCGAGCAGGGAACGTTGACGTTCGGCAACCAGGCCGACATGACCAACGAGTTCGTCTATCTGTACGATATCCCGTCGTGGGGGAGCGGCTACGCAATCGGCATGGGGGATTTCGCGAGGATGGAGGGCGATCACCTGACGAACGCGGTCAAATACCTGTCGCCGGACATTCACGGGCTGACCTTCGGCGGCATGTATGCGTTCGGCAACGTGGCGGGGAATTTCCATCAGGGAAGCGGATGGAGCGTCGGTGGGCGCTATACACACGGGGCCTTCAACGCGGGCGCCGCGTATACGGTGCTGAACAATCCGTCGGGGAGCTATGCGTTCGATCCGTATGCGATGCTCGGCACAGATACGTTTCTCGGGCAGCCGGTTGCGGCACGCGCGTCGGGCGGCGGTACGCCGGCCGACCTGTATGCCTCGACGCCGTTCCCGGTCGACCGCCAGGCGACGCTCGGCGTCGGCGCCGCGTATACGATCGACAAGCTCACGTTGTCCGGGGACTTCACCTATACCGGGATCAAGGCGTTCGGCAAGGCTTCCTACATGCGGGAGTTTCAGGGCGGAGCAGGGTACAACTTCACGCCGGCGCTGATCCTTTACGGCGGCGTGCAGCATACGCGCTTCGAAGGTCATCACTGGAACCAGGCGTCGCTCGGGCTGCACTATTTGCTGTCGGCGAGGACCGATGTTTACCTCTCCGGCGATTACCTTCGCGCGTCGTCGGGTGTCGACGCGGTCATCGGCTACAGCTTCACGCCTTCGTCGACGCAAACGCAGGCGGATGTCCGGATCGGGATGCGGCATTCGTTCTGACGGGCGTCGTGGGCGACAAACAGGAAAACGGCGGTGTCGTCGAACTGACCGAGGAGGTGCCGTACGTCGCCGTCGCGGCCAACCATCCGCTGGGCAGGAAGCCGTCGCCCGGCATCGCCGACCTGAAGCATGAAACGTGGGCCATCGACTCGACGTCGAGCGTATTCGGCGACTGCATCGCCGGCTTGTGCCGTCGTGCCGGGTACGAACCGCATATCAACGCCAAGTGCCGCGGCTTCGAGAGGGGCGGCGCGATGCCGACGTCGGGCGCGATCACGCGCACCCGTCCGCACGGCCGGCAGAAACACTGAATTCCTTATGCCGATTCATCGTTAGGCGGACGGCCACCCGCGCGTTACGCTGACGGTTTTGCGCGCCCGCGGCGGCTGCCGGGCGCGCCGATCGTCACTTACCCGCGGAACAGGAACATGGAATATCGGCAGCTTGGACGCAACGGCATCAAGATCTCCACACTCACGCTCGGCACGATGATGTTCGGCGGCCCGACGTCGGAAGCCGACGCGCGTCGCATCATCGACAAGGCATTCGAGCAGGGCGTGAATTCGATCGATACCGCCGACGTCTATGCGGACGGCGAGTCCGAGCGGATCGTCGGCCGCGCGATCGCGTCCCGGCGCGACAGTTGGGTGCTCGCGACCAAGTTCGCGAACCCGCAGGGCGCGGGCCCGAACGACCGGGGCGCATCGCGCAAGCATGTCGTGCAGGCGGTCGAAGCCAGCCTGGCGCGCCTGAACACCGATTACATCGACGTGCTGTATCTGCATCGCGAGGATCACGACACGCCGGTCGAAGAGACCGTGCGCGCGCTGGGCGACCTGATCCGCGCCGGCAAGCTGCGCTATTACGGGCTGTCGAACCATCGCGCATGGCGGATCGCGGAGTTCAGTCACATCGCGCAGGCGCTCGGCATCGACGGCCCCGCCGCGAGCCAGCCGCTCTACAACATCGCGAACCGGCAGGCCGAAGCCGAGCAACTGACCGCCGCGCATCGCTACGGGCTGGGCGTGATTTCATACAGCCCGCTCGCGCGCGGCGTGCTGACCGGCAAATACGAACCGGGTGCGGCGCCGTCGGACGATACGCGCGCCGGCCGTAACGACCGGCGTCTGCTCGAAACGGAATGGCGGCCGGAGACGATCCAGCTCGCGAGGCGCGTGCAGGCGCATGCGCACGCGCGCGGCGTGCCGGCCAGCCAGTTCGCGCTCGCGTGGGTGCTGAACAGCCGCTACATCACGTCGACGATCGCCGGGCCGCGCACCGAGGCGCAATGGGACGACTATCTGCCGGCGCTCGATTACCGGCTCGACGCCGACGACGAGGCCTTCGTCGACGCGCTCGTGCCGACCGGGCATCCGTCGACGCCGGGCTTCAACGATCCGGGCCACCCGTTCTTCGGCCGCGTGCCGCGCACCGGCGGCGCGCAGCGCTGACGGCGCGGCTATCCCGGCGAACGCATGACAAAAGCTGAAATCGGCGTTTCGCGCGCCGGGCGTGCGTTCTTATACTTTTCGCATTGCCCGCGCGGCCGCGCCGGTCGTATCGGTCGCACCGCCGGCAGCGATCTCCCTGCATCGCGCGCGTGCCCGCCATCGCTTCCCGGCGATGCGCGGCGCCATCGCGCCGCGAACCGACCTTCGCAAAGGACACCCGAATGAATGCCCCTCACGTCTTCGATGCGCGCGACCGCCTGAGCGACGCGCTCGCCGCGTTGCCCGAGCTTGCCGCCGCGATCGGCGTGGATGCCGCGCAGCGCGAGGCGCGGCGCGAACTGCCGTTCGAAGGCTTCCAGCTGTTTCGACGCTCCGCGCTCGGCGTGCTGCGCCTCCCGGTCGAACACGGCGGCCTCGACGGCACGCTCGTCGACCTGTTCGACGTGATCGCCACGCTCGCCGCCGCGGATTCCAATCTCGCGCACGCGCTGCGCATCCATTACGACCAGACCGAAACGCTCCGCCTGTCGCCACGCTCGCCGTTCCACGACGTGCAGCTCGAGCGCGCGCGGGCCGGTGCGATCTTCGGCGGCGCATCGACCGAGCGCGGCACGTCGCGTCCGGGCGAGAACACGACGGTACTGCGCAAGGATGGCGAGCACTACCGCGTGAGCGGCCGCAAGTACTACTCGACCGGCACGGCGTTCGCGGATTACGCGCGCATCAACGTGGTGGACGAGACGGGTACCTCCGTTGCCGCGATCATCCCGGTCGGGCGCGACGGGCTGCAGATCGCCGACGACTGGGACGGGATGGGCCAGCGGATGACGGCGAGCGGCAGCCTGCTGCTCGACGACGTGCAGGTGTTTGCCGACGAAGTCGCGCACCGCGACGGCACGACGCTCGTCGGCCGTCACACCGGTGCGCTGCGTCAGCTCCATCTCGTCGCGGTCGGCGCGGGGATCGTCCGCAACGTCGTGGCCGATGCGCGCCACTATGTGGTGCAGCATGCGCGTCCGGCGCTGCACAGCCCGGCGCCGTCCGCGCGCGAGGATCTGCTGATTCAGCAGGTGGTCGGCGATCTGTCCGCGCATAGCCATGCGATCGACGCGCTGGTGCGCGAGAACGCGCGCGTGCTGGACCGTTCGGCGGACGCGATTCTCGCCGGCGCGCCGGATGCCGAGGCGCTCGTGCTCGATGGCGCGCTGGCCACCGCGCGCACCCAGCTCGTCGTCAGCAAACTCGCGCTGCATGCGGCGGAGCGGCTGTTCGAGGTCGGCGGCGCATCGGCAACCGGGCGCGTGCACAACCTCGATCGCCACTGGCGCAACCTGCGGACGATCTTCAGCCACAACCCGCTGCTGCACAAGGCGCGGGTCGTCGGCGACTACGAGCTGAACGGCGTGACCACCCACCTGACGGAAGGGCGGGTGTTCTGATCCCGGCGGCCACGCCGGCCGCGTGTCACGCGCCCGTGCCCGGCGATGCACGTCGCCGGGCCGTGGCGGCCTTTCCGCACGGCGATGCCGCGCGGCGTCGGGGCAGGGCAACGCAACGCGGCTACCGGCGTTGCGTCACCGGTCGGGTATCGTGTCGTGCGCGGTGGCGGCGTCAGTGCCGCAATCCGGCTTCGCGCAGCAGCGGCAGCACGCGCTCGCCGAAGAAATCGAGATCGGGCTTGAAGTCGTAGAAGCTCAACTGCACGCCGTCGATGCCGGCGCGATGCAGGCGCACGATGTAGTCCGCGACTTCCTCGGGCGACCCGGTGATCGAGATGTTGCCGCCGATCGCACGGGCGGCGGCCTGGGCGCGTTCCTCGAAGCCGCCGCGCCACGCGTGCGCGTCGCTGTCGAAGCGGTGGAAACTGCCTTCGTCCGCATGCGCGACGATCGCGTCGCGGTATGCGCGCGCTTCGGCCGGCGTTTCGCGGCAGATCACGAGCGGATTGATCAGCGTGCGAATCGTCCGCCCGTGGGCCGCTGCGGCGGCTTTCACGCGCGCGGCGTGAGCGGGCAGCGCGGCCAGCGCGCGATCGATGTCCGGCCCGGCCGGGCTCGTGATGAACACGACGTCCGAATAGCGCGCGGCGAACGCGATGCCGGCGTCGGAGCCGGTCGCATTGATCAGCAACGGGCGGCCGTAGCGCGGCTTCGGCGTGACGAACGCACGGTTCAGGCGCCAGCTCGACAGCGCCGGCTCGAAGCTGAAGTTCTCCGGCTGGGCCCACAGCTGCTGCACCGCGTCGAGGAATTCGGCGGCGAGATCGTAGCGCCGGTCGTGCTCGATGCGGTGCCATCCGAACATTTCGTGCTCGATCGCACGATGGCCGGTCACGACGTTGATCCCCCAGCGTCCGCGCGAAATATGGTCGAGCGTCGCCGTGAACTTCGCGAAGTGCAGCGGATGCCACGGCCCGTACAGCACGTGGCTCGTGGCGGCGAGAATGATGCGCTCGGTGCGCGCGGTCAGCGCGGCGAGCGTCATGAACGAGTCGAGCGCCTGCCCGTCGAACACGCCGCCGTATCCGCCCTTCGGCAGCCACTGCGACAGCGCGAACACGAGGTCGAAGCCGAGCGCCTCGGCCTTCTCGACGAGTGCGGCGTTGTAGTCGAACGACCAGTCGGTGCCGCGCGGCAGCGTCGACGCGCTCCAGCCGCCGGCCTGGATCGGCAGGAACAGCCCGAGCATCAGCGGCTGCGCGAACGCGCGCGACACGGGGCTGTCAGGGTAGGCGGCCGGCGAACGGACGTCGACGAAGGAAGACGGGGCGGCCGGCGCGACGCTGCGCTCGGCCAGTGGGGTGTCGCTCACGATGGGTGTCCTGTGCGGTGCGTCGCGCGGCATGCGCGATCGTTCGAACGGCGAAAGCGGCGCTGCCGCGACGGTGCCGCGCGCAACGCGAAGTGCTGCGCTTGCGCGCCCGAAAAGTTAAGCATGCGAAGCATCGAATCGCCAAAGAACGAATTCTGATTTTCAATTGAGCGAGCCGGGCGCGCGGCTCATGCGGCGAGCCAGACGTCCGCGAGCGTGCCGTTCAACCCGGTGGCGGTCGTCGTGTGGTCGCGCACGCGGCGATTCGCGATCGTCACCTGCCTGAGCGCGACGAGGTTGATATCCGGCAGCTCGTCTTCGACGATGCGCTGGAAGCGCTGGAACAGCTCGACCCGCTTTGCGGCATCCGGCTCGACGGCGGCGGCCTCCAGCAGCCGGTCGACTTCCGGGTTCGCATAGTGCGAGCCGTTCGAGAACGGCACGCCACGCTTGAAATTCTTCGACCAGTACAGCCGCTGCACGCCCGCGGTCGGATCGAAGAAATTGCCCATCGAATTGTTCGTGAAATCGAACGCGCGATCCGTATATACGCGGCGGATATAGGTCGGAAAATCCTGCGCGCGGATCGTCACGTCGATCCCGACGCGCGCCAGCGCGGATTTCACGTAATCGGCGACGCGCCGGAATCCGTCGCCGTACGGCAGGAAATCGTGCGTGAGCGCGAAGCGCTTGCCGTTGGTGCCGCGCGGGTAGCCCGCCGCGTCGAGCAGCGCTTCCGCGCGCCGCGGATCGAACGGATACGGCGACGGGCGCGGGTCGTGGAACGGCGAGCCGGGCGCGATCGGCGTCGGCGAGTCGACCGCGTAGCCGTACCAGATCGTGTTGCGGATCACCTTGCGATCGAGCGCATGCGCGATCGCCTGACGCACCGGCGGCTTGCCGAGCACCGGATGGTCGAGGTTGAACTCGATCCGCGTCTGCGTGATCGAGTATTCGTAGCCGCGCGTTTCCAGCTCGAGCGTCGGGTTCGCGCGCAACCGCGCGAGTTCCGACAGCGGCACCGGGCTCTCGCCGCCGAGATCGACCGCGCCCGACTCGAATGCGACCGCGCGGGCGGCGGAATCGGGGATGAACTTGACGATCAGCGTGTCGATGTACGGCTTGCCCGCATCCCAGTAGTCCGGATTGCGTTCGTACACGACGTGCGAGCCGCGCACCCACTCCTTGAAGCGGAACGGGCCGGTGCCGACCGGCGCCTGGTTGTTCGGGTGCGACGCGACGTTCTGCGCGGTCGCGTCCTTGTACAGATGCTTCGGCACGATCGGCGATTCGGCGGCGTCGAACGCGCGCAACAGATACGGCGACGGCTTCGACAGCACGACCACGACGGTCCAGTCGTCCGGCGTGCGCAATTCGGCGACGTTCGCGAACGTGCCGCGGCCGCGCGGATGCGCGCCCTTCAGCAAGCCGATCGAGAACGCGACGTCGGCCGACGTGAACGGTCGGCCGTCATGCCACTTGACGCCGCGGCGCAGCGTGAAGCGGTATTGCAGCCCATCCGGGCTGACCTGCCACGCGGTCGCGAGCTGCGGCTTCGGCTGCAGATCGAAGCCGTATGCGAGCAGCCCTTCGTTCGTCTTGGCGCTGGTCTTCAGCGTCGAGCCCGCCGTGTTCGCGATCGAAAGCAGCGTCGGCGGTTCCGGCTCGACAAGGAGCGTGAGCGCGCCACCGCGACGGGGCGGCGCGCCGGCCGCCCGTGCATGGGGCACGGTGAACGAAAACGGAGCGGCGGCGATTAGCGAGCCGGTCAGCGCGACGAAGCGGCGGCGATCATGACGTGCCATGGGCGATAGCGGTAGGGGCGAGTGAAGGGTGGCCACATGGTGCGTCGTTCGCGGCGGCCGCCGAACCAAGCATTTTTGCTATGGATAGCACGCATGGGCAGGGTGCCGCGCGGGCGCCGGAAGCGGTGCGTCCGCGGCGGAGCGAGCCTGTCACCGCGCCCGGGCGTCATAACGATAGCTGCAACGATTGGTTCGCTCGTCGGGATCCGGTTGCTAGGATTTTTCGTCCGCCTGCCGTGTTCGACGCGCACAGGCTTCACATGATCCCGGCAACCGGAACGTTATCGAATGGCACGTCTGACCCGTCGCGAGTTTCTCATTGCATCCGGCGCCGCACTCGCGGGCCCGGCCCTGCCGTCGGTCGCCGCGACGCAGGCCCCCGGCGGCGCGCGGGCGCGCGGCGGTACGCTGAACGTGCTGATCAATCCCGAACCGCCGGTGCTGGTGTCGCTGTTCCAGACGACCGGGCCGACGCTCGCCGCAAGCTCGAAGGTGCACGACGGCCTGCTCGCGTACGACTTCGACCTGCAGCCGAAACCGCAGCTCGCGACCGCGTGGCAGGTCAGCCCGGATGGGCTGCAATACCGCTTCACGTTGCGGCGCGGCGTCAAGTGGCATGACGGCCGGCCGTTCACGTCGGCCGACGTCGCGTTTTCGATCGGCCTGCTCAAGCAGGTGCATCCGCGCGGGCGCAGCACGTTCGCGAACGTGACGAAGGTGCTGGCGCCCGATCCGGCCACCGTCGTCGTCGAGTTGTCGAAGCCGGCGCCGTTCCTGATCCGCGCGTTGTCGGCCGGCGAGTCGCCGATCGTCGCGAAGCACCTGTACGAGTCGGGCGACCCGCTGTCCAATCCGCACAATCACGCGCCGGTGGGCACCGGCCCGTTCCGCTTCCGGTCATGGACGCGCGGCGCGAGCATCGTCTACGAACGCAACCCGGACTACTGGGACGCCGGCAAGCCGTACATCGACGCGCTCGTGTACCGGGTGATCCCGGATCCCGCCGCACGCTCCGCGGCCTTCGAGACGGGCGCGCTCGACCTCGGCGGCGAGAATCCCGTTCCGCTGACCGACCTCGCGCGCCTGACGCAGTTGCCGCACCTCGCCGTCGAGACGCGCGGCTACCGCTTCCTCGCGCCGCAGTCCGAAATCGACTTCAATCTCGATCACCCGATCCTGAAGGATCGGCGCGTGCGCCAGGCGATCGCGCATGCGATCAACGTGCAGGTCGTGCAGAAGACCGTGGCCTACGGTTACGCGGACGTGTCCACCACGCCGATCACGCCTGCCTCGCCGTATCACGACGCGCAACTCGCGCCGGTTCCGTTCGATCCCGCCGCGGCCGGGAAGCTGCTCGACGCGGCGGGCTACCCGCGCGGCCCGGGCGGCACGCGCTTCGCGCTGACCCACGACTACCTGCCGTACGGCGACCTGTATCGCCGGCAGGCCGACTACGTCAAATCCGCGCTGGCGCGCATCGGGATCGACGTGACGGTCCGCTCGCAGGATCTGCCGTCGTTCCTGAAGCGCGTGTACACCGATCGCCAGTTCGACTTCACGAGCATCGGCGTGAACACGCTGTTCGATCCGAGCGTCGGCGTGCAGCGGCTGTACTGGTCGAAGAACATCCGGCCCGGCGTGCCGTTCTCGAACGCGCCGCACTACAGCAATCCGGACGTCGACCGTCTGCTCGAAGCGGCCTCCGTCGAAATCGACGAACGCCGCCGCGTCGTGCTGTACCGGCAGTTTCAGGAAGCGGTCAGCCGCGACCTGCCGATCCTGAACCTGATCGCACCGCGCATGGTGACGCTCGCGAATCGCCGCGTGCACGACCACACGGTGACGGCCCAGGGGCTCGAAGGCAATCTCGCCGACGTGTACCTGAGCGCCTGACCAAGAGGAGCGCCCCCGATGAATCGACGCGCACGCTGGCACACGATCGTGCGCCGCACCGCGTGGCAGGCCGTGCCGACCGTGGTCGGCATTGTGATCGTCAATTTCTTCCTGCTGAAGCTGATGCCGGGCGACGCGGCCGACGTGATCGCCGGCGAGGCCGGCTCCGCGACGGCCGAGACGATGACCCTGCTGCGCGCGAAGTTCGGGCTGGATCAGCCCGTCTTCCACCAGCTCGCCGCGTACCTCGCGAATCTGTCGCATTTCAGCCTCGGCTATTCGCCGCGCTACGACATGCCGGTGATGCAGCTGATCCTGTCGCGCCTGTCGAACACGCTGCTGTTGATGGGCGTCGCGCTGTCGTTCGCGCTCGTCGTCGGCGTCGCGCTGGGGGCCGTGATGGCGCACTGGGCCGGCAAATGGCCGGACCGCGTGCTGTCCGTGTTCGCGTTGCTGTTCTATTCGACGCCCGGCTTCTGGATCGGCCTGCTCGCGATCGTGCTGTTCTCGGTGCGCCTCGGCTGGCTGCCGAGCGGCGGCAACGTGACGATCGGCGCGCATGCGGGCGGCGTGGCGTATCTGGCCGACGTCGCCCGGCACGTGTTGCTGCCGGCGCTGACGCTGTCGACCTTCTTCGTCGCGATCTATGCGCGGCTCACCCGCGCGGCGATGCTCGAAGTGCAGCGGCAGGATTTCGTGCGCACGGCGCACGCCAAGGGGCTGCATCCGTGGCGCGTCACCGTCGGCCACGTGCTGCGCAATGCGCTCGTGCCGCTGACCACCGTCGTCGGCATGCATTTCGGCACGCTGCTCGGCGGCGCGGCCGTCACCGAAACCGTCTTCAGCTGGCCGGGGCTCGGCCGGCTCGCGCTCGATGCGGTGCTCGCGCGCGATTTCAGCGTGCTGCTCGGCGTGCTGCTGCTGTCGTCGATGCTGGTGATCGTCGCGAACGCGCTGGTGGACCTGTTGCAGGCATGGCTCGACCCGCGGGTCGAGTAAGGCATTTTCCGTCGTTGTTCTCGCGCAGAGGAGTGCAATGCGTACCGATTCGTCGAATTTCGATTCCGCCGCCGCTCACGCCGGGGCGCCCGGTTCGCCGTGGCGGCGCCAGCTCGCCGGCGCGCTGTTCGGCCGCCGTGGGGCAGGCGCGCCCGTGGCCGGCCCGGCGCGGCCGGGCGCATGGCGGCTGTTGCTGCGCAATCCGTCGGCGTGCGCGGGGCTCGTGCTGCTGGCGGCGTTCGTCGTGCTCGCGATCGCCGCGCCGACGCTGTTTCCGGGCGATCCGCTCGACATGGTCGCGACGCCGTTCGAATGGCCGGGCGCCGATCCGCAATACTGGCTCGGCACCGACTCGCTGGGCCGCGACGTCGCGGCCGGCATTGCGCACGGCACGCGCGTGTCGTTGCTGATCGGCGCGGCGTCGGCCGCGATCGGCCTGGCGATCGGGACGCTGGTCGGCGCGATCGGCGGCTACTTCGGCGGGATCGTGGACAACGTCCTGGTGCGCGTGACCGAGCTGTTCCAGACCGTGCCGTCGTTTCTGCTCGTGATCGTGATCGTCGCGATCGGCCGGCCGGACGTCGTCGTGATCGCGCTCGCGATCGGCATCGCGTCGTGGCCGACCGTCGCGCGGATCGTGCGGGCCGAGTTCCGCACCCTGCGGCGCGCGGACTTCGTGATCGCCGCGCGGACGCAAGGCTTCGGCGACGCGCGCATCATCGTCGGCGAGATCCTGCCGAATGCGCTGCCGCCCGTGATCGTCACGGCGTCGGTGATGGTCGCGAGCGCGATCCTGATCGAATCGTCGCTGTCGTTCCTCGGCATGGGCGATCCGAACGTGGTGAGCTGGGGCGCGATGATCGGCTTCGGCCGCGACTCGCTGCGCACCGCGTGGTATCTGACCGCGATCCCGGGCGCCGCGATCGTCGTCGCCGTGCTCGCGCTCAATCTGCTCGGCGACGGGCTCAACGATGCGCTGAACCCGCGGCTGCGGCACCGCCACTGAGGAGCGACGATGGCCACGCTGCTTGAAGTACGCGACCTGTGCGTCGGATTCGGCGCGCACGACGCGGTGCGGGGCGTGAGCTTCGACATCGCAGCCGGCGAGACGCTTGCGCTCGTCGGCGAATCCGGCTGCGGCAAATCCGCCACCGCGCTGTCGCTGATGCGCCTCGTGCCCGAGCCGGGCCGGGTGACGGGCAGCATCCGGTTCGACGGGCAGGATCTGCTCGCGCTGAAGCCCGCCCGGATGCGCGACCTGCGCGGACGGCAGATCTCGATGATCTTCCAGGAGCCGATGACGTCGCTCAATCCGGTGCTGCCGATCGGCGCGCAGATCGTCGAGACGTTGCGCCAGCACGCGCCGCTGTCGCGCCGCGCCGCGCACGCGCGGGCCGTCGAACTGCTCGACCTGGTGCGGCTGCCGGAGCCGCAGCGCCGCGTGTTCGACTATCCGCACGAGCTGTCCGGCGGGCAGCGCCAGCGCGTGATGATCGCGATCGCCGTCGCCTGCCGCCCGCGCCTGCTGATCGCCGACGAGCCAACGACCGCGCTCGACGTGACGATCCAGTCGCACATCCTCGCGCTGCTGGATACGCTGCGGCGCGAACTGTCGATGTCGTTGCTGCTGATTACCCACGATCTCGGCGTCGTCGCCGATCACGCGGACCGCGTCGCGGTGATGCTGGCCGGCCGCAAGGTGGAAGAGGCGCCGGCGGCGGAGTTGTTCGCGCGGCCGCGCCATGCGTACACGCGCGGGCTGCTCGGCGCGTCGCTGAATCTCGCGGACGATCTGCACTATCGCGGCTGGACGCTGCCGGAAATCCGCCACGGCGCAAGCGATGCGGAGGGCGGTTTCACCGTCGTGCCGCGCGCGGCGCGCACGACGCCGTACGTGTCGCCGGTGCCTGCGGTTTCGGCCACGCGCACGCCGGCCGCGAACGATCCGCCGCCGTTGCTGGCGGTACGCAACCTGAGCGTCGACTATGCACAGCGGCAGTCCAGGACGCCGCTGCGCGCGGTGGACGACGTCTCGTTCGACATCGCGCGCGGCGAATCGGTCGGCCTCGTCGGCGAGTCGGGCTGCGGAAAATCGACGCTGTCGCGAGCGATCCTACGCGTCGCGCCGGTTGCGCAAGGCGAGATCCGGCTGAACGGCACGGATCTCGTGCCGCTCGACGAGCGCGCGCTGCGCCCGTTGCGGCGGCAGGTCCAAATGGTGTTCCAGGATCCGTATGCATCGCTCAATCCGCGCCGCACGGTCGAGCAGATTCTCGATACGACGCTTGCCGTCAACGGCGTGACGGACGCCGCGGCGCGCCGTTCGCGGGTGCGGACGATACTGGAGCGCGTGCGCCTGCCGTCGACCGCGCTCGGCCGGTTTCCGCACGAATTCTCGGGCGGGCAGCGGCAGCGGATCGCGATTGCGCGGGCGCTGGTGCTCGAACCGTCGCTGCTGATCTGCGACGAGCCGGTGTCGGCGCTCGACGTGTCGATCCAGGCTCAGATCCTGAACCTGCTGGTCGACCTGAAGGCGCAGCTCGGTCTCGCGTTCCTGTTCATTTCGCACGACCTGTCGGTCGTCCGCTACATCGCGGATCGCGTGCACGTGATGCAGCGCGGACGAATCGTCGAGAGCGGCGATCATCTCGAGCTCTGGCGCGCGCCCCGGCATCCGTACACACGGACGCTGCTCGACGCGATACCGGGGAGCAGCCGCGACGCGCGCGTGGCCTGAAGCGGGGCCGCGCGCTCGCATATCGATCGAAGCATTCGTTGGTTGGCAGGTGCCGGCGCCGCGCATAGAGTCGCGAATCCGGCCGCCGGCCGGCGCGGGCCGTGAACGGACGATGCGCAGCGAGTCCGGACGCGGCGCCCCGAACCCACCTGGGAGTTGATTGCGATGAGTCGAGACGTATTGTTTCTGCTGGAGCCGGGCTTCAGTGATCCGAAGTATCCGGGCGAGCGCTTCGTCTGCCCGCACGGGCTGTCGATCGAAGGGTTGCTCGCGAGCGATCCGGCACGCGCCGCGCGCGTCGACGTGAGGCGCGTCGGGTTCGAGCGACCGCGCCACGCGGTGATCGACGCACTCGACGACGCCCATCAGGGGCTGCCGGTGCTCGTGCTCGGCAGCGACCAGCCGGCACCGGACGATGCCGGGACGCTCGGCGACGTCCGCTTCGTCAACGATGCGCGTCGCATCGTCGAGCTACTGGCCGAGCGCCACGGTTTTCCGAAGGTGCATTGACGAAACCGGATGCCGTGGCCGGCCGATGCGGTACGTCGGGCGGCCAGGGTTGACGGTCGTGGCGTGCCGGCCGCTCAGGCCGTGACCGCGTGAGCAGGCGCCGAGCGGAACGCGCTGACGAGCGTGCGCAGCGCCGCGCGCACCTGTGCGTCGGTGGTCGCCGAATACAGCACGATGTCGCGGGTCGGCAGCGGCGGCAGCCCGAGCCGCGGACCGACATCCTCGGTACCCGGCGGCGCGACGCGGCACGCGAGCGGCGCGACTGCCAGCCCCGCCTGCACGGCGGCCGCGATCGTGCCGATCCCGCCACCGACGAATACCTCGACCCACGGCACGCCGGCGGCCTGCAGCGCGCTGACCGCCATTGCCCGTATGCGGCACGGCGCGGCCTGCGTCGCGAGCCGCAGCGGCTCGCCGTCCCGCTGCGTCCAGCCGGGCGCAGCCATCCATCCGAACGGTTCGGCCTGCAGCGTATCGCCGTCGCGCCGGCTGTCGTCGTGGCGCAGCACGAATGCCGCATCGAGCTCGCCGCGATCGAAATCGGCCTCCACGTCGCGCGAGCTCGAGACCCGCAGTTCCACCAGCAGCCCCGGATCCGCGCGATGCACGTGGCCCAGCAGCAGCGGCAGGTCGGGGCCGACGATGTGATGGCTGATCCCCACCTCATCTTACGGCACGATGGATACGCAGTAGCTGTGGTTCGTCGCGGCCGGCGGTCTCGATCGGGGCGAGGCCGCCGCTCGCGGCGTCGGCCTCGCGGGCAGCGCTGCCGTGAATACTGCATATGCGGTATTTGCCCGTGCGAATCGGGTGCGGTACCGCGCGAGCAACGGCGCCCATCGCACGAGTCACGGCAGCGGCGCCCCGGGTGACGCGATCCCGCCTGTTGTGCCGAGCATCCGGAAATCCGCAGCCTGCTGGACCTCCGGCAAGCCGGCGAGCAGGTTCGCGATCACGGCGCCGGCATGACGTTGCAGATAGAAATGCCCGCCGTCGAACTCGCGCAGCGTACAGTCGCGCGACGTCAGGTACTGCCAGTCCCGCGCATCCTCGCGCGTCACTTCGCCGTCGTCGCGCCCGATGAAGACGTCGATCGGCAACGGCAGGCGCACGGGATCCACCACCGCGCGATAGGTTTCGATCAGGCGATAGTCGTTGCGCACGATCGGCATCACGAGCGCGCGCAGGTCGTTGGAGGTGCGCAGCGACGACGCGGTGCCGCCGAGCCGGACGATCTCGTCGCACAGCTCGGCGTCGCCCGCCGTATGCCAGTGGCCCGGGCGATGCCGATGCGGCGGCTCGTGCGCCGATACGACGAGCCGCCGCGGCAGTCGCGTGCCGCGCCCGAGCAGTTCGACGCAAAGCTCGTATGCGATCGCCGCCCCCATGCTGTGACCGAACAGCAGATAGGGGCGGTCGGCGATGTCGGCAACGGCGTCGGCAAGCTGCCCCGCCATCGCCGGCATCGCATCGATCAGCGCGTCATCGATCCGTTCGTCGCGGCCCGGATACTGCACGGCCAGCAGCTCGACCTCATCGGGCAACTGTGCGGCCCAGCCGCGAAAGAAACCGGCGGTGCCGCCCGCATGGGGCAGACAGACGATCCGCGCGCGGGCCAGCGGCCTCGGCGCGTCGTTGCGGAACCAGGGCGAGCGAATCGGGCGACGGTAGGGCATCAGGTTCATCGGGGCAAGGTCTCGTTCAGATGAGCGGCGATCTCGTCGGCGGACAGCGGTGCGGCTTCGGGCGGACGGATCGAGCGCGGCGCGCCGAGCGACGACGCGAGGTCGCCCCAGAGCTGCGTCGCGGCCAGCGTTCGCTGTTGCCGCGCGCTGTCCGGCCGGCCGGTGACGATCGTCGCGTGAAAGCGCAGCAGCGCGTCGCGCGCGGCATCGGCCCACACGCGCGCGAACGTGTCGTGGAAGCTCGGCGCGTCGGCAGGGCCGAGCAGCGACGCCACCGGCACCGCGAGCGCATCGTGGCGTGCCGACAGGTCGAGCACGCCGTCGTCGCGACGTTGCAGGCGCATTCGCGGCTGCCAGAGCAGCTGGCCGTGGCTGTTGGTCAGCGTCAGCGTGCCGGCATCGGTGCCCAGCGAGATCTGGTGGAACAGATGGATGTGGTTGTCGGGATCCGCGGGATCGAATTCGTTCTGCACGCGCAGCGTCAGCGGTATCCCGCCGATGCGGCCCGTCAGGCTCGAGAACGGACCACGTTCGGCGTCGGCCGCCGGCTGCATCGCGAACGACCACGGTCGCAACTGGCCGAGCGCCTGCCCGAGGATGTCGATCAGCGGATACATCACGTGAACGCTGCAGGCCGCATCGACGAACAGCGGCCGGCCGCGGCCGAGTACCAACTGGCTCGCGGCAATGAATCGCGCGACGGGCGCGACGTCGGGATAGAAGCCGTTCAGCCGGTAGTGGCAACCCGTCTCGCGCGCGGCGCGCAGCAGGCCGGCGAATTCGTCGTGATGGACCGGCTGCTCCTGGATCACGTGGATGCCGCGCGCGAGCAGCGCCCGCGCGATGTCGGTGCCCGCGCCGCCGACCACGCTCGATCGCACCACGACGCAGGCCATGTCGATCCCGTCGGGCAACTGCTCGACACCGGTGTAGAACGGCACGCCGCGCGATTCGGCGCACGCGCGTGCGAACGGGCCGCCGCGGGCGAGGATGCCGGCCAGTTCGAAATGCGCGGGTGCGGCGGCGAGGCCGTTCAGATAAGCCTGCCCGAAGGTCGTGCCGCAGACGAGCACGCGCAGGCGGCGCGGGTTCGCCGTCATATCGCCCCCTCGTCGATGCCGGCGGTCGCGCACCCGGCCGCTTCCGTCACGCTGAACGATTCGATCGCGCGCGTAGCCAGCAGGTCGTCGTGCAGCGCGTTCCAGTCGAGCAGTTGGGCGGCACGCATGACACCCGGCGCGGGCGGCGCCTCGATCAACCGTCGTGCCGCCGCCGCGGCGATCGTGCCCGTCAGCCGGTAGCTGTCGGCTGCGTGCAGCACGGCGCGCAGCCGCAGCGGCTTGCCCGCCCGCTCGCCGGCCGCATCGATCACGAGACGGTAGTACGGTGTTTGCCCGGCAAGATCGAGCCGGGCGGTTTCGACGAGATCCGCGACGGCTTCGTCGAGCGCGTCCGGTCCGGCTTGACGGAGTCGCACGACGCCGCGTCCGATCGCGTCGGCCGCGCGCGACGACGCGAACACGCCGTGCCACTGCGCGTCGCGGATGCCGAGGTCGGCGGCAAGCGCGGCCCATTCGTCGCTGAGAAACGGCTGCACGTGAACCTCGTCCGGAAAGCCGGCGATCCGGGTCATGCCGGCGGCGGCCGGGGCGCCCGTCACGCGCCGCCCGGCGCGCCATGCCGCGCCGGACGAACCGAAGCCCTGCGCGGTGCTGAGCAGTACGTCGGCCGCGGCGCCGGGCGTACACGCCTCGCGGCCGCCCGACCAGCCGGACAGCGCGTCGATCCGGTCGAAGTGGCACGCGGCGAGCCAGCGCGGCACGATTGCCGAGAGGCCCGGATAGATGCCCGCGCAGTGGACGACACGCCGAGCCGGAGCCAGCGGGCGCATGGCGAGGGGCGCGCTCAGCGCGCGATCGCCGAACGCGTCGACGTAGTCCGCGCCGACGGCATCGGCCGCGCGTGCGATGCGCTCGGCGATCCGCACCGACGGCCCGGCCGCGTTGAGCACGACCGTGCAGCCGTGGCAGAACGCGGCCAGCGATGCCGCGTCGTCGATGTCGAGCTCGCGCCGGTCGACGTGCGGATCGTTGCCCTCCGGAAACCCGCCGCGCCGCATGCGATAGCCCGCCCGCACCGCATGATGCCCGCCGGCGAGGAGGGTCGCGCGCGCGGCGCTGCCGACCGCGCCGCGCGCGCCGACGATGCCGACCACGGGGGCGCTCATGCGGCCTCCCGCAGCAGGATTCGCGACGCGACCGCCCCGACGTGCGGGGGCTGGAGGCACGACAGATGATTGCCGGCAATCTGTTCGATGTCGAGGCCGCCCAGCGCGATCGCGGTCCAGAACGACCGCATGTCGGGCTGCAGGCCCGGCAGGAAATGCAGCGCTTCGTCGTCCTGCAGCAGATGCAGGTCGCCCGTGAACGGCTCGGGCCGGTAGCGCGCGACCGCGTCGAGGCTGTGACGAAATACGCGGAACAGCGCGCCGACCTGATCGGGCGTGACTTCCCAGGCCCTGGACGAGACCGTTTTCGCCAGCGCGGCGAGCCGCTCGCCGGCCGGTTGCCGTGCGAGCCGCGCATAACAGTCGCCGACCGCGCCGTGTTCGCCATTCAGCGCGGCAAGGCAGCCGGCCGGCAAGTGCTCGCCGTGCCGCTCGCGCACGGCGAGCAGCGCGCGTTCGAGCTGGATGTCGTCGACCGCATGGCCGGCCGCCGCGATGTCGGCGCCGAGCAGGCCGCCGAATGCGCGTTCGAGCAGCAGTTCGTCGTCGATCCGGAAGCGGAAGCGGTCGCTGCTGATCACGGTGACGGGATCGAGCGCCGCGCCGCGCTCGAGCAGGACGCGGCCCAGTTCGTTCGCAAGCAGGCCGCCCATGCAATAGCCGATCAGGTGGACGCGTCGCGCGCCGCGCGCGAGCAGCAAGTCGGCATACTCGAGCGCGAGCGACGCGATCAGTTCGGCCGGATCGCGCGCCAGATAGGCCGTGGCGTCGGGCACCGTGATGCCGACGATCTCGCCGACCCGTTCGGGCGCGTCGGCCAGCAGCGGCAGCAGCGCGCGGTAGGGCGCGAGCGTGCCGCTGCCGTCGTGCAGCACGACGTGGATGCGCTCGCCGGGACGGCGCGCCGGCGCGAGCACCACGAGCGGCGAGAGGCGCGCCGCCTCGTCGCCAGGGCCGGCCGCCGCGCTGCCGCTCGTCATCCGGCGACCCAGCGCCGCCGCCGCGCCGGCCACGGTCGGCGCGCGCAGGATCTCGCGCATCAGCCGATCCCATTCCCAGTCGCGCGCCTCGACCAGATGTTCGCGCATGCGCGCGACCACCTGCGCGATCAGCAACGAATCGCCGCCCGCGCGGAAGAAGTCTTCGTCGCGGCCGAGCCCGCTACGGCCGAGCGCGGTTTCCCAGAGGGCGGCAATGCGCGCCTCGAGTTCGTCGCGCGGCCGTTCGGCGACGGTCGCGGCGGCACCGGGCCGGCCGGCTGCAACCGCGCGGGCACTCAGCGCCGCGCGGTCGACCTTGCCGTTGCGCGTCAGCGGCAGCGCGCGCAGGACTTCGATGCGCGACGGCAGCATCGCGGCCGGCACCCGTTCGCGCAGATGGTCGACGAGCGCCGTTTCGCGCAGCACCGCATGCTGTTGCGGAAAGCGCACGACGAATGCGACCTGGCCGACGCGCGCGAGCGGATCCCCGGCGTCGGGGTACGCGGCGAGCAACTCGCCGCCGGCCGCATCGAACATGCGCTGCCATTGCTCGCGCGTGAAGAAGGTCTGGTCGAGTGCGTCGCGTTCGTCGACGAAGCCCGACAGTCCGCTCTGGAACTCCATCGACGTCATCAGCGCGGCGATCTCGCGCGTCGCCTCGATCACGATCAGCGTGCAACCGGGCGCGCCCAGCTCGCGCAGGCGGTCGATCACGGTCGGAGCGTGCTTCGCGTTGTGCAGCACGTTCGAACAGACGATCACGTCCCAGCTGCCGGCCGTGAGACCCTGCGCGACGTAGTCGTGATTGAGGTCGAACAGGCCGTAGCGGACCCACGGCGTGTCCGCGTGGCGCTCGCGCGCCTCGTTGAGAAAGAATGGCGACACGTCGCTGTACAGGTAGTCGACGGGAACATCGGCCAGCGCGGGAATCAGCGCGCGGCTCGTGCCGCCGACGCCCGCGCCGATTTCCAGCACGCGCAGCGGACGGCGCGCGCTGGCGGCCGGCGTCGCGTCGCGCGCGATCTCGCGTGCGGCCGCACAGACCACGGCGTTCATGCAGCGGTTCACGAGGTTGTCGTTGTAGGCAGCGACGGCGGTATCGAGCTTGCCCTGCGGGAACAACAGGTCGAGCGGATCGACTTCGCTGCGCAGCAGGCCGCCCAGATGCGCGCCCGAGTCGCGCAGATAGCGCAACAGTTCGGCGCTGTAGTGGATCTGCGATTCCAGTTGCTGCAACGTGGCCCAGTCGCGCGCGGCTTCGTCCGGCGCCGGTTCGCGGCGGAGTGTCCAGCCGTCGCCGCCCGTGCCTGCCCGCTCGATCCAGCCGGCGTCCTGAAGGCTGCGCAGCCAGCGCCGCATCAACCGGCGATGCTCGGGCGCGGTGCCGGTGCGCGCGACGATCGCGTCGAGATCGTGGACGCCCTGCGTATCGGCGAACAGGCCGGCCGTGCGCAGCGCGGCGAGCATGTCGTGGCGCGCGACGTCGTCGGCCGTCTCGATCCAGCGCACGAGCGCCGGCCGGTCGAGCGTCGCGACACTCGCGTCGCCGGCCGTGCGGGCCGCCGCGGCGATCCGCCGACCTGCGTCGCGCCCGTCGACCGGTGCACAGGCCTGCGCTTCGACGTAGACGGCGAGCCGGCGCTCGGCAGGTCCGTCGCCGCAGGCGACGGCGGCGGCTGCCGCGACGCCCGGATACGACTGCAGCGCGGCCTCGATCTCGCCGAGTTCGATCCGGTGGCCGCGGATCTTGACCTGACTGTCCTCGCGGCCGAGGAACTCGATCACGCCATCGGCGCGGTAGCGGCCGAGGTCGCCGGTGCGATAGAGCCGGCCGAGCCCGGCACGCGAGGCGTCGACGAAGCGCGCGGCCGTGCGCTCCGGATCGTGCAGGTAGCCGAGCGCGAGCCCGGCACCGCCGATATGCAGCTCGCCCGGCACGCCGTTCGGGCACGAACGCATCCGCGCATCGAGTACGTGGAAGGTCTGGTTGACGAGCGGCGTGCCGTAGGGGATGCCGCGCGCATCGGCCGGTACGTCGACCACGTCGTGCCAGATCGACCAGATCGCGGCTTCGGTTGCGCCGCCGAGGCTCGCGACGCGCAGATCCGGGCAATGCGCGCGGATCGCGGCGGGCAGGCCGACCGGAATCCAGTCGCCCGACAGCATCGCAAGCCGCAGCGCGCGCGGCGCCGCGTCCGGCTCGCTGTCGAGATGGCTGACGAGCATTTGCATCTGCGCCGGCACGGAATTCCAGATCGTCACCGCGTGGGCGTTTGCGAGTGTGGCCCAGTGAGACGGATCGCCGCGCCGCGCGGGCTCGGGCAGCACGAGTGCGGCGCCCGCCGCGAGCGTGCCGAAGATGTCGTAGACGGAAAGGTCGAACGCGAGGCTCGCGAGGCCGAAGACGCGATCGCGTTCGCCGACGGCGAAGCGCGCGTTGAGATCGACGATCGTGTTCAGCGTGGCCGCATGGCTCATCATCACGCCCTTGGGCACACCGGTCGTGCCCGACGTGTAGATCACGTAGGCGAGACGATCCGGCGCGACGCGCGTCGGTGCGGTATCGGTGGCCGTGTCGCCTGCGCAGGCGGCGAGTGCGCAAGCGTCGAGCACCGCGATGCCGTCGGGCCAGCCCGCCTCGCGATGCGCCGCATCGGTCAGCACCGCGCGCACGCGCGCATCGGCGAGGATCGTGTCGCGTCGCGCCGCCGGCTGGTGTGGATCGAGCGGCAGATAAGCGGCACCGGCGAGCTGCACGCCAATCGCGGCGGCGATCTGCGCGGCCGACTTGTCCATGGCGATCGCGACGCATTCGCCGGGGGCGCAGCCGCCTGCGCGCAGCGCGTCGGCCAGCGCGACGGCCTGCGCGTACAGCGCACCGTACGAGGTCGTGCCGCGCACGTCGATCACGGCCGGCGCATCGGGTTGCCGGCATGCGCGGTCGACGAAGCCGTCGTAAAGCAACCCGTCGGGCAGCGGCGCGGCGGTATCGTTCACGCGCGCGCGGCAAGCCCGTGTCGCGGGCGGCAGTTCGAGCGGATCGGCCGCATCCCACGCGGCGGCATCGTCGGCCAGCCGGTCGAGCAGCGACGCGAACGATGCGAACGCATCGTCGATCGTGCCGGGCGCGAACACGCCGTCGCGCACGTCCCAGTTCAGGTACAGCGCGCCGCCGCGTTCCGCGACCTGGCAGTCGAGCCAGACCTGCGGCGTTTGCGTGATCCCGTAACCGAGCCGCGCGCCACGCATGAATTCGCCGCTTGCGTCGTCCGTCGCACCGTCGATGCCGAGCGTGCTCGTGAATACGACCGGCATGATCAGGTCGCGTCGCGCGTGTTCGCGCGCCAGCTCCCGCAGCACGTCGATGCCGGTGAACGTCGAATGTTCGAGATCGTCCCAGAGTCGCTGCTGCAGGGCGCGCGCACGTTCGTCGAAGCGTTCGCCGTCCTCCGCCCGCACTTCGAGCACGTTGACCGACGTGAAGTCGCCGACGATCCGGTCGACGTCGGGATGCAGCGGCGGGCGGTTCAGCACCGTTACGTTCAGGCAGAACGCCGGCTGCCGCGACCAGCGATCGACGGTTTGCGCGAATGCGGCCAGGATCGCGCCCGACGGCGTGACGCGGTGCTCGCCGGCCAGTGTGCGCAATGCGGCCCAGCGCGCCGGCGGCAGGGTCAGCGCATGGCGGCGGAAGCTGGCCGGTGCCGACTCGCTGCGTTCGATGGTGGGCAACTCGGGCGCGAGCGGCAGCGCCGGCAGGCGCGCGAGCCAGTAATCGCGATCGCGGTCGCGACGGGCGCGTCGCGACGGCAGGTCGCGCATGCGGCGCTCGGCGAGCAGCACGTCGCGGAACGTCGCGCCCGGCAACGGCAGCGCGGCGTCGGGTTCGCGGATGAACCGGTCGAGTTCCTCGAGCATGATGCGGATGCTGACGAAATCGGCGATCAGCAGGTCGAGCGACAGATGCAGGCGGCTGCCGCTGTCGGCGCGGCTCAGGCGCAGTTCGTACAGCGGCCACGCATCGGGCGTGTAGCGGCGCGTCGCGAGCGTGTCGCGGGTCAGATTGCGGGCGGCGTCGACTTCAGCGGCGGCGCGCCCGCGCAGATCGTCGACGACGAGCGGCGGCGGCACGACGTCTTCGAGCACGCGTTGCGAACCGGACGGCGATACCACCGCGCGCAGCATCTCGTGACGGCCGATCACGCGATGCCACGCGCGTTCGACGCGTGCCGGGTCGAGATCGTCGTCGAGGTCGAGTTCGACATAGCCGTGGCAGCCGACGCCGCCGTAATCGTAGGCTTCGCCGCGACCGACCAGATAGGCTGCCTGCACGTCGGTCAGCGGAAACGGCGCGTGACGCCCGGCCGGGTCTGCGTCGACGCGCATCGCCTCGGCCTCGGTCAGATGCGCGACGAGCGCCGCCTTGTGTTCGCGCAGCAAGGCCTTGCGTGCTTCGGTCAGGGTGCCGGCCGGTGCACGAAAGCGCAATTCGCCGGCTTCGGCCCAGAGCAGGACGCCGAGTGCTTCGAGTTCGGCGATCAGCGAAACGGGAGTCATAAGGTGCCTTCTTCGTGAGTGGATTCGATGATGTCGACGGGCGACGCCTGCACCGCGCGCAGCCACGCGGCCTGGGTGGCGACGCTCGGCATCGCGAAGACCTGGCGCAGCGTCAGGTGGCCGGCGTCGAGGCCGTCGCGGCGGATCGCGTCGATCAGCCTGGCGGCGCGCAGGCTGTCGCCGCCGAGCCGGAAGAAATCGTCGTGGCGCGCGATGTCAGCATGGCCGAGCACCTGCGACCAGAGCGCGGCGAGTTGTCGTTCGAGCGGATCGGCCGGTATGTCGCGCCGGGTGTCGCGTTGCGCGGTTTCGGCGAATTGCCGGGCGAGCGCAGCGCGGTCGAGCTTGCCGTTCGCACTGAGCGGCAGCGCGTCGAGCGCGAGCCAGTGCGACGGGATCATGTAGTCGGGCAGCAGCGCGCGCAGCGCATCGGTCAAGGTGCGCTCGTCGAGCGGCGTATCGGTCACGACGGCAGCCGCGAGCGACGGCGGCGCGCCGGTGACGAGCGCGATCGCATGGCGAACGCCCGGCTGCGCGAGTAACGCGGTCTCGATCTCGCCGAGTTCGATGCGGTGGCCGCGCAGCTTGATCTGGTGATCGCGACGGCCGAGGAACTCGAGCGTGCCGTCGGGCCAGTAGCATCCGAGGTCGCCGGTGCGGTACCAGCGTTGGCCTTCGTGCATGACGAATGACGCGGCGGTGCGTTCCGGGTCGTCGCGATACCCGAGCGCGACGCCGGCGCCACCGATCCAGAGTTCGCCGGGGACCCAGTCCGGGCAATCGCGCCCGCGAGAATCAACGACGCGGTATCGCTGGTTCGCCAGCGGCGTGCCGTACGGAATCGAGCGCCAATGCCCGGGGAGGGGCGTGGGCACGTCGCAGAAGTTCGACCAGATCGCGGCTTCGGTTGCGCCGCCCATCGCGATGAACCGTGCGCCGGGCGCGATGCGCGCGAGTCGTGCGGGCAAATCGAGGCCGATCCAGTCGCCTGACGCGAAGGCGAGCCGCAGCGGCAAGGGTTGGTCGCCAGCCGCGATGAGCAGCATGTCCAGCAGCACGGGCACGGTGTTCCAGAGGGTGACGCGATGCGAGCGCACGAGGTGAAGCCAGACATCGGGCTCACGGCGATCTGCCTCGCCGACGAGCACGACGGCGCCGCCGACCCTGAGCAGCCCGAAGATGTCGTAGACGGACAAATCGAAGTCGAGGGCGGAGATCGCCAGCACGCGGTCGTCGGGGCCGACGTCGAAACGCCGGTTCAGGTCATCGATCGTATTGGCGGCCGCGCGATGGCTGATTTCGACGCCTTTGGGCTCGCCGGTGGAGCCCGAGGTGAAGATCACGTAGGCGGGATCGTCCGGCGAAATGGCGCAAGGCGCGGCTAGCGGTTCACGGGTCGACGCTTGGGCGATGTCGATGATGTCGGCATCGAGTCCGGTCAGTGCCGGGCGATGAGATGTATCGCCGAGCGCGTGACGAATCCCGGCACGCTGGTGAATCCGCGCCTGCCGCGCAACAGGCTGCGCTACACCGACCGGCACATAGCAGCCGCCCGCGGCGAGCACGCCGAGCACGGCGACGATCTGATCGGCGCCGCGCGGCAACGTGACGGCCACGGGGTCGCCCGCGCGCACACCGTGTTCGCGCAGCAGCGCGGCGACGCGCAGTGCGCGCTCGACCAGGGCGCGATAGCTCAACGGCTGACCGTCGACATCGATCAGCGCGACGCGTTCCGGCGCCAGTGCGGCCTGTTCGAACACCGGCAGATGCAGCGTGCGGGGCGCGATTGCGGCGTCAGTCGCATTGACCCGATCGCGCACGGCCTGCTGCGCGCCCGGCAACGCGCGAGAAGCCGCCGCCGTCCACACCGTCTCGTCGTCGGCAAGTCGGCCGACCCACTCGAGATAAGCGTCGAACATCGCGTCGACGAGTCCGTCAGGGAACAGCCCCCGCACGTAATCCCACGACAGCACGAGTTCGCCGCGATGTTCGAATACCTGATGGTCGAGCCAGACCTGCGGCGTTTCCGACAGGCCGCCGTCGGCCAGATCCGGAAAGCCGTCGGGCAGACGATCGAAGAAATCATCGGCGAGGCCGAGCGTGCTCGTGAACACGACCGGTAGCGCCGCCGCCTGCATGCCGACCGTGCGTGCCCGCTCGCGCTGGATCCAGACCGACGACACGGTCCGGTGTTCGAGCACCTCGGCAACGTGCTGCTGAACCGCCGTCGCGCGCGCCGTCCAGCTTTCGTCGCCCGGCGCGTCGAAGCCGACCGGCGCGAGCGCGGTGAAGTCGCCGACGATCCGCTGCACGTCGGGATGGATGTCCCGACGGTCGAACAGCGTCAGGTTCAGCGTCAACGCCGTGCCGCCGCTCCAGGCTGCCAGGATCTGCGCGTAGGCCGTCAGCAGCACGACCGACGGCGTGAGCCCGTGGCGCTGCGCGTGATCGCGCAGCCGCCGCCATTGCGGCGCCGGCAGGCGTGCGGCGCGGCGCACGAACGTTGCGGCACCGAACGACGCCGGGTCGCGTGCGACCGGAAGCGCCGGGGCGGGCGGCAGCCTGTCGACGCGCGCGCGCCAGTAGCGCAGCGCGGCATCGGTCGGCGTGGCGTCGTCGAGCGATTGCGTCACGTAATCGCGGAACGTGAGTGCGGGCGGCGCGGGGACGCGCGCCGGGTCGCGATAGAGTTCGGCCAGCTCGCCGAGCAGCAGCTTGACGCTGTAACCGTCGAGCGTCAGGTAGTCGAAGAACAGGCCGATCCGGCAGCGTTCGCCGCAGTACGGCACCGCATGCGCGACATGCAGCGGATGCAGCGCACGCGAGCGGTCCCGTGCGTGCCAGAGCGCGGCGATGCGTTCGCGCGCGGCCTGGGCATCCGCCACCGGCGTCCCGATTCGCAGGCCGGTGTCGGGCATCGGGCGCGCGACCGCTTGCCGTCCGTCTTCGTCGACGGCCGCACGCAACATGTCGTGGCGATGCCAGAGCGCGCGCCAGGCGGCGTCGAAACGGGCGAGATCGACGCCGCCGCCGTCGAGTTCGAGCAGATAGGTGGTGCCCCCGTGCAACGGCAGACCGTCGGACTGACCCATCCAGTACGCGCGCTGGATCTCGGTCAGCGGGAACGGTTCGTGACGGTGTTCGGGCGCAGGGTGCAACGCGACGGCGACGGCAGGCCGTTGCCCGACGCTGACGCCGGACTGCCGCCAGATCGCCGCGAAATCGGCGAGCACCGGTTTCGCGAACAGGCGGCGCAGCGGTTCGTCGGCGGACCACCCGTCGCGCTGAAGCTGTGCGACGAGTCGCGTCGCGAGCAGGCTGTCGCCGCCAAGCCGGAAGAAGTGACCGGTGCGCGATATCGACGGCTGCGCCAGCAGCGTGCGCCACAGGCCGGCGATATGCCGTTCGACTGGACCTTCGGGCGGCGCGTCGTCGTCCGGCGCGGCGGCGATGGCCTGCATGAAGCGTTCGGCGAGCGCGCGGCGGTCGAGCTTGCCGTTCGCACTGAGCGGCAGCGCGTCGAGCGCGAGCCAGTGCGACGGGATCATGTAGTCGGGCAACAGTGTGCGCAACGCATCGGTCAAGGTGCGCTCGTCGAGCGGCGTATCGGTCACGACGGCGGCCGCAAGCGACGGCGGCGCGCCGGTGACGAGCGCGATCGCATGGCGAACGCCCGGCTGCGCGAGTAACGCGGCCTCGATCTCGCCGAGTTCGATGCGGTGGCCGCGCAACTTGATCTGGTGATCGCGGCGGCCGAGGAATTCGAGCGTGCCGTCGGGCCAGTAGCGTCCGAGGTCGCCGGTGCGATACCAGCGTTGACCTTCGTGCATGACGAACGACGCGGCGGTGCGTTCGGGATCGCCGCGATAACCGAGCGCGACGCCGGCGCCACCGATCCAGAGTTCGCCGGGAACCCAGTCCGGGCAATCGCGCCGTTGAGAATCAACGACGCGGTATTGCTGGTTCGCCAGCGGCGTGCCGTACGGAATCGAGCGCCAATGCCCGGGGAGGGGCGTGGGCACATCGCAGAAGTTCGACCAGATCGCGGCTTCGGTTGCGCCGCCCATCGCGATGAACCGTGCGCCGGGCGCGACTCGCGCGAGTCGTGCGGGTAAATCGAGGCCGATCCAGTCGCCTGACGCGAAGGCGAGCCGCAACGGCAAGGGCTGGTCGCCTGCTGCGACGAGCAGCATGTCGAGCAGCACGGGCACGGTGTTCCAGAGGGTGACGCGATGCGTGCGCACGAGGTGAAGCCAAACATCGGGCTCACGGCGATCTGCCTCGCCGACGAGCACGACGGCGCCGCCGACCCCGAGCAGCCCGAAGATGTCGTAGACGGACAAATCGAAGTCGAGGGCGGAGACCGCCAGCACGCGGTCGTCGGGGCCGACGTCGAAACGCCGGTTCAGGTCGTCGATCGTGTTGGCGGCCGCGCGATGGCTGATTTCGACGCCTTTGGGTTCGCCGGTGGAACCGGACGTGAAGATCACGTAAGCGAGGTCGTCGGCCTCGGTCGCGATCGGTGCAGCCAGAGGCTCGTATATCGCGGCGGCGGCAATGTCGATCACGTGTGCATCGAGTTCCGTCAACGCGATGCGATGGGCCGCATCGCTGATGACATGACGAATCCCGGCACGCTGGTGAATCCGTGCCTGTCGCGCAACGGGCTGCGCCACACCGACCGGCACGTAGCAGCCGCCCGCGGCGAGCACGCCGAGCACGGCGACGATCTGATCGGCGCCGCGCGGCAACGTGACGGCCACGGGGTCGCCCGCGCGCACACCGTGTTCGCGCAGCAGCGCGGCGACGCGCAGTGCGCGCTCGGCCAGGGTGCGGTAGCTCAACGGCTGGCCGTCGATATCGACCACCGCGACGCGCTCCGACGCGAGCGTGGCCTGTTCGAACACCGGCAGATGCAGCGTGCGGGGCGCAAGTGCCGCATCGGTTGCATTCGCCCCGGCGCGCACTTCGCGCTGTGCGTCGGACAACATGGCCGTTGCCGGCGCCTGCCACGCACCGTCGTCGACGGCCAACCGTTCGACGAACCGGACGTAGGCCGCGAACATCGCATCGATCAGCCCGTCCGGAAACAACGCATCGACGGCATCCCAGGCAAGCAGCAGCGCGCCTTCCTCCTCGTAGACCTGATGGTCGAGCCAGACCTGCGGCGTCTGCGAAATCATGTAGCCGAGCGTGCCGAACGCCGCGCGTACGACGGTATCGACGAGCGGCGTGCCGAGATTGCAGGCGAACACGACGGGGGCGAAGCTGCGCTCGCCGTCCGCACGCAGCGCGAGTTCGCGCTGGACGCGCACGCCCGACCACGCACCGTGTGCGACATCGGCGTGACATTGCGCCTGAAACGCGCGCGCCCGCTCGCCGAACGCGCAGGTCGTGCCGCAATCGGCCGCGACGAGCAGCAAGCTGGTGAAATCGGCGATCACGTCGTCGAGGCCGGGCGTGTCGCCGTGACGGTCGAACAGCGGCAGGTTGAGCAAAAAGCGCGGCGTGGCGCTCCAGGCGGCGAGCGCTTCGGCATACGCGGCGGCGAGCGCCATCGCGGGCGTGACGCGCGCGGCTGCGGCGAACCGCTGGAACCCGGCCCATTGCGCCGGCGACAGCCGGTGCAGGCGGCGCGAGAACCGTGGCGCGGCGAGCGACTCGGGCGCGCGGCGCAGCGGCAGTTGCGGGCCGCCGGGCAAGTCGGCCAGCCGGTCGCGCCAGTAGCGCGCGGCTTGCGCCTCGTCGCGGCCGGCCGCGCGAGCGGCCAGGTGATGCCCGAAATGCCAGTCCGCCGGCGCGCGCGGCGGGGTGCCGTCGGCGTAGCACGTCGCGAGATCGCGCAGGATCACGCCCAGGCTTTGCACGTCGGCAACGAGCAGGTCGACGTCGAGATGAAGCCGGGTCGCGCCCCCGGGCAGCAGGCTCAGCGACAGCCCGGCGACCTCGCCGTCCTCGACGCGCAGCCGGCGGTGCGAGCACGCGTCGCGTACGGCGTCGAGTTCGGAGACGAGCGCCTTGCCGGCCAGCGCCCGCAGGTCGCGCAGCACGATTCGGCGCGTCGACGGCGCGGCCTCGGCAAGGATGCGCTGGCGGCCGTCGTCGTCGAAGCGCGCACGCAACATGCCGTGATGCGCGAGCAACGCGGCCCACGCGCTGGACAGCCGCGCGAAGTCGACGTCGCGGCCGTCGAGTTCGAGATACGCGTGGCAGCCGACGCCGCCGAGCACCTGCTCGTCGCGGCGGCCGATCCAGTACGCATGCTGCACGTCGGTCAGCGCGAACGGAGCGTCGTCGGGGGGCTCCGCCGCCTGCACCGCGGCTTCCCGCTCCGGCACGGCTGCGGCACGCCGCCTGGCGAACAGCGGCCACCAGTCCGCGAGGCGCGGCGACTCCATCAGCTGCGCGAAATTGACGTCCGCACCATCCTTGCGCCACTCGCTGACGAGTCGCATCAACTGTAGCGAATCGAGCCCGAGTTCAAGCAGATGCGCGTCGTCGGCCGGCAGCCGGCCGGGCTCGTCCAGCGCCTCGGCGATCTGTGCGCGAATCCGGTCGCGGTCGACGGTGCCGCGCGGGCAGGGCACGGCGCTCATGCGCGCACCTCGGCGCCGGCCAGGAAGCGCGACACGCTCGTCAGCTTCTCGCGCGTTTCCTCGAGTTCCCGCTCGGGCGTCGACATCGCGACCACGCCGGCGCCGGCCTGCAGCCACGCGCGGCCGCCGTCGACGAACATCGAGCGCAGCACCAGCGCGGCGTCGAGCGCACCGTCGCTGTCGGCGATCAGCACGCAGCCGCTGTAGAGGCCGCGCGGGCCCGGCTCCAGATGGCCGATCGCGTCGATCGCGTGGCGCTTCGGAATGCCCGACGCCGTCACGGCAGGAAACAGCGCCGCGAACGCGTCCCATGCGCTGCGTTGCGCGGCAAGCCGGCCGCGCACGCGCGAGCCGAGATGCTGTACCGTGCCGCGCCGGCACACCTGCATGAACTCGACGACGTTGACCGTGCCGGGCGCGCAAACCGGCAACAGTTCGTCGACCGCGAGCTTGACCGAAACGGCATGCTCGGCGATTTCCTTCGGGTCGCGCAGCAGGTCGGCGCGAAGGCGCGCTTCCTCGTCGGGCGTGTCGCCGAGCGCGCGCGTGCCGGCCAGCGGTTGCGTCGACACGAGGCCGTCGGCGGCCACCTCGACCACCGTTTCGGGACTGAAGCCGGCGCTTTCGAATCCGTCGCGGCGCAGCAGGAACGAGCGCGCCGGCTGATTCGCACGACGGCCTTTCAGGTAGCTGGCGGGAAGGTCCAGCGCGCCGTCGACGGGCACCGCGCGCGACACGATCACCTTGTCGTAGTCGCGCGCGTCGATCTGCGCGACCGATCGGGCGACGCGCTGCCGGTAAGGTTCGGCGTCGGCACCGGCGATGTCGGCGGTGACGCCCTGGCGCTCGACGGTCGTATCGGTGCCGGAGAGATCGCCGGCCGCGGCATCGATCCGGGCGAGCCGGGAGATCCACGCGTCGATCAGCGTGTCGTCCACGGCGCGGATCGTCGCCGCACCGTCATGAACGCGCAACTCGACGACCGGCGCGATCAGATGCAACAGCGGCCGGGTCGCGAGGGTCGACGGCAGGCCGTACAGCTCGCGTGCCAGCTCGAAATCGGCGGTGCCGTAGAGCCGGTAGCCGTCGACGGGCCAGTCCGCCAGCGCGCGCGACACCGCGGCCGGCACCGTATCGAGCGGCCAGCTTCGATCCTCGTTGCGATAGCTCAGTGTCGCGCGCCGGGTATCGACGCGCACGTCGGCCAGTACGCCGATACCGATCGACCATTCGCCGTCCCGCTCGTACACGGTGTAGCTTGCCTCGTCGAGATCGCGTGCGATAGCGACGGCCATCGGCAACGCATGCCGCGTCGTCGCGACGGTGCGTTCGCGATAGGCGGCCCGGCAGGCGTCCCGATCGCCGCGGTGTGTCGCGGCCTGCCCGGCCAGCCGCCGCCGGTCGACCTTGCCGATCTTCGTCAGTGGCCACGTGTCGGCGGTTTCGAGCTGATCGGGCAGCTTGTGACGCGCGAGGCCGCGTTCGCGCAGGAAGTGATGCAGTTCTCTCAGGTTCGGCGCCCCCGTCGGCGCAATCACGAACGCACAGCTGCGTTCGCCGAGCACCAGATCGGCAACCGCGACGACGACCGCGTCGTCGATGGCCGGATGCGCGCGGAGGTGTTGTTCTATTTCCGCGATGGCGATCTTCTCGCCCGCACGGTTGATCTGTTCCTTGAGCCGCCCTTCGACGATCAGGTTGCCGTCGGGCGTGAGCCGCACGAGGTCGCCCGAACGGTAGAAGCCCGCCGCGGTGAATGCGGCGGCTTCGGCCGCGCCGCCGCGCCAGTAGCCTCGGATCGTGTACGGACCGCGCGTCAGCAGCTCGCCGGTCTCGCCGGGCGCGACGTCGGCGCCGTTCGCGTCGACGATGCGGATCTCGTCGTCGGGCGAGAGCGGGCGCCCCTGCGTGTGCAGGACGATGTCGTCGCCGTCGCCGGGGCGCGTGTAGCAGAGCAGGCCCTCCGCCATCCCGAATACCTGCTGCAACGTACAGCCGAACGCCGGAGCGACGCGCTGCGCGATGTCGGCCTCGAGGCGTGCGCCGCCGACCTGCAGCAAGGTCAGGCTCGACAGATCGGCCGCGTCGCCGTCGCGCGCCTGCAGCCATTGCCGGACCAGTTGCGGCACCAGCGCGGTCATCGTCACGCGCTCGCGCTCGATCAGCGGGAAGGCTTCGTCGCTGCCGGGCGTGCGTGCCATCACGACGCGTCCGCCGGCGGCCAGCGTGCCGATCAGGCCCGGACAGGCGAGCGGGAAGTTGTGCGCGATCGGCAGGGCAGCCAGATAGACGGTTTCCGCATCCATCCCGCAAAGCCGCGCCGAAGCGAGCGCGTTGTAGCCGTAGTCGGCGTGCGTGCGCGGAATCAGCTTCGGTGCGCCGGTCGTGCCGCCCGATTGCAGCAGCAGCGCGACGTCGTCGGGATCGACCGCGGTCGCCGATACGTACGGCGCGGGGCTGCCGTCGTCGAGCGCCGCGAGCGCCGCATGCGGGCCCGCATCGCCGTCGATCAGCACGTGCCGCAGCGACGGGCAGCGCTCGCGCAATGTCTGCGCCATCGGACGGTAGTCGAAACCGAGGAAGCGGTCAGGCATGACACAGGCCACCGGCGCGGCGCGCGTGCAGAACGATTCGAGATCGGCAAGCCGTTGCGACGGCATGGCGAGCAGCGGCAGCGCGCCGATCCGCAGGAGAGCGAACAAAGTGGCGACGAAGGCGGTGCCGTTCGGCAATTGCAGCAGCACGACGTCGCCGCGCGTCACCCCCAGCCGCACAAGGCCGGCGGCGAGACGGTCCGCACGCCGGTCGAGTTCGGCATAGCTGCAGCGCGCGGCGCCGTCCACCAGTGCGACGCGCTCGCCGTGGCGCGCCGCCCATTCGCGCAGGCGCTCGCCGAGCGTCACGCGTTGCCAGTCTCCGTGCACATCATGCCGCGGCAGGGAGGATTCGTTCCGGGCGACAGCAGAAGCATTCATCGACGTCTCCGTAAAGCTGCACGTAGGTGCATCAAAGTGAAGTGAATGAGAATCGTTATTGATCGGAGCCATGCAGACCACCCGAAAGCGAACCGGAATACCCGCATCGGCATTCTTGCTGCCGACCATTCGGACGTTCCGCCCGCGCCGGGTGAAATCGTCCGCATCCGGGCAGCGCGAATCCCGATTCGGGTAGCAGGCGAGGCGCGCGGCGCAGAACCTTCGGGAAGCGGAGTGCGGGACGGTCGCGATGGGGCGGCGTCGGTGGCAGGCCGCGAGATCCGGGGGAGGGATCCGATGACACGAGAACGCGACGATGGCCCGTGGCCGACGTTGCTGGGCCTGCTGCGCGGACATCGTGCGAGCCTGGCCGCGGCGATGGTCTTGACAGTCGGTGCGGCGGTGCTGGACCTCGTGCCTTACGCGCTGCTCTGCGAATCGGCGGTGCGGCTGTTCGACGGCGAACGCGGCGCGTGGTTACCGCTCCTCGGCGGCTTCGCGCTCGCGTTGCTCGGCAAGTACCTGCTTTATTCGCTCGCTTATTTCCTGAGCCACCGCACCGCGTACCGGATTCTGATGGACACGCGGCAGCGTCTCGCGCGCCAGCTCGCGATCGCGCCGCTCGTCTGGCTGCAGCGCCACGAATCGGGCTCGTTGCGCAAGCTCCTGATGCAGGATGTCGAGCGGGTCGAGCAGTTCATTGCCCACCATCTGGTCGAGGTGACGGCGGCGATCGTCGCGCCGGTGCTCGTGTTCGCCGTGCTGCTCGCGATCGACTGGCGGCTTGCGCTGGCCGCGGTCGCGACGCTGCCGCTCGCGATCCTGTTCCAGGCGATCGCGATGCGCGGCTTCGGACCGCTGATGGCCGATTACCAGCGTGCGATCGCCGATCTGAACGGCGCGTCGGTCGAATATCTGCGCGGCATGCGCGTGATGAAGACCTACCGGCAGGACGCGCGCTCGTTCGCGCGGATGCGCGAAGGGCTCGCGCGCTATCACGATCTCGTGCGACGCGTGACGCGCCGCACCGTGCCGGGCTGGTCCGTGTTCATGGTGCTGCTCAACGCGAACATCGTGCTGTTGCTGCCGCTGGGGCTCTGGCTGGTCGAGCGCCACGAGATCGGCATCGCGGGCCTGCTGCTCGCGCTCGTGCTCGGCAGCGGCATGCTCAAGCCGTTGTTCAAGCTGATGCGGGTACAGCACGAAATGCGCGAGATCCTCGCGTGTGTCGCGCGCATGCAGCCGCTGCTCGCGTTGCGCGCGCCCGCCGCTCGCGCGCCCGTCGCGATCGCGGGCAATGCGATCGCCTTCGAGCGCGTGCGCTTCGGCTACGGCGACGCGCCGGTGCTGCACGACCTCTCGTTCGATGCGCCGGCCGGACGCATGACGGCGCTCGTCGGGCCGTCGGGCGCCGGCAAGACCACGGTGGCGAGCCTGCTCGGCGGGCTCGTCGAGCAGGGCGCCGGCGAGATCCGGATCGGCGGGGTGCCGCTGTCCCTGCTCGGCGACGCGCAGCGCGCGGCTGCGATCGCCGTGGTTTCACAAGACACGTTCCTGTTTCGCGGCAGCCTGCTCGACAACCTGCGGCTCGGCCGGCCCGATGCGAGCGAAGCCGATGCGCGCCGCGTGCTGCGCATCGCGCAGCTCGACGCGCTGGTCGATACGCTCCCGCAGGGCTGGCATACCGAAATCGGCGAGGCCGGCGCACGGCTGTCGGGCGGCGAACGCCAGCGCCTCGCGGTCGCACGGGCATTGCTGGCCGACACGCCGGTGCTCGTCCTCGACGAGAGCACGGCGTTTGCCGACAGCCGCACCGAGCGGCGCTTTCTCGACGCGCTGCGCGACGGCTGCCCGGACAAGACGCTGATCGTGATCGCGCACCGGCTCTACACGATCCGCGACGCGGCGCGCATCGTCGTGCTCGACGCGGGCCGCCTCGCGGGCACCGGCGATCACGCCGCGCTGCTGCGCGACTGCGCGCTCTACCGGCGCATGTGGGACGCGCAATCGCAGGACGCCGCGTGGACGCTCGCCACGCGGGCGGCGCCGGATCCGGCACCGCTCCGCTCCCGCGCCATGCCATCGGAGATTGCCCATGACTGATTTCATCGACGCGAGCCGCCGCATGGTTCGTGCAAGCGGCCATTCTCCCGCGCTGATCGCGACGAGCTTCGCGCTGCGCGTGGTCGAGCGCGCGTTCGCGATCGCGCCGTTCTTCGTCGGCTGGTACTGGCTCGCGCAGATGCCGCCGTTCGGGGCCGGCCTCGGCACCGGCGCGTGCGTCTGGGCCGTGCCGCTCGGCTGGCTCGCCATGCTGCTCGCCGGGCAGATGCTGTTCTCGTGGCTCGGCCAGATGTCGGGCTTCCTCGGCAGCTATGCGCTGACGATCGCCTATCGCGGCCGGCTCGTCGATCATCTGCGGCGGCTGCCGCTCGGCGTATTCGGGCAGCAGCGGATCGGCCGGCTCGCGTCGATCGTGACCGACGACGTCAAGCGCATGGAGGACGTCTTCACGCATCTGGCCGCCGAGCTGATCGCGTCGGCGTCGGTGCCGCTGCTGTTCGCGATCGGGCTCGCGCTCGTCGACTGGCGACTGACGGTTGCGTTGCTCGTGACGCTGCCGTTCGCGATCGCCGCGCTGAACGCGGCGAACCGCTTCTTTCTCGCGCACGGCGCGCGCAAGCAGGGGCTGGGGCTGGACACGAGCGGGCTGATCGTCGAGTTCGCGGGGGGGCTGCGCACGCTGCGACTGTTCGACCGAACCTCCGACTGGATGAACCGTCTCGACGACCATTTCGCGCGTTTGCGCGTGGCGAGTCTCGGCGCGGAAGCGTGGGGCGGGGGCTCGGTCCAGATCTACCGGCTGTTGCTCGAATGCGGCGTGCTGTCGATGCTGGCCGTGGCAACGGCGCTGATCGACCGGTCGCTGCTGACGCCGGCCGTCTGGCTGCTGTTCGTGCTGACGGCCTGGAAGGTCGTCGATCCGCTGCTCGACGCGGCCGCCTATCTGGTCGAATTGCGCGCGCTCGTGCAAAGCGAGGGGCGGCTCAATGAACTGAACGAGACGCCGGCGCTGGAAGAGGGGACGCGCACCGAAGCGCCGCCGCATCATGCGATCGCGTATCGCGAGGTCGGTTTCGGCTACGGCGCGGCGCGTGTGCTGCACGATCTGTCGTTCGACGTGCCGGCGCACAGCGTGACGGCGATCGTCGGTCCGTCAGGCGCGGGCAAGAGCACGGCACTGGACCTGCTCGCGCGGTTCCGCGATCCGCAGTCGGGCAGCATCACGCTCGGCGGTATCGACTTGCGCGAATGGCGCAGCGACGCACTCTATCGCGAGCTCGGCTTCGTGTTCCAGGACGTGCAGCTATTCCAGGCGAGCGTGCTCGACAACGTGCGGATCGGCCGCCCCGGCGCGAGCGACGCGCAGGTGATGGCCGCTTGTCGCGCGGCTTCTTGCGATGCGTTCGTCGCGCGCCTGCCCGACGGCTACGCGACCTGGATCGGAGAGAACGGCCAGCAACTGTCGGGCGGCGAGCGCCAGCGGCTGTCGATCGCGCGTGCGCTGCTGAAGGATGCGCCGGTGCTGCTGCTCGACGAGGCGACCGCCTCCGTCGATCCGCAGTCGCAGCACGAGATCCAGCAGGCGCTGTCGCGGCTCGTCGCGGGCCGCACGGTGATCGTGATCGCGCACCGGTTGCAGACGATCCGTCACGCGGACCAGATCATCGTGCTCGACGCGGGCCGGATCGTCGAGCGCGGCACGCATGCGGCGCTGCTCGGGCAGGACGGCCTTTATGCGCAGTTGTGGCGGGAACAGCAGGCGGCCGGGGCCGAGCCGTCCGACGCGACGGCGCCGCCGGTTGCCGCGGTGCGGCCGGCGCGGGCATGACGACGAACGCGGCTCGCGCGGCGCACGCGCCGCGGTGACGCGCGCGCTCAGCCCAGCACGTGCCGCCGCGACTCTCGGGGCAGCAGGCCGAACTGCTTGCGGAACGCCGCGCTGAAGTGGCTCAGGTTGCTGTAGCCGAGCATCGATGCCGTTTCGGTCACGCTGTGCCGCTGCAGCAGATGGCGCGCCTGCTCCATGCGCTCGCGCTGGAACAGCGCGTACACGCTGCTGCCGAACATCGCCTTGAAGCCGCGCTTGATCTTGAGCTGGTTCAGGCCCGTCTCGCGGGCGAGTTGCTCGATGGTTGGCGGATTGCTGAGATCGCTGAGCAGCCGGTCGCGTGCGGCGACGAGCTGCCGGCGTTCGCGCGGCGCGATGTCGTCGCGCGAATCGGGCCGCATCGACTGCAGATGCCATGCGAGGAATTCGAGCGCGGCTGAATGCACCAGCAGCGGCGAGGCATGCTCCTCCGACAGCAGACGACCGAGCCGGACCGCTGCCTCGCGGATGCGCAGCGTGTTGCGATTGCGACGCAGTGCGAATTCGTGCGCGGACGCGAGGTCGAGCCGTTCGGTGTCTTCCCCGGCCAGTTGCGACAGCAGCTGACGCGTGATGCGCAGCTCGATGTTGCGGCAGTCGGACGTGCATTCGAGCTGGAAGTGCTTGCCGGGCGAATAGACGGCGAGCGCATCGTCCTGGTCGAGATCGAGCTGCCGGCCGTCGTAGGCCACGCGCGTCCTGCCGCCCAGCAGGCAATTGAAATGGATTCGCGCGCCATCCTCTTCGGTCATCGTGTCGAGGTCCTGCTCCGTGTCGAACGCCACCAGCGAGACGGCCAGGCCCGGCTGAAGGTCGACTGTCCTGACATGAATCCCCGGCGGCGTCGCAGCGCTGCTTGCCCCGGCGTCGAAGAAATCCACCGATTTCAGCGTTTGCATATTGATGTTCTCCGGTCTGCGTTGGCTGTCGGCGCTTGCGCGCGCCGGGAAGCAATCCGCGCGCCGACGCGTTCGCGACCATGCGAACGCGTGCCCCCGGCGTCGTAACGGATCGATCGGCGATGCGACAGCAGCAACAAATACTAATAAGAATCATTCTTATTGGCAAGCTGCGATCGGCGGCCGGCCGACGCTATCGCGGCGGCGAACTGTTCACGATCGGCAATATCAGCCCAAATAGTTCAATTTCGGGGAATGGCGACCGGATCGGGGTAGCGGCGGCGATGCGAATAATTATTATTTTCATTCCTTCCATTCCGCTACCGTGTCATGGCCGACGTCCAGTTTTCCCAAGATTTCCGCGCGCTCCGTCACCGCGTTCCGCTGCGCCGGGTGCCGCTTTGTCTCGCGTGCGCGGGCCTCGTTTGCGCCGCGGCCGCGTCGTCCGCCCGCGCGCAGGCCGCGCCTGCCGATGCGTCGCCGGCCGCTGCACCGGCTGGCGGGGCGAGCGGCACGGACGCGGTGCTGCCCGCCGTGTCCGTGCGCGCCGCACGCGGCGTGTCCGCCGGCGAGCGCGCGCATTTCACGTTGCCGGCGAGCGTTTCCACGATCGACGGCGACACGCTCGAGGCCAGCCATCTCGACACGCTCGGGCAGATCGCCGAGCGTCTGCCGAACGTCTACATGACGAGCTACACGCAGACCACGCCGATCATGACGATTCGCGGGCTCGGCGTTGACGCGGACGAATCGGACAGCACGTCGATTCCGGTACTCGTCGACGGCGTGCCGCTGTTCGGGCTGGCAGTCGGGCAATTGTTCGATCTCGACCAGGTCCAGGTGCTGCGCGGGCCGCAGTCGCTGTACGCACAGAATGCGTTCGGCGGTCTCGTGAACATGCGCTCGCGCGATCCGGGCAACACGCTCGCCGGCAGCGTGACGCTCGACTATGCGTCCTACTCGCGGGTGCGCGGCACCGTGAGCGGCGACGTGCCGCTGACCGACCGCACCGCGCTGCGGATCGCGGTCGGCGCGGAGCACGGCGACGGCTATACCGAGAACACTTCGCTGAACCGTGACAACACCGCCGGCTGGAACAGCACCTTTGCGCACCTGAAGCTGCTGCATCGCGACGACGCGGGCGGCGTCTGGCGCTTCGGCCTGTTCTCGACCCGATCGCGCGGCGGCAACGACTACTTCGCATCGCCCGACCTTGCCGGCCGGCATCAGTCGAACGCGACCGATACGGGCACCAACGACGTCGAATACACGCTGCTGTCCGCCAGCTACGACCGGGCGTTCGGCAACGGCACCAAGCTGGCCGTCACGCTCGGCGCGAGCCGCATGCAATGGGACTACTGGCTGCCGACTTCGCTGTTCGGCGCACGCAACGGTTACGACATGGTCACGCGCCAGCTCAGCGGCGACGTCAAGCTGAGCGGCAAGCAGGGCCGCCTCGACTGGATGATCGGACTCTCCGATCAATTGACCAGGCGCGATGCCCCTTATCTGTTCGACATGGGGGCGGCGTATCTGAGCAGTACCGCCGCGACGCTGCGCGGCAACAGCGTCGCCACTTACGGCGAGGTCGGCTGGCGGATCGCGCCGGCGTGGCGGATCGCGGCCGGCATGCGCGTCCAGTACGACCGGCAGACGCTCGACTGGCGCAGCACGCAGGGCGGCATGTTCGATGCCGACGGCGACGGTATGCCCGACACGCCGTTCAACAGCGTTTCGACTGTCGACGGCGCGAGCGTCAATCATGTCGCAGCGCTGCCCCGCCTGACGCTCGAGTTCGAGCCGAACGCGCAACACTACGGCTGGATCACGCTCGCCCGCGGGTATCTGTCGCCGGGCTTCAACACGTATGCGATCTCGGCCGACATGGCGGGCCAGCCCTATGGCGCGGCGAATTCCAACTACATCGAACTCGGCTACCGGCTGCGTGGCGCCGACGATACGTGGGAACTCGGTGCGACGCTGTTCGATGCCTACATGCACGATCAGCAGATCACCTCGAGCCTGAACGGGCAGACCGTCACCTCGAACGCGCCGCGCTCGCATACGCGCGGCGCGGAGCTGTCGGGGCGCTGGCGGCCCGTGCGACAGTTCGAATTCAACGCGTTCGTCGGCCTGGTCGACGCGAAATACGACGACTACACGGCGGGCGGCGTCGACTATTCGGGGCGGCAGTTCGCCAGCACGCCGCGCCAGAGCTTCGGTCTCGGCATGACCTGGCGGCCGGACGGGCACTGGGATCTCGGCGTGAACGTGGTGCGGCAGGGCGCCACGAATCTCGCGCCGACCAGCACGATCGGCAACGATCCCTATGTGCTGGTCGATGCGCACGCGACCTATCGCGTACGGCGCTACACCATCGGCGTATACGGGCAGAACCTCGCGAATGCGCATTACTACACGCGCGCGCTGTCGAACGGCATCGTCGTCGCGGGTAATCCGCGCGTCGTCGGCGTGCGCGTCGGGATGGATTTCTGACATGAGGGCCGATCTCGACACTCTCGCCGTCACGACGCCAAGCCGTGCGGATTCCGGCCGGCGTGCCGATTATCTGGCGCTTGCGCTGATGTATGTCGCCCAGGGCCTGCCGATCGGGCTGGCGTACAACGCGCTGGCCGTGCTGATCCGCGCAGGCGGCCATGACGTGGCGACCGTCGGCTATACCGGCCTCGCATTCGTGCCGTGGGCGCTCAAGTTTCTCTGGGCACCCGCGATCGACAACCTCAGCGCGCGCGTTGGCTTGCGGCGTGTGCTGTGGACGACGCAGATCGCGATCGTCGTCGTGTGCGCGGCGCTCGTGCCGTTTCCGCCGGCCGTATCGCTGCCGGTTTCGTTGACCCTCGTCGTGGCGATGAACGCGCTCTGTGCGACGCAGGACATCGTCACCAACGCGTACGCGGTGCGCCGGATGCAGGGGCGGGCGGCCGGCGCGGCCAACGCGATCCAGGTGGCCGGTTTCATCGTCGGCATGCTCGCGGGCGGCGGCGGGCTGCTGGTGCTGAGCGCGCGCACGGGCTGGACGTTCGCGATGGCGACCTTCGCGATCGTGATGGCGCTGATCTACGTGCCGCTCTTGTTCATCGATACCGGCTTCGCGAAGCCCGGCGCACGCGTGTCCGGCGCAACCGAACGGGGCGCGCCGCCGCGCGTCCGGCTGCGCGATGTCGTACGCGGCCGGGACTTCGGCTGGGCCATGCTGCTTGCGAGCACCTTCAAGCTTGCCAGCACGGCCGTTTCGACGCTGGTCCAGCCCTGGCTGCTCGACCGCGGGCTGTCGCTCGACGACATCGGGCGGCTGCAGATGAGCAACCTGTGCTTCGTCGCGTTGGGCGCCGTCGCGCTCGGCATTCCGCTGGTGCGCCGCTTCGGCTGCCGACGGGCGGTACTGACGGGTATGGCGGGTGCCGGGGTGCTGCTCGGGGCGGCGTGGATGCTCGAAACGCGGCACCTGTTCTCGCTGTTGCACTGCTATGTCGCATTCGCGGTGCAATCGCTGTTCGAGGGGGCAATGTATGTGGCGATCTGGGCGACGCTGATGAACTGGGCGTCGCCGGAACGGCCCGGCGCAGACTTCACCGCGATGCAGTGCTGCGAGAGTGTCGGAAACGCAATGGCGGCCGGAGCTATCGGGGCGGCCGTGGCGGTGCTCGGCTATGGCGCGGCGTTCGCCGGCGCCTGGGGGCTGGCGGTGCTGGTCTGGGCCGCGGCGTTTGCCAGTTTGCGCAAGATCAGGCTGCGCGAGTCCGCCGGCAGTCCCGAGCCGGCACGATCGAACGCGCCCGCCCGGCGCCGGACGACATGAGTGCGCCGGGCGTTCGCGCACGGCCGTGGAGGTTGCGGGAAAAACGTAAAGCGAATCGAAATCATTCGTACTGCGAGGCGATATGCATCGTCACGCCGCCCGTATTTCCGGGCTTCGAGCGTGGCATATCCCGAGGCCGTCCGATGCGCGCGGAAGTCGTTTGCGGATGGGCCGGTCACGGACTACTGTAGGTTCTGGACGTGTCGTCCACCTGCACGGGCCGAACGGGAGAACTGCGATGAAAGGCGACAAGAAGGTCATCGAATACCTGAACGCTCAACTGAAGAATGAACTGACGGCGATCAACCAGTATTTCCTGCATGCGCGTATGTATCGTCATTGGCAACTCGACAAACTGGGCAAGCACGAATACGAGGAGTCGATCGGCGAGATGAAGCATGCGGATGCACTCATCGAGCGCATCTTCATGCTCGACGGGTTGCCGAATCTTCAGGATCTGCACAAGCTTCTCGTCGGCGAGCACACGGAAGAAATTCTCGAATGCGACCTGAAGCTCGAGCGCGTGGCACAGGCAACCTGCAAGGAAGGGATCGCGTACTGCGAATCGGTGCAGGATTACGTGTCGCGAGAAATTCTCGAGAACATTCTCGACGATACCGAAGAGCACATCGACTGGCTGGAGACGCAGCTGGAACTGGTCCAGAAGGTCGGTATCCAGAACTACCTGCAGTCCGGGATGACCTCGCTCGACGCGTGAATCCACGGCGCACGCTCGCCGGGAGCGAGGCTGTGCCCGCCAGGGCTGCGCGGTTCTGCAACACCCGCCGTCCGGCTGAACCCCCGTTAAACGCGTCAGACGATCGCCGCCTGAGCGCGACGCAATACGGCATCGTGATCGCCGGCGGATCCGGGTGCGTATCGACCGCAACCGGATCACCGCGCGCACTCGACTGATTTGCCCGCATATCGAATCTCAAGGCGCGCCGGCGAGTCACGGCTCATGGATGCGGGGACATCCATGGCCCGTCTCCATGCCCGGAGTGGGGCGATACCGGCCTTAACGAACGCTTAAGCATGCGCGGCACATGATGCAGCGGGGAATTTCTCATATAAGACAATGAAAGCCATTTACATGGAACTGGCCCGGGTGGGGATACGGCCGACGGTCAGTCGATTCAGCGTATTGAAGTTGTTTCGCGAGCATCCCGCGACGCATTTCACCGTCGAGCAGATCTACCGGATGTTGTCCGGCGGCCCGGAGCCATTCAGCCTTGCAAGCACCTACCGGACCCTGGCCACGTTTATCGACAGCGGGCTCATTACCAGTGCGTCGCTGGGTGATTCGCGCGTCGTGTACGAACTGAACCACGGCAAGCGTCACCACCATCTCGTTTGCCGCCGATGCGCGGCAATTTGCGACCTCGTCGAAGACGAACTGGACCGGCAATTCGAACGCGTCGCGTCCGGGCATCGCTTCAAGTATCAGACCGCATCGCTGGTAATCACCGGGGTATGTTCCGACTGCCAGGCGAAGGGCGGCTGATTCGACCGGTCGGCCAGAGCATCGCCCGGTGTGACGTCGCCACACCGGGCCAAACGCGCGAACGCTCACCAAAATGTCTGACGAATCAACGCGCGCGACGTCCATTACAAGATACGGCCCTTAATTGCAAAACATTGCGTAAACGTATTGAATTGGTTTATAAATCGGAATGATTCTTATTCATTTTCTCGTCTCGCGCTTCTAAAGCCGAAAGGGTCGTTCCATGTCCGCCGCTCCATTCGCCGTGCACCAGGATGTGCAGGCTCTCTACCGCGACCACCACGGCTGGTTGCAGGGATGGCTGCGCAGGCGGCTGGGTAACGCGTTCGATGCGGCCGATCTTGCCCAGGACGCGTTTCTTCGCCTGATCCTGAAGCCGGCGCCCAAGGGTTTCGACAACGATGCCGAGGCACGGGCGTATCTGCGGACGATGGCGCAGGGCATGTGCATCGACCTGTTCCGTCGCCGCCAGGTCGAGCAGGCCTGGCTCGACGCGCTTGCCGCGCTGCCGGCGCCTTGCGAGCCGTCGCCCGAATCCCGCGCGATCGTGATCGAGACGCTGATGGAAATCGGCGCGCTCATCAGCCGCCTGCCGGACAAGGCGAGGGACGCGTTCGTCATGGCGCAGATTCATGGCCTGTCGACCCGCGAGATCGCGGCCGAACTGGGCGTGTCCGACCGCATGGTGCAGAAGTATCTCGCGCAGGCGATGCTGCAGCTGGCGCTGATCGACGCCGGCCTCAAGCACTGACCGATGGCCGCCTCGCCGTCTTCATCCACCGCCGAATCCGGCGTCCAGACCGATTTCGAAAGCCTCGAACAGGCCGCCAACTGGTATGCGCTGCTGCATGCCGACGGCGGCGGCAGCGAGCACCGCGCCGCCTGGGCGCAGTGGCTGGCGGAGCGCCCGGAACATCGATGCGCGTGGGCACACGTCGAAGCGGTCAGCCGCCGGTTCGAGCCGCTGAGGGGGGAAAGCCGGGGCGAGCGCAATGCCGCCGCGGCAGCCGTGCACGTGTCCGCCACCCGTTCCGCGAGCCGGCGCCACGTGCTGGGCAGTCTCGCGGCGCTCGCCGGAACCGGCCTGGCCGGCTGGCTGGCATGGCGCTTCACGCCGCTGCAGGATCGCATCGTTGCATGGCGATCGGACTACCGCACCGGTGTCGGCGAGCGGCGCGACGTACAGCTTGCCGACGGCACGCGTGTCTGGCTGAACACGGACAGTGCATTCGATGTGCGCTATGACGGCACGCGACGCCTCCTGACGCTGACGATGGGCGAAATCCTCATCGATACGGCCAGGGACAGCCAGGGGCGGCCGTTCTTCGTCGATACGCCGAATGGCCGGATGCAGGCGCTCGGCACCCGATTCACCGTACGGCAATCCGGCACGCACACGCTGCTGGCCGTGTTCGACGGCCGCGTCGAAATTCGCAACCGGGCCGGGCACGTCGAAATCGTGCCGGCCGGTCAGCAGCGGCAGTTCACGGCGGACGCGATCGATGCGCCGGAGCGGGCCGATCCCGCGCGCGAAGCATGGTCGCGCGGCGTGATCCTCGCCGACGACGTCGCGCTCGGCGCGCTGATCGCCGAGCTGGATCGTTATCAGCATGGGCATATCGGCGTCGATCCCGCGGTGGCCGGCATTCGCGTGGTCGGCCGTTTTCCGGCCGACGATCCCGACCGGATGCTCGCGATGCTCGAGCGCGATTTGCCGATCCGCGTGCGCCGCACGTTGCCGTGGTGGGTGTCGATCGAAGCGCGCTGACCGGTGCGATGCCGGCGGCAAGGTGACGGCTCCGACGCGCGCTTCGCGTCGTCGCAAAAAAATTTCAGATTCTGGTTCGCATTTCCGGGCGTCATCCGATTAACAGATGAAAGAGGACCATTCGGAGATCAATCAGTGCTCTGAATGCCGACCCGGCGCCACGAGGCCGAGCATCCGCTCCGGTCTGGCGCTGCCTGCTTCCGGACGAATCCGGGCGCAACCAGGCAGCGTCGGGATGGCGACAGTCGCAGCCAGCATGGCGCCGCCCGAACGACCGGGCGCGGCCGCTATCAAGCCAAGGTATCCGGCTCTGTTAGACGCGCGATGGACCTCTCCTTGTTCACTTCATTCTCAAGGAATGCCGTCCATGCATCGCCCGTCGTTCTCGTCGCATCCCGATTTCTCGTCGTCCGTGCGCGGCGGCGCACGAATGCCGCGCGCGCCGCGCACCGCGCATCGCCCTGCCGCGCAGGCCGTCCGGTGTGCCGTTCTGGGCATCGCGCTCGCCGGCAGCGGCGCATGGCAAGCGGCCGCCGCGCAGTCGGCGGCCGGTGCGGCGGCGCAAGCCGCCACCCGGCGTTACGACATCCCGGCAGGCCCGCTGTCGGCGTCGCTGAACCGTCTCGCCGATCAGGCCGACGTCCTGCTCAGCGCGCCGGGCGACCTGACGGCCGGGAAGACCAGCGCGGGCGTTCACGGCACTTATTCGGTACAGGGGGCGTTCCAGGCGCTGCTCGACGGTACGGGCCTGGCGCTTGTGCAGCAGTCCGACGGCAGCTTTTCGCTGCGTCCGGCCGCCGCCGCAGCCGGTGTCGAAGCCGGCGTGCTGCCGGCCGTGAAGGTGCTCGGCAAACGGGTCGCGGACGCGATTCCGGACGCCTATGCGGGTGGTCAGGTGGCGGAGGGCGCGAAGGCCGGCATGCTCGGCAATCGCGACTACATGGACACGCCGTTCAGCATCTCGAGCTACACCGAGAAGCTGATCCGCGACCAGCAGTCGACCAGCGTCGCGGACTTGCTGACCACCACCGACCCGTCCGTGCGCGCGGCGATCGACGGCACCAACCGTTACGACGCGATCACGATTCGCGGGTTGCGCGTCGAGAACGGCGAAATCGCGCTCAACGGCCTCTACGGCCTCGTGCCGGCCTACCGGGTCGGCGCCGATCCGGTCGAGCGCGTCGAGATCCTCAAGGGGCCCGGCGCGTTGCTCAACGGGATGATGCCGCAGGGCAGCGTCGGCGGCAGCGTGAACGTCGTGACGAAGCGCGCCGATGACACGCCGCTCAACCGGTTGACCGCCGAATATGCGTCGAGCTCGGTGTTTGGCGGCCATGCGGACATCGGCCGACGCTTTGGCCAGAACCGCGAGTTCGGCGTGCGCGTCAATGCGGCCCATCGCGAAGGCGATACCCCGATCGACGAACAGTCGCGCCGCAATACGTCGCTGTCGGTCGGGCTCGATTACCGCGGCAGCCGTCTGCGCGTGTCCGGCGACGTGATCTATCAGGAAGACTTCATGCGCGCGCCGGTGCGCGGCTATACGCCGATCGCCGGCATCGCGATGCCCGAGGCGCCCGAGGCGCGGACCAATCTCGCGCAGACGTTTTCCTATTCGAATTCCCACAGCCTGACGGCGCTCGGGCGCGCCGAGTACGACCTGTCGTCGAACGTCACGCTGTTCGGCGCGCTCGGCATGAACCGTTTCGGCTACGACAAGCTGGAAGACCCGGGCGCGACGATCACCGGTACGCAGGGTGACGCGACGTCCACGTCGAGATACCAGTCGGGCGCGTCGCATGCGCTATCGGCCGAAGCCGGTGTACGCGCGCGTTTCAGGACGGGGCCGATCGACCACCAGTTCGTCGTGAGCGGCGACTACCTGCAGCAGACGACGTGGTTTGGGCAGACCGCCTACGGCAGCTATGCGACGAACATCTACATGCCGACGCGTCTCGCCGGGCCGGGCGCGCCGGTCTCCGTGTCGCCGGAGGCGAAGGACAGCGCGCAGATCCTGCGCAGCATCGGCGTGGCCGACACGCTGTCCGCGGCCGGCGGGCTCGTGCAGCTCACGCTCGGCGTGCGTCGCCAGCAGGTGAGCAGCCGCAACTTCGATACTTCCGGCGCGGAAACCTCGCACTACGACCAGGGCGCGACGACGCCGTCCGTCGCGCTCGTCGTCCGGCCGCTCGACGCGTTGTCGTTCTACGCGAACTATATCGAAGCGCTGACGCCCGGTTCGGCACCGCCGCCCGACGCGGCGAACCCGAACCAGGTGTTCGCGCCGTTCAAGTCGAAGCAGTATGAAATCGGCACCAAGCTCGATCTCGGCCGGTTCGGCGCGACGCTCGGACTGTTCCAGATCGACGTGCCGAGCGGGATCGTCGACCCGGTCAGCAAGCTGTACAGCCTCAACGGGCTGCAGCGCAATCGCGGCCTCGAGCTGTCCGGCTTCGGCGAAGTGACGCGCGGCGTGCGTCTGCTCGGCGGCGTCACGTGGCTCGATGCGCGGTTGCGCCGCACGCAGGGCGGCGCGTACGACGGCAATCACGCGCTCGGCGCGCCGTCGCTGCAGGCCACCGTCGGCGCGGAATGGGATACGCCGTTCGTGCCGGGCGTCACGCTGACGAGCCGGATGATCTACACGGACGAAGCCTACGTGAGCCAGGACAACACGCAGCATGTGCCGAGCTGGACGCGCTTCGATCTGGGCGGACGCTACACGACGAAAGTGGCCGGCCGCGATGTGACGCTGCGCGCGAACGTGACGAACCTGTTCAATCGCAACTACTGGCAGGCGAACCCGACCGGGTATCTGTTCACGGGCGCGCCGCGCACGTTCTGGCTGTCGCTGTCGACCGACCTGTGATGGGCGGCGGCAAGCCGGGGGCGCGTGGGCGGCGGCGCCGAAAAGCCCGGATTGAAGATCGCGTCGTCGCAGTCGTTCATGGCGCCGGCGGATCGGGCTGGTCGGCGCACGTGCCGCCCAATCGCGCCTGCGCGTCGTCCAGCGCACCGAGAAACGCATCGAGCGCCGCGCCCGGCTCGATGCCCTGGCGCGTCACGCAGTGGAACGACGAGAAATAGGCGAGCTGCGCGGGGCGAATCGCGCGCAGGCGGCCTTCGGCGACCCAGGCCGCCGCGTAGTGGGTCGGCAGGTAGCCGATGAACATCCCGCTGAACACGAGGGTCGCGATCGCCTCCATGCTGTACGCGCTCGTGCCGTGGCCGAACACGAGGCCGTGCGGCCGCCGGCTCTCCGCCATGTAGCCGCGTCCGACATAGTCGGCCGCGCAGATTTCGTCGAGCTCGGGTTCGCGGCCGCGGCGCTCGAAAAACCGGTGCTCGCGGGCGCAATAGAGATTCTGCTCCTCGCGAAACAGGAACCGGTATCGCAGCCCCGACAGCCGATGATGAAACGCGCCGACAGCCAGTTGAAGCCGCGCATCGAGCACCGCGTGTTCGAGTTCGTCCGGGCGCTGCGTATGCAGGTTCACGCGCGCCGTGGGCGCACGCTCGCGAAACAGCCGGATCGCGAGCGGCAGCGGCGCGCACGGCTGGCCGATCACGCCGTCGACGCAGCCGAGCTCGAGCGTTTCCCGGTGGCGGCCGCCGAGGCCGCTCACTTGTTCGCGGAACCGCTCGATATCGCTGAACAGCCCCTGGGCGGCTTCGTACAGTTCCTGCCCCTCGTCGGTCAGCTGGAAGCCGCTGCTGCCGCGCCGGCACAGCGAATAGCCGAGCCGCAGTTCGAGGTCGCGCACCAGCACGCTCAACCGGGACAGGCTCGTGTTCAGGCGAACCTGGGCGGCCGTGAAGCCGCCCGCCTCGACGATCGCGCAGAAGGTGCGCACCAGGCGCAAATCGATATCGGAAAGATTGCCGAGCATGGGGTGTCTCGCAGCAGTGGGCCGAATGGCGTTTATAACGCGACCGTTGCCGCCGTGCGATCCCCCATGTCCGTTTCAGCGCCGCGCGGCAACCGCGTCGGCCAGGATGCACAGCAGCTCGAACATCATCGTCGCGCCGACCAGTGCCGTGGCGCCTCCCGCGTCGAACGGCGGCGACACCTCCACCACGTCCGCGCCGACGAGATTCAGCCCCTGCAAGCCGCGCACCAGATGCTGCGCGTCGAGCGTCGTCATCCCGCCGATTTCCGGCGTGCCCGTGCCTGGCGCAAAGGCCGGATCGAGCACGTCGACGTCGAAACTCACGTAGGTCGGCCCGCTGCCCGCCACGCGGCGGGCCTCGGCCAGCGTGGCCGCCACGCCCAGCTCGACGAACTCCTCCATCGCGATCACCCGGATGCCGCATTCCTTCGCGAATGCTTCGTCGTCGGCCGAATAGACCGAACCGCGGATACCGATCTGGACCGTCCGCTTCGGGTCCAGCAGGCCGGCCTCGATCGCGCGGCGGAACGGCGTGCCGTGCGTGTACGGGTTGTCGCCGAAATAGCGGTCGTTGGTGTCCGAGTGGGCATCGAAATGAATCATGCCGATCGGCCGTTCGGCGGCCAGCGCGCGAAAGATCGGCAGCGTCACCAGATGATCGCCGCCAACCGACAGCGGCACCGCGCCGGCCGCATGAATGCGCCGGTAGAAGCGCTCGATCCGCTCGAGCGAATCCATCAGGTCGATCGGATTGGTCGGCGCATCGCCGAGATCGCCGACGCGCACGAGGTCGTACGGCGCAATGCGGCTGACGTGATGCACGCGGCGCATCAGGCTCGACTGGTTGCGCACTTCGCGCGGGCCGTGGCGAGCCCCCGCGCGGTTGGTCGTGCCGCCGTCCCACGGCACGCCGACGAGTGCGATCTGCACGTGAGCCGGGTCGTCGAAAACCGGCAGGCGCATGAACGTCGGGATGCCGGCGAAGCGCGGAATCTCGGCTGCGTCGAGCGGTTGCGGGAAGTCGTTGGGCATGGGTGGGCCTCCTGTTGGTCGGAACGGTTGGTCGGTGGGGCAGCAGGGTGGGTCAATCCGATTGCGGTTCGAGCGCGGCCGCGGGACGTCCGGCCAGGCTCACCACGACGAAGGTGGCGAGGCTGGCCGCCAGCCCGTAGACGATCGGTGTCGTCGCGAGTACGCCGTCGAGCGCCATGAACAGCACCACCACCGCGCAGCCGGCCACGATGCTCGCGATAGCGCCGCGCGCGGTTGCGCGACGCCAGAGCAGGGCGCCGACGATCGGCACCAGCAGGCCGCCGACGAGCAGGTTGTACGCAATGCTCAGTGCGGCGATCACGTCGTTGACGACGCACGCGAGCGCCAGCATCGCGATGCCCATCAGCAGCGTGAAGACACGGCTTTCGCGCAGGCTGCCGGGGCCGCCCGCGCGCAGGAAGCGCGCATACACGTCTTCCTGGAGGACGGTCGCGGCCGCCAGCAGGCAACCCGACGCGGTCGACATGATGGCCGACAGCGCGGCGGCCACGACCAGGCCGCGCAGCCCCGATGCGAGCACCTGCCGGGTGACTTCCGCGTACGCGTTCTCGGGCACCGCGAGATCGGGAATGAGCACGCGCGCGGCCGCGCCGATCAGCGCGCAGGCCACGCCGTAGAGCATGCAGTAGACGCCCGCGCCAAGGCCGGCGTAGCGCACCACGGTCTCGCTGCGCGCGGTGAAGACGCGTTGCCAGATGTCCTGGCCGATCAGCGCGCCGAAGAAATACAGCAGGAAGTACGTGACGATCGTTTCCGCGCCGATGTGCCCGAGATCGAAGAAGCCCGCCGGCAGCACGGCCTGCATCCGCGCGAGCCCGCCCGCGTCGTGGATCGACAGCGGCAACAGCACGAAGAAGATGCCCACCGTCTTGATCACGAACTGGATGACGTCCGTGAGCGTCAGCGACCACATCCCGCCGATCACCGAATAGACGATCACGATGCCGCCGCCGCACAGGATGGCCGGCACGCGCGGAATCCCGAACACCACCTCGGTGACGGAGCCGATCGCGATGGTCGCGGTCACGGCCACCATCAGGTCGTACGCGACCATCACGATGCCGCCGATCAGCCGCGACGACGCCTGGTAGCGCTGCTCCAGCACCTGCGTGACGGTATAGACCTTGAGCCGCGCGATCTGCCGCGAAAACACGACGCTGAGGACGATGATCCCCAGGCCGAGCATGAACACGAGCCACAGCCCGGACAACCCGTACTGATAGCCGAGTTTGACCGTGCCGATCGTCGATGCGCCGCCGAGCACCACGGCGGCCATCGTGCCGAGATACAGTCCGGGCCCGAGACGCCGGCCGGCGACGAGAAAATCGTTCCGGTTGCGCGCCTTGCGCATCCCGTACCAGCCGAGCGCGAGCATCGTCAGCGCATAGGCCAGCATGACCAGATAGTCGAGCAGCATGATGGGTGTCTCCATGTATTTGTCGTCGTTCCGACGGTCACGCAGGACCGCGTTCGCGGAGTCTGGGGCGTCGGGCGTGGACATGGAATCCCCGATTCGACAACTCAATTTGCGGGTACGAGAAAGTGGGATGCGATGCCGCGGCGATGCTGGCCGGGATGGGGCGCGGGGTGGGGGTGGCGCCGTGGAGTCACGGCTGTGCCGGGGGATGTGGCCCGATTTGCAGGGGGGAGATCCGGCGTCGAAGGGTCTTGAATCGGTTCAGTTCGCGCGTCGTCGCGATCCGGGGCGGCGCACAGGAACCGCCGCTTCGATAGCGGAAAATGGCGCGCTGCGTGCGGCCGTCACTTGATCGCTCCCGACGCCAGTGCGGGAGGAGGGTGAAGCGTTTGCCTTCGACTTGATTGTGATGGGGCGCACAGGCATGGGTATCCGAAAGCCTGCGCTGGGTATTCGGACCCGGCTCCGGAACAGGTGCAATTCACCTGTCGGCCTCCGTTCCCACCACCTTTTACGCGTCTTTCAGCCAGGGCATTTCCACGGGTGACACGACCAGTTGCCGGAATTCGCGTTTCAGATCGAAGATGAATCCGACCAGGATCATGGAGTCGGCGTAAGGGATCGGAAAGACATGCGGATTTTCCGGCGTACGCAGGGGGCGCTCGGGTGTTTCCGCCGTCGCCGCGGCATTCTCGCGAACGCTTTCCAGTTCGTCGGCCATGGCCGGGCCGCTGAGTTTCAGCACGCGGCTACGCAGCTCGCTCAGGGGCTCGATGCGCGCAGCGTCTTCGTGGTATTCGGGCACTTCGTAAACGAACCAGGACATTTTCGTCTCCAGTGAAAAGGGGCGCTATTCTAACGCTGCACGAGGATCCGTCGAGAATCGACCATGCTGTGCGATGGCCGGGGGCGCTGCGAGGCAATCTGCCACGGGGCGATTTCTGCCGAGGCGGGGTGCCGCTGCGTCGGAAACGTTATCTTGCCATCGTTGGATCGAGGAATCCGGGGATGCGGGGTTGCGGGGTTGCATTCACGGGTGCCGGCGGTGGCCGGCCGATTCAGCCACGGGTTGCCGTGCCGAGAGCGCATGTCTTCCTGCGTCGAGAGGTCCCGGCCGGAATAACTTGTCCATCGACATTTTTTCGGTATAATAAATTCAAGTTCGTTATATCGAACGATGTGTCAGAAGTTATGCATCCAGAGTCGGGCTATCCGACGCCAACCTGCCCTCCCGGGCAAGGTGGACGCCTTTGAGGCGATGCGGCCGATTCACGGCAACGAAGCGGGAGCAGCATGGCTAGCACCGGTTCGATGAGCACTTATCCGGAGCGTCTATGTGCCAAGCTGTCTTTCCCCCGTCCCCAGTGGCCAGCCAAGACTGGTCGCACTTCCTCCCGGGTTTCACGTTAACGCATACGGTTCACCTCATATCGAGACTGGATCCGGGTATCGTTTCGACGGTATCTGCCGTACTTGAGGGTGAAGCAGCCGCGGTGGACCGTTGGGCCGTCACCCGGTGCGGCGACGTTCTCGAGCAAAAAATCGTTCTCGGCGAAATGACGGAAAGGCGGGCGGTTCGACTGCGCGAGCAACTTGCCGCGCTTGATGGCGTGCTCCGCTCAAGAATGGAACATCATTTCGTGCGAGGCAGTTCAGCAGCGTCCGAGAAGGCACCGGAGAATGGATGTCGGGCCAGCGCGTGTTCACGCTAGCGAAGGGCGTCGACGATCAGGGCGAAGTTGATGAAGGCGATGGACATCAAATCGGGTTTGTCGAAGCGCGAGAAGATGCGATGAACTGGCACTGCCGGTCAAGCTCCGGGGGCGAGCGTGCACAAGGTCGAGCGCTGCGTCATCGCAGCGACATCTTTCTCACGTAAATCTACGATACTTCGCCAGTTGGCGGGGTACCGTTTTCTCAAGGAATATCGACCATGGCGGCAAAGCGCCTTCGCATCAACATGATTTCCCGCCGTCAGTCGACGTTCGACGGCCGGCATCTCGACACCGAGGCAGTCCGCCGTATCGATACGCACACGCAGGACGCGACTCCCGCCCATCTGAAAGGCACGCAGGGCGCCGAGGCCGAATGGCTGCCGCGCACGAAGGTCAGCGAGCGGTAACCGGGTTACGCCGGGCGAGCCGCTGCGCGACAGCGCCGATTTTGCCGCTCGGCGCTTCTCCCGATTTCAACCCATGTGAAACGCGGCCACCGGACGACGAGCGACGATCCGCCGAAGCAGACTCGATGCGCCCGCACGCAACGTCCGTCTCGCGCCTGCGACGCGACGGGACGCGCCTGTGGTCGTCATCGCGTGCCTGAGCCGGCCAATTCGTCAAGTCACCGGCGGCGCGTGCCCATGATCTCCCAAACCCCGGGCGTCGTCGTATTCCCGCGAAATATCCTTGTTCGTGTAGTCCCCGAGCTTCGATGCGGCGATCACGCTCAGCACCGCGCATACCAGCACGTACGCCGCGATCGCATACCCCGAGTGGTAGTAGGCGAACAGCGCCGTTGCGATCAGCGGTGCAGGGCCACCGGCAATGACCGAAGCGAGTTGATAACCCATCGACGCGCCGCTATACCGCAACCGCCCTGTGAATGACTCGGCAATCAATGCGGCCTGCGGCCCATACATCATCGAATGCGGGACCAGCGACAACACGATGGCCGCGAAGATCCACACCGGATTCCGGCTATCGACCATCGCGAAGTAGAGGAATCCGAACAGGCCGACGGCAGCCGCACCGATCATGTACATCCGCCGCCGCCCGATCAGATCCGACACGTGCCCGAACAGCGGAATGGTGAAGAACTCGACCACGGATGCGAACAGCACCGCCGCCAGCAGCAGTTCGCGCGTGGCGCCCAGCGCCGTGATCCCGTAAGTGAACACGAACGCCGTATAGATATAGAACGGCGCCTGTTCGGCCATCCGCGCGAACGCCGACAGCACGATATCCCTCGGCTGCTTGCGCAGCACTTCGAGCATCGGCGTCTTCTCGATCCGACGCTCGGCCAGCAGCTTCGCGAAGATCGGCGTCTCGAGAATATTCAGGCGGATATAGAGCCCGATCGCAACCAGCACGATGCTGAGGAAAAACGGCACGCGCCAGCCCCACGCGAGGAAAGCACTGCCGGAAAGCCAGCTCGTGGCCAGCACGGCAAGGTTGGCGAGGAACAATCCCGCCGGCACGCCGAACTGCGGCCACGACGCGACGAAACCGCGATGCGCATTGGTGCGCGCCCACTCCATCGACATCAGGACCGAGCCGCCCCATTCGCCACCCACGCCGACGCCCTGGATGAAGCGCAATACCGTGAGGATAACGGCGCCCCAGATGCCGATCGCGGCGTAGGTCGGAACGAAGGCCACGGCGAACGTGGCGAGCCCCATCAGCAACAGGGTCACGATCAGTGTGGCCTTGCGTCCGATGCGGTCGCCGTAATGGCCGAAGACCGCCGCGCCGACCGGCCGTGCGACAAAGCCGACGGCATAGATCAGGAACGCCTGCAGCGTGCCGACGAGCGGGTGGGATTGCGGGAAATACAGCTTTGCGAAGACCAGGCCGGTGACCGTGCTGTAGAGGAAGAAGTCATACCATTCGATCGTGGTGCCAATCGTGCTGGCGATGACGGCGCGGTGCAACTGGCGCCGGGCTTCCTCGTCGGAGAGGGGCGTGGCCGCGGATTGCATGGCAGCCATTTTGATATCTCCCGGAAAAGGGCGATAGAGAAATAAACCATACGCCCGGCGACAGGTTCCGGCAAGCGCGAGCTGCGAATGGATTCCACCGTGCCGAGGTTTTTCATTCAGTCATCCTTATACATCATGACGTGATGTTGATGTGTCATTCGCCGCGGCAGCGATGAGATTGGCGTGATGTTCGAACTGAACACACGCAGATGCCGAACCGGAATATCGCGGAGCGTTCGACGACTGAACCTGGTGTCGTCACGGCTCGCGCTGTGCGATCGTCGCTTGTCATCGGCCACGTCCTGAATGACCTTGAATCGGTCCAGCTCGCGCATCGTCATGCGTGATCCGTTGCGTTGCAGCCATCGCAGCCTCCGGCGCCGGACACCCGCCGGCGGCCGAACAGCTTACGCGGCCCGAAAGCGGACATTTCAATCTAGCCACTACAACAAAAAAATGTGATCATACGCATTATGTAAAATAACAAAGCCCGATAAAAATCCACAGATCAAGTCAGCAAACGATAAATGGACGTCAACAGATTTCGCGCGCCTGTACGGCACCTCACCACGCCGAACGCCGGCAGAAACCGCCACACGAGCAGCAGCAACGCACATAGCGCGGGCGCCCACCGCAAGTCGGTCGGCGTCGGCTCCCGATGGGCGAACCGCTCGTCGAGCATGGCATCCCGCAAAGACGCCGCGCTCGACAAGCGGCGATACCCGAAGCCGATCTGTTCCGCCACCGATGCGAGGTAGCGCCCCTGCAACGCGGAGCGCTCCTCGTGGCTTTCCGCCGGTGTCGCGGAACCCTGCTGCGCCGGAACCTGAATCACGTCCTCCGCCTGCCAGTATCCGTGTCGATTACCGTCGGCATCGGTACGCGGAATGGGCGCGGCCTGATCGCCCCCCACGCCGATTAGCCAGCCCCCGACATGGACGCGATTGATATCCCGCTTCGTCACATCGGTCGACAGGAGCGGCGGCGCCTCCTGGCCGTCGGTGAAAAACACGACGGCGGCGCCACGACCGACGTCATGTGCCACACGAACCGCCGAATAGATGCCCCCTTCCGCAATACGACTCCAGTTGGTCCAGCGCATGCGCCCGTCGATCCTGTCGAGCGACGACAGCAACGCATCGTAGTTTTCGCAGACGTCGACGGGCGGCAGCAGCAGCAAGGTCCGCTGGCCGGTAAACACGCTCCAGCCGACCTTCGCGCCGCACGGCAATCGCCCCAGCACATCGCGCATCGTCGTTCGCGCGAACGCGAGACGGCTCACGGGCGCGCCGTCCAGGACGGCATCCTCGACGTCCATGCTTTGGGTGATATCGAAGGTGACGACATAGCTGAACGTATCGCGCGGCAAGGTCACGCGCGGCATCGCGGCCGCCGCGACGAGCAGCGGAACCGCCGCTGCCGTCGCCCAGTGGCGGCTTCCGAAGAAAGAACGCGTCTGCGTGCCGAAGCTCACGGCAAGTCCTTGCTCTGCGGGTCCCGCACCGTCACGTTGCGTTGCGACTTGACGTCCGGTGCGGCCGGCGCGGAGCGCGTTTCGGGTGCGAGCCGCAATGCCCGTTCGAGGTTGTAGCGCGCATCCCAATCGTCCGGGGTCTCGCGCAGCAGCACCCTGTAGTGCGCCTTGGCTTCGTCGATCATGTCGGCGGACCGCGCCGTTCCGGACAGTGTGTCGGTCATTCCCCTGCGCAGATACATGTTGCCGAGATCGAAGCGTGCCGCGCGCCCTGTTTCGTCATCGCGCGCGTCGCGGATCAGCGACTCGTAGCGTAGCCTCGCGCTGTCGTAGGCGCCGGCCTTCGACAACGCGATCGCGCGTGCGAGCGTGACTTGCCGGACGCCCCCGTCGTCACGCCTATCGTGCGAAGTGTCTGCCGCACCCTGCCTGCCCGCCTCCGCCACCATCCGATCGATGCGCTCGATCTGCCGCAGACGTCCCCAGTCATACGCTGCCGTGCCGGCACAACACAACGCCACCGTCGCGAAGACGATGTGAATCGCGGTACGCGTCATGACCAGGCCCTCACCTGAAGCAAGCGCAGAACCAGCAACAGCACGCAACCGGATAGCGCGAGCGCGAAGCAATACGCGCTGACATCGCGCCGGGGCACCTGTTCGACAAATGACGTGACGACGTCCTGCTGACGATCTATCTCGGTCACGGCATCCGTCATCGCCTTCGCGCTGCCGGCCTGGAAGAGCCGATAAGGCGTTTGCAGCGACAGGAAGTAGCGATGTAGCGCCGACTCGGCCGATATTTCCGTCGCCGCCGTCGGCGCATTCAGATCGGGGCTGTAGATGCCGCTGCGCAAATAGATGAAATAAAGGGCAATCCGGTTGCGCTTCAGCCCGTCCGCGACGAGCTGCATTGCCCGCGCGTCGAGTCGCGCACCGCCGTCGGAAACGAGGATGATCGCCCGTCGGCCCGACGATACGCGCCCGTCGAACGCGTCGATCGCGGCAGTCAGCCCGCGGCCCAGCTCGGTATCCGGCATGCCGCGCCCCACTGCCGTGCCCGCGATCGCCGCGACGATCGCATCGCGATCGTAAGTGAACGGCATCGCGAGCACCGGGCTCGAGCCGAACATCATGAACGCGAACCGGTCATGAGGACGCCGTGTCACGAATCCCGTCAACGCGGCCCGCGCGACCTTGTTCTTGGAATCGCCCGCCGATACCTGCACGCCTTTGCTGTTCATCGGCTCGTCCATGCTCGCGCTGCGATCCATCAGGATCAGAACCTGTGCCCCGCTACCCGTGCGCAACACCTGGCGGGACGCGTGCCCCGGGCCGGCCAGCCCGACGATGATCCCGAGTATCGCCAGCACGGCGCAGCCTTGCCCGATGACCGCGACCCAGCGCCCGACGCGATCGTCCGGCAGCCACGCGAGCCACGGGAACGCCAGCCTGTCGCCACGTCGCGGCAGCAGCGGCAACACGGCCAGCGGCAGTAATGCGAGCCGCCAGGGGGCGGTAAAGTCGAACGCGATGTTCATCTTCGATAGCGCCGCTCCGCGCGATACAGTTCCCGGCATAACGCCTGTAATGGATAGGCGGCCTCGGCAGGCGCGAGCGCGAAGAACCGCTCGGCCGATTGCCGATAGAAATGTTCGAGTGGTACGCGCAGCGGCCGCAGATACGGCGCCCGCGCAAACAGGCCCGGCAGCGAGTCCGCATGAACGACCTGCCCCGCCGTTTCGTCCAGTGCGCGATGCAGGCAGCGCCACGCCAGCGGGGACGTATCGACGTGCGACGGATCGAGCCGCCGCATCTGCCGCCACGCACGTGCGAACGGCAGCCGCACCGACTCGCGCCTGTTGCGCCACATCCACCAGCCTGCCCACGACAGCAAGGTCAGCAGCCACAGACCGAGCGCGAAACCCGCCTGCCGCCGGATCGGCCCGGTCGGCGGGAGAGGCGCCTGCCGGTCCGGCCGCATCGGTTGCAGGTCGCCGGCATTGAATGTGTCGTCGGGCGTTATCGGACTGACGCTGACCGGCCATTCGGCGATCCGCAGCGTCGCACCGGACGGCGACGCCAACGTCAGCGCCGGCAATGCAATCGTGGTCGGCACCGGCGCGGCGTTGACGATCTGGTAGTCGATCGCCATCCACCGGCGCCCCTGCGTGTCGGTTTCGAATCGAACGCGACGGCGCTCGAGCCAGGTTCCGGTTCGGCCGACGGCAGGCGGCGCCACCCGGTCGGCATCGTCGTCTCCCGCACGCAGCAGAATGCGTTGCGTGAGCACGTCGCCGAGTACATGACCGAATGCACGCGGCTGCCGGACCATCGCCGGAATGACGGCGCGCTCGGCAGCGGCGGCAGCAACGGCCATCGGCAACGCCAGTGCCAGCGAGGCGGCCAGCATCGTCGCGGCGCACGCGTGACGATGCCCCCGCTTTCCCGGGCCGATCGCGCGTCCGTCCGGTGTCATTCGGTCACCTCCAGAAAGTACCGCGACATCGCTTCCGGATCGAACGCGTTCTCAACGTAAAACGGCCGGATTCCGCACGCGGCAAGCATCGTCCCGAGTTCCGCGCGCCGTCGCACGACGGCCTCGCGCCAACGCTCGCGCACGCTGCGGCGCAGCCACAGCGTGCGCCGGCCGGCGAACTCGGCATCGCTGACGTCAAGGAGCCGGCCGGTTTCGGGCGGCGAGATCTCCGCGGCATCCCAGACGACGATCGGAACCACGCAGGCATGGGTCAGCCCGTCGAGCACGGCGGGCAACGTCTCGAGCGGCCAATGGAAGTCGGAAACGAGAAAGACCAGCGCCTGCCGTCCGGCCAACGCTGAAACGACGTGCCGCAGCGCCGTCGCGGGGTCGTTTCCCGTCGCGATGCTCGTGCTTTCGCGCAACATCGTCGCGAGTGCGTTGCCGACGCCCCGGCCGTACCGGGCCGGCATGAAAAGATCGTCGCGCGGGCCGGCGTCGAAGGCCAGCATGCCCAGCGAATCGCCCGCACGGAACGCGCTATGCCCCAGCGCGTCGACAAAATCCGCCGCAACCTGCAATTTGGTTCGGCCGGCGCCGAAGCGCATCGACGCGGAGACGTCGACCACCGCCTGCACCTGCGCCGCGGCGCGTTGCAGGTGAACCTGCACCAGCCAGTCCTGGCTTGCGGCACGCAGGCTCGCACGCAAATCCAGACGGCGCGGGTCCGGATAGTCGAGCAGGCGGCCGTGCATCGCAAATTCATGACCGGTTCCGAAACGCGATCCGCGATGCGCGCCAGGACGAAATCCCCCGGAACGCATCGGCAGCCGATAGTGAAATTCCGATGTGCCGTTCATGATTCAGGGCACGGCGAGCCGGCTCACGATTTGCGCCATCAGGGCCTCGGCAAGTTCCTGGCGGCGCAGTTCGTAGATCGGCGTGAAAAACACGCGATGCCCGAGCGCGGGCATCAGCACCGCATGAATATCCTCCGGAATCAGATGCGTACGCTCCGCGAGCCATGCCGTCACCCGAGCGGCCCTCAGCAGCGCGCTCATACCTCGCGGGCTCGCGCCCGCCAGAACGAGCCGCTGCATGTCGACGCCATCGAGCGCGATGCCGAAACGCCGAGGATTCTCCGTTGCCTGCCAGATGTCCAGCACGTAACGCTCGATCGTTTCGCTGGCCTGCACGCTCGCCTGAATGGCCGCACCGGCCCGATTCAATTGCTCCCAGGGCACGATTGCAGGCGAAAGCCGCTCGAGCAGGCAATCGACGTCGTGAAACGACGCGTCGAATACCAGCGCACGCCGCACCTCGGGCTCGTCCGGCGTCGACAGGCCCAGCTCGAACAGGAAGCGGTCGCGCGCGGCCGACGCCAATTCGAAGGTCTCCTCCTTCTCGACCTTGTTCCGGTCGGCAAACACCGTCATGTGCGGGAAGCGATATTCGCGATCGAACGCCCGGACCGAACGCTCCGCCATCGCGCGCAACAGGAGCGACTGGACCTGCGGGCGAGCGCGATTGATTTCGTTGAAAAAGAAGGTGGCCAACCGCTCGCCGTGCCGGAGCAGCGGCCCGGGATCGATCCTCGGCCGGCCTTCGGCGTCCACGTACGTGTGATAGACGAGATCGCCCGGCATCAGATCGACCGTTCCCTCGACGCGCTCGAACTCCCCGCCGACGACGCGTGCGAACGCGCGCAGCACGGTCGTCTTGCCCACGCCGACGCCGCCCTCGAGAAGGACATGACCGCGGGCAAACAACGCCACGTTGATGAGCCGGATGGCGTGAAACTGGCCGATCACGGCATGCGAGATTTCCTCTTCGATCTGCAGGGCCCGCAGACGCCAGTCCTGCAGTTGTTCGCCGATACCCATCGATGCGCTCTCCTGGTCTCCTGTGGCGGATGAACACGCGCCGGCTCGATGCAAACCGGTGCGGCGGCGCGGCATTCACGGCAGTGAACGCACACCCGCGCCTATCCCGGCCGTTCATGTCGGCCCGTATCGTCCGGCAGCCGATGCAAATAGGCGGCGTACTCGTGCTCCAGATAGGCGGCGGCGTGCTCGAGCAGAAACTGCCGAAATACCGTGCAGGTCGGCGACAGCCGTTTGGCCCGCATATGGACGATCTGCCACGTACGCTCGACCGGCATGCCGTTGACGTCGAGCAACGCGATTTCGTCGGTGCGCAATTCGAGCAGCAGCGTATGAAGCGAGATCAGGCTGACGCCCATGCCGGCCATCACCGCCTGCTTGATCGTTTCGTTGCTGCCGAGCGTGACGATTTTCGCCGGCGTGAAAAGATGGTGCTTGAACATCTCCTCGGCCGCCATGCGGGTTCCCGAACCGGGTTCACGCAACAGAAACGTGTCGTGCCGCAGCTCCTGCAGGTCGAAACGCCGTGCGCCGCAGAATCGGTGGCTCCGGGGTGCGATCACGACCTGCGGATGCCGCGCGAGCGGTTCGGTCGTCGTATCGAGCTCCGGCGGCGGCCGCCCCATGATGGCCAGGTCGATCGCATTGTCCTGCAGCATGCGCAGCAGCGCGTCGCGATTGCCCACGGAAAAGTGCACGTCGACCCTGGGATAAAGGTGCGAATACCTCGCCAGCAGCTTCGGTGCGAAATAGGTGGCCGAACTGACGATGCCCACCGCGATCGAGCCGGTATCGGCCTGCTTCAGCGACGTCATCGCATCCTCGGCATCCTTGATCTCGCCGAGAATCCGGCTCGCGTGATGGCTCAGCTTTTCGCCGGCCTCGGTCAACGAGAGTTTGCGCGCGATGCGTTCGAACAGACGCAGGCCGACCGCATCCTCGAGCTGGCGAATCTGCATCGACACCGCCGGCAAGGTCAGATGCAACTCCTCGGCCGCACGCGCAAAACTCTCGTAGCGACTCGCCACGACGAACGTCTTCAACTGGCGCAGGGTGAGCGTGCGAATGAAACTCACGTGACGCGGCCCCTCGCTAGCGTCCGGCCCGGGACGCGTCGGACAACTGCGCAGACGCCTTCGTCCCGTCGTGCGGCGGCGTCGGCGTGTGCCGCATCGCGCGAAAAACCAGCGTGCGCGTTTGCTGCGGATGCGCAATCCCGTCGTTCGGGCCGGGCACATCGGTGCGAATCATGGCCACCTGCCCCGGTACGCTGTCGGCCATCAGAAACGTGTAGCGCTTGCCGGTATAGCGGGCGAAACGCGCCGCGTTCGGATCCGCCAGATACGGCTGCACGACGATCTGCCGGGCGGTCAGCACCTTGCCCCCGATCCGGGTCGTCACCGTTTCGATCTTCGGCCCGGCCGCCAGCGCGAGGCGCAAGCGCTGCTGAAAATAGCGGCGCTTGCCGCCGGTCAGGCGTTCCATTTCCGCGATGTCCTGCTCGAGAAAATAGATGATCGCGGGATTGCACGGCAGGCCGGCGTTCGGCAGCGGCACCGCCTTGCCGTGATCGAACACGCGGGCATCGCCATTGGCGTTCCCCGGGCTGACGACCCGAACCGCGATCGCGTCGGTACCGGCGGCCGCGGCATCCGAGTCGGACAGCACGTAGTCGAGTTCGGTGTCCCGCCCCATGCCGTGCAGATGATCCGCCATGAAGATCAGCCGCTCGGCCGGAGAAATCTGCGCGGCGGCCTCCGCGCGCGCCGCGACAGGCATCCCTCCCGTCGCACACGCGACGCATGCCGCGAGCACGAGCCCCCCGATGCGCCAGGATCGACTCCGCGCGTGGCTCATGGCGCCGCAACCATCGACCTGGATGCGTCGACGGGCTTCAGAAGCGGCACGTCATAGCTTGCCAGGATGGCGTCGATCTTGTCCTGGTTCGCACCGATCCATTGATCGATCTTGTCCTTCCACGATTTCTCGCCGTAACGCACCCCCATCGAGATCGTATAGTCGAAGCGGATGCCGGGCGTCACCGGGAACTGCACAAGCTTCACGCCGTCGCCGGAGCGCTTGGCGAAATAGCCTGCGATCGGCCCCCACACGAACACGACGTCGACATTGCCCGCGCGCAGATCGTCCTCGATCATCTGACCGGGATATTTCTGCGGGTCGCCGCTTTGCACCTGATACGAGACGGCCTGGTCGATCAGGCCATGACCGAGCAGCCAGTCGACCGCCGGGGTCTGCGTGAAGACGCCGATGCGCAGCTTGTGCAGTTGCTCCGGCGGCAACTTGAGCAAATCGTCCGGCGCGGCGATACCGGCCAGCTCGGGCCGCTTCGCCAATACCATCGCGTACGTGGAATGCAGGTAGGGCCGCGTCGTCGAAGTCATGTCGTAGCCGGCCGGCACGCCGATGATCAGGTCGCATTTGTAGCGATCGGTATCGGGCGTTTTCTCCCGCAACGTGTGGCGCACGAAACCGATGCGTTGCGGAAAATACGTGTATTCGAGCTTGTAGCCGAAATCGCTCGCCATCTGGCTCGCGATGCGGTTCTCGTAGCCTTCGCCTTTATTGTTCGACAAAGGCATGTTGTTCGGGTCCGCGCAAACCCGAAGCACGCCGTCCGCGCCATCGTCGGCACGCGGGGCGCCTTGAGCACGTACCGTGCCGCCTGCCGCGGCGCCGCACAGCACGGCGGCGACAAGCATGACGTATACGTTCGTTCGATTGTCATGACGCACTTTCAAGCCCTCCCGATGTAAAACCGCTGGCACTATTTCGCGTCGATGGCCTTCAGATCTCCCGGGTTGATCTTGCCGTCGGAACGCCCCTTCAGATAGGCGTACAGGTATTCCCAGTTCTTCTGCATCATCGCGCTCGAACTGAAATCGGGCATGCCCTTGTCCACCCGGCCGCCGAACACCGTGCGATGAAACTCCGTCTTGTCCAGCGTCTTGAGCGCGTCGATCAGCGACGGGCCGACCATTCCCTCCTGCTTCGCGCCGTGGCAACGCTCGCAGGCGAGCGCGCGCCAGGTCTTCCATCCCTGGAGCGTATTGGCGTCGACCTTGCTGCCGTCGACCACCTTGTAGGCGGCTGCGGAACCGGTCTCTGCATGCGCAGCGGGCAGCGTGACGAAAAAGGCAGGCAGCAGGGCCCGCATCAGGATTGCTCGACCTTTCATAATGCAGATGTCTCCTCGGGATAAAGCCGCGCCGCGATGCGCCCATCGGCACATCGCAAACAACTGCGCGGGTCAGACGATGCTTGCGATTCATGGGTGGCCGGCTGCCCGATCCTCGTCGGCGGCAGCCGGCCGCGCGTTGCAACCCGCTTCGCCCCGTCAGCCGTTCCCGCCGGGAACGGCGAACACGAAGAGCGTGCCGCCCAGGGCCGTGTACTTGGCGAGTTCGCGATAACCGCCCACCGCGCCGAGACCTTCGTTCGACTTCTCGAGCCCCGCTGCCATGCCGATGCCGGCCCAGCCGCCGATGCCCGAATAGACGCCGACGAACTGCCGGCCCTGATATTCGTAGGTAAACACGTTGCCGATGATTCCCGACGGGGTCTTGAAGCGCCACAGTTCCTTGCCGTCCTTGATGCGAACGGCCTTGAGGTAGCCTTCGAGGGTGCCGTAGAACGCGATGCCGCCGGCGGTGGCGAGCGCGCCCGACCATACCGAGAACCGTTCCGGTTTCGACCAGACGATCTTGCCCTTCGACGCGTCCCACGCGATGAAATTACCCATCGCCTTGTCCTTGCCCGGGCCCGGATACATCGACAGCGTGGCGCCCACGTAAGGCTGCCCCGACACGTAGTCGACGTCGAACGGTTCGTAGTCCATGCAAACGTGGTTGGTCGGCACGAGGAACAGACTCGAGTTCGGATCGAACGCCGCCGGCTGCTGGTCCTTGGTGCCGAGCGCCGACGGACAGATGCCCTTCACGTTGTGATCGGAACCCGCTGCCTGCGTCGAATAGGCCGCGTTGCGAATCGGCTTGCCGCTCTTCATGTCGACGCGATCGGCCCAGTTCACGGCCGGATCGAACTTCTGCGCGACCAGCAACTGACCGGTCGCCCGGTTCAGGGTGTAGCCGAAACCGTTGCGATCGAAGTGGACCAGGGCCGGCACCTTCTTGCCGTCGATCGTCAGGTCCGAGAGAATCATTTCGTTGACGCCGTCGTAGTCCCACTCGTCGTGCGGCGTCATCTGGTAGATCCACTTCGCGACGCCGGTATTGAGATCGCGCGCGACGATCGACAACGACCATTTGTTGTCGCCCGGCCGCTGCGTCGGATTCCACGTTCCCGGGTTACCGGTGCCGTAGTAGACAAGGTTCAGCTTCGGATCCCAGGCATACCAGCCCCAGGTCGTGCCGCCGCCCAGTTTCCACTGATCGCCCTTCCACGACTTCAGCGACGAGTCCGCGCCCACCGGCACCATCTTGCCGTCGGCATAGGTCATCGTCTTGTCGGGGTCCATCAGCATGTCCTTGTCCGGGCCCGTGCTGTAGGCGGTCCAGACCGGTTTGCCGGTCTTGATGGAATACGCGATCAACCGGCCGCGCACGCCGAACTCGCCGCCCGAGATGCCGGTCAGGACCTTGTCGCCGAATACATGCGGCGCGTTGGTGTTGGTTTCGCCCGCTTTCGGATTGCCGTTTTGCGCGGTCCAGACAACGTCGCCGGTTTTCGCGTTCAGCGCGACGAGCTTGGTGTCCGCCTGCTGCAGGAATATCTTGCCGTCGCCATACGCGAGCCCGCGGTTGACGGTATCGCAGCACATCACGGTCACGACCGATTCGTCCTGCTTCGGCTGGTACTGCCAGAGGAAGGTCTGATCCTTCAGGCTGATCGCGAGCACCTTGTTGGGAAACGGCGAGTGTATGTACATCGTGTCGCCGATCACGAGCGGTGAACCTTCGTGCCCGCGCAGCACGCCGGTCGACATGGTCCAGGCGACCTGCAGTTTTCCGACGTTGTCTTCGTTGATCTGCTTGAGCGGGCTGTAGCGGTGATTCGCGTAATCGCCCGCCTGTGTCGCCCAGTTGGATGGATTTTTGACGAGCCCGTCGAGCTGTGAATCAGCCCGGGCATCGGTAAAGCTCAAGGTGGTCAGCGCGATGAGCGCGAACCCCAGAACCGCGGTACGCAAATTCATGTCCCCTCCAGAAATATCTTGCCGTTCAAAAAACGCGAAATCCTCGCTACCGCATTGCCCGGGCGCGCCTCCTCGGGTACGGGTAACGATCTGCGCCCTTGCCCGATCGATGTCGGGCTTTGCGGCGCATCAGGGAAAAAGCAGGTTCCATGCCTGGATCGGAACAACGGGAACGAAGTTCGCCGTCGCAGGCATGTGCGCGCGCTGCGGTGGTTTGCGCCGTCTGCTCGTCCGTTTCGATGCAAGCGGATCGAACGCGGCCGCCCGCAGCCGCGATCGTGGCCGCGGCGCGGCACACGGGACACACTGTGTCAGCCGTCGATACGAAGCGTGACTGTTGCGAGGCACGCGCCAGCCGAACCGTGCCCGCCGTCGTGACAGATGCGGCGCGACGCGGCTGGTACGGCTTTCGCTTCTGCCGACGGGTACGAACGTTCGCGGCCCTCGACGGCCGATGCCGCCGCTGTCGCCAACGCTCGCCGCGCTACGCCCATTTCCTGGAGAGTCGTGAAATGATCAAGCCACTTCGCATGCTGACCGTCGGCGCGTGCCTCGCATTCGCCTTGCCGCTCGCCCGGGCCGACGATCTCGCGGTCACGGCGCAGCTTCAGCCCGGCGGCTACAGTTATCCGACGCAGGGACGCGTCGAGTATGTGCTGGGCTGCATGGACGACAACGGGCACGAATTCGCGAACATCTATAAATGCTCGTGCGTGATCGACAAGATGGCGGCCGTGCTGCCCTACGACGAATTCGTCGACCAGTCGACGTTCTCGAAATACGCGTCGCTGGGCGGCGAAGGCGGCTCGGAGTTCCGCGTCGACCACGCGAAAGCGCAAACGAAAAAATTCCGCTCGCTGCAGACCGACGCTTACCGCAGTTGCGGTCTAGGTCACGACAAGACTGCCTCGGCACGATAGGCATCTGCCGTGCGCGGCTCGCCCTGCCGCTGCGCAACGCGCAGCGCCTCCGAGGCGATTCGGAATCGGTCGGCTTCGCGCCGGCCGCGAGACGCGCTGCTTCCCGCCGGCATCCGGCACGATTGGTTGCGCGCGCATCTCATGCCGCGAGCGGCTGCACCGCCTGTGCGCCCGAGCCGCCGCTGAAACGGCACGCATCGGGTATGTGATTTGAGCAAATGCGACGTTTTCTTGAACAAGAACGCCATCGGGCGTAAAGTCTTGAGTGACTGTTTAACATCCGCCGTACGGAAAATCGTTTTGCGCAACTACGGGTTTCCAATCGGCGCGCCCGGCGAAATCTGCATTTCAAGGCAGCATCAATAAAGCGGCAATCGTGACGCGCATGGCGAGGCAGGGAAAACCGGCGCACCCGAATTGACGCTGCGGAGACACCCCCCATGTCATTGCCTGCTGACAGCAGTTCGCATGTTCGCGAAGTTCTGAGTGTCGTCAATCGTCAATTGGCGACACGTCCGACAAGCGTGCCCGTTGCCCAGTCGTGGGCGCGCTGCGTGAACGAATTCAAGCTCGATCCTTCGCGATTTGTCCGCCCCCCGATCCTGACGGACCAGGAGCTTCGTTCCCGCCGCGATGCGATGCACGATCTGATTGCGTGTTCGAAGCTCGAAATGGCGACGCTGTACCAGCAACTGGCCGACCCCAATCTCGCGGTCGTGCTCGCCGACGCCAACGGCGTGATCCTGCACCAGGTTGCGTCGACGGCGTTTGCCGAAACGGTTGCCGCCGACGGCTTTCGCGTCGGCGCGCTATGGAGCGAACGCGAGGCCGGCACGAACGGCCTGGGCACCTGTCTCGCCGAACGCGACGCCATCGCCGTGTGTCAGCACGAGCACTTCTATCCGCGCTATACGTCGCTCACCTGCTCCGCCGCGCCGATTTTCGACGACAGCGGCGAGATTGCCGGCGTGCTCGACGTGACGAGCCGCTCGACGCTGCTGCAGCAGCATTCGCTGGTGCTCGTCGGCATGTCGCGGCAGATGATCGAAAACCGGTTGCTGGACGTGCGCTACCGGCACACCAACATGATTCACTTCCACAGCCGCCCGGAATTCGTCGGGACGCTGCACGGAGGCAAACTGGCCGTGGCAGACGACAGCACCGTACTTGCCGCGAATCGCAGCGCCCTGTTCCAGCTCGGCTTCCGCTCGCTCGACGAATTGCGCGGCCGGCGCATCGAGGAAGCGTTCAACGCATCGCTGCAAGACATGATCGCGCGCAGCATCCGCGGGTCGTTCCATCCGGTCGCGGTCTATAGCGCCAATGCGACGAACCGCTTCTTTCTCGTCGCGCAGACGCCGCAGAACAGCGCGGAAAGCGGCACGCGGAGCACGCCGAGAGCCGCGGCGGCGGCCGCCGGCGTGCGGGAAAAGCCGCCGCCGCAGGCCGTGCCGGACGAAATCGCGCATCTCGAGTTCGGCGACCCTCACATGGCCGCGCAAATACGGCTCGCGACACAAGTCATCCAGCGCAAGATTCCGATCGTGCTCAGAGGGCAGACGGGAACCGGCAAGGAAGTTTTTGCTCAGGCCCTGCACCGCATCAGCCCCCATGCCGGCGGCCCGTTCGTGCCGGTCAATTGCGCATCGCTGCCCGAGAGCCTGATCGAAAGCGAGCTATTCGGCTATCGTGCCGGCGCATTCACCGGCGCGCAGCGCGAAGGACGGCGCGGCAAGATCGTTCAGGCGAACGGCGGCACGCTCTTTCTCGATGAAATCGGCGACATGCCGCTCGCGCTGCAGGCGCGCCTGCTGCGCGTGATCGAGGAGCGCGAGGTCACGCCGCTGGGCGCCGAAACGACGGTCAAGGTCGATTTCCAGCTCATCAGCGCGAGCCACCGCAACCTGCTCGAACTCGTGCAGGAAGGGGAATTCCGCGAGGATCTGTATTACCGCCTCAAGGGCATCGAGCTGAACCTGCCGCCGCTCAAGGACCGGCTCGACAAGCTCGCGCTGATTCGTCATCTGCTCGCCCAGGAAACGGACAACGATCCCCCCGCCCTGACGCCGGAAGCCGCGCAGGCACTGCTGAATCATGCGTGGCCGGGCAACATTCGCCAGTTGCGGCATGTATTGCAGATCGCCATAGCGCTTTGCGACGGACAGCCGATCCGCTGCAAGGATCTGCCCGTCGAAATCACGCAACCCGCGCCGGACGCCGCGCTGCCGCCCATGTCGCGCGCGACCGCGGACCTTGCGCCGGCGCCGGCCGGCGGCCTCGATCTTTCCGCGCTCAATGCGATCCAGCTGAACGAACGCGAAACGTTGAACACGCTGCTCGACGAACACCGCTGGAACGTCAGCAATGTCGCCCGGGCGCTCGGTATCAGCCGCAACACGCTCTATCGCAAGATGCGCCGGCTATCCATCCGTCTGTCGCACGAGAACCCGGGGTTCGACGACATGTTCCTGGACGACGCGTCACCCGATGCCTCGATCTCCTCCGACACGTGATGCGGAACCTGCACGGCCGCGTTCCGACGCAAGGGCCGTCTCTCGCGGTCGGGCCGCGCGCCGCGAGTTTGTCCGGATACCGAACGAAGTAGCGCCGACCCGCGTCGGCGCGGGGATTTATCGAACGTCCTGCCGCAGGTGAATGCGCCGCAGCGATTCCAGATCGACGCAGTCGTACTCCGGTTCCGCGCCGGTCCGCCGTACCGGCACGCCCGGGTCCCCCAGATGCGGCAGCACCACGAGGGCCTCGTCGAAATTCTGCGCCGCGGTGTAGGCGGTCGGCGTGACAACGACCGGAATGCCGGCCGTGCGCGCCGCGCGCAGGCCGATTTCCGAATCTTCCAGCGCGAGACAGTCGGCCGCCGGCAAGCCGAGTTGCCGCAAGACCGCGATGTACACGTCGGGGGCTGGTTTCTTGACCAGTACCGTCGATGCGTCGCATACCGCCGCGAACCGCTCGCGCCAGCCGGCACCGAGCGGCCCGGACAACAGTGCGTCGATATTGGCCGGCGTGGTGGTCGTGGCAATCGCCAGCGGCATGCCGGCCGCATGCCCTTCGTCGATCAGGCGCCGGATGCCGGGCCGCAGCGGCACACCGCCGCCGCGCACCCGTTCCGTGTAGCGGCGGGTCTTGATCGCATGAATCGCATCGACCACGTCCCGGCTTTTGCCCCCCGCGGCCTCCTCGGGCTCGACGCAGCGCCAGTAATGCCGGATGCGCTCCTTGCCGCCCGCCACCTTGAGCAGGCGGGCGTACAGCGCCTCGTCCCAATGCCAGTCGAGGCCGGCTTCGGCAAACGCCGCATTGAACGCCTCGCGATGAACCGCCTCGGTATCCGCCATGGTTCCGTCGACGTCGAAAACCAGTGCCCGCATGTGCATTCTCCCTGCCGGTGCCGGCCTCACAGTCTCGTCATGCCGCTTTCGCGCGCGCCGACGCGTGCGATGTCGGCGCGGTCGCGCAACCCGTCGATCACGTCGCGATAGTCGGGCGCGCCGAATACGGCGGAGCCCGCCACGAACGTGTCGGCGCCGACCTCCGCCACCCGCGCCACGTTGTCGAGCTTGATGCCGCCGTCGACTTCCAGCCTCGGCCGGCAGCCCGTGCGGGCTGCCAGCTGATCGATGTGCAGCGCGGCGACGCGAATTTTCTGCAGCATCGACTCGATGAACTGCTGGCCGCCGAAACCGGGATTCACCGTCATCAGCAGCACGAAATCCAGATCGTCCAGCAACTCGCTGAGCCACGTCAGCGGCGTGCCGGGATTGAGCGCGAGACCGGCCCGACAGCCGTGCGCCTTGATCTGGTGCAGTGTCCGATGCACGTGATCGCTCGCCTCGGGATGAAAGCTGATCGAATTCGCGCCGGCCTGCGCGAACGCATCGACCAGCGCGTCGACCGGACGCACCATCAGGTGAACGTCGATCGGCAGCGACGTGTGCGGACGCAGCGCGGCACACACCATCGGCCCGAACGTCAGATTCGGCACATAGTGGTTGTCCATCACGTCGAAATGCAGCCAGTCCGCACCGGCCGCCTCGACCGCGCGAACCTCCTCGCCGAGCCGCGCGAAATCGGCCGACAACAGGCTGGGCGCGATGACAACGGAATTGAGCGCATCCATGCCTTCACCCTCTTGCGCCATAGCGCGTTGCCATCTTCTCGAGTGGAATCGGCTTGATCCGGGCGGCCTGCCCCGCACAGCCGAATGCGTCGAAGCGGGCGATGCAAATCTCGCCCGCGGCCTGCCTGGCAGCCGCGAACGCCTTGCGCGGATCGAATTCCGACGGCTGTTCGGCAAACAGCGCGCGCATCGCGCCCGTCATCGCGAGACGAATGTCGGTATCGATGTTGACCTTGCGCACGCCGCTGCGGATGCCGCGCTGGATTTCCTCGACCGGCACCCCGTAGGTTTCCTTGATGTCGCCGCCGAACCGGCGGATGATCTGCAGCCACTCCTGCGGCACGGACGACGAGCCGTGCATGACCAGGTGCGTGTCGGGAATCCGCGCGTGGATCTGCGCGATGCGTTCGATCGCGAGAATGTCGCCGCTCGGCTTGCGGGTGAACTTGTACGCGCCGTGCGACGTGCCGATCGCAATCGCCAGTGCATCGACGCCGGTTTGCTCGACGAAGTCGCGCGCCTGATCGGGATCGGTCAGCAGCATGTCGTGCGACAGCTTGCCGGCGGCGCCCACGCCGTCCTCGTCGCCGGCCTCGCCCGTCTCGAGCGAGCCGAGGCAGCCGAGCTCGCCTTCGACCGACACACCGACCGCGTGCGCCGTCTCGCACACGGCGCGCGTCACGCGCACGTTGTATGCGTAGCTCGACGGCGTCTTCATGTCCTCTTCAAGCGAACCGTCCATCATCACGCTCGAAAACCCCGAACGGATCGACATCTGGCACACGGCCGGACTCCCGCCGTGATCCTGATGCAGCACGACCGGGATATCCGGGTGCGATTCGATCGCGGCAAGCACCATGTGCCGCAAATAGGGTTCGCCCGCGTATTTCCGCGCCCCGGCGGACGCCTGCAGGATCACCGGGCTTTGCGTGGCGTCGGCCGCCTCCATGATCGCCTGGATCTGTTCGAGGTTATTGACGTTGAACGCGGGTACGCCGTAGTCGTGCGCGGCGGCATGATCGAGCAATTGACGCAAGGCGATAAGTGCCATGAAGGTCTCCTGATGAATGGCGAATACGTGCTGCCGATCGTTCCGGCGCGACCGGCCTGCAGGCGCTCCGGCCCGCGGAGCGCGGCGGGCTTACCGGGCGGCCCTCATCCAGGCGATCGCGGTGTCGAGCATGCGATTGCTGAAGCCCCACTCGTTGTCGTACCAGCTCAGCACCTTGACGAGCGTGCCGCCGGACACGCGCGTCTGGGTCGCATCGAAGATCGACGAGCGCGGGTCGTGGTTGAAGTCGACGGACACGAGCGGCGCGTCGTTGTAGCCGAGAATGCCGTTCAGTTCGCCCTGCGCGGCGGCGGCGACGATCGCGTTGACCTCGTCGACCGTCGTCGGCCGCGCGGCCCTGAAGGTCAGGTCGACCACCGATACGTTGATCGTCGGCACGCGAATCGCAAACCCGTCGAGCCGCCCGTTCAGTTCCGGAATCACGAGCCCGACGGCCGCCGCCGCGCCTGTTTTGGTCGGGATCATCGAATGCGTGGCCGAGCGCGCCCGGCGCAGATCCTCGTGATACACGTCGGTCAGGACCTGATCGTTCGTGTAGGAATGGATCGTCGTCATCAGGCCGTGCTCGATCCCGATCGCCGCATGCAGCGGCTTGACCAGCGGCGCCAGGCAATTGGTCGTACAGGACGCGTTCGAGATCACGGAAAACGCGCGCTTCAGTATCGCGTCGTTGACGCCGTACACGATCGTCGCGTCGACGTCCTTGCCGCCCGGTGCCGAAATCATCACCTTGCGCGCGCCGGCCTCGAGATGCGCGGACGCTTTTTCCTTGCTCGTGAACAAGCCCGTGCACTCGAACACGACGTCCACGCCGAGTTCGCGCCACGGCAGTTCCACCGGATTCCGCACGGACAGCACCTTGATGCGCTCGCCATTGACGACGAGCGTGTCGCCCACCACTTCGACGGTGCCCGCAAACGGGCCGTGCACCGTGTCGTGGCGGGTCAGATGGGCATGGATCTCCGCATCGCCGAGATCGTTGATGGCGACGATGCGGATTTCGTCGGTCCGCCCCGCTTCGTGGAGCGCGCGCAGGATGTTGCGCCCGATGCGGCCATAGCCGTTGATCGCTACGTTGACAGGCATGTCGTCTCCTTGACGATGAATGCGGCGCGCGTGCTCAGCACGCGGCAAAAACGTGTTCGGCCATCGCCGCGATCGACGGGAAGATGCGGTCCGGGGCTGCGTCCGCGATCGGGGCGCCGTAGTTGTATCCGTAAGGCACGGCCCAGGCCTGCACCCCGGCGCGTCGGGCGGTCTCCACGTCGGTGCGGGAATCGCCTATGTGCGCGGTCGCCGCCACCGGCGCCTCCAGGCGCTCGATGCAATGGAGAATCGGCAGCGGATGGGGCTTTCGGCAAGCCAGGCTGTCGCCGCCGACGACGATGTCGAAATGCGCCCCGAGTCCGGCATTTTCGAGCAGCCGCTGCGCGAACCGGTGATCCTTGTTGGTCACGACGGCCATCTGAATGCCGGCCGATCCCAGCCGTTCGAGCGCGCCGGGCACGCCCGGATACGGTCGCGCCAGCGTGCCGGCCGTTTCGTCGTAGCGGACGTAGAATGCCGGCATGATCGAATCCAGCACCGCGTCCGGCACGACGCCGTGATGGATCAGCACCTGGCGCATCAGTTCCCGCGTGCCCTGCCCGATATAGCCGATGACGGTATCGAGCTCGAGCGGCGCGTAGCCGTACAGGTCGAGCGTACGATTCACCGCGAGCGCGATTTCCGGCGCGGTGTCGAACAGCGTGCCGTCGAGATCGAAGGTAACGAGGCGTGTCTTCATCGGCGGCAGACGTCCACGATCCGTTCGACCGTCAGGCCGAAAAGCGGAAACAGCGCGCTGGCCGGCGCCGACTCGCCGAACGAGACGAGACCGACCACGCCGCCATCGAGTCCGACATACTTGTGCCACGCGTCACCGATCCCGGCCTCGACGGCGACACGGCGCACGCCCGCGGGCAGCACGCTCTCGCGGTAGGCGGCATCCTGGCGATCGAACACCGACGTCGACGGCATCGACACCACGCGCACGCGCACGCCCTCGTCCGCGAGCCTGCGCTGCGCGTCGAGCGCAAGCCCGACTTCGGACCCGGTCGCGATCAGCAACCGGTCCGGCGGTCCGCCCGCCGCCTCGCTCAACACATAGCCGCCGCGGCGGATGCCTTCGATCCGCGCGTCGTCGCAAGCCGCCTGCGGAAGATTCTGCCGAGACAGCACGAGTGCGCTCGGCCCGTGCTTGCGCTCGATCGCCATCTGCCATGCGACCGCCGTCTCGACCGTGTCGCCCGGGCGCCAGACGTCGAGATTCGGGATCAGTCGCAAGCTCGCCACGTGTTCGATCGGCTGATGCGTGGGACCGTCTTCGCCCAGGCCGATCGAATCGTGCGTGAGCACGTACACGACGCGCAAATTCATCAGCGCGCTCATGCGGATGGCATTGCGCGCGTAGTCCGAGAAAACGAGGAACGTGCCGCCATACGGGATGAAACCGCCATGCAGCGCCATGCCGTTCATCATCGCCGCCATGCCGAACTCGCGCACGCCGTAGGACAGGTAGTTCACGCCCGGTCCGACCGGCCGCTGCCCGTCGACCGGCCGCGACGCGTCGACCGCGGTGAGGTTCGAGCCGGTCAGGTCGGCCGACCCGCCGAACAGCTCCGGCAGCGCGGGCACCAGCACGTCGAGCGCGGCCTGCGATGCCTTGCGCGTCGCGACCGGCGCCGTAGCCGCACCGGCAACGTCGGTCAGCGCGCGCACGATGTCCGGCCAGTTCGAAGGCAGGTCGGGCCGCATCCGCCGCTCGAACTCCGCGGCCTCGGCCGGATGGTTGTCACGATACGCATCGAACCGCGCTTGCCATTGGCGGACCTCCGCCGCACCGCGCTCGCGTTGGCACCAGCGCTTGCGGATGTCGTCCGGAATCTCGAAAGGCGGATGATCCCAGTCCAGCGCCTTGCGGGTCGCCTCGATCTCGTCGGCGCCGAGCGGCGCGCCATGCACCTCGTGCGTATCGGCGCGATTCGGCGAACCCCATCCGATCGTGGTTCGACAGACGATCAGGTTCGGCCGTCCGGTGCTCGTGCCCGCGGCACGTAATGCATCATCGACGGCCTGCGCATCGTGTCCGTCGATCGGACCGATCACGTTCCAGCCATAGGCGCGAAAACGCCCGGCCGTGTCGTCCGAAAACCAGCCGCCGACGCGCCCGTCGATCGAGATTCCGTTGTCGTCGTAAAGGCAGACCAGCTTGCCGAGCCCGAGCGTGCCGGCGAGCGAGCATGCCTCGTGGCTGACGCCCTCCATCAGGCAACCGTCACCGAGGAACACGTAAGTACGGTGATCGACGATCGGAAAGCCCGGGCGGTTGAAATGCGCGGCCAGCAGCTTTTCCGCGAGCGCCATGCCGACACCGTTCGCGAGCCCTTGACCGAGCGGGCCCGTGGTCGTTTCGACGCCGGGCGTCACGCCGGCTTCCGGATGACCCGGCGTTTTCGAATGCAGTTGCCGAAAACGCTTCAGCTCGTCGAGCGGCAGATCGTAGCCCGACAGATGCAACGCCGCGTAAAGCAGCATCGAGCCATGACCGTTCGACAGAATGAAGCGGTCGCGGTCCGGCCACGCCGGATCGCCGGGGCTGTGCCGGAGATGATTGCGCCAAAGCACCTCGGCGATGTCGGCCATGCCCATCGGCATGCCGGGATGTCCTGATTTCGCGGCCTCGACCGCGTCGATCGCCAGAAAGCGAAGCGCGTTCGCGAGTCGGCGACGCGGCGCCTCGGCCGCGCTCGCAGCGCGGCCGGCACGATCCGGAAAGCTCATGGTTAATCCTCTTTGACGGAACGGACGCGTTTACAGCACCGCCTGCCGGCGATTGCTCATCAGACGCAGAATCATCGGCGTGAAAATCAACTGGATCGCGAGCCCCATCTTTCCGCCCGGGCAGACGATCGTATTCGGTCGCGACATGTACGAACCGTTCAGCATCGACAACAGATAGGGGAAATCTATGCCGCGCGGATTCGCGAAGCGGATCACGAGCATGCTTTCGTCGAGCGACGGAATATCGCGCGCGATAAACGGATTCGACGTATCGACGACCGGCACTCGCTGGACATTCACGTGCGTTCGCGAGAACTGCGGGCAGATGTAGCCCACGTAGTCGGGCATGCGGCGCAGGATCGTGTCGATCACCGCGTCCTGCGAGTAGCCGCGCATGTTCTGGTCGCGATGCAGCTTCTGAATCCATTCGAGGTTGATGATCGGCACGACACCGACCAGCAGGTCCGCGTGTCGCGCGAGATCGACCTCGTCCGTCACCACCGCGCCGTGCAGCCCCTCGTAGAACAGCAGATCCGTGCCGCCGGGCAGCTCGGTCCAGGGCGTGAAGGTGCCGGGCGCCTGGTCATATTCGGCGGCCTCCGCCTCGTCATGCAGATATTTTCGGCAAAGCCCGGTACCCGTCTCGCCGTAGGCCGCGAACAATTCCTCGAGCTTGTCGAGCAAATTGCCTTTCGGGCCGAAATGGCTGAAGTGCCCGTCGCCCCTTTCTTCGGCTTCCTTGAGTTTCTGCCGCATCTGCAAGCGGTCGTACGCATGGAACGAATCGCCTTCCACAAGCGCCGCATTGACCGACTCGCGCCGGAATATGTGCCGAAACGCCTTCGTGATCGTGGTCGTTCCGGCCCCCGACGAACCCGTAATCACGACGATCGGATGTTTGGTCGACATGTCTCCTCCTTCGGTTCGGAATGCAAATCTCCTGCGCGTCTCATGTCGTCGCCCGGAACAGCGAACGCGTGTTGAACAGCGGCGAGTCGAACTCGGCATCGGCGCCGCTGTCGTATTCGCGGTGATAGTGCTCGATCAGTTCGACCTCGCGCGGCGAACCGAGGATCACCGGCACGCGCTGATGCAGCGCCTCGGGCGGCTCGTCGAGAATCCGTCCGCGCCCGGTCGACGCGCGCCCGCCCGCCTGCTCGACGATCATCGCCATCGGATTGGCTTCATAGAGCAGCCGCAGGCGCCCCGGCTTCATCGGGTCCTTGCTGTCCTTCGGGTACATGAAGACGCCGCCGCGCATCAGGATGCGATGGACTTCCGCAACGAGCGATGCGATCCAGCGCATGTTGAAATCCTTCTCTCGCGGGCCGGCCCGGCCTTTCAGGCACTCTTCGATGTAGCGCCGCACGGGCGGCTCCCAGAAGCGCATGTTCGACGCGTTGATCGCGAACTCCGACGTGTCCTCGCCGATCCTCAGATCGGGGTGAGTGAGGATGTACGCGCCGATCTCCGGGTCGAGCGTGAACCCGTGCACGCCGCGACCGAGCGTCAGAACGATCATGTCGGCCGGCCCGAACAACGCATAACCGGCACACACCTGCGCGCTGCCCGGTTGCAGGAAGTCCTCGACGCGCGGCTCGGTCACGCCGGGCGGCACCTCGAGCACCGAGAAGATCGTGCCGACCGTGAGGTTGACGTCGATGTTCGACGAACCGTCGAGCGGGTCGAACAGCAGGAGATAGCGCCCGCGCGGGTAGGCGCGCGGAATCTCGTACGCATGCTCGAGCTCCTCCGAGACCATGCCGGCAAGCTGCCCGCCCCACTCGCAGCACGACAGCATGATTTCGTTCGAAATCACGTCGAGCTTCTGCTGGATCTCGCCCTGCACGTTCTTCGCGCCGGCGGCGCCGATCGCGCCGTCGAGCGCGCCGCGGGCAACGCGCGTACCGATGTACTTGCACGCGGTCTGGATGTCGTTGACGAGCGCGGCGAGCTGCTCGTCCTGCGCCGCGTGGCGCCGGTGCTCTTCGATGATGAATTTCGAGAGGGTCGTACGGCCGTGCTGCATATTGCTCTCCTGTTATTGCGTGTCGCCAAACACGCGGCTCGCCCGAATATCCGCGGCGACGATCGTCTCGAGCACGTCGCGCGTCACGCTGCCGCCGGCCGAGAACACCCGGTTTGCCTGCCGCAGCCGCGCCCGGTCGAGCGCGTTGCGGATCGAACGCGCATTCGCGAAATGAGGCCGGGCCTTGCGTCGCGCGATGTAGGCGTGCAGCGCGTCCTCCGCGCCCGCATCGAGCCGGTAATGCATGTCGCGCAGCATCACTTCCGCGATCTCGAACAATTCCCGGTCGGTGTAGTCCGGAAAGTCGATGTGATGCGCAATGCGCGACGCCATCCCCGGGTTGCTCTTGAAGAACGTGTCCATGCGATCCTTGTAGCCCGCGAGAATCACGACGAGATCGTCGCGCTGGCTTTCCATGATTTGCAGCAGGATCTCGATCGACTCCTGGCCGTAGTCGCGCTCGTTCTCGGGGCGATACAGGTAATACGCTTCATCGATGAAGAGCACGCCGCCCATCGCCCGCTTGAGCACCTCCTTCGTCTTGGGCGCGGTGTGACCGATGTACTGGCCGACGAGATCGTCGCGTGTCACCGCGACGACATGCCCTTTGCGCACGTAGCCGAGCAGATGGAGGATCTCGGCCATGCGCAGCGCAACGGTGGTCTTTCCCGTGCCGGGATTGCCCGTGAAGCACATGTGCAGGGACGGCGCCACGGTCGCCAGGTCGAGCGCCTTGCGCGCACGCTCGACGACGAGAAACGCGGCGATTTCGCGTACGCGCGCCTTCACCGGCGCGAGGCCGACCAGGTCGTGATCGAGCCGTTCCAGCACGTCGTTGATTTTCGCGTCACGCACGATGGCGTGCAGATCGATGGCGCTTTCGTTGCTCATGGCGTCGAATCCCGTCAGCGGGTTGCAGGGGTGCGTCGCGGCACCGGACATCACTCATCACTCGTAACGCTCGCCCGCGGGCTGGTCCTCCACATAGGGCCGCAAGCGGTAGTGGACCGTGCGCGCCGCGCCCTCGTCGCGCACGAGCGCGAATCCAGGCTCGGACGCCGGGCGCCCGACGATGAACGACAGCCGCGTCGTCTCGAAACCGAAGGTCGAATCGAAGGCGTTGACTTTCACGTAATGTCGCGTCTTCACCTTGCGGCACGCATCGACTTCGAGCATCACGCCCGCCGCGTCCTTCAGATCGAACATCGGTAACCCCCACATGTCCCAATACGCATTGCGCGGATGCGGATCGTCGGTGAATTCGACGGAACAGGCCCAGCCCTGGCGCAACGCATACTCGATCTGCGCGCGAATCTCGTCGTCGGTCAGATCCGGCAGGAAGGAAAAAGCGCCTTGAGTCAATCGCATGTCGTTCTCCGTTCGTTACGACGCCGTTGCCGTCGGCACAAAGTCCGGCGTGTCGGTCGACGCATAGTTGAAGGTCACGTCGCGCCAGGTGTCGAGCGCCTGCTTCAGCGGCGTGCACCCGCGCGCCGCGGTTTCGAGGATCTGCGGTCCCTCGGCCGCGATGTCGCGGCCTTCGTTGCGCGCCTTCGTCATCGTCTCGAGCGCGACGCGGTTGGCGATCGCACCGGCCTGGATGCCCATCGGGTGGCCGATCGTGCCGCCGCCGAACTGCAGGACGACGTCATCGCCGAACAACGTGAGAAGCTGATGCATCTGGCCCGCGTGAATGCCGCCCGATGCCACCGGCATCACCTTCTTCGTCGCGGCCCAGTCCTGTTCGAAGAACAGCCCGCGTTGCAGATCGACCTCGTTGAGCGTTTCGCGGCACACGTTGTAGAAACCCTGCACCGTGTACGGATCGCCTTCGAGCTTGCCGACCGCCGTGCCGGTATGCAGGTGGTCGACACCGGCCAGACGCAGCCACTTCGCGATCACGCGAAACGACACGCCGTGCGATTTCTGCCGCGTGTAGGTACTGTGGCCGGCACGATGCATGTGCAGGATCATGTCGTTCCTGCGCGCCCAGTTCGAGATCGACTGGATCGCGGTCCAGCCGATGACGAGATCGATCATCACGACGCAGGAGCCGAGCTCCTTCGCGAATTCGGCCCGCTCGTACATGTCCTCCATCGTCGCCGCGGTGATGTTCATGTAATGGCCCTTGACTTCGCCGCTCGCGGCTTCCGCCCGCTTGACCGCTTCCATGCAGAACAGGAAGCGGTCGCGCCAGTGCATGAACGGCTGAGAGTTGATGTTCTCGTCGTCCTTCGTGAAATCGAGGCCGCCCGTGAGCCCTTCGTAGACGACACGCCCGTAGTTTTTCCCGGACAGGCCGAGCTTCGGCTTCATCGTTGCGCCGAGCAGCGCCCGGCCGAACTTGTCGAGCCGCTCGCGCTCGACGACGATGCCGGTCGGCGGCCCCTTGAACGTCTTCACGTAAGCGACCGGAATGCGCATGTCCTCGAGACGCAGCGTTTTCAGCGGCTTGAAGCCGAATACGTTGCCGATGATCGACGCCGTCAGGTTCGCGATCGATCCTTCCTCGAACAGTTCGAGTTCGTAGGCGATATAGGCGAAATACTGCTGCTCGGTCGACGTGCCCGGGCCGGTATTCGGCACCTGGTCGACGCGGTATGCCTTCGCCCGGTACTTGTCGCAGGCGGTCAGGCGATCGGTCCAGACGACGGTCCAGGTCGCCGTCGACGACTCGCCCGCCACCGCGGCCGCGGCCTCCTCCGGCTCCACGCCGGCTTGCGGCGTGATGCGGAACAACGCAATGACGTCGGTGTCCTTCGGTTCATAGTCCGGCTGCCAGTACCCCATTTGCTTGTACTTGAGCACCCCGGCCGCGTAGCGCTGCCGTGTATCGGAATTCGTGCTGCCTTCGACGGGCTTGGTCATCGTCTCGCTCCTGTTGGCTGACCTCGTGGATACCAAGGTTATTGGGCGCGACGACAATTGAAAATTCAGTTTTCCTTTGCGTTCGAATAAAAGTTTTTGAATGATCGGCGCGATGTCTTGACGCATGCCGACGATCGTCGTCGCCGATGTCGCGCGGCACCGGGGCATTCGCCGTCCGGTTCCACCGCAATTCGCCGGCCGGTCACCGCCCGGCATGTGTCATCCGCAAGCCATCCTCCGGCCGCGTGGAGGACACTCTGCTACGTTCCCGAAACAGTGCGCCGCGGTGCCGTGTTCCGCGCGAATCCGCAGGCGGCCCATGACGACGCGACGATACGCGTACCGCCTGTCGTCGCCCGGCGTCGGGCATGAAGCTTGCGTGCCGACAAACCGCCCATGAGGTTCGGCACCTGCCAAGCCGACGGCACGATGCGGTACATAGACACATGGAGGAAGCAGCTATGCAATGGACGACACCGAGCTATACCGATCTGCGCTTCGGGTTCGAGGTCACGATGTATATCGCCACGCGCTGAACCCGCAGGGGGCCGCGAAACGCGGCCTTTCCCGCGTGCGTCACGCACTTCTCCCGGCCCGTCGCGGCCGGGAGGCGGCTTGCGGCGCCACCGGATCGACTGCCGCCGCCACGCGCAATGGCAACGCGCCGCGCATCCTGCGGGGCGCTACAGCATCGGTGTGTTCAGCAGCCGATCCTGCATCAATTCGATATCGTTCTTGTCGAGCACTTCGACGACGTAATTGGCATCGCGCACGTAATCGACGAAGCGCCGGTCGATCACGCCTGCCGCGGCCAGCGTCTCCAGCGGCTCGCCGTCGGCGATCAGCCGCGACGTCACCACGAACAGGCGTTCCGCATTGAGCATCGTGGAGAGCCACGCGGCGAGGCTGTCGGAAGTCGTGTCCCAGGTACTCATCGCGTCCGGCGTTTCGCGTATCAGCGCGATCGGCACCCATACGGCAACATGGCCGTCGCGCAGCGTGCGGCGGATCTTCGCTTCGCTCGTGGCGAGCACCAGTTCGGGCGATACGCCCCGCATCAGAAACGCGTACTGCGTCATCGCGAGAAGACACATGTTGTGGGCAGCCAGATCGTCGAAGCGCCACTCGTTCTGATATTGCCGTACCTGGTCCGCAAAATCCGCTTCGCCGGGCACGATCACGACGCGCCCGCCGCCAATTTCGCACAGCTCGGTCAGCCACCGGCGCAACGCCGGCTCGTGACTCAAGCCCCCACCGATCTTGACGACCCACATGAGCGCTGTCCTCGCTTCGGATTAACCGCGTTGTCCGCCCGTTCCCCGCTCGCCGATGGCAAGCCGTTCGGCATCGTTCTTCCGTCTCCCTGCCTCGCGCAATTCATACAAAATCCATGCCAAGCGCGGAAAGACAGATGCGTACGGAGATGCGTCAAATCCATGCGGCGGCGTGCAACACTCTGCTCCGGCGTCACGCACAACCTGTGCGACGCACAAGGCCTGTTGCGCCGCGCGTCCGGCGCAGGCTCCCGCCGGAACCACGATCGTTTGTCCCGATCCGGCGAACGTCGGGCCGGCAATATGCAGTTCATTCCGCATGCGCCCGGCCGTCACGACGTCGAACCGGCACGAAGCTTGCTCCGAATGCACCATGCATTTCTCGCTCATCGATCCGCTTCGCATGAACCCATTGACGGCCCACACGCCGCGCGTGCCCATACGTTGTTCGGCCCGCGGCCTTCCTGCCGCGGCGCGCCCAGGCCAGCGCCGCGCATTGCCCGGATCGACGGTTTTCCTGCTGATGCATCCGCGCACCGGGGCACGCGTAGCCATCCACCGGCTACCGTGGCCGCCGATACGTTCGTGGCAGCGCGCCGCCGCGCGCATCATGCAGGCTTTTTTCATCCCGACCGCGCGCGACGTTCGTCTCGCGAGGAAGTTGCCATGACAGATCCCGTTTCTCCGCCGATGCCGCCGACGGTTGATGCACTGCGCACTCGCGACGGACGCCGCGTGTCGTTCACGCCGGCCTCGCTGTTCCTCTCACCCGTTCACGACGCGCGCGTCGCGCGCTGCATCGCATGAAGATCAAGGTACTCGGCACGTCGAAGCACGCCGTGGCGGTCGACGTCGTGCGACGGGCAGCCGACGCGATCGCGCCGCCCGTGCAGCCCATCCTGTTTCGCAGCGACGCCAGCTCGCGCAAGCGGGCCGCTCGCCAGGCGGTGGACTCACGATGACGGCGTGCGATATCTCCGTGTTGCTCGTGGACGATCACGCCGTGGTGCGCGAGGGCTACCGGCGCCTGCTCGAACTGAATTCCGACGTATCCGTATGCGGCGAGGCGGCCGACGCGGCGCAAGCCTATCAGCGCTTCTGCATGCTGCGCCCGGATGTCGTCGTGATGGACGTGTCGTTGCCGGGCGCGAGCGGCATCGAAGCCATGCGGCGCATGCTCGCGCGCGAGCCGGGTGCCCGCGTGCTGATGTTCAGCGTGCACGAGGAAGCGATTTTTGTACGCCGCGCGCTCGACGCCGGCGCGCTCGGCTACGTGACCAAGGCCAGCGCGCCGGACGTGCTCGTGGAAGCCGTTCGCACGATCGCCCGGCGCGTTGGCTACCTGAGCCCGGACATCACGCAGGCGCTTGCCCTTCGCAATGCATTCAGCGAAGGGCCGCCCGGGCGGCAGTTGTCCGCGCGCGAGTTCGAGGTGCTGCGCCTGCTCGTGCAAGGCTTTACGTTGCCGAGCATCGCCGAGAAACTGGGGCTGAGCCAGAAGACCGTCGCCAATCATCAGTCGATGATCCGGCAGAAACTCGGCGCCGACAACAGCGTCCAGCTCGCCCAGATGGCGAGCCGCCTCGGGCTTCAATTCGCGGGCGCGGCATCCTTCGCGTGAGCCACCCCGGCATGAGCCGGCACGCGCGCGCAGAACAAAAAGCCTTGCCCCGGTTGGCTCGCCGCATGAAATTCGCCGCCGAGCGCCTCGACGCGCTCACGCATGCCGATCAGCCCGAGCCCGCCGCGCGGCTGCCCGAGATCGACGCCGGGCCCGTCGTCGCTCACCGTCACGACGATTTCGTCCGCCATCCCGCTGCCGAGGGCCTCGCTCGGCGTGCGCACCATAAACACTTCCACGCGGGACGCGCGGGCAAACTTCGAAACGTTGGTCAGCCCCTCCTGCACGAGCCGGTATAGCGTGATCGTCAGCGCGTCGCTCAGTCCGGTGAATTCGCCTTCGATCGCCAGCGAGAACGACGCATCCGGCAGCCGTTCGCGCCAGTCGTCGACACACTGTTCGAGCGCGCTCGGCAAACCGAACTCGTCGAGGCCGATCGGACGCAAACGCCGGATCATTCCGCCGATCTGCCGATAAACGAGGCTCGCGCTGCGAATCAGGCCGAGCGAGATGCGATGAATCTCCGGCTCCCGCTCGCCGGACAAATCGCGAATGCGCGCGGCATCGAGCGAGATCGCATTCAGGTATTGACCCAGTTCGTCGTGCAGCTCGCGCGCCAGATGGCGGCATTCGAGTTCGCGCGCCTGCAGCGCCTGACCGGCAAGCCGCCGATTGTCCGAGAGCAGGCGTTCGGTCTGTGCTTCCAGCTCGCGGCGTCGGCCCAGTTCGTGCACGACCTCGCGATAGCGTCGCCACGCGAACCAGGCGAGCCCGATCGACAACACGCACAACGAGCCGGGCAATTCGTCGAGCTGAAAGCGTTCGAGGCCTCGCGTCCAGCGATAGGCCAGTTCGCTGACATCGAATATCGAACCGAGCGCCGCGGCAAGCACCGTCAGCGCGATGACCCATACGAGATCTCGCCGCGCCGACGAACTCGGCGACGCGCGGCGCGCAGAAGATGAACGGGAAGAATTGCGTCGCATCACGTTGGCCTTCCATTTTGGCTGACCGCGCACAACGCCCGTGGCGTGCATTGGGAACGCTTCCCAACGATATCGGGAAAAGCTCCCGGGCTTTTTCGTCGCGGTATGTGTGAAGCTTTGCACACTTGAAAAGAACACGCCACCTACACCAAAACACGACTTCGCCAGCGAAGATCGCATCACGCCGACAGGAGTTGAAGCAATGAGCACGCCATCCCGCCAGCGCAATACCGCCCCGTTGCCGGACCTGGTCCGGATCCATCGCTTCCGGCGACGTGCCGGATTCACCCTGTGCCTCGGAGGCGCGCTGGCGAGTCTGTCCACCGGCGCATGGGCCCAGTCGGCAACGTCGTCCGTCGCGCCGTCGGGTTCGAACGCCGACACCGGTTCGATCGAACTCGCGCCGATCGTCGTGGTCGGCACGACGCCGCTGCTCGGTATCGGCACCCCGCTGGCGCAAGTGCCGCTCAACGTCCAAACGGTTCGCGCGCGCGATCTCGACCGGCAGCACCGCAACACGCTCACCGATTACCTGGCGAAGAACCTGCCGAGCGTCGACGTCGCCGATGCGCAAGGCAATCCGTATCAGGTCAATGTCAATTATCGCGGCTTCACCGCGTCGCCGTTGCTCGGCACGCCGCAGGGCATTTCGGTGTTCGTCGACGGCGTCCGCGTCAACGAGCCGTTCGGCGACGTGGTCAACTGGGATCTGCTTCCGCAGCAGGCCATCGACACGATCCAGCTGATTCCCGGTTCGAATCCGACCTACGGGCTCAACACGCTCGGTGGCGCACTGTCGATCACGACGAAGAACGGCAGAACGAGCCCCGGCGGAGCGGCCGAGGTCACGCTGGGCTCCTGGGGCCGCAAGACCGCGCAGATCGAGCAAGGCGGCACCATCGGGCAGAACCTCGACTACTACCTGACCGGCAACGTGACCAACGACAACGGCTGGGCGGAACAGAACGCCAGCCGCGTGCGGCAGATCTTCGGAAAAATTCGCTATACCGACGCCGATACGACGTTGTCGCTGTCGGCCGGCGGCGCGGACAACGATCTCCACGGCACGCAGACGATTCCACGGTCCTTTCTGGGTAATCCGAAGCAACCCTATACGTACCCCGACCAGAATCTGAACAGCGCCGGCTACGTGACGCTGTCGGGCGACCACTACTTCAACGATCACGTCGAATTGAGCGGCAACCTGTATTACCGGCACTTCCGCAACAGCAATGTCAGCAGCAACACCAATGCGGATTTCGGAACCGTCGAAGACGACGGCGACGTCGATACGACCCAGGCGACGAACGAGAAGTCGGTCATCTCGACCGACAGCTATGGCGCGAATCTGCAGCTCACCCTGTTGGGCAAACTCGGCGGGATGGAAAATCAGCTCGTCGCGGGCGTATCCGCCGACTTTGCACACTCCCGATACACCGAATCGTCGCAGGATGCCGTTTTCACCGCCTCACGCGCGACGATCGGTATCGGTGATTTCGAGCAGCAGACCGCGGCGAAGACCCGCAACGGCAGCTACGGCATTTATCTGGAAGACACCCTGTCGCTCACCCCGCAATGGTCGCTGACATTCGCCGGACGCTACAACTGGGCGGAAGCCACGATAGGCGACGCGAGCGGCATGCAGCCGCAACTCGACGGCCACCATGTTTTTTCCCGCTTCAATCCGGCGATCGGCATCAACTGGAATCCGACCGCGGCCTTTACGGCCTACGCGACGTATAACGAAGGCATGCGCTCGCCGACCGCCATCGAACTGACCTGCGCCGATCCGGCCGCCCCCTGCTCGCTGCCGAACGATTTCGTGTCGGACCCACCGCTCCAGCCCGTGATCTCGAAGACCGTCGAAATCGGCGCACGCGGTCGAATCGGCCAGAACACGTCCTGGAGCGCCGCGGCATACAGCACGACGCTCGACAACGACATACAGTTCATCAGCAGCAACGGCGCGGCCAGCAACCAGGGCTTTTTCCAGAACGTCGGCCGCACGCGCCGGCAGGGCTTCGAACTGTCGGGGCACAGCCAGATCGGGCCGCTCGCCGTCACCGCCAGTTACAACTACGTCGACGCCACCTACCGGTCGGGCTGGACCGAAAGCAGCCCGAGCAACTCCAGCGCGGACGCGAACGGAAACATCGCCGTCAAGCCGGGCAACCACATTCCCGGCATTCCGGCAAACACGGTCAAGCTGCGACTCGATTACGCGGCCACCCCGCGCTGGAACATCGGCACCAACCTGACCTGGCGCGGCAGCATCTATGCTCAGGGCGACGAAAACAATCAGGACGTCAACGGCAAGATCAGCGGCTATCTGCTGGTCGATCTGAACACCTCGTACCAGTTGACCAAGCAGATCCTGATTTTCGCGAACGTCGAGAACCTGCTCGACAAACGCTATGCCAGCTTCGGCACGCTCGGACAGAACTTCTTCAGCGGCCCCGGCCATGCGTTCGACGGTGCGAACCCGACCAACGAGCAATTCATCGGGCCGGGCGCGCCGCGCAGCTTCTGGGTCGGTTTGCGCTACGCGTGGAAATAGTGCAACGCGCGTAGATCGCTACGCCAAGCCGCCGGCCCGCAGCCGCATCGCATCGACTGCAGGCCGGCTCGACCTCGTTCGTGAATCGGCGGAACGGGACACCCGGGGGAAACGGTCAATGCGATTCGATCGAGCCGTCGCTATGCGGATACGTGACGATGCCCCACGCAAGCGGCAATTCGTCGATCTGCTTGATCGGCTGGTAGTTTTGCGCATCGAGCACGTAGACCGCGTCGGATCGCCCGCATGCCGCCAGCAGTTTCGCGCCGTCCGGCGTGAAACTGAAATGCCAGCACCGCTGGCCGACCGGAACGTCGGCAACATGCGCGTAGCTGTTGCCGTCGAAGACCTGGATCGTCTTGTCTCGCGCCGCAGCGACGAAGAGCCGCTTGCCGTCGGGGCCGAACGCCACGCCGTACGGCCCCAGCTTCGTATCGACCGTCTTCGTGACCTGAAGCGTGCGCGCGTCGATCACGACGAACTTGTTCGACGATTCCAGCGTGACGATGTAGCGCTTGCCGTCGGGCGACAGCCGGATACCGCGCGGACGGCCGCCTTTCGCGAGTTTTACGGTTCGAATCGGCGCGCCCGTCCGGGCGTGATAAACCGAAACGGTATCGTCCCCCTCGTTGGTCACCAGCATCGTGTTGCCGTCGCGCGAAAACTCGATCCCCTCGGTTTCGTGGCCGCTCGTCACCGAACGGACCACCTGCCAACGCTTCATGTCGACGATCGCAATTTCCGCAGGGGGGCTGTCGGCGTCGTCATCGCCGGCTGCGCCCGCTCGGCCGGTTCCCGCAGCGGGCCCTCCCGACCCCGCAGGCTCGTAGGTCACGTACGCGTAGCCGTTGTGCACGCGCACATATTCGGGATTCTTGCCGATCTTCACGCGCCGCACGACCTGCCCCGATGCCGTGTCGATGACGGCCAGATCGCCGGTATTCTTGTTGGCCACCAGAAGCAGCGCGCCATCCGCGCTCAAGCTCAGGCCGCGCGGGCCGTCGGTGCCCACCGGTAGCGTCTTCGTCAATGTCATGCTGCCCAGATCGATCACGCCGACACCGGCCTTCTCGCTCGTCACATAGGCAGTCGGCGTGACCGCATAAGCCGCGGTCGTTGCGAGCGAGAGCGTTGCGGCGGCAATGACCGAAGGCGCGGCGAAGAAAGCGCGGAAATGCCGCGTCGTCCTGATTTGAAATCGTGTCTCCCGCATCGATGTACTCCTTGTTTTGAAAGCGCTGCGCCGCGAGAATTCGCGCCGTTCGAGCAAGGTAACGCTCGAAGAATCGGTTGACAACGACGTCGGACGGGAATTTTTCCCGAATTGCGACAACGGGATCGACTCCGGCGTCAACCGCGGATTCGGGAAACCCAGACGAATCGCCCTTCGGTCGACGGACAACCCGGAACCCACTTCGGTTTGGACAACTTGCACCGCATTTGCGCCAAAACCCGTCTCAAGCGCACCATCCTCGCGGCAATCGACAATCATGGCGTCGTCTCAATCATTGACTTGGGCGACGAGAGAACATGAAGACGAAAGCAGCGATTGCATGGAAGGCGGGCGCGCCGCTGACGATCGAGGAAGTCGATCTGGAAGGCCCGCGCGCGGGCGAGGTGCTGATCGAGGTGAAAGCCACGGGCATCTGCCACACCGACTACTACACGCTGTCGGGCGCGGATCCGGAAGGGATCTTCCCGGCGATCCTCGGCCACGAAGGCGCGGGTGTCGTAGTCGACGTCGGCCCCGGCGTCGGCACCGTGCGCAAGGGCGACCACGTGATTCCGCTGTACACGCCGGAATGCCGCGAGTGCAAGTTCTGCCTGTCGCGCAAGACCAACCTGTGCCAGAAGATCCGCGCGACGCAGGGCAAGGGCCTGATGCCCGACGCGACGTCGCGCTTCTCGCTCGACGGCAAGCCGCTGTTCCACTACATGGGCACGTCGACGTTCTCGAACTACATCGTGGTGCCGGAGATCGCGGTCGCGAAGGTGCGCGAGGACGCGCCGTTCGACAAGATCTGCTACATCGGCTGCGGCGTGACGACCGGCGTCGGCGCGGTGGTGTACTCGGCGAAGGTCGAGGCGGGCGCGAACGTGGTCGTGTTCGGTCTCGGCGGAATCGGGCTGAACGTGATCCAGGGCGCGAAGATGGTCGGCGCGGACAAGATCATCGGCGTCGACATCAACCCGAAGCGCGTCGAACTCGCGAAGAAGTTCGGGATGACGCACTTCATCAACCCGAACGAGGTCGGGAACGTCGTCGACCACATCGCGCAGTTGACCGACGGCGGCGCGGACTACTCGTTCGAGTGCGTCGGCAACGTGAAGCTGATGCGCCAGGCGCTCGAGTGCACGCACAAGGGCTGGGGCCAGTCGTTCATCATCGGCGTGGCGGCGGCGGGCGAGGAAATCGGCACGCGTCCGTTCCAGCTGGTGACGGGCCGCGAGTGGAAAGGTTCGGCGTTCGGCGGCGCACGCGGCCGCACCGACGTGCCGAAGATCGTCGACTGGTACATGGAAGGCAAGATCAACATCGACGACCTGATCACGCACACGCTGCCGCTCGAGAAGATCAACGACGGCTTCGACCTGATGAAGCGGGGCGAATCGATCCGCTCGGTCGTGTTGTACTGACTGGAGGCACACGACGATGCTCGAACTCGTTTCATCGCATGCTTGCCACGGCGGCGAGCAACGCTTCTATCGCCACGACTCGAAGGCGATCGGCCTGCCGATGAAGTTCTCGGTGTACCTGCCGCCGCAGGCCGCGCACGGCCGCGTGCCGGCGCTGTTCTATCTCGCGGGGCTCACGTGCACCGAAGAGACGTTCGCGATCAAGGGCGGCGCGCAGCAATACGCGGCGCAGCACGGCATCGCGCTCGTGATGCCCGATACGAGCCCGCGCGACGCGGGTGTGGCGGGCGAGACCGATGCGTGGGATTTCGGCGTCGGCGCGGGGTTCTACGTCGACGCGACGCAAGCGCCGTGGTCGACGCATTACCGGATGGAGTCGTACGTGACGGACGAGTTGCGCGAGCTCGTCGCGGCCGAGCTGCCGATCGACGGCGCGCGGCTCGGAATCTTCGGTCACTCGATGGGCGGGCACGGCGCGCTGACGCTCGCGCTGCGTCACCCGGGCCTGTACCGGTCGGTGTCGGCGTTCGCGCCGATCGCCGCGCCGACGCGCTGCCCGTGGGGTGAAAAGGCGTTCTCCGGGTATCTCGGCGCCGATCGCGAAGCGTGGAAGCAGCATGATGCGAGCGAACTCGTCGCGCGCGCGGATGCGCCGAAGTTCGCGGACGGCATCCTCGTCGATCAGGGTCTCGCCGACCAGTTCCTCCCCAACCAGCTGAACCCGGACGTGTTCGAAGCCGCCTGCGCGAAGGCCGGCCAGCCGCTGACCTTGCGTCGTCACCCGGGTTATGACCATGGGTACTACTTCATACAGAGCTTCATCGGCGACCATATCCGCCACCACTCGGAGACGCTCCGCCCCGGCTGAAAAACTTCGTCGATCACCGCATGTGGCCAGGGGAATCGTACTCGCCCTTCCCCGCGCTCCATGAATCGCCTTTCCACTCCCAACGACGCAAAAGGAACATCATGGCCATCTTCACGCATGTCACTGTCGGCACCAACAATCTCGATGCCGCTCGCGGCTTTTACGATACCGTTCTCGGCGAGATCGGACTGAAACGCATCACCGACCTCGGCGAAAATGGTTCGATCTGGGGGAAAGACGCACCGTCCTTTTTCGTCTTGAAACCCGTGAACGGTCAGCAGGCGACCATCGGCAACGGTGTCACCGTGGCATTCGAAGCACCGGATCGCGATTCGATTCACACCTTCCATGATGCCGCGCTGGCTGCCGGCGCCAAGGACGAAGGCGCGGCCGGCCCTCGCGACTGGGCACCCAACGCCTATGCGGCCTATGTCCGCGACCTGGACGGCAACAAGCTCGCGGTTTACTGTTTCAAACCCGCGTGACACGCTCGATGTGACATCGGCCAGTATTCGACGTTTATATCCGCGCCGGAAATACGGCGTCGAGCGGGTTCCCGTCCCGGCTCGACGACGTATCACGGGCTTCGGCGCACGTTGCCGTCACCATGACGCTGTACTGCGCCGAAACGCTCGCGGTATTCGAGCGGCGTCACGTTGAGCGCGCTCTGGAATGCTTTCCTCATCGTCTCGTAGGTTTTGAAGCCGGCGTTTGCCGCGACGGTCTTGGCCGGCAGACGCCCTTCTTCAAGCATCCGGCGGGCGGCTTCGATACGGATACGCGTCAGGAATCCGGATGGCGTCATGCCCGTTTCCTTCTTGAAGCAACGGTTGAAGCTCCGCACGCTCATCGAAAGTCGATCCGCCATTTGAGACGCGCTCAGCTCCTTCTGGCAGTTCTCCAGCATCCAGTCCTGAATGTCCCTGATACTGGGGTGGTGCGTCGTCTGGCTCATCAGGTGCGAACTGAACTGCGATTGCCCACCCGGCCGCTTCAGAAATACGACAAGGTCGCGCGCCACATCGAGCGCCACGTCGCGGCCGAAATCCGCTTCGACGAGCGCCAAGGCCAGATCGATTCCGGCCGTGACGCCTGCCGACGTCCAGAGTTTGCCCGCGTGAATGAAAATGCAGTCCGTATCGACGCGCACGGCAGGATACCGGGCGCGCAACGCATCCGCGACTGCCCAGTGCGTCGTCGCCCGGACACCATCGAGAAGGCCCGCGGCGGCGAGAAAGAACGCGCCGGAGCACAACGCCGCCAGCCGTTCCAGACGGTCGAACGCAGCCTCGACCCACTCGACAATCTCATGTGCACGGTCGAGCGCCTGTTCGATCGACCACGCGCCGACGATCATGGCCGTGTGGGGAAGCGAGAGGCGACTCAGCATCTTTGTCGCGTACAGCGGAACACCCGTATCGGTCACGCAGGGGCCGCGCTTGGTCGATACCAACTGGACATCGTAGCGGCCATCGATACGCCGGCGCTGCAGATGCAGGTTCGCATAATGAAAAACGCTCAATGCACCGATTGCCTCCAGTGCCTTGCATCCGTCGAAAATGACGATATCGATCGTGATTTCCTCCGTCTGGTACATAGGTGTCCCCTTCCCGACCGGTTGACTGCCGCGGAAATGTTCCGACGACCCAGCAACCATGTCACGCACGAATCATGCCAATCCGCTCCGGTTTCGAGCGATCTGCCGGTTTGCCGAAGTACCGCCCGCCGCGTCATCGAGCCGGGCACCGGCGGCGATCCGGATTCGCGTGTTCCGCGGGATCGCTTGAGGGTCGGCCGGGATTCGGAACCGCCCTCCTCACTTCGGTTTTTCCGAAGCTTCAGTATTGGATTAACTGATTTTTCCGATTACCCAAACCGTCGAAACTGTTGACTCTTCAACAACGCGGAACGATCCCGCAAAGGAGCAACAGCATGAGAACCTATCCCCGCAACAGCGCCCAGGCAGCCGCACGCATCGTTGCGCTGGTGCTGATCGCGGACGGCCACGTCGATCCCAGCGAGGAACGGTTCCTCGAGAAACTCGAGACCGAACGCAGGTTCGGGATCGCGTCGACCGAGTTTGCGCAAATCGTCCAGACGGTATGCGAGGATCAGGCAATCAGCCACGTTTCGTCCGGCGCCATTTCCGGCCATCTCGATCACGCCACGCTCGAAACGCTACTCGCGGAAATCGACGACCCCGATTTGCGCGTGAGGATCATCGCGATGTGTCTCGCCGTCGCATCGGCGGATGGACACCTCGCGGACGGTGAAATCAGTGTGCTCGGGACCATTCTGACTGCATGGACGCCGCAAACGCTGAACTTCGCTTCAGAAGAACGCAGTTTCGCGTAGGCCCCCGGCGAAGCCTGCCCCGGCTTCCGACAGTCGCCGCCGAGGCCGGAAACGTCCCGCGCTCGCCCAAGCCCTCGAGGCCATCCGACCTCGCGGACATCCGGGTCAAAGTATTCGGCGTGTTATTCCGCAAGTAAAACCAATGATTGCAATGAAGCGCATTTTGATCGTGAAGGTGACGTCGCTCGGCGACGTCGTCCAGACGCTGCCGGTCGTCGCGGATCTCCATCGTGCATTTCCCGGCGTGACGGTCGATTGGGCCGTCGACGAGTCGTGTGCCGAAGTCGTGCGCTGGCACCCGGGCGTCGGCAACGTGCTCTGCGCACCGCTGCGGCGGTTCAAGAAGCGCCGGAACCGCGGCGACCTGAAGGCGATTTCCGCGTCGATCGGCGCGCTGCGCGCGCACCGGTACGACGCCGTCATCGACCTGCACGGCGTCTACAAGAGCGCGATCATCTCGGTGCTCGCGCGTGCTGCGCGCCGCGTCGGCTATCAGACGCAGGATCTCGGCGAGACGGGCGCGCGTTTCGCGTATTCGCATCGCTTCGGTCCGCGCCCGGACTGCGACGCGTGGCACGGGATGCGCGTGAGCGCCGGCGAGGCGCTGGGCTATGTCCCCGAAGGGGTCGCGGCATACGGCATCGTGGCGCCGCAGGACACGAGCCTGCCGGCCGCCGTGACCGACGGCGCGCCGTTCATGCTGCTGTTTCACGCCACCTCCAATCCGGACAAGAAATGGCCGGCCGATCACTGGGCTGCGCTCGCCATGCAGATGATGGCGCGCGGCATGCGCGTGCTGGTGCCGTGGGGCTCGGCCGCCGAACATGACGACGCGCGGGACATCGCGGCACGCGCGCCGGGCGCGGTCGTGCTGCCCGCGATGTCGGTGCGCGAACTGGGCGCGGCGATCGGCCGGGCCGCGCTCGTGGCGGGAGTCGATACCGGATTCGTGCACATGGCGCATGCGTTGCGGCGGCCGACCGTGATGATTTTCGTCGCGACGTCGCGCCATCACTGCGGCATCGGCGGCGTGCCGAATGCGCTGTCGATCGGCGAGCCGGGCGCGATGCCGTCTGTCGACCAGGTGATGATCGCCCTTGGCAAAGTCCAATGTGCTCACAAGGAATGCGAATCACTGGATTCGTGACAAACACGACCGCCACCCCGTATCGGACGACGCGAGTTTCGTGAATGCCTTCGCGACGTTCGATCGCGGTGCCCGGCGGTAGATCTGAACCCGACAGGCTCTCCGTCGAAACGGCGAGAATGGTCGATGACGCAGGCTCAACCCGGCACTATCGATCCGGATATGGGCGGGTGGAAGATGACGGTCATCGCAGCACAGGCCCGCGCCTGTTTCCTCTTTTCACCCGAGGAGGCCACCGTCACCCAAGCTCGCGCGACATCGCCCCCGGATCGATCGCCACGATCACATTCGCCACGACCCCGCGTGCCGGATCGCGCGAGTCCACCAACGTCGTGCGCGCAACGGCTTGAGCGCCATGCTGGCTCGCGTAGACCGGATCGTCGGTCAGCGCGACACGGGCAACGCGGTTGTCGCGATATGGCGCGACGTCCCGCATCAACGGCACGATCAGCGTTTCCGGAAGAAACACTTGCCCGATGTGCGCGACGTGATCGCCATGCGACGCGTTCGCGGCCGAGCGGACCCGGAAATGCACGTGATTCGTTCGCCCCGGATATACGCCGGGAACGATCGAATCGAAACGTGCGATGCCGTTCCGATCGGTTGGCTGCACCCCGCGCAAGAACGTCAACGCGTCGGTCGGGTGCGGTGCCGGCGGCATGCCCGACGGTAGCCCATGATTCGCGCCGGCCGGACCGAAGCCGGACGGCGGCGGCCCGGGCGGCGGTCCAGCGGGCGGCCCCGAACGCGAGAGCTGACCGAAGCCCGAATAGACGCCGAGCGCGTCGCATTGCCAGACGTCGACGAGCGCATCGGCCAGCGGCACGCAGCCGCGCACGTCGATCACCGTGAAGCGAAGATCGAGCGGCACGCCCGGCTTGTGCTCGCGAATGTCGCGCCGCATCAGGCGCTTGTCGAGATAGTACGGGCCGAGGACTTGCTCCGCACTCGCCACGCACACCCCCGTGTTCGCCGCGCCCCCGGGGCGGGCATGCATGGCGAAGCCGAGCGCCGCGCCCGTCGTCAACACGGACGACAGAAACGCGCGGCGGGACAGACTGGAACGATAGAGCATGACGAGTCACGGTTTGACGCACGGGAGCACGCTGATTCCGGCGGTGCCTTGGCGCGACGCATTGAAGGAAATCGTGAGCGGCCGGCTGGATTTCGCCGACGACACACGGCAGCTGCATGCCCGGCGGCGGCACGGCCGGCCGCCGGGGATCGCATCGATCAGCTCAACGCGGACGGATGCGGCACGACGATCGCGCCTTGCGGCCCACCGCCGCCGCCGCCGGGGCCTCCCGGCCCGCCTTGTCCGCCCGGGCCCCCGGGGCCGCCGCCCGGCCCGCCCCAGCCGCCGCAATACGGCAACAGGCAACATCCGCTGAGCGCGGAAACCAGTGCAATCAATGCCGCCAGTGCAAGCGTGTTTCTCATGTCACTCCTTGTTCGTTCAATGATGCGGGCCGCTGAGGATGCTCGTGATCACGCCGGTCGTCATCGCGGCCAGCACGAAATCGCCGTCGATCTGCAGCCACTGATAGCCGGACGGCGGCGGCTGAAGGTCGTGCCCGCGCCAGTCGTCGACCACATACTTCGGACCGCGATAGTCCTGCGGCACGCGTCCGCCGCGGCGATGCCAGTCGCCTCGCGCAGCGTCCATCCGCGCGTCGGGACGCGCACGCATCGCGCCGTCGCGATCCGGCGCACGATCCGGCCGCGTCTCGCGGGCGCGGTCCGCCCCGGGGCCGCCCGGCGCGTCGCCGGGCCCCTGCTGCGCCGACGCGCCGATCGACGTTCCAGACATCCCGGCGGCAACGAGCAACGCGAGAATCCGTTTCTTCATGGTGCTTTTCTCCTGAAATCAAACACGACAATCCGCATGCCGCCCGTGAACGGACCGAAACACGTCACGTCGTGAATGCACTGCATCCGGAGACGGCTGCCATCTGCCGCCCCCGACTTCCGGCAATCGATTGAAGCTCGCAGCTTCCGCGCTTCGCTCACGACTGCCCTGACACATGCCGAGCGTCGCCCGCTTGCGACGCATCGTCAGCCCTTTCCGACCAGCCGCCGCCGAGCACCTTGTACAGCGTCACCAGATTCGACAGCTTCGACAGTTGATCGGTGACGAGCTGCTGCTGCGCCGTATACAACGTTCGTTGCGCGGTCAGCAGCGTGAGGAAGCTGTCGGTGCCGGTCCGGTAGCGCGCTTGCGCAAGATCGTAGTAATCCTGAGCGGATCGCACGTACTCGCGATCGGCGTCGACCTGCGTCACATAGGTCTCGCGCCCGGCCAGCGCATTGGCGACTTCCTTGAACGCGGTCTGGATCGCCTTCTCGTAGTCCGCCACGTCGATGTCCTTCTCGATCCGCGCAACGTCGAGCGATGCCTTGTTGCTGCCGTAATCGAAGATCGGCATCGTGATCGACGGCGCGAACGTCCATGCGCCGGTGCCGGCCTTGAACAGCTGCGCCAGGCCGGTGCTGGCCGTCCCGGCCGTCGCCGTCAGCGCGATCTTCGGGAAGAACGCGGCGCGCGCGGCGCCGATGTTCGCGTTCGCGGCCTTCAGCGTATGTTCGGCGGCCTCGATGTCGGGCCGGCGCGCCAGCAGGTCGGACGGCACGCCGGCGCCGATGTCCGCGAACATCGCGTCGCCGTCGAACAGCGTCGGGCCCGAGTCGAGATCGTCCGGCAGCGCGCAGCCGATCTGCGCCGCGAGCGTGTTGCGGTCCTGCGCGACCGCCCGCGTGTACGACGCGACGCTCGCCTTCGCGCTCGCGAGCGACGTCTGCGCCTCGCGCACGTCCTGCAGCGACGCACTGCCGATCTTCTGCATCGCGACCGTCAGGTCGTAGGTGCGCTGGTCGGCTGCCGCCGTATCCGTCGTGATCTTGAGCATCGCCTCGTCGGCGCGCAGTTGCAGATAGTCGGTCGCGACGGTCGCGACCAGCGAAAACTGCGTGCTCACGCGCGACGCATCGGTCGACAGGTAGTTCTCGAGCGCCTGCCGCTTCAGGCTTTGCAGGCGGCCGAAGAAGTCGATCTCCCACGACGTCGTGCCGACCGACACGCTGCTCGACCGCGTGGTCGTGCCGTCGCTGCGCGCATTCGACAGCGATCCGGTCGCGTCGATCGACGGGGCGAGCGCCGCGCGCGTGATGCGGTACTGCGCTTCGTATTCGGCGACCTGAAGCGCGGCCACGCGCAGGTCGCGGTTGTTGTCGAGCGCGAGCGCGATCAGCTTCCGCAGGTGCGGATCGCGATAGAAATCGCGCCAGCCGACTTCGGCCGCCACCGGCGTCGCGGCCCCGCTGGCCGCGGACGGCGCGGACGGCGCGGACGCGGTGCCGTACGCCGGCCCGCTCGGCCATGCGCCGGCCATCGGCGCGGCCGGACGTTGATAGACGGGGTCGAGCGAGCACGCAGCGAGCGCGGCAACGCAAACCAGCGTCAGGCATTTCAGTTTCATGCTTGTTCCTCGTCGTGCCGCGCGCCGTCGTGGCCGTGTTCGTTGAACAGCCTGCGCACGACGATGAAAAACACCGGCACGAAAAATATCGCGAGCACCGTCGCGGCGATCATCCCGCCCGCGACGCCCGTTCCGATCGCATGCCGGGCGGCCGAGCCGGCGCCGGTGCTGATTACGAGCGGCAGCACGCCGAACACGAACGCGAGCGACGTCATCAGGATCGGCCGCAACCGCAGGTGCGCGGCCTCGAGCGTCGCGTCGAGCAGCCCGCGGCCCTGCGCCTGCAGGCCCTTCGCGAATTCGACGATCAGGATCGCGTTCTTCGTCGACAGGCCGATCGTCGTCAACAGGCCGACCTTGAAGTACACGTCGTTCGACAGACCGCGAAGATGCGCGGCGCCGAGCGCGCCGAGCACGCCGATCGGCACCACGAGAATCACCGCGAGCGGCACCGACCAGCTTTCGTACAGCCCGGCCAGGCACAGAAACACGACGATCAGCGAGATCGCGTAAAGGTAGGTCGCCTGCGAGCCGGCCAGTACCTCCTGATACGACTGGCCCGTCCATTCGATGCCGAAGCCGCTCGGCAACTGCTGCGCGATCTTCTCGACCGCCGTCATCGCCTGGCCGGTACTGACGCCGGGCGCCGTCTGCGCGCTCATCTCCATCGCGAGCTCGCGGTTGTAGCGTTCGATCTGCGGCGGGCCGAAGGTCCAGCGCGTGCTGGAGAACGCCGAGAACGGCACCATCTGCCCGTCGTAGGACGTCGTCGTCGACGAAGCCGACGTGCCCGACGAAGAGGTCGAAGACGACGATGAATCGGCGCGCACATACCACTGCCCGATGTCCGACGGCATCATCCGGTACGGCGCGTCGGCCTGCACGTAGACCTTCTGGATCCGGCCGGTGTCGATGTAGTTGTTCACGTACGACGAGCCGAACGCGGTCGACAGCGTCGTGTCGATATCCGAGACCGACAGCCCGAGCGCACTGGCCTTCTCGCGGTCGATGTCGACATAGAGCTGCGGCGTGTCCTCGAGGCCTGCCGGGCGCGTCATCGCGAGCGACGGCTCCTTCGCGGCCAGCGCCATGAAGCGGTTGCGCGCGCTCAGCAGCTTGTCGTGCCCCTGGCCCGAACGATCCTCGATCTCGAAGTCGAGGCCGCTTTGCGTGCCGAGCCCCTGGATCGCGGGCTGGTTCATCACGAAGATCTGCGCATCGCGACGCTTCGCGAACGCGGCGTTCGCGCGATCGATCACCGCCTGCGCGCTGTCGTTCGAGCCGCGCTGGCCCCAGTCCTTGAGCTGCACGAAGGCGAACGCGTTGTTCTGCCCCTGGCCGTTGAAGCTGAACCCGTTGACCGTCATGACGTGCGCGACGGCCGGCTGCTTCAGGAAATACTGTTCGACCGCCTGGACCGTCTTCAGCGTGCCCGATGCCGGCGTGCCGACCGGCGCGGACACGGACACCATGATCGAGCCCTGGTCCTCTTCCGGCAGATACGACGACGGCAGCGTCGCGAACAGCAGCGCGACGATGCCGGCGACCAGCGCATAGGCGATCATCCAGCGCGCGGGCTTCGCGACGACGCGTGCGAGCGTCGCGCTGTATCCCGCGTTGCTTTTCTCGAACATCCGGTTGAACGCGCCGAGGAACCCGCGGCGCGCGTGCTGCCCGGCCGACGCGGGCGTGAGCAGCGTCGCGCACAGCGCGGGCGTCAGCGTCAGCGCGAGCAGCACGGACAACACCATCGCGGACACGATCGTCACCGAGAACTGCCGGTAGATCGCGCCCGTCGAGCCCGAGAAGAACGCCATCGGAATGAACACGGCGGTCAGCACGGTCGTCACGCCGACGAGCGCGCCGGTGATCTGCCCCATCGCCTTCTTCGTCGCGGCCTTCGGCCCGAGCTTCTCGTCGGCCATGATCCGCTCGACGTTCTCGACGACGACGATCGCATCGTCGACCAGCAGCCCGATCGCGAGCACCATCGCGAACATCGACAGCACGTTGATCGAGAACCCGATCGCCGACATCACGCCCAGCGTGCCCAGCAGCGCGACCGGCACGACGATGGTCGGGATCAGCGTCGCGCGCAGGTTCTGCAGGAACAGGTACATCACGAGGAACACCAGGATCACGGCCTCGAAGAGCGTCTTCACGACTTCCTCGATCGAGATCCTCACGAACGGCGTCGAATCGTACGGATAGCTGATCGCGACGTCCTTCGGCAACTGCGGCTGCAGTTCGGCGAGCTTCGCGCGCACCTTCTTCGCCGTCGACATCGCGTTCGCGCCGGTCGACAGCTTGATCGCGAGCGCGGCGGCCGGCTTGCCGTCGCTGCGCGACGACGTATCGTACGAATCGCCGCCGACCTCGATGCGCGCGACGTCCTTCAACAGCACCTTCGAGCCGTCGGCATTGACGCGCAGCAGGATGTTGCCGAACTGTTCGGGCGTGGTCAGCAGGCTCGACGACGCGATGGTCGCGTTGATCGCCTGCGCATCCGTCGCGGGCGCCCCGCCCAGCTCGCCGACCGACAACTGCACGTTCTGGCTGGTGATGGCGGTCGTCACGTCCGACGCGGTGAGCCCGACGCTCTTCAGCCTGACCGGGTTCAGCCAGATCCGCATCGCGTGCTCGGCGCCGAACAGCGTGACGTCGCCGACGCCGGTCAGCTGCGTGAGCGGATCCTCGATCTGCGTCGCGATCACGTTGCCGAGATCGATCGAGTTCAGCGTGCCGCCGGGCGACGACAGCGCAACGATCATCAGGAAGTTGCTGGACGCCTTCGCGACCTGCACGCCCTGTTCCTGGACCGTTTCGGGCAGCGACGCCGATGCCTGCGTCACCTTGTTCTGCACCTGCACCTGCGCGATGTCGGCGTTGGTGCCGGGCGCGAACGTCAGGTTGATCGTCGCCTGCCCCGCGTTGCTGCTCGTCGACGACATGTACATCAGGTTGTCGATGCCGGACAGCTTCTGCTCGATCACCTGCGTGACGGTCTTGGCCACCGTGTCGGCCGACGCGCCCGGATAGGTCGCGCTCACGCGCACCGACGGCGGCGCGATGGTCGGATACTGCTCGACCGGCAGCGTCGTGGTCGCGGCGGCGCCGATCAGCATGATCACGATCGCGATCACCCATGCGAGGATCGGGCGCTGTATGAAGAATCCTGCCATGCGCCCTCCTTACGACTTCGCGGCCGGCGTATCGGCCGCCACGCGCACCGCCGTGCCGGCCTGCACCTTCTGCAAGCCGTCGACGATCACGCGATCGCCCGCCTTCAATCCGCTCGACACGATCCACTGGTCGCGATAGGCGTTGTCGGCGCGCACGGTTATCTGCTTCGCGTGGCCGGTCGCATCGACGACCCACACGCTCGCGGTGCCGTCCGACGCGCGCGTGACGGCGAGCTGCGGCACCAGCAGCGCATTCGCATCGACGCCCTCGTCGAGTTGCGCACGCACGAACATCCCCGGCAGCAGTTCGCCGTCGGGGTTCGGGAAGATGATCCGCAGCGTGACGGATCCGGTCGTCTGGTCGACGGTGATGCCGGAGAACTGCAGCACGCCGTCATGCGGATACGGCGTGCCGTCTTCCATCGTGAGCCGCACGATGGCGCCGTCGCCGGCGCGCTGCAGGCGGCCCGATGCATAGGCCTTGCACAGTCGCAGCCATTCCGCGCTCGAGCGCGTGACGTCGAGATACATCCGGTCGTATGTCTGAATGGTCGCGAGCGCGGTGGTCTGGTCGGCCGTCACCAGCGCGCCTTCGGTCACCGACGACGCGCCGATGCGCCCGGCGATCGGCGCGGTGATCCGCGTGTAGCCGAGATTGACGCGCGCCGATTCGAGCGACGCGCGATCGGCCAGCACGTCGGCCTCGTCCTCGCGCACGGCCGCGACCGCGTCGTCGTTGTCCTGCGCGCTGACCGCGCCGATCTTCGCGAGCTGCGCGTAGCGCGCGGCCTTCGTCTTCGCCGACGCGAGCGTCGCTTCGGCCTTCGCAAGCGTGCCGCGCGCCTGGTCGTAGGTGGCCTGGTAAGCCGCCGGATCGATCTGGTAAAGCACCTGTCCGGCCTTGACGTCGGCACCTTCGGTAAAGAGCCGCTTGCGCACGATCCCGCCGATCTGCGGCCGCACGTCGGACACCTGCAGCGCCGACAGGCGCCCCGACAGCGCCGTGCGCTCGTCGATCCGCTGCGGCGCGAGGGTCTGGACGCCGACCTCGACGGCCGCCGCGGCGGCACCCGGGCCAGCTGCCGTACCACGATCGCCGCAACCCGCGAGCGCGAGCGACGCGCACAACGCCAGCATGGCCGGCCAGCGCGTCGCGCGCGCCGGCGATGCTGGCCCGGATAACGCCGGCAAACGCAACCGGCAACACTCCAACTGCTTGTTCATGTGTACGACCATCACCCTTCCAAGATGGGGTGCACGATACGTCAAACGTCTCGTAAGTTGTTGATTATTATGTGCATTTATATAATGTGTCGTGATTGACACAGACCGATCGCGCGCACCGGAGTACATTGGTCGGCGAATGCACCGCGGCCGCGCGCCGCATACGACACGCACGCAACAACGGGGACTCCATTGACCGGCAATTCCATCCTGATCGTCGAAGACGACGCAGACATCAGCGTCCCGCTGGCCGCCTTTCTGTCCGGCAAGGGCTACGTCACGCACGTCGCGGACAGCGTCGAAGCCGCCGACGCGCTGCTCGCGACGGACGACGTCGACCTGGTCCTGCTCGACGTGATGCTGCCGGGCAAGGACGGGCTCGATCTGTGCCGTCGCCTGCATGCGAAGGGCGGGCCGCGCATCATCATGCTGACGGCGCTCGACGATCCGACGGACAAGGTGGTCGGCCTCGAACTCGGTGCGGACGACTACGTGCCCAAGCCGTTCGATCCGCGCGAGTTGCTGGCGCGCATCCGCGCCGTGTTGCGCCGCCCCGCCGCCGCGGAGGGCGACGAACGCAAACCGGTCACCGAGCTGGTCCTGCGGTTTTCCGGTTTCACGTTCTATCCGTACCGGCGTTTCGTACGCTCGCCGGCCGGCCTGCGCGTGCCGCTGACGGGCGCGGAAACCGACCTGCTGCTCGTGCTCTGCCAGCACGTCCGCAAGGTGCTCTCGCGCGAAGAGCTCATCAACCTCACGCGCGGAACCAACTTCCCGATCTCGGGGCGCTCGATCGATTTGCTCGTGAGCCGGTTGCGGCGCAAGCTCGCGGGCAACGATCCGCTCGAGGAAACGATCCGGACGGTACGCACCGACGGCTACGCGTTCCAGCCCGACGTGGTCTTCGTCTGATGCGCCGGGTCTTCTCCACCACGCTCGGGCAGATCCTGCTGATCCTGACGTGTTCGTCGAGCGCGACGGCCCTGCTGTTCATCGTTCTGCTGTCGCACCACACCCCGCCGGCTCCGCCGTGGCCGTGGCAGAGCGCCTATCGCATCGCCAGCGCGGTCGAGAGTCTCCGCGCGGTTCCCGACGCCGAGCGCGGCGCCGTGATCGCGACGATGCGGCAGCCGGGGCTGTCGTTCCGGCTCTCGCAGGCGGCGTCGGCCTGCTCCACGGAAACACTGGACACCCGGGACCTCGAATCCGTGCTGAAATCGGAGCTGACGGGCGCGGCCGATCTGTCCGTACGCGCTTGCGCGGCCGAACATGCCGGGGACGCGGCGATCCAGGTACGGGTGCCGCTCGGCAGCCGGACGCTCGAGATTCGGACCGCCCGCGACACGGCCGACCCGCCGCGCTATTCCTTTCCCTTCTACGGCGCGTTGATCTTCATGTGCGTGGGCGTGGCCGCGATGTCGGCGTGGGCCATCTCGCGCGTGATTCGTCCGTTGCGACGGTTGTCCGAACACGCCGACGCATTCGGCCAGCAGATGTCGGTGTCGCCGATCGCGGAAGAAGGTCCGCTCGAAATTCGATCGGCGGCACATGCATTCAACCTGATGCAGGCGCGCATCACGCTGTCGATCCAGAACCGCACGCGCATGCTGGCCGCGATCAGCCACGATTTGCGCACGCCGCTGACGCGCATGCGGCTGCAGCTGGAAATGGAACAGAGCGAATCCGTGCGCGACAAGCTGATACGAAACATCGAGCTGATGCAGGCGATGGTCACGTCCGCGCTGGCGTTCCTCAGCAGCGGCGTGGACCGCGAAGAGAAGGAGTGGCTCGACCTCGGCGCACTGATCTCCACGCTGTGCGACGAATACGAGGAAGCCGGCGCGGCGGTGCACTATATCGGCCCGGAGCAGATCCGCTTCTTCTGCCGGCCGGACGCGATGCGCCGGGTGCTGACGAACCTCATCGAGAATGCGCTGCACTTCGGGAGCGGCGTCGCGGTAACTGCATCGGTCGACGGCCAGAGCGTGCATATCGACGTGGTCGACGACGGGCCAGGCATTCCCGAGCATCGACTCAAGGACGTGATCGAGCCTTTCGTACGCCTCGATCCGGCACGCGGCGACCGCCCGGGGAGCGTCGGGCTCGGTTTGTCGATCGTTCGGGAAATCGTGCATGCGCACGGCGGCACGTTCACGCTCGTCAATCGCAAACCGACCGGGCTCATCGCGCGAATCGTGCTTCAGTGTCCGCAAGGCTAGAAGACCACGCCCGGCAGCGCAACGCACGGCGGCATGCCCGTTCCGTCATAACCGGCGTTCGATGCGCTCGGGCGCACGTCGCCGGCGGGGCACGCGCCGAATGCATGAGCGATGGGCAAATGGCGGGTATGGCGATTCTGGTCAGTGACCGCAAAATCGCGGCGCCCGCTTTTCCCTGAAAGCCGTGCGCGCCTCGACATAGTCTGCGCTGTTGGCGGCTCGACGGATAGCGGCTTCGGCTACCCGCTCGCCGTGGTTTTCCGATGCTGTTTCGAGCGCTGCCAGGATCGCCTTCGCACCGCGAATCGATAACGGCGCAACGGCCGTCATCGTCGCGGCACATCGGCGCGCGGCTTCATACACATTGTCATGAACTTCGTCGATCAGACCCGCGCCCAGCGCATCGAAAGCCCCGATCCGGGCACCCGTGAATAGAATACGTCGCGCGCGCCCGGGGCCGACGAGATTGAGAAGCCGGCGGGTACCCGCTGCGCCGTAGACCACCGATAGCCTTGCCGCCGGAATTGCAAATGTGGCTTGCGGTGCAGCAAATCGGATGTCGCACGCTAGCGCAAGATTGCATCCGCCGCCCATGCAATAGCCGTTGATCGCAGCGATAACCGGCTTGCCGAGCGTTTCGAGTGCCCGGCATCCCGCCTCGTAAATCGCGTCATAGGCGAGCACCTGTGCCGTGTCGTTACGCAGTTCATCGAATTCCGTGATGTCGGCACCCGCGCAAAAACTGTCATGGCTGCCTGTCAGAACGACCGCGCGCACGTCATCGCGGCCATCGAGTTGTGCGGCGAGCCAGGCAAGCTCACGCCACATGTCGAGTGTCATCGCATTGCGCTTCTCGGGACGAGCTAGCGTAATGGTCGCAATATGGTCTTCGACGTGCAGTTCGAGTCCGTGGGCAGAGCCGGCGCGATCCGCGTCGATATCGATGCGATGCATGAACGTCATCCTTGCGTGGCGGCAGCGGCTTCGAGCGAGGCACCCGCCTGCAGCACGATGCCCGATGCGATGAGATCCCCGACCTCGCCGTCAGTGAATCCGAAGCGACGCAGAATGTCGATGGTATCCTGCCCGACACGCGGTGCCGCCCGCGACGCGATCCGCGTCGTGCCATTGAAATGGATCGGCAAACCGAGGGCACGCGTCGTGCCCCCGTTCGGGGCCTCGACTTCGACGACCATTCGCGTCGCCTTTGACTGCTCGTGTTCCAGTGCCTGAGCGACGTTTTGTACCGGGCCGGCCGGAACCGATGCCTCGTCGAATCGGCACAGCCACGACGCCACGTCGTCGGTGGCCAGCACATCGTTGATGAGTCGCTCCAGTGCCTTTCGGTTGGCAAGTCGCGAATCCGGTGTCATGAAGCGCGGATCTGCCTTCCATTCGGGATGACCGAGCAGTTCGGCGATCCGTGCCCAGTTGGCTTCGTTCGCGCCACCGATCGCAACGCGTCCGTCTCGACAGCGATAGACCTGATAAGGCGAGATCAGCGGATGTGCGGTGCCCGAGGGTTTCGCGATCGCGCCTCGCGAGAAATACGCGGCCGCGTACCAGTACATCTGCTGCAGCGACGCCTGCACCAGCGAAGTGTCCACGCGTTGCCCGAGCCCCGTGCGCAACCGGTGCACATAAGCCGCGAGGATACCGAGCGCGGCGAGAATGCCGGCGTTGACGTCCGCGATCGATACGCCGGGCTTGACGGGCTCGCCGTCTTCTTCGCCCGTCACGCTGATGAGGCCGCTGAACGCCTGCAGAATCAGATCGAAGCCGCCTTTGCGCGCGAGCGGCCCTTCACGACCGTATCCGGTGATGGAGCAATAGATCAACGCCGGATTGAGCTGACTCAGCACTTCGTAGCCAAGTCCGAGACGCTCGATCACGCCCGGCCGAAAGTTTTCCGTCAACACGTCCGCCTGTCCCGCCATACGCAGTAGCACTGCCTTGCCCGCATGGCTCTTGATGTCGATCCCGATCGACTGCTTGCCCCGATTGAGCATCATGAACGACGGCGGCGTGCCCGCGTCGGACGCTTTCCCGTAACTTCTGGCGTCGTCGCCATAGGGAATCTTCTCGACCTTGTAGACGTCCGCGCCCATATCGGCCAGCATCAAGCCGCATACCGGCCCGGCCATGATCTGAGACAGTTCGAGTACCTTGAGCCCTTTGAGCGGTTGCTGAAATGACGAAGTTTTTTCGTTTTGCATGAGTAGTCCTAATATCTCCATACGTTCCCGAGCAGGCAGACTATCGATCGAACTAGCGTTCCTCGACTGTCGATGAATGGGCGCCAGGCGCGCGCACCGGGGCCGCGATGACGGGCGAGACGGCGGCATGAGGCGAGCGACGTGCGGGCCGGGTCACGACAAGCAGCAGGACGGCGCCCGAAACGAGCATTGCAACGAGGCACCCGAGTCCCGGGGACAGCGATCCGGTTCGCTCCTTCAAGAGGCCGATCAACAGCGGCGCGATCATGCCCGAGCTGACGCCGAGGCAATTGATGAATCCCACCCCGCTTGCGGCGAATTCCGCCGGCATCGCCGATGCGGGAATGGTCCAGAAGACGGGAATCGCGCCAATGACCCCGACCGCGCCGACACTGAGCAACGACATTGCGACGGCAAAGCCCAGATGCGGCAGCGTGGACAGCCCAAGCGCGGCTGCGCCGACGAGAAGCGCACCCGCTGAGTGCCAGCGCCGCTCATTCATGCGGTCGGAGCGGCGCGAAATCACGATCGTGCCGATTGCCGCCAGCCCCCAGGGGATCACTGAATACAGGCCGATCTCGAGCGGCGTGGTCGCGCCATAGGCACGAATGATCGCCGGCACCCAGAACCCCAACGCATAGACACCGGAGATCGAGCAAAAATAAACGAGCGCAAACAGATACACCTGCTTTGAACGAAGCATCCCGAACCGGCCGGCGGGAACGATCTGCCGCGATGCGGCGAGCCGGTCTTGCGCGAGCGCCGCTTCCAGCGCGCGCCGTTCCTGTAGCGACAGCCAGGTGGCTTCGGACGGCCCCTGCTTGAGAACCAGGAAGCAAACGATCGCCATCAGGCAACTGGGCAATCCCTCGAGCAGGAATAGCCATTGCCAGCCGGCCAGTCCGGCGGCCATATGGAAGCGGGTCATGATCCACCCCGACAGCGGCCCCACCACGACCCCTGCCACAGTCACGCCCGAGGTGAATACCGCGAAAGCGTGACTGCGATGCGTTTGCGGAAACCATGTCCTGAGATAGTAAATGACGCCGGGATAGAAACCGGCCTCGAATGCGCCCAGCAGTAGCCGGCCGGCAAAGAATTCATAGGGAGTCCGGATCAGCAGCATGCCTGTCGAGCACACGCCCCATCCGAGCATGATGAGGAAAAACACCCTCTTTGCCCCCCATCGGCGCAACAGCATGTTGGCCGGGACGGCGAACGCCACATAGGTTGCGAAATACAGGGTCGCGCCGAGACCGTAGATACTGTCGGTGATGTGTCGCGCCTCGCGCAACTGGATCTGCGCGAATGCGACGTTGTAACGATCCATCGAACAGAGCACGTAGCTCACGAACAGCACGGGCACGATGCGCCAGAATGCCTTTGCGCATGCCGCCTCGCATGTCGTGGCGGATGGGCTGGAATTGCCTGACATGGTTGTCTCCATATGTTTTGTGTATTCGCGAAGATCCGTGTCTTCGCGTGCGCCGCAGTCCATCACGGACAGATCGATTGTATGAACCCGATCAATACGCAAACAAATATGGAATACCGATGGATCGATAAGACTGGCTTATCGCCTTGGCGTTAACACGTCAATCATGAGAGACCAGTCTGGCATGCTCCCATCGTTTCGACCGGATCAAGGCCTGAATGATGTCGAGCATGCAGTCGCGCACCACCTCCGCCGCGCGGCTCAATGGCACGGAGTCGGAGATGCACACCGAAAGCTCGCGCGACAGGGCGCGATCCGACACACGCAGCGCGCGGATTCTGCCCTGCCGTACCTCATCGGCCACGGCCGACCAGGGCAGCACGCCCCAGCCCAGCCCGGAAGAAACCAGCCGAACCACCATATCCAGCGAGCTCACCTGGCTCACTATCCTGTATTCCAGATGCGCTTCGAGGAATGCCGCCTCGACACGCTGGCGGATCGTATTGGGGAAACCCGGCAGGAACAGCGGCTGCGCGGCCAGTTCTTTCGCCGTGACGGATTTCCTGGTTCTCGCATCGGTCCGCGCTTCGCTCGGCGGCGCGATCGCGAATAACGCTTCGCGCAGGACCGGATGAATGGCGAGCCCTCGGCGGCGCGGCACGTCGACGCCGAGCGCGACGTCGAGCTTGCTGCCGATTACCAGATCGACGAGTTCGGCGCTCGGCCGTTCGATGATCTCCATCATGATCGCCGACCGGCTGGTCAACTCCTTCACCAGTGGCGTGACGACGAGCTTGCCGGCACTGCCCGGAATGCCGATCACGACATGCCCGCTGGGCTGGTCGACCTCGCTTGAGATGGCCTGTCGCGCGTCCTCCAGTTGCTTGAGCAGCGACTTCGCATAGCGATAAAGCGTTTCCCCTGCCGGGGTGGTGCGAACCCCGTAGACGCCGCGGTCGAAGAGCCGGGCGTCGAGTTCGCCCTCGAGATTGGCGATCTGCTGGCTCAGCGCCGGCTGGGCGACGTGGAGCGTCTCCGCGGCGCGCGTCATGTTACCCAGCTCGGCAATGCGTGCGAAATATTGCAGTTGCTTGAAATCCATCCCGTCCTCTCACGCTCATGGCAAAGGCTCGCGGCCGATCGATCGGCGATCGTCGAGAAATAACCAAACACGATAGACCCATAACAATCCCATATTTTTACCTTATCGATAATAGACCTACACTCGTGCCTTGTGGAACGCGCGTAGCGAATCCGGACGAGCCTGCGCCGCGCCCCTCTTTCCTGCACGAAAATGGAGCAGACATGCCCACTGCATCATCCAACGGGATCAATCTTTTCTATGAAGTGACCGGGCAGGGCCCGGCCATCGTGTTCTTGCACGAGTTCGCGGGAGATCACCGAAACTGGGCGCATCAGGTACGCTCGCTGTCGCAGCGATTTCGCTGCATTACGTTCAATGCGCGCGGCTACCCGCCGTCCGACGTTCCAGACGATATCGAGTCTTACAGCCACCTTCATGCAGTAGCCGATATCGCGAGCGTACTAAAGGCCGCAGGCGTGTCGAATGCTCATATCGTCGGCCTGTCGATGGGCGCGTATGCGGCACTGTGTTTTGCCATTGCGCATCCGGAGGTGACGCGGTCCATCGTGGTTGCCGCGGCCGGGCATGGCTCGGACGCCCCTGAACAGTTCCGCGAGGCAAGCGAGGCGCTGGCCACGCGCATCCTGGCCCACGGGTTGGAAGCCGGCGCAGCCGACTATCTGAACGGCCCGACAAGGCGCAAGCTCAAGGAGAAGGATCCGCGGGGCTTCGACGAATTTCTCCGTCAGTTTGCCCAACATTCCGCAATAGGCACGGCGCTGACGGCAAAGGGATGTCAGATGCGCCGCCCTACGCTCTACGAACTTGAAGCGCCGCTGCGCGAATTGAATGTGCCGGCCCTGATTGTCGCGGGAGACGACGACGAACCCTGCCTTGCTCCGTCGCTCTTCCTGAAGCGCACGATCCCGAACGCGCGGCTATGGGTCCTGCCCGACACGAGCCACGCGATCAATCTCGAAGCGCCCGATGCGTTCAATCGCGCGGTGCTCGATTTCATCAACGATGTCGAACGACGGATAGAAGGATGAACCATGGATCTCGAGTTGAGCGGTAAGCACGTGCTGATCACCGGCGCGACACGCGGTATAGGGTTTGCTTGCGCCGACGCGTTTGCGCGCGAAGGCAGTCGAGTCGTCGTGGTGGGACAAAAGCGGGATGGCGTGGACAATGCCGTCGCGCGCCTGAAGACGCTTCACGGCGCCGACGTAGAGGGCGTGGTAGCGGATATCGCGAGCGACGAAGGCCGCGAACGCTTGCAGCAGCGGCTTGAATCGGTGGATGTCCTGGTCAACAACGCGGGCGCCATTCCCGGCGGCGGGCTGGAAAACATCGACGACACCCAATGGCGAAGCGCGTGGGAATTGAAGGTATTCGGCTATATCAACCTGACGCGGGCCGTGCTGCCGTCGATGATGGCGCGTGGCTCCGGTGTGGTGCTCAACGTCGTCGGTATCGCCGGCGTCATGCCGAACTATGACTATCTATGCGGCTCGGCAGGCAACGCGGCGCTCGTGGCGTTCACGCGGGCGGTGGGAGCACACGCGACACGGCGTGGCGTGCGTGTGCTGGGTGTCAATCCGGGCCCGACGGAAACCGAGCGGCTGATTTCGCTATCGCAAACGCGCGCCGCGCAACGGTTTGGCGATGCGTCGAAATGGCACGACATGCTGGCGAATCTCCCGTTCGGCCGTGCCGCGAAACCGCAGGAAATTGCCGACCTGGTGACATTTCTCGCCTCGGCACGCGCATCGTACCTGAGCGGCGTCGTGATCGATGCGGACGGCGGCGGGCGATACGTCGCGTGAAATCGGGCCTGTCGAGCGACTGGATCGGCGAAACCTGGTGCCTCACCCGGCCGCGCCGTGCCCTTCCCGTCTCTCCACCGCCGCCTTGGCGGCGCGAATCGCGCTGTCGAAGCTCGGCTCGGTTGCCACGTGCCGGTTGTCGACGCTGACGAACCATCGGTCTGTCGCGTGACACCAGCGAACCCGGCGATCGTCCATCAACGAAGAAAACCAGCGCCATACGGCAGCGTCGTCGGAATTGGCGACGATCGCTGCCTGCCTGCGCACGTCCCGCAAGTCGCCCGGCGCGCTCGCGAATCGGGATGACCGGTAGTGGGCTGCCATGCTACAACGCGGCCACGATTCCGGGCAGCTCGACGAACAGATCGCCGACGAGACCGTAATCGGCCACGCTGAAGATCGGTGCTTCCGGATCCTTGTTGATCGCGACGATCACCTTCGAATCCTTCATGCCGGCCAGGTGCTGGATCGCACCGGAGATGCCGACCGCGATGTACAGCTGCGGTGCGACGATCTTGCCGGTCTGGCCGACCTGGTAGTCGTTCGGGACGTAGCCTGCATCGACTGCCGCGCGCGACGCGCCGAGTGCGGCCTGAAGCTTGTCCGCCAGCGGCTCCAGTACTTTCGTGTAGTTTTCGCCGCTACCCAGACCACGACCACCCGACACGATGATGCTTGCGCTGGTGAGTTCCGGGCGATCGAGCTTCGTCACCTCTCGGCTCACGAATTGCGACTTGCCTGCGTCCGCTGCCGCTTCGATCTTCTCGACCGATGCACTGCCGCCTTCCGCTGCCACCGGATCGAAACCCGTCGCACGCACAGTGATCACCTTGATCGGGTCGCTCGACTGCACCGTCGCGATCGCGTTGCCCGCGTAGATCGGACGCTCGAACGTGTCGGCCGACACAACCGCCGTGATCTCGGAGATCTGCGCGACGTCCAGCTTCGCGGCGATACGCGGCGCGATGTTCTTGCCGCAGGCCGTTGCCGGTACAACGATGTGCGAGTAGTTTTCCGCGATGGTCAGCACCGTCGCCTCGACGTTCTCGGCAAGACCGCCCGCGAGCTGTGGCGCATCGGCCAGCAGCACCTTGCCGACGCCTGAAATCTTCGCTGCTGCATCGGCCGCCGCTTGCGCGTTGTGGCCCGCCACCAGCACGTGGATGTCGCCGCCGACGAATTTGCCCACTTTGGCCGCCGCCGCCACCGCGTTCAGCGTCGCGGCCTTGATCGACGCGTTGCCGTGTTCTGCAATCACCAGAATCGTCATTTCTTTCCGCTCCCTCTTACAGCACCTTGGCTTCGGTCTTCAGCTTCTCGACCAGCGTCTTCACGTCCGGCACCTTCACGCCGGCCGCCCGCTTCGGCGGCTCCACCACCTTCAGCGTCTTCAAGCGCGGCGCGACGTCCACGCCCAGGTCTTCCGGCTTCACCGTTTCCAGCGGCTTCTTCTTCGCCTTCATGATGTTCGGCAACGTCACGTAGCGCGGCTCGTTCAGGCGAAGGTCGGTCGTCACGACCGCGGGTAGTTGAAGCGACAGCGTTTCCGCGCCGCCGTCGACTTCGCGTGCAACAGTCGCCTTGCCGTCGGCGATCGTCACCTTCGACGCGAACGTCGCTTGCGGCAGGCCAGCCAGCGCGGCCAGCATCTGGCCCGTCTGGTTCGAATCGTCGTCGATCGCCTGCTTGCCGAGGATCACCAGCTGCGGCTGTTCCTTGTCGACCAGCGCCTTCAGGATCTTCGCGACGGCCAGCGGCTCGACGCTGTCGTTCGACTCGACCAGGATCGCGCGATCCGCACCGATCGCCAGCGCCGTGCGCAGCGTTTCCTGCGCTTGCGCGACACCGACCGACACCGCGATCACTTCGGTCGCCACGCCCGCTTCCTTCAGGCGCACGGCTTCTTCAACGGCGATTTCATCGAACGGATTCATCGACATCTTCACGTTCGCGATGTCGACGCCCGTGTTGTCCGACTTCACCCGGACCTTCACGTTGTAATCGACCACTCTCTTCACTGGAACCAGAATCCTCATCGCATATCCGCCAGAAATGAAGGGGCCGGCGCCTGCCGCCTGCCCCACAAGGTTTAGAACAGGTGATACATCCCGATCCGCAACGCGATCTGATGATTGTTGCTCGACGCATTGCCGACCACGCCGTCGAAGATCGCGGCCTGCGTCGCCGCACCGCCCGCACGCTGGTAGACGCCCATCGCATACACCGACGTGCGCTTCGACAGTGCGTACGTCGTCGTCAGGCCGGCCTGATGGTAGATCGGCGCGGCATCGGAGTAACCGACATGCCCGTGCGTATACGTATAGGCGCCGCCGACCGACCACGCGGCGGTGAGCGCATAGCGCACCCACGCTTCGTAGTTGTCGAAGCGCACCGTCGACGTCGTGCCGTTCGCGCGCTCGAAGCGCGTATCGGTGAAGTCGAGCCCGACCGTCGCATGACCGAACGCATAGCTGGCCGCCGCGCCCACCACCTGCTCGTTGGCCGGATTGCCGACATAGCTGAACGGCCCGGATGCACCGATCGCCGGGCCCGTCGTGTTGGACACGAAATCGCCGTCCGTGAACAGCAGCGCCGGATTCTTCGCATACAGATAGGCGGCCGCGACATTGAACGACGCCACCGAATAGCTCGCGCCGACGCTCCACATGCCGGTCGTGCCGCGTCCGGGAGCCGTCGAATTCGTGAACGAGTACATGCCACCGAACGTCAGGCCGCCGAAGCTCGGGCTCGCATACTTGATCGAATTGTCGACGCGAAACGAATTGTCGGTGTTGTCGATGTCGCCCGCGTGCACGAACGGGCCGCCGAACTGGCCGGGCGCGGTCAACGGCTGCAGATAGTCGACGATCGAATCGTACTGGCGACCGAACGTCACCGTGCCCAATCGCGTATCCGACAAGCCGACGTACGCCTGCCGGCCGAACAGGCGGCCGCCCTGTCGCATTTGCCCGTTTTCCGCGCTGAACCCCGATTCCAGCTTGAAGATCGCCGACAGGCCGCCGCCGAGATCCTCGCTGCCCTTCAAGCCCCAACGGCTTCCGTAGATGCCGTCATAGGTGCCGTCCTGCATGTGCCACAGCGACTTGCCGCCGCTGTTGTTCGTGTAGTCGATGCCTTCGTCGATCACGCCGTACAGCGTGACGGTCGACTGCGCGTGCGCGGCGATCGGACAAACGACGCACGCCGACGTAACGGTCAGCCAGCCGGACAGTCTTCGCATACTCTTGTTCATTTGGTCTCCTGATTGATAACAATGAACCGGCCCGATTCCATGAACGGGGGGCGATTCAAACGTGGATGACGTTTCACCCGGGGCGGGCGCACCGCCTGCCGCCCTGGCTCCGGCCGCCGCGCGGGCGGCTCAGCCGGCTGTCGTCACTGAATGATCCGCGGCGCGCCCACATCGGCGGCCGATGCCGACAGGCCGTAGGTCTTGAGGATCCGGGCGATCTCCCCCGACTGGCGCATCGCGTCGATATTGGCGCCGAGCGCCGTGCCGAGCGCGGCGTTCGTCTTCGTGAACAGCAGCGCCGTCTGCCCCGGTTCGAGCGACGCGGGCACGCGCGGATCGGGCTTCACGAGCATGATCTTCATCGACGCATAGCCGCCCTTCGCCTGGTTGTATTTCGACACCGCATAGCTGTCGGTGCCGACGTCGATCCGGCCCGCGGCCAGATCCTGCGCCATCGCGACCGGGTTCGGGTAGACGACGAGCGAACTGCCGAGCAGCTTCTGCAGATCGCCGGTCCACAGATAGCCCTGCACCGTGCCGACGCGCTTGCCGACGATGCTCGCGACCGTGTCGACGCCCTGCTTCGAGATCACCGCCATCTGGTCGAGATACATCGGATCGCTCAGGCCGAGCACCTTCGCGCGGTCGGCCGTGCGATACCAGTCGCCGAGGCCGATGTCGGCGCGACGCGACACGACGGACTGCACGACGGCGGCCGGATCGATGACGGACACCGCAATCTTCAGGCATTCGCGCGCGGCGATCTGCTTGACGATCTCGCCGTCGACGCCCTTGATGTCGCTCGTGCCAGCCGGAATCGAATACGGCGGGAAATCCCACACGGCGACCGACAACGTGCCGGGCCGGATCGTCTCGAACTGGTGCGCGGGCTTGCAGGACTGCGCGTGGGCGGCGGCGCCGAAGCCCGTGAGACACAGGCCGACGAGCGCGAACGAAAGGCGACGCTTGGTTGATGTCATGAGAATGTCCCCGAAAGAGCGTGGCAGTTAAAAAAACGGAAACCGGCAAATGAAAAGAACGGATCGGACGGCATCGGCGGCTCAGCGCACTGCATGCCGCCCCAGACGGCGCTCGAGCGCGGAGACGGCGAACGTCGCCGGCACGCAGATCAGCGCGAACATCAGGCCGGCGAGCAGCAGCACGGGCATGTATTCGAACGTCGACGAACCGATGCTCGACGCGCGGCTGACGAGTTCGGGCAGCGCGATCGTGAAGCACAGCGACGTGGCCTGCAGCATCATGATCGAGAAGCCGAGCAAGGCCGGCAGCGCGACGCGCAGGCCTTGCGGCACGATCACGAAGCGCAGCGCGTCGACCGCATTGAGCCCGATCACCGCGGCCGCCTCCTTCTGTCCGTGCGGCACCGCATCGAAGCCGGCACGAATGATCTCGCTCGTATAGGCGCCGGTGCAGCACGCGAGCGCCACCACGGCGGACAGGAACGACGACAACGTCAGCCCCGCGTTCGGCAACCCGAAGTAGAAGAACTGCAGCAGGATCAGCGCCGGCGCGCCGCGGCCGATCTCGACGAACACGATGGCCGCGACGCGGATCGCCTTCGGCTTCATCGACACGCACAGCGCGAGCACGAGGCCGAGCGGAATGCCGATCGCGAGGCTCAGCGCGGTGACTTCGAGCGACAGACGGTAGCCGCCGAGCAGGTCGGGCAGCCAGGATTGCCAGAGATCGATCATGGAACTCATCGCGACACCCGCGAACGAAGGTGAAGATCGGCCCAGCGCGACAGCCATGCGACCGGGATGCTGAGGGCGATATACAGCAGCGCGGCGGCCGCGTAGACGCCCAGCCCGCGAAACGTCTGCTGCGACACGTGGTACGCCTGGAACGCCAGTTCGTTCACGCCGATCGTCGACGCGACCGCGGAGTCCTTCAACAGGCCGATCAGGTAAGTCGCCGCGGTGGGCAGCGCGATACGCACCATCTGCGGGAAAATCACGTCGCGAAACTGCTGCGTGCGCGTGAGATTCAGCACTTTCGCCGCTTCGTACTGCCCCGGATGAATCGCCGTCAGCGCACCGCGATAGACCTCCGACAAATTGGCCGCGGTCACGAGGCCGAGGCCGAGCGCGGCCGCCGTGAACGGGTTGAGCGGCAGCAGGTCGTTGCCGATCCCGAAGAACACGAAGAACAGCCAGACGATCGGCGGCACCGACCGGCAACCGACGACGAACGCCGTCGCGAGCGCGCGCACGACCGGGTTCCGGGCGCTGCGCAGCGCGCAAAGCGGCATCCCGAGCACCGCGCCGATCGCGAAAACCGTCAGCGTCAGCGCGATCGTCCACGGCACGCCGGCGAGAATGGCGGAAAGATGGTCGATCATTCAGCGGTCCCTCACGGCGTTCAGGAATTTCGCCGCGCGCTCGGTGCCCGGGTGGCGCATCACGGCCTCGCTCGGCCCCGCTTCGAGGATCCGCCCGTCGGCCATGATGATCACGCGGTCCGACACGCTCTCCGCGAAATGCATCTCGTGCGTGACGACGATCATCGTCATCCCGGATTGCGCGAGCTCGTTCATCACCGCGAGCACTTCGAGGCCGAGCTCCGGATCGAGCGCCGACGTCGGCTCGTCGAACAGCATGATTTCCGGTTCGAGCGCGAGCGCCCGGGCAATCGCGATGCGCTGCTGCTGGCCGCCGGAACAGCGCACCGGATACTGGCCGGCCTTGTTCGCGAGACCGACCCGTTCGAGCAGTTCCATCGAGCGCCGGTCGGCGTCCGCGCGGTTGCGGCCCATCGTGCGCTCCTGCGCGAGGCTGACGTTGCGCAGCACGCTCAGGTGCGGGAACAGGTTGAACGACTGGAACACCATCCCGATCCGGCGGCGCAGCGTCACGAGCTCGCGGCGCGGCGGCGTATGGTTCGCCTCGATCGTCACGTCGCCGATCGTCACGCGGCCTTCGGTCGGCGGTTCGAGCTGGTTGATGCAGCGAAGCAGCGTGCTTTTGCCGGACCCGCTCGGGCCGATGATCGCGATCACTTCGCCCGCATTCATCGAGAAGCTGACGTCCTGCAGCACGCGATGCACGCCGAAGGTCTTCCCAACGCCTTCGACGCACAGGATCGGCTGCATGCCGGGACGGCCGGCCTGCATCGCGCCGGGTTCGGTTTGCAGGGGAGGTGCGACAATGCTGTTCATGGAAGCTTCTCCGTCAATGGCTTTCAACGCAACTCTCCGGATCGATCGACCGTCGTCGCGCCGGAAAGGGGCGCGCTTTCGATCCGGGATACGCCTTTCATTTATTCAGTACAACGACATGAATCGCTGAACGATATTGAATGCGTCCAATATTCAAGCCTCAAGCGATCGTTTTTCATCATGTCTTGCGCGACACGCATCAACTCGATCGCCCGCCCGCACGCGTGCGGGCTACGGCGGCGCGACCGCGCTCACCTCGTGCTCACCATCCGCGCCGCGCGCCCATCAGTTTGTTCAGGATGCGATCGAGCATCGCGCGTTCGTCCGCGTCGAGCGCGCTCAGCATCAGCGCCTGCCGGTCGAGCGAGACGGGCAGCACGCGTTCGTACAGCCGGCGGCCGCTTTCGTTCAGCGCGAGGCGAATCTCCCGCCGGTCGTCCTCGTTCGTCTTGCGACGGATCATCCGGCGTTCCGCGAGCCGGTTCACCGCGCGGCTGATGCTGTTCTTCGGCCGCCCCGTCACTTCGCAGATCTGTTTCGCCGTCATCGCGCCGACGGTCGACAGGCAGGCCAGCACGTTGAACTCGTCGCGGCTGACGTCGAACGCCTGGATCATCTCGGCGAACACCGGCTCGGTGTAGCAGTTCGACCATAGCGTGAGCCGCCATGCATCGTTCAGCGGGCCGTTCGTGACGATCGCGTCGAACACCGCGTCGCTGCCCGTCGCGTCGTCGTACGCTTCGTGGTCGTCGTGGTCGTCGTGGTCGTGAGGTTCGGACTCGAGATCGGATTCCTTCATCGCAAGCGGCTCCATCGGGTCAGTGATCGGACGGCATGCGGCCGTCGTCCGGCGTCGCGCACCGGCGGCTCAGCCAGTCGGCGAACATCAGGTCCAGATGACCGCCGCCGCCGTTCTTGAACAGCGTGATGTCCGCATCGTGCCGGCGCCCCACCGCGCGGCCGCCGCACAGGTCGAACAAGTCGCCCTCGATGTCGGCCGCGTCGATCACGCCCGCATCGAGCGGCTGGCGAATGTCGCCGCAGTGCTCGGTCACGAGCGCGCGATGATCGACGTAGATGCGCGAGCGCAGCAGCGCCGCGTCGTTCGCTTCGCGCATCGACGGCGTGTAGCCGCCGACCAGATCCACGTGGCAGCCGTCGCGCAGCCATGCACCGTCGAGCACCGGCGACGTCGACGACGTCACGCACACGACGAGGTCGGCCTCGCGAACGCTGCGCTCGAGATGCGCGACGGCCCGCACGTCCGCATCGGGCGCGTCGCCGGCCGCGTGGTCGGCGAGCCGCGCCGCACGCTCGTACGTGCGGTTCCACACGTCGATCCGGCGCAGCGTCGGAAATTCGGCGGCCATCACGCGCAGATGCGTCTGCGCCTGCGCGCCCGCGCCGATGATCGTCAGCGTCTGCGGCGCGCGCCGCGCGAGCAGACGTGCGCCGAGCGCCGAGTCGGCCGCCGTCTTGTAACGGCTGAACGCGTTGCCGACGATGATCGAACGGAACCGGCCGTCCTCGGGATCGCTCAGCAGCACCGCCGCATGCCACGTGTCGGCCGAATCGTTCGTGCGCCGGCCGTTGTCCGGCGAGATCGACACGACTTTCGTGCCGGTCGCGCCGTCGTGCGCGCCGCCGAGCCAGATCAGCATCTCGCCGTTCTCGCGCGCATCGCGCGGCACGCTCGCATGCAGGCGCGCAAGCGGCGCATACGCACGGCGGTGCGCGGCCTCCAGCGCATCGACCATGTGCGTGGGCGGCATGCGGCTCAAGACGGCATCGGCGGAAATCAGTTGCGGCAACGGACTGGATTCGGTCATCGGAAACGGGCTTGCCCTGTCAAAACGTGTGACGTCGAAACCGGCGGCGGACGACCCGGCCGGGCGCATGGCCGGCACCTGGCCGGCCGGGTCCTGCTCACGCATCGCGGTCCGCGATCAGCGGGACGGCCGACAGCGGAATCGCGCCGCTCGACGTGATCAGCACCTGTTCCTCGAGCTTCACGCCTTCGGCGCCGCCCTGCACGCCGATGTAGCTTTCGACCGACACGACCATGTTTTCCTGGAACGTGCCGTCATACCCCCACGCGTCGAAATCGACCGCATACGCGACGCTCGGATATTCGTCGACCAGCCCGACGCCGTGCAGCATCATCATGTAGCGGTTGTGGACGTAGCGCTCCGGCACGGGCCAGCAGCGCTCCGCGAACTCGCGGAACGTGACGCCCGCGCGCAGCAGCCCGACGTTGTGCAGGATCTGGTCTTCCGCATAGCCGAGCAGATCGCGCTGGCGCGCGGACACGCCGCGGCCCGGACACACGAAACTGCGCGAAATGTCGGACAGGTAGCCGCCGGGCCCGACCATGTCGGTGTCGAAGCACACCATGTCGCCCGGCTCGATCACGCGGTTCGACGCATCGCGAAACCACGGATTGGTGCGCGGGCCCGACGACAGCAGCCGGCTTTCCGCCCATTCGCCGCCGTGCGCGATGTTCGTCTCGTGAAAGACGCTCCACAACTGGTTCTCGGTGATGCCCGGGCGCAGCGCCTCGCGCATGCGCGCGACGCCGAGATCGCACACGCCCATCGACACGCGATGCTGCGCGATTTCCTCCGGGCCTTTCACGACGCGCGCCTGTTCGGTCAGCGGTTGCGCGTCGAACAGCTGGACGCCGAGCCGCGTCAGCCGTTCGGCGCCCCACGGATCGCAGCGGTCGACGGCGAGCCGCATGTTGCCGCCGCCGTGCGCATGCAGCAGATCGGCGATCTCGTGCGCCCATGCATCGGCCTTCTCCTCGACGCGCGGCCCGGCCAGGAAATAGATCCACGGCGTGGCGGGCCGGATCTCGTCGATCGATTCGATGTGTTCGCTGTTGTGCTTGCTGCTCGTGAAATCGAACAGCACGAGCGGGCCGTCGGTCGCGATGAACACGTAGCGGCTCGGCGAATGCATGACCCACAGGCCGAGATTGTTCGTGTCCGTCGCATAGCGGATGTTCAGCGGATCGGCGAGCAGCATCCCCGCGTAATCGTGCTTGCGCAGTTGTTCCCGCAGCCGTTCGACACGGTACGCGCGCAGCGCGCGGCGATCGATCGCATCGAATGCGTCGAGCAGCGCGCGATCGACCGGCGCGACGCGGTGGCCCCGCACCAATGCGTCGTCCCGGTACGCGGGAGCGTCGGGCATGCCTGACAGCGACGAAACAGCGCGGGGAAATTGCGGGGCAGTATTCACGATCACGACGGCTCCCTTCTGACTGGAGTGTGAGCGCCCGGGATGGAGCGCGGATCCGACGCATTGCCTGTGTCGACGCAGATTAGTCCCGCGTGGAACCAACTGTCAATGCGCTAAAAATGTGTTTACCCTTGCTTCGCGAACGGCCCGCGAAGGGTCGGCGGAATGCAGGCGGGCACCCGCGCGTTCGCGCGGAAGCCGCCCCGTTACGGCCATTCAGACGCGGGGCCGGCGACGCGCGCCGGCCCGCCGCTTTACAGATCCTTGACGAGCCGCAGCGCGTCGTAGATCGCCGCATGCGTGTTGCGCGCGGACACCGCGTCGCCGATCCGGAACAACTGGAAACGTCCCGCCGGATTGCGGTTTTCGACCTGCGGCTTGCCGTCGATCAGGTCGTCGTAGTTCACCGCGCCGAGGTTCGTCGACTGCGGCTTCAGCGCGAAGTACAGCTCGTCCATCGGGATCGTGCCGTGATTGACGACGATCTGGTCGTAGCGGCGCTCGTTGCGGATGCCGCCGTAATCGCTGCCGACGATCGCGACCAGTTCGTCGCCTTCGCGCCGCACGGCCTCGAGCCGGTACGTGACCGTAAACGTCGTGTCGAGCTTCTGCAGCGAACGCATGTACGGCACCAGATTCATGCTCATCACTTCGGGCGAGAACGCGCGGTCGGGCGTCATGATCTCGACCGCACCGCCCGCGTGCGCGATGGTTTCCGCCGCCTGCAGCGCCGGATGATCGCCCGCGTCGTCGTAGATCAGCACGTTGCGGCCCGGCTTCACGTCGCCGGAAATGATGTCCCACGCGGACACCACGTGCTCGCCGCCCGAGGTCAGCACGTCGACGTCCGGCATGCCGCCCGTCGCGACGATCACGACGTCGGGCCGTTCGTCGAGCACGGTCGACGCGTCCGCCCACGTGTTGAACGCGAAGCGCACGCCGAGCCGCTCGCATTGCGCCATCCGCCAGTCGACGATGCCGAGCATCTCCTTGCGACGCGGCGTCTGCGCCGTCAGGCGCACTTGCCCGCCCGGATGGCCGGTCGCCTCGAATACGACCACCTCGTGCCCGCGCTCGCCGGCCACGCGCGCCGCTTCGAGCCCGGCAGGCCCCGCGCCGACGATGACGACCTTGCGCTTCGCCGGCGCGGGCGGGATCACGTGCGGCATCGTCGTCTCGCGACCGGTGGCCGCGTTGTGGATGCAGAATGCGGCGCCGCCCTGGTAGATCCGGTCGAGGCAGTAATTCGCGCCGACGCACGGGCGAATGTCGTCTTCGCGGCGCTCGATGATCTTGCGCACGATATGCGGATCGGTCATGTGCGCGCGCGTCATGCCGATCATGTCGACCTTGCCCGACGCGATCGCATGGCGCGCGGTCGGCACGTCCTGGATGCGCGCCGCGTGAAAGGTCGGGAATTCGGTGATGCCGCGTATCTCGCCCGCGAAATCGAGGTGCGGCGCGCTCTTCATCCCCATGATCGGGATGATGTCCGTCAGGCCCGCATCGGTCTCGAGATGCCCGCGAATCACGTTCAGGAAGTCGATCAGGCCGCTCGATTTCATCGCGAGCGACAACTGGACACCCTCTTCCTTCGTCAGCCCGCCCGCGATCATTTCGTCGGCGGTATAGCGGATTCCGACGACGAATTCGTCGCCGACGCGCTTGCGGATCGCGCGCAGCACGTCGAACGTGAAGCGCATCCGGTTTTCGAGCGGGCCGCCGTACGGCGCGTCGAGCGTGTTCGTCAGCGGCGACCAGAACTGGTCCATCAGGTGTCCGTAAGCTTCCAGCTCGATCCCGTCGAGGCCGGCCGCCTTCATCCGCTCCGCCGCGTCCGCATAGTCGCGCACGATGCGTTCGATGTCCCACTCCTCCATCTTCTTCGGAAACGCGCGGTGTGCCGGTTCGCGGGCATGCGACGGCGACACCGCCGGCAGCCAGTCGCCTTTGTCCCAGCGCGTGCGGCGGCCGAGATGCGTGAGCTGGATCATCACCTTCGCGCCGTGCTCGTGACACTCGTCGACGAGATCCTTCATCCACGGCACCACTTCGTCGCGGTACGCGAGGATGTTGTTGAACACCGGCGGGCTGTCCTTCGAGATCGCCGCGGAGCCGGCCGTCATCGTCAGCGCGATGCCCGCCTTCGCGCGCTCGACGTGGTACGCGCGGTAGCGCGCCTTCGGCATCCCGTCCTCCGCATAAGCCGGCTCGTGCGACGTCGTCATGATGCGATTGCGAAACGTCAGATGTTTGAGGGTATACGGCTGGAGCAGTGGATCGTTCGACATGGAATGCCTCGTGAAAGGAACGGGAGCGTGGTTCGTGACTGCCTGACATGAACACCAGTTGCGACTCAGGTTAGAATCGCTGTACATATGTGTCAAGTTGACAAAACAAATATGTACAGCGAGTTCGGGAAACTCCTTACGACGGGTGTCGCAGGGGGTTTTGAACGGATGGGCGAGTCGCCGCGGCGGTGGGCTGCGGCACAATGCGGGTTGCGATGTGCGCAACCGATCGACGACTGGAACGAGAGGACGTTTGCCTGATGGAAGAACCGATTGCAGCCGAGAACCTTCGCGGTTCGGCAGACACGTGGCTGGACGCCGCGACGGAAAGCCTGCTCGAAAGCGGCATCGAGTCCGTGCGGATCCTGCCGCTCGCGAAGAAGCTGAATCTGTCGCGCACGAGCTTCTACTGGTTCTTCAAGGACCGCGAGGAATTGCTCGCCACCCTGCTCGCGCGCTGGAAGGGGAAAAACACAGCCAACTGGGTCGCGCGCACGGAAGCGTATGCGGACTCGATCTCGGAGGCCGTGCTGAACGTGTTCGACTGCTGGTTCGACGACACGATCTTCGACAACCGCTACGAAGCCGCGATCCGCAGCTGGGGGCAGCAGGCGCCCGAGATCGCGACCGAGCTGGCCGACGCGGACACGAAACGGATCGCGGCGCTGACCGCGATGTTCGAGCGCTTCGACTACGCGCCGGTCGTCGCGCAGGTGCGCGCCCGCACGATGTATCTGACCCAGCTCGGCTACGTGTCGATGAAGACGACGGAGCCGATGAACGAGCGCATGGCGCGCATCGCCACCTACGCGGAAGTGTTCACCGGCAAGCTGCCGACCGAGCGCGAGATGCAGCGGTTCTTCGCGCGCCGCACGCCGGCGGCCGTCTAGCGAAACGGCCGGGGCCGGGCCGCCGGGGCGGTTTCCCGGCGGCGCGCCCGTCCCCCGCTTCCCCACGACCCGGCCCGACGGGCCGGGCTCGCGAACGTCTCCATCGGAATCGAAACCTGCGCGACGCGCCCGGGCCGGCGCGCCGCGCGCGGGCGACCTGTGCCGGCGTCGCTCGCATCGCACGCGTTCGCGTTCGTGCCTGCCGCGCCCCGACCATGTCCGGCATCGGGGAATCGCCGGGTATACTCCCCTCCAGTATCTGGCATATACTCCCCCCCAGTTTATGAAGCAGTGCGAGATCCGGCATGTCCGCGGAGAAGAAAACCGCGCTTCGGCGCGCGCAGGTCGATAATCGAAGCACGACGCGTGCGCGCCGGTTCGCCCTCCCCGACGCCGATTCGGTACGACATTTGCTGACGTCGAAAGCCGCCCGCAGCCGCCGGATGGCCGAGGCAGGATCCAGCCTGCGCCGTGCGTGAAATACGAAGTCGCTCTCCTGCTTCAATGCAACATGCGATCCGCTGCACGAAGGGAAGTCGATCCGAACCGTCGTTCACTACCGAAGTACCGAAAAGGAGCATGACCATGTCCGTCGCCATTCATCCCACTGTCGATCGCGGTATTCAGAAAGGGGCCGATTCGTTCGCGGGCGGTACGCTGCGCTGCCTGTGCACGCAGGATCCGGTCGAGGTTCGCGTCGACGCCCAGGTCGCCTTCAATCACGCGTGCGGTTGCACGAAGTGCTGGAAGCCGGCCGGTGCGCTGTTTTCCGTCGTCGGCGTCGTGCCGCGCGACAAGCTTGCCGTGACCGCGCACGAAGAGAAGCTGCGCGTCGTCGACGACAAGGCGCTGATCCAGCGCCACGCCTGCTCCGCCTGCGGCACCCACCTGTTCGGGCGGATCGAAAATTCGGAGCATGCGTTTTACGGGCTGGATTTCATCCATACCGAACTGTCGCCGGACGCCGGCTGGGACGGCCCCGGCTTCGCCGCCTTCGTGTCGTCGATCATCGAGAGCGGCACGCCGCCGTCGTCGATGGCGGACGTGCGCGATACGCTGCGCGATAAAGGGCTCGAGCCCTACGATTGCCTGAGCCCGGCGTTGATGGATGCGCTGGCCACGCATACGGCCAAGGCCAAAGGCACGTACCGGGAAGCCTGAGTCCATCGACACGGCCGGTGCGCGGCGGCAGGCGGCCGCGCACGGCACCATCGTCGTCGCGCCGAGCATGCGGTCCGCGCGGCGGCGATGCACCGAATCAAAACCGGGGGTTCGAGGACGGCACGACCACGTCCCCCCGGAACCGCCGCCCCTTCACCGCCCGTGCCACCCCGCACCGGCATCGAGCGGAAACACCGGCCTCGCGAGGCGCGCATAGTCGAACTGCCCGAAATCGGAGCCCGTCACGCCGCGGCTGTCGCATTCGACCAGTGCGGCCGCGATCGGCACGAACACCGGCCGGCAATACATCCGCGACTTCAGCAACAGGAAGCGCGCGCGGCGCGGATCGACGCCGACGCTCTCGAACACGCCGAGATCCCACGGCTCCTGCGTACGCTCGGTGACGACCAGCGTCGCCACCCCGATATCGAGCACGGCCGCGCGCCCCATGTACGCGCGCTGGCCCGTATAGGTCGGCCCGGTGATCACGTATTCGCCGTCGGTGATCGCGCGCACGATGCCCGTCGCGCGAAACGGCTCGCGACGCACCCCGCCGTGCGACGGCATCCGGTTGCCGACCGGCACCGTAACGGTCGCGCCGACGCCCGCGTCGATCAGCGCCGCGACCGCTTCCGGATCGCACAACGGCCCGCTGACGATCCCGTCGAGCCCCTGCGCGAGCGCAGCCTCGAGCAGGTCCATCGTGTCGCACGGGCCGCCGGACATGCAGTTGTCGCCGTGGTCGAGCATCAGCACCGGACGATCCGCGCCGCGCGCCAGCGCCGCGGCCTGTGCGACCGATTCCGCGAGCGGCGCGCTGCGATACACGAATTCGTCGCGCGCGTCCCAGATCTGCCGGGCGATACGCTCGGCCACCGCGTCGGCCGCCGCGCGATCGCCGTCGGCGACCACGACGACGCTGATGCAGGGCGCCGGAATATCCGCGAGCGAGAAGCCGGGCAGCACCGACACCGCGAGCATGCCGTCGGCCTCGGCCGCGCGCGCGGCTTCCACCGCGCGCTGCATCGCGCCTGCGGCGCTCGCGCTGCGCAGCGTCGACGTCATCAACGGCGGCTGCCGCCACGCGAGCACGGGCCGCACGCGGCCGTGCAGCCGGTCGAGCAGCAGGCGCGCCGCATGCTCGCCCGTCTCGTACATGTCGACGTGCGGATAGGTCTTGAAACTGACGATCACGTCCGCGTGATCGATCATCTTCTGCGTGACGTTCGCGTGCAGGTCGAGTGCGACCGCGATCGGCGCGTCGGGCAGCACGGCGCGCACGCGCGCGAGCAGGTCGCCCTCGCCGTCCGCGCTCTGTTCGGCGACCATCGCGCCGTGCAGATCGAGCATCACCGCGTCGCAACCGGGCGCGGCCGCGACGATCGCGTCGCAGATCGCCGCATACGCGTCGGCCGCGACGGGTCCGCTCGGGTTCGCCGCCGCCGATACGGGCGTCACGATGTCGGCGCCCTCGCGCGCGGCCGCGTCGAGGAACGCGGCCATCGCGGTGCGCATGCCGTGGTTCGCGCGATACGCGTCGTCGCCCCAGTCGGGGCCGTTGCGGCCGAACGCGGCAAGCGGCGTCGGCACCGGCGAGAACGTGTTGGTCTCGTGGTTCATCCGGGCGATCAGGAGCTTCATCGCGCGCCCCCTTGCGCCATGCCTGCCGCGCCCAGCATCGCCTGCAGCAGCACGTTGCAGCCGGCTTCCAGATGCACCGGATCGGCATCCTCGATCTCGTTGTGGCTGATTCCGTCCTTGCACGGCACGAAGATCATCGCCGTCGGCGCCACGCGCGCGAGATACACGGCATCGTGGCCCGCGCCGCTGATCACGTTCATCGACGACAACCCGAGCGCGCCCGCGCCGGCCCGTACCTGCTCGACCAGCGTCGCGTCGAACGGCTGCGGCGGGAAGTACACGACCGGCTCGACGTCGATCCGCATGCCGGCCGATGCGCCCAGGTCGCCGCACACCGCGCGCAGCTCGGCATCCATCGCGGTGAGCGTCGCATCGTCGGCCGCGCGCAGGTCGACGGTCAGCGTCACGCGGCCCGGAATCACGTTGCGCGAATTCGGGTGCACGTCGACCCAGCCGACCGTGCCGCGCCCGTGCGGCGGATGCGCGCGCGCGATGCCGTTCACCGCGCGCACCAGATCGGCCGCGACCAGCAGCGCGTCGCGCCGCAGTTCCATCGGCGTCGGGCCCGCATGCGCCTCCATCCCGTGAACGGTGACGTCGTACCAGCGCTGCCCGAGCGCCCCCTCGACCACGCCGATCGTCGTGTCGTGCGCCTCCAGCACCGGGCCCTGCTCGATATGCGCTTCGAAATACGCGCCGACCGGATGCGCGACACGCCCGTCGTCCGCGCTGCCCGCATAGCCGATCGCGGCCAGCGCATCGCGCACCGACACGCCGTCGCGGTCGCATTGCGCAAGCGCATGATCGAGCGTGAACGCGCCGGCGAACACGCCGGAGCCCATCATCACCGGCACGAAGCGCGAGCCTTCCTCGTTGGTCCAGACGGCGACCTCGAGCGGCGCACGCGTGCGCACGCCCGCATCGTCGAGCGTGCGCAGCACTTCGAGGCCGGCGAGCACGCCGTAGTTGCCGTCGAACTTGCCGCCGGTCGGCTGCGTGTCGATATGACTGCCGGTCGTCACGGGCGGCAGGTCATCGCGCTCGCCGGCACGCCGCGCGAAGATGTTGCCGATCGCGTCGACCCGCACCGTGCAGCCGATGTCCTTCGCCCATGCGACGAACAGGTTGCGCGCGTCGCGATCGAGTTCGGTGAGCGCGAGGCGGCACACGCCTCCCTTGTCGGTCGCGCCGATCCGCGCGAGACGCATCAGGCTGTCCCACAGCCGCGCGCCGTCGACGCGCAAGCCGGACGCCGCGACGCCCGGTGTCGAATCCTGAACTTGCATCGATGGAAATCCTCGCAATGAAAGGGCCCGGCGCTCACGCGACGCCGACGCCCAGGTAACGGTCCTTCACCTCGTGGTCGGCCACGAACGCCGCGTTGCTGCCTTCGTAGACGATCACGCCCTGTTCGATCACGAAGTGGCGATCCGCGAGCTGCGTGCACACTTCGAGGTTCTGCTCGACGAGCAGGATCGCGACGCCGGCCGCCTTGATCTGCTTCAGTTGCGCGACGATCTCCTCGACGATCACCGGCGCCAGCCCTTCGACGGGCTCGTCGAGCATCAGCAGCCGCGGGTGGTTCATCAGCGCGCGGCCGATCGCGAGCATCTGCTGCTCGCCGCCCGACAGCTGCGCTCCGCCGTTGCGGCGCCGCTCCTTCAGGCGCGGGAAGATCCGGTAGATGTCGTCGAGCTGCCACGGCGAATCGCGGCGCGCGCCGAGCCGCAGGTTTTCCTCGACCGACAGCAGCCGGAAAATCCCGCGATGCTCGGGCACGAAGCACAGCCCGCGCGCGGCGATCCGGTGCGCGGGCTGCCTGGACAGCGACCGGCCCGCGAACGTCACCGTGCCGCCGGTGGGCGCCACGACACCGGCGATGGTCTTGAGCGTCGTCGACTTGCCCGCGCCGTTGCGCCCCAGCAGCGTCACCGTCTCGCCTTCGTTCACGCTCAGCGAAATGCCCTGCAGCACGTGACTCTTGCCGTAGCACGCATGGACGTCCTTCACGTCGAGCATCATGCGCGGCCTCCCGTGATCATGTTGCCGAGATACGCGCTGCGCACGCGCTCGTCGCCGCGAATCGCGTCGGGTTTGCCTTCCACGAGGACGCGCCCCTGCTGCATCACCGTGATCGTGTCCGAGATGTCCATCACGATTCCCATGTTGTGTTCGATCAGCACGACCGTGTAGTCGTCGCGCAAGCCCCGGATCAGCGTCTTCATGTCGTCGAGGTCGTCGATGCCCATCCCCGACGTCGGTTCGTCGAGAAAGATCGCGCGCGGCCGCGCCGCCAGCGCCATCCCGACTTCGAGCCGGCGCTGCTGGCCGTGCGACAACACGCCGGCCGCGGTGCCGGCGAAGCGCTGCAGGCCGAGCCGCTCCAGCACGTCGTCCACGATGCCGTCGTGCGCGAGCGCGCCGCGCGGCAGCGTCCACGGGTTCAGCGCGCGCCGCGATTCGACGCCCTGCGCGGCCACCCGCAGGTTCTCGCGCACGCTCAGGTTCAGGAACAGGCTCGTCACCTGGAACGAGCGGGCGATGCCGCGCCGCACACGCTTGTGATCGGGCTCGCGCGACACGTCGCGGCCGTCGAACAGGATCGAGCCCGACGTGATGGGCAGCGTGCCCGTCAGCGTATGGAACAGCGTCGTCTTGCCCGCGCCGTTCGGGCCGATCACCGAATGCACGGTGCGCGGCATGATCCGCAGGTCGACGCCGCCCAGCGCCGTGAACTTGCCGTAGCGCTTGACGATGCCGCGCGCTTCGAGAATCGCTTCGCTCATTGCTGCTCCCTGGCCGTAGCCGCCGTGCGATCGGTGCGCCGCAGCGACGCCACGACGCGTTCGCCGAGTCCCCACAATCCGCGCTGCATGAACAGGCTGACCGCGATCAGCACGAGGCCGAGCAACAGCAGCCAGCGCGGCCACAGCGTCGACAGCCAGTCCGCGAACAGCACGTAGAACGCGGCGCCGAGCACCGATGCAAACAGGTTGCGCGTGCCGCCGATCACCGTCATCACGAGGATCATCTCGCTCGTGTGATAGTCGATGTTCGACAGCGGCGCGATGCCCGTCATCAACGCGTGCAGCGCACCGGCCAGGCCCGTGACCGCGCCCGAGATCACGAACGCCGCGAGCTTGAAGCGCTGCACGTCGTAGCCGGCCGCCGCCGCGCGCGCCTCGTTGTCGCGAATCGCGAGCAGCGTGCGGCCGAATATCGAGCGCGACACGCGCAGCAGCAGCCAGAACACCGCGACGAACAGCACCGCGACGAAGCCGTAGTAGCGCCACGGCGAATCGATCGAAACGAGCGCATGCCCGAACGCGGACAACGCCGGGCGCGGGATGTCGAGCAGCCCGTTGTCGCCGCCCGTGACGTCCGGCGTCGTATACGCGAGGAAATAGAACAGCTGTCCGAACGCGAGCGTCAGCATCACGAAATAGGTGCCGCGCTGCCGGATCGAGAACCAGCCGACGAGCGCGGCGGCAACCGCGCCGAGCACGGCGGCCGCGACGAGCGCGACCGTCACCGATTCGACGCCGCGGGTCAGCACCAGCCCTGCCGCGTAACTGCCGAGCCCGAAGAAGATGCCTTGCCCGAACGACAGCAGCCCCGTAAACCCGAGCAGCAGGTTGCAGCCCAGCGCGGCGAGCGCGAACACCAGCACTTCGGTCGCGAGCGAGCCCGAGCTCAACACCAGCGGCAGCACGCACGCGGCGAGCACCGCGAGCCAGCCTTCCGGACGTTGCAGCGCGCAGCGCCACAGCGGCGCACGCGGCGCGGCTGCCGCGCCGGGCGACAGCGATTTCGACGAATCGATCATGCAGCCCTCCCCAGCAAACCGTTCGGACGCAGCAGCAGCACGGCCGCCATTGCCACGTAGATCATCAGCCGCGCGCCTTCCGGCCACAGCGTGCTCATCAGGCTCTGCACGATGCCGACCAGCAGCCCGCCCACGAGCGCCCCGAGAAAATTCCCCATCCCGCCGACCACGACCACGACGAACGCGACGCCGAGCGCCTCGATGCCCATGAACGGATCGACGCCGCGGATCGGCGCGGCGAGCACGCCGGCCAGCGCCGCCGTGGCCGCGCCGAGCGCGAACACGAGGCTGAACACGCGCGTCACGTTGATGCCGAGCAGCGACACCATCTCCGACGATTCGCTGCCCGCGCGCACCGTGCTGCCGAGCCGCGTGCCGTCGAGCAGCCACCACAGCAGCCCGGCCAGCACCGCCGTGAAGCCGATCACGAACAGCCGGTATTTCGGGTAGATGAAGCCGCCCCAGACGACCACGCCGTTCAGCGCGTCGGGCGGCGGCACGTTGTCGCCGAGCGGGCCCCACGCGAGGATCGCGCACTCCTGCAGCACGAGCGCGAGGCCGACCGTCGCCAGGATGTGGAATTCGTGCTGTTGCGCGTACACGTGACGCAGCACCAGCTTCTCGACGATCCATGCGAACGCGCCGACGACGAGCGGCACGACCGCGAGCGCGACCCAGAAATTCGCCGACCATTGCAGCGCCTGGTAGCAGAGGTACGCGCCGAGCAGATAGAACGCGCCGTGCGCGAAATTCACGAAGCGCAGCAGGCCGAACACGATCGACAGGCCGACGGCGAGCAGGAAGTACAGCATGCCCACGCCGATGCCGTTGACGATCTGCAGCAGATAGACGTTCATGGCTTCCGTGTCAGAAAGGAAGGAAATGGACGTCCGCGGCGCACCCCGCCCGCGGACGCGCGCAGGGTGTCAGACGAGCTTGCAGCCGGTCTTGTCGACCGGCAGGAACGACTGGCCCGAGCTGACGATGTCGGCGTAGTCGTCGGCATTCTTCATCCGGCTCTTCGGCTTGCCCTTCAGCAGGTAGTAGTTCTTCATCACCTGGTGGTCGCCCTTGCGGATTTCTTCCGGGCCGGTGAGGCCGTCGTATTTCATGCCTTCCATCGCCGCGATCACCTTCTTCGGATCGGCGCTGCCGGCCTTCACCATCGCGTCGATCAGGATCTTCGAGCAGATGTACGAACCCGCGAGGCTGTAGTTCGGGTTGGCCTTGAACGCGGCGTTCGTGCGCTTCACGAGGTCGCGGTTCAGCGGCGAATCGATCCCGTGCCAGTACTGCGCGCCGAAATACACGCCGTCGCAGATGTCCGGCCCGAGCGCCTCGAACTGCTCGAGGCCCGATGCCCACGCGAGCAGGATCGTGCAGTTGCGCTTCATCCCGAAGCTGACGGCCTGGCGCAGCGTGTCCGACGACTGCGAGCCGAAGTTCAGGATCAGCAGCACGTCCGGCTGCGCGGCTGCCGCGTTCGTCAGGTAGCCGCTGAATTCCTTCTCGGCCAGCGAGTGATAGCTGTTGCCGACATGCTCGATGCCCTTTTCCTTGAAGATCGCCTTCGCCGCCGACAGCAGCCCGTCGCCGAACACGTATTGCGGGGTGATCGTGTACCAGCGTTTCGCCTTCGGCAGCATCTGGACCAGCGGGCGCACCGTCTGCTCGATCGCGCCGAAGGTCGGCACCGACCAGCGGAACGTCGCGTCGTTGCAGTCCTTGCCGGTCAGCTCGTCCGCGCCGGCCGTCGTGATGAACACGCCGCCCGCCTTCTGCACTTCCTTGCCCATCGCCAACGATTCGGACGACAAAATACCGCCCGCAAAAAAGCGCGCGCCCTTCTGCTGCGCGATCTCCTGCACGCGCCGCACGGCGGTTGCGGGTTTGCCCTCGGTGTCGAGCGTCGTGTAGACGAGCGGTGCGCCGAGCACCTTGCCGTACTGCTTGACGGCCAGCTGCATGCCGAGGTCGGCGTATTTGCCGTTGGCCGCGAACGGGCCGGACATCGGCACCGGACAGGCGAGCTGGATGGCGGTGCCCTGCGCGAATGCGGCACGGGACCCCAGGGCGCCGAGCGCGCCCGGTACGGCCGACAGCGCGGCCAGTTTCAACAGTTCTCGGCGATTCAAGTTGACGCTCCTTGGAGGGACAAACACACGCGATACGACGGACTGCCAAACCGTGCCAACGCTCTACGGAAAGGGATGCGTCGTCAATTAATCCTATTTATCATGATAAATAGAATGAACCCGATGCTAGAGACGATCAAAATTCGTGTCAATCAGGCAAAATTCCCTACCGCCGCGCCCGGGCCGATCGACGACGATGTGAACGGGCGCGCGCATGTCAGACAAAGGAGTCTCGAAGATGGTCATGGACCGAGCCAGGGCAGGCCTCGCGGTCGAAATCAAGCAGCCGAAGCGCGCGGATCTCGTCGCGGAGGAAATCAAGCGGCTCATTACGGAAAAGGACCTGAAGCCCGGCGACCGCCTGCCGCGCGAAGCCGAGCTGCAGCAGCTCTATGCGGTCAGCAAGAGCACGATCCGCGAGGCGTTGAAGTCGCTGGAAGTACAAGGCCTGATCAAGGTCACGACCGGGCCGACGGGCGGCGGGATGGTGGTCGAGGTGCCGCTCGACCGGACGCTGCAGTTGCTGCAGAACTACCTTTTCTTCAAGGACGTCACCATCGACGACATCTACACCGTGCGCAAGCTGCTCGAACCCGAGCTGGCCGCGGGCGCGGTGCCGCATCTGACGGAGCAGGATTTCGCCGCGCTCGAGGCCAACATCGCATGCTGCGACGGCTCGTCGGGCGAGCCGGAACGCGGTCATCTGGTGCGGCAGCGGCAGGAGGACATGACGTTCCACGACATCCTCGCCGCCGCGAACCCGAATCCGTTCCTGCGCTTCAGTTGCGAGCTGATCAACGAGATGATCCGGCAACTGATCGAGTTCCGGAACGACACGCCGATCGCCGAGCACAAGCGTTTCGGCGAAGCGAACGTGGCGATTCACCGCTCGATCCTGCAGGCCGCCCGCGAACGCGACGTCGAACGCGTCCGCGCGCTGATGGTCGAGCACATGACCGAGGCGCCGAAGCACGTGAAGCGGATGAAGGGAAAGTTGCGCGGGCGGCTGATTCTGGATTCGGAGATCCGCAAGCGCGTGCGCGCCGTGTCGGCCGAGCTCGACGAATAGCCGGGTGCGTCCCGCCCGATGGCGGGGGCGGCGGGCGCGCGGCTCCGTGATTCCGCCGCGGCACGACCTGCGCACGTTTCGCGGAATCCATATTTCTGCGCGTCTACTGCATCGGCTCGCTCCCGCCCAGCACCCCGTTGCATAAAAACATCGGCACCGTCGCAACCCGCGCGCGCCCCATCCAACGATTGCATCGATCGATATGACCGCGACCGTCCGTTCCGGCCGGTCGGCGTTCGCCGTTCATGCGATGCGTCCGCGCCAGCAGGCAGCGCGGATGCGATGGCGACGGTCGCGCCGGGCGCGCGGCGACGCGCATTGCAATTCAATAATCCGACGATTTGCAAACCACGGATCGGCCGTTCGTCGCGCGACCCGGACTCAATAGCATCGTGATCCTCGCAGATGTACCCATAAAAAACAGAGGATATTCATGATCAAGAAATCGGTAGTCCTGGGTTTGGTTTCGGTCGGTTCCCTCGGCGCGCACGCGCAGAGCTCCGTCACGCTGTACGGCCTCGTCGATGCCGGCTTCGCCTATACGAACAACCAGGGCGGCGCGAGCAACATCCAGCAGACGAGCGGCAAGCTGAGCGGCAGCCGCTGGGGCCTGAAAGGCGTCGAGGATCTCGGCGACGGCCTGCAGGCCGTGTTCACCCTCGAAAGCGGATTCCGGCCGAGCGACGGCGGGCTCGGCCAGGGCGGCCGCCTGTTCGGCCGTTCCGCGTACGTGGGCCTGGGCAAGACCGGCATCGGCACGCTGACGTTCGGCCGCCAGTACGAGCCGATCACCGATCTCGTCGCGCAGTATTCGGGCTCCGGCTTCTGGTCGCCGGCAACCCATGTCGGCGACAACGACAACATGAACCAGAGCTTCCGGATCAACAACGCGGTGAAGTTCCGCAGCGCGACGATCGCCGGCTTCACGGCCGACGTGCTGTACGCGTTCAGCAACCAGGCGAACGGCGGCGCGGGCACGGGCTTCTCGAACAACAACGCATGGGGCGTGTCGGCCAACTACGTGAACGGCCCGCTGTCGGCGGGCGCCGGCTACGTGCGGCTGAACAACCCGAGCACGACGTCGAACACCAGCGGCGCGGTGGGCGGCGCGACCTCGACGACCGGCAACGACTACAGCGGCGGGTTCTTCTACGGGCTGAACGGCGGCGTGCGCAAGCAGCAGATCGGCGTCGTGGGCGCGAGCTACGCGCTCGGCCGCACGACGCTCGGCTTCGCGTGGAGCCACACGCAGCTCGACTATCTCGACGGCTCGTCGCGCAAGCTCAACAACTACGACGTCAACGGCCGCTACCAGATCACGCCGGCGGCAACGCTGATCGGCGTCTACACGTTCACCGACGGACGCGCGAACGGCCTGCCGGGCACCGGCGGCCAGACGCTGAAACCGCGCTGGCACCAGTTCACGCTCGGGTTCGACTACGCGTTGTCCAAGCGCACCGACATCTATCTGTCCGGCATCTACCAGCTCGCGGCCGGCGATGCGAGCACCGCGACGTCGGGCGGCTATCGCAAGATCGCGGCAATCTCGAACATCGGCACCGCGTCGTCGACGAATCGCCAGCTCGCGTTCGTCAGCGGGCTGCGCGTGAAGTTCTGACCGCACGCACGACGCGCGCGGCGGGCGCGGCACGATAAGCAAAGCGGGAATGCTTGTTTGCCGCGTCGCGCCCCGTTGCCGACAATACGCGTTTTTCCGCATGCTGCCGCGTAGCTCGCACCGCGCGGCTTCGACCATGACCGATTCCCGCTTTCGCACGCACCACCCGCACCGCACGGGCCGCCGCACGGCGCTGCGCCGGCTCGCCGGCGGCTGGGCCGCCGCGCTGCTGCCGGCCGGCG
>NZ_CABVLY010000005.1 GCF_902498995.1 Burkholderia anthina
TTCGCTACTGCGTTCTGACCCACTGCAACCGTACCGGCCGCGCTGCCGGTCGCGCCGTCACCGATCGCGACTGCGCTGGCGCCCGCCGCCGTGGCATTCGTACCCACCGCCAGCGCGTTGATGCCGGTCGCGCCGTCGTTGTTGTAGTTGCCTTGCTGCGTGCCGTTGTCGTTCACGCTGAAGTAATGTGTCTTCGCCGCCTCGATCGCTGTCGAAGTCGAGGTAGACAGTGACGTGATCGAACTTGTCGCGCTCGACAGACCCGTGGATGTCGACGTCGACAGCGACGTAATGCCGGTCGAGGTCGAGGTGGACAAGGACGTAATCGAACTCGTCGCGCTCGACAGACCCGTGGACGTCGACGTCGACAGCGATGTCACGTTGCTGTCCGTCGACGACAGACCCGTCGACAACGACGTAATGCCCGTCGAAGTCGAGGTGGACAAGGAGGTAATCGAACTCGTCGCGCTCGACAGACCCGTGGACGTCGACGTCGACAACGACGTCACGTTGCTGTCTGTCGACGACAGCCCCGTCGACAGCGACGTAATGCCCGTCGAAGTCGAGGTGGACAAGGACGTAATCGAACTCGTCGCGCTCGACAGGCCGGTCGACGAGGAGGTCGACAGGCTGTCAATGGCCGTGTTCGTCGCGAACAGTTGCGAGCCGTTGATTGCGTCCGTGCTCGTCGCCGTCACCTGACCGGCTGCGACGTTCGTGACCTGACGTTCCGCGCCCGGCACGCCCACGCTCACCACGCTCGTCGGCGTGGTACCCGCATAGTTGTATGTCACGCCGCCCACCGTACCCGTCGCCGTCGGGTTCGGCGCCGCCGTCACCGAATTCGAACCCAGCGCCACATCGTTCGCGTTGTTCGCCACCGCGTTCGAACCGAGCGCGATCGAACCCGCTGCGTTCGCCGACGACGTGTTGCCCAACGCGACAGAACCCTGGCCCGTCGCGACGTTCGCGTTGCCCAGCGACACCGCGCCCTGACCGTTCGCCGTGTTGTTCGCGCCCATCGCCACCGCACCCGTGCCCGTCGCGACGTTCGGATCGCCGATCGCCACCGCGCCGTCACCGCTCGCCGTGTTGCCCACGCCGATCGATACGGCCTGACCGCCCGTGGCCATCGCGTTCTGGCCGATTGCCACCGCGCCATCAGAATTCGCGTTCGCGCCGTCGCCCACCGCCACCGCACTCGCACCTGCCGCCGTGGCGTTGGTCCCGGCCGCCAGAGCGTTGATGCCGGTCGCGCCGTCGTTATCGTAGTTGCCCTGCTGCGTGCCGTTGTCGTTCACGCTGTAATAGTGCGTCTTCGCCGCGTTGACCGCAGTCGACGTGGAAGTCGACAGCGATGCAACGCTACTGTCGGTCGTCGACAACCCGGTCGACAACGAACCGATGCCGGTCGACGTCGACGTGGACAGCGATGCAACGTTGCTGTCCGTCGTCGACAGCCCCGTCGACAGCGAGCCGATACCCGTCGAGGTTGAGGTCGACAGCGACGCGATCGAACTCGTTGTACTCGACAGACCGGTTGACGTCGACGTCGACAGACTGTCGATCGCCGTGTTCGTCGCGAACAGTTGCGAACCGTTGATCGCATCCGTGCTCGTCGCCGTCACCTGACCCGCCGCCACGTTCGTGATCTGGCGTTCCGCGCCCGGTGCGCCCACGCTCACCACGCTCGTCGGCGTGGCACCCGCGTAGTTGTAGGTCGTGCCGCCCACCGTGCCCGAGGCCGTCGGATTCGCCGCCGCCGTCACCGAGTTCGCGCCCAGCGCCACGTCACCGGCGTTGTTCGCTACTGCGTTCTGACCCACTGCAACCGTACCGGCCGCGCTGCCAGTCGCGCCGTCGCCGACCGCCACCGCGCTTGCACCTGCCGCCGTGGCATTCGTACCCGCCGCCAGCGCGTTGATGCCGGTCGCGCCGTCGTTGTTGTAGTTGCCTTGCTGCGTGCCGTTGTCGTTCACGCTGTAGTAATGCGTTTTCGCGGCGTTGACCGCGGTCGACGTCGAGGTCGACAAGGACGTAATCGAACTCGTCGCACTCGACAGGCCCGTGGACGTCGATGTCGACAGCGACGCCACATTGCTGTCCGTCGACGACAGACCCGTCGACAACGACGTGATACCTGTTGAGGTCGAGGTCGACAAAGACATGATTGAACTCGTCGTGCTCGACAAACTGGTTGACGTCGAGGTCGACAGACTGTCGATCGCCGTGTTCGTCGCGAACAGTTGCGAACCGTTGATCGCATCCGTGCTCGTCGCCGTCACCTGACCCGCAGCCACGTTCGTGACCTGGCGTTCCGCGCCCGGCGCGCCCACGCTCACCACGCTCGTCGGCGTCGTGCCCGCGTAGTTGTAGGTCGTGCCGCCCACCGTGCCCGAGGCCGTCGGATTCGCCGCCGCCGTCACCGAGTTCGAACCCAACGCCACGTCACCGGCGTTGTTCGCCACTGCGCTCTGACCCACTGCTACCGTACCGGCCGCGCTGCCGGTCGCGCCGTCACCGATCGCGACTGCGCTGGCGCCCGCCGCCGTGGCGTTCGTGCCGGCTGCCAGTGCATTGATGCCGGTCGCGCCGTCGTTGTTGTAGTTGCCCTGCTGCGTGCCGTTGTCGTTCACGCTGTAGTAGTGCGTTTTCGCGGCGTTGACCGCGGTCGACGTCGAGGTCGACAAGGACGTAATCGAACTCGTCGCACTCGACAGGCCCGTGGACGTCGATGTCGACAGCGACGCCACATTGCTGTCCGTCGTCGACAGACCCGTCGAGGTCGATGTCGACAGCGACGCGATCGAACTCGTTGTACTCGACAGACCGGTTGACGTCGACGTCGACAGACTGTCGATCGCCGTGTTCGTCGCGAACAGCTGCGAACCGTTGATCGCATCCGTACTGGTTGCCGTCACCTGACCCGCTGCCACGTTCGTGATCTGGCGTTCCGCGCCCGGTGCGCCCACGCTCACCACGCTCGTCGGCGTGGTACCCGCGTAGTTGTAGGTCGTGCCGCCCACCGTGCCCGAGGCCGTCGGATTCGCCGCCGCCGTCACCGAGTTCGAACCCAACGCCACGTCACCGGCGTTGTTCGCTACTGCGTTCTGACCCGCTGCTACCGTACCGGCCGCGCTGCCGGTCGCGCCGTCACCGATCGCGACTGCGCTGGCGCCCGCCGCCGTGGCATTCGTGCCGGCTGCCAGTGCGTTGATGCCGGTCGCGCCGTCGTTGTTGTAGTTGCCTTGCTGCGTGCCGTTGTCGTTCACGCTGTAATAGTGCGTCTTCGCCGCCTCGATCGCCGTCGAAGTCGAGGTAGACAGTGACGTGATCGAACTTGTCGCGCTCGACAAGCCTGTGGACGTCGAGGTCGACAAGGACGTAATCGAACTCGTCGCGCTCGACAACCCTGTCGACGTCGACGTCGACAACGACGTCACGCTGCTGTTCGTCGACGACAAACCCGTCGACAGCGATGTGATCGAACTCGTCGCACTCGACAGACCCGTCGACGTCGAGGTGGACAAACTGTCGATCGCCGTGTTCGTCGCGAACAACTGCGACCCGTTGATCGCATCCGTGCTCGTCGCCGTGACCCGACCGGCCGCCACGTTCGTGATCTGACGCTCCGCGCCCGGCGCGCCCACGCTCACCACGCTAGCCGGCGTCGTACCGGCATAGTTATATGTCACGCCGCCGACCGTACCCGTCGCCGTCGGATTCGCCGCCGCCGTCACCGACCGCGAGCCCAGCGCGACATCGTTCGCATTGTTGGCCGCCGCGTTTTGGCCGAGCGCCACCCCCCCCGCGGCAACCGCGCTCGCGCTATTGCCGATCGAAACACCTGAACCAGCCAGAGCCTTCGAGGCCACCCCGAGCGAAACGGAAGATCCTCCGCTCGCCGTCGAATTCTTCCCGATCGACACGTCGTCGACGAGCGTCGTCGAACCCGATGCGCCCGCCTGACTGTTCACGCCCAGCGCGACGCTGCTATCACCGAATGCATTCGCGCCTTGCATCGCGGCAAGAGAAAGCGAACCGGTCGCGATCGAACCTTGCCCGAGCGCGGCGGAATTGCCGCCGATCGCTTTCGTGTTGATGCCCGCCGCCAGGCTCGAAACGCCTGACGCCGTTGCACTCGACCCCAGTGCGTAGGCCCCATTTGCAATCGCCTGCGCGCCGGTCCCCATCGCCACGCTTCCCTGGCCCGATGCGGTCGATGTATTCCCGATTACCATGGACGAATAGCCCGATGCCACCGTCCCGAAGCCCAGCGCCAAACCGCCGGTGCCGGAAGCGGTGGCGGAGTCGCCGAGCGCGGAGGCACTCTGATTCGATGCCAGCGCGCCCTTGCCGATCGCGATACTGCTTACCCCCGACGCCGACGCCGCCACCCCGGCCGCGAGCGAGTTGGCACCCGTGGCGCCGTCATTGTTGTAGTTGCCCTGCTGCGTGCCGTTGTCATTCACGCTGTAGTAATGCGTCTTCGCTGCAACGATCGCCGTCGATGCCGACGTCGACAGCGACGTGATCGAGCTCGTCGCCGTTGAAAGACCCGTCGACGTCGACGTCGACAGGCTGTTAATCGCCGTGTTGGTCGCGAACAATTGCGACCCGTTGATCGCGTCGGTACTGGTCGCCGTCACGCGCCCCGCCGCCACGTTGGTAATCTGGCGCTCCGCACCGGCGGCGCCCACGCTCACGACGCTCGTCGGCGCCGCGCCCGCGTAGTTGTACGTCACGCCGCCGATCGTGCCCGTCGCCGTCGGGTTCGACGCGGCCGTCACCGAATTGGCGCCGAGCGCAACATCGTTCGCATTGTTGGCCGCCGCCCCCGCGCCGAGCGCGACGCCTTTTGTGGCCGCGGCGGCCACGCTCGCCGTGTCGCCCAGCGCCAGCGCGCCCGCGCTGCCGGCGGTCGACGTATTGCCGAGCGCGATGGATCCCTGGCCGGTCGCCGTGTTGCTGTTGCCCTGCGCGAGCGCGCCTTGCCCGTTCGCGGTATTGTTCGCGCCGACGGCAACGGCGCCCGTGCCGGTCGCGCTGTTCGGATCGCCGATGGCGACGGCACCGTTACCGCTGACCGTCTGCTGGCTGCCGATGGCCACGGCGCCGGTACCGCCCGTGACGCTCGATTTGTAGCCGATCGCCGTCGAGCCCGTGCCTGCGGTGGCGGCCACGACGTTCGTGTCGCCGAGCACCACCGCCGAAGCTGCCGCCGCCGTGGATGTATTTCCGATGGCAACGGAATTGGCTCCCGACGCAGTTGCCTTGGTGCCGGCCGCCACCGAAGCCGACCCGGACGCCACTGCCTGCGTGCCCAGTGCCGACGCATTCACGTTACTTGCGACCGCACCGTTCCCCAACGCGGATGCATTGTTTCCCGTGGCAGTCGCCAGATTGCCGACCGCCATCGAATTCCCGGCGCCTCCGCCGTTCGCAAAGGCATTCGTGCCAATCGCGATACTGTTCGATCCCCCCGTCGCAACGGCGGCATTACCGACCGCGATACTCCCGGACCCCGTTCCGGCGGCGGTGGCATTGAAACCGATCGCGACCGACGATACGCCGGATGCAGTGGTTTGCAAGCCGAGCGACGTCGCCCATTTCCCGGCACTCGCCCCCATGCCCAACGCGACCGCACCGTCGCCCGTTGCAGCCGCATACGCGCCAAAAAGCGTGACCCCGAGAAGATTGGCGCCATTCGCGCTGCAACCTGCGACGGTCGTATAGGTGCCGCTGCCATCGACCGGAAGCGAGCCGGCAGCATAGGATCTCGTCCCGTCCGGCCCCACTCCGCCACTGTTTCCACAAGCCTGCGCACCAGAAAACGCAATCGTGTTCCCTTGCGCCAGCTGTACCGCGCCGATCAGCAGCAACCCTGCCGCAGTCTGAATCTTCGACGAGCGACTGCGCTTTCCTCTTGCGGTTGCAAGCTCCGAAGCCGCAACCCACGCCCCAAGCGACTCATTCCAAATGGTCCGGTATGACTTGTTCATCTTCATCACCTTTTCGGCTCACGCGCCGTCTCACGACGTTGTTCCTCGCACGGCCCTTGAGTTTATAAATAGGAATACTTATTTATTTTCATGATCCTGAACGCATGGAAACACGATGCGCTACTCGATCCCGCCTACGGTCCGCCCAGCCCCGTGCACGTCGTCAGTCACCGTGAGCCATCGCCCTCCCTCGAGCAATCTCGAGCCGAATCGCCCGGCCATGCTCTTCGCCCGCCTGTCTTATCGCCGTCAATTGCGGCGATACCTGCCGTTGCGAATGCCTCGACGCGCCCGGCAGCGCGTCACGCGACACGCGCTGCGCCGAATCACGAAATCCCGTCGCGATACCCTGCCTGTATGCCGCCCGTGCCGCGCATCGTGATGCCCTGTCGACGCGCCGTGCTATGAGTTCGAACACGACGGCCTCCAGCGAGCCGACATACGCGTCCACATCCTCGATGTGCTCGAGAGAAGACACGCTCAACAAAGCGGCAATCATCTGGCTTGCCTGCGCGAATATGCCGCCGCAATCCGGTCGATCCATCTCTTCAGCGGGTTTGCCCATTTGATGCCGCCTGTCAATCCATAAAACAGAAATTCAATCGATCAGCTCAATAATTCGCCAGGAATCTACAAATTAAATATCAGTTAATTCGAATCGAAAAATACCCGCTCCCTGGAAAATCGCTTCGACGAAGCGGCACGCGTTGCCGGCAACGCGTACGACTCGACCTCGCAGGCATCGCATTCGCTGGTGACTTGTTGCTGATTGACAACACATCCACTCCACTGTCTTTCAGTGATTATCCGCACTCAACGATCAGCAATAATTACCGACTCAGAGGTACTCCGAAACGGATGACGAGCAGGGCAAAAGCCGGACCAAACGTGAATCCTTGGAATTTTTTGCATTTCGCCGCCAACTCGGGGCCTGAACAAAACCGGTCCCTTGTATCAAATTCCTAGAAAAGCTCTTCGGTACCGGCGAAGGTCCGTCGTATCAGGGGGTGCCCGGCTTGCTGATGGGCCGGACAAAACCGACCCTTTTTGTCCAGTAGAATTTACACGGGCGCCCTGAAGTTAACCATTCTTAACGATTGGAATGGTGGGACGAATATATCTCCCCGCATTTAAACGTTTTCGTGCTTTTTGATAGCCCGCGACTCCGGCACCGGGTTAATTCCCAATTGCAAAATTCCGTGCGTCGCCGATCGCCGAATAGCGTTGCCGTTCAAATTTAAAAGCGGCATATACCGTCTCATTTCAGCAATCGGGACTCAAAAGCGCCGAACCTCGCCCCGTCCGAGGCAGCGGCCGCTCGCCGGTTGTCAGCTGCCCGGTCCGGCGGGATAGCCACCCTTATTAAGAGGTTAAATTGAAGGTATTGAAGCAAATACAAGAACGTCGCCATCGAATGACGCGACATCGATACGAGAGGATCACACAACCCTGCATGCACGCCTGTCTTGCCTTCGGCCTAGAACGAAAGCGGAGGACGACATGATCATCGGATATGCACGGGTGTCGACGGACGAACAGAATCTGCAATTGCAGATCGATGCGTTGACCCAGGCCGGCTGCAACAGGATCTTCAGCGATCAGGGCATCTCCGGCGCCGACTTCTGCCGCCCCGGCCTCGATGCCGCGCTGGAAAAGCTCGCATCCGGTGATTTGCTGATGGTCTGGCGTCTCGATCGCCTTGGCCGCTCGCTCGGCAAACTGGTGGATCTCGTCACGCATCTCGAGGGCCGCGGCGTTCAGTTCGGTTCGATCATGGAATCGATCAATACGAAATCCTCGGGCGGCATCCTGATCTTTCACATGATGGCCGCCCTCGCCCAGTTCGAGCGAAGCCTGATCAGCGAACGAACGCGCGCCGGCATGGCAGCGGCACGGGCGCGCGGGAAGGCACTCGGTCGCAAGCGCGCGCTCGACGCGCAGCAACGCGCACAGGCGCTGGAGATGCTGAAGACCCAGTCGATGACCGACGTCGCGCAGTATTTCAGCGTTCATCCACGAACGCTGAAACGGATGCTCGCCGACCAGACGGCCGAATAATCGGCCACGCCGCACCGGGCGCGACAGATGCACGATCGTTCGCGCGCATGCCGCGCCGCTCCGATGGCGTCGCGAAATCCGGTCAGCGCCGCGTGACGCAGCCCTCGAGGCAGCCGGTCCGGTTGTCCGATCGGTTCGACGGCGAGCAACCGGCCGGCACCTTCAAAAAGGCGCCACATGGTTGCGCAAGCAACTTTACGGCGCCAGCCGGTGGCCCCCCTGCGCGGGGCGTCCGTCTCGCCCGGCGCGACGAAATGACACCACGCCGCCACTGCCGTCGTCACGACCGATCTAGAAGGATTCGCCGGTTCCCGCGCCACCGTTCTTCCGGATAATGGCCGGCAGTCACGGCCGCGAAGGCACCGCCATCGGCCGCAGACAACGAGAACCCGGAGACCCCCGCCTTGATCGCCACGCTTCCCGCCACCTATCGCCGGCTCTGGCCGCTCGCCGTCGCCGCCGCGTTGCTGTACGGACTGTCGCTCGCGGCCGCCCCCTATCCCGGCCAGGCGGCCGCGAAAGCGGCAATGGGCATCCTGCTGCTCGCGGCCGGCAGCACCTGCGCCGCGCCGCGCGAACGCACGTGGCTGTGCGCCGCGCTCGCGACGGCCGTGCTCGGCGACGTGCTGCTCGCGCTGCCCGACTGGCCGCTGTCGTTCGTGCTCGGCCTCGGCGCCTTCCTGCTCACGCATCTGTGCTACTGCGCGATCTTCCTGCGCTGGCGCGCGCGGCCGCACGGCTGGCGCATCGTCGCGCTGATCGCGCTGTGGATCGCCGCGCCGGCGTTCTACGCCGCGTTCCTGCCGCACCTGGGCGACCTGCTCGCGCCGGTAGCCGTCTACATGCTCGTGCTGTGCGCGATGGCGAGCTTCGCGCTGGCGGCCCGCACGCGCGGCCCGCTGGTCGCCGTCGGCAGCCTGATCTTCGTCGGCTCCGACACGCTGATCGGCGTCGGCCGCTTCCTCGGCGGCTTTCCCGGCATCGACTACCTGATCTGGGGGCTCTACGCGCTCGCGCAGGTCACGATCGTGGCCGGGGTTTTCCATGAGACGACCGCCCGCTCGATCCGTCCCTGATTGTGTTTCAAACAGGCCGCCGCATGCCGGCGGCCTCGCCCGCTGCCTCCCACGCCCCGCCGACGGCCGTTTCCGCGCCTCCCGCGATGCGGAAACCGAACCGTTCCAAACCCCGCTCAGCCTTTTCCCGCGTGGCTTCCGGCCCTTAGAGCGCCGCTTCTAGCCTCTTGCGGTTTCCGGGCTCACCCACTATCGTTACATCAAACAATGTAACATTCGAAAATGAGCCAAATCGGAGACACCCGGATGAATGCTCGCACGTTGCCTTTCGGCCCGCCCGGCCACGACGGCCTGGACGAAACCATCGACATCGCCATCATCGGCACCGGCTTCGCCGGTCTCGGGATGGCCATTCGCCTGCGGCAAACAGGCGTCACCGACTTCGTCGTCCTCGAAAAGGCGGCGTCGGTCGGCGGCACGTGGCGCGACAATCATTACCCCGGGTGTGCATGCGACGTGCAATCGCACGTCTATTCGTTCTCGTTCGCGCCGAACCCGCGCTGGACGCGCATGTTCGCGCCGCAGCCGGAAATCCGCGCGTATCTGGAAGACTGCGTGCAGCGCTTCGGCGTCGGCCCGCACCTGCGCCTGAACCACGAGTTGCGGCGCGCCGAGTACGACGAAGCCGCGCAGCGCTGGCGCCTCACGTTCGCGAACGGCAAGCGGCTGTCGGCGCGCGTGCTGGTGTCGGGAATGGGCGGCCTGTCGCGCGCCGCGCTGCCGGCGATTCCCGGCGTCGAAACCTTCCAGGGCCGCGCGTTCCATTCGCAGCAGTGGGATCACGACTACGCGCTCGAAGGCAAGCGCGTCGCGGTGATCGGCACCGGCGCGAGCGCGATCCAGTTCGTGCCGCAGATCGCGCCGCGCGTGAAGGCGCTCGCGCTGTTCCAGCGCACGCCGCCGTGGATCATGCCGAAACCCGACCGCAACCTGAGCGGCGTGGAGAAGTGGCTGTTCCGTACGCTGCCGTTCACGCAGAAGGCCGTGCGCAGCGGCATCTACTGGATGCTCGAATCGCGCGTGCTCGGCTTCGCGATCCATCCGGGGCTGATGAAGAACGTGCAGAAGCTCGCGCTGCGCCACATCCGCAAGCAGATTCCCGATCCGGCGCTGCGCCAGGCCGTCACGCCGGACTACACGCTCGGCTGCAAGCGCGTGCTGATCTCGAACGACTACTACCCGGCGCTGTCGCGCAAGAACGTCGACGTGATCACGACCGGCATCGACCACATCGAAGCCGATGCGGTCGTGACGACCGACGGCAAGCGCCATGAAGTCGACTGCCTGATCTACGGCACGGGCTTCCAGGTCGCCGACCCGTATCCGCGCGGCGCGATCATCGGCCGCGGCGGCCTCGACATCGTCGATGCGTGGCGCGACGGCGCGCACGCGTATCTCGGCACGACGCTGCCGGGCTACCCGAACTTCTTCATGATCGTCGGCCCGAACACGGGCCTCGGCCACAACTCGATGGTGTTCATGATCGAGTCGCAGATCGAATACATCCTCGGCGCGCTGCAGGCAATGCACCGCGAACGCGCGGATGCGATCGAGGTGCGCCCGCTCGTCGAGGCGCAGTTCAACAGCGCGCTGCAAGGCAAGCTGAAGAAGGCGATCTGGTCGACCGGCGGCTGCAAGAGCTGGTATCTCGATCCGCGCACCGGCAAGAACACGACGCTGTGGCCGGGCTTCACCTGGCGCTTCCGCCAGGCGACCGCGCACTTCTCGATCGCCGATTACCACGCGTATCGCGCGCCGCAATACGACACCAGCGCGCGGCCCGTCGCCGCGCCCGCCGCTTCCGCTTCCATCGAAGCGGCCTGAGTCAGACAAGGAGCCACCGACATGAGAGATTTCGCCAACAAGGTCGCCGCGATCACGGGCGCAGGCTCGGGCATGGGCCGCTCGCTCGCGGTCCAGCTCGCGCAGGCCGGCTGCCACGTGTCGCTCGCCGACAAGAACGGCGTCGGCCTCGCCGAAACCGAGCGGATCGTCCGCGCGATCGCGCCGAAGGTGCGCGTCTCGACGCGCGTGCTCGACGTCGGCGACCGCGACGCGATGTTCGCGTGGGCCGACGAAACCGCGCGGGAACACGGCAAGATCAACCTCGTGTTCAACAACGCGGGCGTCGCGCTGTCGAGCACGATCGACGGCATGGAATACAGCGATCTCGAGTGGATCATGAACATCAACTTCTGGGGCGTCGTGCACGGCACGAAAGCATTCCTGCCGCACCTGAAGGCGACCGGCGACGGCCACGTGATCAACACGTCGAGCATCTTCGGGATCTTCGCGCAGCCGGGGATGAGCGGCTACAACGCGACCAAGTACGCGGTGCGCGGCTTCACCGAATCGCTGCGCCAGGAGCTCGACATGCAGCGCTGCGGCGTGTCGGCCACCTGCGTGCATCCGGGCGGCATCCGCACCAACATCGCGCAGTCGAGCCGCATCGCGAAGAACATGATCGGCTTCATGATCGAGAGCGAGCAGCAAGGCAAGGACGACTTCGAGAAGTTCTTCATCACGACGCCGGACGACGCGGCGCGCACGATCCTCGCCGGCGTGCGCAGGAACAAGCGCCGCGTGCTGATCGGCCGCGACGCCAAGGCCGCCGACTGGATGGTGCGCGTGCTGCCGGCCGCGTATCAGGCGCTCGTCGTGCTGAAGTCGCGCCGCGAGGCCGCGAAGGCCCGCCGCACGGCGGCCCGCTACGGCGCGCCGACGGCCGCCCCGCTTCACGCCACCTACAACAACGCAGGCAATCAGGGAGGAGAACAATCATGACAACCCCGAACATGATGCCCGTGCGGCGCGACATCCGGTTCGCGCTGCCGCCCGAACACGCGAAGGACTGGCACGTCCAGGGCGTGCCGGTCACGCACTTCATGAACGCGCTGTCGCTGCTGTTCCCGGCCGGCGAGCGCTTCTTCATGGACTCGGTGCGCAACTATCGCGACCGCATCGAGGATCCGGAGCTGAAGAAGCAGGTGCTCGGCTTCATCGGCCAGGAAGCGATGCACACGCGCGAGCACATCGAGTACAACGACCTGCTGCAATCGTCCGGCCTGCCCGCGCACAAGCTCGACAAGCGGCTGTGGACGATCCTCGGCTTCTTCAGGAAAGTGCTGCCGCACTCGATGCAGCTCGCGATCACGATCGCGCTCGAGCACTACACCGCGATCCTCGCGAACCAGCTGCTGTCGGGCCACGAGCACCGGATCGACGGGTCGGTCGAAGGCTATCAGCAGATGTGGATGTGGCACGCGATGGAGGAAACGGAGCACAAGGCCGTGTCGTACGACGTATGGAACGCCGTGATGAAGCCGGGCATCGGCCGCTACCTGCTGCGCACCACCACGATGCTGCTGACCACCGCGATGTTCTGGACGATCGTGTTCGACTTCCACGTGCGGCTGATGCTGTCGCATCGTCGCAGGCACGGCGGGTTCGGCGGCATGTGGCGTCTCGTGAAGTATCTGTACAGCCCGAAGACCGGCGTGTTCCCGAGCATCGCGGGCGAATGGCTCGACTATTTCCGTCCGGGCTTCCATCCGTGGGACCACGACAACCACCAGTATCTGCAGGGCCTCGACACGCTGCTCGCGAACATCGATGCGACCAACGCGCGCTATGCGGCACAGGCCGCGCCGCGCCGCGTGCCGCTGCATCCGGTTCCGCAGGCATGACGCCATGGCGCGCGCACACGAGATGCTGCCCGTCCGCTCCGGCGACGTGAAACTCGCCGTCTACGTCAGCGGCCCGCGTCGCGCGCCGCCGCTGATCCTGGTGCACGGCTACCCCGATTCGGCGGCCGTGTGGGCGCCGATCCGCGCACGGCTCGCGAAGCGCTATCGCGTGATCGCGTACGACGTGCGCGGCGCCGGTGCGTCCGATGCGCCGCGCCGCCGGGCGGACTACGCGCTCGCGCGGCTCGCGGACGACCTGAGGGCCGTCGCCGACGCGACCTGCGGCGGCCGGCCGTTCCATCTGGTCGGCCACGACTGGGGCTCGATCCAGTGCTGGGAGGCCGTGACCGACCCGGCGTTTCGCGGCCGGATCGCGTCGTACACGTCGATCTCCGGCCCGTGCCTCGATCACGTGTTCCGCGCGAAGATGCGGCTCAGGCAAAGCCTGAAGTCGTGGTACATCGCGTTCTTCCATCTGCCGGTCGTGCCGTCGCTGGTCTGGCGGCTCGGCGCCGCCGCGCTGTGGCCGCGCTGGCTGCAGCTCACCGAACGCGTGCGGCCGGAACGCGATCCTTCCCAGCTGAAGAATGCGCTGAACGGGCTGAAACTCTATCGCGCGAATTTCCTCGCGCGGGCGAGCAAGCCGCGCGAACGGCACGCGCAGGCGCCGGTGCAGATTCTCGTGCCGGTGCGCGATCGCTATGTGACGCCGGAGATGTCGATCGATCTCGACCGCTGGCTCGGTGAGCACGTGCGCGAGGAAATCGACGGCGCACACTGGATCGTGCTGCGCGATCCCGATCTGATCGCATCGCGGATCGATCGGTTCGCGACGGCGCAGGAAAGGCCGGCGGTCGCGACGACAGCGCCCGCAGCGATTCAGCGCATCGTCGGCAGGCGCTTGAACAGCGTTTCGTAGTCGATCACGAGCCCGTCGGCGTCGATGTCCATTTCCGCGGTGAAATCCCGGAAGATCCCTTCGTAGCGATAGCGCCGGCCGGGCTCGATGCACGCATAGGCCTGCTTGACCGGCTTCACGGTCAGGTCCGGCGTCGAGATGTAGGCGACGTCGATCGGCCGCCGTTCGCCGCGCGCGAGGCCAAGGCGGCCGATCGGCAACGCATTCGTGAACGGCGTGGCCGCGATGTCGATATCGACGCAGCCGTCCAGTTCCGGCAGCGCGCGGCCTGCTCCGTCGCGCCAGTGCCCCGCCCCGTCGCCGCGCAGTTCGAGCGTGCCGCCGCCCATCACCCGGAGCGCCGCGTACGTCACCCGCCACCGCGGATCGCACTCGACCCGGTACGCCAGCCCGTACGCGCGGCCGTACCGCTGGCCGACCACCGCGCTTTCGACGACGATGCCGCCGTCGCCCCGCTCGAACGTCAGATGTTCGATCCCGTCGCCCTCGAGCGACGCCCAGCGCACTTCCCGCATCGTTCCGTCTCCTTGCATGCACGAAAACAATAGCAACGATCCGAACCTGCTATCCGGTCTTACAAATCCGGCGAAAACGCTGATCCGCGCTCCGGAATAGCACCGACCGCCGCTCCTTGCCCCACTTCAGGGCACCCGCCACAAATTCCGACTATCCAGAATTCCCTATTCCGGTGCATGACATTGTGTCCTATGCTCGCGGCTCGTCCTGTTCCGCCGTCACCATGCCTACCGCCCGCTCCGCTTCGCCGTCGATCGACCTGCGCATCCTGCTGCGCAGTATCGGACAGATCGTGCTGCAGGCGAACGCGTTCACGGGCGCGATGCTGGTCGCCGCCCTTGCGCTGACCGACCTGCGGCTCGCGTGCGCGGCGCTCGTCGGCGCGGCGGGCGCGAACCTGACCGCGGTGCTGACCGGCGCACCGCGCCGCGACGTCGAACAGGGACTGCACGGCTTCAACGGCGCGCTGGCCGCGCTGGTGGTCGTGCTGTTCGCCCCGAGCGCGCTCGCGACACTCGCGCTGGTGCCGCTCGCCGCGACCGGCGCCGGGCTCGTGCAGCGCGCGATCCGCACGCCGCTCGCGAAATGGCGGCAATGTCCGTATTCGAGCCCGTGCCTCGTCGCCACCGTGCTGTGGCTGCCGTTTGTCGCGGCGCAGCATGCAGGCGCGATGTCTGCCGCGACCGCTCCGACGCTCGAATCGTTCGCCCCCGCGCTGCTGTCGGGCGTCGCACAAACCACGTTCGCGCAAGGCGCGTGGGCCGGCGCGCTGATCGTCGCCGGCATCGCCGCCGCATCGCGACGCGCGGCCGCGCTCGCGCTGGCCGGCGCGATCGTGTCGACCGTGCTGCTGGTCACGCTCGGCGCGAGCGGCGCCACGTTCGCCGACGGCCTGCTAGGCTTCAACGGCGCACTCGCCGCACTCGCGCTGATGTCGCGCGGCACCCGCGCGGCGCTGGCGGCCGCCGCGCTGGCCGCGCTGATCCAGTGGTTTGCGATGCAGGCGGGCATCGTCGCGCTCACCGCGCCGTTCGCGCTCGCGTCGTGGATCACGGTGGCCGTCGCGCGCCGCTTTACCCTCGGAGAACCCGATGTCGTCATTCGCACACCGTCCTGATGCCGTGAAACCCGGCGGTCCGATCTCGGACGCCGAGCGCCGGCTGCGCATCGATCTCGCCGCCACCTATCGCCTCGTCGCGCTGAACGGCTGGGACGACCTGATCTACACGCACCTTTCCGCGACGGTGCCGGGCGAGCCCGGCCATTTCCTGATCAACCCGTTCGGTCTCACGTTCGACGAAGTGTGTGCGTCGAACCTCGTGAAGATCGACCTGGCGGGCAACCGGATCGGCGACAGCGAACACGCGGTCAACGTGACGGGCTTCGCGCTGCACGCGGCCGTGCACGCCGCGCGGCCGGACGCCGTCTGCGTGATGCATCTGCACAATACCGCCGGCATCGCGGTGTCGATCCAGCGCGACGGGCTGCTGCCCGCGTCGCAGCACGCGCTGAGGTTTCATGGCGACCTTGCGTACCACGACTACGAAGCGCTCGCGTTCTCGCCGGCCGAAGGCGCGCGGCTGACCGCGAGCCTCGGCGCGAAATCCGCGATGCTGCTGCGCAACCACGGTACGCTGACGGTCGGCCGCACGGTCGCCGAGGCTTACGTGCTGATGGATACGCTGATCAAGGCCTGCGACATCCAGGTGCGTGCGCAGGCAGGCCGCGGGCCGCTGGTGCTGCCCGAACCCGCTGTCGCCGACCGCACGGCCGAGCAGTTGCGCGACGGCGGCGCGATCGAAGGCGCACTGGAATGGCCTGCGCTGCTGCGCCGTCTCGACCGGATCGACCGGTCGTATCGCGACTGACCGGCCGCCGTCGCCACTATCCCGACGAATCGTTCACCCCCAACCATCGGAGCATTCAGTCATGCCGACTTTCAATATCCAGTTGTTCGAAGGCCGCACGGTCGAGCAGAAGCGCGCATTCGTCGAAGCGATCACGCGCGTCACGTGCGAGACGCTCGGCTGCGACCCGGGCTCGGTCGACATCATCCTTGCCGACGTGAAGAAGGAAAACTGGGCGACGGCCGGGAAGCTGTGGAGCGACGAGCGCTGACGCCGGCAGCGGGCGGATGACGGGCGGGGGTGTCCCGCTCGGCGTCGTCAAGCGGTGTGCGTCCGCACGTCTCGCCGTCACGCCGTCGCGTGCATGGCGCCGAACAGACGCAACGCCAGGCTCGACGCAGCTTCGCCCGGCTACCGACCGCGCCTGACGACCAACCCGACCGACGTGCCCACGTACTTCTCGTACGCCAGCTTCAGATGCGGGATGTTCTTGTAAGGCGGCGCGTCGACGTGAAAATCGAGCGGGTGCGCGTCCGGCGCGACAACGAACGGCTGGACCTCGTGCCCGCGGCTTCTCAGCCGCTCGACCAGCTCCACCATGTCGCGACGGCGGTACAGCACGGTTTGTCCGCTGTCGAGCGTGTCGTCGTCGGAGGTCAGGTTGAATTCCGTCGTATGGACCGCGACACCGCCCACGCGCAGGCACTTTTCCACCGCATTGACGACGAACTGCTTGCCGGCCTCGAGATCGCCGAGATGCTCGAAGCAGCACGACGACCAGTTGAAGTCGAAATCGCGCAGATGGTCCGGAATGTGATTCATGTCGCACGCCTCGTAAGACACGCGCTCGTCGAACAGGCGTCCGTCGACGATGTCCTCGTAGCGAATCTGCGACGACGCCGCGCTGTGCTGGCCGGTGGCTTTCCAGCCGTTCGCTTCGCCGATTTCCTCCGGCGCGTCGGTCGCGACGATCTGCGCGCCCAGCTTCGCGAACAGCGCCGGTAATCGCTCGCTGCCGACGCCGAATACCAGCCCGCGCGCGCCCGGTTTCACCTCGCCCGACTGCAGCAAATGGTGGATCACGAAAACCCATTCCCACAATTTGCGGTGAAACACGAAGTGGTGATTCAGCATCCCGCAGATTTCGAGGAAGCGCGGATGGTAGAAATCCGCGACGCTACAGGTTGAATACCGCGCGAACTCCCCGGGTTGCGAGGTGGCGGTGAACGGCGGAGACGGCACGAACGGCCGTTCGACGACGCGCGGCGGCTGCCTGACCATGTCGGTCAATTCCCTGCACGTGGATTCCAACTGCGCAATTCGCGCGTTGAGCGCTTCGATATCGCCGAGGTGACGATCGCTTTTGGTTTGCGCGGACACGGCGAACTGCGACAGCGAATTCTGAATATCCAGCACCGCGTGATACATGCGGGTCATTTGACGAAACGGGGTCATGCGCGTGATGTTCATCTATCAAATTTCTCCGAAGATGGCTTACCGCGTACTTACTGTCAGATACCGTCGAATGTGGGCTCGCACCCTGGGGACCGGCCGAAACGGGTACGACATCATGCAGTAAATCGTCACCCACCGCCATCATGCGGGCTTGCACTGGCGCGTCGGCTCGCCCATGCATGCCCCTTCGTTGTGCGCCCGCACATCGTCCCGTCACGCAATCGGCGCATAATGCCGGACAGACGCAGCAGCCAATGGCCACCCGACAGGAGACCGCCATGGAAGCGAAGAACGAGGAAGTCGTCGCACACCTGCTCTCCGACGTCGTCGAGTTCGCGCGCGGGCGGCTGCCCGAAGCGACGTTCCGGATCGTCGAACCGTTCTTGCGTCACTACTACGATTTCGTCGACGCCGACGATCTGCAGAATCGCAGCATCGCCGACCTGTATGGCGCCGCCATGGCGCACTGGCAGACCGCCCAGAAATTCGTGCCCGGCAGCGAGCGGCTGCGCGTGTACAACCCGATCCTCGAGCAGCACGGCTGGCACTCGGATCACACGGTGATCGAGATCGTCAACGACGACATGCCGTTTCTCGTCGACTCGGTGACGATGGCCGTCAACCGCCTGGGGCTCGCGCTGCACTCCGCGCTGCATCCGGTGTTCCGCATCTGGCGCGGCAGCAACGGCGGCATCGAGCGCGTCGACGCCGGCGGCGCAACATCCGACGACAACCGGTCGCAACTCGCATCGTTCATCCATTTCGAAGTCGACCGCTGCGGCGACGCCGCCCTGCTCGACACGCTGCGCGACGACATCGCGCGCGTGCTCGGCGACGTGCGCGCATCGGTCGAGGACTGGCCGAAGATCGTCGACATCGCGCGCGCGACGATCAAGGACATGAAAGCCCGCGAATCGACCGCGGAAGACATCGAAGCGCGCGCGTTCCTCGAATGGATGGTGGCCGACCACTTCACCTTCCTCGGCCAGCGCGATTACGCGCTGGTGTCCGACGGCCCGGGCTTCGGCCTGCGCGGGATGGAAAGTCCGGGCCTCGGCCTGCTGCGCGACGCGCTGCGTCCGTCCGGCGCGCCGGACGTGACGCCGCTGCCGCCGGCCGCCGCCGAGATCATCACCGGCCCCTGGCCGATCTTCGTGACCAAGGCGAATTCGCGCGCGACCGTGCACCGGCCCGGCTATCTCGACTACGTCGGCGTGAAGCTCGTCGGCCCCGACGGGAAAGTGGCGGGCGAGCGACGCTTCATCGGGCTCTATACGTCGACCGCCTATTTCGGCTCGTACACCGAGATTCCGATCGTGCGCCGCAAATGCGCAAACATCGTGCAGCGCGCGGGCTTCTTGCCGAAAGGACATCTCGGCAAGTCGCTGGTGACGGTGCTCGAAACCTATCCGCGCGACGAACTGTTCCAGGCCGACGAAGACCAGCTCTACGACATCGCGCTCGGCATCCTGCGGCTGCAGGAACATCAGCGCACGCGCCTGTTCGTGCGGCGCGACCGCTTCGACCGCTTCGTGTCGTGCCTCGCGTTCGTGCCGCGCGACAAGTACAACACCGACCTGCGCCGGCGCATCGCGAAGCTGCTCGTCGACGCGTACAACGGCGTGAACGTCGAATTCACGCCGCTGCTGTCGGAATCGGCGATCGCCCGCATTCACTTCGTCGTCCATGCGGAACCGGGCACGATGCCCGACGTCGACACGCGCGAGCTCGAAACGCGGCTCGTGCAGGTCGCGCGCCGCTGGCAGGACGATCTGGCCGACGCGCTGCTCGACGCATTCGGCGAGGAGCAAGGCAACCGCCTGCTGCAGCGCTATGCGGATTCGTTCCCGGCCGGCTATCGCGACGACTATCCGGCGCGCACGGCCGTGCGCGACATCGAGCTGATCGAACGCGTGAAGGCATCCGGCCAGCTCGCGATGAACCTGTACCGCCCGATCGAGGCGGAACCGCGCGCATTCCGCTTCAAGGTGTATCGCGCGGGCGACCCGATCGCGCTGTCGCGCAGCCTGCCGATGCTCGAACATCTCGGCGTGCGCGTCGACGAGGAACGGCCGTACCGGATCCAGACGCAGGATGCCGCGCACGCGTGGGTACACGACTTCGGGCTCGAACTTGCCGACGATACCGAGTTCGACATCGAGCGCGTGAAGGGCCTGTTCGAAGACGCGTTCGATCGCATCTGGAGCGGCCGGATCGAGAACGACGATTTCAACCGCCTCGTGCTGCGCGCCCATCTGAGCGCGCGCGAGGTCACGATTCTGCGCGCGTATGCGAAATACCTGCGGCAGGTCGGCTCGACGTTCAGCGACGCATACATCGAGCGCGCGCTGACCGGCAATCCGGCGATCGCGCGACAGCTCGTCGAACTGTTCCTGCTGCGCTTCGATCCGGCCACCGGCGACACGGGCGGCACGCGCGACGTGCAGGCCGAACGCTTGCTGAAGGCGATCGAGACGGCCCTCGACCAGGTGCCGAACCTCGACGAGGACCGGATCCTGCGCCAGTTCCTCGGCGTGATCAACGCGACCGGACGCACCAACTATTTCCTGCGCGACGCGAACGGCGAACCAAAGCCGTACCTGTCGTTCAAGTTCAACCCGGCGAAGGTGCCGGGCCTGCCCGAACCGAAACCGATGTTCGAGATCTGGGTGTATTCGCCGCGCGTCGAGGGCGTGCACCTGCGCGGCGGGCGCGTCGCGCGCGGCGGCCTGCGCTGGTCCGACCGCCGAGAGGATTTCCGCACCGAAGTGCTCGGGCTGATGAAGGCGCAGATGGTGAAGAACGTCGTGATCGTGCCGGTCGGCTCGAAAGGCGGCTTCGTCGTGAAGAACCCGCCATCGCCGAGCGATCGCGAAGCGTGGATGCGCGAAGGCGTCGCGTGCTATCAAACGTTCCTGCGCGGGCTGCTCGACCTGACCGACAACCTCGCCGGCAACGCGATCGTGCCGCCGCCCGACGTGGTGCGGCACGATCCCGACGATCCGTATCTGGTCGTCGCCGCCGACAAGGGCACGGCCACCTTCTCCGACTACGCGAACGCGATCTCGCACGAATACGGCTTCTGGCTCGACGACGCGTTCGCGTCCGGCGGCTCGGTCGGCTACGACCACAAGAAGATGGCGATCACCGCGCGCGGTGCTTGGGAATCGGTGAAGCGGCACTTCCGCGAGATGGGCGTCGATACGCAGACGACCGACTTCACCGTGGTCGGCGTCGGCGACATGTCGGGCGACGTGTTCGGCAACGGGATGCTGCTGTCGCCGCATATCCGGCTCGTCGCGGCCTTCGATCACCGGCACGTGTTCCTCGACCCGAACCCCGATCCGGCGACGAGCTTCGCGGAGCGCCAGCGGATGTTCGCGCTCGAGCGCTCGAGCTGGGCCGACTACGATACGGCCGCGATCTCGTCGGGCGGCGGCGTCTATCCGCGCACCGCGAAGACGATCCCGCTGTCGCCGGCCGTGCAGGCCGCGCTCGGCATCGACGCGCACGCGCTGCCGCCGACCGAGCTGATCCGCGCGATCCTGCAGGCGCCGGTCGACCTGCTGTACAACGGCGGCATCGGCACCTACGTGAAGGCCGCGCACGAAACCCATCAGCAGGTCGGCGATCGCGCGAACGACGCGGTGCGCGTGAACGGCGCGGACCTGCGCTGCAAGGTCGTCGGCGAAGGCGGCAACCTCGGCTGCACGCAGTTCGGCCGCATCGAGTTCGCGCAGCGCGGCGGGCGCATCAACACCGACGCGATCGACAACTCGGCCGGCGTCGATTGTTCGGATCACGAAGTCAACATCAAGATCCTGCTCGGGCTCGTCGTCACCGACGGCGAGATGACCGAGAAGCAGCGCAACGCCCTGCTCGCGGAAATGACCGACGAAGTCGGCCTGCTCGTGCTGCACGACAACTACTACCAGACGCAGGCGCTGTCGATCGCGGGCCGCTACAGCGTCGAGCTGCTCGACGCCGAGGCGCGCCTGATGCGCTGGCTCGAACGCGCGGGCCGCCTGAACCGCGTGATCGAATTCCTGCCGACCGACGACGAGATCGCCGAACGGCAGGCCGCGAAACAGGGCCTCACGTCGCCGGAGCGCGCGGTGCTGCTCGCGTACAGCAAGATGTGGCTCTACGACGCGCTGCTCGAAACCGACGTGCCCGAGGATCCGCTCGTCGCCGCGATGCTCGTCGACTACTTCCCGAAGCCGCTGCAACAGCGCTTCGGCGAACCGATGCACCGCCATCCGCTGCGCCGCGAGATTCTGGCGACGCACCTGACCAACGCGCTCGTCAACCGCGTCGGCTGCACGTTCGTGCACCGGCTGATGGAGGAAACCGACGCGAAGCCGGGCGACATCGTGCGCGCGTGCATCATGGCGCGCGACGTGTTCGATCTCGATGCGGTGTGGCGCGACATCGATGCGCTCGACAACCGGGTCGCCGACGACGTGCAGGCGCGCATGTTCGTCGACGTCGCGCGGCTGCTGGAACGCGCGGCGCTGTGGTTCCTGCGGCATCTGCAGTCGGGCGCGGTGGCCGACGGCGGCGTCGCCGGGCTGATCGCGCGCTGCCGCGACGCGGTACAGCGCATCGCGCCGCAGTTGCCGTCGCTGCTGCCGGCCGACGTGCTCGACGCGCTGTCCGAGCGGCAGCGCGTGCTGGTCGACGCCGGTGTCGACAGTGCGCTGGCGGTGCGCGTCGCGAGCGGCGACATCTCGGCCGCGCTGCTCGACATCGCCGAAGTGGCGGCCACCTGCGACCGCAGCCTCGAACTCGTCGCGGGCGTCTACTTCTCGCTCGGCACACTGCTCAACTACGGATGGATCGGCGAGCGCGCGGCGGCACTCCCGACCCCGACGCACTGGGACATGCTGGCGCGCGCGGCGGCGCTCGCGGAAGTCGCGCGGCTCAAGCGCGCGCTGGCGAGCAGCGCACTCTCGGAATCGTCGGATTCGACGGCGCCCGAAACGATCGTCCACGCGTGGCGCGAACGCCGCGAGGCCGCGCTGCAGCGCTACGAGCACCTGCTCGCCGACCTGCGCGCGTCGGGCGGCGCAAGCCTCGCGGTGCTGCTCGTGGTGGTGCGCGAGATGGCCGTGCTCGAACGCGCGTGACCGGCGGTCGCGGCGCTACACCGTCGCGACGAGCAGCGCTTCCGCGTTGCTCGGCGGGTGCAGGCCGTCGGTGCGATCGGCGAAGTAGCGGCGCGTGAGCGCCGCGGCCGACACGTGGTCGGCCTGCGCGAAACCGGCTTGCATCGCGAGCGCGCGGATTTCCTCGGGCATGAAGAAGCTGATGAACGGCGTGCCGCTGGCGCGCGCGCCCTTCGCGGCCATTTCGAGGCCCGGGCGCACGTCCGGATCGGCATGCTCGAGCGGCAGCAGGAACGTCATCGCGAACGTCGAGCCCGGCGCGAGCGACGCGACTTCGCGCATCGCGGCCGCGTTCGCTTCGCGCGTCAGGTACATGCTCACGCCGGTGGACACCACGACCGCCGGCTTGCCCGCATCGAAGCCAGCGCGCACGAGCGCGTCGCGCCACGATTGCCTCGCTTCGAAATCGACCGGCACGAACCGCAGCCAGTCCGGCACGCCGAAACCGGTCTCGGTCAGGCGGCGGCGCTTCCATGCCTGCGGCGCCGGCGGATCGACCTCGAATACGGTGACGCGCGACGCCATCTCGGGCCGGCGCTGCACGAAACTGTCGAGGCCCGCGCCGAGGATCACGTACTGGCTCACGCCCCGCGCGGCCTGCTCGACGACGAGATCCTCGATGAAGCGCGCCCGCGCGACGATCGACGCGCGAAACGGCCGCGTGAACTGCGGGTCCATGTCGCCGCGCTGCTGCCAGCCCGGCGCCGGTGCGAGCAGGCGCAGGCCGACTTCGTCGGCAAGCACGTGCGGCGGCGCATCGAGTTCGACGTGCAGCGCACGCCACAGCGCGACGCGCGCGGCGGTGCTGTCGGGGGCGTCCGGCGCGTCGTGGTGCGTGTCGGTCATCGCCATGCCCTCACGCGTTCGGCTTGCCCGGCGCCTGCAGGCGCCAGACGCGGCCGTCCGGATCGCGCACGGTCATGTCGCGCGTGCCCCAGTGCGTGTCCTCGAACGGCGTGACCACGTCGACGATCGGCTGCGGGCGAACCGCCTGCTCGTCGGGCACCTTCAGCACGACCTGCATGTCGGGGGGCTCGCTCGGCGGCACTTCGGCGATGAACAGATACGGGCCGTCGCCGCTTCTCAGCTGGCCCGAGTGGTGATCGGTTTCGAATTCCAGCGTAAAGCCCAGCGCCTGGAAGAACCTCGCCGATTTGCCCCAGTTGTGCGTCGTCAGGAACACGGCTTCGATTCGCTCGGATGACATGTCAATTCTCCTTGGTGGACGGGCCGGCCGGCGGCTGTGCCGCGGCCAGATACGCGCGCAAAGCGTCGGCCACCAGCGCGGACAGCGACTGCTCCGTTTCGATGGCGCGATGCTTGACCTGCCGGATCAGGCTCAGCGGCAGGTACACGTTGAATTGCTTCACTTCTTCGTCGGTCATGGGAACTAGTATGCTAGCAATCTAGCAAATGTCAAACACGGCATCCGGAACCCGCCACCGCAGCGGCACGACGGACGACGCGCATTCCCGCGCCGGCGCCGCACCGCCGGGCGCTCACATGCTGGCCGCGCGCGCCGCCACCCGTGCGAACAGCGCGTCGAGATCGAAGCCGGCCGTATCGATGCCGATCGTGTCGCGCAGGCACGCGCCCCACCCGGCCGCATCGTCGAACGTCGTCGTGCGTCCCGCGCCCGCCGCGTCGCGCACCGTCAGCGCGGTGTTGAACAGCGCCGCGCGGCCGTCCGGCAGCACGCGGCACGCGATCAGGTCGTTCACGAAGATCGAGTCGGGATACGTCGACGTGAACCAGTTCGCGGCCTCGTAATCGATCCACTCGGCCGGCTTCAGCGAAAAGCGGTAGGTGGTCTGCCAGCCGTCGGGAATCTCGAACTGCATGTCGAACTCGCCGTCGACCGGCGCATCCACGACGCGAAACGCACCGTGCGGCGTCGACTGCCGTTCGCCCGGCACGAAGCGCAGCGGCGCGGTCAGCGTCGCGCTGCCGAAGCCGATGTCCGCGAGCCAGGTCGCGCCGTCGAGATCGATGCGCAGCAGCATGTGCGTTTGCGCGGTGACGGCCTCCGGCGGCCGCATCCAGCGCACGCGCGCGATCAGCGGCGTCACGCGAAAGCCGATCGTCGTGAGCGCGGTATGGAACAGCTTGTTGAGTTCGAAGCAGTAGCCGCCGCGGCGGTGCCCGACCACCTTGTCGACGATCGCGGGCAGGTCCAGCGCGACGCGCGCACCCGTCAGCGGATTGAGGTTTTCGAACGGGATCGCCTGCGGGTGCAGCAAATGCAGTCGGCGCAGCACGTCGAGCGTCGGCTCGGCCGGGCCGTCGTAGCCGATGCGGGCGAAGTAGCGCGGGAGGTCGAACGAGTCAGTCATGAACCGGCACCGATAACAGGGGACACGCCACGATAGCATCGAGCGAAACCCCCATGTTACGCGGGGCCATGCTGGCGAGCCGCGCGCGACGCCGGCACCGCGTCGCGCACGGTATGCGGTTTCGTTACGGCAGCAGCTTCAGCGCGGACGATGCGACCGACGGCACCGAAATGCCCTGGCTCGTCGCGAACTGCACGGCCTGGCTGAGCGTCGACGTGAGCGACTGCAGCTGGCCCGGCGCGCTTTGCGCGATATACGACGCGGCCTGCATGTTCTGCGGGTTCAGGCCCGACTGCAGCAGCGACGCGGCGCTCGTCGAACCGAGATTGCCGAGCCCGGACTGCAGTTGCGAATACTGCGTGAGGCCCTGGCCGAGCGACGCGAGGCCGCTGCTGAATGCCTGCTTGTCGACCGGGCCTTGCGTCGCGCCGCCGCTCGCGAAGGCCTGGCCGAGCGCCTGCGACACCGACTGCTGCGCGCCGCCCATCTGCGACAGCGCGGCCGGCGTCAATGCGTTGCCGTCGCCCAGCAGGCCGGCAGCCTGCTGCGCCTGCCCGGCCGCGCCGGTCATGCCCATCGCCGATGCGAGCGACGACTGGCCGGCCAGCACCTGCCGGTTCGCGCCGACGTACGCCTGCATCAATTGCGCGACGCCGCCCTGCGCGGGCGCGGCCTGTTGCTGCCCGCCGCCGAGCAGCGACGATCCGATCGACTGCAGGTCGAGTTGCGCATGCGCGGTGCCGTTCACGCCAAGCAGGATGCCGAATGCGATGCCCGCCGCTACCAGGCGCTTGCCCGTCGCGCGAATGTGCTCCATGTGTTTCCCTCGTGCCGGAATGATTGAGGCCGACATTTTCGAAGCGCGTCGCACACCGCCGCAACGTCTGAAACACATCGAAACGAAATCGCCTGTCAGGGCCGCTTGCAATTCCGCCGCCGCATTGCCTCGCGGCGCGCATTCATCCGGACCGGCTGCGCGATATCAAGCACGCCGCGCGATTCGTTCCTTTGCCGCATCAATATGGCGTGTTTCGGGTTTCGGCAATTGACGGCGCGATGCGCGTTTTCTGGTGCGCGCCCACCGCCCTTTGTCGACCGGCCCGTCGCGTCGCGCGTCAGGCGGCCATCCAGCCCGGCACGCGCTGGCCGACCCAGTCGGCCGCCCGCTCGTAGCCGCGCGCGAGCTGCAGCACCGCGAGATCCGCGCGCGGCCGGCCGATCAGCTGCATCCCCATCGGCAGCCCCGCGTCGTTGAAACCGACCGGCACGCTGATCACCGGGCAGCCGGCCAGCGTCCACGGCACGACCGTTTCCATCCAGCGGTGGTACGTATCCATCGCGCGGCCCGCGATCTCCGTCGGCCAGCGCTGCTCGACGTCGAACGGGAACACCTGCGCGGTCGGCGCGGCGATGAAGTCGTAGCGGTCGAAGAAACTCAGCACGGCCTGATGCCACGCGGTGCGCTCGATGCTCGCGTCGAACACCGCCGCGCCCTGCATCGCGAGCAGCCCTTCGACCTCGTAGATCGCCTCGGGCTTCAACAGCGCGCGCCGCGCCGGGTCGCGATAGTGCGCGAGCAGCCCGCCGCCGGACAGCAGGTGCCGATGCGCGAGCCACAGGCGCCAGATCCGGTCGGGCGCGAACGCCGGCAGCGCGGCATCGACGTCGCAGCCGATCTCGCGCAGCGTCGCCAGGCCCTTTTCGCACTGCGCGAGCACGCCGGGCTCGGTCGCCAGATAGCCGTTCCAGTCGCCGACCCATGCGATGCGCTCGCCGCGCAGATCCTTGTCGAGCGGCTTCGCGAACACGGCCGGATCCTCCGCGAGCGACAGCGGATCGTTCGGATCGTAGCCGGCCTGGATCGACAGCAGTTGCGCGACGTCGCTGACCGTGCGGCCCATCGGCCCTTCGATGCCGAGCTGCTGCATGTACACGTCGACGCCCGGCCAGCGCGGCACGCGGCCCTGCGACGGGCGGAAACCGTAGATGTTGCAGAACGCGGCCGGATTGCGCAGCGAGCCGCCGAAGTCGCTGCCGTCCGCGACCGGCAGCATCCGCGCTGCCAGCGCCGCCGCCGTGCCGCCGCTGCTGCCGCCGGCGCTCTTCGTCAGGTCGTACGGATTGCGCGTCGCGCCGTGGATTTCGTTGAACGTATGCGAGCCGAGACCGAACTCCGGCGTATTGGTCTTGCCGATGAAGATCGCGCCGGCCGCGCGCATCCGTCCGACGCCGACCGAATCCGCCTGCGGCACGTTATCGCGAAAGATCGGCGAACCGTAGGTCGTACGCAGCCCCTTCGTCATCGCGAGATCCTTCGGCGCCTGCGGCATCCCGTGCAGCCAGCCGTGATATTCGCCACGTGCGAGCGCGGCGTCCTTTTCGGCGGCTTCGGCGAGCAACGTGTCGCGATCGCGCAGCGAAATCAGTGCATTCACCGCGCCGTTCACGCGCTCGACGTGATCGAGATACGCGCGCATCGTCTCGACGCAGGACACCGCCTTGCTGCGGATCGCCGACGCGAGTTCGCCGGCCGACAGGCGCACGATCGGGTCGACGGTGATGGAGGCGGGAGCGAGAAGCTGCGGGGCGCCGTGCGGCATGCGGGGTCTCCTGAAATCGGAATGGTAGGCGGGCCGCGTGACGGCGGCAGTCCGCCCCGGTGGCCGGAACGGGCCGCGCCGCGGCCGATGATGCTCTACTCTACGCGACGCCGGACGGGCGACCTCCGATATTTTCCGTCGCGATTCATTGAGGATCCGACTAAATCGATGCGGCACGCCGCTGGGTCGGATGACCCCATCGCGCGGCCGTTCGCGCCGGCCTGCCGATGAAAACGTTTATGCGCATAAACTTAAATTTCTTATATTTCTAATAGGCGCCGCCCAACACGGCGGGACGTTGACGACATTTTTACGCGGCCGCCCGATCTCTTTAGATGGCGCGATCCGGCGCCCCGCTACGCTGGAAACATCTCGATTCCGGGGCATTTTCCATGCTCAAGCTGCTGGTTCCCGTCGGTCACTCGCCCCGCTCGCTTCAGGCAGTCCGTCACGCGACGTTCCTGTACCGCGAACGCTGCGCGTCGGAGATCGTGCTGATCAACGTACAGGCGCCGCTCGAGGCGACGCGGCTCGAGGCCTTTCACCCGCTGTCGCGGCTGCGCTCGATCGAGGAGAAATTCGCGTGTGACGATCTGGCGATGGCCGAGCAGATCCTGCGGGAAGCCGGCGTGCGCTACAACGTCGTGAAGAAGGTCGGGCCGGTGGCCGACACGATCGCGACCGTTGCGGCCGCAACCGGATGCGACGAAATCGTCGTCGTCGCGCCGCGGCACGATCCGTTTCACACGCTGCTGTCGATGTTCCGGCGCAGCATGATGGCACGGCTCGTGCGGATCTCGAATGTGCCGGTGACGGCTGTGCAATGAACGGCGCGCCCGCCTTGCGTCGCGGGTTCGTCGCGACGCGCGTTGCGCGGCATCGCGGCTGAAGCGACGTTGAAGCGCCGATTTTCCGGCCTGAACGGACGCGAAATCGAAGCGCGCAACAACAGCGCGATTCGTTTCGCTCTGCGCTTACTTGATCGCCTTGCGCCAGAACACCAGATAGGTCGCCGCGGACGACGCCACCAGCAGGATTGCCCACAGCGGCGCCAGGCTGATCAGCACGGAAGACACGTTAAGCATTTGGATTCCTCACTATTTCGATAGCGATGTTCAATACGTAGCGGCTTCGCCAGGAACCGATGCGCTCATCGCTCGCCGCTCATCGCATTCCGTTAAAACATGCATTCATGCTATCGCTTTGACCGGCGGCTCGACCGTCGCGCCCCGTCCGTACTCTGATATTCGTCAAATTCGCGTCAATCGCGCGCCTGTCGCGTCGCCACCCCCCTGTTTTTCCCGCGCGGAACGCCACAAAATGGGACGCGATCCCTCGCTGCTGGTGAGCGTTTCAGCAGACGTTTACCGGGGGAACCCCCAAGTGTTTCTTCGAACCGGTCCGCGTTACGCTTGAGCCACTAGGAGACGAACCATGAGACGAACCGTACACGTCGTTTTTTTCGCGCTGCTGGTTTATCTGATCGGCGACCGTGCAATGCTGCACGCGCAAGGCCGCGACGCGAGCCCGCTGGCGTGCTCGCAGGCTGCGGAACAGGTCAAGTACGACGCGCTTAGCCGGGGCTTCGGCAACGCGGCGGCCGGCAGCCAGAGCGAGGCCTTCATGTCCGGCTGCCTGGTGACCGGGCGCGGTGCGCCGGATGTCGCGATGGCGTCCCGCTGACGCAAAACGACAGCCGAGTCGGTTGCGTCCGCATCGAACCGGATAACCGAAGCCCGTCGCAGTCAGCCCGCGTCGCTGTTTTCCCGTTGTGCACCGCCGCAACCGCCGCCGGGCGGGGTGCGCCAGCGCGCCGTCGAATGGGCGCGCACCGCGGCACGTGAGCAGCGACGGCAGCACGTCAGGCACGCGCCGGTCATAGCCATATCGGCAGATACGTGTCGCCCGGCACCCGGGCCGCCGTCGTTCTTGTGCGCGCGGCGCACGCCCCCTCTCCTTCCGCACGCGCTGAACAAGTCTGCTTTCCTGACAGTTCGCGCCCGCTCAGCCCGCCTCCGGACGAATCACCAGTTCGTTGAACCCGGTGCCGGCATCGGGCTCGCGGGAAAAACGATGCGCGGGCAACAATACGAGCAGTATCTCGGCAGTCGTGCGGACCACGCAGCCGTTCGCGACATGCCCGCCCGATACGCGACCTTGCGCATCCGACACCGACATATGCAGGTGTGCGCCGTCCGGCGATACCGAACCGGCGAGCGTCAGGATCTCGAGATCACCGCGCAGTTCGGCCGGCGCGTCCACGCCGGCAAAACGCAACTGCGCGACGTTCAGGCTGCCGATGCCCTGGATGACGAAGGCCGCGTGCGCGTCGAGCCCGCGCAACGCATGCTCGATCGACGCGCGCAGATCGTCGCCGGGAGAAAGACGCAGAGGATGGGCTTGCATGGTCGATAACCTGCTGGCGGGCCGGGGTTTCGACAAAGAGTACGTTCGGCCAGACGATCCGGCAAGCCGCCCTTCGGATCCGGCGCCGCGCCCGCGCCATCGCAAGGCGCGACACGCGGCTTACACGGTGAACCGCTCGCTCGCGAACTGCGCATCCGGCACGCCGGCCGCGACAGCGACTTCCCGCGCCCCCTCCACCAGCGGCGGCGGCCCGCACACATAGAGATCCGGCAGCACCGAATCCTGCGCGAGCGCCGCGCGCAACGCCTCGACCGGCGTGCCGCGAAAACCGGCCCAATCCGCCCTCGGCCGCCATATGCACAGATCGACCCGCAACGACGGCAACGCCTGCCGCAATCGCTCCAGTTCGTCGAGCATGAACAGTTCGCTTTCGTCGTTGACGCCGAAGAACAGCCGCGCATCGCCCATCTCCTGATACTCGGCCATGCGTCGCAGCATCGACAGGACCGGCGCGAGCCCCGTGCCGCCCGCGACGAACCAGCGCGGCCGCAGGCTATCCGCGAACAGCCCGAATCCGCCCATCGGCACGCGCACGGTCAGCGGATCGCCGGGCCGCGCGCGCTCGCGCAAGTAGGTCGAGAACCAGCCGTCCGGCCGCAGCCGGATCAGGAATTCGAGGCACCCGTCCCAGTTGCTCGTGTTGGCGAGCGAATACGGCCGGCGCACGTCGCTGCCCGGCACCTCCAGCTCCGCGAACTGGCCGGCTTCGAACTCGGCCGCCGAGCCGAACGCGTCGTCGGGTTCGATCAGCAGTTCGACGCGCATCGTGTCGTGCGCAACCGGATCGAGCGCCGCGATCCGCGCGGTACGCACGGGCACCGGATGCAGCAGCACCTTGGTCCGGTCGTACGGCGCGGCGACCCGCAGATCGCCGAGCGGCGTCGTCCGGCACAACAGCACCACACCGGGCTGGCCGGCCGGCAACGCATCGGCGCTGTGCGACTGCATCTCGTACGAGCCGTCGACGACGCTGGCCCGGCACGCGCCGCAACTGCCGCGCCGGCACTGCGACGGCAGCGTGATGTCGGCCTGCGCCGCCGCCGAGAGCAGATCCTCGCCGGGTTCGCAGCCGAAATCGAACGATTCGCCGTCGCGCGTGGTGATCTCGATCCGGTAACTCATCGCACGATCCCGCTCACGCAGCGTTGCGCGCCAGCGCCGCGGCAAGATCGGCGCCGGGCTCGCCGATCGGCTGGATTCCGAACTGCTCGACCAGCACCGCGAGCACGCCCGGCGTGATGAACGCCGGCAGCGTCGGCCCGAGGCGGACGTTGCGAATCCCGAGCGCGAGCAGCGTCAGCAACACGGCCGCCGCCTTCTGTTCGAACCACGAGATGACGAGCGACAGCGGCAGGTCGTTCACCCCGCACTCGAATGCGTCGGCGAGCGCCGTCGCGATCCGGATCGCCGAATAGCTGTCGTTGCACTGCCCGACGTCGAGCAGGCGCGGAATGCCGCCGATATCGCCGAACGCGTGCCGGTTGAAGCGGTACTTGTTGCAGCCGAGCGTCATCACGACCGTATCGTCGGGCGCCTGTTCGGCGAACTCGGTGTAGTAGTTGCGCCCCGGCGCCGCGCCGTCGCAGCCGCCGATCAGGAAGAAATGGCGGATCTGCCCGGCCTTCACCGCATCGATCACCTGGTCCGCGACGCCCAGCACCGCATGCCGGCCGAACCCGACGGTGATCGTCTCCTCGGGCGCCGTGGCCGGGAACCCGGGCAACGCCTGCGCGGCTCGGATCAGCATCGAGAAATCCTGATGTTCGAGATGCCGCACGCCCGGCCATCCAACCGGCCCGGTCGTGAAGATCCGCTGCCGGTATTGCGGCATCGGCTCGATGATGCAGTTGGACGTCATCAGGATCGGCCCGGGGAAATGCGCGAAGTCGCTCTGCTGGTCCTGCCACGCGCCGCCGTAGTTGCCGGCAAGATGCGCAAAGGCCTTGAGCGTCGGATAGGCGTGGGCCGGCAACATTTCGCCGTGCGTATAGATCTGGATGCCGGTGCCGGCCGTCTGTTCGAGCAATGCGTGCAGATCGCCCAGATCGTGGCCCGACACGAGGATCGCCTTGCCCGCCACCGGCGTCACGCGCACGGCGCTCGGCTGCTGCGCGCCGAAGCGGCCGGTGTTCGCGCTGTCGAGCAGTTCCATCACCGTCAGGTTCAATCGGCCGAGATCGAGCGCCTGCGCGAGCAGCGCGTTGACGTCGTCGGGTCCGGCGGCGAGAAACGCCAGCGCCGCCTCGACGCCTTCGTAGATGTCGTCGCGCTCGTAGCCGAGCACGCGCGCATGATGCGCATACGCGCACACGCCCTTCAACCCGTACAGCACCAGTGCGCGCAGCCCGACGATGTCCGCGCCCACCGTGTCGAGGCCCGCTTCGATGCCGACGGTCGCCGCCTGCTTCAGCAGGCCGGCAAGATCGTCCGCCGGCTGCCATTCGGCCGGACCGTGCTGAACCGGCACGATCGAACCCGCGGCGCGTGCGTGCGCTTCGCAGGCGGCCTTCACGCGATCGCGCGTCTGCGCCGCTTCACGCAGCAGCGCAACGAAGCGCGCCGCGTGGAAATTCACGTTGGTCAGCGTGGTGAACATCGCGTACAGCACGAACCGGTCGGCTTCGCGATCGGGCTCGCCGAGCGTGCGCGCGATCGCGCCGTACTGCGCAATGCCCTTCACCGCATGGATCAGCAGATCCTGCAGATCGGCCGTCGTCTCGTCCTTGCCGCAGTTGCCCTTCGCCGATGCGCAGCCGGGCCGCGTGCCGGTCCGGTCGGTCTGTTCGCATTGATAGCAAAACACGGTGCTCTCCTTTCTCGATCATGGGGGCGCGGGTCGGCGCGAACGGCGGCGGAATGCCTGTTCCCCGCCGCCGGGCATCCCGCCCGCTTCAAGATGCGTATCTCATGCATCTTTTTCATGATGTTTCGGCACGCATTCGGCCACCGTGACGCAGATCAAGAAACGCGACGCGCGCGGTGGGACAACTTGTCGCTACGACTGTCCGCCGGCCGCGGCGGCATCCTTTCCGGTTTCATCGCCCGTGCATTCGATGCCCCAGTCGCCGTATCGATACCAGTCGTCGCCGAGCAGTTCGCACGGGTGCTGGGTGCGGCTGGAGCCGTTGCCGCAACGCATCGCGTGCGTCGGGCAGTAGTTGTCGCATCCCCAGCAGATCCGTTCCGGATGTACGGGATGCAGCGGAAATTTCTTGGCCATCGTTCGTCGTCTTCCCGGTATCGTCATGCACGCTACCGTTCGACTCTAGTCCACCGCGCAACGGCGCCGATGCGACATTCGTTCGCACCGCACGCGTTGCGCTGGCTAGGCATGCGGACGCGATTCGTCTAGTCTGCACTAGGCTACGAAGACTGCGTGAAGCGCGCGATCGCACTCGGCAACGACACGGACACGACCGCGGCGATCGCGGGCAGCCTCGCCGGCGCGCTGTATGGCGAGCAGGCGCTGCCGGACCGATGGGTCGCGATGCTGCGCGGAAAAGGCATGGTCGAGGGCTGGCTCACGCAAGCATGAGCGTGTCGCACGCACGGCGGCCGTGCATCGAATCGAACCCGGCGGCCTCACCCCGATTGGCCGCCCCCCACGAGAGGACTATTCCATGTTGCAAGCCATCAATCCCCCCGGCGCGACGATTCCCGGTATTTCGCAGGCGATCCGGGTAGAAAGCGGGCAGCCGCTGTATCTGTCCGGTCACGTACCGTTCGATGCCCACGGCAACGTCGTCGGCACCGATCACGCGATGCAGCTCGACCAGGTATTCCGGAACATCGCGGCCACGCTCTACGCAGCGGGCGTCGGCTTCGAATCGGTCGCTCGGCTGACGCTCTACGTCCGCGATTTCGATGCGAGCCTGTTGCCGCAGATTCGCGAAGTCCGCGATCGCTGGATCAATACCGCGTGTCCGCCCGCGAGCGCGCTGGTCGGCGTCGCGTCGCTGTTCCGGCCGGACGTGCTGGTCGAAGTGGATGCCTTCGCCGTCGTTCCCGCCGCGACCTGACCGGCCCGGCCCGGCCGGATTAGCCGCGCGGATCGCTCGCGAGCAACCCGTACAGCGCGCTGTCCGACACTTCGTCGCCGACGATCCAGCGTTCGCGCAGCACGCCTTCCCTGACGAACCCGAGCTTTTCGAGCAACGCGGCCGACGCGACGTTGCGCGGATCGATGTCGGCTTCGATGCGATTCAGGCGCAGCGTGCCGAACGCGTGCTCGAGCACGGCCGCAGCCGCCTCGCGCATATATCCGCCGCGCCAGTACCGGCGCCGCAGGCTGAAGCCGATCTCGGCGCGCCGGCATTGCGCGTGCGCATGAAACAGCACGCATTCGCCGAGCACATCACCGGTGTCGCGCGCTTCGAGCACGCAAACCAGATCCTGGCCGCTGGCGGTCGTGGTCAGATTGCGCGCGACGCGCTCGGCAGCCTGTGCCGGATCGGTGAGCGGTGCAAACGAGAAATAGCGCATGGCTTCCCCATCCGACCAGATGTCGAAGAATGCGTGCGCATCCGTCTCGCGAAGCGGGCGCAAGACGAGGCGCGGTGTATGCAGCGTGACGGGCTGGAACAAGGGCATGGCGATGGCCGGAGAAAAAACGGGACCGTGAATTAGAACACGCAAGCCGCGCATGCGCGCCGCCCCGCGCGCTCGATCCGCGCCAATGCAAAAAAGCCCGGACATCGTCCGGGCCTTCCCTGTCGACCGTTGCTGCCGGCCGCGCTTACGCTTCCAGCGCTTCGAGCACCTTCCCCTTCGTCTCGATCCCGACGAAGTGCACGGTCACCGCCGCGATCAGCGGGACGATGCCGATCAGGTAGAACGCCGGCGCGAGATTGCCGCCGATGATCGCGTGCGGCACGATCATCGGCGCCGCGAACGACGCGACCTTCAGCCACGCGCTGCCGAGCCCGCAGCCCGACGCGCGGATGCTCGTCGGATACTGTTCCGGCGTATAGACGTACGCGGTGATGAAGCCCGACGCCATCAGCCCGAGCGACAGCGAGCAGAAGATCGCGACGACGTACACCGACGATGCGTGATAGATGCCCGCCAACGCCAGCGACAGCGCACACAGCACGAACGACCACACGATCACCGGCTTGCGGCCGAGCTTGTCGACCAGCAGCGCGGATGCGAGCGAACCGAACACGCCCATCACCGAGCCGATCACCGCGAGGTTCAGCGCGAGTTGCAGCGGCGCGTGATAGAAGTTCTTGTAGATCGTCGGCAGCCACGTGGACAGCCCGTACTGGATGAACCCGCAGGTCGCCCACAGCGTCGCCACCGCGAGCGTGCGCTTGCGATACGCGGCGCTGAACAGGTCGGTCATGCGGCGCTTCGGGTGCTGGCGCACCATCTCGTCGAACGCGGCCGCCTGCGTGACGGGCGGCAGTTCGCCGCGCACCGCCGACTCGAACACGCCCACCGCACGCCCGGCTTCCGCGAGCCGCCCGCGCGATGCGAGCCAGCGCGGCGATTCCGGCACGAGATGCGTGAGCACCAGCGCGAGGAGCAGCGGCAGCCCGCCGACGAAGTACATGATCTCCCAGCCGAACCGCGGCACGAGCCATGCGCCGAGCGCCATCGATACCAGCAGGCCGATCGGGAACACGATTTCGTACAGCAGCACGAAACGGCCGCGGCCGTGCGCGCGCGTGATTTCGTTGATGTACGTCGCCGCCACCGGCAACTCGCCGCCGAGGCCGAGCCCCTGCAGGATCCGCAGCAGCACGAAGATCTCGAACGTCGGCGCGAAGCCGCACGCGATGCTGGTGACGCCGATCACGGCCGAGCTCCATGCGATCGCCTTCACGCGGCCGTGCTTCTCCGCGAGCGCCGGAAACAGGAAGGCGCCGATCAGCTGACCGATCGCGCCGGACGCGATCAACAGGCCGATCTGCGTCGGCGACAGCCCCCACTTGTGAATCAGCAGCGGCAGCGTCGCCGCGATCGTGATCACGTCGAAGCCGTCGAAGAACGTCGCGGTGCCGATCAGCACGCGCGCGCGGATCTGCATCGAGTTGGCCGGAAGCCGCTCGAGCCGCGCGATGATCGCGCCGGGCGTGGAGGCGGCAGCTTCCATCGTGGCCCTGCCGGCCACGACGTTGTCGAAAGTGCTCATGCGGGGTGTCTCCTGGATCTTTTCACCGGGTTGGCCGATCAGGCCAGCGCTTGGGTCGTGTCTGCCAGGGCTTCCGTATCCACTGCCCGGCCCTGGTTCATCCACTTGCGCGCGAGTTTCAGCTCGCGTGCGTTGTTGACGGCGATGACACCTCTCACGTGCCCTTCACCCACGAAAAACAGCGTCGCGCGTCGTGCGCCGAGATCGCCGCGCACGACGATCTGCGCGTCGGCCGGCAGATCGCCGAGGATCTGCAGGTTCACGTCGTACTGATCGGACCAGAACCACGGAATCTCCGCATACGGCGCACGCACGCCGAGCACGGCCTTTGCCGCCGCGATCGCCTGGTTCTGCGCGTTCGCCCACGATTCGAGCCGCACGCGCCGCTTCAGCCAGCCGTTGTGATGGTTCGCCACGTCGCCGCACGCGAAGATCGCCGGGTCGCTGGTCGCACCGAATTCGTCGACGACGATGCCGTCGTCGATCGCCAGGCCGGCGTCGCTCGCGAGCGTCGCGTTCAGCGCGAGGCCGATGCCGGCCACCGCGAAATCGGCGTCGATCGTCGTGCCGTCGGCGAGCGTCGCGCGCACCTTCGATGCGTCGTCCGGCTGCGCGTCGAGCGACGCGAGCGCCGCGCCGACCCGCACGTCGACGCCGTTCGCGCGATGCAGGTCGAGCAGGAAGTCCGACACGATCTGCGGCACCGAACGCCCGCACAGACGCGGCGCGCCTTCGACGACGACCGCGTCGACGCCGAGCTTGCGCGCGGTCGCCGCGACTTCGAGGCCGATCCAGCCGCCGCCGATCACCAGCACGCGCCGGCTCGCGCGCAGCTTCTCGCCGAGTGCGGCCGCTTCGTCGAGCGTGCGCAGGTAATGCAGGTTCGGCGTGTTGACGATCGCATCGGGCAAGTGGCGCGACGTGCCGCCGGTCGCGATCACGAGCCGGTCGTATTCGATTTCGCGGCCGCTTTCGGTCTTCACCACGCGGCGCGCGCGGTCGATCGACGCCGCACGCTCCGGCTGCCATGCCTCGACGTTCAGCGCGTCGAATTCGTCCGGACGCACGACGCGCACCGTTTCGATGTCGGCGTCGCCGGCCAGCACGGCCTTCGACAGCGGCGGACGCTCGTACGGCAGATGCGGCTCGTCGGCGATCATCACGAGACGGCCCGTGAAGCCTTCCGCGCGCAGCGTCTTCAGCACCCAGCCGGCGGCCTGGCCGCCGCCGATCACGACGACCGTGCCGGGCACGGCCGGTTCCTGCGTGTTTGCCTCGCTCACGATTTGCGCTCCGTCATGAACTTGCCTTCCGGCGCCTTCGCGTTCTTCTGCCGGCGCGTGTTGCCGTCGAGGCCGCCGTCGACGGCCCATTCGGCGAACACGGTCGGGCCCGGCTCGAATTCGCGCGGCTGCCATTCGGGCGTCAGCACGTCTTCGTCCGCGTAGTACTCGATCAACGCACCGGCCGGATTCTGGAAGTACCAGAAGTACGCGGACGACACCGGATGACGACCCGGGCCGAGCTGCGTTTCCCAACCGCAGCGGTCGATGTGCATGCCGCCACCGAACACTTCGTGGATGTCGCGCACGGTGAACGCGACATGGTTCAGGCCGCGCTTGCCATTGGGCAGCGCGAGCAGGAACAGGTCGTGGTGGCCGCCGTGCGGCGCGCAGCGCATGAACGCGCCGCGGCCCGGATAGCGATCCGACGTCTCGAAGCCGAGCAGCTCGTGATAGAACTTTTCCTGCGTGTCGAGGCAGTTCGTGAAGAACACCACGTGCCCGACTTCGACCGGCTCGGCGCGTGCATAGATCGGGCTCGGCTGGTCGACCCGCGCCGTCTGGCCCCACACGTTCGACGGCGAACCCGTGATGTCGAGTGCGCGCTTGCGCGTCACTTCGATGCGGATCGCCATGCCGTTCGGATCGATGCAGCCGACCGCATCGTCCTGCGCGTAATAGCCCGGCTGGCCGGCCAGCTTCGTGCGCAGCGCGTCGACTTCCTGCTGCGTCGCGACGCCCCATGTGACTTCACGCAGCGTCGGGCCCGCCTCGAACGCGGGCGGCAGCGACGGATCGTCTGCCTTGACGACCAGCACGGTGCAGCCGTTCATCGTCTCGAAACGGGCGCGCGTGTCGTCGTGCGCGACTTCCTTCAGGCCCCAGTCGGCGAAAAAGCGCCGGCACGTCGCGAGGTCGTCGACACCGTACGTGATCTGCTCGATACCCAAGATGCTCATTGCGTCATTCCCCTTCGCTCAGTTTGCCCACGGCAGCGGCGCGTCGTTCAAGCCCCAGTAGAGGCTCTTCTGCTGCATGTACTCGCGGATGCCGAGACGCCCTTTCTCGCGGCCCATCCCGCTCTCCTTCCAGCCCGAGAACGGCGTGGAGATCGAGAACAGCTTGTACGTGTTGATCCAGACGGTGCCCGTCTCCAGCGCCCGCGCGGTGCGCCATGCGCGCTTGTAGTCGCGCGTCCAGATGCCGGCGGCCAGACCGAACACGCTGTCGTTCGCCTGCGCGATCAGCGAGGCTTCGTCGTCGAACGGCATCGCGACCAGCACCGGCCCGAAGATTTCTTCCTGGCAGATGCGTGCGCTGTTCGGCAAGCCTTCCAGAATCGTCGGCTGATAGAAGAAGCCGTCCTCGCGCCCGTCGCCCGACGGCCGCTCGCCGCCGCACAGCAGGCGGCCGCCCTCTTCCAGCCCGAGCGCGACGTAGCGCTCCACCGATTCGCGATGCTTCGCGGTGATCAGCGGGCCCATCTGCGTGTCGGGACGCGTCGGGTCGCCCACGCGCAGCTTGCGCGCGCCGGCCACCAGCCGCTCCATGAAGGTGTCGTACACCGCGCGGTGCACGAACAGGCGCGAACCGGCGATGCACGCCTCGCCCGACGAGCTGAAAATGCCGTACAGCACGCCGTTGACCGCGTGATCGAGATCCGCGTCGTCGAACACGATCGTCGGCGACTTGCCGCCGAGCTCCAGCGACACGGGCATCAGCTTTTCCGCCGCGATGCGCGCGATGCCGCGGCCCACTTCGGTGCCGCCGGTAAACGACACCTTCTTCACGAGCGGATGGCGCACCAGTACGTCGCCGATCACCGAACCCTTGCCGGGCAGCACGCTCAGCACGCCCTTCGGCACGCCGGCTTCCTCGCAGATGCGGGCCAGCGCGAGCGACACGAGCGGCGTGACTTCGGCCGGCTTGAGCACCACCGCGTTGCCGCCGGCGAGCGCCGGCGCGAGCTTCTGCGCGTCGGAGGCGATCGGCGAGTTCCACGGCGTGATCGCCGCGATCACGCCGATCGGCTCGTGCACGCTCATCGTCAGGTAATCGCCGCGCGACGGCGTCAGTTCTTCGTCGAGTGTTTCCAGGCACGCCGCGAAATAACGGAACGTGTTCGCCGCGCTCGCCACCAGCACGCGCGTCTCGCCGATCGGCTTGCCGTTGTCGCGGCGCTGCAGGTTCGCGAGCGCCTCGTGACGCTGCATGATCAGGTCGGCGATCCGGTACAGCACCAGCGCGCGCTGATGCGGCTTGAGGCCGGCCCAGTCGGCGCGACGCCACGCGGCGTCGGCGGCCACGACGGCGTCGGCCGCGTCTTCCGCGTTCGCCGTCGATACTTCCATGTTCAGCGACTGGTCGGCTGGATAGATGCTCGCGTAAGGCGCGCCACGGCCGCGCCGCCACTCGCCGCCGATCAGGATGTCGCCGTTGGGTACGAGGCTCGTATCGAAAGGAGTCATGTCACAAGTCCCACAAATCTGTCTCTACGCAGCCGCCCGCGCCGTGGCGCAGGCGGGCGCTCAATGGCCCGAAGGTCCGCTCAGATCACGCAGCGGGCCGCGCGATTGCGCAGCGCGCGGATCGCGCTGTACGCGGTCAACGCGGATGTCTTCGGGTTGTCGGGCAACGGCTTGCCGCTCATTTCGAGCGACATCTCGCCGAACGCGCCGCGCGCGGTGATGCGGTGCACGTTGCGCGCGACCGCCGGATCGGCGATCAGGCGCACGCGCGTCGCATCGAGGCCGAGGCCCGCGAGCGCGACGGTTGCCGCGACGTTCGCATTCTTCGGATACAGCCGCGCGGCATCGCGCGCGGTGCCTTCGAAGATCACCTTCTCTTCGGTCATCGCGCGCAGGTCGCACAGCGCCTCGGCCGGCGTGCCGAGCCAGCCGAGCGGCGGCTTGCGGCCGACGTACAGCACCTCGTCGAGGCCGCCCTGCTTCGCCGACGCCAGCGCGTCGATCCCGCCGATCGCGCCGGACAGCAGCGTGAGCGTCGCGTCGCCCTCGTCGGCGGCCTGCGACAGCACGTCGAGCAGCGCGAGATCGGACAACGCGCCGATCGAAGCGACCGCGCAGTCGGTGCCGGCCTTCAGCAGCGGCACGACGTGATCGACGAGCGCGCTGTGACCCGCGCATTCGAGCGCGAACTCGGGGCGGCGGGCCAGCGCGTCGACCGACGACACGACCTCCACCGCACCGCCGAGTTCGTCCTGCACCGCGGCGCGCTGGTGCTCGGGCACGATCACGTGCGCGACCCGCAGCGACGCATCGTGCTCGACCGCGTGATACACCGCGGCGCCGATCGCGCCGAAGCCGATCATCGCGACGTCGACGGGCGCATGCCCGTGTCCGTGGCCCGGATGGCGTCCGTTAAGCATATTGCCGCTCCGACGGCGTTTCGTCCTTCTTGACCGGCGGGCCCGCGAAGTTCGATGCGAACGCGCCGACCGACAGCATGTCGACTTCGACCATCACCGGCCCTTCCTTCGCGATCCCTTCGCGCACGATCGCTTCCGCCTGGTCGAGCGACGTGATCCGGTAGTGCGTGAGGCCGAAGCTCGCGCAGAACTGCGCGAAATCGGGCTGGTGCAGCTGTACGAAGCAGCGGCGGCCGCCATACTGCGCGTCCTGGATGTTGCGGATCACGCCGTAGCACTGGTCGTTCATCAGCACGATCATCACGTTCGCGTTTTCCTGCACGGCCGTCACCAGTTCGCCGACGTTGACCATCAGGCCGCCGTCGCCGACGAGGCACACCGTCTTCGCCGCCGAACCGGCCAGCGCCGCGCCGATGCCCATCTGGATGCCCTGGCCGATGCCGCCGCCCAGCGCATGCACGCCCGCGCGCGGCTCGAAGATCTTCAGCAGGCGGTTGCCCCACGTGCTGTTCGAGATCGTCACGTCGCGCACCCAGTTGTAGTCGCGGCCCACCGCGCCCTGCAGCGTGTCGACGAGCGTCTTGTACGGGCCGAGGCCCTCCGCCACGCTGGCGACGGCCTGCTCGCGCGCAGCGGCGAGATCGGCGGCGAATTCCGGATCGACGGACAGACGGCCTTCGAGGCGGTCGGCCAGCTCGGCCAGCACGCGCTTCGAATCGCCGTGCACGAACAGCTCGTTGCGATAGCCGCGGTTGTCGGCGAGCGCGTCGGCGTCGACGCGGAACAGCGGCTGCGGCAGCGCGAGCTTGTACTTCAGCGTCTCGTTGCCGCGCAGGCGCGAGCCGACCACGACGAGTGCGTCGCAGGTCTTGTAGAACGCTTCGACCGACGCATGCACGTTGAACGCGCCGAGCGTCGCCGGGTGATCTTCCGGCAGCACGCCGCGGCCCTGCACGCTCGTCACGACACCGAAGCCGAGCTTCACCAGGCGTTCGACTTCCGCACGCGCATGACGCGCGCCGCCGCCGAGCCACAGCAGCGGACGGCGCTTGGCCGCCAGTGCGTCGGCGAGCTTCGCGACGCGGGCATCGTCATGCTCGCGCACCGCGACATGCGCCGGTGCGAGGTCTTCCGGCCATTCGATTTCGGCCGCCTGGATGTCGATCGGAATCTCGACCGACACGGGCCCCGTCGGCGCGGTCTGCGCGATGCGCACCGCTTCGCGGATCGTCGGCAGCACGGTTTCGACCGTGCGCACGCGGAACGCGGCCTTCGAGATCGCGTCGAGCATCGTCAGTTGATCGGGCGCTTCGTGGATGTATGCCAGGTCCTGGTCGAGGTACGGCGTCTCGATCTGCCCCGTGATGTGCAAGAGCGCGGTGCCGGCCGTCAGCGCTTCGACCATCGCGCCGGCTGCGTTGCCCGCCGCCGTGCCCGTGCTCGTGAACGCGACGCCCAGGCCGCCCGACACGCGGGCCAGGCCGTCGGCCATGTTCACCGCGCCCGCTTCACCGCGCGCGCCGACATAACGGATGTTGCCGCGCGAGTTGATCGCGTCGAGGATCGGCATGTTGTGGATCGAGATGACACCGAATGCGGTTTTGACGTCGCACTGCTCGAGAAAGGCGGCAATCAGCTCGCCAACCGTGGTTTTTTTAGACATGGCGTGCAAAACCTCCAGAAACGTCGATATGGCTGCCCGTCGTATAGGACGACAGATGCGTTGCAAGATAAAAAAGGGCCCAGGCAGCCTCGTCGGGCTTGCCGAAGCGGTTCAGCGGAATGTTCTTCTTGCGGGCGAGCGCGCCCGTCCAGTCTTCCCAGCTTTCGCCGGCCTGCGCCTGTGCTTCGTAGCGGCGGCGCCACTGACCCGACTCGACGATGCCGATCAGGATCGAGTTCACGCGGATGCGTTGCGGCGCCAGTTCGGTCGCGAGCGACTTCACGAGGCTCAGCACGCCCGCGCGCGCCGACGACGTCGCGACCATGTGCGGCTCGGGCTGCAGCGCGAGCAGCGAGTTCACGCAGGTGATCGACGGCGCGGCCGCATCGCGCAGCAGCGGCAGGAACGCACGCGTCGGGCGGATGATGCTGAAGTACTTCAGTTCGAGCTCTTCGCGCCATGCGTCGTCGGTCGTGTCGGCGAAGGTCGACACGCGACCCTGGCCGGCGTTGTTGACCAGCATGTCGGCGTGGCCGAAGCGGTCGGACACGGCCTGCGCGAACGCGGCCACGTCGGCTTCGTCGAGCACGTTGCAGCGCACGGCAAGCAGTTGCGCGCCCGGATATTTTTCGCCGAGCAGCGCTTGCGCGCGTGCGAGGCGTTCGCCGTCGCGGCCGCAAATCGCGACCGATGCGCCAGCCTGCAGGAACCGTTCGGCAGTCGCGAGGCCGATGCCGGACGAACCGCCCGTCACCACCGCCACCTGCCCGGTCAGATCGATCTGAATCATCGGAGTCCTAAAGCCTTCAGAAACGTGTGCTCGTCATCCGAGCGGTAATTGAGCCGCCGCGACAATTCCGCCGCCGCGCGCTGCACCTTGTCGATCAGCCCGTCGGCGATCAGCGACGCGTCGATCTCCGGGCGCGGCACCGTCACCGTGATGCACGCGACGATCCTCTGCGTGTCGTTGCGCACGGGCGCCGTGACCACCGAGATCCCGCGCTCGAACGACGAATTGCTGACGCCGTAGCCGCGCAGCGCATCCTCGCGGATCACTTCGTACAGCGCGTCGACCGTTTCCGGCGTCGCGCTCGTCATCCGGTTCAGCGCGCCTTCCGGATACAGCGCACGCAGCTCCGTCAGCGACAGGTCGCCCATCAGCACGTGGCCGTGGGTCGTGGCATGCGCGGGCAGCCGCGTGCCGACGTTCACGCGAATCGAGCTGAACACCGGCGACTGGCTCTGCGCTTTCGCGACGAACACCACGTCGCGGCCGTCGCGGATCACGATGTGCGTCGTGAAGCCGGTTGCGTCGCGCAGGCTCTCGATCACCGGCAGGCCGAGATCGGTCAGCTCCAGCGAGCTCAGGTATTCGAAGCCGAGCCGCAGCACGGCGATCCCGAGCTTGTAATTGCGATCCTTGTCCGCGCGCTCGAGGAAGCCGAGCGATTCGAGCGTCTGCAGCAGACGGAACACCGTCGTGCGCGGAATGCCAAGGCGCTTCGACAGCTCCGGCGCGCCGAGCACCGGCTCGCGCGGCGAGAATTCGGCGAGGATCCGCAGCCCGCGTTCGAGGCCCGGCACCACGTAGTTGGCCTCGGCCTTCGCGTTTTCCGCGTCCTGTTGTTGCAACGGTTCGCTCATTCCAGCCCCCGTTGACGATCGCATTGGCGGCAGAAGCCGTCGATCAGCGACGAATACACTGCCGGCGCTTCCACGTAACCGGCATGACCGGCCTGCGGAATCACCTGCAGCCCGACGTGCGCGGCCGCGGCGATGCGCTCGCAGGCAGCCGGCGGCGTGATCGCGTCGTTCGCGCCGACCGCCACCGCCGTGCGGCCGCGAAAGCCGGCGAGATCGGACGCGAGATCGGCGTTCGCGAGCAGATGCGTGGCCTGCGCATAGCCGGCCGGCACGATGCGCGCCATGTTCCAGCGCACCCATGCCCGCGCTTCGTCGCTCGCGAAACCGGACAGCATGTTGCCGCTGCGCTGCTCGGCGAGCCCGGCCGGGCCGAGCTCCTCGAGCATCGCGAGGCGCGCGTCGCGGCGCGTGTCGCGCGTTTCGGCGGGCGCGCTGCCGTAGCCGCCCGCGGGCGAAATCAGCAGCAGGCCGGCGATCCGCGCGGGCACCGCGCGGGACAAGCCGCCCGCGATGATCGCGCCGAGCGAATGCCCGACCAGCACGCAGCGTTCGATACCGAGTGCCTCGAGCCACGCGTTCAGCGACGCCGCGTAATCGGCGGCCGCCGGCGATGCGCCGTGCACGGGCGTCGATACGCCGTAGCCCGGCGCATCCCACGCAAGCACGCGCCGCGACGCGCCGAGCGTGTCGAGCTGGCGCACCCACGATGCGGCGCCCGAGCCGATCCCGTGCAGCAGCACGACGGGCAGCGCGCGGCCCGCATGCTGCGCGCCGGCCTCACGGTAGCCGATCGTGCCCGCCGCGCCGGCCTCGCAGCGCTGCTCGGGAAACTGCCCGAGCAGCGTGGCGAACGCCGCGGTGCGGTCGCGTTCACGTTTGTCGATGACACTCATTACTGGCTCCGCTCCGTCTCAGCGCTTGATCTTCGCGAGCGGCGAATCCGGCGGATACGTCGGCGTGATGGGCTTCGGCGAACCGAGCATCACGCACATCAGCGCATCTTCCTCGCCGATGTTGATTTCCGTGCGATACACGCCCGGCGGCACCGAGATCAAGTCGCGTTCGCCGAGGATCGCTTCCCAGGTCTCGCCATCGCGCTCGCAGATCACCTTCATCTTGCCGCGCAGCACGAAGAAGATTTCCTCGACGTCGATGTGGATGTGGCTCGGGCCGATGTTGCCGGCCGGGATGACCATCGTCGAGAACGTGAAGTTGCCGGCCGGCACCGTGTTGACGTCCTTCGCGACGCCCGTGCCGCCCGTGCCGACGTAGCGCATCTGCGCGCGACGGTACTTCGGGTCGTAGTCGGCCTGGAACTTCAGTGCGTCCCAGTCGTAGCGCCGCGTTGCGTAGCGCGCGACGCGCCCTTCCATCCAGTCGCCGAAACTTGCTTCTTCCGGCTGGTCCCACGACTTGCGTTCGAGATCTGCGTCCGCCATCGTCCTCTCCTTCATTCCGAGTGAAAACTTCAATTCAGTTCATTACGAAGCCGCCGTTCACCGGCAGCAGCTGGCCCGTCACGAAGCGCGCGCCGTCCGACAGCAGGAACAGCACCGGGCCCGTCACGTCCTCCGGCACCTGCGCACGCGCGAGCGCGCGGCCCTGCATGTAGAACGCGTGGCGTTCGGCCGGCACGTAGGCCGTCGCCTCGACTTCGGTGAGCCCCGGCGCGATCGCGTTGACCGTCACGCCGTACGCACCGAACTCGCGCGCCTGCGCATGCGTCATCGCGATCACGGCGCCCTTGCTGGCGACGTACGCGAGCAGCTTCGGCGCGCCCCACAGCGCGGTATCCGATGCGAGGTTCACGATCGCGCCGCGGCCCGACTTCGCGAGGTGCGGCAGCGCCGCATTGCTGACGAGCCACACGCCGCGCACGTTCACGTTCATCACGGCATCCCAGGTCGACACGTCGAGTTCCGCCGACAGCTTGCCGCCCGAATTCGTGATCGCCGCGTTGTTGATCAGCGCGTCGATGCCGCCGAGCGCCGCGGCGCCCTGCGCGACGAACGCATCGACGCTCGCCGGATCGGCCAGGTCGAGCGTGAAGAAATGCGCGGCATGGCCGGCTTGCGCGAGCCGCGCGGCCAGCGCGCGGCCCTCTTCGACGAGCACGTCGCCGAACGCGACCTGCGCGCCCGCTTCGACCAGCGCCTTCACGAACGCGGCGCCGAGACCGCGCGCGCCGCCCGTCACGAGCACGCGGCGCCCCGGCAGCGACACGACCGGTGCGAACTCAGCCATGTGCCGGCTCCGCCGCGGCGTGCGCCGCGCGGTGCGCGTCGAGCGCGGCCAGGTGTTCCTGCGCGCGCTGGCGCAGCATCCGGCGCACGCGCGTGATGCCGACGTCGTGCTGGTACAGGTATTCGTGATCGCGTGCGTGCGGCGCGAGGCTTTCGAGGACGTAGCGGTCCTGCTCGAGCACGTCCCAGTGCAGACCCTCGAGGCGGTTGCGGTACATGAAGCGCCACACGTCGCGCTGCCAGCCGCTGACCTTGCGGGTACGCCAGAAGTAGACCTGGCAGTTGTCGCCGTCGACCGGCGTCGCGAAGCCGATGATCCCGAAGTTGCCGCCCGGGCCGAACTTCTGCTTGTATGGAATCGCGAGGCGCATCCACAGGCAGCCGGTTTCGCCGAGCTCGACCCAGTCGAAGTTCACGTCGCGCTGGCCGATCTTCTCGAACATCAGGCCCGTTTCCGTCTTGCGCACGCGCATGTCGGCCTGCTTGTCGCCTTCGGCCATCGAATGCGACGTCGCGTGCAGATACGCGCCGTGCATCGGGTCCATCACGTTGTCGATCGCGTACTGGTAATTGCACTTCCAGTTCGACACGCACAGGAAGTGGCCGTACTCGTCGGCGACCAGTTCTTCCGGCAGGTTCAGCGGCGCCGGCTCGCCGTGCGCTTCGTCGCCGAACCACAGGAAGATCGCGCCGGCCTTCTCTTCGACCGGATACGACTTCACGCACTTCGTGCCTTCGAGCGGACAGTTCGACACGGCCGGCACACGGTTGACCGTGCCGCCGCCGTCGACTTCGATGCCGTGATACCAGCACGCGATGTTGCCGCCGAGGTTCCAGCCGAGCGACAGGCGCGCGCCGCGGTGCGGGCAGCGATCTTCCAGCGCGTGGACTTTGCCTTCGTGATCGCGCCACAGCACGATCTGCTCGGACAGGCGCGTGAGGCCGACGGGCGCGTTCGACACCTGCCAGCTCGGGGCGACGGGATACCAGTAGTTCTTGATGCCGCGATCGAGGTAGTCGCGGACCGGGTCGTGTTGGACTTCGTGTTGTGCGGGGGACGTCATCAGTGTGCTCCGGATGCGGTTGTCGTCGGGTCGGCGGTCACGCGGCAAGCGCGCTCATTCCGCCAGCGAGGCCATTTCGGCGCGGAAACGCTCGGGCGTCCAGACCGTGCCGTCCGGCGCGCGGAAGCCGATGCGGTTCAGGCCCGCGACGACGTCGTCCAGCTCGGTCGCGCCGCTCTCGAACACGCGTTCGAGCGCATCGCCGAGATCGTTCTCGTACTGCGTCGGCTCGGCCTTGCGGTTCTGCCACACGCGGTTCTCGACCTGCCCCGGGATTTCGATCTGCCCCTTGCCCGCGACGTTGTTCGGCTGCGGCGCCACCCACGGCTTCAGGAAGGGATTGAAGTTGACGGTCGCTTCTTTCATGTCATTCCACCTTGATCTGGATTTCCTCACCGGCCAGGCGCACCGCGTACTGCTTCAGCGCGCGCCCGCCCGGGCCCTTCAGGCATTCGCCCGTCTTGATGTCGAACACGGCTTCGTGCAGCGGGCATTCGACGGTGCCTTCGTCAACGAAGCCCTGCGTCAGCAGCGCGTATGCATGCGGGCACACGTTCTCGAGCGCATACACCTCGTCGCCTACGCGGTAGATCCCGATTTCGACGCCGTCGGTCCGCTTGAACTCGATCGGCATGTCTTCCGACAGCGCGCCGGCGTGCCCGGCACAAATCCATTGTTCAGACATCTCACACCCTTCCTTCTGATCGACTCTGGGTTCGCTCCGGATTTGTTCCATATCCGGAACAGCAGTTTATGGATGGTGATTATAGGAGCGACTTTCCACGAGTAAAACAAAAAGCTGCATGTCCTAGGGAAAACACCGACCGCAGGATCGGCGAGCGTCGTCGCAGCCCTGATATGACGAATATTTTTGTTTTACGGCAGGGATTTAAGTGGTTTTTTCGAGATGCCCGCCCCCGTGTTGCGCGATGGCGTCGGACGCATCCGTCCCGATAAATTTATTTTTGACCACATGCGCGGCGCCCCTATACTCCATTCCATCAGAGGCACGTTGTTCCTTATATGGAACATTAAAATGCCCGCCCGGTGGTGAAGAACGCGTGATGGCCGGCCGTCCCCGCGTCTGCCGTCGCGGCATCTTTCATCAGGTTCGGAGAGTCAGGAGATCAAATGGTCAAGCATGCGGTAGCAGCAGCAGTCATCGGAATGGGCGTCATGTCGGGCGCATGGGCGCAGAGCAGCGTGGTGCTGTACGGCAGCCTGGATGCCGGCGTCGCGTACGTGAACAACGTCGGCGGTCACGCGAAATGGGCGATGATCCAGGGCAACACGCAGCCCGACCGGTGGGGCCTGAAAGGCAAGGAAGACCTCGGCGGCGGCCTGTCGGCGATCTTCCAGCTCGAAAACGGCTTCTATACGAACAACGGCCAGCTCGCGACCGCGAACACGATCTGGAACCGCGCGGCGTTCGTCGGCCTCAGCTCGGATCGCTACGGCACGCTGACGCTCGGCCGCCAGACGCCGCTGACGTTCGACTATCTCGATCCGCTCAGCACGGCCTACCTCGCGATGAGCTGGTATGCGTTCCACCCGGGCAACATCGACGGGCTCGCCGCGACCGGCAACGTGCCGTACAACAACTCGGTCAAGTACCGTTCGCCGGATTTCGCGGGCTTCTCGGCCGCCGCGACGATGGCGCTCGGCAACACGACGAACTTCTCGACCGGCAAGTCGGTCGGCGTCGCGCTGAACTACGCGAACGGGCCGTTCAAGGCGTCGGCCGTCTACTCGAACGAGCACGACCGCTCGATCCTGATCAGCCAGACGGGCATCGCATCGTTCCAGGGGCAGAACACCGCGAACGGCTACATCGCGAACAAGGTGGAGAACATCGGCGCGGGCGCGTCGTACCGGTTCGGCAGCTTCCTGGTGCACGGCCTGTACACGCGCGTGAAGATGCAGTCGAACGGCTACTCCGACACGTTCCAGAGCTACGACGCGGGCGTGAACTACCAGAGCAGCGCGTTCAACACGATCGCGGGCGGCGCGGCAACGACGACGCTGGCCGGCCGCCGCTGGACCCAGGTCGAGCTCGGCGACATCTACGCGCTGTCCAAGCGCACGCAGCTCTACGCGAACGTGCTATACGAACACGGCTCGGGCGGTGCGAATGCGTCGTTCTTCACGGCCGGTGTATCGAGCACCGCGAACCAGGTGATCGTGCTGACCGGGATTCACCACTCGTTCTGAACAATGCCGGGCACCACGCCCGACGCCGGAATCGAAAAGAGCAGCCCGCGGGCTGCTCTTTTTCATGGGTTGTCGGCGAAACCGCGCGACGCGCGCGCGCTCGACCGGTCAGAACATCGCGACGCGGTGGCGCGCATGCGCGAACGTCGGATCGCTTTCGAGCGGCCGGTAGTTCAGCCGCTGCGACAGGTCGACCGCGGCGCCGCACACCGCTTCGACGAGCCGTTCCTTCTCGCCGGCCTCGCCGATTTCCGAGCGCGGCACCGTCGCCGTGATCGCCGCGACGATCCCGCCCGAATGGTCGCGCACGGGCGCGGTCACGGCCGAGATCCCGCTTTCGAACGCGGCCTCGCTGACCGCGTAGCCGAGCCGCGCGTAATGACGCACACGCTCGTACAGCTCGTCGACGGTGCCCGGCGTGCGCTCGGTGAACTGTTCGAGGCGCTTTTCCGGGTAGAGCTGACGCAGCGCGTCGCGCGTGAGGTCGCCCATCAGCACGTGGCCGTGCACGGTCGCATGCGCGGGCAGCCGCGTGCCGACGTGCACCTTCACCGAACCGAACATCGACGTGTTGCTCTGCGCCTTCGCGACGAACACGACATCGCGCTGGTCGCGGATCAGCAGGTGCGTCGACAGGCCCGTCGCATCGCGCAGCCGTTCGAGCACGGGGGCGCCGAGATCGGTCAGTTCGAGCGAATTCAGATATTCGAAGCCGAGCCGCAGCACGCCGACGCCGAGCCGGAAGTAGCGATCGCCGTTCACGCGCTCGAGAAAGCCGAGCGCTTCGAGCGTCTGCAGCAGGCGGAAGGTGGTCGTGCGCGGGATGCCGATGCGCTTCGACAGTTCGGGCGCGCCGAGCACCGGCTCGCGCGCGGAGAATTCGGCGAGTATCCGCAACCCGCGTTCGAGCCCCGGCACGAGATAGGACGACGCGCCGCCGGACGATTCGTCGTCGCCGGTCGCGCCGGAGTCGGGTGCGCCGCTCATCGTTGTCTTGGCCATGGGTACACGGACGGAAGGAAATCAATCACAAAACGGGTCGTGGATCGCCGCGGATATTCAGTCATGCTACTCCAGCGCGCGCCCTGCTTCGCAGTCTTGGGCATCGCCGGAACGCCGCACGCGCCGATCCAGTGAATAGTCATCCACGATCGAGAGGATACCAGCGATAGACGGCGCGACGCCATGCGGAAATCGCCGGATGCGCGGCGCCGGCTCGAGTCGGGCCGGCCGCGGATCATGTCCGGCGGCGCAGCATGGCGGCGACGCGTGCGCCGTTACAAGCGAGACAGGTGGACCTGGATGCTCGTCCGGTCGTACGAGAAGGTGCCGTCGTCGTTGCGCGGCAACGCGCGCGCGAGATCGACCGCATACATCCAGCCGCTCCCCAGGCGCCCGCCGTTGATGCCCCGGATCCGGCTGCCGCCGACCGAGATCGCCGCATGAAAGACCGAGCCGCCGCGCGAGAAGCCGACCGCGGTGCCGGCCGGAATGCTGCTCTGCCCGTCCCACGGCGTGCCGGCCGCGAAGTTGAAGCGCGGCCGCCAGTTCTGGCCGATCGTGTCGAGCAGCATGGCAGGCGTGATGATCGTGTGCCCGGCCAGCAGGTATCTGACGAAGGCCGCGGCATCGTAGCAGACGCCGCCGGACACGTATTCCAGGATGTCGGCCATCCCGTACATCAATCCCTGCGCGTGCTTCTGCCGTTCGCCAATGCCGGACTGCGCGACATGCGCGCCCAGTTGGGTGAGTTCCATGAGGTGGTCCTTTTGAGGGAAAGGAGCGTCATCGTCCCGCCAACGCACGAACGTCATATCTTATGACGACAGCCCGTCACTCGCCGCACAGAATCCCCACCTCGAGCGTCGCCGCGCGCGCCGCATGCGGCTGCAGCGGCTCGAGCTGCGGCGCATCGGTTTCGTCGTAGCGCACGCCGTTCGCCGCGAGGAACGCCTTGACCGGTTCGACGGGCACCGCGATCACGTAGCGCGCGACATCGGTACGCGTCGCGACCGCGCGCGAGTCGCCGGTCGCGACCTCCGCGCGATCGGTGACGACGCCGATCACGCGCCCCGCCTGGTCGAGCACGGCCGCGCCGCTCGCGCCGTTCGTCGCGGCCAGCATCAGCGTGAGTGCATCGGCGCGTGCGCCGGGACGCGTCAGCCCGTTGACAACCGCGGTCGCGCGATCGGGCATCTTGCGCAGCGCGTCGTAGCCGGCCGCGAATACGGGTTGCGCGCCGCCGCCGGGCGGCGTGCGTGCGAACGCGGCGACGAGCAACGGGCGAAGCGTGCTGCCGACGACCGCGAGATCGCGCTCCGGGCTGACGACCCGCACCCGCGCCCGCGCGACGCGTGCATCCTTGATCACGAACAGGCTGCCGCATCCGGCGACCGCGTGACGCGCGGTCAACACGTCGCCGGCATCGTTGATGAAGATGCCGGTGGCGTTCACGTCGAGGGTGCGGGCGTCGGGTTGCGGACGGATCGCGAGTGGGGTGGGTTGCGCGGCGGGGTCTGCCTGTGCGGTTGGCGCGAGCAGCAACGCAATGGTCAATCCGAGTACGGCCGCGACGCACTGCACGCATACCGGTAATCGGGATGCGGCGAAAGCAGCGATTCGTCCCGCAGCCGGCGGGCGAACCGGCAATCGCCTCGCGGCGCAGGTAGCGATCCGCATCGTCACCCGCATGCGAACCGGCGAACGACGCGCATCTTCGTCGCATGCAGATGCTTGCGCCGCGCCGGCAACCTCACGGCGCGCGCGCCGCCGATCCCGCCGACGCGGGCGCAGCCGCCGCCGCGTCGGGGTTCGGCGTCAACCGCAAACGCACCCGCAACGGCTGCAGCATGTCCGGCGGCGGCGGCTCGGTCAGCGGGTTCGCGGTCAGCAGTTGCCGCAGCGTCGCATCCGCGTCGGGCGCGCCGAGCGACGCGAACTCGACGCGCGTGACGGCGCCGTTCGGACCGATCCACGCCCGCACGACGATCGCGGGCGGCGGCGCCTCGGCGCTCGCCTTCAGCACGCGTTCCTCGAGATACCGGTGCAGCCGGTCGGGCGCTTCGCCGTCGGCTTCGAGCCATGCCTGGAACTGGCGGCCGACGAGCTGCGCATAGCTGATCCACGGCTGCGGCACGTCGGCCGTCTGCGCCACGGCCGGCGCGCACGCGGCCAGCACGCACACGAACGCGAGCGTCCGCAGCCATCCGGAAACCGTCCATTCCAGCCTTCGCTTCATCACGTCTCCCTTTGCCTGCTCGCCCGCGCGCACCATGCGTCCGGCTCCACTCATCCGATCTCGATCGGCACATACAGCCGCGTGCCGCCGCGCTGCACGAGCAGCGCGACGTTGCCGCGCGCGGCTTCGATCCCCGTCATCAGCGCGCCGATGCTCGCGACCGGCGTGCCGTTGACCGACAGCACGACGTCGCCGGGCTGCAAGCCCGCGCGCGCCGCCTGGCCGCTCACCTGTTCGACGACGAGCGCCTGGCTCACGCCGAGCTTCTGCCGCTCCTGCTCGGTCGCCGCGCGCAACGCGAGCCCGAAGCGCGCGGCCGCCTGCGCGCCGCCGCTCGACGCCGACCCGCTGTCGAACGCGCCGACCGTCGCGCTCAGGTGCGTCGCTCGGCCCGCGCGCCACACGAGCAGATCGGCCTGCCGCCCGGGACGCATGCCGGCGATCGTGCCGAGCAGGTCGGACGATTCGGCGACCGGCTTGCCGTCGACCGCGAGCACGACGTCGCCGGCCCGCAGCCCGGCCTTCGCGGCCGGGCCGTCCGGCTCGATCATCGTGATCAGCGCGCCATCCGGGTTCGCGAGGCCGAACGAGCGCGCGAGCGCCTGGCTGACCTCCTGCACCGCGACGCCGAGCCGGCCGCGCGTGACCTTGCCGGTGCGCAGCAGCTGGTCCTTCACGTCGAGCGCGATGTCGATCGGAATCGCGAACGCGAGCCCCTGGTAGCCGCCCGTCTTCGAGAAGATCATCGAGTTGATCGCGATCACGCGGCCGTTCAGGTCGAACAGCGGGCCGCCCGAATTGCCGGGATTGATCGGGACGTCGGTCTGGATGAACGGAATCGCCTGCTCGCCCGGCAGCGAGCGCGACTTCGCGCTGACGATGCCCTGCGTGACCGTGTTCGCGAACCCGTACGGCGAGCCGATCGCCATCACCCAGTCGCCCACTTCCGTGCGCGCCGGATCGCCGGTCGCGACGACCGGCAGGTTGCGCGCGTCGATGCGGATCACCGCGACGTCCGACACCGGATCGCTGCCGATCACGCGGCCCTTGAACTGCCGCTTGTCGGTCAGCTTCACGTCGACGGTGGCCGCATCGCCAACCACGTGCCGGTTGGTGAGAATCTCGCCGTCTTCGCTGACGATGAAGCCCGAGCCGAGGCTCACCTCCTCGCGGTTGCCGATCACGCGGCGCGCAAGGAACGGCGCGAGCGGATGGTCGGGCCCGATGCCGGGCGGCAGCTGGATGCCCATCTGCGTGACTTCGCGCGTGACGCTGATGTTGACGACGGCCGGCCCGACGCGCCTGACGAGCGCGGCGAAATTCGGCAGCGCGATCGTCGGCGCGCCGTCGGCCTGCGTCGCGCGATCGGCGGCCCGCGCCGCGCCGCATGCGCCGCCGAGCGTCAGTGCGAACCCGACCGCGAGCGCCGCCACGCGGCCGGTGTGCTTGCCCGATTTCACGTTGCTGCTCCTCGTCGGTTCGCGCCGGTGCGCCACCGGCTCATGCCTGCCCTCAACCGGTCGTCAACCGCGGACGTGCGTCACTTCGGCGGCACGGCCACCGGCGCATTGGGACGCTGCGGCGTCACGGACTTGCCCCAGTTCGTGCCGAAGCGGTTCTGCTCGGTCGACAGGTTGAACGTGCCGAGACGGTTCGACGGCTGCTTCGACAGTCGCTCCGAATCGGTCTGCGACGCGCCCGTCTGCGGGTCGGCCTTCGGCTGCAACTGGTCGCTCAGGCAGTCGTACGACAGCGCGCGCTTGCCGTCGACCTCCGCGTCGACGCACACCGGCTTCGTGCCCGAGCCCGGCTGCGCCGGTGCCGCGCGATTGCCCTGCGCGTGCGCACCGACCGCCAGCAGCAAGCAGGCGAGCACCGCGATCCCGTTTGATCGCCACATCATTCGCGCCTCCTTCGGCGCAGCGCCCGTCGCCGTGCCGGGTTCACCCGCGTACCGCGGTTCATGCGCCGGCCCCGCGTGCCGACGGCCGCGCCAGGAAACGCACGAACGCCCCGCGATCGGCCGCGTCGACCACCGGCTCGTTCGCGTCGGCCTGCCGCGCCCATGCGTCGCGCATCCCGTCGACCGGCTGCCACGCATGCACCTGCGTGCCGGTCGGATACGGCGTGACGAGCGGTTCGCGATAGTCGACGCGAAACAGCCGCGGCGCCTCGGCGCCGGCTGCCCACAGATCGCCGACGTCGCGCACGCTCGCATCGAACCAGAAGCGGACCCAGCGCACCGTCGGCGCGAGCGCGTCGGACGGCGCGTCGGACGGCGCGTCGGGCACGCGCAGGAAGCCGGCCAGCACGAGCAGCACGGCCGCCAGATCGTCGTCGCGCAGCATCCGGTACGACCAGAGATCCGCGACGTCCACGCACGCGATCACCGCGATGAAGCGTTCGATCGTGAGCGCGGGCCATGTGCGCCGCATCAGCATGTAATGACGCGGCCACTGCGCGACGAAGCGCTCGCGATGGCGCGCCGCGACCCGCGCGTCGCGCGAGCCGCGGATCGCCAGTTCGTCCGGCTGGTACTGGCGCGTGGTCAGCACGCACTGCGCCGAGCAGCGCGCGCTGCGGTGCCGCGCATAGCCGCCCGTGCCGGGCAGCGGCTCCAGTGCGCCGAAACACAGTGGGCAGTGCGTCGGCCACTCGCCGGGCCGGCCCGGCCACGGGTTCGCCTTCGGCATGCGCGGGCGATCGGCGGCGGCGGATGCGCGCCGCCGCCCCGGCGTGCGCGCATCGGGCGCATCGACGCGCGGCGTCGAACGGACAGAGGCCATGGGCGCGCCTATCGGGCGGATGCGAGCGCTTTCTTCAGCGCGTCTTCGTTGATCGGCGCGTTCGCGGCCAGCTTCGCGAGATACGCCTGCGCATTCTGCTGCGTGCGCTGCGCACGCAGCGTCGCACGCACCTGGTCCTTCACGTCGGCCAGCGGTCGCGGCGCGGCCGCGCGCACGTCGATCAGCTTCACGACGTGGAAGCCCGTCGGCGTCTGGACCGGCGCGGACACCTGGCCGGGCTTCAGCGCGTCGGCCGCCTGGCGCACGGCCGGCAGCATCAGCGCATCGGGCACGTAGCCGAGATCGCCGCCGTTCGCGGCGCTGGCCTTGTCCTGCGAGTTCGCCTTCGCGAGCGCCGCGAAATCGCCGCCGCGCGCGCGGTTCGCGAGATCGGCCGCCTGCTTGCGCGCCTTGTCGACGGTGGCCGCATCCGCATTCGGCGGCACCGCGAGGTAGATCTGCGCGACGTGCAGCGCGCGCGGCGCAGTGAACGCGGCGCGATTCCTGTCGTACGTGGACTGGATCTCGGCGTCCGACGGATAGTCGGCCGGCGGCGCGCTCACCGACGCGAGGTAGCTGCGCGCGACGATGTCGCGCTGCGCCTGCTCGATCGCCTGCTGTACCTGCGCCTGCTTGTCCCAGCCCTTCGATTTTGCTTCGGCGAGCACGGCCTTCTGCGCGAGCGTCGAGCGCACGACCTGGTCGAGCGCGGCCGGATCGGCCGCGAGCCGCTCGCGCCCTTCGGGGCTCACCGCTTTCAGCAGCCCCGCGATATCGGCCTGCGTGACCGACGCCTGCGCGGCGTTCGCGATCACGTCGTCCTGCGCGCGCGCGACGAGCGGCGTACCCAGCACGAGACTGGCCGCCACCATCGCCAGCAAGTTCATCTTCTTCATCATGATTCGATTGCCCTCTCGATTGCTTTTGATTCGCGCACGCCGTCCATCGTGCGACGCGCGCGTCATTCGTTCGTGGTGCACCGCCGGATCGCTCGCCGGCGCGCTGTCGATCCGCGTCACGTGCCCGCGCCGGTCGAGCCACGCGCGCACCGGCAGCACCGGCACGTCGTCGCCCGTATCGGCGAGCCGGTCGGCCCAGCGCCCGACGTGCGCGCGCAACCGGCACGCGGCGGCGTCCTCGCCGTCGAACGCCGCCTGCAGCCGCCGTGCCACACCTTCCGCATACGCAAACCACACGCCCGGCGCCGCCTCCTCGGACAGCGGGCCTGCAGCGGGCCGCCAACTGCCCGGCAGCAGCGCGCGCAGCGCGGCGCCGATCCGGCGGCCGGCGCTCCGGCGGCCGGCGATCATGACTGCGCGGCAGTCTCGCGGGCGGCCTCGATGGTCGCCGGGTCACCGGCCGCCGCACGCGCCGCCGCTTCCTGCTCGGCCATCACGGGACGGTTGCGCAGGTGCAGCAGGAATTCCTGGATCAGCCGATCCCACAGCTCGATCGTCGAACGCAGGTGACGCTCCGACACGCCACCGGCAACGACCCCGTCCATCTCCAGCGCGAGAAACTGCCCGTGGCTTGCGAGCCGTGCGAACCGCTTCGTGCGATTCCAGTTCGCGACCAGTTCGGCAGGCAGGTCGCCCTGCACCTGCAGCACGCACGACAGCGTGTAGTCGATGTACGGCAGCGCGCCAGGCTCGGTACCCTGCGGCACAAGCCCGGCGGCCGGATTGCCGAAGCGCACCGCGAAGCCGATCCCCTGGCTCGCGCTCATCAGCTGCACCGCGCCGTTCTGCTCGGCGGCCGTCACGCGATAGCCGGCGGCACGCAGCACGTCGGCGAGCCGGTCGGCGCTGATCGTCTCGAGCAATGCGTCGTGTGCCGTGCGCTCGTCGCCGGCGTTCTTCAGATGGCTGTCCTGCATGTCCGTATTCCTTGTATTCAACGAATCGATCGGTTCAACCCGGCGCGCGTGATCCGCGCGCACCCTGCGCTCACTGCGCCGCGGCCGCGGCGCCCGCCGAAGCCGCGGACGCCGGCGACGCGACAGCCGGACGCGCGGTCCGGTCGTACTTGCCTGCATACAGCGCATCGCCGTAGCGCTGCGCGAGATCGTCGTACTTCACGCGCGCCGACTGCGCGAACGGCTGTCGCGACGAGAAAAACGTGCCGAGCCCGACGTGCTCGTACGCGTCGAGAATCTCGTGGCCCACGCGATACAGCTCCGCATTGTGTGCCTCGCAGGTTTTCAGTTGCGTGTCACGCGCGACGGCATCCTTCTGCAATTGCGTGTACTGCGCATCGCGCGAACGCGACACCGCGAGCAGGTCCTCGTAGGACGACTTGACCTTCGCGAGCGCTTGCGCATCCTGCTCATGGCTGGCCTTCTCCTGCGCGAGCGCGCGCTTCGCGGCCGCCCCGACGCCCGAATCGCCGCGCGCCGCCGCAAGCTGCCCCTGCAGCGTCTTCAACTGCGCGAGCGCATCGTCGCGTTGCTTCTCGGCGGCCGACTTGTCGGCCTGCAGCTGCGCCTGGCCGTCCTGCAACTGGCGCAGCTCCTGCACGGTCGAGCGCAACTGGCTGCGCAGCTTGTCCTCGATGCTCTGCGCGCGCGCGCCGCCGGCGGCCAGCAGCAGCGCGCCGGCCAGGCCGGCCGCAAACATCGTGCGAGTGATCGTGTTCATCCGCGACTCCGGTCAGAAGCGTGCATTGAGCTCGAGCTGCAGCACGTCGATCGACACCGGCGGCCCGTACACTTCCTTCGAGCTCAGGTAGCGCGCCGACACCCACGTGTCGCGCGCGACCGCATACGCGGCGCCGAGCACGTAGCCGCGCGCGTTGGTGCCGCCAAGATGGAAGTCCGGATCGTTGAACGCGTCGAGCACGGCGTCCGGCTGCAGGTACTTGTATGCAACCGAGAAATTCCACTGGCCCTTCTCGCGCAGCTCCGGCTCGCCGATCGTCGCCTTCGCGAGGAAACCGTTCGGGCCGCTGCGATAATCCGCGCGCGTCGCGTTGATCGACGTCGATTCGTAGTTGTTGACCGGCAGCGACGCCGCCGCGAACGCCTTGTTGTCGTTGTACGCGAGGTTGCGCACGTACTCGCCGTCGAGCCTCAGCTTGAAGCGGTCGGCGACGACGGTGTCCCACTGCGCCTTCAGGTCGAGCAGCCGGTAGTTGTACGCGAGCCCGAACAGTTGCGGCTGCGGCGTCATCCCCGGCGCGAGTTGCGGGTTCTGCACGATGTTGCGCAGCGCGATCAGCGTGTTGCCGCCCTGCATGAAGGTGGGCGCCTCGTTGTCGGTGCTGCAGCTCGTCGGGCCTTGCCCCAGCGCGCACGGTGACGACAGCGTGCCGCGCATGTTCTGGAAGTCGTAATAAGCGACGGCACCCTTCAGGCGGTTCTTCGCGTCGATCTTCCATTCCGCGCCGAACTGCGCGCCGAACATCCACTTCGTGTCGCTGCCGGCCTTGTCGGTGCTGTCGGACGGGAAGTTCTCGCTCGTGTACTGGATCGGGAACACGCCGAGCGTGCCGAACAGCGTGACGTCCGGATTCCACGGCAGTGCATGCCGCAGGTTCGCGGCGAACCCGTCCATCATCAGGTCGTCGGCGAATACCAGATCCGACTTGAAGAACGGGTTGTCGAAACGGCCGGCCGTCAGGTTCAGCCACGGCGCCGCCCGGTACGCGAAGAACGCCTTGTTCAGCCAGATGTTCTTCTTCCCCCAGCCGCCGCCGGCCGTCCCCGTGGTGGAAACCGGGCCGTTGTCGTTGCCGCTCGCGAGCTGGAGGCCGGCGATCATGTCGTCGGACAGCGTCGCCGTCACGCCGAGCCGCGCGCGGTAGCGCAGCAGGTTGTTGCGGTTCTGCGTGGTGTTCTGGGTCGGGATCTGCGTCAGGTTGGTGTTCGAGTTCACGTCGAACCCGCCGCCCTGGTTGATCGCCGCGAAGTTCGTCACGCCATTCGTATTGCGACTGCCGTAGAAGTGATATTCGTCACGCACGCGCATGTCGCCGTCGATCTTGATGCGCGACACCCAGTCGGGGAACGTGTTCGGCTGCGCCCAGTTCTCGGACTTCGCCTGCGCGATCACTTCCTGCTTCACCTGGTCGCGGATCTGGTCGCGCACCACCTGCGGCACGTACGGCACGGCGACGTCGCCCGGCTGCGTCGTCGGGTTGACCATGCCGCCCGCCGCCACCACCGGCGCGCCCGATGCACGCGCGGCACGGGCCTGCGTGGCCTCGGTGCGCGCCTCGCTGATCAGCTCGCTCGCGTTCTGCTGCGTGAGCACGCCGCGCTTCACGAGCAGGTTGATCAGGTTGATCACCACGCTCTCGGTCGGCGCGGCCTTGCCCGTCGCCGCCTGCGTCTCGAGCGATTGCCCGTGAGCGGCCGACGCGCACGTCAGCCCGAGCGTCAGCACCGCCGCGCCGACGCGCGACAGACGCGTGGGCAGCGCGCCGTTGCGGGGCACCCCGCCCCGTCCGTTCATCTTCTGCATCATCGAAGGACTCCGAACACTTTCCGTTTCTTTTTCGGCGACATCCGTGCGACGGATGCCGCCCCATGATTGATTCGCTTTTCACGCGCGCCCGTCATGCCGGCTTGCGCCCCTGCAACCTGACAAGCACCGGATACGCGGTCGCGGGCGGCGGCGCCTCGTCGACCTTGCCGAGCGATTCCACCGCCGTGACGACCGCCGCATCGAGCTTCGCGTCGCCCGTCGACTGCGCGACCGTCACCTTCGTGATGCGCCCGGACGCGTCCATCCACAGGTTCAGGCTGCCCGTGAAGCGCGCGCCGCCCGCCTCCTGAACGCCCTTGTCCTGCTCGATCGCGCGCTGCAGCACGTACACCATGTATTGCGCGTAGCTCGCGTTGCCGAACTTGCCGCCGCCACCGCTGCCGACCATCCCCGAGCCGTCGCCCGCGCCGATGTTGAAGCTGTCGGTGCCGGCCTGCGCGGGCGCGTTCATCGTCATCTGCTTCGGCTGGTTGTCCGACGGCTTCGGCGCCTCGGACGGCTTCGGCGCGATCGTCGGCCTGTCGACCGGCGTCTTGACCTCTTCCTTCACCTTCTCGGGCGGCGGCTTCTGCGGAGGGGGCGGCGGGGGCGGCGGCAGCGGAATCACCGTCGTCACCTGCGGCGCGCTCGCGCGCTTCACGCCGGCCGTGTCGCCCGCGTAATGCCAGATCAGCGCGGCGAGCCCCACGAGCGCCAGCGCGATCGCGACCGGCTTCACGTAGCGGCGGGGGCCCTTCTGCGGCGGGCCGCCGTTGTAGGTCATTTCCATCGCGTCAGCCGCCCTGCTTCGCCTTGCCGGTCACCAGGCCGACCTGCGACAGGTCGAGGCGCCGCAGCAGGTCGAGCACGTCCATGACCCTCTGGTACTGCACGGCCGCATCGCCCTTCAGCACGATCGGGAATTCCGGATTGGTCGCCTTCTCGGTACGCAGCCGGCTTTCGAGCTCGTCCATCGTCACCGGATACGCGTCGAGGAAGATCTGCCCCGAATCGGCCACCGTGATCGCCTTCGTCTTCGGCTTCGCGAGGCTCGCGGACGAGCTCGCCTTCGGCAGATCGACCTTGATGCCCTGCACCGATGCGGTCGTCATGATGATGAAGATGATCAGCAGCACGTACGCGAGGTCGAGCATCGGCGTGATGTTGATGTCGTCGTACGGCTTGTCGTCGTCCTGAACCTGCATGGTGATCTCCTGCGTGCGTTCAGTCGGCCAGCACCGCGTGATCCGGCGCGCGGTGCGCTTCGGCGAGGCGGGTGACGAATTCGTCGACGAACACCTGCATGTTCGCGGTCACGTTCTTGTTGCGGATCAGCAGGTAGTTGTAGCCGAACAGCGCGGGAATCGCGACGAACAGGCCCGTGACGGTCGCCAGCAGCGCGGCCGCGATACCCGGCGCGATCGCGTTCACGTTCACGTCGCCGGCCGCGGCGATCGCCGCGAACGTGATCATCACGCCGACCACCGTGCCGAGCAGGCCGAGGAACGGTCCGCCCGAGATCGCGATCGTCAGCAGTACCATCGACTTCGACAGCCGCTGGTTCTCGCGCACGAGCGTCGCGTCCATCGACGCGCGGATCGCCTCGATCGACTCGCTCGTGATCACCGTGCGGCCATTGCCGTCCACGCGGCTGTGGATTTCGTGCACGCCGGCCTTGTACAACCGGTACAGCGACGACTGGTAGAGGCGCCGCCCTTCGGCGCTGCCTTCATCGACATGCGCGAGGCCGACCAGGTGACGCCCGGCCACTTCGCGAAAACGCTGCACGAAATACTGGTTCGCCTTGTCGACGGTGCCGACGTAGCGCGCCTTCGTCCACATCACGATCCATGACACGACCGCCATCGCGAGCAGGATCGTGATCACGACCCACGCATCGACCGTTACCGACTGCACGATCACGCCGAAGTAGCCGAAGCCGAAGCCCGACTGCTTCTCGTCGGCGCCGTATGCGACGAGCTTCGATTCCGAACCCTGTGCGAGCGCATCGACCGCGATCACGGCCGGCGAACGCGCGATCTTCGACAGGCGCAACTCGTCGAGCGCACCCGTGTAGCCTGCTAGCGCCGCCGGCGCGCCGGCGGCATCCGCGCCGACCGTCGCAACGCCATTCAGCGCGGGCAGCGTCGCCGCGACCTGCGCGGCCTGCTTGCCGTTCACGTAGACGGTCAGGTTCTTGCCGTCGGCCGTCACCGCGAGATACGTCCACTGGTTCGCGGCGAGCGGCGACGCGGCCGGCGTGCGGACCGGCGCAGCGCCGCCCTGCACTTCGGCGAACGGCCCGCCGTTGTCGAGGCCGATCAGCAACGCGTTCGTGCCGTCGCGGCGCCCGTAGAGCAGCGTGTTCGGCGCAAGCGCCGCCGGCTTTACCCACGCACTGAACGTGAAGCTGCCGCCGGCCGGCACATTCAGCGACGGGCTCGCCGGCAGCGTCAGCGACGCATTGCCGTCGAAGCGCGCGCCCTTGCCGACGATGCCGTCCTCGATCGTGCGGAACGTCGCGTTCTGCGCGTTGTTGCCGTACGCGGTCATGTCCTTCGGCGGTGCGCCGGCCGCGCCGTTGAAGTGATAGACAAGCGTATAGTCCGCATCGAAGGTTTCAGCCGGCTTGCCGCCGTCGGGCGCCTTCTTGTTGCCGTAGTACATCCAGATCGATTCGGCCCCGCCCGCCGGCAGCTTCGGCACGTCGACCCAGACCAGCGCGACGCCGAGCACCGGATCGTATTGCTCGATGTGGTAATTCAGCGGCGTCTTGTCGTCCGCTGCGACGAAGCGGATGTCCGCGCCGTTGTCGGCCAGCCCGTCGAACTGGAAGTTGCCCGAGTGCAGGCGGATCAGCAGCGGCACGCGGCCGGCCGACTCCGCGAGGTTTGCGCCTTTCGGGCTCGTGTCGATCGTGATCGACTTCCGGTATGACCAGTCGTTCTGCCACCACGCGTTCGCGATGCCGGGCAACACGCCGAGCATCACCGCCAACAGGAAAAACAAGACTCGCTTCACGATCCACTCCCCGAATGTGCGGGCGCTTCGCACGTTGCATCGCCCCCGCACGATCAAAAAAAATCCGTCAGAACCCCAGCCGCACGTAGAAATCGAAACGCGGGCTGTACTGCCGCGTATAGACGCCCGCCTTCAGCGGCCAGCCGGCCTCGAAATCCGCGCTGGCGTACTTCATGATCTGCAACCGCGTACCGAAGCCGACGCTCATCAGGTTGAAGCGCGACGTCTGCTCCGCCAGCGGGCTCAGCAGCCACAGGTGCGCCGCGTCGAAGAACGCATGGAAGCGCCATTCGTTCACGCCGCTGCCCACCGCGCCGCCCAGCCACTTCGACAGCGACGGGCTGCGCAGCTCGAGCGATGCGATCACGCCGCTGTCGGCCGTGTCCTCCGCCTGCATGTAGCCGCGCACGCTGTTCATCCCGCCCGCCGCGAACTGCTCGCTCGACACCAGCGGCGAATTCGAGATCTGCGCGCTCACGTGGCCGTTGGCCTGCATGTCGTTGGCGAAGCGCTGCGTGTGATTGACGTCGAACTTGCCGTACACGAAATCGGGCGTCGCGTCGTAGCGCTTGCTGTCCCATGCGCCCCAGTCGCTGCCGAGGCCGCGGATGTTGGTGGTCAGCGACGCGGAGAACGACGTCTGCGAGTTCTTCAGGCTCAACTGGCCGTTGTACGAGAACGTCACCGGCACATAGGTCAGCGGTGCGGTGGACGTCTGGCCCACCATGCTCACGTTCTCGTCGTAGTGCTTGCGGTCGATCTCGATGCTGACCGAGTGCGCATAGGTATCCGACGCCGGCAGCGCATAGATCGCGGTGAAGCCGTAGGTCGTGCCCTTGCCGAGCACGTTGGTGCCGCCGACCGACGCGACGTTGCTGTCCGAATGCACGACCGTCGCGAGGAAGCTCCAGCGCGAATCCTTGATCGGCGCGAGATACGAGAACGCGTAGACCCGTGCATCGTTCGGATGCTGCGGCGCGATCACGTAGGTGCCGGAAATCACGTGGCCGAGCTGCCAGAGGTTCGAATAGCTGAGGCTCGCGCTCGTGCGCAGCGTCGACGTGCCGGGGCTGTTGTCGTTGTTCAGCTCGAGCGTGCCGTGCAGCGGGCTGTGATCGTCGACCTTGAGATCCACATCGACCGTCTGCGGCATCGCGCCGGGCTTGAGCACCGGAATCACCTGGCGATCGGCCGAACGGTTCAGGTCGGCGAGCTGCTGCTGCGCCTGGTTGAAATCGGGCACCTTGCCTTCGGCGAGCGCGGGCACCGCATCGCGGATATTCTGCGGCGAGTTGTATTGCGCGCCGTCGACGCGCAACCGGCCGACTTTCGCCTCGGTCACCTGCAGCAGGATCACGCCGTTCTTCACCTGCTGCTGCGGCAGTTCGACGACGACCGATTGATAGCCGCGATCCTGGTACGCCTTCTGCAATGCATCGCGCGCGGCGTTGACGTCGGCGAGCGTACGGCCGGGGCCTTCGAACGGATACACCGCCTTCTCGATCTCGAGCGTCGGCAGCATGGTGTTGCCGCGCACCACGAAGGCATTCAAGTCGAACGTCTGCGGCGCCGCCGGGGCCGCCTTCGCGGCCGGTGCCGCGGCGGCCTCCTGCGCACGGACGCCCGGCGCGAGGCTCAGCCCTCCGACCAGCGCGGCGCCGGCCAGGCATCGGCATTTCAGCCGCCACGGTTCGCGTGACTTGCGGTCTACTCTCGGCGGCATGCGCCATTCCCCTTTGTTGTTCCGGATCGCAGCGGCGCCGAACAGCCTCCGCTGCCGGCTCCGCTATCAAATGCCTGTTTCACTTTTATGACGATTGATTCGCCATCCTTATCATGTTCCGCGCGATGCTTTTCTCTTTCCGTCTCTTCCCGCTCAGTCGTAGCGCACCGTCGCCGGCCACACGTCGGCCGCACATCCGAACTGCACGCACGCGTATCGCAGCAGCGTATCGACGCACGACTCGATCGATACGCGGCCGGTATCGATCGCGAGATCCGCATCGACCGGCGGCTCATACGGCGCCGACACGCCGGTGAACTCTTTCAGCACGCCACGCCGCGCCTTTTCGTACAGCCCTTTCGGGTCGCGCGCCTCGCAGCAGGCCAGCGACGTGCTCACATATATTTCCCGAAACGCGGCGCCGACGATCGCCCGCGCTTCATCGCGCATCGCCGCGAGCGGCGAAATGACCGCGACGATCGCAACCGCCCCGGCTTCGCTCGTCAGCGCCGCGACTTCCGCGATGCGACGCACGTTCTCGAAGCGGTCGCGCACCGTGAAGCCGAGATCGCGGTTCAGCCCTGCGCGCAACCGGTCGCCGTCGAGCACCATCGCATGCGTCCGCCGCTGGTGCAGCCGTATCGCGAGCGCATCGGCCAGCGTCGTCTTGCCTGCTCCCGACAATCCCGTGAGCCACAGCACGCCGCCCGGGCGCTTCGTCGACGCGCCGCGCGCCCCATGCGTCGTGTCTACCGATAAGGACGTAACGACATCGGAAAACCCGCAACGATCGATGCTCATTGTTTCGATCCGCTCGTGTTCGCGGGCTCGTCGTCCTCGCGCGGCCGCGTCTGCCAGAAGCCGCCCTGCATCGTCACGATCGACGGCGTCTCGGCCCACTGGGGCGGGCTGAGGATTTCGGCACGCCGCACGTTCGGCAGCACCTGCACGTCGAAAATCTCGTCGACCCCGTTGAAGAACTGCAGGATGCCGAGCACGTCGCCGCTGTTCGCGTCGAGCGCGGCGACGCCGGCAATCAGCGCATCGGCCTCGCGTTCGATCGGCAGCCCCTGCGGCCCGCGCTTGTCGCGCAGCTTCGACAGTCCGACGAACAGCACGCCGCCGTATTCCGCGAGGCCGTGCGTGAAGCCCGGCAGCGTCGCGAGCACGCGCCGCGCACCCGATTGCGGATCGATCTGCAGCACGTGACCACGGCCGCCTTCGAGCACGTGCAGGCGGCCGCCGATCACGCGCGGCGAATGCGGCATCGACAGGCCCGATGCGACAATGCGGCCGGACGGCACTTCCATCACGATGCCGCCGTCGGCCATCCCGCCCCGCCAGCCGAACGGCGCATCGCTCATCCCGAGCGCGGTCGCGAAGCGCACCTTGCCGTCGCTGAACGCCATGCCGTTCAGGTGACAGCGATCGTCCGGCCGCGTCTCGGTCACGAACGGCGGCTGCCAGATCGGCGTGAAATTGAAATAGCCGTCGATCACGCTGATGCACGAATAGCGCGTGTTGACCGCGAGCACGACGTGCTTGTCGAACGCCATGTCGTGCAGGTCGAGATCGCCGGTGTAGTAGGAAAGACGCGGCACGAACATCGCGTCGTAATGATCGGGGCGGCCCGGATAGAGCGGCGCGAGCGTCGACACGTTCGCGAACACCATCAGCTCGTGCATCGTCGCGACCGCGAGCCGGTTGCCCGACACGGCCATCCCCATCGAGCGCGGCAACAGGCACGCGGACAGCGTGGGCACGCCGCCGTCGACGCCGATCACGGCCACGCCGGACGGGCGACGGCTGACGGCCAGCGAGCACTTGAGCGCGTCGAGCACCTGCAGAAAGCGCCCCGTATCGCGCAGATTGATGACGGGCGCCAGCGCTTCCGCTTCGCGTGCCGATGCGTCGTGCTGCGCCGCTCCGCCGTCGGCGGCCGGCCGGGTCTTCTCGAACTGTTCCACTGTCATGCACCTGTCGGCTTCACGCCGCCTGATGAGAAAAATGCGCATCTCCGCGTTCGCCCGCCCGCCGACCCGACGCCTGCGCGTCGGTCGCGAACGGGGCCGCGTGCGGCGCACCAAGTCGCAGCTCCCACCTACCTAGACGGAACGAAGCGCGCATTGCCGCAAGAATTTTTTGCGACACGTCGACCGATCTGCCACCACGGGCAAACGGTCGACGCGAACGGCCCGCGGGTTGCCTCGCCGGTGCACCGGCATCGTGCGACCGGTGGAATGCGGGCTGCAATGCGTGCGCAATCGACGGCCCGCGCGATTCGCGCGAGCACTGCGCATGACCCAGTGTGGCCCCCGTTTCGTGTGCGTGCCGTCGCCCGGCCGAGTTGCGGCTCTTCAGCATCCCGTACTTGCGCGCGGGCCGCCGGCAAACGTGTCGCCGCGTCGCGAGGCCGGCGTGCGCAAACCGCGCCCTGCCCGCGTACGGCCCGACAATCGTCGGGTTTCAACCGGGAAGTTTTCGTGACATTCCGCTGAAGATATTCACGAAACACACGCATAACCGGCACGAGACCGTTTACGTGCGCCGGTTGTGCGCCGCGGCAGCGCGGCAACGCACCGGCCGCGCGAAATCCTGCGGCTTGCGGCGGGACGATTCGTCCTAGCTATGGAGAAGAGAAGAAACGTCAACGACAGGACAACCCATGTCATTCGCCACGATGCTCGTACGGTGGCTCGCCGGGCGGCTGTCCGGCACCTCCGCCGCCCCGGAGCGGCTGCTGCCGCCCGTCGCCTATGCCGCGCCGAATCGCCCGCTGCGCTGGCGCGCGCCCTGGCTCGCGTGGCAGTTGCTGTCGTGGGCCGTGCTCACGCTGGTCGCGCCGCCGATCTGGACGATCGGCACGCTGCTGCTGATCAATTCGTCGAGCGACCAGCCGCTGTTCTGGGGACTCGTGATGGCGATCGTGCCCATCGCCCACGGCGCCGCGATCGTCGCGACGAACCAGCGGCACCACCGCACGCCGTTCACGCGACGCTCGACGGTTGCGCTGCACATGTTCGCGATCGCGATGGCCGTCGACTGCGCGCTGTTCGTCCTGCTGCTGTGGCGCTCGCACGCGATCGCCGGCCTCGTCGGCCCGCTCGCGGCCGACGGCATGCGGCCCGCATCGCTCGCATTCTGGGTCGCGGGGCTCGCCGCGATGTTCGGCGTCACGTCATCCGCGCATGCGAGCATCGCGCATGCGTGGCTGGCGTTCGAAACCTGAGCGCGTCGCGCCGACACTGCGGGGGCACGCGGATGCATCGACACGGAAGCGGATGGACGGCACGCGCGCGGCGCGAACGCGGAATCGCGATCGTGACGGTGCTGCTCGTCGTCGCGCTGGCGGCCACGCTCGCGGCCAGCGTGCTGTGGCGCCAGCAGATCGCGACGCGCGACGTCGAGAACCAGCGGCTCGCGACGCAAACGATGTGGGTCGAGCGCGCCGCGGTCGAATGGGCACGCGCGACGCTGCGCGCGCAGGCCGCGACGTCGAACGTCACGTTCGTCGGCCAGACCTGGTCGGCGCCGATCGCCGACATGCAGCTCTCCGACCTGCTGCCGCCCGAAGCCGCTGCGGTCAACGCCGAGCTGTCGCGTGCGTGGATCTCGGGCAGCGTCGAGGATGCGCAGGCGCGCTTCAACCTGATGAACCTCGTGTCACGCATCGCGCCCGGCAAGCCGTACCAGGCGAACGGCGAAGGCGTGCGCGCGTACCGGCGGCTGCTCGGCGAACTGTCGCTCGCCCCCGCGCTCGCGCAGCAAACGGCCGACTACATGCTGAACTCGCTGCGCGATGCGAACGGCCCGGGCGGCTGGCCGCTGCAGCTCGTGTCCGTCGACGATCTCGCGCGCATTCCCGGCTACGACGCGCATGCGATCGACGCGCTCGCGCCGTTCGTGACGGTACTGCCCGACCTCACGGTCGTCAACGCGAACACGGCGGCCGAACCCGTGCTCATGGCCGCGATTCCGACGCTGTCGCAGAGCCAGGCGAAACGGCTCGTCGACCGGCGCGCCACCGCGTATTTCGTCAGCACCGGCGACATCGCCGAATACCTTCTGCCCGCGCAGGGCGGCAGCCCGACGCTGCCCGACGGGTCGGCGGTCGGCGTCAGCAGCGGCTATTTCATCGTGCACTGCCGCGTGCATTCGGCACGAATCAACGCACGCGTCGACACGCTGATCGCGCGCTACGGCAGCGGAAATTTCGCGTGGACGTCGGTGATCTGGGTGCGGCGGCTGACGAGTTGAGGCGGGAGGCAGGAGGCGGGAGGCGGCAGGTGCACGAGCCGGCAACACGGTTGCCGGCCCGCCACCTTGAATCACCAATTCAGCGACGTTTCACTCAACCCGACCGACCGCGCGCCCTGCGACGCCGCCGCATCGAACGACAGCCGCGTGAGGCTCGTCTCGCGTACTTCGCCGAGCAGCCGGTTCCAGTCGTCGATCGACACGAGCAGCGCGATCGGCCGGTTGTACTTGGTGACCATCACGAGCGCCTCGCCCGCGTGCCGCAGCGCCTTCGACGGATTGCTGCTGAAGTCGCGCGTCGCCATCGCGATCGTGCGCAGGCTGAACACGTTCGCGGCCGGATCGTCGCCGTCGTCGTGCAGCAGGCGTTCGAGCGTCGCCGCGCGCAGCAGCGCCTGCGACTTCGTCGACAGCCGGTTGTCGCGCCGCCGGCGCCGCTCGCTGCGCGGATCGACGTGCACCGCGAGCATCCGCACGATCTGGCCGAGCGTCGTCGCGGGCAGCTGGTCGTAGCGTTGCCACCAGTCGGGCGGCAGCGCGATCATCATCCCCGCATAAGTGGCCTCGACGCCGTCGGCGATCAGCGCCGGCAGGCGCTCGGCGTCGCGCGCGTCGAGATCGAGCGCACCGCCGACGACATGCGTCATCACGCTGAACACGTTGTACGCGAACGCCTCGATCCCGCTCGCCAGCAGCGCCGCGCGCGCGGGCACGCCGCCGAACGGCGCGCCGCCCGGCCCGGGCTCGAGCGGCAACGGCAGCGCGTCGCGCCAGCGCCGGCACGACAGCTGCACGACCTGCGGCGCGTCGAACTGCGCGGCCGGCAGGTCGGTGAGCAGCGTGACCGGTTCGCCCGGTTCGCCATCCGCAGAGATGCGACGCCATTCGATCCGCCGGAACGCGCCCGACACGCCGCCGTCGCCCACCATGCCGACCGGTTGCTCGAACACCTGCCCTTCGCCGAGCATGCCTGCACCCAGCCAGTCGCCGAGCGGCCGGCACGCGGCCGAGCGACCGTATTCGCGCATCACGAACGCGCCGCCGCGACGCGGCCAGCCCGACAGGATCGCGTCCGTATCGAAGCGGCCGTCGACGATCCACAGCTCGCCCGGCCGGACCGTTTCGAGCAGCGCACCGACGAACGCGCGCTCGTGCGAACGGCCGCGCTCGTACGGCAGCAGGTCGACGATCATCCCGAGATCCGGATCGTAGACCGGCAATACGCGCGCGCCGCCGCCCGTCGCATTGCGCACGGATTCGTCGCACGCGCGTCCGCAGCCGCAACCGCCGGCCCGCGGCGCACACGCATCGTCCGCGCCGTCCAGCACGCGCAGCCGCATTCCGTCGAACGCGCGGGCACGCCCGTCGGTACGCACCATCGCGACGGGCAGCAGCAGCTCCACGCTGTCCTTCACGAGCGCGCGCCCCCAGCCGGCCCGCCAGCGGCTCATGCCGTCGTGCAGCGCCGTCACGGCCGCGCCGGCGCCCGGCGGGGCCCCACCGATCGCCTCCGGCCTCCGCTGCCGCACGGCAATCGCCGCGATCGCGTCGACGGCAAGCGCGAACAGCGCCTCGCGGATCGATTCGCCGTCGGGCTCGTCGTCGATGTCCGTGGCGGCTTCGATCCAGTCGTCATGCAGCGCGCACTGCAGCACGAGCCGCGTCATGATCGTCATCGGGCTTTGCTCGACAAAGCGTTCCACGATCGTGCGCATCATCGGGTCACCCCACACTGTCTGGTTGAGCATGCGCCGCGCCGTGCGCGCACTTGACGGAGCGCTTTCGACGCCGCAGCATCGTGAGCGACCGGATGCGCCCGACGACGCGCCGTCGCGGCGGTCCGCCCGCAATCGATGCACGAGGCACCGGCATGTACGTAGATCCACGCGTGGCGCACGGCCGCGCCCGTTTCGACCTGAGCCGCTCGCCGCGCCTGCTCGCCGACGCGCGCCGCTGGGAGATCAGCGACGTCGTCACGCGCGGCATCGACGATTTCGCCGGCGTGCGCAACCGCCGCAACCTGCTGCGGCTGTTCGAGCGCCAGATCGCGCCGAAGCTCGCGCGCCTCGGGCTCGATCCATACGTCGGCACGCTCGGCCAGGCCGAAGGATTGTTCGTCAACTTCGCGACGATGAGCGCCGAGCACGGCCTGCGCGAATTCCAGCTGCAGCTGACGGTGCCCGATCTCGTGCTGCGCAGCTTCGCGTCGAACGTGATCCGGCCGCACGCGGTCGCGCGCTGCATGCAGCGCAACGGCGTGATGTCGCTGACGGAAATCGAGCACGAAACGAATGTCGCGTTCGTCGTGGCGCGCGTGATGCGCTCGCTCGCGCTGGCCGAGCACTGGCAGCAGATCGGCGTGCCGACGCCGCACGGGCTGTTCGTCGGCACGCTGACCGACGCACGCGACGTCGCGATGAATACCTACTTCCGGCCCGGCGACAACGACCGGCCGTCGCGCTGGAGCGGCTTCGCGGAATGCTTCTCCGCGATGCCCGACTGGCGCCCGGAACAGGTCAGGCACGGCGGCGATCTGCTGCAATGGATGGTCAACCATATCGTGGCCCTGCAAGAATCCGCACCGTTCTTCGAACGCTTTCCCTTTCTGCGCGAACCGCTGCGCGACAGCGGCGATCCGCTCGACGCCGCATGGCGCAGCGCGCGCGCCGGCATGCGGGACGAATCGTCGCCCTGACAAACGGGGCGCGTTCGATACACGTGCGGCACACCCTGCCCCGCGGCAATCCGGAAGGCGGTTGCTCCCGCCCCCCGGTTCCGCCCCACGGCCCCCTCGCTCTCTCATATACAAGGTCGAAGCAGGCCCGGTTAACCCGCAGACTTTCTTGCGACGCTCACCGCACCCGAGCATGTAAACGATTCCGGCGCGCCCCGGTTCCAGGCGCTCCGGCCCGCGGCGCGACGCATCAATGCGTGCGCGGCGGCTCGCCCGGCTCCTGGCGCCCGACCGTCTCCAGCACCGCCCACATCCAGATCAGTTCGCGGACGGTGCGCGCATGCTCGTCGCTTTGCGCGCGCCAGCGCCGGAACGCGTCGAATTCGCGCGCCGTCGTATCGCCCGTGCGCAGCCACAGCAGCCAGCGCACCGCGCCCTCGCGGATCGTGTCGGCGCGCGCGTTCGCGTCGCCGGAATCCGCATTCCGTTGCGATTCGTTCATGATCACGCCACCGCCCGAAGCTCCCTCGACACCCATCCCCCGCACCGCGCGTCGCCGCGCGGCCGGGGCGCTTGCCACCCACGCCTCGGGCCCGACGACGCTCCACCCGGCGGTCGCGAACGACTGCCCGGCGTTTGCCGGCCCTCATTGATCAGGTCGTAACGAAGGGCCTTAACCCGCAGTGCACGGGCGGCCCGAGGCGACGCGAACGGGTCGCCTGCCGGAGGAGGATGAGGGAGAGCGGGGAAAGCCGGTCAGCTCAGCAATACGATATTGCCGGGCAGACGTGTGATGTGCGCGCCATACAGGCGGCCGACCATGTCGATCACGTCGTCGAGCCGCGTGATCGGAAACTGTGCCTGCATCCGGTTCGTGCCGAGCGCGGCACGCCGCAGGATGACCCTGCCCGGGCGATAGCGGTTGATTTCGTCGATGACGTCCGACAGCGGCACGCCGTTGAACACCAGCATCCCGCGCCGCCATGCGCTGATCGCGCCCGGATCGACGCGCGACACGGGCTGCACGCCGCGATCGTCGTAGATCACCTGATCGTCGGCCTTCAGCGTGCGCGCGCCGCGCGGATGCGTGAGCGCGACCGTGCCCGACAGGCAGGTCACGCACACCTGCGACCCGGTACGCCGCACGTTGAAGCGCGCGACCGTCGCCTGCATGCGGCCGTCGCCCGCAACCACGGTCACGGGCTGGATCGGCGTCGCGCGGCCGGCGGGCGGCGTGGCCGCATCGATCTCCGCCTCGCCGGCGACGACTTCGACACCGTGCGCGGCATCGCTCGCCGGCAACATGTCGACGCGTGTCTGTGTGTTCATCGCCACCGTCACGCGCGACGACAGCGCGACGCTGCGCTGCTCGCCGGTGCCCGTGCGGTAATCGGCGGCCAGATCGCCGAGCGACGGCCACAACTGCAGCGGCGGCCGCACCGCGAGCCACGACGCACCCGCCGCCACCGCAAAGCCGATGAACGCGCGCCGGCCCGTGCGCATCGAGCGCTCGCGCCTCGCAACGTCCGCCCAGGCCGCGGCCGTGCGTTCTTCATGCGCGAGTTCGGCCGCCGCCGCGCGCAGCGAGCCCCAGGTGTCGCGCAGCAGCGCGGCCGCCTGCGGACGATCGGCGCACCAGCGCTCGAACGCGTCGGCCTCCGCCTGGCTCGCGTCGCCCGAGCGCAGACGCAGCAGCCACGCGCTCGCTTCGTCGAGTGCGTCGTGGGCGGGTTCGGCCTGGGCTTTCGTCATCGTCCGAGTACTCAAAATTTACGCGGCCCGCCTCGCGAGCCCGCGTACGCATCGCCGTCTTCCTGCATGCGCTGCAGGCAGTACTTCATCGCCGCGCTCAGTTCGCTTTCGACGAGCCGCAGCGAAATGCCGAACTGCTCGGCGATCTCGCGGTTCAGCAGACCGTCCACGCGGGCGGCCAGCAGGATCGCGCGGCGCCGCGACGGCAGGCCGCGCAGCACGTCCTTCAGCGTATCGACCTTGCGGCGCGCCGCGACGATACGCTCGGGGTCGGCCAGTTCATCGGGCGTATCGAGCAGCGTCTCGACATCGTCGTCGTGCAGATGGCGGCGCTCCCGGCGATGCTGGTCGATCGCGACATTGTTCGCCATCCCGAGTATATAGGCGTCGGCGTTCGTCACCTGCGTGGATACGTTCGCGTTCTCGAGGCGCAGCCAGGTCTCGTGCAGCGCGTCGGCCGCGCCGTCCTTCGAGCCCGTCACGCGTTCGAGACGCCTGACCAGATACGCGTAGCGCGTCGCCAGCAGCTTCCTGAGCCCGATGCGAGTGGTGTCGGACACGGTCTAGCCTCGCGACGCTGTCGGCGGGCAGCGAAAATGCACGCCGTTGCCGGCCGGCCGCAACAGGATCGTGACCGGCTGCGGCAGGTCCGCCGGCGGCGCATCGTCCAGCTTCAGCGCGCGCAGCGCGTGCATCACCGCCGCGTCGCGGGCGGCCGAACCGCTCGATGCCACCATGTTGACCGCCACCACCGCCCCCCTGTTGTCGATGCGCACCTGCGCGACGAGTCGATAGCTGCCCGGCACCGCCGCCGGCTGCGCGCACAGCGCCTCGATCAGATGCGCCTGCAGCAAGCCCGCGAACGCGCGCCGCTCGCCGGAATCGCCGATCCCGTCGATCGGCAGCGCGGCGTCCGCCGGCGTGTCGGCCGGATCGGGAACCGTCTCGGCCTCCGGCTGCGCGACGATGATCGCTTCGTCCGGCCCCGAGAATTCCGCACGCAACCCCGTTCCGGCCAGCATCCGCCCGAGCGCGTCGCGCGGGACGTAATCGCCCTGTACCGGCGCACTCGTGCGCCCGTCGAGCAACGGCGCCGGCGCCAGCACGATCAGCTCGGTCAGCCGCGCAAAATCCTGCAACGCCCTCGCGAGCGGCTGCGCGGGCAGATCGAAATGCGCGATGCTGCCCGGCGGGCGGCCTGTGGAACCGGTCTCCTGCGCCTGCAGGCCGCGCATGCACGGCACGACGAACACGAGCCACGCGACGAGCGCCAGGACACCGCTCGGCGCCCGTGAACGAGTCATGAATCCCTGGTCGGAAGTGGAGTTGCACGCTGCATGCCGGAACGCGCTCCCCCGTGAGCGGTTCCGTCGCAAGCGAACGTCAAATTGTGAACGGGCACTGTGACAGTCAGGTGAAGCGTGCAGTGGATCGAATCAATGCGGTGTGCCGCGTTCGTGCGCCGCACGCTCACGGCCGGCGCACGACGAAGTTGCCGATCCCCGTGCCGACGACCGCCATCCGCACGTCGCCCGACCACAGCGTGATCGTCACCGGCACGTCGATGCTTTCGTTGCCGAGCACGATGCGCGACGGCGCGTCGCCGCCGCCGGTGTAGCGCACCGACACGGCCGTCACCTCGGCGCCCCAGCGGCGCGCACGATACATATCGTCGGCCATCGGCGCCCACCCGCCGTTCTCCGTGCGCTGCACGAACCGGTAACCGCCGCCGACCGGCTGCCATGCGATCGGCATCGAGCGCACCTGCGCTTCGTCGCCGGCCGATTCGAGCAGGTTCGCCAGGCGCTGCGCCTCCTCGGCCAGATCCGTGCGGCGATTGCGCGACGGCGCGAGCGTCACGACCGCGACCAGCAGCCCCGCGATCACGAGCACGACGAGCATCTCGAGCAGCGTGAAGCCTGCCGCCGCGCGACGCGCCGTGCGCGGGTGGCGGATGTTTCCGTTCGGGTACGTCATGCCGTCACTGCCACGAGCCGATGTCCGCATCGTTCCCCTCGCCGCCCGGCTTGCCGTCCGCGCCGTAGCTGAACACGTCGATCGCGCCGTGCGCGCCGGGGTTCAAGTATTGATAGGGATTGCCCCATGGATCCTTCGGCAACCGCTCGAGATAGCCGCCGTCCTTCCAGTTGTTCGGCACCGGATCGGTGGCCGGCTTCTCGACCAGCGCGGTCAGCCCCTGTTCCTGAGACGGATAGCGGCCGTTATCCAGGCGATACAGGTTCAGCGACTGCATCATCGTGCCGATATCCTGCTTCGCGGCGATGCGGCGCGCTTCGTCCGGGCGGCTCATGATCTTCGGCACGATCAGGGCCGCGAGAATCCCGAGGATCGCGACCACCACCATGATTTCGATCAGCGTGAAGCCGCGTTGTGTGCGGCGATGCGCTCCCGTTCCGTCACGCGGATGACCGTCATACGACGTTCGGGTTTCGTTGGAGCCCGTCATCATGCATTCACCCTTGCATCAAAGAATGGAAAACCTCTTCTGCTCATCGCACCGGCCCGTCGCCATGAAATCGTTCGACCTGCTTCGCATCGTTCCGTCCCGCGCCGATCTCGTGCCGCTCGTCGCGACGCTCGTTTCCGGCGCTGCGCTCGTCGCCGTCTCGCTGTGGGCCGTGCGCGTGCTGAGCGCGCCCGACGCGCCGGTGCAGACCAACATCGCACCGCGCGCACCGTTCGACGTCAGCGCCGGCGCGCAGCTGTTCGGCGCGAAACCCGACGACAGCCGCGACACGATCCAGCTGCTCGGTGTGCTCGCGCTCGATGCACGCCGCGCGGCAGCGATCGTCAGCATCGGCGGCGAGGCGTCGCGCGTCGTGTCGCTGGGCGCGGCGATCGGCGAGGCCGCGACACTCGCCGAAGTGCGCGCACGCTCGATCGTCGTCGACCGCCGCGGCCTGCAACGCGAGATCGCGCTGCCCGCCACGGATAAGGCCAACGCCTACGTGCGCTGAACCGCGCATCACTGCACCATGTTGTTCAGCTCGATGATCGGCATCATCACCGCCAGCACGATCACGAGCACCACGCCGCCCATCGCGAGGATCAGCAGCGGTTCGAGCAGGCTCGTCAGGAACATCGTGCGACGCTCCAGTTCGCGCGATTCGCCTTCGGATGCGCGGTCGAGCATCGTCGTCACGTCGCCGGTCGCCTCGCCCGAGCGAATCAGGTGCACCAGCACCGGCGGAAACGTCTTCGTATGGGCCAGCGCGCGTGACAACGCCGAGCCTTCGCGCACGCGCACGATCGCATCGTCGACGTTGTCGCGCATCGCGCGGTTCGACAGCGTTTCGCCGGCCGCCTGCAACGCGCGCAGGATCGGCACGCCGGCCGCGGTGAGGATGCCGAGCGTGCTCGCGAAGCGCACCGTGTTGTAGCCGCGCACGAGCTTGCCCGCGAGCGGCGCGGTGAGCAGCCACCTGTCGAACCTGAGCCGCGGCGCATCGCGCGACAGCACCTTGCGGATCGCATAGACGAGCGCGGCCATCGCCGCGAGCGACGCCCACCACCAGTGCCGTACGAACTCCGACAGCGCGAGCATCACGACCGTCAACGTCGGCAGTTGCTGCTTCGTGCTGGTGAACACGTTCGCCACTTGCGGCACCACGTAGCTCAACAGGAACGTGACGATGCCGAACGCGATCAGCGTGACGATGCCCGGATAGGTGAACGCGAGCAGGATCTTCTGTTTCAGCGCGTTGCTTTGTTCGATGTAGTCGGCCAGGCGCGACAGCACGATGCCGAGCTTGCCCGTGTGTTCGCCGGCCGCGACGAGCGCGCGATAGATCTCCGGGAAATCGCGCGGATGCTGGCTCAGCGCGTTCGCGAACGAATGGCCGCCGACCACTTCCGCGCGAATCGATGCCATCAGCTCGCGCAGGTAGTCGCGCTCGGCCTGCTCGCTCAGCACCGACAGCGATTCGTCGAGCGGCAGCCCCGCGACCAGCAGGCTCGCGAGCTGGCGCGTGATGATCGCCTGCTCGCGCTGCGACAGCTTGCGGCCGAGCGACAGGCGCTGGTGACGCTCGCCGTGCAGACGCTGCGCGGCCAGCTCGACGACGAGCGGCGTCAGGCCCTGCGTGCGCAACTGGCTGCGCCCCGAACGCGCACTGTCTGCTTCGAGCACGCCCTTCAGCGTGCGGCCGGTGGGATCGATCGCTTCGTAGCGGAATGCCGACATGCCGGTGTTCTCCTGTCACGGGTGCGACTGCTTTCCATGACGTCGCGCAGCATGCCGGACGGAGTCGCCGGGGAAGACTACGGAGCGAACCGGCGCAAATTTGTGACGGATGTTGGGCTACCTTTTTGGCGGGTCTTATTACTGGGCCGTGGTTTCTTTATATCTTAAAAACGATTTCATCTTTATCGACAGTTTTTAATCCCTCGCACATTAACAACAAGAGGCAACGCCGCCCTCATCCATTTAAACCATTTCCCGCTCGATGGCGGAAATACATCGCATGAGGGAATATTCATCGGCGCCCGGAATGTTCCGTAACATCCGCCACGAAACCGTCTTGAAACTACGATATCGCCGCTCGGGCTCGCTGGCGGCGTTGATGGCCCGCACCAAGTCTCGTGCACGCTTCAGCTCTCGGCCCGTCGGCGCTTCCCTCACCCGAATCACAATATCCGAACTTCCTGCCTGCGCGGAATAACACGCCAATCCACGCTTTATCAATCCGGATAACGCAATGGCTTATTCAATAAAAATGTTCCGTACCATTCGTTATGAAAAATTCACACGCATCATTCGGATTTCCCCCTACATTTATCCGGCGGTCCATAAGTATTCCAACCGCAGTAGCAGGGGTTCCCGTTTATCTTCGTCCAAGGAAATTTCTCATGAAATCCAGCAAGCGCAAGATCTGTCAAGTCCTCGCTCTCGTTGTTTCCGGTCTGGGCGCCACGGCCGCAATGGCCGCGGACATCCACGGCGGCGGTTCGTCGCTCGTTGCTCCGACCATCGGCGCGATCGGCAACACCGCGACCGAAATCGGCCTGTTCGGCACCGCCGAAGGCTCGTTCACGTACTACTCGGTTGGCTCGGGTGCCGGCCAGAACGCGTTCCTGGGCAACCAGCCGACGTACTTCGGCGCAGGTGTCACCGGCACGGTCCACTTCGCGAACAGCGATGCGGCCCTGCTGGCTGCGCAAATCACGTCGTACAAAGCAGGCCTCGGCGCGACCAACGGCCCGCTGATCCAGATCCCGTACATCGTCACGCCGATCACGGTGCCGCTCGTCAACGGCCCTGCCGTGACGAGCACGACGACCCCGCAAACGACGCCGGGGCAAGCGCATAGCGTTGCGTTGAACGACGACGATCTCTGCGGAATCTTCTCGGGTCGTATCACCGACTGGGCCGGCACGGGCGCCACCCACGCCAACCCCGTCATCAACCCGCAAACCGGTTCGGCGTACACGACGACCAGCACGCCGATCAAGGTCATCTACCGTACGGACGGCAGCGGCACGACCGAACTGCTGACCCGCCACCTGGCAGCCGTCTGCTCGACCACCAATACGGCTTCGGGCGTGACGTTCGTCGATTCGCTGACGTTCACGGATTCGTTCCCGGGCGGCGTCGTGCCGTCCAACTTCACCGGCGCTTCGGGAAGCGGCGGCGTGCGCAATGCGCTGTCGTCCTCCACCGGCGCTGCCGTTGCATACCTGAGCCCGGACTACACGAACACGTTCCTGGCGCCGAAGAGCACGGTCGTGACGTCGGCCGGCGCGCTGCAACTGCCGGTGGCCAGCCTCGTGAACGCGAAGAACAGCACGTACTACGCACCGACGTACGCGAATGCTTCGACGGCACTCGGTACAGTCACGCCGCCGGCGCTCAAGGCCGCCGCCTCGGATCCTTCGAAATGGGTGCCGGCCGCCGGCAACCCGGCGTCGGGCTACCCGGTTTCCGGCACCAGCCAGATCATCCTGAGCCAGTGCTACAAGGACGCGACCGTCAAGACTGCCGTTCACGACTTCCTGAACAACCACTTCACGAACGCCAGCTTCGCGTCGATCGTTCACGGCAATGGCTTCGACACGGTTCCGTCGAACTTCCAGACGGCCATCTCGAACGACTTCCTGAGCAACGCGAGCACGTGGAACCTCGATATCGGTAACGCGAGCGTCTGCACGGGCACGGTGGTCGGTCGTTAAGTCGTCGACACGCTGACTACAGAGATCCAGATCGCTGCGCCCCTGGGATACCAGGGGCGCAGTTTTATTTGATGGCCATCAACCTGTTCATCGCACAGTCCGTACCTTCCTGGCCAATTTCATTGCAATCGGGGAGGTCACATCGCTCCACGATACGTAACGAGTCCGGGCGAACGAGCTGTCAATTCAGATCGTTCCGTTCCGCTCATCGGACCGCAAGGATCCGGGTCGCGGAACACACTCATCCCCCTCTGATCGAACCATTCATGCAGCGCCTGAATAAAAAACGCGAGCGCCGTTATTATCGGCAGCTCGCGTCGCGCCAGGCTTCGCTCGATCAGATCTTGCCCAACCTGTTACGCTCCTCCGATGTCAACGTAGCACGTTGCGTGGCTCCAGGTTGACCGAAACCAAGAATCGACACCGCGTTCGACGCATCGTAGCCGACCTGCTGCTTGTGCTTCTTCGTGCCGTCGCCGCCCGCATCTCCGAATCCTTCGACCTGCACCGAGATCGTCCAGCGCCGCACAGCCCCTCCGGACGCGTTGTTCTTCGCGATATCCTGCGCCACCTGCGTGGCAGCCGATGCAGCAGCGCTCGCGGCCGTCAACGCACCCGTATTCACCGCCTGCACAAGCGGGATACCGGTCGCCTTGCCAGTTACCTGGATGTTGTCGGCATTCACCACACGCAGCGCCGCCACGTTCAGGTTGCCCGCGCGAATGCCGGCATCGCCCGCGTCAACCGTGCCGCGCGGTGCAATCAGGTTGATCGTGCCGATCGGCACGCCCGGTACGCTTTGCAACGTTGCAATGCCCGCGCCCGTGACCTGCCCGCGCGCGTCGACCGTGCAATAGTGGTTCGCGTCGCACACGTATTGCGGCGGCGGGGTATCGGCCGACGACTTCGCACCCTTGCCCGCGTTGATGTCGCCGTTCGAGCTCCAGATCGTCATGTCGCCGCCCTGCTCGGTAAAGATCCGGCTCTGGGCAAGCAGCACGCTGCGGTCCGTAAAGATGTTGATATCCCCCTTCTCGAGCGTGAGGACACCCATCGTCCCGGGTCCGGCAATCGTCTTGCCGGTCGCACTGTCGACGATCTGAGGCGGTGCGGATGTACTCCCGATCAGCGCCTGCCCACCCGGGCCAAGGATCGATACGTTACCGCCCTGTTGTGTCTGGATGGTCGTGCTGCGAATATCCAGGTCGCCCGTATCGGCCGGCTTGTTCGCACCGTTGCTGCCGCCGCCGAGATTGTTGGCCGTGTAGCCGAGCGAAGCCGGGAACATCGTATTGAGCGCCTCGTAGCCGCGCGCGTATTTCTGATAGTACGGACTGGCCGGGTTGTTGTAATCCTCGCCGACGCTGGCAAGCACCTTGAATAACACCTGCTCGGCAAAGAGCTGCTGAACATACTGCGGCAGCGCCTTGAATTTCGACCAGGCCTCGTCCACGCTCAACGGCTTGATCGCCGGCTGATCGTTGACCAGCCCCGTGTCGACCGAGAGGCCCGCCTCGTATTGCTCCATGAACGTAACGAGCGCGGGCGTCGCGCTGGAAACACCCGGCACGAACTTCGCCGGATCGACATACGTCGAGACGAACGAAGCGGTATCGATACCCGGCCCGACACCGAACAGTACATTGACGTTCGCGCTCTCGTGGGGCAAATACGGATTGTTTGCGTTGCCTATCGCGTTGATACCGGTGGTTATGCCAGCCGCGTTCGTTACGCCCGACAGATTGGTCAACGGTCCGATATTGCGGCCGGCTTCGATGTCGAACGTGCCGGGACCGCCGATATTCAGCGTGGGCAAGCCCGACGCGAGCGTATCGTAGATGTCGCGCCCCGCCACGATCCGCGTCACGTCGGATCTGCGCAGATTTTGTCCCAGGAAGGACAAGTTGACGATATCCCGGCCGGCCTGGATCAACGCCGGTTTATCGATCACCACCGGAACCACGACATTAAAGATTGACGTATTTCCCGGTACGCTATCGACAATATCGCCGTTCAGACTGTAGATCCGCGCCGGTACGATATCGTCGCCATGCAGGGCAACCGGATCATGCGCCACCGCCGATGCAATCGTCGGATTCGCGACGAGAACATTTGGCTTCGCCGGTGACGGCATCGCGGACGGGTCGATGTCGAACATGCCGAACACCGCACGTGCGTCCCACCCCATTCCGTTGACACTCGACAGATTGACCGATTGATCAGCGATCAGACTCAGGTCGCCGAACGCCGACGGATAGAGCACGCCGCTCGCAGCCACCGTGATGCCGCCGGAAAGCGCAGTCAGGTTCACCGACGCCGGCAGGACGGACGAAAAGTCGCCGCGCCCTGGCGCCTGGGATTCGGTCGCTCCACCGCCAATCAGGCTGATGTCCGAGAGCGTGCCGATCGCGACGTCACCCGTCGTCGACACGATATTGACGGCGGACGTCGACGAATAGCCCTTCATGTCGGCCTGTTGCCTGTACGCATTCAACAGCGCGATGCTCTGAACATACGAAGGATCGAACACACGCCCGATGCTGACGCCTTGTCGCGCGCTTACGTCGAGCACGCCGTCCTGGGTCGCCAGCAGCGTATCCATCGTTACGGCAGGCTGGCCGTCGAATGACGAAGGCACCGCAATATCCGCCCCGATTTTCCCGCCCGCCGTGATCGTTCCGGTTCCCTTCGCGACGAAATAGCCGCCGCTCAGAATGTCCCCTCCGGCTCGCACCGACAGGTTGCCGCCACCGACCGTATTGACAGTCGGGTTGTCAGTATTGGCACCGGTCAAATACCACGTGGTCGGCAGCGACACCGAGAGGTCGGAAATATTCCCGCCAGCCGACACGGACACGTTGCCACCCGCGCTCAACACGCCTTGATCGAATGCGCCGAAGTTGATCGACGTCTGTACAGTCTGCGATACAGGATTGGTCGCCCCGACCATCCCGGTCGGATTGCCGATCTGCATCCACTGCCACCAGAACTGGCTGATATTTGCGCCCGGACGTCCGGTCACCGTGCCGTTCACATCGGTCAGATACTCCGCGCCCGTGATATCGCCTTGCGCACGGATCGTGATATCGCCGGCCGAGTCCGGATTGACGGCGGGTGTGACCAGAATATCCGGATTGTTGTTCAGGCCATGAATGATCGAAAGGCCCGTGCCGGCCGGCGCCCCCGCCGCAGGTGCGCCACCTGTGTAAATCACGCCGGGAACGGTTATGTCAGGACTGTTCGGCTGCATCGAACTGCTGTCGAATAGCGCGATGTCATTGCCAGCCGCGATATCGATCGAACCGGTACCTGTGCGTATCATCGTCGGCGCCAGAATTGCCAGACCGCTGCTGTCGACGAACGTCGTATGCCCGTCGAAGATCATGCTCTTGCCGTTCGAGCCGCCTCCTGCTGTCGGCGCCTGGAGCGCAAGCGGATTCGCGCTGTTCAGATCCGCCCCTGCCACCACGCGGAAGGAACTGCTCGAGCCGCCCGTCAACGAAGCGGAAACAAGAGGAATTGGAACGGTCGCAACCGACGTCGGAGACGGCGTATTGTCCGTTACTGCCGGCAAGCTGATCGTCGTTGTCGCGATGACAGATACAGGCTGAACCTTTGGTGCATCAAGGCTGGTCACCAGCGGCCATTGCTGTTTGTGCTGGACCACAAACTGTACAGAATCGGACAGATACTTCTGGTACTGATTCAGATAGATCAGATAGGATCCGGGATTCGATGCCTGCTCGGCAGCGGTCGGCGCAATCGGAGCCGTTGGCTGACCCGGTAGCATCGTGCTGGAGTTCGAGGCCCGAATCCCGTAGATAATCTCGACATTGGTATCGTCCGGCGACCAGCTTGATCCCAGCGCCGACGAAAGGCTCGTCGCAGTCTGATCCAGGAAATTCGCATATGCCGTGTAAAGCGCATAGTATTCGGCAATTTCGTCTGGCGCACCTCCGACCGGTTGCCCCGGACCGGACGCCAGGCCATAGCTCGTCCAAAACGAAAGTCCGTACCCATAATGCCCCGCCGACGCGCCATAAATCGTCTGTGCCGCAGCGAGTGTCGACAACGGCGGCACCGGAATCGTCCCCCCTCCGCCCAGCGGGTTCGCAATCTGGAAAAAACCATCCGACAGGCTCGCCTTTACCTTCACGTTGTTCTCGGCACGCAGCGTCACGACCGGCGCCTGCCCGTCGAAGCGGAACGCGAGGTTCGTCGGCGACGTGCCCGCGCCGAGATTCCAGTTCGTCAGCACCTGAATATCGCCGCCGTTGATCGCCGGGCTCGGGTTGTCGAGCTCGATCCCCGGCACGATGCGCGCGTTCGCGATGTTCTTGCCGGCAAACGGATCGACCAGCGTATCGAGCCCGTGCTGCACGAAGCCCATCAGCGTACCCGGCGCCGCGGTCGATGCATCGCCGTTCTGATATCCGTAGAAGGTCTGGTGATCCGCATTCGTGCCGCCGCTCGCGGGCGCGAAGTACATGTTGTTCAGCCCGCCAAAGCCAATGTCTTTGTCACCGCCCTGAAGCTGCACCTGCGTAACAGTCGACGATACGCCCGTCGCCTGGTTCGTCAGCGTACCTCCACCCGAACCGTCCGGTGCGAACGAGAACGTCGCCGGCGTGCCGGACGTCCCTTGTGCCGTGAACGTGCCGGCCAGCAGATGCCCGCTCTTGTCATACCATCCCGCCGGGTCGATGACGCCGTCGAAGTGCTGCGCACCCGTCGTCGCGTCCGTCGTGCTCCACACCGCATACGCCTCGAGCGTCGTCGCGCGCGAGCCGACGATCCCCTTGCCGTCGTTGAACGTATCCGGCAGGTTGACCTTCACGCCATTGTCGGCGAGCAGCGGCGCGCGGAAATTCACCGTGCCGCCCGACAGACCACCGGCCGTCCCGCCCGACACGTCGATCAGCGCATTCGCGCCGAGCGTGATGACGCCCGCGTTCGCACGCAGGATGTTCTCGTAGCCATAGGTTGCGTTGTACGCGATCGAGTTGCCGTTCGCGTCGACGATCGTCGGGTCGAACCATGCAGTCGTGCCGATGTTGACCTTGCCGCCGCGCTGGTTCGGATCGGAGCCGCGCGCCAGCAGCGAACCTTCGATGTCCACGCCGTTGCGGCCGTACAGGTCGATCTCACCGCCCGCCTTGCCGGACGCGTCGATCGTCCCGAGCACGTTCACGTTGCCGTTCGCCGTATCGGCCGAGCTTCCCGAACCGCCGTCGGCCGTCAGCAGCACCGAGTGCGCGGTGAGCGTGTTGCCCTGCGACAGCGTCAGGTTGCCCGTCTTCGTGTGGACGGTGATCGCCTGGTTCACACCGCTCGATGCCAGTGTCTTCGACAGCGCATCGAGATCCGCCGCGCCGCCCGTATCGAGCGAGAACGACCCGCCCGCATAGCCGCTCGCCGCGCCGCCCTTGATCGTGCCGTTCAGGTTCACGACCTGTTGCGGCGCCGACAGCGAAAGACTGCCTGCCGCGCCACCGCCACTGGCCCCGGAGAAATCGAGCGTCGAGCCGGCCTGTACGTCGACGGTGCCCGCATCGGCCGTCAACGCAATCGATCCGGCCGGCGCGTAGCGCGTCACATCGAAAAACTGCTTCGACACGCCCGCCGCGCTGACCGTCGATCCACCGCCGATCGTCAGGTTGCCGCTCGTCGCCTCCAGCGTCACGTTGCCGGCCGGCGCGCTGATCGTCGCGCCGTTGTCGTTCACGGTACCGCCGATGAAGGTCCATGCGCCGCCGACCGCATCGCGCTTCAATGCCGTGCCCGACGCCCCGTTCAACGACAGCGCGCCCGTCGTCTTCACGGTGGCGGCCGAACTCGTATCGGCGAGGTAGACCGGTGCATTGAGCGTCACCGGCAATGCGCCGAAGTCGAACGTGCCGGTACCCTGGCCGACGATGCCGCCCGTCGCGTTCATCACCGCCGAGCCGAAGCCGCTTGCCGCCTTCGCGCCCGTGCCGAAATCGATCTCTGTCGCGTTGACCGTCAGCGTGCCGTTTCCGGCCGTCGTCGTGCCGGGCGCAGCGCCCATCTCGTTCGTGAACGCGACCTGCTGTCCATTCAGCGTGACGTGACCGCCATCGCTCGTGAACGTGCCGGCACTCAGATCGACGCTGTTGCCGAACGTCGCGTTCACGTCGCCGACGAAACCGATCGCGCCGTAGCTGCGCAGCGTGACCTGCTGCGCGTTCGCGAACTGCGCGAGGCCGGCTGGATCGATGACGAAGCCCGGCAGGTTCGCCGCGGAGGCGCCGCTCGCATTGGTGAACGTAATCGCGGAACCGTCCGCCGTGATCGCCTTGGCCGACAGTACGGCGGACGGATCGACCTTCAGGTCGCCGGACGAATCGAGCAGCAGCGCCTGTCCGCCCGCGAGCGTCGCGCCCGCACCGACCGCCAGCAAGCCCTTGCCCGTACCGTCGGTGCGCGACAGCGGCGCCATTGCGCCATTCGACACGCGCAGCAATGCACCGTCGCCGGCGATTGCGATCGGCTGATCCTTGGCTGCCGGGTAATCGCCTTGCGCAGCGATCGACGCACCGGCATCGATGCGCAGGCCGTTCACCGCGTTCGGATCGGCGCCGCTGCCGTCGGTCTTCGTGACAAGCAGGATCTCGGGGCCCTTCAATGCCGTGTTTCCGTCGTTCGACACGACGACGCTGTTCGCGATCGGCGTGATCGTGACGCCGCTCGTCGCCGCCGCGCGCGTGCCGCCGATCAGCAGGCTGCCCGCGTTCAGTGAATCGAGCGCATCGCTGCCGATCTGCAGATAGCCGGGCAGCGCCGCGCTGCCGTTACCGGTGATCTGGATGTCCTGCGACGCAATGTCGACCTGGGCCGGTGCGCCACCCGTACCGGCGGCCGCATTCAGCGTCGCGCCGAGCGTCAGCGCCTTCGTCGCCGCCAGCACCAGTTGACCGCCGTCCACCGGCAGCGGCGGCGTCACGTTGCCCTTCGTCGCGGCGAGCTTCGTGAAATACGCGTTCGCGCCCGTCAGCGTGTATTGCGAGTACTGCTGCCACACACTGTTCGACTGCACGTTGAACAGCGTCGGCGTCGCGCTCCGGCTGCCCGTCAACGCGTCGGCGAAATAGCCGGCCGTCACGACCGTGCCGTCCTGCAGCACCTGGCTCGCGCCCGGCACGAGATTGCCGGCCGTGCTCGACACCGTGACGCGATACGCGCCCGGCAGCGTCGCGTACTTGCCCGGCAGCAGCGTGTAGTAGCCGGGCGCCAGCCCCGGCACGCCCGACAGATACACGGCCTTGCCGACCGGGTCGGTCAGGCTCGCCTGTCCGACGCCCATCGTCGCCGTCGTGGTCGTGGCCGTGCCGTTTGCATTGGTGGAAGGCTGTACCGTCTGCGCGAGGATCGGATCATATGCCGCAACCGGTGACTGCTTGCCCGGCACGATCGCATAGACGTTGCCGGCCCCGATATTGACCGGCACGGCCGTCCCGCCCTTGCCGCTCGCATAGCTCACGTTGTATTGCGACAGCACGTCGCGCGTGCCGCCGGTGCCCGGCACCCATTCGGCGGCCTGCAGGTCGCCGCCGCCGGACAGGTCGATCGTCGCGCCCTTGTCGAGTGCGACATTGCTGCCGTTCACGCCCACGTATTTCGCGGGCGGCGCGGTCAGGTCGGGCGTCGTGTTGCCGGCAAGCGGATTGAACTGCCACTCGACCCCGTCGATCGTCGCACCGTACGGAATGACCGAGTCGCCATTCGAGACCGACGTCACACTGCCGTTCGCCAGCTTCACCGAATCCGTCGCGACGAGCGGCAACCCGGCAAACTGGGCCTGCGTCGCCGCGTTCGACGGATCGCCCACGCCGAACACGATCGTGCCGGACGGCGCGCGCACCGTGCCGCCCTGCACGATGTTCGTCGCGTCCACGAGTAGCGTGCCACCCGCCGACAACGGCGTGCCCGATACGCCGTTCGATGCGAACGTGACCGTCGTCGGCGCCGGTTTGCCGGTCGATGCGTCGGTCGGACCAACCGCCGCGACGACGAACGTGCTGCCGGTCGACGGGTACAGATCCGCCGCCTTGAAGGCCAGATTGCCTGGCGTATAAAGAATCCCCGGCGCGGGAACCCCCTGGGACTGGTCCGCGTTCGTCGAGCTCAGGCGTATATCCCCGCTACTCGTGAAGTTCGCACGAGCAAAATTGTTGAGCTGGAACTGGTTTTTCAGATCGATGAACGATGCATTTACGTTCAGCGTCGCATCGGACAGTGCCCCGACCGGTTTGAACTGCGGCGACTGTGACAGGATGAGCGGCCCCGACAACGCCACGTACGGCGCATCGATCCGGACTGTCGTGCCCAGCGACGGCTGCGGCTGCGCAAGCAGCCCGTCGACGACGGCCGCGAGCGTCCCGTCGGGCTTGCGCGCGGGCGTCGACAGCAGCGACGACAGTTGCTCCATGCCGATGGCGGCGACGCGCCCCGTGTTCAACGTTACGGATTCCGGCAATGACAGCGTGACGTCGCCAGCGAACAGGATCGGCACTGCCTGCACGCCGTTGGGCGATATGCTGCTACCCAGCACCAGATTCGCGATTCCGGATCCGTCGAGCCGGTCAGCCGCGAACTGAATGACACCGCTCGGCTGCCCGATCGGCGATCCGGTCGTCGGATCGATCGCCGACGAGAAACTCTGCCCGGGCATCAGGCCCGCCGGCACGAAGGTACCGTCTTGCCGCACGACAAGCGCCGTGGCGGTCGAGCCAGCTTGCTGCCGGTTCGGAAGGATCGGCAGGATCGTCAGCGTGCCGCCCCGTGCCTGTACGGCGCCCGGACGCCCAGCCAGCGTCGCATCCGCGAACAGGCCGTTCGCCGCCGACAGCGTGATCGAGCCGGCGTCGCTCCATACCGGCTGCGACGCGTATGTGCCATTGGGCTGCAACTGGTCGAATTTCGCCGACGTGCCGGATACGTCGATCTTCGAGCCCGACTGCGCTACCACGTAACCCGTATCGCTCGACATTGTGACCGAGCCGCCCGCCAGCACCTTGCCCGTGTTCGGCACGACCGTCGTTGCGCCGATTCTGACCGGCGCCGCAAGCGGATTGGCCAATGCCGCGCCCGAAACGTCGAGCAAAGCATCCGCGCCGAGCCAGACCGACTGGCTCGCGCTCATGAAACCGGTGCCGAACTGCCCTGCCTGCGCATACGTGGCGTTCCCGTCCGCGCTCAGTGTGATCGACCCGCCCGGCGCGACGATCGAGCCGAGTACGGTGACCTGCGCCGGCGAGCCAAGGCCGATGCTCGCGCCGGCATCCGCGTGGATCGATGCGCCTTCCGACAGCGTGACCGCGCCGGTGATATCCGGATACGTCGGTGCGCTGCCGGCCAGCGTGAGCCACGACGTGAAATTGCCGCCCGTCAGGACAAGATTCGTCGCTTGCCGGTGATAGGCATCGAGTTGACCAAGCGTGGTCAACCCACCCGTCGACAGGTTCGCGCCGGTGCCGGCCTGCTGCAGCGCAAGCATGTCCGGGAGACGATTCAACTGCGTCACGGCAACCGACGCACCAGGCGCGACCGTCGTGTCGTAGTACGCGTTCAGCACGTATTTACCGAAACCCTGTTGCGCGAAGAAACTCTCCGGGAGATAGACGTCCCACGGCGATGCAGCCGCCGTCTCGCCGCCGATCCGGAACCCGAGCGCCTGCAGCGTCATCGTGCCGCCGCCCGAAAAGCCTTCACTCAGGATCGTTCCACCCATCGCGATCGTCCCGGCCACTGGCTGCGTCTCGGGGAGATTCGCGCCACCGTCGGTCACGTGGCCGAACTGCCTCAACGGAATCGCCGCGTACGTCTGCAGCGACACGTCACCGCCGCGCCCAGCCGGCATACCGTTCTGCATCAGCATCTGGCCGTTCGACAGCAGTTCGCCACCGCTCGACACGTCCAGCAAACTACCCGGCTGCAACAGGATCGATCCCGTCGTATCCGTATACCCGACGCCGTTCACCATTTGAGAGGACTGCACGGCCGACAGCGAGATCGTGCCGCCGTTGATGAACTGGCTATTGCCCGGCGTCGTACCCGGTACGGCCTGCGCGTCGTTGTTGACCCATTGACCGGCGGCGCTGATCCCCCCCTGCGGCCCCACGATGACATTGCCACCGCTCGACAGCGAGATCGTGCCCGACGGCACGAGCAGCCGGCCATCGACCTTGATGTCGGCGCCGGGGACCGGGCTGTTGAGCGAAATCGAGCCGCCCGGTTGCAATGCCAGCTGCGTGCCTTGCGGCACCACGACACCCTTGCCGCCGACCTTGTCCTCGGTCACATTCAGGTTCGCGAAACCGCCGTTGTTCAGCGTCGCGACCGGCACCACGGTCGTCGTCAGCACATTGCGCGGGTCATTCGCGGGCAACGTCTGCAACGCCGTATTGTCGAGTGGCGTATCGATCGAGAAACCCGGCGCAATGTCCGCAAGCTGCGGCGCGGTGTCCTGCAGCACGACCAGGCCCGCGGTGCCGGACGCAACGTCTTTGTTGTTCGACGTCAGATGCACCAGCGCGGCGCCGTCAAGTTTCGGATCGGCGCCGAGGTTGAACGTCCCGCCGCTCGGCAGGCTGTTGCCCTGCATCTGCTTCGCGCCGCCGAACGCCTGCGCGCTGATGTCGCCGTCCAGCACCGTCGACTGCAGCCCGTAGATGTCGAGCGTGCCCGCATTGCCGCCGACGATATAGTCGCCCTGATAGGCGCCCATCGTCAGCAGCGGGTTGTACCACGTTTTCGTCACGCCCCAGCGCGGATGGGATTCGACGAACTGCCCCGCGATGCCGACGTAGGTGTCGTACGGGCTTGCCTGTCCGATCGGCACGAGCGCGCCGTTGGCGTCGACCAGCCGCGTCGTGTTGACGATCCCGCCGTCGTAATGCACATAGCCGCCGTTCAGGTTCATCGACGAACCGGTCGCGGTCATCACCTCGTTGCCCGACAGCGTGATCGAGCCGCCATTGGTCAACAGCTGATCGACCGTGCGCGGAATCAGGTTCACGTATCCCGACAGGTTCAGGATCGGGCTGCCGACCCACTGCACGCCGTCGCTGCGCGTGCCCGTCAGCGTGCTGTCGAACACAAGGTTCTTGTACCCGAGCAGGAACCCGTTGCGCAACAGCGGCGAATCCGCGAGCTCGTTCTGGCCGATGCGGTCGACCGTCACGAGCGTCTGCCCGATCGGCACCTCGACATTCGCGAGGCCCGACACATCGATCGTCGCGCCGCTGTCGACATAGATCCGGCCGGGCACGGCGGTCTGGCCGGCCGGCGCTTGCGCGCCCGACGCCGAGGCCGAAGGCGTCAGCGCCACAACAGATACCTTCGAACCGGGCGCCTCGATCAGCGAGCCGCCCTGGAACCAGACCGAGCCGGCCGTCATGCCGATGCTGCCTGGCGTGAAAGTCGCGCCCGGTGTCGACGGCGTCGTCTGGCCGTTGCTGTCCGGCATCACCGTCGTCACCGAATCGGGGCCGAAGCTCAGCAGGCCGGCGCGGTGCGTGTCGTTGGCGCCATCCAGGACGCTTGTCGGAAGCTTCTGCCCGAAATAGGCCGCCCCGGTCGGATTGTTGGAGGAATATTCGTCGACCGTGGAAATCGTGATCGTCCCGGGCGAATTGACGCTCGTCGTCACGCCGACCACACCGTTCTGCGCGACGCGGCTGCCGAGCAGGTTCACGTTGCCGCGCGCAGCCTCGACGATGCCGGTATTGGTCAGCGTGCCGGCCGGCGTGATGTCGGTCGCCTGGCCATCCGGGCCGAGCAGCGAGATCTTTCCGCTCAGTTCCGGCAGCAGCACCTGTGGATTCGTCGTAGCGCCGCTGTTGGGCCGCAGGCTCACGCCCACACCCGCCGCGAGCACCACCTGCCCGTCCGTCGCGTTGATGTGCCCGGCGTTCGTCACGTTCGGCGCCGCGATCATCACGAAGCCGCCATCGCTCACGTTGCCGTTCGTGTGCGTGGTGATCGACGCCCCCTGCTCGATCGTGACATCGCCCCACGGCTGATACTGGCTGGCCGACGTGAGGTTGATCTGGTTGCCGAGGCCGAGCACTTCGTTCGGCACCGTGCTGTTGCCGTTCACCCCCGCCGAACTACCCGACTCCGGATACGCGAGCCCGCCCGTCGTCCCCGCCGGCAGGCTCAGGAACTGCTTGTTGCTCGCGACGATCCCTGCCGCATCCTGCGCGAGACTGCTGTCCGTCACAACCGGGACCCGGTTCTGCAGGGTCTGGTTGTAGTTGTTCATGTTCAGCACGTCGAGCGACGACGCCACCAGCGAATGCACGTTCACCTGCGACCCTGCCCCGAACAGCACCCCGTTCCGGTTGATCACATACACCGCCCCTTGCGCGGTAATGTTCCCCAGAACCTGACTCGGCCTGCCGCTCGGATCGTTGACCCGGTTCAACACCGCCCAGTTGTTCGCCCCATTCGTCTGCGTGCCGCCCGACTGGTCGAAATTGAGCGTCGTCTGCCGCCCGACGTTCATCGTCTCCCACGTCAGCACCGCGTTCTGCCCGGTCTGCTTGACGTCGACGTTCACGTGCCCGCTCGCATCCACGCTCTGCTGCGGCGCATTCGCGTTGAACCACAGCACCGGATTATTCGTATCGCCCGACGCGCCGTTCGCCACCTGCAACCCGCCCGGCGCCAGCCCGTTCGGCACCGTCGACGGCAGCTTCACCGCCGCGGCGGCCGCATTCTGCTGCGCCGCGATCTGCGCGGCGATCGCATGCGCCGCATTCCCGAGGTTACGGATCGACGGCTGGCTCGCCTGCAGCGCCTGCTGCGGCGACACGCCGAGATTCGCCACGCCCGGCATGCCGCCGGCACCGCCCGCGCCGCCACCCGACGGGCTCGCGGCCACGTGGCCGAGGTTCATGATGCCCGCCGCGTGCGCATGCGCGGACACGCCCGCCGCGAGCATCAGCACAACCGCCCGGTAGAGCGGGCTCAGCTCCGACTTCAGGACCGACCGCGAGGCCGTGGCGCGAGGAGGTTGCCGATCCGTACGTGCGCGTGCTGCCATTCTTTCCACCCCGAATGCTAGGAAATTGCGCGCGGCGCCGATCCGGCACCGTGCATGTCGTTGCGCCTGAAACAGGCCGCTGGAATCCAGAAACCATACGAAGCGCGAATGGCAGCGACATGGCGACTGTTACGGACCATTCCGGCCGCCGCGAAAAGGTCCGTAGCTTTTGTCATGGAAGGCCGGTCACGCCGGTTCGACCCGCGCGCGCCATCGCGCGCAGCGCGTCGGCCACCCGGCCGGCCACCGCCGGCCAGTCGCCCGGCCGCGCCTGCCGGAACAGCCGCGCGGCCGGATACCACGGACAGTCGTCGCGCTCGAGCAGCCAGCGCCAGTCCGGCACGCGCGGCAGCAGCACCCATACGGGCCGCCCGAGCGCACCGGCCAGGTGCGCGACCGACGTGTCGACGCTGATCACGAGATCCAGCGTGTCGACGAGCGCGGCCGTCTCGGCAAAATCCGTCAGCGCATCGGCAAACGACAGCACGCCGCTTGCGGCGAATGCTTCCGCATCGCGCGCCCGCACCTGCGGCTGCAGGCTCACGAACGTCGTATCGGGCGCCCCGGGCCCGACCAGCGGCGCGAGCGCGGCGAACGGCATCGAGCGGTTCTCGTCGTTCGCGTGACGCGGATTGCCGGACCACGCGAGCCCGACCCGCAGCCGGCCCGGCGGCGAAATCTCATCGAGGCGCCGCACCCACGCATCGCGCCGCCGCGCATCGGCGCGCAGGTAGGGCACGTCGGCCGGTACCGTGTCGAGCGTCGTGCGGAACGCATGCGGCAAGCTCATCAGCGGACACTGCAGATCGAACGCCGGCGTCGGCTGGCCCTCGGTGACGATCCGGCTCACGCCGCGCAGCGTGCCGAGCAGTTCGCCGAGCGCGGCCGGCGCCTCGACGATCACGGTCGCGCCGCGGTCGTGCGCGACGCTCGCGTAGCGGCAGAACTGCAGCGTGTCGCCGTAGCCCTGTTCCGCGTGCAGCAGCAACGTGCGCCCCGCGAGCGGCTCGTCGCCAGTCCACCGCGGCCGGTCCGCATGACGCCGGTGCAGCATCGAGTCGGCCGCATCCCAGCGCGCCTCGTGCTGCCGCCAGCCCGCGTCGAAATCGCCCATCAACAGCCGGCAGAACGCTTCCGAACGGCGCGCGGCGCCATGATGCGGATCGAGCCGGCACGCCTCGGCGAAATCCGCCAGCGCCGCGTCGTAGTCGCCGAGATGCTGGCGCGCGACCGCCCGCGTGAACCGCGCCTGCGCCACTTTCGCGGGTGCGGCGGCAGCGGCCGCGTGGCTCGCGAGCGCGTCGTCGTAACGCTCCAGTTGCTGCAGCGCCAGCGCGCGGTTGTAATGCAGCTCCGCATGCGGCCCCGTCAGCGCAAGCGCCGCGTCGTAATCGGCGAGCGCTTCGTCGTAGCGGCCCAGCGCGCGCAGCGCGGCCGCGCTGTTTCTCCGCGCGTCGATGTCGTCGGGCTTGCGCGCCAGCGCTTCGCGGTACGCGTGCGCGGCCTCCTCGTGACGTTCGAGCCCGAGCAGCGCGTTGCCGCGCCCGACCCACGCGGCGACGTTGCCGCGATTCAGCGCGAGCAGCCGGTCGCAGCGCCTCAGCAGTTCGTCGCGCGCATGCAGCAGATCGAGCGCGACGCAGCTCGCGTAAAGCAGCTGTTCGTCGTTCGGCAGCCGCACGAGCCCTTCGTCGAGACACGCGAGCGCGTCGGCCGGGCGGCCGAGTTCGGTCATCGTCACGCCGCAGGCGTAGACGAGCTCGGGCGTCTTGCCGCGCACGACCATCGCAAGCTGATAGCTGTGCAGCGCCTGCTCGCGATGGCCGAGCGCACGCAGCGCATGGCCGCGCTCGAGGTTCGCGGCCGCATCGCTCGTATCGATCCGCAACGCGCGTTCGACGCTGATCAGCGCGTCGGCGGGCCGTTCGAGCCGCCGCAGCGTCTCGCCGCGCTTGCACCACGCGGCCGCATGCGCCGGTTCGCGCACGAGCGCACGGTCGTAGGCCGCGAGCGCCGCGTCGTATTGATCGAGCGCAAGCCACGCGTCGCCGCGCGCGGCATGCGACGGCGCATGCTCCGGATCGACCGCGAGCGCGCGATCGGCCACGGCGATCGCGTCGCGATGGCGGCCGACGCCGGTCAACGCCGCCGCATGGTTCGCGAGATTCCACGGCTGGTTCAGCCCGAACGCCATCGACCGCGCGATCAGCGGCTCCGCGCGCACGGGGTCACCGAGCCGCAGATGCACGAGGCCGAGCAGGTGCAGCGCCTCGACGTTGTCGGGCGCCATCGTCAGCACGCCCTCGTAGAGCCGCCCGGCGCCGACGAAGTCGCGCTGCTCGAGCCGCGCGCGCGCATTGCGCAGCGCACCGTCGAGCACCGCGCGCAGCGGCGCGGCAGCAGCACCGAGCGCGGCACCCGCGATCGGCGCCGCATCGCGGCGCGCACTCATCGCGCGCCTCCGCCGACGAACGCCGGCAGGTCGGCCGCGATCCGCTCGACGACCGGCGCCCACTGCCCGCCTTCGGGCTGGCGGAACAGCCGCGCGGACGGATACCACGGGCTGTCGTCCCGTTCGAGCAGCCAGCGGAAATCAGGCGTATGCGGAATCATCAGCGCAAGCGGCCGGCCAAGCGCACCGGCGAGGTGCGCCACCGACGTATCGACGCTGACGATGCCGTCCATCAGCGCGGTCAGCGCCGCCGTGTCCGCGAAATCCTCCAGCTCGTCGCCGACGAAGCGCACCGCGCTCGCCTCGAGCAGCGGGCGATCCTCGTCGCGCACCACCTTCTGCAGGCTGATCCACTCGTACCGGTCGTCGAACAGCGGCAGCAGATCCGCGAGCGTCATCGAACGGTTGCGGTCGTTCAGGTGCAGCGGGTTGCCCGACCACACGAGGCCGATGCGCGGCCGCGCCGATGCGCCGAGCCGGTCGCGCCAGCGCGCGATGCGGGCCGGATCGGCGGCGAGATACGGCACGCTCGCCGGAATCGACGTCAGGTCGGTGCGGAACTCGAGCGGCAGGCTCAGCAGCGGGCAATGCAGGTCGAACGGCGGCAGCGGCTCGCCGCGCGCGACGAGCGTATCGACGCCGTCGAGCGTCGCGAACAGCGCCTTCAGCTCGACCGGCGCTTCGAGCACGACGCGTGCGCCGAGCGCCTTCACGAGCGGCACGTAGCGGCAGAACTGCAGCGTGTCGCCGAGCCCCTGCTCCGCGACCAGCAGGATCGTCTGCCCGTCGAGCGGCATCCCGTGCGTCCAGCGCGGCTGCGCGAAAGTGCGCCGGCTCGCGTCGAGCTGCGTATCGCGCCAGCGCCATTCGTACTCGGCCCAGCCCGCTTCGAAATCGCCGATCGACAGGCACAGGAACGCGCGCATGCAGTGCGCGAGCACGTAGTCGGGATCGATCCCGATCGCATCCGCATACGCCTGCCGCGCATCGTCGTGCCGCCGCAGCGCACGCAGCGCGTTGCCCTTGTGGAAGTGCGCGATCTTGTCGCGCGGCGTCGCGGCGATCACGCGCGCGAAATCGTCGAGCGCCGCGTCGTAGCGGTGCGTCTCGAGCTGCACGCGGCCGCGCGTGAACCACGCCGGCACATAGCCGCCGTCGAGCGCGAGCGCGCGGTCGCACAGATCCCGCGCATCGTCGTGGCGCTCGATGCGCATCAGCGCGCTCGCGTAGTTGCACAGCACGCCGGTGCTGGCCGGTTCCGCGTCGAGTGCGCGTGCATAGCTGTCGGCCGCCTCGCGGTAGCGCTCCAGGTGGCTTGCCGCGTTGCCGCGGTTCGCCAGCGCCCGTGCATGGCGCGGATCGATCGCGAGCACGCGGTCGCAACGCACGAGCGCCTCGTCGTGCCGGCCGAGCTGCTCGAGCGCGATCGAGCTGTTGAAGATCGCATCGACGAAGGTCGGGCTCGCCGCGATCGCCGCGTTGAAATCCGCGAGTGCGCGTTCGGGTTCGTGCAGGTCTAAGTACACGACGCCGCGCAGGAACAGCACTTCGGCACTGCCCGGCGTCTGCGCGAGTGCGTGCCCGTAGCTGTCCGCCGCATCGCGGAAGCGGCCGAGTTCGCGCAGCGCGAGGCCACGCCCGCGCATCGCGTCGAACGAACGCCCGGCCAGCGAAATCGCGCGGTCGCAATCGGCGAGCGCATCGTCGTGACGGCCGAGCGCGCGCAGCATGTCGCCGCGCTTCACATAGCCGTCGGCGAAGCCCGGCGTCAGTTCGAGCAGCCGGTCGTAGGCCGCGCGCGCCTCGTCGTGCCGCGTGAGCTGCGCGAGCAGCCCGGCCCGCTGGAACAGCGCACGCTGATGCGCGGGATTGATCGCGAGCGCTTCGTCGAGCCGCGCGAGCGCATCGTGGTCGCGCCCGAGCCCGGCGAGCACGGCCGAGTAGTTCGCGAGCGCGAGCGGCACCGGCTGGCGTTCGACCGAGCGCCGCATCAGCGGCTCGGCATCGTCGAGCCGGCCCTGCTGGAAGCGCACCGCGCCGAGCAGGTGCAGTGCTTCCGGATGCTCGGGATCGAGCGCGAGCAATTCGGCGTACGCCTTCTCCGCATGCTGCAGCGCGCCCTCGTGATGCGCCTTGCGCGCACGGACGAGCAGCCGTTCGAGCTGCGCGGCGTCGGGCGGACGGCGATCCGGCGCGACCGGCGCGCTCGCGAAGGTCGTCCCTTCCCCGTTTGGTGTCATCGTGTGGCCCCCACTGGTCACGGTTCGTTGCGCGTGTCGTGTCTAACGTGTCATCGGCTCGATCGCGGCGCGCACCGCGTCGATCGTGTCGGCCCAGTTGCCGGGCGCCGCCTGGCGGAACAGCCGCGCGGACGGATACCACGGGCTGTCGTCGCGCGTGCGCATCCAGCGCCACTCCGCCGGATCGGGCAGCAGCACCCAGACCGGGCGGCCGAGCGCGCCCGCGAGATGGGCAACCGCGGAATCGACCGCGATCACGAGATCCAGCGCGCCGATCAGCGCGGCCGTATCGGCGAAGTCGCCGAGTTCGTCGTCGACGCGCCGCACCGGCGCCTGCGCGAGCCGCGCCACGTCGCGTTCGCGCACCGGCTTCTGCAGGCTGATCCAGTCGACGTCGAGATCGAACAGCGGCGCGAAGCACGCGAAATCGATCGACCGGTTGTGATCGTTCCGGTGTTCCGGATTGCCGGCCCACGCGAGGCCGATGCGCGGCCGGCGCCGCTCGCCGAGCAGCGCGTCCCATTCGCGCGTGCGCTGCGGGTCCGCCTGCAGATACGCGCCGGCCCGCGGAATCGTCGCTTCGTCGGTGCGAAACGCGTACGGCAGGCTCAGCAGCGGCGCCTGGCAGTCGAACGCCGGCAGCGGCGCGCCGCGCGCGATCACGTCGGCCGCGCCGTGCAGCGACGCCATCAGCGCGCGCAGCGGCGGCTGCACCTCGAACACCACGCGCGCGCCGCGGGCGGCCACGAGCGGCACGTAGCGGCAGAACTGCAGCGTGTCGCCGAAGCCCTGCTCCGCGTGGATCAGCACGGTCCGGCCGTCGAGCGGCGTGTCGCCGCGCCACGCCGGCTGCGTGAACGGCCGGTAGTGCCGCGCGAGCTGCGCGTCGCGCAGCCGCCATTCGTACTCGGGCCAGCCGCGCGCGAAATCGCCTTCGATCAGATACAGCGACGCGCGCGCGAAATGCGCTTCGGCGTAGTCGGGATGCAGCGCGATCGCGCGGTCGTACGCGGCAAGCGCGTCGTCCGTGCGCGCCGTTTCGAAATGCAGGTTGCCGCGGTTGAGCCAGTTCGTCGCGTGCTCGGGGCGCAGCGCGATCGCGCGATCGAGCGACGCCATCGCGTCGTCGTAGCGGTGCAGATCCTGCAGCACGCTGCTGCGGTTGGTCCATGCTTCGGCGAACCGCGCGTCGCGCGCGAGCGCGGCGTCGTAGCTGGCCAGCGCTTCGTCGTATCGCTTCAGGTAACGCAACGCGGTCCCGCGATTGCACAGCGTCTCCGCCGAGTGCGGATCGATTTCCAGTGCCCGCGCATAGCCGGCCAGCGCGTCGTCGTAGCGCTTGAGCTGCAGCAGCGCATTGCCGCGGCTCGCGTGCGCGCGCACGTTGCCCGGATCGAGCGCCAGCACGCGCTCGCAGCGGGCCAGCGCTTCGTCGGCGCGGCCGAGCCGTTCGAGCGCGACCGCGCTGTTGTAGAGCACGTCGATCCGCGCGGGATCGGCCGCGATCGCTTCGTTGAACGCGGCGAGCGCCTCGCTCGGCCGGTCGAGGTCGATCAGCGTGCGGCCGCGCTCGGCCATGATTGCGGCCACGCCGGGCCGGATCGCGTTCGCGCGGTCGAAGCACTGCAGCGCATCGGCCGGCCGCTGCAGCGCGCGCAGCACGAGCCCGCGGTTGAACCACGATTCGAACGAGCGCGGGTCGACCATCAGCGCCCGATCGTAGGTATCGAGCGCTTCGTCGAAGCGGCCGAGCGCACGCAGCGCACTGCCGCGATTGCAGAGCGCATCGAGCACGAGCGGCGACGCGGCGAGCGCGCGGTCGAACGACGCCAGCGCGTCGTCGTAGCGGCGCAGCCCGATCAGCGTGTTGCCGCGCCGCACGAGCGTTTGAACGTCGTCGGGCGTCGCGCGCAGCGCGGCGGCGAAATGCTCGAGCGCCTCGTCGATGCGGCCGCGCTCGCCGGCGATCGCGCCGAGATCCGACAGCGCGCGCGTGCCGGGCTCGATCGCGATCGACTGGCGCAGCAGTGCCTCGGCGTCGTCGGCCGCACCGCGCTGGAATTGCAGCACGCCGTACAGGTGCAGCGCCTGAGGATTGTCCGGTTCCTTCGCGAGCACCGCGAGGTATTCGCGCGCCGCGTCGTCGAAGCGACCCGCGCCGTGCCAGTTCCGTGCGCGGCTCAGGATCGCCCCCGATTGCCGTGGCCCGGACGCGTCGTTGCCCGACGCGCCCGCGTGTGCATCATGCCGGTGCTCGACCGTCACGTTCGCCCCCTTCCCGTTTGCCGATGCCGCCGCTGAACGGGCCGAAGCGGCCGGTCGCGGCGGTCATGCTCATCACGAGACTAACGGACGGCCAATAACAGACGTATGACGAAAGTTACGGACCTTTTTGCCCGGGGGACGGAACACGTTTCAGGCCGGGCCGTCGCGGGCCGCTCGCCCGCGCTGCCCGCCATGCCGCCGTCACTGGCCGATCGGAATGGTCCGCACGTACTCGACGGCAGGCACCCCGATCCTGACCGCGAAGCGCACCCCGCGCGGCAACGGCATCCCGAGCGACGTGATGTTGCTGACGCCGTGCTGCGCGAGGAACTGCGCATAGGTCTGCTCGACGGCCGCCTGGCTCGTCGTCCATCCGCTCGGCGGAATCCACACGGCAAGCTGCATCGACCGCGCATCGTTGCTGACGACCACGCGCGCGAACCCGTCCATGTGCCGCAGCGCGTCCTCGACCTCGGCCAGCGACGCGAGCGGCTGCGACGCACTGCGCACGAGGTCGCGCCCCTTGAGCTGGTAGCGCACGACCTGCACGTGCGTCGGCCCGCTGCCGACGCCGAGATGACGCACCATCACGAGTTCGTTCGGCCGGATGCGCAGCGGCGGCCCGAACACCTCGTCGGCCGTCACGAGGTTCATCAGGTCGAACTGCAACTGGGAAAAATAGCGGCCGAGCAGCCGCGTTTGCGCCAGATTCGACGCGATATCGTCGCGGCCGCGGATCGTCGCGTCGAGGCCGCGCCACGACAGCAGCGCGATCACCGCCAGCAGCGCGATCGCGACCAGCATCTCGATCAGCGTGAAACCCCGTGCGCGCGCCGCCGCGCGCCGTTCAGCGCCGCGCTTCATCCTGCACGACCGTGACGACTTCGGCGAGCACGTTGCGGCTCGACGCCGACGGATAGACGCTCACCGTCACGCGCCGCACGAGCGGGCTCGGCATCGCCGCGACCGACTGCCGGCACACGAACCGGTAACGCCCCTGCGGGCAGTCGAACGTATGGGTGCCCACCGACGGCCAGGTCGACGCGATGCGGATCTCGCCGAGCGCGTTGTCCGCGCTCCATAGCGCGAGCAGGCGCATGCGGGCCGTATCGGTGTCCGACGCGAGCGCGCCGATCGCGCGCATCACCGCGCCGAGCGCGACCGCCACGATCGCGAGCGCGATCAGCACCTCGATCAGCGTGAATCCCCGTTCCGGCGCCCGCGCCGCGCGCCGTCCGCCGCGCGTGGGGCGGTCGTCGTAGTCGGTTCTGTCGTCGCACATGACCTGCGTTCTTGTCGATGGGTCGCCGTCCTGCGTCCGGCGCGCATGCACGTTAAGCGCGGCGCATGGCACACGCGTGTCGAAAGGTACGGACCATTTGGGGCAGGCAGGACGACGCCGCGCGCCGGCATGGCGCGTGCGGCGCGCGAAGCGCGGCAGCGGACAGACGAAGGGACAATGGAGGGAACGATCGAAGCAAAGCCACGCGCGGCGCGCGCGGCCCGGCCGGCGCACGATCGAACGCGAGCGTCAGGCCGTCACGGCGCTGTCATACTCGGCACGGGCCATCCGGCCGGCCGCATACGCGTCGGCCTCGCCGCGAAAACCTTCGCGGCTGAATGCGACGACCTTCACGCCAACGCCGGACGCACGCGCCACCGTCAGCGCCCATTGCCATCCACCGTCTTGTTCGAAGACGTGCAGCGAGGGTTCGAGGGATGAGTCAAGTACGGTCACGGGTTACGCTCCTGCCCGGCGCGCCGCATCGGCGACGCCTCGGACATATCGAAAAAATGCGCCGGTTTGCGGCGCGTTTCAGCCATTCGGTAGTCTAGTCAATGAATGTTGCGACGCACCATCAGGGCTTACACCTGCCTATCGGAACCGGGCGGTCGATGAAATCCACCTGAAGCCTATATAGGACAAGCCTCACGAGCCCATCGCCGGCGCACGACGCGTCGGTCATGCGGCAACGTGCCGCATGGGCGGGCCGCAGCCTCGATGAGCATGAAATAGGGGCGGAGCCGACAGAAGCCCGACGCCCGGCACGGATCGCGATTCACCCCGCCGACATCACGCGCCGGAACGTCAGGTTGACGCGCTCGCCCTGCACGGCCGGCGCCTTCGGCACACGATGCTGCCATTCGGCCTGTGTACGGCCGCGCATCACCAGCAGGCTGCCGTGCGTCAGCCGATACGCATGCACGGCGCCGGTCGCGCGATGGCGCAAGTCGAACACGCGCATCGCGCCGAGGCTCACCGATGCGATCACCGGCGTGTCGCCGAGTTCAGGCTCGTTGTCCGCATGCCAGCCGAGGCTGTCCTGCCCGTTGCGGTAGCGATTGAGCAATACGCTGTTGAAGCGCGCGCCGCAGATCGTCTCGACCGCCCGCTTCAGATCGAGCACGGCCGGCGTCCACGGCGCTGGCACGTTGCGGATCCCCGAATACACGTAGACGGCATCGGGCTCGCCCTGCCACGCGGTGAGCCGAGGCAGCGGAATGCGACCGCGCGGCGTGCGGATCGTATCCTGCCGCCACGCGACCTCGTCGAGCAGCGCGGCCAGCACGCGATCGGCGTCGGCCGGCGCGAGCCAGTCGGGGTACCAGTCCACGTCGGGCACGGGCGTATCGGCGAAAAGATCGGGCGTCGACATCTCGGGATCGGACAGAAAATGAGCGGTACAAACGAACCATGCCTGCATGGTAGCCAACGGCGACGCGCGCCGCCATGCGCTGTCATTCCGGCGCGTGACACGTCCGCGCGCGTACCGTCCGACGCACGCTACCCGCCGCGTGCCAGACGGATCAGCGTGATCTCGGACGGCACGCCGAAGCGGTTCGGCGGCCCCCAGTAACCGGTGCCGCGGCTGGTATAGAGCCACATCGCGCCGAACCGGTTCAGCCCGCCGATCACGGGCTGCTGCATGCGCACGAACGGCGGCCACGGCAGGAACTGGCCGCCGTGCGTATGGCCCGACAGCTGGATCGTGAAGCCGGCCCGGCTCGCCGCTTCCGCGCTGCGCGGCTGGTGCGCAAGCAGGATCTTCGTGGCGACGTCGTGCGGCGCGCCCGCGAGCGCCTGCTCGGGGTCGCTGCGATGCGCGGGATCGAACCCGCCCGCCGTGAAATCGGTGACGCCCGCGAGCACCGCGCGCGCACCGTCGTGCTCGATCAGCACGTGCTCGTTGAGCAGCACCTTCAAGCCGATGCGCCGGAACTCGTCGATCCACGCGTGCGCGCCGGCGTAGTACTCGTGGTTGCCCGTCACGAGGAAGCTGCCGTGGCGCGACTGCATGCGGCCGAGCGGCGCCGTGTGTTCGCGCAGGCGCTTGACCGAACCGTCGACCACGTCGCCCGTCACGACGACGAGATCCGCATTCAGCGCATTGACCGCCCGCACGATCCGCTCGATATAAGGCCGCTTGATCGTCGGCCCGACGTGAATGTCCGACAGCTGCACGATCGTCATCCCGTCGAGCGCGGCCGGCAGCCCGTCGACCGGAATCGACACGCGCTTGACCGCCGCGGTGCGGCGCGCACCGACGAAGCCGATCGCGCTGACCAGCACCGCGCCCGCCAGCACGGCGAGCGCCGTGTCGGATGCCGCGCCGCTCCACGCGCCGTCATGCCCGAGATACCGCCAGGCGACCACGCCGAGCAGCACCGGTTCGCGCAGGAAGGTCAGCACGAGCAGCGACGAGAAGAACCCCATCACGAGCGAGCCGGCCCAGCCGGCCAGCGTCGCGGCCCAGCCTTCGTCGAAGCGGCGCGAGAACATCCCGACCGGAATCAGCACGACGAAGCTCGCCAGCACCAGCGCCGCGACCGTGCGCGCGAGCGGCGACGCAAACGCGTCGGGAATGATCCTCAGCCCGACATACAGATGGAACAGCACGCCGATTGCAATGAACCGGACAAAGAAACTTCGCATGGAACGCTCATCCTCGTGGCGATACCGCTTCCGCGCCGCGCGGCGAGCGGGGCCGCGACATCGCGTGTCGACGGGCCCCGTGCCGCGCGGCACACCTACGCAGGATGGTACACAGATACCGGCCGGCACGATGGGTGGCGCCGCCAGCGGCGCCGGGAGGCTTCGCGCGGTTCCGCACGGTGGCGAGCATCGATGCATCGGCCGGCAGCACCATCCCGGTGCGATGCCGCCGCAAGACGACAGCGCTGCGCCGGACGAAGCGCGTTGATCGCCTCGCCCGGCCCTCCCGACCGGATTCACTGGCGTTGATGCAACAATCCGGCATTCGCGTATCGATTTCGCCGCATTGGCAAACGAAAGCCGCTGCCCCGGTTTCGTCTGACGATCCTTTACAGTCCGTTAGCAACCCTACACGAGCATGCGCCGGCAAAATCCCGGGCCCGCCGCGACGGCGGCTGCCGGCCCCGCACGGCTGGCGGTCTGCATCGTGCTGATTTATCATCGGCTCCGTATCACGGCATCGTCGTCGCGGCGACGATGCGCATTGCGCCGCGCCCGGCATCCACCCCAAACGTCGAGCTCGCCACACCATGAGAAAAACAACGCCGCGCGTGCCCCTGCGCGTTGCCGCCGCTCTGGCGCCCGCCCTGCCGCTCGCGGGCTGCACATCGCGCGGCGCACCGTCGTACGTGCTGTTCGGCGCGTATTTCCCGCTCTGGCTCGTCAGTGCGATCGTCGGCATCGTCGGCGCGATCGTCGCGCACCGCGTGTTCGTCGCGACCGGCTGGGCCGCCACGGTGCCCTACCAGCTCGCCGTATGCACCGCGATCGGCCTCGTGGTCGCGGTCATCGTATGGCTCGCCGGCACGGGGCCGTTCGCATGAAGGCCGCCGGCGTTACCCGCCCCTCGACGAAAGGCCGCGTGATCGCGCTCGCGATCGTCGCGCTCGGCATCGCGGCGCTCGCGTACGCGTACCACCGCACGACGGCCTACCCGTCCACCGACGACGCGTCGATCGACGCGGACGTCGTACACGTCGCGTCGCCAGTCGGCGGGCGTATCGTGCAGCTCGCGGTACACGAGAACCAGCGCGTCGCGAAAGGCGATCTGCTCTACGAAATCGATCCCGTGCCGTATCGCTTGACGGTCGCGCAGGCGCAGGCCGATCTCGAACTCGCGCGCGCGTCGCTCGACACGCGCCGCCGGTCGCTGATCGGCGAGCGTTCGAACGCGGCGGTCGCCGCCGAGCAGGTCAAGCGCGCCACGCAAAACCACGATCTCGCGACACGCGACGTGAACCGGCTCGCGCCGCTCGCCGCGCAAGGCTACGTCAGCGCGCAGCAATTCGACCAGGCGAAGGTCCGCCAGCGCGACGCGGCCGTATCGCTCGCGCAGGCACAGGAACAGCAGCACGCATCCGCCCGGACGATCGGCGACGACGCCGACGCGATCGCGACGCTCCATGCGCGCGAAGCCGCGCTCGCCCGCGCGCAGCACGCGCTCGACGATACGATCGTGCGCGCGCCGCACGACGGGCTCGTGACGGGGCTGACCGTGCTCGCCGGCGAAACCCTCGCGCCGAACCAGTCGATCTTCACGCTGATCGACGCGAGCGAATGGTTCGCCGTCGGCAATTTCCGCGAAACGTCGCTGAACCGCATCGCAGTCGGCGATTGCGCAACCGTCTATTCGATGATCGACCGCAGCCGCCCGCTGACGGGCAAGGTCGTCGGCATCGGCGCGGGCATCTCGGACAGCGATCGCATCAACCTGCCGCGCGCGCTGCCGATCGTGCAGCGCTCGGTGAACTGGGTGCACATCGCGCAGCGCTTTCCGGTGCGCGTGAAGCTCGACGAACCCGACGGCAAGCTCGTGCGTGTCGGCGCGAGCGCGATCGTCGAGGTCCGGCATGGCTCGGCCTGCCGCTGAGGTTCGGTCGCCGGGCCCGCGCGAAGTCCTGCGACTGCTCGCGCCGTTTCCGGGACGCACGTCGATCGCCGTCCGGGTAGCCCTGATTTGCGCGCTGACCGTGCTCGTGACGAGCGCGTACGGTACGCCCGAAGCCGCGCTGTCCGCCTACGTCGTGTTCTTCATGATCCGCGCCGACCGCGTGACGAGCGTCGTGCTCGCGGCCGCGCTGCTCCTGATCGTTACGATCGTGATCGGGCTCGTGCTCGGCATCGCGATCTTCAGCATCGACTATTCGATCCTGCGGGTCGCGTGCATGGCCGTGCTGTCGGTCGGGCTGCTGTACCTGACGTCGGCCAGCAAGCTGCGCCCCGTGGGCGCGATCCTCGCGATGATCGTCGGCTTCGGGCTCGACCAGCTCGGCCTCGCGCCGTTCGGCGAAGCCGCGACGCGCGCGCTGCTCTATATCTGGCTGACGATCGCGATTCCGGTCGGCGTCGCGATCGTCGTCAACCTGCTGATCGCGCCGTCGCCGCGCAAGCTCGCGCTCGCGCAGCTCGCGAAGCGGCTGCGGCTCGCCGCGCTCCGGCTGCGCGGCGACGACACCACGCGCGCCGCGTTCGACGCGAGCCTGCGCGAAGGCGACAAGCAACTCCTCACGTGGCTCAAGCTGTCGAAACTCGAAGGCTCGTCGAGCGCCGCGGACGTCGCCGCGCTGCGGCAGGCCATTGCGTCGAGCACGGCGCTGCTGGTCGGCGTCGCGCTGGCCGATCGCGAACCCGACGCGCGGCTGCCCGCCGCGTTTTCCACGCCGATCGCGGCCACGCTCGACGAGATGGCGGCGATTCTCGAACGCGGCGGCTATCCGGTCGACGTGACGCTCGCGCTGCCGCCGGCCGATGCGCTGCCGCCACTCGCGCGCATCGCCGCGACGGATCTCCATGCGGCGCTCACGCGTTTCGCGGAACCGGGCGCAGCGGCAGACACAGCGGCACACGCGCCGGCCGCCTCTCGCAGCACGTCCGCGGCCGCCCGCCCCGAACCTGCCGCATCGCCCGCCAAGGCTCCGGGCGGCGGCTTCTTCCTGCCGGATGCGCGCAGCAACCCCGATCACATCCGTTATGCGCTGAAGACGACCGCCGCGGCGATCTTCTGCTATCTGCTGTATTCGCAGCTCGACTGGTCTGGCATCCATACGTGTGTCGTCACCTGCTACATCGTGTCGCTCGGTTCGACGGCCGAGACGGTCGAAAAGCTCACGTTGCGGATCGTCGGCTGCATCGTCGGCGCGCTGCTCGGCACCGCGGCGCTCGTGTTCGTCGTGCCGGCGCTGTCGTCGGTCGGTCAATTGATGGCGCTGGTGTTCGCTGGCGCATGGCTGTCCGCGTGGGTCGCGTTCGGCTCGCCGCGCATCGCGTACGCAGGCTTCCAGATCGCGTTCGCGCTTTTCCTGTGCGTGATCCAGGGCGCCGGCCCCGGCTTCGACCTGACGATCGCGCGCGATCGCACGATCGGCATCCTGCTCGGCAACGTCGTCGTGTATCTCGTATTCACGCGCATCTGGCCCGTGAGCATCGGCAAGCAGATCGACGTCGCGCTCGCCACGCTGCTCGAGCAGTGGCGCCGCGTCGTGCGGATCGCGCAGCCGGCCGAACGCCGCACGCTCGCCGCCGAAGCCTTCGCACGGCACGGCGCGATCGCGCAGGAGCTCGGCCTCGTCCACTACGAGCCGTCGTGGGTTCGGCCGGCCGCCACGTGGCTCGCCACCCGGCGACGCGCACTTGCAGAACTCGGCGCGCTCGAAGGCCCGCTGTTCCTGCTCGCCGAACGCGCGCCGGGCGACGCGGCGCTCGACGCGCGGCTCGCGCGCGTGGTCGAACTGCGCGACGATGCCCCGGCCGCCGACGCTGCTACCCCGGCACCGTCGTCATCGACCGCGGAAGCGGCAGCCGTGCCGGCCCCGCCGCCGGCCGCCGCGCCCGCCGACCCCGCACGCGCCGCGCTGCTGAACCTGATCGACACGCGGCTCGCACACATTGCCGATGCCGCCCGTCAAGCCACCTCGAAGGAGCCCGCCCCTCATGCGCGTACCTGAACCGCCGGCCGCGTCGCTCGCCGCAGCCGCGCTCGCGACCGCCGTCGCGCTGACCGGTTGCGCGACATCGTCGATCGACCTGGCGCCGGAAGCGCCCGACCGTCCGTGGCAGCCGCACACGTCGGCCGCCGGCGACATCGTGCCGGCGCCGCCGCTGGCGTCCGCGCAACGCGCGCCGCACGACTACACGCTGCCGGCCTCGCCCGCGCTCGCGTCGGTCCCGCCGCCCGCCACGCTCGATTCGACGCATCCGTACACGCTGCCCGAGCTGATCGATCTCGCGGAATCCACGAACCCGCTGACCCGCATCGCCTGGAACGACGCACGCAACGCGGCGCTCGCGGTCGGCATCGCGAAGGCCGCGTACCTGCCGAACCTGTCCGCGACGGCAATGGGCGCGTACCAGACGAGCCACGGCTCGACCTCGACGATCCTCGGCGACGCGTCGAGCAACTCGACCGTGCACGGCACGATTTCGGCATTGTCGCTGCAATGGCTGCTGTTCGATTTCGGCGGCCGCGCGGCGCGCGTCGAGGCGGCCGAGCAGGCGTCGGTTGCGTCGAACGTCGCGTTCACGGCCGTGCACCAGCAGGTGATCCACGACGTGACCGTCGCGTACTACCGCTACGAAGCCGCCCGCTCGCGCGCGGCCAGCGCGCAGCAGGGCCTCGCGAACGCCGACGCGATCCTCGCGGCATCCCGCGCGCGGCTCAAGCATGGTGTCGGCACGGTCGTCGAGCTCGCGCAGGCAACGCAGAACCGCGCGCAGGCGAATCTCGCGCTCGTGCAGGCGAACGGGACGGAGAGCGACAGCTACCTCGCGCTGGTTTCCGCGCTCGGCATCTCGCCGCTGTCGAAGCCGTCGATCGCCGCGCTGCCGAAGCGGCCGCTGCCGCCCGCGCTCGCTTCGTCGGTCGACGCGATCGTGTCGGACGCGATCTCGCGCCGCCCCGACCTGCAGGGCGCATATGCGCTCGAGCAGGCCAATCGCGCGAAGATCAAGGCCGCGGAAGCCGCATTCATGCCGAAGATCTTCCTGTCCGCGTCGACGTCGTATGCAAGCGGCGGCACGGCCATCTCCGCGCTGCCGGCAATCGGCGACCAGGCGCCGACCGTCAACCTGAACGGCAGCCGCTACGGCGGCGGCGTGTTCCTCGGCGTAACGATCCCGCTGTACGACGGCGGCCTGCGCTCCGCCGTGCTGATGCAGGCGCGCAACGACGCGCAGAGCGCATCCGCGCGGCTCACGCGAACCAAGGAGGAAGCCGTCCGCCAGGTCGTCGCCGCGCAGAACGCGGTGCAGACGAGCCTCGCGTCGCACGACGCGGCCAAGGCGCTCGTCGACGCTGCGCAGACCAGCTACGACGCGGCGCTGACCGCGTACCGCAACGGCGTCGGCTCGATCACCGATGCGACGATCGCGCAAAGCCAACTGCTCGCGGCACGCAACGCGGAAGTCGACAGCTACGCCGGCGCGCTGTCCGCCGCCGCCGCGCTCGCGCTCGCGACGGGCACGATCGGTTCGTCGCAATGACGCGCCGGCCGTGCCCGGCCCGCAGCCAAACTCGTTGACGCCGGCGCGCGCGGCCCACTAGAATGCCGCCCATTCTCCCTTCAGGAACCATCGTGGACAGTTGCAGCACTCCGTTGCGTGCGCCGCTTGCCGCCTGAACGCCTGTCCGACGCAGTTCTCCTGCCCGGCTCGCGTTCCGCGAGCCCGCACGCCACCCGTTTCACACTGAATGACGCACTCGCACGCTACAGTAGCGCGCGATGACGGCCATCGTGTCGCCTTCGGCATCGCGCCGTCGCGACCCGGGCCGGCATGCGCTCCTTGCACGGCAGGACAACCATGACTCTCGATTTCGCACTTCGTCTTTTCACCGCGTTCGCCTGCGGCGTCGCAATCGGCCTCGAACGCCAGATGCGGCAACGCACGGCGGGCCTGCGCACGATCACGCTCGTTGCGAGCGGCGCGTGCCTGTTCGTCACGCTCGGCGTGCTGACCGGCAACGGCGTGGCCGGCGTCACGCAGATTGCCGCGTACGTCGTGTCCGGCGTCGGCTTTCTCGGCGGCGGCGTAATCATGCGCGACAAGGGCTCGATCCAGGGCATCAATACGGCCGCGACGCTGTGGTGCTCGGCCGCCGTCGGCGTACTGTCGGGTTCCGGGCATTACGTGCCGGCGCTCGCCGGCACCGGCGTCGTGCTGCTCACCAATACGGTGCTGCGCGGCGTCAGCCAGGCGATCAACGCGACGCCCGTGTCGAACGCCGATCTCGTGCGCGAGTATCAGATCACCGTGATCTGCCTGGCCGCCGACGAAGTGCATATCCGCACGCTGCTGTCGAATTCGATGTACGCGAAGCCGCTGTCGTTCCAGAGCCTGACGAGCGAGGACGTGCCCGATCAGCCGGACCGGCTGAAGGTGACCGCGACGCTGAAGCTGCATCCGAAGGATCAGCAGAAGCTCGAACAGATCGCGAGCCGGATGAGCATGGAGAAGAGCATTTCCAGCGTGAGCTGGACCGCGAAGGAAGCGGAACCGCTGATGGAATGAGCGGCGGCGGGCGGCTCGGCATGACCGCCCCGCCGCCGGTGCCGGGTCAGGGCGTATCGATGAGCCCGGCCGAAATCGCCTTGACCACCGCCTGCACCTTGTTGGTCGCGCCCAGCTTCTCGAGGATGTTGTTGACGTGGAAGTTGACCGTGCGCTCCGAGATGCCGAGGATCTGGCCGATCTCGCACGCGGTCTTGCCTTCGGCCGTCCAGCACAGCACCTCGCGCTCGCGCGCGGTCAGCGTGACGCCCGCCTCGGGCGACAGCTTCGGCACCATGAAACGGCTCATCAGCGAATGCGACAGGTTCGCGAGCCAGTTCGTCTGCAGCGTCAGCATGTTGATCTCGGCAGGCGTGAGCCGGTCGGCATGACGCGCGATGCTCAGCAGCCCGAACGCGCCGCGCGCCGCCCAGCTCGACTGCGCGACGCCCACCGACAACCCGAACTCGCGCGCGTCCTGCCATAGCGGACACGGATCGATCCGGTCGACGTCCGGCCAGACGATCATGTTGGTGCTCTGCGCGCCGTCACGAACCGTCGAGTCGATCTCGATGTAGTTCTGCGCGTGGTAGTGCTCCATCCATCCGTCGGGATAAGTGTTAAAGATTGCCACCGCCGGCTTCGATACGGGCAGCGGCACGCGAATGCCGTAACAGCAATATTCGAAGCCCAGGCGTTTAGAATAAGCGGCGATCCGCTGGAAGAGCTGCTGCTCGTCTTCCGCGGCGCTAAATTGTTGGTAGGCATCCTGCCAGCGCAATTCCATTCTTTCTCCGACAACGTCACGCTGTCATACCTGTCAGGTGCCAGCGCCGGTTGGGGGCTGATACATTCCGCGCATGACTTCACCTTTGTTGCATCCGGTCCGCGGCCCGTCCCCGGACGGTTACGTGCGCCTGTGCGAAACCGCACTGGCCACGCTCGTGCTCGACCATGTCGCGAGCGGCCTCGATGCATCGCTGCTCGCCGAACTGCGCGACAGCGCGATCGATGCGCGCCTGGCCGGCTACACCGAATGGCATCGCCCGGCCGGTGCCGGCGTCGCATACCTGACGGTCGGCTGGGACTGGTATCTCGAACGCGCGACGGGCACGTTCGAGATCGCGGGCGGCGACGTCCGCAGCAACATCATGGTCGTCGACGCCGCGGGCGCCGACATCGGCATGGTCTGCACCGCCACCGCGCTGGTCGCGCGGCTCGCCGGCGTCGACTGGGCCGCCGCGGTCGCCTCGGCGTTGCTCGGCCGCAACGATGCCTATCATGCCGGTCCGACGCTCCAGTGACAACCGGCCGCGCATTCCTCTGACGTTTCTGCACGACTGGCGCTCTTTATAAGCAAAAGCGGCCGGCATTTCAATCCCGTCGATCAAGAAACCGGTGCCACCGGAAAAACCGTGTCGGCCCACCCTCACCCTGTAAGAGTTACCAGTTACCGCCCCCTCGGGACGCGCGCTGTAATGCGGGCATACCAAAGTACAGATCCGAGGACACCCATGCGGACCTTCGTTCACGATGAAGGGCGGTTGCCACACGAACTTGCAGCGGATCTAGGGCGCTATCGGCGCCATGTGTTCGTCGAACAGCTCGGTTGGGCGCTCCCGTCGGCGAACGAAAGCTTCGAGCGCGACCAGTTCGATCGCGACGATACCGTCTACGTGTTCGCGAGGAACGCCGGCGGCGAGATGTGCGGATGTGCCCGCCTGTTGCCGACCACCCGCCCGTATCTGCTGAAGTCGCTGTTTGCCGACCTGATCGCCGAGGACGTCCCGCTGCCGCAATCGGCTGCCGTCTGGGAGCTGTCGCGGTTTGCGGCGACGAACGGCGAAGGCGGCCCGGGCAACGCCGAGTGGGCCGTGCGCCCGATGCTCGCCGCGGTCGTCGAATGCGCGGCGCAGCTGGGCGCGCGGCAGCTGATCGGCGTGACGTTCGCAAGCATGGAGCGGCTGTTCCGCCGGATCGGCGTGCACGCGCACCGCGCAGGCCCGCCGAAACAGGTGGACGGTCGTCTGGTCGTCGCGTGCTGGATCGACATTGATCCGCAAACGTTTGCTGCACTTGGAATCGAGCCGGGGCAAGCTGCCCGGCAAGCCATCGCCGCCTGAACCGGAACGCGCGTAGTCCGTCCGGGCGGCATCGTAACGAAGGAGAACCACCGTGGACCAGTCTCAGGTCTTTCGCGCGATGATGCCCGGGTTGACGAGCGCCACCGGCGCCCGCATCGCGGTTGCCTACCCGTCGTTTCCGCGGCCGCTGCCGCTCGTGCGGCTCGATCGCCGCGGGCTCGTGTTTCGTGCGGCCGGCGCCGCGCCGCTCGTCTGCGGACTGCCGCGCGCCGCCACGCTGCTGGCCGCCGACGCACCGCTCTGCTCGCTGCGCCTCGTGATTCGCGACGTCGCCGCTGTCGGCGACGGCCGGCACGACCTGACGATGCAGCCGTCCGGCGCCGCCGGCGACGAGCTGCTGTGGCACGCGCTGCGCGAGCGCGAGCCGTACCGGCAGATCCGGCAGCCGCTCGCGCCCGTCGATGCGGCCATCGCGCCGAACGGCGAGCAGCAGGCTGGCGGCGATGCCGCAGCGCGTCCGTCGCGCAGCGCGGCATTCCGGTTGCGGTGCCACAGCGATGCGCTGTTCTTCGCCGACTGGCTCGAATATCACTTCGACGAACTGCGCGCGCTGTCGCAGCGACACGGGCCGCAACTGCAGCTCAACCAGCTTCAGCGAAAAGTGTCCGACGACGAGGTCGGCGTGCGTTTCGTCTACGACATCGACGGACACGCGACGCGACACGTCCTGACCGACTGCGCGCGCGACGCCTGTACATGGATCGAGACCGAGATGCGCAACAAGTACGCCGTGCCGGTCGCGCAGGAACGTTTTGGCGCGTTTCCCGCGCATGCTTGGGCGAGTGGTATGTGAGGTGCGACGGCGGCGGTGCCGCCGGATGACGGCCGCCGCGCAGGAGGATAACCGGCCCTTGCCGGCCTCCTGCCGAACGCCGGCAAGGGCCGCGCGACGAGCCGGTTCGCCGTTCTCGGGAAGGCGTGTTGGCGCTGCGTTGCACAATTACAACTAGGGCTTGCCATCCCTCGGGTTTTCCCTTAAAGTTGCATCTGTCTCCTCCATGTCTCCAAACATGGATTCAGCCCGCTCCATTAGCGGGCTTTTTCTTGCCCGCGATAATTTATCGGGGACGCATCACCGCTCTATCCGCCTGCGGTAGACGCCTTTGCCGGCGCTGGCCAGTAGTAGAGGAAGGCAAACAGCAGCGCGAGAACCACGATCGACACGAGCAGCAGGTACAACCAGCCTTTTCGAGTACCCGGAAGGCCCGACACGCCGCTCGCATCGCCCGTCAGCACCATCAGCGCCACGACTGCCAGCCCCGCTAGCACCATCGCCCCCTTCGCGACCCAACCGAACGCGACTTCCAGCGCAGCCATCCAGCGAGACTGGCGATAAGGCCCGGCAACCGGCCGGCGCAAGTCGGGCTTACGCATCGTGTTCGCAGCGGATCCGGCATGCATGGGAAGCCGCATACGCAGCGTTACGCGCGAACGCCGTCATCGGGACGAACGCACGCCGCGCGTGCGGCAAACACGACATGCCGTCGTCACGCATGGTGACCTTCAATGGTGGATTCACGCGAGATCGGAATCGGGGCGTGCAGCAAATGCAGACGAACCACGCGGGATTCCCGTGGCGTTTGACGGATGTGCGCGCGACGCCCGGGCCGGCGTCCGCGCGTCGATCGTGCTTACTCGTTTTCTTCGAAGTAGTGACCGAACTTGACCTGCTTGGTCCGGATATAACGCTCGTTTTCCTCGCGCACCGGCACCGCAAGCGCCACGCGCTCGCACACGGGAATGCCGTGCTTGGCAAGCGTGTCGAACTTCTTCGGATTGTTGCTCATCAGTCGCACCGACGTCACGCCGAGGATCCGCAAAATCGCGGCGGCGGAGTCGTATTCACGCGCGTCGTCGGGCAGGCCGAGATCGAGATTGGCCTCGACGGTGTCGCGCCCCTGCTCCTGCAGCGCATACGCCCGAATCTTGTTGCTCAGGCCGATGCCGCGCCCTTCGTGGCCGCGCAGATACAGCAGCACGCCACGGTCTTCCGCGGCGATGTAGCGCAGCGCAAGATCGAGCTGCTCGCCGCAATCGCAGCGGTAGGAGCCGAACACGTCGCCGGTCAGGCACTCGGAATGCAGCCGCGTCAGCACGGACTGCTCACCGGTCACGTCGCCCATCACGAGCGCGAGGTGTTCGGCATCGCTGCCCGATACGCGGAAAGCGTACGACGTGAACGTACCGTAGCGCGTGGGCAGCGACGCGGTGGCGACGAGCGTCACGCACTCGTCGGCCTGGCCATTGCCCGGCGTGGGCGATTGGGGACGCGAAGACATCATGAATTCAATCGAACGATCAGGAATATAGGAGTTGTGTGGATAGTGCGTGACCGGAGTTTACCGCTAATCTGGAAACGTCACGCGACTGCCGCCGCAGGCCCGGCTATACTGGCCCCATCGGGTGACGCGCATCACGCCCTGCCTTCCCTGCATCGTTCTGCACACGGAGAAAGCGAATGAGCACGACTGTCGCGCAGATTCTCAAAGCCAAGCCTGATTCGGGCCGCACGATCTACACCGTCACGAAAGCCGATTTCGTCTACGACGCCATCAAGCTGATGGCGGAAAAGGGCATCGGCGCATTGCTGGTCATGGACGGCGACGACATCGCGGGCATCGTTACCGAACGAGACTACGCGCGCAAGATCGTGCTGCAGGATCGTTCGTCGAAGGCCACCCGCGTCGACGAAATCATGACGACCAAGGTGCGCTACGTCGAACCGGCGCAATCGACCGACGAGTGCATGGCGCTGATGACCGAGCACCGGATGCGCCACCTGCCCGTCCTCGACGGCGGCAAGCTGATCGGCCTGATCTCGATCGGCGACCTCGTGAAGAGCGTGATTGCCGATCAGCAGTTCACGATCAGCCAGCTCGAACACTACATCCACGGCACGCCCACGGTCACGTCCGCCTGACCCACCCCAGCAAAAAAGGCCCAAACGCGCGAGCGTCTGGGCGGAAAAGCCGCCGGAATGCGGCGACGGAGGTTCTGCTCTGCTGACGCGGACGCGCGCGGATGGCGCGCGTCCCGTCGGTCATATGCCGTGCTCGGGCAGACCCAGGGTGTTCAGTTGCCGAAGTAAACCGAATTCACGGGGTTCGGGGCTTCGCGCGTCATGCGGCGGCCAGACTGGCCGGCGGCGGTCGCCACCGCACCGTAGCCACTCGTATCGGCATGCGCGAGCATCGGCTGGTTCGGCTGGATGCGTTGTTCTGCGGCCTGGACATTCTGCGGATATTGCGCATCGCTCGCGAGCGGCTTGTAGCCGTTCTGTTCGAGTTGCACGAGATCGGCCCGGACCTGTGCGCGGGTCAAGCCCTGGTCGGACTGTGCGAACGATGCAATCGGGGCGGCAAGGACGGATGCAGCGATCGCTGCGTAGATGATCGACTTCATGGTGGACCTCCGAAATATGTTCTCTTTTGACCTCGCTTCCGGCAGAACTGTCTGAAGCGATGGAAGAAGTGTAGTTCTCGCAATACCAAGGGGAAACCCTTGGTTTGGACATACAGCGTTGCATTTTTGACAAATATTGACCGCTTCCCGTCCACAAGATCGCTATCACTTAAACCATTTCCACAACAATGGCTGACGAAAGGCCAACACCCGAATCACTGTCCCGGAAGGTTATGTTGTAGAATCGTAAGGTTTTATTCACCCTTCGATATTCGATCCGTCATGTACGCGCTCACGCCCCTTTCCGTTTCGCCGTCCGGTCCGGCCGGCGTGCGTGCGCGCGTCGGCCATCCGGCGCACCCCTACGCTCGACGCACGGCCCAGGCGCCGCTCGCCGCCGCCCGGCGCCTGATCTGACGGACTGGTCCTCCTCCCCGGAGCCACGTCAGACGGGCTCCGGGCGATCCTCATAGGCACGCCACGCCTGCCCCATGCCGATCATTTGGAGAACTTCCATGAAACAACGCCTTTACCAGCTGACCGAGCTCGACGTCGCCCGCCTCGAGAAGCACGCCGAAAACAATCCCCGATTCCAGACGATGCTCGACACGCTGCTCGAGCGCGCCGACATCGTCCAGCCCGACGCCGTGAAGGCCAACGTCGTCACGATGAACTCGCAGATCACGCTGCTCGACGAAGCGTCGCAGGAACAGGCCACGTGGACGATTGTTTATCCCGATGCCGCCAATCTCGAACTGGGGCGCCTGAACGTGTTCTCGCCGGTCGGCATGGCATTGCTGGGTACCCAACGCGGCCAGCTCGTCAAAGTCATGCAGCCGAGCGGCGCCGAGAAGCTGATGAAAGTCTCCGCCATCGTGTTCCAGCCGGAAGCCAACGGCGAATACACGCGCTGACGCGACCGCGCCGGCGCACCCTGTCACGGCGCAAAACGCAAAAAGCGAGGCACGAGGCCTCGCTTTTTTGCGTCCTGACGCCATGCCCCTCCGGCACCCCCATCGCTTCAGCCGTTTCGGCCGTCGATAGACAAAAAAAAGGCGCCCGAAGGCGCCTTTTTTGATGCTGCGAAGCTGGTTACCCAGCCGTCACGCTTAGAAGCGGTGACGCAGACCAACCGTTGCTGCGGTTTGGTTGATCGACGAGCTTGCTGCCGTCGTCGGGTCGCCGTTGTAGATCGACGCGCCGCCTGCGTTCTTCGATGCGCGTTGGTACACAGCTTGTGCGTACACGTCCGTGCGCTTCGACAGCGAGTAGTCAGCTTGCAGACCGAACTGGTTCCAGTGCGCGCTGCTGCCGTCAACCTTCGCGCTCGTGTACGTGTAAGCAGCACCCAGGCCGAGAGCCGGCGTCAGGTTGTACTTTGCGTTGACTTCGTAGTTGTCAGCGTGGAACGTGCCGCCGCCGTTAGCTTGGTTGTCGACACGCGATTGCGTCCATGCTGCGCCAACTTGCGCCGGGCCGAATGCGTATGCAGCTGCCGCGCCGTACGTGCGCAGGCGGCCTTGGCCGTTGAACAGTGCGTTATCCGACACGACTGCGCCCGACGACGTTGCGTTCGGGTTGTTCGCTTGCGAGTAAGCTGCACCCAGCTTCAGGCCTTGGAACTGGTACGACACGCCGCCGCTGTATGCACGGTTGTTGCCGAAGTTCGTGTCGTTCGAGAACGAGTACGTGCCGCCGAATTGCAGGCCAGCGTAGTTAGCGCTCGTGAACTTGATCGAGTTGTTGTTCGAGTAGCCGCCGTTCGTGCTCAGGTTGTCGTTGTTGCCGACGTGAGCGAAGTACGTACCACCCCACGAACCCGTTGCGGTCAGCGGAGCCAGGTAGTCTTGAACGGAGTCATACTGCTTGCCCAGCGTAACCGTGCCGTACTGGCTCGACAGACCGACGAATGCCTGACGGTTGAAAATGGTGTTGTTGCCACCGTTCGCGAACTTGCCGTTACCGATGCCGAAGCCGCTTTCCAACGTGAAGATTGCCTTCAGGCCGCCACCGAGGTCTTCCGAACCACGCAGGCCGAAGCGGCTCTGGTCAATGCCCGAACCCATCGACCACAGCGACTTGCCTTGGCCGGCTGCGTTCTGGACGTTGCTTTGGTAGGTGATGCCTGCGTCCAGCACGCCGTACAGCGTGACGCTGCTTTGCGCGTGAGCGACGGTAGCGAACGATGCTGCAGCTGCTGCAACGATCAGAGTCTTGTTCATTCGTGGAGCTCCCTTCTAAAAAGAGGCAGGTCTCGCGACCTTGTTCATAAACGGTCTGCAACCGCCCGGAAACGCCATCGGTACTGCTGGCTGCGCCCGGATAGTTGCCCGTTTGGGAACCGTGAGTTTAGGGGTGTACCCTAGGGGAGCGATCCGCAAATAAAGAAATAAGCTTTTCCAGAACTAGAAATAATAGAAATGGGGCCGCGTTATAAGTATTTGTTTTAACTTATTTTTTTGGATTCTTGACGCGTGCTTTTTGGAGGCTTTCATCCCACCATTCTTTCATGTCACCCGCTTGACGGTTGCATAGAAACAACAAGCGGGATGGGGCGTCACAACAAAATCGGCAATTTTTACCCGATTTCATCGCGAATACCGGGTTTGACCGACTAAAAATGCAACGCCTGCTTGGTAAACAACAGTAAACGAAGGGTGACACCGCTGCTGCAGCCGCCATTCGCCTGCGCAAGCGCCTGCAACGGGCGACGGCCGCCGTCGTGACATGCAGTAACAGCCTTAACGCCCGCCGTAACGCGGCCGCGAGACTGGCAGATTAATGTAAGGCAACCCCTATTACAGAAGAGGTTCCGCCATGAATCGACGCTCATTGTTGCGCGCCATCGGACTGACCGCCGCCCTCGCCGCCACCGGCGGCTGGTTGCGTACCGCCTCGGCTCAGCCCGCGCCGCCGCCGGGATACCGGCCGCCGGGTCCGAACCACGGGCCCGGCAGGCCGCCTTATCCGGCTCGCCCGGGCTTTGCGCCGCCCGCGCCGCGACACGACCGCCGCCCGCCGCCACCGAGGTCGCACGGCTACGTGTGGACCGACGGCTACTGGCGCTGGCAGCGCGGCCGCTATATATGGGTGCCAGGCCGGTGGGTCGCCCGTCGCCCGGGGCATCGATGGGTCCCCGGCTACTGGCGGCGCCAGGGTCAGGTATGGATCTACGTCGACGGCGCCTGGCGATAGACAGCAGACGCGTCGGCGATGGCCCTGCGCTACGCAGCCGGACGGCGGGCCGTTCCGCGCCGTCCGGCTGCCGGACGATCCTGCCCGGCGGCAAATACCGGCATCGGCCGATATCCCCCGAGCACGAACGCCCATCCGAACCGGAACGGCGATCGGTCATACGTCCCGCGGCACAACGCATGTATTGGGCTTTCGCGACATCCCGGCCACGTCGATCCGCAACGATCGACGCTCACGGGCCTCCCCCTCCGCGCATCGCACCGCGACACGAAATCGCCGCCTCAGCGCGCGCCGCAATCAATGCATCGCGGGCAGCCCGCTCACCACGTGAACGATCCGGCGGAGGCCATTCCGGTCCCGCCACGATCGCGGCGAACCAACACCTTGGCCGCCGCTCGGTTCGCCGGCGCGTACGCGCGCCTTCGCAATAGCACACGCGCGGCCTATCCGTTTCACCGGAAAAATTCGGATGACGAAATCATCCGATACCAAAGCAAGCGCATACGCGCCGGTTCGCCACGCATCGGGATGGCGCCCCGGCGTGCCGCGCTCCGCTCAATGCCCACTACCCTCCAGCTCCCGCGCACGACGACGCGCAGCGCAAATCGCACGGTGATGTTCATCGGCCCAGCGGATCATCGCGTGCATCGGCGTCAGGAACGACCGACCGAGCTCGGTCAGCGCATATTCGACGCGCGGCGGCACTTCGGCGTACAGCGTGCGGCTGACGAAGCCGTCCTGCTCGAGCCGCTTGAGCGTGCGTGACAGCATCTGCTTCGACACGTCGCCGATCGCGCGGCCGAGTTCGTTGAAGCGCAACGTGCCGCCGGACAGCGCTTCGAGCACGAGCAGGCTCCACTGATCGCCGATACGGTCGAGCACATCGCGAATCGGACACGGCTGATCGAGTTCGACGGAGTCGTCGGCGGACGGAGACGGGAACGGGGACGGCATGGCGGGATTCTCTTTCACGGGCAATACGAGGTCACTGCGGTGTGACCTGTTCACACCGCAGTGACTTCTTGTGACGGGTTCGCGGCAACTGTACCATTCGAGCGACCCGACGGGCCGCACGGTTTCGCCAGTTCTCCGAAGCATGCGGCTGCACGCCGGCGCCGCGCGCCAGCGGCACCCAGCGGTACCCATCCGCACGCCGATCCTCGCGATCGGCGGCACCCGCAGTCGCGCACCGCGCGCCATCCACGAATCGCCAGACAAGGAACCCCGACATGTCATCGCTCCGCTTCCCCGTTCGCACCATCGCCGCGTTCGTGCTGCTCGCCGCGTCGACGGCCGCGCTGGCCGCCGGCCCCGCCACGCGCGACGTGGCCGCCGAGGAAGCCAACCGCCAGCTCGTGCTGACGTTCTACGACCGCTTCTTCAACAAGCACGAAGCAGTCGCGGCCGCGGCTGTCGTCGCGGACGACTACAAGCAGCACAACCCGCACGTGCCCGACGGCAAGAAGCCGTTCGTGTCGTACTTCGTCGGCGCATTTCAGAAGAACCCGGCATCGCGCGCACGCATCGTCCGCAGTGCGGCCGACGGCGATCTCGTCTATCTGCACGTGCATGCGACCGAACATCCGGGCGATCGCGGCGAGGCGGTCGTCGACATCTTCCGCATGAAGGACGGCCGGATCGTCGAACACTGGGACGTGATCCAGCCGGTACCGGAAAAGTCCGCGAACGCGAACACGATGTTCTGACCGGCCGCGGCCGCGCATCGGCGCGCGGCCGGCACCTCGCGAAACGGCATGATCGCCGGGCGCCGGCGAAGTCACCTACAATCGTGCATCGCCGCCGCGCCGCCCCGGCTCGCATCACCGGATCGGGGCCGTCATCCGTCCGCGCGCCACTGTGCGCGCAGCACGGCCGGCGCGGGCGGCCGTTCGCGAAGATGGTGTCAACGATGAGCCCCGCCCACATTTCCCTGAATAGCGCTGGCGACCTGGTCGCCAGCCTCGGCAGCCCGCAGTTCCCCGCCCGGCTCTGGGCATGGCTGCGCGAAACAGTCGATCCGCAGTCCCACTACAGCGTCGCGACCCGTTACCGGCGCGGCGCGGGATCACAGGCGGTCGACGGCGTCGACGTGCTGTTCTTCGCGGGCGGCGACGATCCCGGCGGCACGCGCCATGCGCTCGATCTGTATACACAGGGCGACTGGCGCAACGACACGTTGCTCCCGCACATCGAACGCGTCACCGATTCGCAGCTCGTGTTCTCGTGCAACGAGGAAATCGACACGGCAACCGAGTACGGGCGCCAGTTCGCGCTGGGCGATCTCGGCGAGGACTGCACGCTGCTCGGCAGCGAGCGCGACTATGTCTATGCGTTCTCGCTGTTCCGGCGGCGCGGCCAGCCGTCCTATACGCTGGCCGAACTGAGCCTGCTGCGGCAGCTCGGCGATTTCGTGCTGCCGCTGCTGATCCAGCACGCGCGCCTGGCGCGCCTCACGCCACGCCAGGACGACGGCGCGCTGCTGCAGCGGTTCGAGCAGCGGCTGACGGCCAGCGGCGCGGCGCTGTCGCAGCGCGAGCGGCTCGTGTGCCGCGCCGTGCTGCAAGGCCGGCCCGTTCCGCAGATCGCCGACACGCTCGCGCTCAAGCCGAGCAGCGTGCGCACCTACCTCGGCCGTGCGCTCACGAAGCTCGGCATCGCGAACCGGGCCGGGCTCTTCGCGTGGTGTGTAACGGACGAAGACGCGCCGGCCGCCGGCGAGCGTTAGAGCATCGTTCCCGTCCGCACCTTCCTGCCTTGTCGCCTTTGTCGCGCTTGTCCTTAAAACGATGACAGACAGCCGGCCGGCCCGCTCCTAGTATCTGACTCACCCGACGACAGCGGCGCGTCGGATGCAACGGAGACACGCCATGCCAAACCACGGACGCCCGCCCGCGCGGCCAAGCATGCGTCCCGCGGCGACGGGGTGACGCATATCGGTCGGCAAAACCGGCATCGCGCACCGCGCCGCACGCGGGCATAACGCCCTTCATTTCATTCCACTCCAACCCGACCGGGTCCACGCGACCGGACGCGCCCGACGGCTCGTCCGCTGGCCGCGTGCGCCCGTCAGATTCCCCGATCCGGAGGAGACACATGCAACATGCCGACACCGTCTATCTGAACGGCCTGCTCTACACCGGCGACGCACAGCGCCGCTTCGCGCAGGCGCTCGCCACGAAGGACGGCAAGATCGTCGCCGTCGGTCGCGACGACGACATCCGCCCGCTCGCCGGCCCCGCGACGCGCATGGTCGATCTGGCCGGCAGGCTGATGCTGCCGGGCCTGATCGACGGCCATGTGCACCCGCTCGAAGGTCATCAGATTCTCGGCGACTTCGATCTGTCCGGGATCAACGACCCGGATGCGATCCTGCAGCGCATCCGCGCGTGCGCCGACGCGACGCCGAACGAGCCGTGGGTTTATCTCGGCGGCGCGAACCTCGCCGCGTTCGGCGCATATCCGGGCCGCGAACTGCTCGACCGGATCGTGCCCGACCGGCCGCTGCTCGTGGTCGGCTTCGACGTGCACAGCGGCTGTCTCAATACGAAGGGGCTGGAAGCGGCCGGCATTACGGCCGATACGCCCGATCCGGCCGGCGGCGTGTACGAGCGCGATGCGTCGGGCGCGCCGAACGGCGTCGTGCACGAAGCGGCGTTCTACCGCGTCTGTCCGATCATTCCGCAACTGAGTCCGGCCGGCTATCCGAAGTCGCTCGCGAAAGCGCATGCGATGGCGCACGGCTACGGAATCACCGGCTGGTTCGACGCGCGCGTCGAGGAGGCCGAGCTCAAGGCCTATGCCGCCGCGCAACGTGCCGGCCAGTTGAAGACGTACATGAGCGCGGGCCTCTACGCGAACCCGCGCCGCGATCCGCGCGAACAGATCGAGCGCTTCGTCGCGTGGCGGCGCGAGTACGAGCGCGACAACCTGCGCCTGCATACGGTGAAGATCTTCGTCGACGGCGTGCCCGAATCGAAAACCGCCGCGCTGCTCGAACCGTACGCCGGCACCGACGAGTGCGGCCTCGCGCTGTGGCGCCAGGACGCACTCGACGAAATCTGCCTGCTCGCCGATACGGCCGGCTTCGACCTGCACTTCCATACGCTGGCGGATCGCGCGGTGCGCATGACGCTCGACGCGCTCGAATACGTGCAGATCCGCAACGGCGTGCGCGATCGCCGCGCGCAGCTCGCGCACCTGCAGCTCGTCGATCCGGCCGACATGGGCCGCTTCAACCGGCTCGGCGCGATCGCGAGCGTCCAGACTCTGTGGACGGCCGCGCGCGAGGAGCAGCAGCAGCTCTACCGCGACCTGCTCGGCGCCGAGCGCACCGCCCGCAATTATCCGTTCCGCAGCCTGCGCAACGCGGGCGCGATGCTCGCGGCCGGTTCCGACTGGTCGGTCAGCACGATGGACCCGATGCAGATCATCCAGACCGGCGTCACGCACCGGCTGATCGACCAGCCCGACAGCCTGCCGTGGAATCCGCACGAGCGTCTCGACCTGCTCACGATGCTCGAGGCCTATACGGTGAACACTGCGTATGCGCTGCGCTTCGACGATTGCACGGGTTCGCTCGAAGCGGGCAAGGACGCGAGCCTCGCGATCCTCGACCGCAATCCGTTCGACCACCCGGTCGGCGCGTTCGCGCAAACGCGCGTGCTCGAGACCTGCTTCCGCGGCGAAGTCGTGTATGCCGCGCCGGGCTGGGCCGATTGAGCACCGGCCCAGCGCCTGCCGGACACAGGCCAGGCGCGCGTCAGGCGACGTCGAGCGCGAGTACCTGATCGGTCGTCAGCACGTCGCCGAACGTGTCCGACAGCGCGGCCAGCGTCGCGCGATGGAGGTCGCGGTGCGGCACCGTGCTGCCGTCCGCGACATCGAGGTCGCGCGTCGCGCATGCGTCGTCGACGACGATCACCGCATAGCCGAGCGGCACCGCATCGCGCGCCGCGCCGGCAACGCATGCATGCGTCATCAGCCCGGTGACGATCAGCGTGTCGATCCCGGCCGCCTTCAGGCGCGCGTCGATGTCGGTCGTCGGAAACACGCTGACCGACGTCTTCTTCACGACCGTGTGCTGCGGCGCGGGTTGCAGGTCGGCATGAAAGCGGAAGCCGTCGCTGCCGTCCGCGAAGATCGGGCCGCCGGCCGCGCCGACGTGCTGCACGTGGAACACCGGAATGCCCGCGCGATCGGCGAATGCGATCACGCGCTGCGCATTGCCCAGCGCGCGCGGCCCTTCCGGAATCGGCAGGCGGCCGCTGAAATACTCGTTCTGGAAATCGATCACCAGCAGCGCGGTGCGGGCAGCGTCGATCGACGCCGGCGCGCTCGCGCCGGCCAGGGTGCGGATGGTCGGATGTTGCATGGGTCGCTCTCTACTCCAGGTTGGCACATCGAACGGAACGGCGGTACGGTCGAGCCAGCGCCCGCCGAACGCGGTCCTGCGGCCGGTTTGCCGCCGGTGGCGGGCGCTGCCGTGACCGCGCAGCGCCAGTGTCGGGCCGCACGGCCGCGTGCGACAGCAGCCCGCAGGACAACGTCCGACAGGATCGGGCCAACCTGTGCGCGACCGCCTACGACAGTGCCGCGCGCCCCCCGGCCTGCTTGCGTCCGTAGAACGCCATCATCACGAAGCTGAGCAGGAAGCCGGCGCCGCCGATCAGCAGCAGCCCGATCTCGCCGAACACCGGCAACAGGTTCGTGAGCGCGCCCGTCACGACCCACGCGACGGCCATCACCGAGCCCGCGACGCCGAGCGCCCAGCCCTGCCGGTCCTCGCTGACGGCATCGGAGAACGCGGTGTACATCGTCGTGTACGCGACCATGTCGAAGCAGCCGACCACCATCGCGAGCGCCCACAGCACCGGCTCGTGCGGGGACAGCGCCGACAGGATCTGGCCGAGACCGGCGACGAGCAGCCCCGTCTTCGCGATGTCGACCACGCGCCAGACGCGCAACATCAGCCGCACGACGAACAGCAGGCCGAATACGAAGCAGACGCCGATCACGCCGCTGAACAGCCCGAGCCGCGCACTCGTATAGCCGAACTTCGTCTGCAGCAACAGCATGATGGTCTGCAGGTAGAGCCCGTAGCCGACCTGCATCAGGAAGAACACCACCGACAGGAACGCGACGTTGCGCTGGCTCACGGCTTCCCGGACGATCCGCAGCGGCAGCAGCAAATCGATGCGCGTGTCGCCGCGCGGCATGGCCGTATTGCGATACGACACCCAGGTCCAGCCCGCGCAGATCAGCGACAGTACCGCAACCAGCACGAACGGCGTGCCGTAGTCGAACAGCGGCGAGATCGTCCGGTCGGACGTGACGCCGCCGAGCACCGGGCCGACGATCACGCCGGCGCTGAACGCGAGCGACATGATGCTCATGTTGTACGCCTTGTTCTCGGGCGTGCTCAAGTCGGTGATGGCCGCTTGCGCGATGCCCTGGCAGCCGGCCGTAAGGCCGGTGAGCCCGCGTCCGGCCAGCAGCAGCGCGACGCACGCGTGCCAGGCGCCGGCCGCCATCAGCGCATAGCCCGCCGCGAGACCGAGCAGGCACAGCAGCAGGATCCGGCGGCGGCCGTAGCGGTCCGACAGCTCGCCCATCAGCGACGAGCCGAAGAACATGCACAACGGATAGATCCCGTAGCCGAGACCGAGGTAGAAATTGCGCGCGTGCTGGCCAGCGTTGGCCGGCAGGATGCCCGCATGCGGATCGCTGAAGATCGCGGACATCATCGGGTAGACGAGACCGAAGCCCATCGCGTCGATCGCGATGGCGAGCAGGCAGGGGCCGAGCAGCGTGTAATCGAGCCGGGACATGGCGATCTTCCGGACGGAGTGGATGATCGCCCAAGCGTAATGGGCGGGCGGCGGCGCCGGTAGGCCGCCGCCCGCGATACTGACCATCGGCAACGCCGATGCCCTGCCCGGCGCGCGCGCCGATGGCCGACCGGCCCGGCCCGGACCGCGAGCCGCTGGTCGACGCTCGGCGGCTCGGCCCGAAACTGCCGGCGGGCGAGCACGCACGGCGCGCCGTCGTGCATGAACCCCGCCGCAGCGTGCCCGAACGACGCCGCGAACAGCACGTACCACGCGGGCGCGCCGGGCGACCCGCTCGCGCGCGTGAGCCACGTGACGATGAACGGCACGCCACCTCGCCATGACACTGACACGCCGCAGCTAGTCCGTTTGGGTGGCACGAAACGCGGGCTTTGTTGCGATCATGGCCGTCATTCAGCGCGCGCCCTCGCCACGGAGACACCATGCACGACCCCGTCCTCGGCCCCATCGACCAGATCGGCTACGTGGTCGCCGATCTCGACCGCATCATCGACGCGTCGGCCGCCGCATGAGCGGGCCCGCACGCGTTCCACTTCACTCACAGGAGCAATCACGATGAAACGACTCGAAGGCAAAGTGGCCCTGATCACGGGCGGCGCCCGCGGCCAGGGCGAGGCGGAAGCGCGACGGTTCGTCGCCGAAGGCGCGCGCGTGGTGATCGCCGACGTGCTCGACGACGCGGGCCGGCGCGTCGCGGCCGAACTCGGCGACGCCGCGCGTTTCCAGCATCTCGACGTGACGAACGAAGACGACTGGCACACCGCCGTGCATGCGACGCTCGCGCATTTCGGCCGGCTCGACATCCTCGTGAACAACGCGGCGATCCTGAAGCTCGTGCCGATCGAATCGTGTTCGCTCGACGACTATCGGAAGGTGATCGACGTGAACCAGGTCGGTTGCTGGCTCGGCATGAAATCGGCGCTTGCCGCGCTGAAGGATGCCGGTGGAGGCGCGATCGTCAACGTGTCGTCGACGGCCGGGATGGAGGGCGTGGCGGGCGGCAGCGCATACGTGTCGAGCAAGTTCGCGGTGCGCGGGATGACCAAGGCCGCCGCGCTCGAGTTCGGCCGCTACGGGATCCGCGTGAACTCGGTGCACCCGGGCGGGATCGACACCGTGATGGCGCGCCCGCCGGAATACGCTGATTTCGACCCGTCGTCGATCTATGGCGGGCTGCCGATCGCGCGCATCGGCAAGCCGGATGAAGTGGCGAACCTCGTGCTGTTCCTCGCCTCCGACGAATCCGCGTATTGCACGGGTTCGGAATTCATCGTCGACGGCGGGCTGCTCGCGGGCAGCACGTTCCACTGATTCGCGCGTCGGTCGACATACGCCCGCCTGCCAGGCGGGTGTTTTCATTTTCGGCCGGGCGAAGTAGACAGTCAGGTCCGGCCTGTCATATGCATCACTAATAAATCATCGAAAAACGACAATGCCGCCGGCGATTCTCCCGCGCGGCGGCATCGTGTCTTCCGAAGCGAAACGGCGCTCAGTACCCCTTCGGCTGGATCGCCGGTGCGCCGACACCGCGCGCGCCGTGCTTGCCGCCGCGCGCGAGGCAGCGCCCGCGCGGGCCGTACACGCCGTCGGCCTCCGGATACAGCGTCAGCAGCACGAAATACAGCAGCCCGCCGACCGCCAGCGATACCGGCACGCTGAGATCGAGTCCGCCCGCGAGATTGCCGAGCGGCCCGACGAACTGCCCCGGCAGGTTCACGAACGACAGACCGATGAACGCCGCCGGCAGCCATGCGCCCATCGCGCGCAGGTTCCAGCCGTGCGTGAACCAGTAGTGGCCGCCGCGCAGCCCGCGGTTGAACACCTGCAGGTCGTCGGCGAGATAGAAGCCGCGGCGCGTCACATAGCCGATCACCATGATCGCCATCCACGGGCAGCTGAACGTGTCGATCAGCGTCGAGAACGTCGCGACGCTTTCGACGAGGTTGAACCAGAAGCGGCCGACGAAGATGAACGCGATCGCGATCGTGCCGATCAGCAGCGTCGCGCGCACGCGGTTCAGGAAGCGCGGGAACATGCTCGACACGTCGAGGCCCGTGCCGTACAGCGCGGTCGTGCCGGTCGACATCCCGCCGATGATCGCGATCAGGCACATCGGCAGCAGGAACCAGCGCGGCGACACGGCGAGCAGCCCGCCGACGTAGTCGTTCGATGCAATGAACGCGGGCGCCTTCGACGCGATGATCGTCGCGGTCGCGAGGCCGAAGAAGAACGGCACGAAGGTCGCGATCTGCGCGGCGAACACGGCGCCCATCACGCGCCGCTTCGGCGTGTGCTGCGGAATGTAGCGCGCCCAGTCGCCGAGCGTCGACGCGAACGACACCGGGTTGCTCAGCGCGACCAGCACCGCGCCGACGAACGCGGCCCAGAAGCCTGCGCTCCCCTGGTTCAGCGTGCCCGCGTAGTTCACGTCGAACATCCCGGCGAACGCAAACAGGCCGGCGACGAACAGCAGGCTCGCGGCCCACACGGCGATCTTGTTGACCCACAGCATGAAGCGGAAGCCGTAGATGCAGACGATCAGCACGAGCACCGCGAACACCATGTACGCCGCGCCGAGCGTGAAGCCGTTGACCGGCACGCCGACCATGTTGTGCGCACCGCCGACGAGCGCGTCGCCCGAGCTCCACACCGCGAGCGAGAAGAACGCGATCGACGTGAGCAGTGCGAGGAACGAACCGACGATCCGGCCGTGGATGCCGAAATGCGCGCCGGACGAGACCGGATCGCTCGTGCCGTTGCGCGGGCCGAACAGGCTCATCGGCGCGAGGATGCACGTGCCGACCAGGACGCCGAGCACGATCGCGGCAACACCCGCCTTGAACGACAGCCCGACCAGCACCGGAAAGCTGCCGAGCACCGATGTGGAAAACGTATTGCAGCCGCCGAACAGCAGCCGGAACAGATCGATCGGACGCGCATAGCGCGATACGTCGGGAATGCGTTCGAAACCGAACGATTCGACTTGCGTAATCCTGCCTTCACTCATTTGTCTCCAGCTCCTCTGGTGCGTCGGCACGGCCCGCGACTGCGGCCATACGACACATCGTCATCAATTCGCGGCCACTCTAAACCGGATCAGGCGGCGCAAATATCACGCATTCGAGACGTTTACGACGAAGGAGAACAATGTTTTGCGGCAGGGCATCCGCCGGATCCCGCGCCGTCGCTGCGGCGCGGGCGATGCGACGTCAGTGCGCGGGCATGGCCGCCGGCGCGCGGCAGGCGATCAGGCCCCGTTGAACCGCCGGCCGGCTCTCGATGTCGGCGAGCCAGCGCTCGACGTGCGGATAGCCGGCGACGTCGATATCGAGTTCGGCCGCCGTGCGCAGCCACGGGAATGCGGCGATGTCGGCGATCGAATACCGCGACGACGCGAGATACGGCGATTCCGACAATCGCCCGTTCGCGACGCCATAGAGGCGCCGCGCCTCGTTCCGATAGCGGTCGATCGCCTCCGCATTGACCGTCTTCGATGCATGCAGGAACCACCAGAGCTGGCCGAGCATCGGCCCGATGCCGCCGATCTGGACATGCAGCCATTGCTGGACCGCCGTGCGCTCGGCCAGCGTTTCCGGGTGCAGGCAGCCCGTTTTCTCGGCGAGATAGCCGAGGATCGCGCCGGATTCGAACACGGCCAGGCCGGTGTCGTGATCGACGATGGCCGGGATCTTGCCGTTCGGGCTGATCGCGAGGAACGCCGGGCTGCGCTGCTCGCCAGCGGACAGGTTCACGTGCACGCGCGCGTACGTCAGCCCGGCCTCCTCCAGGTAGATGGCGATCTTGTGCCCGTTCGGCGTGTCGGCCGTATGGAACGTGAGTGTGTGCGTCGATGTCATGTCGGTCCTTGTCATCCGGTTATCATTGCAACTACAATCGTTGCAATTGCAATCCTATGCCGGGATCGACACCCCGGCAACATGCCAGTACTCGAAAGAGGGACATGCAGACTGCGCGATCCGGTCCGCCCGTGCGGACGCCCGACACCCGCCGCGCCGCGGCGGCCTGCGTCGAACGGCTGACGACCCGGCGGCTCTCGCCCCGGCGCGATGCGATGACTCCGCTCGACGCAATCCGCGCGGCCGCCGACTGCCTCGAACGCGATGCGGCAACCGCGGGCCGCGTCTGGATCGTCCGCCCCGACGTACCCGCCGCGACGGCGCGCGCTGCCGCACCTCGCCGCATCAGCGCGTGGCCGCTGCGCTTTCTCGACCCGGCCGGACAGTTCGAACGGCCGCTGCTGTACCTGCTGCAAGCGCATGCGACGGACCGGCTGCGGCTGGCGTCGGCCGAAACGGTCGGCCGCGGGATCTTCGTGAACGACGCGGAAACGTTCCGCTCGTCATGGCCCAAGGGCGTGATGCCCGACGTCCCGCACTGGCTGGCCGCGAACCCCGCGTGCACGCCATACGATCCCGCGTCGGGCGACGAGGCGCTCGCGATCCTGCGCGGCGCGCTGCGCGCGCTCTATGTCGTCGGCCAGCCCGGATTTTGTTATCTCGCGAGCCACGACGGCTGCGTGCCCGGCGTACGCCCCCTTTCCGCCACGGCGGCCCGCGACGCGTTCAACGGCATGGTGCGGGCCGGCCGGCGCGCGGCGGCCGGCTCCGCCGCAAAGATTCGTCTGTGCGGCGCGGGCAGCACGCTCGCGCAGGTGATGGAAGCCGCCGACCTGCTGCATGACGAATGGCGCATCGATTCGACGATCTGGAGCTGTCCGAGCTACACGCGGCTTGCGCGCGATGCGCGCGCCGCCGAACGCTGGAACCTGCTGCACCCGCACGCCGCGCCGCGCATCGCGCACGTCAGCGCGTGCCTCGGCGAAGGCAGCACGCCGGTGCTCGCGGTCACGGGCTATGCACGGCACGTCGCCGCGCAGATCGGCGCGTTCGTCCCTGCCCGCTTCACGGCGCTCGGCGCGGATCTGGCAGGCCCCGGCGCGCGGGCGTCGGATGCGCGCTGGATCGCCGCGGTCGCGATCCGCGTGCTGGCCGACGACGGTCGCGTGCCGGCCGACTGGGCCGCACGGGCCATGCAGCGGTATGCGCGCGGCTGAAACGCGCGACATCGGCCGCTACTTCGCGCCGGCCGTCGCGTCGCGCGCAGCGGCCGTCGCACGATCGAGCGCGGCGGCCATCGTCGCCTGCTCTTTCGCGCCGAACTGGTCGAGGAAAAGCTCCGCGACCGTCGACTGGTACACCTTCCACATCTTTTTACGCAGCGTGCGCCCCTTGTCGGTGATGCTCGCGAACGCCGCGCGGCCGTCGTCGGCCGAACGGGCGCGCGTGACGAGCCCTTCCTGTTCGAGCCGGTCGACGAGCCGCGTGAGGTTGTAGCGCTCGATCGCGAGCACGTCGGCCAGTTCGTGCATGCGACGCGTGCCGTCGGGCCCGCTTTCCAGCCCCCACAACGCGTCGTACCACGCATACGCGGGCAGGCCGGCGTCCGCGAGACGCCGCTCGATCTCGCGAATCATCGTGCGGTGCGCGCGGACAAACGAGAACCACAGATCCGGTTCGGGTGCGCTCATGTCAGGTCGTTCCTCTCGTTAAATTGCAGTTGCAATTAAATTTTACCTCGATACAATGGACTTCGATACGATTGCAATTGCAACTATATGGCCGCCCATCGGCGGCCCTTCCGTCGCGCGGGGCGGCGCCACGACCGTCGCCCCGCGCAGCCTGATGCTTCTGGAGACACTGCATGACCGCACCTCTCGCGCTACCCGACATCGATCCGCAGGAAACCCGTGAATGGCTCGATGCGCTTGAATCCGTCATCGCGCTCGAAGGCCGTCCGCGCGCGCACTACCTGCTCGACCGGCTGGCCGATCTCGATGCGGCCCGCCACGGCGACCTGCACGGCCGCGTGACCACCGCCTATGTGAACACCGTGCCGCGCGCGCGGCAGCCGGCCTATCCGGGCGATCTCGCGCTCGAGCGGCGGCTCAACGCGATGATCCGCTGGAACGCGATGGTCATGGTGCTGCGCGCCGGCCGGCATTCGAACGTCGGCGGCCACATCGCGACCTACCAGTCCGCCGCGGTGCTGTACGACGTCGGCTTCGACCACTTCTTCCGCGGCCGCACCGACACGTTCGACGGCGACATGGTCTACATCCAGGGGCATTCGGCGCCCGGCATCTATGGCCGCGCGTATCTCGAAGGCCGCATCACGGATGCGCAGCTCGACAACTTCCGCCGCGAAGCGGGACGCGACGGTCTGTCGTCCTATCCGCATCCGCGCCTGATGCCCGACTTCTGGCAGTTCCCGACCGTCTCGATGGGGCTCGGCCCGCTCACGGCCGCCTATCAGGCGCGCTTCATGCGCTACCTCGAATATCGCGGGCTGAAACCGCATCAGGGCCGCAAGGTCTGGGCGTTTCTCGGCGACGGCGAAATGGACCAGCCCGAATCGCTCGCCGCGATCTCGCTCGCCGGACGCGAGCGGCTCGACAACCTGATCTTCGTCGTGAACTGCAACCTGCAGCGCCTCGACGGCCCGGTGCGCGGCAACGGCAAGGTCATCCAGGAACTCGAAGGCACGTTCCGCGCGGCCGGCTGGAACGTCGTCAAGGTGATCTGGGGCAGCGGCTGGGACCGGCTGCTCGAACGCGACACGACCGGCCTGCTGCGCCAGCGGATGATGGAATGCGTCGACGGCGACTACCAGACCTTCAAGTCGCAGAGCGGCGCATACGTGCGCGAGCACTTCTTCGGCAAGTATCCCGAACTGCTCGAACTCGTCGCCGACCTGTCCGACGACGACATCTGGAAACTGGCGCGCGGCGGCCACGATCCGGAGAAGGTGCATGCGGCCTATGCGCAGGCGATGCGCGCGGACGGCCGGCCGACCGTCGTGCTCGCGAAGACGGTCAAGGGTTTCGGCATGGGCGAAGCCGGCGAAGGCCAGAACATGAACCATCAACTGAAAAAGATGAGCGCGGATGCCGTGCGCGCATTCCGCGACCGCTTCGCGCTGCCGGTCAGCGACGCGCAGCTCGACGAACTGCCCTACCTGAAGCCGGAACCCGGCAGCGCTGAAGCGCGCTATTTCGCGGAACGCCGCGCGGCGCTCGGCGGCCACGTGCCGGCCCGCTTCAGCGACGTCGCGCCGCTGCCGGTGCCGCCGCTCGCCGCGTTCGACGGCCAGCTCAAGGACAGCGGCGAGCGCGGGCTGTCGACGACGATGGCCTTCGTGCGGATCCTCGGCACGCTGCTGAAGGACCCGAATGTCGGCAAGCTCGTCGTGCCGATCGTGCCGGACGAATCGCGCACGTTCGGGATGGAAGGCCTGTTCCGCCAGATCGGCATCCATTCGCATCTCGGCCAGCTCTATACGCCGCAGGACGCCGGCCAGCTCAGCTATTACAAGGAAGCGAAGGACGGGCAGATCCTGCAGGAAGGCATCAACGAGTCGGGCGCGATCGCGTCGTGGATCGCGGCCGGCACCGCGTACAGCAACCACGGGCTGCCGACGATTCCGTTCTACATCTTCTATTCGATGTTCGGGCTGCAGCGGGTCGGCGATCTCGCGTGGGCGGCCGGCGACGCACGCACGCGCGGCTTCCTGCTCGGCGCGACGTCGGGACGCACGACGCTGATGGGCGAAGGGCTGCAGCACGACGACGGGCACAGCCACGTGCTGTCGTCGGTGATTCCGAACTGCGTGTCGTACGACCCGACCTACGCGTACGAACTCGCGGTGATCGTGCGCGACGGGCTGAGACGGATGTATGCGGAGCACGAAGACGTGTACTACTACATCACGCTGCTCAACGAGAACTACCCGCATCCGGCGCTGCCCGACGGCGCGGAAGCCGGCATCCTCAAGGGCCTCTATCTGCTGCGGGACGGCGCGGCGCGTGCGGATACGCCGCATGTGCAGCTGATGGGCAGCGGTTCGATCCTGCGCGAGGTGATCGCGGCGAGCGACCTGCTTGCGCAGGACTTCGGCGTAACGAGCGATGTGTGGAGCGCGACGAGCCTGACCGAGCTGCGTCGCGACGGGCTCGCCGCGGAGCGCTGGAACCTGCTGCATCCGGACGCGCCGGCGCGCGTGCCCTACGTGCAGCAATGCCTCGACGGCCGCGCCGGGCCCGTAGTCGTCACGACCGACTACATGAAGATCGTCGGCGACCAGATCCGCGGCTTCGTCGACGGCCGGCGCTTCGTGTCGCTCGGCACCGACGGCTTCGGCCGCTCGGATACGCGCGAAGCGCTGCGTACGTTCTTCGAGGTCGACCGGCACTTCATCGCGATCGCGGCGCTGAAGGCGCTCGCCGACGACGGCACGATTGCGCGCGCGCAGGTTGGCGAGGCGATCCGGCGTTACGGGATCGACATCGACAAGGTCGACCCGGCAACGGTGTAAGCGCGTGCGCGCACGTCGCAAGCTTCGTGCGCGCCGGGCCGCGCGGCGGGCGAAAACGAAGGTGCCTGCCGCGCGGCCCCTGCTCCGCGTTACGGCCGCGACTGCGCAAGCGAGCCAGGTATCTGCTGCGCCGTTCCCGCCGGCCAGCCGCCCGCGAGCGCCTTGTACAGCGCGACCGTCGACGCCGCGCTGCGCATCTGCCCGTCGGCGGCCGCGTCCTGCGCCTGCAGCAACGTCCGCTGCGCGTCGAGCACTTCGTAGTAGTCGATCGCGCCGGCCGAGAAACGCGTCTGCGCGAGCTGCGCCGCGCGTGCGCTGTCGTCCGCGGCACGCCCCAGATGGGCGGTCTCGTCGCGCGTGCGCGCAACCCGCAGCAACGCGTTCTCGGTTTCCTCCAGCGCGCCGAGCACGGTCTGCCGATACTGCGCGAGCTGGCCGGCCGCTTCGGCGTCGCTCGCGGCGATTCGTGCCCGCACGCGGCCGACGTCGAGGAACGACCAGTCGATGCCGAGCGCGATCAGGTTCGTGTCGCTGCCCGAGCGGAAGAACCCGTAACTGCTCGTCGCGCTGCCGAGCAACCCCGACAGCGTGAAGCGCGGAAACAGGTCGGCCGTCGCGACGCCGACCCGCGCGGTCGCCGCATGCAGCCGCGCTTCGGCCGCCGCCACATCCGGGCGCCGGCGCAGCAGATCGCCCGGCGTGCCCGGATCGAGGTCGGCGGCGAGCGCCGGCAACGGCACCGTCGCGCCCTTCGGCACGTCGAACCGGCCGATCAGCGCGTCCGGCGTCTGCCCGGTCAGCACCGCGAGCCGGTGCTCGTCGACGCCGATCGCCGCTTCGTATACGGCGACCCGCGACGTCGTCGACTCGTACTGCGCACGCGCGCGTGCCGCATCGAGTTCGGAGCCGCGGCCCGCGCCGACGCGCGCATTGATCAGCGCGAGCGTCTGCTTCTGGTTGTCGGCGTTCTCGCGCGCGATCCGCAGCCGCTCCTGCGAACCGCGCAGATCGACGTAGGTGCTCGCGACCTCGCCCGCGATCGCGACGCGCACCGCGCGCACGTCGGCCGCGCTGGCCGCCGTTTCCGCGCGTTGCGACTCGATCGAACGGCGCACCCGCCCGAACAGGTCCAGCTCCCATGCGGCGTTGATCCCGACGCTCGAAACCGGCGTATCGCGCTGGCTGCGCGGCGCGCCGAACGCCTGATCCTTGCTCATCAGCTGATGGCCGATCTGCCCGCTCGCGGTGAGCGTCGGATAGCGATCGAACGTCGCCTGCGACAGCAGCGCGTTCGACGCGTCGTAGCGCGACATCGCGACTTGCAGATCCTGGTTCGCCGCGAGCGCCGCATCGATCAGCTGCGTGAGCGCCGGATCGCCGAAGCCGCGCCAGAACGTGGCGTCGGCAGCGGCCGACGCATCCGGCGGCGACGTATCCTGCGTGGCCGGATGCGCGTCGCGCGCGAAGCGCGCCGCGGTCGCCGTGTCGGGCCGTTTGAAATCGGGGCCGACCGCGCAGGCGGCGAGCGTCACCGACATCGCGAGCGCGGAAAGACGGAAAGCGGCGCTCATCGGTTTTCTCCTTCGAGGGTGCCGTGCTGTTCGCTCCAGACGGCCGGCGTGCCGCCCGCGAGCTTGCGGATCGCCACATAGAACACGGGCGTGAGGAACAGCCCGAACAGCGTCACGCCGAGCATCCCCGCGAACACGGTGACGCCCGTTGCGGCGCGCACTTCGCTGCCCGCGCCGCTGCCGATCAGCAGCGGCACCGAACCGGCAATGAACGCGACCGACGTCATCACGATCGGGCGCAGCCGCAGCCGGCACGCTTCGAGCGCCGCTTCGATCGCGCCCTTGCCCTGGATTTCGAGCTCGCGCGCGAATTCGACGATCAGGATCGCGTTCTTGCATGCGAGCCCCATCAGCACGACCAGACCGACCTGCACGAACACGTTGTTGTCGCCGCCGGACAGCCACACGCCGAACAGCGCCGCGCACATGCACACCGGCACGATCAGGATCACCGCGAGCGGCAGCGTCCAGCTCTCGTACAGCGATGCGAGCACGAGGAACACGAGCATCACCGCGAGCGGGAACACGACGATCGCCGCGTTGCTCTGCGTGACCTGCTGGTAGCTGAGGTCGGTCCATTCGAGCGTGATGCCGGGCGGCAGCACGTCCTTCGCGATCTGCTGCAGCTTCGCGATCGTCTGCGACGACGACATCGCCTTCGGGTCCGCATCGCCGATCAGATCGGCGGCCGGATAGCCGTTGTAGCGCACGACCGGGTCCGGCCCGTACGCGGGCGCGACCGTCACCATCGAGCCGATCGGCACCATCTCGCCCTTCGCGTTGCGCGTGCGCAGGTTCGCGATGTCGGCGGCGGTCTGCCGGTGCCCGGCTTCGGCTTGCGCCATCACGCGGTACACGCGCCCGAATGCGTTGAAGTCGTTCACGTACATCGAGCCGAGATAGACCTGCAGCGTATTGAACAGGTCGGTCAGCGCGACGCCCTGCGCCTTCGCCTTGAGCCGGTCGACCTTCACCTCGAGCTGCGGAATGTTCGCCTGGTACGAGCTGACCGGATAGCTCATCCCGGGCGTCTTCGCGACCGCCGCCTGGAAGGCGCTCAACGCGTTCTGCAGCTCACCGTAGCCGAGCCCGCCGCGATCCTCGAGATACAGCGAATAGCCGGAACCATTGCCGAGGCCCTGGATCGGCGGCGGCATCAGCGCATAGGTGATGCCGCCACCGATCGCCGCGAAGCGCGCGTTCAGGTCCGCGTTGATCTGCGCGGCGCTGCGGTGGCGCTGGTCGAACGGCTTCAGGATCACGTACGAATTCGTGATGTTCGGCGTGTTCACGCCCTGCAGCGCATTGAGCCCGGCAAACGCCGGCACCATCTCGACGCCGTCGGTGCCGAGCGCGATCTTCGTCATCTGCTCGGTCACCGCGCTGGTGCGCGCAAGCGACGCGCCTTCCGGCAGCTTCGCGCCGGCGAACAGGTACAGCTTGTCCTGCACGGGGATGAAGCCGCCCGGCACCGCGTTGAACAGCAGCGCGGTGGCCGCGAGCAAGGCCGCGTAGACGACGAACACCGCGCCGCGCCGCTTCAGCGTGCGCGCGACGACGCCGTGATAGCGATCGGCGCTGCGCTCGAAGAACCGGTTGAACGGATGGAACAGCCAGCCGAACGCACGGTCGAGCCCGCGCGTAAGCGCATCCTTCGGCGCGCCGTGCGGGCGCAGCAGCTTCGCGGCGAGCGCGGGCGACAGCGTCAGCGAGTTGATCGCGGAGATCACCGTCGAGATCGCGATCGTCACCGCGAACTGCCTGTAGAACTGGCCGGTGACGCCCGACATGAACGCCATCGGCACGAACACCGCGCACAGCACGAGCGCGATCGCGACAATCGGCCCCGACACCTCGCGCATCGCCTGGTGCGCGGCATCGCGCGGGCTCAGGCCCTGCGCGATATTGCGCTCGACGTTCTCGACGACGACGATCGCATCGTCGACGACGATCCCGATCGCCAGCACGAGCCCGAACAGCGTCAGCGTGTTGATCGAATAGCCGAGCAGATAGAGCCACGCGAACGTGCCGACCACCGACACCGGCACCGCGACGAGCGGGATGATCGACGCGCGCCAGGTCTGCAGGAACAGGATCACGACGAGCACGACCAGCACGACGGCCTCGATCAGCGTGTGCTGCACCGCGCGGATCGACTCGCGCACGAACACGGTCGGGTCCCACACCGGTCGATACGCGACGCCCGGCGGGAAGCGCTTCGACAGTTCGTCGAGCTTCGCATACACGGCCTTCGCGACGTCGAGCGCGTTCGCGCCCGGCGACAGGAAGATGCCGACCACCGCCGAATGTTTGTCGTTGAAATACGAACGCAGCGTGTAGTCGCCCGCGCCGAGTTCGATGCGCGCGACGTCGGACAGCTTCACGACCTGGCCGTCGTCGCCGTTGCGCAGCACGATGTCGCCGAACTCCTGCACGGTACGCAGCCGGCCGCGCACGTTGATCGATACCAGGAAGTCGTTTTTCTTCGGCGACGGCTCCGCGCCGAGCTGGCCGGCCGACACCTGCACGTTCTGCTCGCGCACGGCGGCGATCACGTCGCTCGCGGTCAGCCCGCGCGACGCGAGCCGGTTCGGGTCGAGCCAGAGCCGCATCGCGTAGTCGCCGGAGCCGTACACGCCGACGTCGCCGATGCCGGTCAGGCGCGACAGCTCGTCCTTCACGTGCAGCGTCAGGTAGTTGCGCAGGTACAGCGAATCGCGGCTGTTGTCCGGCGAATAGAGGCTCACGTACATCAGCGGCGTCGGCGACTGCTTCTGCGTGGTCACGCCGTACTGGCGCACCTCGTCGGGCAGACGCGACAGCGCCTGGCTCACGCGGTTCTGCACGCGCACCGCGGCCGTGTCGGGATCGACGCCCTGCAGGAACGTGACGACGACCTGCAGGCTGCCGTCCGAGCCCGCGACCGACTTCATGTACATGATCCCTTCGACGCCGTTGATCGCCTCTTCCAGCGGTTCGGCGACCGATTCGGCGATTTCCTTCGGGTTCGCGCCCGGATACGTCGCACGCACGACGACGCTCGGCGGCACGACTTCCGGATATTCGCCGGCGGGCAGCATCGGGATCGAGATCAGGCCGATCGCGAAGATCACGATCGACAGCACGACCGCGAAGATCGGGCGGTCGATGAAGAATCGGGAGAAATCCATCGTCAGTCTCCCGTTATTGCACGGCCGGCGCGGCCGGCGCGCCGGCGTCCGCGTTGGCGACGGCCTGCGTGCCGCTGCCCGGGCCGGTGCCGGCGCCCGCCTCCGCACGCGCGGGTAGCGCCTTCGGCTTGACCTGCGCGCCCGGATAGTAGATCCGCTGCACGCCATCGACGACCACGCGGTCGCCCGACTGCAGCCCCTTCTCGACGATCCGCTCGCCGTCGAGCTCGCGCCCGATCGTCACGTCGCGACGCAGCGCCTTGTCGCCGGCGCCGATCACATAGACGTACTTGCGATCCTGGTCGGTGAGCACGGCCTTGTCGTCGACGAGCAGCGCATCCTGGTCGCGGCCGCTGACGAGCTGCACGCGCGCATAGAGGCCCGGCGTGAACGTATGGTCGGCATTCGACAGCCGCACGCGCGCGCGGATCGTGCCGGTTTGCGGATCGAGCCGGTTGTCGAGGAAATCCACGGTGCCCGCGTGCGGAAAGCCCGTCTCGTTCGCGAGGCCCACGCGTACCGGATCGGCGCCGATCGCGCGATGCGTCGGATCGGCACGCCGCGCGTTGTAGCGCAGATAGCTCTGCTCGTCGCAGTCGAAATACACGTAGACGGGATCCTGCGACACGACGGTGGTCAGCAGCGTGTCGTCCGCACGCGCGAGATTGCCCGCCGTTGCGATCGCGCGGCCGACACGGCCCGCGATCGGCGCGCGCACGTCGGTAAAGCCGAGATTGAGCTTCGCATCGGCGACGGCCGCGTCGGCCGCCTGCAGGTCCGCGCGCGCCTGCTCGGCGGTCGCGCGCGCGTTGTCGAGTTCTTCCTGCGACGTTGCATGCGCATCGATCAGCGTCTGCACGCGCTTGAGCTGCACGTTCGCGAGGCTCGCGGCCGCGCGTGCGCGCTGCTGCTGCGCGTTCGCGCGGTCGAGCGCGATCCGGTACGGACGCGGGTCGATCTCGAACAGCACGGTGCCCTCCGCCACGAGGTCGCCCTCCTTGTACGCGACGCGTTGCAGATAGCCGCTCACGCGCGGCCGCAATTCGACGGCGTCGACGGCTTCGACGCGTCCGTTGAATTCGTCCGCGAGGCGGATCGTGCGCGGGGCGACGGTCGTCACCCCGACTTCGGGAAGGGGATGGGCCGACGATGCGTCTTTGCCGTCGTGACAGCCCGACAACGCCAGCAGCAGAGCGCAGGCCGCGCCCAAAGGCGACGTCCTGCGTAGGGATAAGGAGAGCATGGTGCCTCGCGACGGGTTAAACTGCCGCGTAGCATAAAAGTTGAAGTTAACTTCAAGTCAAGCTTTCCCGGAGGGCGTCATGGGTATCGACGAAACACCGCAATGGCCGCTGATGTCGATCCGCGAAGTGGCCGCGCGCAGCGGCGTACCGGCGTCGACGCTGCGCTTCTACGAGACGCGCGGGCTCATCAAGTCGCATCGCAACGGTTCGAGCCATCGCCACTACTCGCGCGCGGTGCTGCGGCTGATCGCATTCATCGTGTTCGCGCAGAAGATCGGCTATTCGCTCGACGAGATCGCCGAACAACTCGTGAGCCTGCCGGAAGACGCCGCGCCGACCAACAAGGACTGGCAGCGGCTGTCGCGCGGCTGGAAGCAGCGCGTCGCAAGCCGGATCGAGGAGCTGCAGCGGCTCTACATCAATCTCGACGAATGCATCGGGTGCGGCTGCCTGTCGCTGAAACGCTGCAAGCTGACCAACCCCGAGGACCGCGCGGGCCGCAACGGGCCCGGCGCGCGGCGCTGGCTCGGCGATACGCCGCCCGATCTCGACTGACGCAGGCGGCCGGCGCCGCGCCGGCGTTCGTTGTCACCCCACCCGCCAGCCGCCGTTCACCGCGATCGTCGCGCCGGTGACGAACGCCGCGCGCGGCCCGGCGAGCCACGCAACGGCATCCGCGACATCGTCCGGATGCCCGGCGCGGCCGACCGGCGTCTGCTCGCGGATCGTCGCCGCGATGGCCGGCGCGACGCCGCCGTCGCCAAACAAGCGCGTGTCGGCGATATAGCCGGGCGCGACCGTATTGACCGTGACGCCGCGCGGCCCGAGCTCGCGCGCGAGCGCGACGGTGAACCCTTCGATGCCCGCCTTCGCCGCCGCATACGCGAGGCCGCCCGGCAGCAGGCTGCCGGCGCGCGCCGCAATCGATCCGATGTTGACGATCCGCGCAGCGCGGTCGGCCAGGTGCGGCAACACGGCCATCGTCGCGACGAACGCGCTTTTCAGGTTCGCATCGAGCACGGCGTCCCACACGGTTTCCGCATCGGCCGCCTCCGTGTCCGCGCCGACGCGCCCCGTCAGCCCCGCGTTGTTGACCAGCACGTCGATGCGCGGCCACCGCGCGACGATCGCGCCGACGGCCGCCGTCGCGTCCGGCCGCCGGCTCAGGTCGGCCGCGTGCCCGATCGCCGCGTCGCCGAGCCGCGCGACGGCGGCGTCCAGCCTTCGTGCGTCGCGCCCGACGATCGCGACGCGATATCCGCTTTCCACCAGCCTGCTCGCGATCGCAAAGCCGATCCCGCTCGACCCGCCCGTGACGATCGCCGTTCGCCGCCGTTCGCTGCCCGTCATGTCCTGCCCTCCTTTCCTCGATGTTGACGATTGGTGACACTGGCAGTCTGGACAACGCATGGCGATAGGTAAAATACGAATTCGATGACCTACTGATACGAAAAAGGTATCGCATGATCGATCTGCGCCAGTTCAGGCAATTCATTGCCGTCGCCGAAACGCTGAGCTTCCGGCGCGCCGCCGAGCGCCTGCATATGGCTCAGCCGCCGCTGAGCGCCGCGATCCGCAAGCTCGAGGACGCGCTCGGCGTCGCGCTGTTCGAACGCGACAACCGCGGCTCGACGCTCACGCCGGCCGGCGACGCGTTCCTGCTCGAAGCGCGGCGCGCGATCGAGCAGGCCGAGCGCGCGGTAGCCGTCGCGCGGCGCGCGGGCGCCGGCCTCGGCGGCACGCTGCGGCTGCGGTTCGTCGACAGCACGGTCAACGCGCTGCTGCCGCTGATCCTCCGCGCGTTCCAGGAGCGGCATCCGGACGTCGCTTTCCAGCTGGAAGAAGGCACGACCGCCGAACAGGTGCTCGCGCTGCGGCAGGACCGCACGGACGTCGGCCTCGTCGTGCTGCCGGTTGCCGATGCCGCCGACGTGCACGTCGAGCCGCTGCTGCGCGACCGGATGGTCGCCGCGCTGCCCGACAGCCACCGGCTCGCGCGCCGCCGGCGCATCGCGCTGGCCGAGCTGGCGGACGAACCCTGGGTGCTGTTCGCCCCGCATCACGGGCCCGGCATGCATGCGCTGATCGTGACCGCCTGCGCGCAGGCCGGCTTCGCGCCGCGCGTGGTTCAGCAGCCGCGCCAGATGCAGACGACGGCCGGGCTCGTCGCGGGCGGCATCGGCGTCGCGCTGATGCCGCGGCTGTTCGTGCCGATGCGGCCGCAAGGCATTACGTTCTGCGAACTGACGGGTGCGGGCAGCCCGCTCGCGTACGAACTGGCGATCGCGTACCGGACGCCGTCGCCGCTCGTCGATGCGTTGCGCGAGACCGCGCGGCGGGCGGTCGACACGCTGGGGCTCGTCGCGGCGACGTGACTGCGCACATGACGTGCGCACGACGCGCTCAGCGCTCAGACGCGCAGGATGCTGAGCGCGACGTCGAGCACCGCCTGGCGGAACGCATCCCGCCGCGTAGGCAGCGACGTGAACTCCAGCATCATGTGGCTATACGACACCGTCGTGCCGACCGCGCTCGCGATCATGAAGAACAGCACGTTCGGATCGACCGGGCGGATCTCGCCGGCCTCGACCGCCTCCGCCAGCAGCGGAAACATCGCGTCGTGATACGGGCGCACGATCCGCTGCTGCAGGCAGTCGAGCCGGGCGCCCTCCTCGGTCGCCGCCGTCGAGAAGAACATGCCGATGTCCGGCTCGTCGAATTCGTGATCGACGCACAGCTCGATCGCGCACCGCACGCGCTCGCGATGCGGCAATGACGACTCGCGCAGCGCGCGCAACGCGTCGAACTGCGGCTGGGCGAGATCGACGATCTGCTCGACGACGGCCAGCCACAACGTTTCCTTCGTGCCGAAATGATGGGCGATCAGCGCCGCGTCGATGCCCAGCTCGCGCGCGACTTCGCGCACGCTCGTCGCATCGTAGCCGCGCTTCGCGAACGTGCGGCGCGCGGCCCGCAATATCACGTCCGGACCGACGGACGCGTCCGCCAGCGGCCGCCCGCGCGTACGCCGCTTCGACGGCGCGCGCTCAGTGACTTCAGCCACGTTTTCCTGCTCCCGTTGAATGAATCGAATGCCCATGTTCGAGCCCCGGTTTCGCATGCTCGCCACCGGGCTGCCTGCCACGCTCCGTTGACACGCGAAGTCGAGAGGCGCTACGATCATACCTTATTCATCACGTGATGATTTATTCATGACAACCCCTACTCGCATCGTGATCGTGGGCGGCGGGATCGCCGGATTGCAGCTCGCGACCCGCCTGGGCGAGCGCCTCGGCCGTTCCGGGCGCGCGCAAGTCACCGTCGTCGACCGCAGCCCGACCCACGTATGGAAGCCGATGCTGCATACGATCGCGGCCGGCACGCGCGACGTGCAGCAACAGCAGGTCATCTTCCTCGCGCACGCACGCGATCACGGCTACACGTACCAGCCCGGCGAGCTGAAGGGGCTCGATCGCGCGCGCCGCCGCGTGCAGCTCGGCGAGATTCGCTCGCAGAACGGCGAGCGCGTGATCGACGCGCGTGAGATCGAATACGACGTGCTGATCCTCGCGCTCGGCAGCCAGGCCAACGATTTCGGCGTGCCGGGCGTGCGCGAGCACTGCTACTTCATCGACAGCCAGCAGCAGGCCGAAACCTTCAACGAAGCGCTGCGCATGCGGGTGTTCCGCAGCATCGCGCGCGACGAGCCGTTTCGCGTCGCGATCGTCGGCGCCGGGGCAACGGGCGTGGAACTGGCGGCGGAACTGAGCCGCCTGCTCGAAGTGGCCCAGGCCTATGGCGATGCGACGGTGCGCGAGCGGCTGCGGCTTACGCTGCTCGAAAGCGGCCCGCGCATCCTTGCCGCGTTTCCGCCGAAGATTTCCGCGTCCGCGCAGCGGCGGCTCGAGCAGATCGGTTTTCATGTGCTGACGTCGACGCGCGTGACGGCCGCCGACGCGAACGGGTTCCACTATGGCGACGGTTCGTTCGCCGAAGCGGATCTGATGGTGTGGGCGGCCGGCGTGAAGGCGCCCGATTTCATGCAGGCGCTCGGCGGGCTCGACACGAACCGCGCGAACCAGGTCCTGGTACGGCCCACGCTGCAGGCCACGACCGACGAGCACGTGTTCGCGATCGGCGATTGCGCGAGCCTGCAGCCCGACGGCCAGGAACGGCCGCTGCCGCCGACCGCGCAGGTCGCGACGCAGCAGGCCGAGCATCTCGCGAAGCACCTGCCCGCGTGGCTCGACGGCAAGCCGATGCCGCCGTTCGCGTTCCACGATTTCGGCGCGCTCGTGTCGATCAGCGACTACGACGCGTTCGGCACGCTCGGGCAGTTCGGGTTCTTTCGCGGCGGATTCATCCAGGGGCGATTCGCGCAATTCAGCCACCTGATGCTGTACCGGCGGCACCAGCAGGCGCTGCACGGATTCTCCAAGGCGACCTTGCTGTGGATCGCCGAACGGATCAACGGCTGCGTGCAGCCGCGCATCCGCCTGTCGTGATGCCACGCGTCGCGGCATCGCGTAACGTTTCGAGGAAAACAGACATGAACGACCGTGCAGCGCCCTGGCTCATGACCGTTGCCGCGATCGGCAGCTTCGACATGCCACCCGTCTCGTGGGGCGGCCCGCGGCGGCGCAGCATCACGCGCGACCGGTTGCCGTCGTGGGACCCGGCAAGCAAGCCGACCATCAGCGTGCTCGAACGGCCCACGGCCGACACAGTGATGATTTCGTGGTGCGATGCGTGCACCGGACATTACGGCTATCAGAAGTGGCGGCTGTTCACGACGCGCAAGCGCGGCGTCTGTGCGCTGTCGGGGCGGCCGATCCTGGCCGGCGACAGCGTCTACGCACCGCAATTGCTCGGCTCGGCGCCGGGCAATGCCGCCGCGATGGTGCTCGCGGCGTGCATCGATACCGCCGTTTCCGCGACGGCCGATGCGTGACGCGCAGGCCGGCGAGCACCTGAACGACCGATTCGTCGTTGTCGGCGACGATCGGCCACGATCCGTCATGCACGCGATGGCGTGACCGGGCATGGCGCGTATCGATACCGCCGCCCATCTCGCGTCGCTGCAAACCGGCCGGGAATGCAATATATTTCCGTCGCATCCGCCGAGGGTGCCTGCCATCGAGCCCGGCATCCCTTCAATTGCGAAAGCGTCGCGCCTTCGCCACCGACCGACGCCTGAAATAAACCCGGCCTAACCGTATCAGCGACGTATGCTTGCAAAGAAATCCCGAATCCTCATTGCGGCTGCCGCCATTTTCGCGGCTCATGCCCAAGCCCAATCCACCTCGCCGACACCGGTTCCCGAACGGCTCCCGTACGACATTCCGTATGGCCCGCCCATTACGCTCGCGCAAGCGCGTACCGTCATTGCGGCGGCCGAAGCCGAGGCGCGGCACCGAAACTGGAAATACGCGGTCGTCGTCGTCGATAGCGGCGGCAATCTGATTTCGTGCGACAAAATGGACGACACGCAACTCGCGTCCGTCGAGATCGCCGAAGCCAAGGCGCGTGCGTCGGTACGTTTTCGCAGGCCGACCAAGGATATGCAGAATGCGATCAACAACGGCGGCGCGACCGGCAACCTCAGCATTCCGGGTATTCTCGCCGGCGAAGGCGGCATTCCGATCGTGATCGGCGGGCACTTGATCGGCGCGATCGGCACCAGCGGCGGCGCGGGCGTGCAGGACAGCGTGATCGCGGCCGCCGGTGCGGCGGCAATCAGGTAAATCGCGCACAACAGGCAGGCTCTCGACGAATCGATTATTCCTTCAACTGAATAGTCTTTTCTGACATTTCAATTACAGCCGGTTTTCACGTATCCGAGGTCAATTGCAGCCCGGCGGATTCACAGCGTGCCGGCCGGAATTCGACGCCCGATTCCGTCGCGAAAATACGCGATCCCGGCAATATCGATACACTCCCCCTCACGATGAAAATTTGAACGGGGTTATTGGACGCGAAAATGGAACCGGTTCCATTTTCGCGTCCCCGGATGATGCCCCGCCTTGACAGATAAAAAGCTGATTCTCACGGCATGTGGCATTCTCCGTTCCGCCGGTCATGATCGTTTGCCGGTGTGTTCGGATGCATGACGCAATGCCGTGAAGGAAGACATTCCGGTCGTTGCGACCGGGAGCGACTCCCCTCGCGGAATCTTCTAAGAAAGAAAATATCTCTCGCTAAAAGACGAAAACGACATGGCCCCACACGATCATGAAAGGCGCGTCACAGCGCGCGCCGGCGTTACCCGGAGAACGGCGCTGAAAGTGATGGCGGCGGCGCTGACGCAAGTCGGGCTGTTGACCGCCGCCCCCGGATCCGCCTTCGCACAGCAGCCGTCGCTCGACGGCAAAACCTTTCTCGCGCTGTCGAAAGCGCTGACAGGCCATGCGAATCTCGACCCGACGACGGCCTCGCGCCTGGTCGACGCCTTCAGTCGCACGGATGCCAGTTTTGCCGCGCGTGCGACCGCGCTGGCGCGACGCGTCCGCGCCGGCCAGACACCCGCGCAACTGCTGGCCGATGCCGACGGCGCCGGCCTGCACGACACGGCGCTCGCGATCGTCGCCGCGTGGTACACGGGCACCGTCGGACATGGCCAGAAGGCCGTCATGGTCGCCTATGCCGATGCGCTGATGTACGACACCGTCCACGACGGGATGAGCGCGCCGACCTATTGTTCGAACGGCCCGCTGTGGTGGACCGCCGAACCGCCGCCGGCCGATGTCGCGCCGCCCCGCAAAACGGTTGCGCCAGCAACTACCCCGCTCCAGCAAAAGCACGCCTGAATCCCATGAGAACTCCTGAATTTGAATCGAACGGCGACGTGTCGGCCGACGTCGTGATCGTGGGCTCCGGCGTGGTGGGCGGCCTGATCGCCGATCAACTCGTCAGCCAGGGCCATTCGGTGCTGATCATCGAATCCGGCCTGCGCATCGAACGCGCGCAGGCGGTCGAGAACTGGCGCAACATGCCCTTCGACAATCGCGTGGGCTCGGACTTCCAGGGGCTCTACCCGCAGGCGCCGAACGCGCCGGCCCCGCTGTATTTTCCGAAGAACGACTACGTCGGCCTGAGCGGCCGGGACGGCCAGAGTTTCCAGCAGGGCTATCTGCGCACGGTCGGCGGCACGACGTGGCACTGGGCCGCGTCGAGCTGGCGCCACCTGCCGGTCGATTTCCGGATGAAGTCGACGTATGGCGTCGGCCGCGACTGGCCGATCTCCTATGACGAGCTCGAGCCGTACTACTGCCGCGCGGAAGAGCAGATGGGCGTCGCCGGGCCGAGCGATCCGGCCATGCAGTCGCCGTCGCAGCGCAGCCGCCCGTATCCGATGGACATGGTGCCGTGGGGCCATGGCGACCGGCGCTTCGCCGAAGTCGTCAACGCGCATGGCTACCAATCGATCCCGATTCCACAGGCGCGCAGCACGCGGCCGTGGCACGGCCGCCCGGTCTGTTGCGGCAACAACAACTGCCAGCCGATCTGCCCGATCGGCGCGATGTACAACGGCATCCATCACATCGAGCGCGCGGAGCGCAAGGGCGCGAAGGTGCTCGCCGAATCGGTCGTCTACAAGATCGACACCGATGCGAACAATCGCGTGACGGCCGTGCACTGGTACGACACGTCGCGCAAGTCGCACAAGGCGAGCGGCAAGATGTTCGTGCTCGCGTGCAACGGCATCGAGACGCCGCGCCTGCTGCTGCTCGCCGCGAACGAACGCAATCCGCGCGGCATCGCGAACGGCTCGGACCAGGTCGGCCGCAACATGATGGATCACTCGGGCTTCCACTGCACGTTCCTCGCGAACGAGCCGATGTGGCTCGGCCGCGGCCCCGCGCAGAGCAGCTGCATCGTCGGCCCGCGCGACGGCGATTTCCGCGGGCAGTATTCGGCCAACAAGATGATCCTGAACAACATCTCGCGCGTCGGGCCGGCCACGCAGCAGGCGCTGAAGCTCGGCCTGGTCGGCAAGGCCCTCGACGAGGAAATCCGGCGCCGCGCGATCTACGGCGTCGACCTGTCGATCAGCCTGGAGCCGCTGCCCGATCCGAACAACCGCCTGACGCTCAGCAAGACGCGCGTCGATCCGCTCGGCCTCGCGTGCCCCGACATCCACTACGACGTCGGCGACTACGTGCGGCGCGGCTACGACGCGGCATGCAAGCAGCTCACGCATATCGGCAGCCTGTTCGACGCCGTCGAGTTCAACATCACGACGTCGCTGAACGCGAACAATCACATCATGGGCGGCACCATCATGGGCGCCGATCCGAAGAGCTCGGTCGTCGACGGCGACTGCCGCGCGCACGACCATGCGAACCTGTGGCTGCCGGGCGGCGGCGCGATGCCGTCGGCGTCCGTCGTCAACACGACGCTGTCGATGGCGGCCCTCGGCCTGAAAGCCGCGGATTCGATTTCCGCCAGCCTCGCGAAGGGTTGATGCGATGAAACACACGATCCAACGACAACTTCGCACGCTGCGCGCCGCCGGCTACCGCGCGGCCATCGCACTCGGACTGCTCGGCATAGCCGGCAGCATGCCCGCGTTCGCGCAAACGGCATCGACATCGGCATCGGCCGATGCCGCGCTGATCGAAAAAGGCCATCAGCTCGCGATCGCGGCGGACTGCATGGCCTGCCATACCGCGCTCGACGGCGGCAAGCCGTTCGCGGGCGGATACGGCATCGCGTCGCCGATGGGGCAAATCTATTCGAGCAACATCACGCCGTCGAAAACGGCCGGCATCGGCAACTACACCGAGGCGCAGTTCGCCCGCGCGCTGCGCGAAGGCGTGCGCGCGGACGGCGCACGCCTGTATCCGGCGATGCCGTATACGTCGTACAGCGGCCTCACCGACGACGACGTGCTCGCGCTTTACGCATACTTCATGCACGCCGTGAAACCGGTCGACGATCCCGCCCCCGTGACGAACCTGCCGTTCCCGTTCGGCATGCGCACCGCCATGGCCGGCTGGAACATGCTGTTCCTGACGAACAAGCGTTTCGAGGCCGACCCGGCGCACGACGCGCAGTGGAATCGCGGTGCGTACCTGACCAACGTGCTCGCGCACTGCAGCGCGTGCCACACGCCGCGCAACGCGTTGATGGCCGAAGACTTCGGCCGCAACCTGGGTGGCGCACAGCTCGGCGCGTGGTATGCGCCGAACATCACGTCGGATCCGGTGAGCGGGATCGGCGCGTGGACCGACAACGAACTGGTGTCGTACCTGAAGACCGGCCGCGCCCTCGGGAAGAACCAGGCGGCCGGCCCGATGGCGGAAGCCGTGCAGAACAGCCTGCAGTATCTGTCGGACGCGGATCTGCAATCGATCGTCACGTATCTGCGCAGCACGAAGCCGATCCGCGACGCGCACGAGTCTGCCCCGGCATTCACGCACGGTCGCGCGGTCAGCAGCGAAGCAACGTTGCGCGGCATGTCCGCGTTGAATGCGAACGGCTCGCTGACGACGGGCGCGGCGCTGTTCAGCGGCTACTGCGCGAGCTGTCACCAGGCCAACGGCAAGGGTAGCCCGAGTCAGGCGTATCCGTCGCTGTCGAACAACACCGCCACGGGCTCGCGCAATCCGTCGAACCTGATTGCCGCGATCCTGTACGGCGTCGACCGCGACGCAGGCGGCCAGCACGTGCTGATGCCGTCGTTCGGCGAGGATTCGTACGTCCAGCCGCTGAAGGATGATCAGATCGCCGCGATCGCGAACTATGTGCTCGCGCAGTACGGCAATGCCGACGTGACCGTGACGCCGGACGATGTGGCCGTCGCGCGCAGCGGCGGGCCGGTTCCGCTGCTCGCGCGGGCCCGGCCGCTGATGCTGGCGGCGCCGGTGGTTGTCGTGCTGCTGATCGTATTCGGGATCATGATCCGGCGACGCCGCGCGCGCCGCGTGGCGCCCGACGGCCTGCCGCCCGAACGTTCGCCGCGGCAGCCGTGACTGACGGCATGAACGCAATGTAGCCGCCAGAGGTTGCCGCGATGCGCGGCAACCTCGCGAACCGCCGGCTCTCCCGGCGCGTGATGCACCGTCGCCGGCACACGCTCAGGTCAGGCTTGCCCGACCGGCCTCAGGCGCCGGCCCGTCGATCTGCCGCTCCAGTTCGGCGTCGAGATGCGCGGCATGCGCCGCGGCCTCGGCTTCCGACATCAGCTCGCCCTCCCACTTCGCGACCACCGCGCTGGCGATCGAATTGCCCACCGCATTGGTGGCCGAGCGCCCCATGTCGAGGAAGGTATCGACGCCGAGGATCAGCAGCAGCCCGGCTTCCGGAATGTCGAACTGGTGCAGCGTCGCCGCGATCACGACGAGCGATGCGCGCGGCACGCCGGCCATCCCCTTCGACGTCAGCATCAGGATCAGCAGCATCGTGATCTGCGTGCCGAGCGACAGGTGGATGTCGTACGCCTGCGCGATGAACAACGACGCGAACGTGCAGTACATCATCGACCCGTCGAGGTTGAACGAATAGCCCATCGGCATCACGAAGCTCGAGATCTTGCGCCGCACGCCGAAGCGGTCGAGCGCGTCGAGGATCTTCGGGTATGCGGCTTCGGAGCTCGCCGTCGCGAACGACAGCATGAACGCTTCCTTGATCAGCACGAGCAGCTTGAACACGCGGCGGCCGAGGAACAGCAGGCCGGCGGCGACGAGCGTGCTCCACAACAGGAACAGGCTCACGTAGAAGTCGCCCATGAACACCGCGAACTTCAGCAGGATCGACAGCCCGTTGATCGCAACCGTCGACGCCATCGCCGCCAGCACCGCGAGCGGCGCGAGCTTCATCACGTAGCCGGTGATCTTCAGCATCACGTGCGCCAGCTGGTCGATCGCGGCGACGAGAATCTTGCCGCGCTCGCCGAGCGCCGACAGCGCGACGCCGAAGAACATCGAGAACACGACGATCTGCAGGATCTCGTTGTTGGCCATCGCCTCGGCGAACGATTTCGGCACCATGTGACCGACGAAATCCTTCAGCGTGAACTTCGACGTCGCGAGATGCGCGGACGCGCCGATGTCCGGCAGCGGCAGGCCGAGATTCTCGCCGGGCCGTAGCAGGTTCGCCATCAGCAGCCCGAGCAGCAGCGAGATCAGCGACGCGGTGACGAACCAGCCGAGCGCCTTCACGAACACGCGCCCCACCGACGACGCATCGCCCATGTGCGCGATGCCGACGACGAGCGTCGAGAACACCAGCGGGCCGATCACCATCTTGATCAGCCGCAGGAACACGTCGGACACGAGCGAGATGTAGCCGGCGATCTCGACGGCCGACTGCTTGTTCGGAAACTGCGTGTAGATCAGGTAGCCGATGAGGATGCCGGCCGCCATCGCGAGCAGGATCCAGACTGCTGCGGACATTCGTTTGTTCATAGCGGAATTCGACGCACGGGGCAGGAATTGAAGGGCGAAAAGCGCACGCCGGTGCCGTGCCGCGGCGCGCGTGTTGCGGGTCGGTCGTGCCCGGCATGCCGGGCCGCCGCCGCGCTTGCTGCTGCGAAAGCGATCGCGACAGCGCGCGAACGGACGCGCTGGCGAACGCCGGCTGCAGCCGTGCAGCGTGATGCGCGCCAGCGCGCCCGGGATCAGTACCCGATCGCCGAACCGGCCGGGCGGCGCGGATCGTTGAAGCCGTACACGAAGCCGACGCGCACGTTGCCGGAGACCGACGAGTCGTTGCCGGAGCTCTGGCGGCTCGCCGCTTCGGTGCCCGGCAGGCCCACCAGGATCAGCTCGGCGGCACCCCACGGCGTCTGCTCGACCATCTTGTAGCCCATGTTGCGCAGGATCGCGAGCGTGTCGGGCGACAGGCCGTAGGTTTCGTAATAGACCTCGTCGGGCAGCCATTGATGATGGATGCGCGGTGCGTCGACCGCGTCCTGCGGCGCCATCCCGTAGTCGATCACGTTCAGCACGGTCTGCAGCGTGATCGTGATGATCCGCGAGCCGCCCGGCGAGCCGACCACCATGAACACCTTGCCGTCCTTCTTCACAATGGTCGGCGCCATCGACGACAGCGGACGCTTGCCCGGCGCGATCGAGTTGCGCATGCCCTGCACGAGGCCGAACAGGTTCTGCGCGCCGACCTTGACCGTGAAGTCGTCCATCTCGTCGTTCAGGAAGAAGCCCGTGCCCGGCGCAATGACCACGGCGCCGAAGCGGCCGTTGACCGTATACGTCGTCGACACCGCGTTGCCGTCGTGGTCGATGATCGAGTAATGCGTCGTTTCCGGCTTCTCGTGCACGCCGACGCCCGGCTGCACGTCGACCGACGGCGTTGCCGTGTCGGCGTGGATGCTCTGGCGGATCTGCGCCGCGTATTCCTTGCTCGTGAGCTTCGCGATCGGGTTGTCGATGAAGTTCGGGTCGCCCAGCAGCGTGTTGCGATCCTCGTACGCGTGGCGCATCGCTTCGGTCATGTAGTGGATCGACGCGGCCGAATGGTAGCCAAGCTTGCGCATGTCATACCCTTCGAGGATGTTCAGCGTCTCGCACATCGTCACGCCGCCCGAGCTCGGCGGCGGCGCCGACACGAACTCGTAGCCGCGATACGTGCAGGTCAGCGGCGCCATGTCCTGCGCGCGATACGACGCGAAATCCGCCGCCGTGATCAGCCCGCCGCCGCGCCTGGCCGCCGCTTCGACGATCTTCGGGATCTCGCCGTGATAGAACGCGTCGGGGCCCTGCTCTGCAATGCGCTCGAGCGTGCGCGCGAGATCCTTCTGCACCAGGCGGTCGCCCGGCTGCAGCGGCGTGCCGTCCGGACGCAGGAAGATGCGCGCGGCGTCCGGGTCCTTCTTGAAGCGGTCGATCGTCGTGTCGAGGATGTCCGTATCGGCACGCGTCAGCACGAACCCGTCGCGCGCGAGCCGGATCGCCGGCTCCATCACCTGCTTGCGCGTCAGCTTCCCGTACTTGCGCTGCGCGAGATCGAGGCCCGCGACCGTGCCCGGCACGCCGACCGCGCGATAGCCGTACAGGCTGTCGTCCGGAATGACGTTGCCCTTCGCATCGAGGTACATGTTCGCCGAAGCCGCCGCCGGCGCCGTTTCGCGGAAGTTGATGAAACGGTCGCGGCCGTCGGCCAGGTGAACGGTCATGAAACCGCCGCCGCCGATGTTGCCGCAGCACGGGTTGGTCACGGCCTGCGCGTAGCCGACCGCCACCGCCGCGTCCACCGCGTTGCCGCCTTCCTTCAGGATGTCGACGCCGATCTGCGACGCGAAATGCTGCGACGACACGACCATGCCGTTCTTCGCTTCGACCGCGGGTTCCGACGCCGCGAACGCGCACACGCTCATGGCCGACAACAGGGTGAGTACTACGAGCCGCCTCATGACGGAATCCTCCAGACAATTCAGATAACCGGGCCACACCGGGGATGCGCGCCCAGTCGACGGACTGGGCGTCGCTGCTGATTCGACATGTAATGAACGATACATTTCAGCAAGGCCGCGATCATAGCATTGGCATTTTCATGTCAAAACCTAGGGTATTCACTGAATTTTTGCGCGAGCGCTTGTACCGCCAGGTGACTCGTTATGTTTGTTTCATTACAAATCAGGCGAAATGAGGCGCCGGATGATGCGTCCCTCCAATCGGCAGCCGCGCGCGGCCCGCGGCGCGCCGATCGGCTAACATGCGTGGAGTCGCCGGCAGACGCATGTCTGCCGTTTGTCATTCAGATACGAGAAAGCCGGAGTGCCCGATGGGGACAAGCATCAGGGCGTTGCTGCTATCCCAGATGGATAGCTTTACGCCGTCGGAACAGAAGGTCGCGCAAGCGTTGCTGGATCGCTACCCGAGCCTCGGGCTCGGGCCGATCGCGAGCGTCGCGAAGCAAGCCGAAGTCAGCGACCCGACCGTGTTCCGCTTCGTCGTGCGGATCGGCTTCCCGAACTACTCGTCGTTCCAGCAGGCGTTGCACGACGAGATCGACACGGCGATGAACTCGCCGCTCGCGCGCATGGATGCGTTCCATTCGGAATCCGGGATGCGCGACAGCCATGCGGCGATCTTCCAGCGGCTTTCGCAATCGCTCGCGACGACGATCGAAGGACTCGACGCCGCGGCGTTCGACGAAGCGGTAACGCTGCTGGCCGATCCCGATATCCGCGTGTTCTGCGGCGGCGGGCGGTATACCGCGCCGCTCGCTTCGCTGTTTTCGTTCACGCTCGCATATGCGCGGCCGCAGGTTCAATACGTCGAGCCGAACGTGAATCTCGCGTCCGTCTCGCTGGCCGACATGGGGCCCGGCGACGTGCTGGTCATTTTCGATTTTCGCCGCTACCAGAAGGACAGCATCCGGTTCGCGCAGGCCGCGCACCGGCTCGGCGCGCGGGTGCTGCTGATCACCGACGAATGGCGCTCGCCGATCAGCGCGTTCGCGGAGATCGTGCTGCGGATCCTCGGGCGTCCGTTCGCGATGCTGCAGACCAACGTGCCTGCGCTGGCGCTCGCCGAAGCGCTCGTGATCGGCGTGACGAACCAGCTTCCGGAACTCGCGCGGCAGCGGATGGAGAAGATCGAGCGGCTCAATAACGGCGGCATCGAGCAGGATACGAACCTGCGGGATTTGCCCGAGTGACGGTCGGCAGTCGCCATTCGGGCGTGGGGGTCAGCTTTCGACATCCTCGAGACTGAACACCTCCGTCTTGTCGTTATACGAAAAGACTTCGCCGTAACGCCCCCAGTCGATCACCGCATCCAGCGTTTCCTCGGCCGCTTCATCCGACAGGAAATCCTCCAGCTCCTGCTCGAAACGCACGCGCGGCGCGCGGTGGCCCGGGCGCTCGTTGAGCACCTTCCTGATCCGCGCCGCCAGCGGCACATGCTTGAGCAGGTGATCCGCGAACATCAGCTTGCGCTCCTGCGTGCCGAACTCGGCAAACACGCGCGCCGGCGGCGTCAGGAACACGTCGCCTTCGCGCACGTCCGCGAAACCGAGGTACTGCAGCACTTCGGCGATCGGGAACAGTTCGTCCACTTCGAGATGCAGCGTGCGCGCGATTTCCGGCATGTCCGCGCGGCCATGGTACGGCGCCATCGCGAGCGTCTCGATCAGGCCGGCCATCAGGTTGGTCGACACCTGCGGCAGCCAGCTGCCGAGTTCGAGCCCCTTCTTCGTCGCCTCGTTGGTCTGGCGCGCGGTCATCTTCGCGTAGATGTCGTCGACCAGCTTGCGGAAATCGGGATCCAGCCGGTTGCGCGGATGCTTGAACGGCACCTTGATCTCGGCGATCACGCGGCCCGGGTTCGACGACAGCACCAGAATCCGGTCGCACATGAACACCGCTTCCTCGATGTTGTGCGTGACGATCAGCACCGACTTGATCGGCATCCGGCCTTGCGTCCACAGGTCCAGCAGGTCGGTACGCAGCGTTTCCGCGGTCAGCACGTCGAGTGCGGAGAACGGCTCGTCCATCAGCAGGATCGTCGGATCGACGACGAGCGCGCGCGCAAAGCCCACGCGCTGGCGCATCCCGCCCGACAGCTCGCGCGGATACGCGTTCTCGAAACCGTCGAGACCGATCAGGTCGATCGCCGCGAGCGCGCGTTCGCGCCGCTCGCGCGCGCCGACGCCGAGCGCTTCCAGCCCGGCTTCCACGTTCTGCAGCACGGTCAGCCACGGGAACAGCGCGAAGGTCTGGAACACCATCGCGACGCCTTCGGCCGGGCCGCGCAGCGGCTTGCCGAGATAGGTCACGTCGCCGCCGGTCGGCTCGATCAGGCCGGCGATGATGCGCAACAACGTGGATTTGCCCGACCCGGAACGGCCGAGCAGCCCGACGATCTCGCCTTCGCGCAGCGACAGGTTCGCATCGTCGAGCACGAGCAATTCGCCCTGCGACTTGTTGAAGCCGCGGTTCACGTGCTCGACACGCAGGATTTCCTCGCCGAGACGCGGCGGCTGGAGCGGCGCCTGGGCAGGGGCGTTGATGACGGTCGAATTTTGCATCGTGCTTACTCTCAATCGAGACGGAGCCGGGATTCCGCATAGGCGTACATCGGACGCCACAGCAGGCGGTTGAACAAGGTAACGAACAGGGACATCACGGCGATGCCCAGGATGATCTTCGGGAAATCGCCAGCGATGGTGGTCTGCGCGATATATGCGCCCAGGCCGTGCGCGACGACCTTCGTGTCGCCCCATTGCACGAACTCGGACACGATGCTCGCGTTCCACGCGCCGCCCGACGCGGTGATCGCACCGGTCACGTAGTACGGGAAGATGCCGGGCAGGATCGCTTGCCGCCACCACTGCCAGCCGCGAATGCGGAAGTTCTTCGTCGCTTCCTTGTAGTCGTTCGGGTAGGACATCGCGCCGGCGATCACGTTGAACAGGATGTACCACTGCGTGCCGAGCACGATCAGCGGCGACAGCCAGATGTCCGCGTTCAGGTGGAAGTGAACGATCACGATCACGAACACCGGGAACAGCAGGTTCGCGGGGAATGCGGCGAGGAACTGCGCGAGCGGCTGGATCTTCTCGGCCAGCTTCGGGCGCAGTCCGATCAGCACACCGAGCGGCACCCAGATCAACGACGCGATCGCGATCAGCACCAGCACGCGCAGCAGCGTGATGAGCCCGAGCACGAGCACGTGACCGACTTCGGCCATCGTCACGCCGGTCGCGACGAAACTGACGACGCGCCATACGACGTACACCGTCAGCAAGATCACGCACGCGCCCCACACGATGTCGCCGATGCGCGACGAGCGGCGGCTCGATGCGACGCGCGCACCGACACCCTTGAACGACGGCACGCGCAGCGGCACGCGAGCCGCCTGCGACAGCAGCCAGCCGGCCGGCACCAGCAACTGATGGATCAGGTGCGTACGGCGCAGCATGTCGAGCAGCCACGACTGCGGCGCATCGCCCGACGCGGTGTTCTCCATCCGGAACTTGTCGGCCCACGCGACGAGCGGACGGAACAGGAACTGGTCGTACGCGAGGATCACGACCGACATCGCGACGATCACCCAGCCCACCGCACCGAGGTTCTTGTCCGAGATGGCCTGCGCGAGATACGCGCCGATGCCCGGCAGCGTGATGATCTGGTTGCCGACGGTGATGGCCTCCGATGCGACGACGAAGAACCAGCCGCCCGACATCGACATCATCATGTTCCAGATCAGGCCCGGCATCGAGAACGGCACCTCGAGCTTCCAGAAGCGCTGCCACGACGTCAGGTGGAAGCCGCGCGACACTTCGCTCAGGTCGCGCGGCACGGTGCGCAGCGACTGGTAGAAGCTGAACGTCATGTTCCATGCCTGGCTCGTGAAGATCGCGAAGATCGCCGCGAGTTCGGCGCCGAGCACGCGCCCCGGAAACAGCGCGAGAAAGAACGTGACCGTAAACGAGATATAGCCGAGCACCGGCACCGACTGCAGGATGTCGAGGATCGGGATCAGCACCATGCCCGCGCGGCGGCTTTTCGCGGCGAGCGTGCCGTAGACGAGCGTAAATACGAGCGACGCGACCATCGCGGCGAGCATCCGCAGCGTGGTGCGCAGCGCGTATTCAGGCAGGTTCGACGGATCGAGCGAGATCTTCTGCGTCTGCAGCACGCCGATCGGCGCCATCGTCTGATGGAAACCGACGATCGCCATCGCGAGCAGGCAGATGATCAGCGGAAACGCGACGGCATCCCAGCGGTTGGGGAGCACGCGCCACGCCGAGGCGTTCGCGGTGCGGTTCGGATCGAAACTGATATCCATCGGTAGCGTCTTGGTCGAATTGAAAATCGATGGGGCCGGCCGCATGACGCGCGGCCGGGCGCGGCATCAGCCGACGCGGTTCAGAACAGGCCGTGCAGCGCCCAGTACAGGACGGCGGACAGCGCGATCGACGCGGGCAACGTGAGCACCCACGCGAGCACGAGGTTGCGCACCGTGTCCCAGCGCAGCCCCGCGCCGCTCGCGGTCATCGTGCCGGCCACGCCGGACGCGAGCACGTGCGTCGTCGACACCGGCAACCCGTATGCGTCGGCCATCCCGATCGTCAGCATCGCGACGGCTTCGGCGGACGCGCCCTGCCCGTACGTGAGGTGCGACTTGCCGATCTTCTCGCCGACCGTCACGACGATCCGCTTCCAGCCGACCATCGTGCCGAGACCGAGCGCGATCGCGACGGCGACCTTCACCCACGTGGGGATGAACTTCGTCGCGCGGTCCATCTGCTGCTTGAACGCGTCGAGCGCGCTCGCATCCTCGGCGGAGAACGCCGGCGCCTTCGCCTTTTCCATCAGCCGGATCGCCTCGGACGCGACGTACATGTTGTTGCGCACGTTGTCGACGAGGTTCTGCGGCACGCTCGCAATGCCGCCGGCCTGCGCGACCTGGTCGGCGATCGTGTCGGTGAGCTTGCGCAGCGCGGGAATCGTCGCGGGTGCCAGCTTGTGGGTGCGCACGTAGGCCTCGACGTCGGCGCGCGCGTCGCCCGACTGCGCGGCGGGGTCCGCGTACTTCACGAGCGTCGTCGATGCATGGCGCGCGACCGCGACGAACGTGCTCGTCTGGTCGGGCGTCACGGCCTTGTTCAGCGCATAGGCGGTCGGCATCACGCCGATCAGGATCAGCATGATGAGACCCATGCCCTTCTGCCCGTCGTTCGACCCGTGCGCGAACGACACGCCGGTGCAGGTGAGGATCAGCAGCAGGCGGATCCAGAACGGCGGCGGCTTGTTGCCCTTCGGCTCCTGATACAGCGCCGGCACGCGCACGAGCGCCTTCAGCAGCAGCAACACGAGCGCGGATAGCACGAAGCCGACCAGCGGCGAGAACAGCAGCGCCTTGCCGACGCCGAGCGCCTGGTTCCAGTCGACGCCGCTCGTGCCCGACGGGCCGCTGACGATCTGGTTCATCAGCCCGACGCCGATGATCGAGCCGACGAGCGTATGCGAGCTCGACGACGGCAGGCCGAAATACCAGGTCGCGAGGTTCCACGTGACGGCCGCGATCAGCAGCGCGAACACCATCGCGAAGCCCGACCCGCTGCCGACCTGCAGGATCAGTTCGACCGGCAGCAACTGCAGGATGCCGAACGCGACGGCGCCGCTCGAGACGAGCACGCCGCACAGGTTCCACAGCCCCGACCACACCACCGCCAGGTGCGGATCGAGCGAATGCGTATAGATGACGGTCGCGACCGCGTTCGCGGTGTCGTGAAAACCGTTCACGAATTCGAAGCCGAGCGCGATCAGCAGCGCGACGATGAGCAGCAGGAACGGCAGGATCGAGCTTTCCTTGACCGGGCCGAGATCCGCGCTCAGGTGAACGCCCACGTAGACGATACCGCAGGCAATGATCAGAAAAAACAGCGCGAGGCTGATGGTGCGTGTGCGATGGCTGGCGGCACCGCTGGTTTCCGTTGCCGCGAGATTCGGCATGAGGGGCTCCGGAGAGGTGATTCGGTGTCGCAGGCTATCGGGCGGCCATGACGCAAATGTGACATGTCACTTACAGGACATTGACAGGTCATCCTGCTATGACCCCGTCTCGGCTCGCAAGCCGCGAGCACCGGGGTTCCGCCTCGTAACACGCGGGAATAAATCCGCCGCCGCATCGGTATCGCAAGCGAACGACGCCGGTTTATTTCCGGACGATCCGGCCGTCCGGTTCCGTCATACGATTGCGAGGCTCACATGTCTTCATCGACTCCCACCCGCCCGTCGCGCCGCAAAGCCCTGCAATGCATGGCGTTCGGCGGCCTCGGTACGCTGTTTACGCTGTCGGGCGGCATCCTGACGCCGTTCGACCTCGCGCTCGCGCAAAACGGCGAGCGCCCCTCCGCCGATGCGGGCCGGCCGTTGTTCGTGCAGATCAGCGACACGCACATCGGCTTCAACAAGGACGCGAATCCCGACGTCGCGGCGACGCTGCGGCAGACCATCGATCTCGTCAACGGCATGTCCGCCGCGCCCGCGCTGGCCATCCACACCGGCGACATCACGCACCTGTCCAAACCGGAGGAATTCGACCGCGCGTCGCAACTGCTGTCCGCGCTGCGCGTGCCGGAGCTGCACACGGTGCCCGGCGAACACGACGTCACCGACGGGTCGGGCGCCGAGTACTTCAGCCGGTTCGGCAGCGCGTCGAACAACCGCGGCTACTACAGCTTCGATCACGCGGGCGTGCACTTCGTCGCGCTCGTCAACGTGATGCACTTCAAACCGAACGGGCTCGGCAGCTTCGGCGACGATCAGCTTGCATGGCTCGCGCAAGACCTGAAGGGACAGTCGTCGAGCACGCCGATCGTCGTGTTCTCGCACATGCCGATGTGGACCATCTACGAACCGTGGGGCTGGGGCACCGGCGACGCGCCGCAGACGATGGCGCTGCTGCGCCGCTTCGGTTCCGTCACCGTGCTGAACGGACACATCCACCAGATCGTGTCGAAGGTCGAGGGCAACGTGACGTTCCATACCGCGCGCTCCACCGCGTTCCCGCAGCCGACGGCCGGCAACGGGCCGGGCCCGGTGCCGCTCACGGTGCCGCGCGACCGGCTGCCCGCGATGCTCGGCGTCACGACGGTCGACTTCTCGGGCCATCCGCTCGCATCGTCGCTGCATGACGCGACGCTCGCATGACGTACCGGGAGACCGACATGAACCGCTTCGGGAAACCGGCGCTGCCGGCCGCGCTGTTCCTGTGTGCGGCGATCGGCGGCACACCGCTCGCCGCGTTCGCGCAGGGCCCGGCCGACTCGCTCGTGACGATCCGCAATTTCATGTTTTCGCCGATGTCGACCACGATCAAGGCCGGCACGACGATCACGTGGAAGAATCTCGACGCCGAACCGCATACCGTCGTCAACGACGCGGGGATCTTTCATTCGAAGGCGCTCGACCAGGACGAAACCTATTCGTTCCGCTTCGACAAGCCGGGCGTATACAAGGTGTTCTGTGGGATCCATCCTTATATGAAGGAGACGATCACCGTCGAATGAGCGTGCGGCACATGCCGATACGCGGCGCGCGGGCTGTGCGCCTGGTCGCAACGCCGGCCGCGAACGCGGCCGGATCGGCACGCCGTGCCGCACCCGAATCCGCGCCGGCTCGCGCTCGATAACCGATAACCGGCATGGATGCACGCGGCCCGCAACGCCCGATTCCCGCACGAGAACCGTCCGCCGATCGCCTACACTGATTCCATCCGGCCGGCGCCTCCGGCCGTGACCGACCACGAGGCCAGCGATGACGGCGAATCAATCCGCACCTGCGAAACTGCCCGGGCAAGTCGTGCTCGTCCTCCAGGGCGGCGGCGCGCTGGGCGCGTACCAGCTCGGCGTCTACGAGGCGCTCGATGCGGCCGGCATCCAGCCCGACTGGATCATCGGCACGTCGATCGGCGCGATCAACGCGGCGCTGATCGCCGGCAATGCGCCGGGACATCGCGCGCAACGGATGGCCGAGTTCTGGCGCCGCGTCACCGGACAGCCCGCGCTCGACGTGCCGGGCTTCCCGACGAGCTGGGACAAGATCGGCGCCGAGCTCGGCGTCATCGGCGCGGGCATCCCGGGATTTTTCCGGCCGAACCCGGCCGCGTGGCTCGGGCCGCTCGCGCACGTCGGCGTCGAGCACGCGTCGTACTACGTGGTCGATCCGCTGCGTGCCACGCTCGCCTCGCTCGTCGATTTCGACCGGCTGAACGCGGGCCGGCCGCGCGTGACCGTCGGCGCGGTCGATGCGTGCACCGGCGCGATGCGCTATTTCGATTCGCGCGACCTGCCGCTCGGCATCGAGCACGTGATGAGTTCGGGCGCGCTGCCGCCCGCGTTTCCGGCCGTGCGGATCGACGGCGCGCCGTACTGGGACGGCGGCATCTATTCGAATACGCCGGTCGAGGTCGTGCTGGACGACGCGCCGCGCCGCAGCTCGATCATCTTCTCGGTGCAGATGTGGAATCCGGTCGGACCCGAGCCGAAAAGCATCTGGCAGGTGTCGGAGCGGCAGAAGGACATCCAGTACGCGAGCCGCACCGACAGCCATATCGCGCGGCAACAGCAGATTCACCGGCTGCGGCACGTGATCCAGGAACTGGTCACGCGGCTGCCGGAAGCGGAGCGCACGTCGGCCGACGTGCAGGCGCTCGCCGCGTGGGGCTGCCAGACGACGATGCGCGTGATCAAGCTCGCGGCGCCGCGGCTCGACGGCGACGACCAGTGGAAGGACATCGATTTCACGCCGGCCGGGATTGCGGCGCGCCGGCAGGCGGGGTTCGAGGCGACGATGCAGACGATCGCCGCGCGGCCGTGGGAGATTCCGATGGCGCCGACGGAAGGATTGAGCGTGTGGAGCCCGGACGAGAACCGGATCGGGGAGCGGCATGGCTGATGCCGATGCGGCGCGCGGTATCGCCGCGCGGATCGCCCGTCGCGCAGCATCGAAGGCACGCGCGTACACGCACACGCACTCGCACTCGCACTCACGCCGCCATGGCATGGCGGCGGCCCACCCCGGCTCGACCAGCCGCGCCGATCGGCACCGGCGTCGGCAGCGATCCACGCGCCGAATGGCCGGAGCCGGCTAATGCAACGGCCGTTCGAGCTTGATGTTGTATCGCTTCACCTTTGCATACAACGCCGGCTTCGAGATTTCGAGCAGGGCCGCGCAACGCGTCACGTTGAATCGGCACGCGGCCAGCGCATGATGGATCGCGTCGCGCTCGACGTCCCTCAGCGATTGAATCGCCTGATCGCCCTGCGTGCCGGGCTTTCGCTGCATGCCGGGTGCCGGTATCGGATCGGACATGCCGCCCGCGCCGCGCGGCGGCCGCAACAAAGCCGACACGTCGTCGATGATGCCTTCGTCGCTCAGGTTCACGGTGCGCTCGACGAGATTCTCCAGCTCCCGGACATTGCCCGGCCATGCGTAGGCATGCATCTGATCGAGCGCCCGTTTGCTGAACCCGAATATCTTCTTGTTCAGCAGCGTCGCGTACTTGCTCAGGAAAAAGTTCGCGGTCGCCGTGATGTCGGCCTTGCGCGATCGCAACGGCGGAATCGAGATCTCGATGACGTTGCAGCGATAGTACAGATCCTCCCGGAACTCCTTCGCCGCCACCATCGCTTCCAGATCGCGGTTGCTCGCACAGATGATGCGCACGTCGATCGGGATCCCCTTGGTATCTCCGAGCCGGGTCACTTCGCGTTCCTGGAGTACGCGCAGAAGCTTCGCCTGCACATCGATCGGAAGCTCCGAAATTTCATCGAGAAAGACGGTGCCCCCGTCGGCGGACTCGAATTTCCCCGGCCGCCCTTCCTTGGTCGCCCCGGTGAAACTGCCCGGCGCGTGCCCGAACAGTTCGCTTTCGATCAGGTCGTGCGGCAGCGCGGCGCAGTTGATCGCAATGAACGGCTGGGCCTGGCGTGCGCTCGCGTTGTGGATCGACTGCGCGAAAACCTCCTTGCCGACGCCGCTTTCGCCGCTGAGCAGCAGATTCGCCGAACCGTGCGCCGCCTTGCGGGCGGCGCCGATCGCGTCGAGCAGGCTGTCGCTCTGCCCGACGATGTTCTCGAACGTATAGCGCGCGTAGTTGCCCGCATACTTGCCGGCGATGCTGCGCACGCGCTTGATCTCGCGGAACGTGTTGACGACGGAAACCACCTGCCCGCAGCTGTTCTTGACGGGAATCGCCGTGTCGATCAGGTGCAGGTGACGGGCGGGCGAGTCGATGATGAGTTCGCGATCGACGTAGCCCACGCCGGTCGTGAAGATCGGCGCAATGATCGGCTCGAAGTCGATCAGCGCCTCGAGCGGCCGCCCGATGCTGGCCACCGGATCGATCCCGAGAATCCGTCCCGCGACGGTACTCGCATGACGCACGATGCCGCCTCGACCGAGCACCATCAGCCCGTCGCCGATGTGGTCGATGATCGCCTTCTGCTCCTCCACCAGCGTCTGGTGCGCGACGAGGTCGAAATGACTTTTCAGCGAGACGCCCAGCGTGATGTCGAGCAGCGCGAGCATGTCGTGCAGCGATCGCGCGTCGCGTTCCGCTCGCCGCAATGCGAGCAGGTAGACCCTGGCGGATCCGGCCGGCACGCAGGTCGCGGCGCAGTGCAGGCCGTCCACGGCGGCGAGCGGCACATCGACCGTCGCGCCGCCTTCCCGCAACGCATCGCGGACGTCGCGCAGCAGCCGGTCGAGCGCCAGCGCGCCGACGTCGATGCCGCACTGCGCGGCCAGCGCGCGCGCAGCGTCGTCCGCCGCTTCGAGCGGAACCGCGTCGTCGTCCAACGTCAGCACGTATGCGCCGAACCGCTGCGCCGCAACACGTCTTGCATCGCGCCAGCAAGCCGTATCGATCGCCGACCGGAGATCGCCGGATCGGTCGGCAGCGCCCAGACTTCGCTCGTCCATTATCGTTCGCAGCACGGTGGCAGATCCGCCCAGCTTACCAGCGCAAAAACCGTTCATGTTGAACCCCGCTGCCGCCCGTGCGACGAACGCTCGCGCCACTGCCGGCCACGGCCGGCCATTGCCGCGATCAACGGCGCGACGCGGCCTTCTTCTCGATGGCGGCGCGATCGACGATCGCGCGCGCATGTGTTCCGCTGCCGACTTGCCCTTTGGGATCGTGCACGACGACATCGAATACGAACAGGCTGCCTTCCCGCCCGCGGAAGCTGGCCGTGGCGCTCACTTGCGCATCGACCGGCGTGGGCGCCGAGTGCGTCAGCTGCGTCGTGACGCCGACCGACAACTGCCCGTTCTCCAGTTCGCCGCGCATGATTTCCGCGCATGCCCGCTCCATGAGACCGAGCATCGCGGGCGTCGACATCACGTCCGGATACGCTTCATCCGAATCGTTGCCGAAGGCGGAAGCCAGGTCCTGCACGGCGACCCGACGCGTCAGGGTCGCCGTCGCTCCGGAATGGATCATGAAATCTCCTTGTCGGTCAAATCATTGCCGCGATGCCGATGCCGCGCGGCTGAATCGCAACGGCGTCGGGCCGTTCATCCAGGCATCGATGCCCGGCCCGGCGCGACCACGGCGCCGCCTCGAACCGGGCTTCGACGCCGCGTTCGCTACTGCACGCCGACCGGCGTCAGGGTGCCGCCCGACAGCTTGTAGACGGTCACCGGCGCATCGACCCAGTCGCCCTGCGCGTCGAACTTCACCGGCCCGAGCATGCTGGTGAACGATTGCTCGCGCATCACCTTCGAATACACCTCGGGCGACGTCGAATTGGCCTTTTGCATCGCATCGGCCACGACGAGCGTCGCCGCATAGAAGCTCGGCGCATAGGTATCCACGTCGGCGCCGAACGTGCTCTTGAACCGGCTCCTGAAACGCTTGCCGTCGGGCAGGCTGTCGAGCGGCGCGCCGCCCTGCGCGCAGAACATCTTGTTGTCGAGAACGTTGTTCGACAGCTTGCTGAACTCCGGCGAACAGATGCCGTCGCCACCGACCAGCACCGCGTTGATGCCGAGATCGACCATCTGGCGCGCAAGCAGCGCCGCCTGCGCGTAATAGCCGCCGTAGAACACGACCTGCGGATTGGTCGCCTTGATGTGCGTAAGGATGCCCTTGAAGTCCGTCGTCTTGTCCGTGCTGTATTCACGCGCGACGACGGTCATGCCGTCCTTCTCCGCGGTTTTCACGAACACGTCCGCCACGCCGGTGCCGTACGCGGTCCGGTCGTCGACCACGGCCGCGCGCTTGAGCTTCAGCACGTTGGCCGAGTAATCGGCCATGCGCCGGCCCATCACGTTGTCGTTCGTCGCGAGACGATACACGTACGGAAATCCCAGCCGGGTCAGCTCCGGGTTCGACGACGCGCCCGTGATCATCACGACGTGCGCATCGTTGTATATCCGCGCGGCCGGAATGCTCACGCCGGAGTTGTAATGTCCGATCACGGCCGCCACGCCGCCGTCGACCAGCTTCTGCGCGACGTTCACGCCCACCTTCGGGTCGCCCTGATCGTCGACCGACACCAGTTGAAACTTGACCGGCTGTCCGCCGATCACCAGCTTGCGGGCATTCAGCTCGTTGATGGCCAGCTGCACGCCGCGTTCGTCGTCCTTGCCGCTCTGGGCCGAGCTGCCCGTCAGCGGGCCGGCCGCGCCGATCTTGACGACGGTATCGGCGCTCGCACCGGACGAAAATCCGGTCACGCCGACACCGACGACGGTGACGGCAAACATCAGGATCGTGCGTTTCATTTCAATTCCCCCGAAGTGGCGGACTGCGACTGGGTCAGGACATCGCGAACGGGCGACAGCGTCTCGAACTCGAAATCGGGACGCGGCTGCCACGGGCCGAGCGTGTCCGCGGCGCGGTTGATCCATGCCACGTGCATGCCGAGCGGCTTCGCGCCGTCGATATCCGCCCAGCTGGCGAGCGAACAGTGCAGCACGTCGTGCGCGTCCAGCCCGAGGCGATCCAGCGCGAGGCTGAATATCAGATGCGAAGGCTTGTACGCCTTGGCCATCTCGGCCGTCGTGACATGCTCGAAATAGCGCGTGAGCTGGCTTCTGCGCCAGAGATCGCTGTCCATGTTCGTGATCGGCATCAGCGGATAGCGCGCCCCGGCCCAGTCGAGAAACTCGAGCGCATCCGCGTGCGGCGGCGACGACTCGACGAGGTGCGTGAGCAGCACGTCGGTGAGCGCCTCGACGTCGTGGCCGTCGAGCGCGTTCGGGAACAGCGTGTCGAGGCAGCCGGTCAGTGCGTCCTGCGCGACCGCGCGATAGCTGCGGTACGCGCCGCCGCGATAGGTCTGCACGTTGCGCATGTCCCAGTCGAGGTACACGTCGAATACCGGGCGCGAAGAAGCGACGCCGAGAATGCGCATGACTTCGGCAATCCCCGCCATGCCCCCCTTGTCGACATCCACCAGCGTGCCGAAATAGTCGAACGTCAGTGCTTTGATAGTCATGGTCATTTCCTCGCGGCAAAGGCCTGGACACGGCGGGCGGCGTCGGGTGTCGCAAACGCCGCCACGGTTGCGGACTGCTCGAGCTCGAGACTGCGGGTCAACTCGGTCGACAGCTCCATCGTCAGCAGACGCTTCAGTCTCGATACGGAGAAGACCGAACGTTCGGCGACACGCGCGGCGAGCTCCAGCGCGGTGTCGACGACCTTCCCCGGTTCGACGACGCGATTGACGAGACCCAGCGCATGCAGTTGCCGAGCCGACTGGCGCTCGCCCAGCAGCCACAGCTCCATCGCGCGCTGATGGCCGACGCTCTGCGGCAGGAGCTGCGTCACGCCCCCGGTGACGAACTGCCCCCACTCCATTTCGGGGAAAAAGCACACCAGGTCGTCCGACGCCACGACCAGATCGCAGTTGAGCAGCCACTCGAATCCGCCGCCGACGGCAAACCCGTGCACCGCGCCGATGACCGGCTTGCCGTTGAACATCAGGTCGCGCGTGATCTGCTGGATGCGTTCGACGTGACTGCGGATGCTGGCATCGCTCTCGGTCTGCTTGTCGAACTCCTTCAGATCGTCGCCCGCGCAGAAGGCCCGTCCCGCGCCCGTGAATACGATCGCATTGCAGCCGTCATCGGCATTGACCTCCACCAGCGCCCGATGAAGATCGTCCAGCAGGTCGCCGCTGATCGCGTTCAGCCGCTCCGGGCGATTGAGGATCACCGTCGACACGGCTCCCGATTTCTCGATTCTTGCGTAGCTCATCACGCCTCCTTTTCGACCCAGCGGGTTTTTCCTTCGGTGCGCGGGAAATGTTCGAACGGCACCATCGTCACGTCTGCCGTCGAACCGACCCGCGTGCGGATCGCCGCCTCGACCTGCTCCCTGGCCTTCGGCCAGTCGGCGGCCGGCAATCCCTGCGCGGCTTCGACCGTCATCGTGATCCGGTCGTACGGCCCGTCCCCCTTCAGCACGATCCGGAAGATTCCCGACGCCCATTGCGGCAGCGATTCGACGGCCACGCGAACGGCGCTCGGGAACACGTTGATGCCGCGCACGTTGAACATGTCGTCGGTGCGGCCGGTGACACGGAATCGCCACGCCGTGCGGCCGTCCGGCCCGCGATCGACGCCGGTCACGGTGACGACGTCTCGCGTGCGGTAGCGCACGAGCGGCTGGCATTCCTTCTGCAAGTGCGTACAGACCAGTTCACCGACGGTCCCCGCCTCGATCGGCAGGCGTTGCAACGTGGCGGGATCGACGATTTCGGCAAAGACGACGTCGCTCGCGTGATACAGCAAATCGTTGGTCCAGTCGGTTTGTCCGCCGAGAATGCTCAGTACTTCCGACAGACCGAAGTTGGCGTTGCGGATCTTGAAACCCCACTTCTCTTCCATCGCGTTGCGCAGATCCAGGTTGTCGAGCCCGGCCTCGCCGCCGAACAGGCCCAACGTCAGCTTCAGGTCGCGGGGGCGAAGATCGGTCGATTCACGCAGGATCTGCTCGATGAGCCCCGGATACGACGGCGTGCACGAAATCGCGTTGATGCCGAGATTGACGATCGAATCGATCAGCAGACGCGTATTGCCCACGCCGAACGGCACGACCGTCGCGCCGGTCGCCTCGAGAATCGTGTGATCGGTGAAGCCGCCGGTCCACATGCAGTAGTTCAGGCAGTGAACCACGCGATCCGTCGGCCGCAACCCGGCGGCCCACATCGACCGCGCGCCGACCCGGGCGACCCGGTACGCATCGGCCGCGCTGTTCGCCAGAATCAACGGGCGCCCGGTCGTCCCGGAGGTGCGATGAAGGCGGGACACGCCCGCCTCGCCGCAAGCCACGTAGTCGCCGAATGGAGAAGCCGCCTCCTGGCTGATCCGGAGCTCGTCCTTCTCGGTGAAAGGCAGCTCCTGCAGCGAATCCAGCGTCACTTCCCGGTCGATCCAGCGCGACAGTTTCCCGCGATAGAACGTCGACATCGAACGGATGTAGTCCCACTGGGGCGACCATAGCCCGTCCTGATGCCGGCGCACCTGCCCGGGCGGCAGGGTTTCGAATGCCTCGTCGAAAAGCGCGTTGTTTGCGTTGATTGACGACTCCACTTTCATGTTCTCGTTTCCTTTAGCATGACGAATCCATATCGCCGGCACGGCCGCGACGGCTTGCACACTGAAACTCGAGTGCGGAACGCTCCACGATCGAGCGCGCGTGGCTCGCGCTCGCCACCGGACCGGCCGCATCGGTCGCCACGACATCGAACCAGTACCGTTCGCCGTCGAACGTCCGGAACGTCGCGGTGACGAAAACCGGGACGTCCGATCGCGTCGGCACCAGATGCGTGAAATGCGTCATGCGGCCGATCGACCACTCATCGCTCCGCACTCGGTCGCACATCGCGTCGACGCATGCGGCTTCCACGAGGCCCATCAAGGCGGACATGGACAGCACGTCGGGATCGCACGGCGCTGCGCCGCGGCGACAACGCTCGCGTGGCTGCGGCGTCTCCATCGCTTTCGAGACCGTCGCACGTTTCGCTGGCATCGGGCGGACTCCTCCGGTTCATTTGCGCTCTAGTACTGCAAAGCCCGTGCCAAGCTTCAACTAACCCGCGAACCCTTGTCCGGCGGGCATGCGCGGTCAGCACGGCAGAACGCCGTATTCGATTTGAACGGAAAGATTACTTACGGTCGGAAGATAAATTGACTGTGACGGGCGAGCATGCCGGAAGCGCTCCGGAAACCATCCGGCCCCGAAATACTGCCTTCCCTTCCATAAGGCAGCGCCTATCAACCCCATTGGCGTCAGTGCCTTCCATGAATATCGTAAATTTCCGATATATGATTCGACCATCGACGATACCTCGCCAGCACCGGCTCACCTGACCGAACGCCCGACCACCCGCCCTTTCCATGCCGACCGAACTCGACATCGACGCGATCCTGAAAGCGCTCTCGAACCCCGTGCGCCGGGAAATCCTCGTCTGGCTGAAAACGCCCGACGCGCATTTCCCGGCGCAGACGCTGCCGTACGACCACGGCGTCTGCGCGGGCCAGATCGACGCGCGCTGCGGGCTGTCGCAGTCGACCGTCTCCGCGCACCTCGCGACGCTGCAGCGCGCGGGGCTCGTGACGTCGACGCGGATCGGGCAGTGGGCGTTCTTCCGGCGCAACGAGGCCGTCATCGACGCATTTCACGACGCGCTGCGCCGCGAACTCTAGCCACCGGCCGAATCGGCCATACGGGTATCGGCCGTGTGCCCGGCACCGGCTCTCCCGTTTTTCGTGAAGAGGTTATCTGCCATGCCCACCCTGTTCGATCCCGTTACCCTCGGCGACCTGAACCTGCCGAACCGCGTCGTGATGGCGCCGCTCACCCGTGCCCGCGCAAGCGCCGGGCGCGTCCCGAACGACCTGATGGCCCGCTATTACGCCGAACGCGCGTCGGCCGGCCTCATCATCAGCGAAGCGACGTCGGTCACGCCGCAGGGCGTCGGCTACGCGGACACGCCGGGCATCTGGTCCGACGAGCAGGTCGAAGGCTGGAAGCGCGTGACGCAAGCCGTGCACGCGGCCGGCGGCCGCATCGTGCTGCAGCTCTGGCACGTCGGCCGGATTTCCGACCCGGTGTTCCTGGACGGCGACCTGCCGGTCGCGCCGAGCGCGATCGCCGCGGGCGGCAACGTGAGCCTCGTGCGCCCGCCGCGTCCGTTCGTGACGCCGCGCGCGCTCGAACTCGATGAAATTCCGGGCATCGTCGCCGCATACCGCAAGGGCGCGGAGAACGCAAAGCAGGCCGGCTTCGACGGCGTCGAGATCCACGGTGCGAACGGCTACCTGCTCGACCAGTTCCTGCAGGACAGCACCAACCACCGCACCGACGCATACGGCGGCCCGATCGAAAATCGCGCGCGCCTGCTGCTCGAAGTGGTCGACGCGGCCATCGACGTGTGGGGCGCGGGCCGTGTCGGCGTGCACCTCGCACCGCGCGGCGACGCGCATACGATGGGCGATTCCGATCCGGCCGCGACGTTCGGTTATGTCGCGCGCGAGCTCGGCCGCCGCAAGATCGCGTTCATCTTCACGCGCGAATCGTATTCTGGCGACCATCTGAGCCCGCGTCTGAAGGAAGCGTTCGGCGGCCCGCTGATCGCGAACGAGCAGTTCACGCTGGAATCCGCGCAGGCAACGCTCGCGAGCGGCAACGCCGACGCGATCGCGTGGGGCAAGCTGTTCATCGCGAACCCCGACCTGCCGCGCCGCCTCGAACTCGACGCACCGCTGAACAAGCCGGTGCCGGAGACGTTCTACGCGGAAGGCGAAACGGGCTACACCGATTACCCGGCGCTCAGCGACGCGGCCTGACGGCCGGCCCCCCGTTCATGCGCGCACGTCCGCGCGCATGAACACGCGCTGCGTCTCGTCGAGCCCGCGGGCAACGTGGTGCGCGCGGATCGCGCGCAGCGTGTCGTCGAGCGATGCATCGTCGACGATGCGAAAGCCGAGGCGCGCGTAGTACGGCGCATTCCACGGTGCGTCGCGAAACGTCGACAGCACGATCTGCGCGATGCCGTCCTGCGCCGCGCGCGCGACGATCTGCTCGATCAGGCGTGCGCCGATCCGCTGCCCGGCATGCGACGGCGCGACATCCAGTTCCTCGAGATACAGCCGCTGCGCATCGAGCAGCCGGTAGAACGCGAAGCCGACGCACACGCCCGCTTCATCGGTTGCGACATACGCGCGGCCGCCGTCGATGCGCACGAGCACGTCGGCCGCATCGGTCGGCTCGCCGTCGGCGATGTCGGCCATGCCGATGTCGCGAAAGCGCTGTGCGGCGGCGACTTCCACTGCGGCCATGGCGGCCGCGTCTTCGCGCGTGGCGCGGCGAATCCGGATCGATGCTGTCATCACGACGAGGTAGAGGTAGGCAGGCGGGAACGGCCGTCACTATAATCGAAACTTCATATCTTTCGAACGCCCCTTCCACGAGGTTCGCCATGACGCTGTCCGCGCTCGCCGTGTTCGCCATCGCCCTGCTCGTCACCGCCGGCACGCCCGGCCCGAGCGTCGCCGCGCTCGTCGCGCGCGTGCTGACGAACGGCGTGCGAGACGTGCTGCCGTTCCTCGCCGCGATGTGGATCGGCGAAGCGCTGTGGCTCACGCTGGCGGTGGCCGGGCTGTCCGCGTTCGCGCGCACGTTCGAGACGGGCCTGCTCGTGCTGAAATTGCTCGGCGTCGCGTACCTGCTGTTCCTCGCGTGGAAGATGTGGACCGCGCCGACCGACACGCAGGCCGACGACCTGCCGCGCGGCCAGTCGCCGTGGCGCATGTTCGTCGCGGGCACGCTGGTCACGCTCGGCAACCCGAAGATCATGCTGTTCTATCTGGCGCTGCTGCCGACGATCGTCGATCTGACGCATGTCGGCGTGCTCGCATGGGCCGAGCTGGTCGGCACGATGCTCGCCGTTCTGATTCTCGCCGACTGCTTCTGGTCGCTGCTCGCCGTGCGCGCGCGGGCTTTTCTGACGTCGGCGCGTGCGAAACGGATCGCGAACCGCACGAGCGCGACCGCGATGGCCGGTGCGGCGGTGGCGATCGCGACGCGGTGAGTCGGTTGAGGCGCCGTTTCTCGGGCACAAGCCGAAAGAAAGCCTTGTGGCGGAAGGCAGCCAACTCCAACCACCGCTCGCGGAGACGCGCCAGGCAAGACTCCCTCGATCGTAGATGGCTTCCGACCCACGATCCTACCCATACTTGTCCGGCTGCAATCCAATATTGGCCTCAATGCCTTGCCGGCAAAGCGACCTCCGGGCAAATTCCCGGCAACGTGCGTCCAAAGTTGCCCTCGCGATCACCTGGGTGACGGTTCCGGCCCGTGCAGCGCCCTTCAGGGCGGAGCATGCGACCCGGAGGAAGATCGAGAAGACGAGGGATCAGATCGAACAATCGACTCTTGCTTCGAGTCGAAAGACCGACACTGCCACTTTCAGATTTGACGCCTGCTCATCGAGCGACTGCGCCGCTGCGGCCGCCTGCTCGACGAGCGCCGCGTTATGCTGCGTTACCTCGTCCAGTTGCGAGACCGCCTGATGAACTTGCTCGATACCACGGCTTTGCTCGTCAGACGCAGCGGATATTTCGCCGACGATATCCGACACCCGCTTGATGGCCGTGCCCACATCGCTCATCGTCCCCCCGACATCGCCGGCCTGCTTTACGCCGTCCTGAACCATCGCAACGGACGACAGGATCAGTGCCTTGATTTCCTTCGCGGCAGTCGCAGCGCGTTGTGCCAGGCCGCGCACTTCGCTCGCTACGACAGCGAAACCGCGACCTTGGCTACCCGCTCGCGCTGCCTCTACTGCCGCGTTGAGCGCAAGGAGATTGGTCTGAAACGCGACGCCTTCAATCAAGCTGGTTATCTCCGACATCTGCACCGATTGCTTATTTATCTCCTTGATGATACGGATCATTTCCGCTACCGCCTCGTTACCCGAATCGGCCAGCCCGGACGCGTGGAGCGCGAGCGAATTGGCCTGCCGTGCGTTGTCCGCATTCTGCTTCACGGTCTCCGTGAGTTGAGCCATGCTCGCGGCCGTCTCTTCGAGAGACGCAGCCTGCTCCTCGGTGCGGGCCGATAATTCGTTGTTGCCCAGGGCGATCTCGCGACTGGTAAAGGTCACGCTTTCGGCATGGTGGCGAACGCTTTCAATCACGCGCCGCAAGCCCGCCTGCATTTCGCCCATCGAGACAATGAGGCTGCCGGCGGGCGCACCTCGAACCGGCACCGGGCACGACAAATCGCCTTGCGCGACCGCACTTGTAACATCACGGGCCTCCGACGGCTCCACGCCCAACTCACGCCGCAAACTACGCGTCAACACAACGCCGATCCCCGCGATGGCGATGAGGCACATCATCAGAACCGCCGCCAACACGAGCTTCGATCGCTCGAAGTCTGCTGCGCTGCTCGACTTCAGCTCAGCATTGCGTGCGCGCTGGAACTCGATGAAACGCGAGATCGTGTCCTGCAGTGCCTGCATGGATGGGGCCGCCCGGCTGACCAGCCACTGCCCCGCGGCTTCGTGCTGCCCCTGCTTCGCGAGCGTAACGAACTGGTCGAAGTCGGCGACGGTGCGTTTGTCGTTCGTCTCGAATATGGCGTCGACCAGCTTACTCGCTTCGGCCGAACCTCGATTCAGCACGCGCAGCGTTTCGCGATCGCGCATGAATTGCTGTTTTGCCGCATAACCGCGCTTGACCAACGCCTCTATCGCATCGCCATCCGTCACCAGCAATACCGTCTTTATGGAATCCACGCCGATATAGACCTGACGTGACAGATTCTCAGCCAACGCGAGCTTGACGTCTCCGTCATCCACGAGCTCGCTGATCCTGGCGTTCGCTTCTCTGAGCTGGCTCAAGGATACGAGTCCTCCTGTCACAAACAACATCATCAGCGCACCAAACGCCAATGTCAGGCGCGTACGCATCTTCAACCTGCCGATTTTCATGAGCTTGCCTCGGTCGATATATTCCATTGTTTCCATGAGACGGCCCGGACCAACGGACAAGTCCGGTCGCAGTCGTTGCACCGGCCTCGCTCGATGAGGCGCCGCCGGCACATCCGCCCTTGCAGATCGTTCAAAAGGTTCACCGCAAGTCACCATGCTTAACGGGTTGCCGTGACCGCTTCTGCAGCCGGTTCCTGCATTCGTCGTCCGGTTACTGCAACTACGGTCGAAGTCCGCGCCGCTCGCATTGTCGGCAAGTCATTCGCTCCCGATCTTCGCCGAGCCAGCCACACTATCCGGTTCCTGCGTATGGCATCCGGCAAGCGCCAGAAATTGAGGGGGCGGGATTCCAGGTACCGACTGCCGGCGGTAATCTCGTTTCAGTCACTAAAACCACGCTTCGATGACGACGATGATCCCGGACAACATTCATAGTTATCGGCAGACCGACGGCCATGGCCTGCCGCACGATCCCATTCCCGCCATTCTCGGGCCTCGTCCGATCGGCTGGATCTCCACTCAGGACGCGCATGACAAGCTGAATCTCGCGCCATACAGCTTCTTCAATATCTTCAACTATCGACCGCCGCTGGTGGCGTTTTCGAGTGTCGGCAAGAAAGACACGGTCAGAAATGCGGAAACAATGGGGGAATTCGTCTATAACCTGGCTACGCGCAAATTGGCGGAGAAAGTCAATCACACGAGCATCGAAGCGTTGCCGCATATCGACGAATTCGAACTGGCGGGTCTCACGCCTGCGCCATCAATGATCGTGGCGGCCCCGCGCGTGGCCGAAAGCCCGGTCGCACTCGAATGTGTGGTCACGCACGTGCAGCAACTCTCGTCCATCGACTCCGGGCTTCTGGACACGTGGATGGTAATAGGAGAAGTCGTCGCCGTTCATATCGATCGCGCGTTGCTGCGCGACGGCATCTACGATACCGCGCTCGCGCAACCGATCTTGCGCGGCGGCGGGCCGGCGGACTATTTCGAAGTCCTTCCCGCCGGGAAATTTTCGATGTATCGCCCTAAATGAGCGTGTCGACAGGGATCAGACCGGCGGACGATGCCGGTCGATCAGCTCGCGGAGGATTTCCTTGAGGGAATCGATCTTCTGCACACTGAAGGGCTTCAGCAACGCGCGCTCATGCGCTTCGGCCTGAGCGATCAGACCCGTCACGAGCCGCCGCCCATTGCGGGTGACCTTGACGAGGGTATATCGCCGGTCGTCACGGCTGGTCGAACGCTCCACGTGCCCTTGCGCCTCGAGGCGCAGCAACAGCCGCGTTACCGTAGGCTGCTTGCTGACCGTCGTTTGCGCCAAGGCCGAGATGGTCATCGGACCGTTGCTCGCGAGCGTGGACAACACCCGCCATTCGAGTACGGAAAGGCCATGCCGTTCCACCACGGCATGGAACTCCGTCGAGACAAGGTGCCACGCCTGGCCCAACAGGGCCGGCAAGTAGTTGTCGACAAACGCTTTGGTCTTCGTCATTCCCCTTGCCGCCTCTTCGTCTTCAAGAAACAGCAAGGATTCTACCTCGCTCTCCGAAGGCGAAGAGGGATCGCCGGCCCAGCCCCGCACGATCAGAACTTGCCCGAAAGTAACGAACCGAAGCCCGGCACGGCGGTATTCAGCCGGAGGCGCTTCAGCATCATGAACGTGGTTGCCACCGATGAGGATACGACCGGCAGACCGACCCGGTCCTCGATGAGCTGAATGGATCCCAGCGACGGCATCTGCACGCATGCCGATGCCACGACAGCGTCGACTCCCGTCGTCTTCAACCGCTTCGTGATTTCGGCGGGGGCCAGCGGATCCTGGCGTCCGACCTCCAGATTGTCGGGAATCTCCAACGAGATGCTGTCGACGACTTCAATGCCCTCGCTCTCGATGTAGTCGATCACCAGTCGCGTCAACGGCTTCATGTACGGCGCAAGAATCGAAACCTTCTTCGCACCGATCGCGTGCAGGCCGTCCACCAGGGCGCCGGCACTCGTCACGACCGGTGCCGGCGCGCCGTTCTCGACGGTACGTCCATGCAAGCGGTGCTCCGATACCCGGTGGTATCCATGCCCCATGCTCATGATCGCGACGAGGCAGGCATAACCCAGGACATCGACCTGCGCGTCCGACAGTTCCAGCGCGCAGCGGTCGCTGTCCGCATCCATGGCGGCCAGTTCCTCCTTGGTCACGTGCTTCATCCGCATCCGGCTGGAATGGAACGTGAACCGCTCCGGCTGAAATGCCTCGCGTGCGCGCAGAATCGCAGGAATCTCCGTTTCCATCGTCGTGTTCGACGACGGCACGATCTGGCCAACGCGATATGGTCGATTGTTACTCAAGACTGTGTCTCCTGATTCAGTTCGATTGCCGTTTCAACGGGAACCGCGGTCGGGTCCGTCGCCGGCAGATCGTCGAAGCGCGCGGCCTGCAATGGACGACGATCGACGTGCAGGTCAAATACGTCGAACCGGTTGTAGTGGCCGGTAATGTCGTGCATCTGGCGCGGTTGAATGCAGCGTGACAGATCGATATCCGCGTACACGATGCCCTCGTCGTCGATGAGCGGCTCGCCGATCACGCGACCGTCCGGTCCGAGAACGCCCGAGAACGCGCTGTTCCGGCGCGACAGCATCTCGCGCGCCTGCGGATGAGACGCAGCCATCGCTTCGATGATCTCCTCCGAAATCGTCGAGCACGAGACGATCGTGAACAGTTTGCCCTCGAAGCAATGCGCCGCGGAACGGACCTTGATCGCTTCGGCCATGTCGTAATCGGCCGGTGCAACCGGTAGCGAAATGTAGCTCGCGACATGCACGAGTTCGCCTTGCGCCAGCAACGCGAAACGTGCGAGCGTGTTCGTGTTCTCGCCGCATGCGAGCGCGCCGAGCGGGCCGATACTTGTCTCGTGCACGCGGAGCCCGGCGCCGTCACCCGGCGCCCAGGTCAGCTTCTCGGCCCAGGTGGGTACGAGCTTGCGATGACGACCGAGAATGCGGCCATCATCGCCAATGGTCACGACCGTGTTGTACAGCGTCCCGATGCCGTACCGGTTGCGCTCGTTGACGCCAATCACGACGTTGATGCGATGCCGTGCCGCGGTCTGCGCGATTTTCGCGATCTCGGGCCCCGGCAATTCGATCGCCGAGCGTGCCAGTTTCTCGAACCACGGACTGCCCTCGACCGGATTCATGATCCAGCTCCAGTAAGGGTAGCCCGCGACGAAAACCTCCGGAAAGGCCACCAGGCGCGCGCCGTTGTCGGCCACTTCCTCGATCAGCCGACATACTTTTGCAACGGTTGCGTCCGTTTCCAGAAAGACCGGTGCCGCTTGCACCGCGGCGACCTTGAATTTAGGAAGTTCAAGCATTTTCGAATCCCTCCGATTTCCGTCTTCCGTCGACTCACTCGCCCTGAACCTTGCGGGCCCGCGGTACACCGCCGACTGCCACCACCGGGTGCCGCAGCTCGCCGATTTTCTCCAGACGGGCTTCGATGATGTCGCCAGGCCAGACCCATTCCTGCGGATTGCGGCCTGCACCCACGCCTTCCGGCGTGCCGGTCGCGATGATGTCGCCCGGTTCCAGCGTAATGCCTGCGCTGATGTCCGCGATCAACGCAGGCACCTTGAACAGCATGTGGCGGGTATTCGAGCTCTGTTTGGTCACCCCGTTGACCGTCAGGCCGAGATCGAGCACGTGCGGATCCGGAATTTCGTCCGCCGTGACGATGACCGGCCCGAAAGGCGCGTAGGTGTCCTGCCCCTTCGAGTAGATCCACTGCCCCGCACGACGGCAATCGCGCGCGCTCATGTCGATCAGCAGGCTGTAGCCGAACACGTAGTCCAACGCGTCACGTTCATCGACACGCTTTGCGCGAGTACCGATAATCACCGCGAGTTCGACTTCCCAGTCGAGTTGCTTCGTAATGGCCTCGTTATGCTCGATCGCATCGTCCGGCCCGATCACCGTGGTCGGCGGCTTGCTGAAGATGACCGGTTGCTTCGGCAATTCCTTGGAGGTGTCCAGCGTGCGGCTCGATTCCGCGACATGCTCGACGTAGTTCAGACCGATGCCGAAGATGTTTTTCCGCGGGCGCGGAATCGGCGCGAGCAGCTTGACGTTCGCGAGCGGCGCGGCACTGCCGAGCGGCCAATTGCCTTCGAATTCGTCAAGCAGCGAAGTCGTCAACGTCACGGCATGCGGCCCGAGGTCGATGAAATCGAGCATGTTGTCCGGCAGCGCATGGCCGACATGTGCGCCAAAATGCGCCAGATCAATCACGGTATCGCCGACGATGGCCCCGAGACGGGATGCCGCATTCACGTTTGCACGATAGGTAACGAGTTTCATAATCCAGATTCCAGAAAGATGTAAGGTCGTTGCGAGTTGCCGCAGTGATATCCGCTCAGTTCACCGGTTGGTGACCGCCGTTCTCGGCCAGCGCCTCCTCTCGATACAGTCCGAGTTTCTCCATCACCGGCAGATCGCTGAAGCAGAACAGACACGTGTCTTCGGTCGTGCTGGTATTGACGTGCTCGTGCCACGACCACGACGGCACGCAGAAAATATCGCGCTCGTTCCAGTCGAACCGGTGTCCATTGATGATCGAGTACCCCTGGCCCTTGGCAACCTGATAGAGAAAGCTGCCGGTGTGTCGATGTGCTTTACCGACGAATCCCGGACGCAATAGCTGCATGCTCGCGCCGATCGTCGACATGACATGACCGCCAGTCACCGGATTGGTGTAGTGCATCAGCAGCCCGTCGAACGGACTCCCGTCGCTGACCTTCGCATAGCGCTGCAATGCCTCGTAGGTCGGCTCCCACTGATACTTGAAAAGCGGCGAGTAGGGTTTGCGCCAGCCAGCGTCCTGGGGACGCAAGCCGGGTGCGCCCCACAGGGCAACGGAGTCGTCTACGGGATAGGTAATCGCCTGGTGGAGGTCCGGATGGACGGCATAAAAGCCCGCTTCGAGTGCATTGACGAGCGGAATATCGAGACCGTCCTGCCAGATGCAAGGCAGCCCGTCCGACTCCACGCCGTGCTCGTGCCACGTGCCGTTCGGTGTCAGCACGAAATCGTTGGCTCCGAGGGTCATCTTGTGGCCGTCGACGATCGTGTAAGCGCCGGCGCCTTCCATGATGAAACGAAGCGCGGACGAAGAATGGGCGTGCGCGGACGCGATCTCGCCCGGATGCATCACCTGCAGCCCCGAATACAGCCAGCCCACGGCCGCCGAGACATCCTGGCGTCCCGGGTTATCGAGGTAAATGACACGTCGCCCCGCCTTTTCCGGCGTCACGAGTTCCACCGAGCGAAGCACATGTTCCCGCAAGTCGCGGTAGCGCCAGAGCACCGGCAGCGACTCCGACTTCGGCTGCCACGGCTCGATCTTGTTGGCCACGGTCCACAACGCGCCCGTTTTCATGCTGGCCAGTTGCTGGTAGTAGGCGACAAGCTCCGGCGTGTCCTCGACGTCGGCGCGTCCGGCGGTATGTTCGCGATGCTGGTCATATACGGTCTTTGTCACGACATGATCTCCTTGTCTCGATCGGATGGGCGTCCGATATCAGGTCCGGTTGCGCGCATGACTGCGCTCGAGCTGGTCCTTGCCTGTCAGATAGGCGGCCGGCCAGTCAACGTTGCTCCATCCTTGCTTCGCACATTCATGCAGCAGCCAGGCCGGGTTCGCCAGGTAGGCGCGCGACAGCGCACAGAGATCCGCGCGCCCGGACGCGACGATTCCGTTGATCTGGTCCGCCTCGGTGATCGCACCCACCGCGATCGTCGGCACACCGGCTTCGTTGCGGATACGATCGGCCATCGGTGTCTGATACATCCGCCCATACACCGGCTTCTGATCCGGCGTGACTTCACCCGACGACACATCGATCAGATCCGCACCGCCAAGATGCAGGCGCTTCGCGATTTCCACGGCCTCGTCGACCGTCGTTCCGCCTTCCGCCCAATCGGTGCTAGAAATGCGCACGGAAATCGGCAGATCCGCCGGCCATGCGTCGCGCACCGCAGCCAGGACTTCCAGCGGAAAGCGCAGGCGATTGTCGAGTGAGCCGCCATATTCGTCGTCGCGGCGATTCGTCAGCGGCGAGATGAAGCTGGACAGCAAACAGCCATGAGCCGCCTGGATCTCGATCCAGTCAAAGCCGGCCACCGCGGCGCGGCGCGCCGCATCCGCGAACTGATCCCGAATTCGAATCAGATCGTCGCGGCTGGCCTCACTCGGAACGTGCGATATGCCAGGCAAGTAAGGAAGCGCGCTTGCGGAAACGAGCGGCCAGTTGCCTGCGACGAGCGGACGGTCCGGCTCTTCCCAACCCAGTTGAGTCGAGCCTCGCCGGCCCGCGTGATTCAACTGGACACCGATTCGCGCATCGCTGTGCGCATGCACGAATTCGGTAATGCGCTTCCATGCCTGAACCTGCCCGTCATTCCACAAGCCCGGGCATCCCGGCGTCATGCGCCCGTCCGCCGACACCGCGGTGGCCTCCGTGAACAGCAGCCCCGCGCCGCCGAGTGCGCGGCTGCCGAGGTGAACCATGTGAAACGCGTCGGGGATGCCATCGCGGCTCATATACAGCAGCGTCGGCGACACGACGACACGATTCTTCAGCGTCACCCCGCGCACGGCATACGGCGCAAGCAACGGCGGGCGCGGCAGGTTGCCTGGCGCGGTCGGTGCACCCGCGCGCGCCGCGAGCCAGTTCTCGTATTGGGCAAGCCACTCCGGATCGCGCAACCGCAGGTTTTCGTGAGAAATGCGCTGCGAACGGGTAAGCAGCGAATAGGCGAACTGCTCGGGCTCGAGCGCCGCGTAGCGCGCCACGTTCTCGAACCATTCCGTCGAATTGCGCGCTGCGTTCTGGATCTTCAGCACTTCGACGCCGCGCACATCCTCATAGTGCGCCAGCCCCTCGCGAAGATCGCCATACCTGCCCTTCAGCGTGTTGCACAATTCGATGGCGTCTTCGAGCGCGAGTTTCGTGCCGGAGCCAATCGAAAAGTGCGCGGTATGCGCGGCATCGCCCATCAGCACGACCGGGACGTCACGCCCTGCTTCGCCGTCCGGTTTGCTCCACTGAACCCACTTTTCGCAGATCACACGCGGGAATCGAATCCAGATCGCCGAGCCGCGCAGGTGCGACGCATTCGAAATCAACCGCTCTCCCTGCAGCCACGGTGCAAAAATCCGTTCGCAGAACGCAATCCCCTCTACCTGGGACATCTCGTCGATGCCGGCCGCGTGCCATGCCTCGTCGGTCGTCTCGACGATGAACGTCGAGCGGCCTTCCTCGAAACGGTATGCATGTGCCTGAAACCATCCGTATTCGGTCTGAACGAAGATGAACGTGAACGCGTCGAAGATCTTGCTCGTTCCGAGCCAGACGAAGCGGCAGCGACGTTGGTCGATGTCGGGCCGATACGTGTCCGCATAGCGTGTTCGGATCGGGCTGTTGATCCCGTCCGACGCAATCACGAGATCCGCGCCGTACTCCTTCGCGACGGCTTGATCATCCTTGATCTCGGTTTCGAAGACCAGCCGTACGCCCACCTCCTCGCACCGGGCTTGCAGGATGTTGAGGAGCTTCTTGCGGCCGATCCCGATGAAGCCGTGCCCGCCGCTACGGACCACCTGGTCCTTGACGTGGATATCGATGTCGTCCCAGCGACTGAACTCGTCGGCGATTTTCTGCGCGGATACCGGATCGGCTTCGCGAAGATTGTCCAGCGTCGCATCCGAGAAAACGACACCCCATCCGAACGTGTCGTACGGACGGTTCCGTTCGATCACGACGACTTCGTTGTCCGGATCCTGCAATTTCATAAGCAGACCAAAATACAATCCAGCGGGTCCCCCGCCGATACAGACGATTTTCACAATTGTCTCCTTTACTCGTTGACGGGCTCCGAGCTCAGTGCCCGACGCAGCATGTCTGGAATGTCGATCGCCTGATGCGTGTCGAGCGAGGTCGAAACCAGCACCTGCGTCACGCTCATTCGAATTTCGCCTTCGCTGCCGATACAAGCGAGCGACAACGTCAGCGACTTTCCGCCAAGCCGCAGCACTTCGAGGCTTAGCTCGACATCGTCTCCCATGCGGCTGATCGCGCGAAAATCTGCTTCGAGACGAACGGTGGGCAAACCGAAACGCTGCTTGCCGATATATCCCGCGAACCCCTCCGGCAGCAGACCATCGATCCACGCCTCAAGCAAGTTGTTGAACATCACGAAATACTGCGGATAGAACACGATGCCGGCCGGATCGCATTCGGCAAAGCGGATTCGATGCTTTTGTGTCAGCTTGCGCGGATTCATCGTGTCTGTCCTCCGGTAGAAAGTGCGTGACGCTCGATGCACGCGCGCAGCGCGTTGCCGTGTTCGTCTGCCAGTGCCGCGTCGCGGAGTTCGCGCAACGTGGCCGGCTTCATCGAAGCCGAATGACGATCGACGACCGCCATCAAGGTCTCGTAGTTGCGCAGCCCCCTTGCATGCGTATCGCCATACCCCTTCACCAACCGCTGGCACTGCGCCGTTTCGAGCGCGAGCGCCGGGTCAGTTGCCGCCAACGCGCGAACGCGCGCGAGCCACGTCTCGATACGCTGGTTCTCGAGTGCGAAGCGCAGCGTGACGCGACGCCAGCGACGCCAGCGCGCCAGCAGATACAACATCAGGAACCCGCCGAGCGAACTCGTGCTGACCACACGCCCTTCCCGGGCGAACCGCCCGACGAAACGGTGCATCGCGTGCGGGCGCAACAACCATCGACCCAGCGCGGCCGGCAGTGTCTCGGCGATTTCCTCGACGCGCGGGTGCATGAACTCGTTGATTTGCAGAATCTGATCCGTCTTCGCCCGCACTTCGCCGCGTACACGCTCGAAACGACTGGCACGCGTCTTCAGGTCGGCCACGCGAATCGTGTCCTCGTATGACATCCAGAGCGCCAGATGCCGCGCCGCTTCTCCCAACAGCTTGGTATCGCTTCCGCCAGACGTTGCGCGCAGCGTATCGAGACGATCCAGGTACAACCCGGCGTACGCGACATCCTGATAGTCGATCAGGCGGCGAACGCCTTCGATCGCGAGCGTCGATGCATCGCAGGGGTAACGGCGCGCCCGTTCGACCAGCGCCGCAACCGCCTGGTGACGGGGAGTTGCGAGTTCGGCTGCCGCCGGGGAGACGGCCGGCGGTGCCTCCGCGTGGTCCTGCCGAGCCCGCTTGAAACCGGCATCGAATGCCTTGAGGCTGGGCTTGACGCCCACCCCGCCACGCTCAATGGTCGCCTCGAACTGTTCGCGCGAAAACGGCAGCACGTCGGCAGCACACAGCGCACCGAACAGCACGGCGCTAATGACGCTGCCGGTTCGCTCGGCCACGTCGGCCATGTTGAAATGCACGAATCGCTTCGCCGCGCGCCGGGATTGACGCACGAGAGTATCGCTGTCGACGCGACCGTCTCCCATCGCAGCCTTCTCCCCGATCGAGTAGACGCGATGGCTCGATGCGACGAGCGTCGTCCGGTCCGCCGTCACGATGCCGCGCTGCACCGCACGCCCCGCTTCCATCAGTTCCGAGGCCAGCACGATGTCGACGTCGCCCGGCATCGGCATCAGCGCAAGGACCGGCGTACGCGGCACCGCAGCGTCTGCACCCGGAAACATCTCGACGTAGTAGATCGTCGCGCCGGTGCGCTGCGCCACGCCGGGCACCGACGTTGTCTGGGCGAAATAGCCATTTGCCTCTCCCAGATCGACGATCCAGTCGGCAAGCACGCCGCCGCCCTCACCGCCCATGGCGAGAATGGCGATCTTGATCGGCTCAGCATTCATTCCTGATTTCCTCTTGAAGCAACGACGGGTGCCGGCACCCGCCTGACTCGTGTGTAGCCCGCCTTGCAGGGCCATTGCACTGACGGCGACGGGTCAGAACGCATATCGGGCACGACGCCGCGCGTCGCCGTTCTGCAGCCAGCCGATCACCGCGCCGCGCACCCGTTGACGCAAGCGATCCATACGGGTCGGATTACTGACGATCTCCGCTCGGTAGAACGACGGGCAAAGCACTGCCGCATGCGAAACCTCGCCGCACAGACCGCATCCGACGCAGCTGTCCATCACGGTCGCGACAGGATCGCGTCGCAACGGGTCCGGATTCTCGCGGATCGACAGCGACGGGCAGCCCGACAGGCGAATACACGAATGGTCGCCGGTGCAGGTATCAGGATCGACACCAAACCGCTCCCGCACCACGCGCTCGCCGGCCGCGATGGCCTTGCGCACTTTCGGCTTCTCGCGGCGCTGCTTGTTGAGCATGCATTCGCTTTGCGCGATCAGCACCTTCGGCCCCTTGACCGTTGTGGTGAGCGCCTCCCGCAACGTCGCGGTCATCGCTTTCAGGTCATAAGTGCGCTTGATGGTGCGAACCCACTCGACCCCGACGCCTTTGACGGCCTTCTCGATCGCATGCCCGGTGCTTCGGGTCGGATTGAGCGCGGCTGACGACAGGATGTCCTGTCCGCCGGTCGCGGACGTGTAGCTGTTGTCGATGATGACGGTCAGGTTGTCGCTGCGGTTGAAAACCGAATTCGCGACGCCGCTGGTGAGGCCGTTGTGCCAGAAGCCGCCATCGCCCATCACCGAAATCGCGCGCTTGCCGGACGGCGCGTTCAGCGCGGCGGCGCCCGCACCGCCCAGGCCATATCCCATCGTCGTATTGCCGAGGTTGAACGGTGGCAAGATCGAAAAGAGATGGCATCCGATATCGGCGCTGACGTGGTGCGGGCCCAATTCGCGTTCGACGAGCTTCATCGCGGTAAAGATCGGCCGCTCGGGACAACCGGTACAAAACCCCGGGGGACGAGCGTGAACCTCGCGATCCAGCGCACCCGGCTCGTCGACGTCGCTTCCGTCGGCCGTGTCCGCAAGCGCAACCGCCTTCGCATCGGACGGTGAATCCACCGGCGCCGGCACAAGCGGGATGACACGCCGCACCGGTACCTGAACCGGCTTCGGCTCGACGACCCCGTATCGCTCGAGGAACGCACGCACACCCGCGAGCACCGTCGCCGTGTTGTATTCGCCGGCCATCGGCAGCAGGTCCTTGCCGTGCAGCGCGGTATCGACGCCAAGTTGACGCAGGATGTTCGCCACGTTCTGCTCGACGAAGTTCGGCTGCCCTTCCTCAAGCACCAGAATGGCGCGCTTGCCTTGGCAGAACCGCTCGAATTCCGCGTCGACGAGCGGATAAGCGACGTTCATCACGTACAGCGGGATCTTCGATTCGCCATAGACGTCGGCCAGGCCGAGCTTCTCGAGCGCACGGATCAGCGTGTTGTAGTTGCCGCCTTGCAGCGCGATCCCGACGTCGGCCGCGCCATCAGCGAAAAATTCGTTGAGCTGACGCTCCTGGATGAAACGGATCGCGGCGGGCCAGCGTGCCTCCACTTTTTCCTTTTCGTGCAAAAAGCTGGCCGGCGGCAGGACGATACGGCTGAGATCGCGTGTGGGATTGTCGAGTGCATCCTTGACCGTAAATGCGGGGCGGCGATTTTCCGATGTGACGAACTGACCATGCACGTGACACGAGCGGATCCGCATCTGCAACATGACCGGCGTGCTGCTCGCTTCCGACAGATCGAATCCGTCCTTGACCGCCTGCACGATGCACGGCAGGTTCGGGCGCGGATCGAGCAACCACATTTGCGACTTCATCGCAAATGCATGGCTGCGCTCCTGCATGATCGACGAACCTTCGCCATAGTCTTCGCCGACGATGATGAGCGCACCGCCCAGCACGCCGCCGGACGCCAGGTTGGCGAGCGCATCCGACGCGACGTTGGTACCGACCGTCGCCTTGAACGTAACGGCGCCGCGCAGCGGGTAGTTGACGGACGCAGCCAGCGTCGCGGCGGCCGTGGCTTCGCTCGCGCTGTTCTCGAAGCGGATCCCGTACTCACCGAGAATATCCTGCGCATCGGCAAGGACGTCCATCAGATGCGAGATCGGCGCTCCCTGGTAGCCCGCCACGTACCCGACACCCGATTCCAGCAGCGCCTTGGTCACGGCGAGAATCCCCTCGCCGCTGAACAGCTCGCCCGCACCCAGACGCAACTTCTTCACCTCTTGCACAAACGATCGCTCGGCCATTGCCTTCCTCAATGTGGTTCGTACGGCACGCAGTGCCCATGGACCTCACTTTCGTTCGCCACACCCCCTCCGTCAATACATGAATAATCATGTACTTTCACTTTCCGCAGGCCCCGGATATCCATTGCAGAAACGGGATATCCGACGCATTTCAGGGCGGGGTTTTCCTGCGTTTCGGCAGCGTATAGGTGGAAGTACTATTCTTCTGACAGCCCATTCCCGATGGCGTCACGCGATCGTGACGCGCCCGTTCCGGACTTCGATCTTCGGGTGCAACGAACGGCCGCCGCGGCGCTTGCAACATCGGGATGGGAAGCGGTTCTTGCATGACATTTCATGCGAGTCGGCAAGCATATTCCGGTCCGCCCCCGACAAGATCACGGTTCAGCGAAACGACCTGCGCTTGTCGACATGCCGGCTCTCGAAAAGGTATCCGTTATGTTGCACGTCACGTCCACCTCGTCCCCTTCCCGGCCGGGCGCGCCGCTGGAACGCGGCCTGAATGACCCAGGCCGGTTGCTGTTCGCGTCCGGAGACATCGACGAGGTTCGGTCGATGGTGGGGCGCGTCATGAAACCGCACAGCCTCAAGATCACCGGCGGCAGCGAGCGGCTGGATGCGCGTATGCATTTCATGCCGTTGGGCGACGTATCCGTGAGCCGGCTGCGCTACGGCTCTGCCGTGGAGATCGACCCCGGTCCGCTCGAAGATTTCTTTTTGGTGCAGATGCCCCTGATCGGAAGTGCGGCGATCGACAGCGGAGCGCAGCATATCGACTCGTTCCCGGAGCTAGCGTCCGTCCTCAGTCCCGACGATGAAACGGTCATGAGATGGGCTACCGGAAACGACCAGCTCATGCTGCGTATTTCGCGGTCGTTGCTGGAACGGACACTGGTAGGCCAGCTGAATCATCCCCTTGAAAGTCCGTTGCACTTCGAGCTCGGTTTCCGCTGGCGAGACACCCCGCTCTGGCAATGCCTGCTGAATTATCTGATGGATTGCTCAGTGCAGTGCCCAGCTCTGGGCGAACACAAGCTCGTTGTCAACCACATCGAGCAACTGGTCGCGTCCACGCTGCTTTCCACGCAACGACACAACTACAGTGATGCCCCGCCCGCGCGCCGCGGTACGATCCTGCCGCGCCACATCCGGCGCGCGAAGGACTACGTGAAGGCCCACGCGCACGAACCCATTTCGGCAGATCAGCTCGCGCAGGTTGCCGGCGTCAGCATGCGCAGCCTTTACGCCGGCTTCAAGGAGTATCTGGGTGTCAGCCCGATGCAGTATCTGCGCGATCTGCGCATGGAGTGTGCGCGCACCGAGTTGATGACCGGCGAGGCCAGCAACGTTGCCGGCGTCGCGCTACGCTGGGGTTTCGCGCATATGGGTCGTTTCAGCAACGACTACAAGCAGCGCTACGGCGAGTCGCCGAGCCAGACGTTGCGGCGACGCTGACGGCCATCACGACGGCATCGAACGAAAAGCGTCCGTTCGCCTTCTCATACCGGCACACGAAAGTCGCCGGTCGAAGCATGAAGCTTCGATACCGGCGGCGTTCAAACGGCTTGCTCCGCGCACCTCGCGGCCGAATCACTCCACCAATGCGAGCACGCGCAGCGGGCTTCCGGATCCCCCCTCGATCTTCAAAGGTGCCGACAGGATCAGCGCGCCCTGGGCAGGCAACTGGTCCAGGTTCTTCAGACACTGCAATCCGTAGCGGTTCGCACCGTGCATCAGGGTATGGCATGGGTATGGAAGCGGCCATGCATAGGACTGCCCGGCATCGGTATTGATCGTTTCCACACCGAAGCCATGCACCGCGCGTTGATGGATCAGCCACTCGACCGCTTCCCGAGTCGGGCCCGGCGTGTGCGCCCCGTCATCCCGCAAGTTGAGAAACGCGTTCGCGTCGTTCACGCGCAACGACCAGTCCGTGCGAAGCAGCACCCACGCACCCGCTGGAATGCGGCCATGCCGCTGCTCCCACGCTTCCAGAAAATCCACCGTCAACAGCCAGTCGTCGTTACGAGCCACCTCGGCGCTCGCGTCCAGCACGACGGCTGGGGCAACGAAGTGCTCCGGTTCGATCGTGTCGACACTGTTACGCGGATAATCGCGGCCCGTCACCCAATGGACCGGTGCATCGAAATGCGTGCCCGTATGCTCGCCGCAGGTGAAATTATTCCAGTACCAGGCAGGGCCGGCCTCGTCATAGTGGGAAATGCGCTCGACGGTGAACGGCTTGACCTGGCCGAACTGCGGCGGCAGCTGCAGTGCCGGGAATGACGGCGACAGCGTCTGTGTGAGATCGACGACGCGAATGGTTCCGTGCGCCAGCCGCTCGACCAGAGTCGGCAGCAATGATGGATTCGTATGTGCCATGAAAAGGCTCCTCAGCGATTTGATTGGAAGCGACGACGGGCTACGAGGTCGCGTGCACGGACGTGAATCGCCCGGCGTGGAACACCAGCGGGGTACCCGGTCGGCTCGCGGTTCGTACCACGCGCCCGATCAACAACAGATGGTCGCCTGCGTGTCGACTGTGATCATGGGCGCAAATCAGCGTCGTCATCGCGCCGTCGAGTGCCGGCACGCCTTCAGGCGTGTCCTGGCATGCGACATCCGCGAACTTGTCGGGCATTCCTGACGTGGCGAAACGACGTGCCAGTTCCTCGTGCTGGCTGGCCAGAATATTGATCGCGAAGTGGCTGCTGTCACGGAAGGCGGCCAGGTTGGGCGAATGGTCGACCAGGCTCCACAAGATCAGCGGAGGGTCCAGCGAAAGCGCCGCGAAGGAATTGATCGTCAATCCGACCGGCCGGCCGCCCGGCGCGCGCGTCGTGACGATCGCGACGCCGGTCGGATAGCTGCCGAGCAGATTACGCAGCGTCCGGGGCTGCAGATCGAGGCTTCCCCATACGGGAGCCTCGGCGGAACCGGCGCCCGGGGACGCAATACACTGAGACATATCGTTCTCCTTACGACATCGCCGAGACGGCTTCGTGGCGCGACAGGAAGTGCTCGCACGCTTGCGCGTCCGCCCACCACGGGAAATAGGACGGCGGATGGTTGAAACCGTCGGCAATGACACTTGCCAGCGACGGCAAACCGGCCGCTGCGCCGATCAGCTTCAATACGTGCGGCGGCGGCGGCGTAAGCAACGAATTCGTCCACCGGACGACCCATTGCGCGTAATCCCAGAATTGCTCGAAGGTTTGCTCCATCCACTTGCGTGTATAGGGCTGCTCACCGTGGGCCAGAATCGCATCGAGATAAACCTTGCAGGCCTTGGTCGCATTGTTGGCGCCTTGCCCCGTAATCGGGTCGTTAGTCACGACTGCATCGCCGAGCCCGAACACGAGCCGGCCGGACGGCAGCGTCATCACCGGCTTGCGGACCGTCGGCGCGAACGCGCCGGCCAGGATGCCGTTGTCGTCGGTCAGTTCGACATGCCGCGCGCGGTCGGCTTCCCACGGCAGGTACGACTCGAGGAATCCCTTGCTTACCGCCAGGTGCTCGGCCGGAGTACGAATGTCTCGCCAGAAATCCAGCGGGCCGCCCGGCACCCCCTCGAACACCATGATGTCGCATGGACCGGAGAGCGTCAGCGCCGGGAACACGAAATACTCGCCTACGCCGGGAATCAGATTGAACGACACGCGCGAATAGTCAGACGTTTTTTCGAGGCCATGCACGTAGGTCAGTGCAAGCGCGCGCTGCGGCTTGTCGAACGGCGAGCGCGCAGCGTCGCGCTCGAACAGGCGGACGACTTCGCCCTTGCCCGCAGCCAGGACGACGAGGTCGTGATCGTCTGCAAGCGCTTCCAGCTCGGCAATGCCCGCATCCTGAATCAGTACCCGCCCGCCGCGCGACTCGAACAGCTCGAGCCAGACAGGCATCTTGACACGCTGATCGACCGACTGTGCCGGAAGGTCCAGTCGTGCGCGCCAGTCGACGACCTTCGCCCCCGCCGGTTCCGGATGACACACCGCGAAGCCGATACCTTCGACGGGCGGGCACGCGTCTGCCCATTGATCGAGGCCGAGGTCCCGCTCGATCTGAAGCGCCGGATCGAACATGCATTGGCTCGACATCACCTTGCCGCGACGAATATCGTCCGGCGTACGGTTGGTGACGACGGTGACTTCATAACCCTTGTCCAGCAGTGCGATTGCCAACGGCAAACCTGCCTGGCCTCCACCCACGATTGCGATTCGACGCATCGAAGTTCTCCTTGATGAATATCGGACTGGTTCCGGGATGCCGCTTATTCCGCGAGCCGCGGAATGGCAGGCCGTGCCTGCTCCGGACCCATCGTCGAATAGCCGCCATCGACCGCATAGTCGGCACCGGTGACGAACGACGCATGACCCGACAACAGGAACGCGACGACATCGGCTACCTCGGACGGGTCGGCGACGCGCCCGAGCAGGTGATAATCCGCGGCCACCCGATCCGTCTTCTCGCGATCGCCATGGGTCAACTCGTCCATGACGCGCGACCAGGTCCAGCCCGGCGATACCGAGTTCACGCGAATGCCGTCCGTCGCGAAATCCATGGCCATGTTCCGCGTAAGCTGGACGAGCGCAGCCTTCGACACCGGATACAGCCAACGTCCCGTCTGGGCGACCTTGGACGAAATACTCGTGAAATTGACGATCGCGCCGCCGCCGGCCTGCACCATGTACGGCTTGACCGCGCGCGCCGCCATCACCGCACTGACCACGTTCACGTCGAGCGCCGTCAGCCAGTCGCGGCGTCCCGATTGCACGCCGTCGTCGAGGTAGGTTGCCGCCAGGTTGACGAGAAAATCCACGCGGCCGAAATGCTCCGCCACGGCGGCGATCCCCTGTTCGAGTTGCTCGTCATTGACGATGTCGACCTGCCAGAAGCGCGTGTGCAGCGGATCGGTCGACGTCACGCGCGCGCCTCCCGCCGCATCGATGTCGAACACCGCTACCTTGACGCCGTAGCTGCGGAGCACGTCGACCACGGCCGCCCCGATAATCGTCGCGCCACCCGTGACGATGGCTACCTTGCCTTCAAGATCTTTCATGTGAGTCCACCTTGCTCGAGGAAATGACACTTTTTTTGCAACGGACACGAGAATCGCTCGACGGTTCAGACGTCGCGGGCTGCAGGACATCAAGTCAGCGCCGCCGTCGGATCGAGCATGAAACAGCCTCCATGAACATCCGTATGCTTGATTCGATAATGGCTCGCCAAATCGACCTGGGTGTATCCGCATCGCGCAATGGTTATCCGCAGTCTGCGGGTATTGAGCGACGCCGATCGCCACGTGGTCAGGCGCGATCCCGGATCAGAAAAACGGCCAGTGCGGCGATGACTCCCGCCGCTGCGAACACGTGAAAGCAGGACGCCACGCTGACGTGATGGCTGACCAGGACGCCGCCGAGCAGCGGTCCGGCAATCGCGCCCAGCCGGCCGAATCCGAGCGCGAGGCCAAGCGCCGTGGCACGCACTCCCGGAGGGAAATACTTCGCCACGTAAGCGTTCATCACCAGCGTGGTCGAAATGGAACCGACGCCCGCCATTCCGACCAGGGCATAGGTGAAAAGCGTGCCCGGGCGGGTCGCGAGCAGCGCGATGCTGCACGCCGCGATCAGATACGAGATTCCGATCACGCGCCGCGATCCCCAGCGGTCGGCAGCGGCACCCGATACCAGCGAGCCGATCGCCGCGGCCAGGTTGAGCGCGAGAAGCAGCGCCAGGCTCGAACCGAGTGGATAGCCCGCGCTGCGCATCATCTGCGGCAGCCAGGTATTGAGCCCATAGATCAGCAGCAAACCCATGAAGAACGCAATCCAGAACAACAGCGTGGCGCGGATGCTGAACGGCCCGAACAGACTACCGATCCTTTCAATCAGCCGCGGCGCTCTCGATACCGAAGCGCCGGAATCCTGATCAAGCACGACAATGCCGAGACGCGCCGCAAGTTCGTCGGCTTCCCGCATTCGTCCCCGGCTGCGCAGAAAGGTGATCGACTCGGGCAAGCCCCACACCATCACGGGTATCGCGAGAAGCGGGAACGCCCCAATCCGGAACAGCGCGCGCCAGCCGGATTCCTGCACAAACCAGAGCGAGAGCAACGCGATGAGGACCCCTCCCAATGCATAGCCCGAATACATCAGCGCGTAGTTGAACGACCGACGACGAACGGGCGAATACTCGATCGTGAGCGCCGAAGCCGTCGGTATCACCCCGCCCAGCCCCAGGCCGCCAATGAATCGGCACCACCCGAACTCGGCTGGCGTCCGCGCCAAGGATGCCCAGGCCATCGTGATTGAAAAAACCCCGATACATGCAATCAGCGTCTTCTTTCGGCCACTCACATCGGATAAGGCGCCGACCAGCACGGCTCCCACCAGCATTCCGATCAACGCATAGCTACCCAGCACACCAAACTGCGTGGGTGTGAGCCCCCATGCCCGCTCGTCGACCAGGGCCGGCAACACGGCACCGTAGATGCCGACGTCGTACCCTTCGGCAAGAATGGCGAAGAAACATAGGGCAATCACGCGCACCGTCACCCAATGCGGCATTTCCGGTGCATCCGACCGTGTATGCCCGCGTACGGCGGCAAACCCCGTTCCTCGTATCTCACTCATGCGCGGTGGTCTCCTTGCGGTTGCCGGAAGCCGGGCTTCCGGTTCGTCCGATCAGGCTCGACGTCTGGCGTCGACGTGCGTTTTTCTCATACGACACTCACCAGACGGGACGCGCTTCGCAATCCGCGCGCTTCCAGCAACGGCAGCACTTCATCGCGGAAATACGGAAACTCCTTGATGTAGTCCACGAACGACAGCGTCGTGCCCTTGAAACCGGCCTCGGCCAAAGCCTGGATGCCATCGGCCACTTGCTGCGGCGTACCGACGAGCGGGAATCCACCGTGACCGGCGGCCATGCGGTCGCGGATCATCGACAGCAAATCGTGCGGGAACGACTGGGCATTGGCGAATTGCAGCGCGACAAGGTTGTCGACCGCCTCCCAGTCCGCATTCGTCTGTGCGAAATGCCGCAGGTAATCGCGCGCTTCCTGTTCGGTAGGTCGGCAGACGACGTGCGAAAACGTCAACACCTGCACATCTCGCCCGCTCTGTCGACCGCGCGCCTTGATCTCGGCCACTTCGGTACGAGAACGCTCCAGATCGATCGCAGGCGTAAAAAGGAAATCCGCGTTGCGGACGGCGAATTCGCGCCCCTCTCCCGACCCCGCCGCGTTCAGGATCGGCGGACGGTCGCCGCCCCATGGCGCCGGCAGGCCATATGCGCCTTTCAACGAGAATGCGTCGCCTCGCCAATCGAACGCACCGTCGCTGCTCCAAAGCTTGCCGACGATGTCGAACCATTCCTGCGCGTACGCATAGCGCGTGTCGTGACGATCGGACAGTGCAAGACCGAGTGCCTCGTACTCCGGCCGGTTCCATCCGGCGACGATATTCAGTCCGGCCCGACCGCGGCCGATCTGATCGAGCGTGGCAATCTGCTTCGCGACAACGACAGGGTTGTTTGCGGCGGTGTGCACTGTGGCGAAGACGGTCAGGTGCTGCGTCTTCGCGAGGATACCGGCGGCCCAGGTTGTCGTTTCGAGCACGGAACCGTGAAAGTCCGTCTCGCCGCCATAACCGATCCATCGTGCAATCGGCAGCATGAAGTCGATGCCCGCCTCGTCGAGCATGATGGCGAGTTTCTCGTTGTTCTCCCACGAATTGTTCCAGCGCTCCGGAATTTTCGTGACCGACATGCCGCCCGAGCAGTTCGTCGCGAATGTGCCGAGAATAAAGTCGCTTGAGGACAGGATTCGTCTCATCGTTTCACCTTCAGTTAACGCATTGCATACATGACCGTGCGCGTCGGAGCATGAACCCGCTCGCGTTCAAACGCTCGCCGGGCCAATTCCACGGCGCGCCGGGAGAATCCGGAGCCGCGCGTCCACCGCGGCCCGAAGTGCGCGGCATGCGCCCCATCGGAGCGGCGCATGCCGAGATCGCTGCGGGGTTCAGAAGAGATGTCGGAGACCGGCGCGCAATACCATCTGATTCCGGCCGTTCGACGGCTCGAACAAGACAACCTGAGCCTGCGCGCCGTTGCCGCTCGTGCGCTGGTACGTGACGCTCGTATAGACGTCCGTACGCTTCGACAGCGAGTAATCGAGCGTCAGGTTGACCTGGTGCGCCTTGTTACCGTCGAGCGCGGCATTGCCGTCCATGAACTGATAGGCGGCGGCGGCACGGAACGCGGGGTTGAATCGATACATGCCACCCACTTCATAGACGTCCACTCGCCCGCCCGTGAAGGTGTTTCTCGTGGAGGTATAAAGTGCGTCGACATACGCCGGGCCGAGAAACACACCGCCACCGATGCCAAAGTTGCGGATCCCGGCATTCCCGCCGTTGATGCCCGGATAGCGCACGTAGGTATACGCAGCGTCGATATTGAACAGCTGGTTGCCGTAATCGATCGCAAAACTCTGGGCGCTGTTCTGCGAAATAGCGCCCGCCACGCCACCAAACCCATACATCCCGCCGAAGCTCAAGCCGTTGAAGTTCGGGCTCTCGTATTTGACCGAATTCGAAATGTGCTCCCCTGCAACACGGTCGAAATCGAACCCGCCACTCGGTTGATTCGGAATGCCGAGCGCATTGAACGGGCCTTGCCTCAGGTTCTGGAGCGAAATGAACGGGAACTCGGGTCCATAACGCTTGACGGCCAGCGACGTGAACATGAAGTCATACTGATTTCCGGCGGTCAGCGTTCCCCACTTGCTGTCGGACAATCCGACATATGCCTGGCGACCGAAAAGATTGCCGATCGACGCACCGTTGCCGGCGTTGAACTGCCCTTCGAGCACGAAGATGGCGGCAAGACCCGCACCCAGATCTTCCTTTCCTCGAAAACCGAAAAGGTTCGGCGCCAGAACGCCGGTTCCGAGCGACACCTGACGCTTCCCGCCTACATTCGTCACATAGTCGATGCCCGAGTCGATCACCCCATACATCGTGACACTGCTTTGCGCATGCGCGGCAACCGCGCAACACGCCAACGATACGGCCGCGCATACAATCGGCACAGCCGACCGGCGCTTTACGTTCCCCCCCTTCATACCTGATCTCCTCACGCTGAATTGAACCGCTTTCACCTTGCGTCCGACATCCTCGCGAATGTCAGTCAGCACGACTGGATCATCGAAGTCCAAAAGTCGTCCGGCTATCCGATTCCTGCAGCGCTCGTCCGATTGACGAAGAGGAGTACGTTCTAGTTCTTACGCGGCTACATCGAGGCCATCAGGCGCACGACGCATTCAGCGTGTCTTGCGGTCGCACGCCGAACCGGCGTCGGTAATGGGATGCAAAATGGCCGTAATGCGCGAATCCCCAGCGCATCGCGACATCCGTCAGGCGCATCGTCGGATCGCCGGTCTTGAGTTCGGCATGTACCGCCTTGAGACGCAACTCCCGCAGGTACGCCATCGGCGTCTGATCGTAGGTCTGCCGGAATGCGTAGAACAACGCTCGCGGGCTGACGCCGACCGTGCGGGCAATCTCCTCGACCGACGTGACATCGGGAAGATGTGCACGCATGTAGTCCTCGGCCCGCTTCACATAGGCCGGCCTGACTGCCTTGCGCATCGGCATCGCCGCGAGCGCTTCGGAGCAGTTGCTGGCGTGCGAAAAAAGAAGAGTATCGATCAGCATGCGCTCGCAATGCTCCGCGTATGCACGCGTGCGAAGCAGCTCGGAGAACGCGACGCTGCCCTCGAGAATATAGGTCAATGCGCCGCACCATGCACGTCCCGCAGGACTGTTGAGATCCAGTTCGGGTTGAAAGCGCAGGCCTTTTTCCGGAAGCAGCTCGATATGTTCGACACAGGCGCGGTCGATGGCCGCCTGTTCGATGCGAACGATGATCTGCCGGAGTTCGTTCGAGAACGCCATTTGGGTCGATTCTTGCGGCGACAGCACTGCGGCCACCCCTCGCCCCCCCGACACATGATGTGCGCCGCAGGTGTAGTGTCCCGCACCGCGAATCGGCATCTGGACGAGCGTGAAGTCACCCAGCTCGCCAGGATCGACGCGGACTTCCGCGCCATATTGCAGGTAAAAGATCTGCAGATTCCCGATCTTCAACGAACGGAATGCAGCGTCGAGCGACTGATCCGCGCCGGTCACCGACATTCGGTGCGGCTTGAATGCTCGCCCTACCCCGTCGATGACATGGTCGGGATCCATCCGGCTGCCCTGGAATTCGACATGGAAATGACGGAACGCATCCGGCGTGCCGTCGAAGAACTGGGGATGAGTGTTCATATCTTCACGCCTTCACGCGACGCAGTACTAATGGCACGATGCAGTGTAACGACAGGGGATCGATTATCCGAATCGATCAATATCCTGCGACCGAATAAAATGGCTTATCGTGGCGGATGGCGTCGCAATGACCGGCCATTGCAACCCGACACGCCCAACCTACACGTGCTTTCCATGGACACCGCCCGCATCGACCTGAACCTCCTGCGCGTCTTCCATGCCATTCTGGAAGAGCGGAACCTGACACTCGCCGCCGGCCGGCTCTGCCTGTCCCAGCCCGCGGTCAGCTATTCCCTGGGTCGACTGCGCGCACTGCTCGACGATCCGCTGTTTGTCCGTGCCGGCAACGAAATGCAACCCACGTCAGCGGCACTGGAACTGCGCGAACCGCTGCAGCAGGCGATGGCGGCGGCCGAACACGCAATCCAGATGATGGGGCCCTTCGATCCGTCGACCAGCACGCGGGTCTTCCGCATCTCCATGTCCGACATCGGTGAGCTGGCATTCCTGCCCCCGCTGTGTGCCGCACTGGAGCAATGTGCGCCGCACGTGCGGCTGGACATTCAATCGGTGCTTGTCACGCACATCGAGGACGCGCTCCGGGTAGGCAAGCTGGATCTTGCAATCGGCAATCTACCGTCGTTGATCGGCCGTACTCGCTATCAGCCGCTGTTTCACGAGGACTACGTCTGCATGACCCGGCGGCGCGATACCTTGCCGGGAGCCGAACTGACGCTCGCTCAATACCTTGCACTGCCCCATATCCTGGTCGGCTCGCTCGAGAGCGCGCATCATCAGATCGAGACGCAATTCCGGGAAAAGAGCATCCACCGGCAGATCGCATTGCGTGTCCCGCACTTCACGGTCGTGCCGCACATTCTGGCGAGAACGGACTGGATCGTGACGGTACCACGGCGCACCGTCCAATGGCTCAATCCGGACGGCGCATTCGCCGTCTACGACTTGCCGATCGACATTCCGGACGTTACCGTGACCGTGCACTGGCATGCCGACGCCGACGACCGCGCGGCCAATCGATGGCTCAGAAACCTCGTCGTACACACGCTCAGCGATCCGTCGGCTTGAGCCCTGCCCGTCTCGTCGGAATCGCGACTCAACTTAGCCGGTTGGCCATCATCCAGCCGGATGCGCCGCCAAGCCCCGGCCCGGGATGCGTCGATGCACCGATCTGGTACAGGTTGCGAAATGGGGTTTCGTGACCTCGGCGCCCCTTGGACCCCGCGATCGGCCGCAGCCAGAAAAACTGATCGGGCGAGCAAACGCCGGAATAGGGATCCCCGCCGACCAGGTTGCAGTTGAGCGCCTCCAGATCGGCCGGCGAGTAGGCTCGACGCCCGACCACTTTGTTCGACAGGCCCGGCATCGCCGTTTCCAGGCGACGTTGCACCCGATCGGCAACCTTTTCGCGCACGGCGTCGGTCCACCGGCCATCGGCCGGTACGGCGATCTCGCCAAGCGCATCGCCGCGCAATCTCGACGGCATCTCCTGCATCTGGAGCCAAAGTATCGCGCCACCCGCAGGTGCGCGGCTCGGATCGACAACTGTCGGCTGGCCGATGGCGATCGTCGGCTGCGCCGGAATCAGGCCATTGTTGGCTTGCGTAACGGACAGGCAAACCGTCTCCATGCTCTCCGTCAAATGCACGAGCGGGACACGTCCAAGCTCAGCATCGCACCAGTCGGGAGGCGACGAAAGTGCGAAGTGGATCTGCATATCGCCACGGCCGAAGAAATAGCCGTCGGCGCGCTCGCGCCACGGCTCGGGTGCGTCAGGCAACAAACGGCCGTACAGCTGTTTCGGCGTGACGTTGCACACCACTGCCTCCCGGGCATGCCACGTTCGGCCGCCGGCGCTCACGCCGACGGCTCGCCCCCGCTCCAGGACGATCCGCTCGACATCCACGCCGGTCACGAACGTCCCGCCTCTGCGCTCGATGATCGTCCTGAATGCCTTGACGATGTTGCCGCTGCCACCCTTCACGACCGGCATGCCACCGGCGATCACGGCCGCGAACGTAAGCTTGCCGATCAACGCGGAGCAGGCATCGTCCGGCCCAAGCCCGGTATGCAACGCCCATGGAGCGATCGCCGCGCGCGCCAGATCGGAGCCGAGCGTGCGGTTGCCCCAGCGTCGGAAGTTTTCAAGCGCTCCGCCGACGAACGCGACAAGCCCGTCCGTCCCCCGCCGGCGCCATTCGCGCCACATCAGCTTGACCATGTTCCAGCCATACGGATTCTCCCCGAGCAAGCCGAAGGTGAGGCCGGCATCCTCGCCGAACAGGCGCTGCGCCATGGCGCCGAACGCCGCGCCGTCTCCCGCACAGGCCGCATCCAGACGGCGCACCGTATCTTCCAGATTCTGCCGGAACGCCATCGCGCGCCCATCCGGCGTCACGACGCCGGTGGCGTAGTCACACTGCGCGAACGCGAGTCCCGCCGCTTCGAGATCGCTCTTGAGTTCCGCGTATGCAGGACTCCCGACGAAGAGCGGATACCACGAAGAAAGCACATCGTGCGTATAGCCCGGAAACAGCTCCTGGCTGCGAATACATCCGCCCAGTTCGGTATTGCGCTCGATCACCGTGACGTGCTTCCCGCGCTTCGACAATATTGCGGCGCAGACCAACGAATTCATCCCGCTCCCAACGATGACGACGTCGGTATCTTCTTGCATCTGATAGCTCTCTCTGTTGCACTACGATCGACGGGCGTACAACGGCGCGTCGGTCTCATCCATGAACGGCAGGTGCTTGTACTCGACCAGTTCCAGCTGATTCCCGAACGGATCGAGGAAGTAATTCACCCGCAGCCCGGCACACGGGCCACTGTCGATCACAATCGGTCCCGCCATCACCTTCACGCCACGCTCCCGAAGAAAGGCGAGCGCGTCGTCGAGATTCTCGACCTTTAACGCGATGTGGCTCGCGCCGATGTCACAATTGCGGGGCGGTATCTGTCTTGCGTCGTCCGGCCGCTCATAGCGGAACAGTTCCAGCATCAGGTTCCTGCCGAGCGCCATCATCACGAAATTCAGTCGTGCCCCGGCGATGTTCAGATGCGCTGCCGTCCAGTCAGTGCCGTCCGGCATCGCAGGCAACGCCTCGGCATCGAACGGGCCCATCCGGTAAAGTTCGATCGCACCCAGCACCTCGCCATAGAAGTGAACCGCGGCATCCAGGTTCGGTACGGTCAATGCGACATGGTCGACGTGCATCACGCCCGGCAAACTCTTGCGTGTCATTCTCGATTCTCCGATCCGATGTGGTTCATGCCGAAGGGGCACGCCGCATTCGCCCCTTCGTTCGTGTCGTGCGGACAGTCGCCTCACAGGCCTGCGGAAACCGCTCGCCCGGTTCGGGCGGGTCTGAACACCGTGAGACGCAGCGCCGGATACAGCACGACACAGATTCCCATCGTGGCGATCGCTTCCACCGGCACGAAGCGCCCGAGGAAGTAGTGGGAAGCAACCACCGCCGCGATCGACGTGATGACACCCGCCCAGTTGACCGCTTCCGCGGGTTCGTTCAGATTCGTATCGAGTTCGCGCGAGAAGCGGCGGACGATGAAGAAATCCGCGACGATAATGCCTGCGAATGCCGTCGTCAGAACGCCGAGAATCGTGATCCATGAATTGACCAGCGCGAGGATCTTCCCGTAGAGCATCAGCAGGCCGATGACGTTGGCCACGATGACGAATGTCAGGCGCCCTGGCCGCACGTTGATCGCATCGAAAAGATTGGACAGGGACAGCGACGCGCTATAAGTATTGATGACCTGTGCCTTGCTTTGCGCAAGGACCATCAGCAAAGCGCCGAGCGCACCGCCAAACACGACGAATGCAGCGGTGACGCTGTCGGGACTCTGCAGGGACGCATGCATGGCCGCTTCATGCGTCATGCCGGCGGTGTGCATATAGAATTGCACGAGCGCCGGGATCCCCGCATACATGATGATGCCGCCGAGCCCCAGCATCAGGACATCCATCATCAGGTTGCCAATCAGCGCCGCATACCCGATATCGCGCGATCTGCGCGCATAGCGGCCGAGATCGGCATCCACGAGCGCGAGCGCACCGGCCGACCCGACGAGCACGTTGACGGCAAAGATGAATTTTTGCAGATCGCTTTCCACGCCCATCGACTGAAGAACGCTCGCCGGAAACTGCGAGCCGAACGAGAAGAGATCCGTGGCGGCAAGGCCCGTACCCGAAATGACGTCGTGTGCGATGTAAGCAAGTACGGCCAGAAACAGGACCAGCGTGATCGACGATACCCGTGCGACCAACGCGAATCCGTAAGCGGTCAACAGCACCCATGCCGCGCTGAGCAGGCCGTAGATGACGATTCGGGCAAGCGTCGTGTCGGCGATGCCGAAATAGAAGATGAAACCGCGATACAGCAACGCGTTTTCCAGCGCGAGAAAGCCGATGATCATGAAAGCGAAGATCAACGACGAAATGATCGATCCTTTCTGCCCGAAGCCGAAGTAACGGGACATGACGGTACTGGACAGCCCGGACCGGTATGCAACGTGACCGCACGCCCAGCCGAGCAGTCCGCCGGCGATCGTGACGGTCGCTCCCGCGAGAATCGCGATCTTGAATCCCGCGACGAAAGTGACCAGCGCGCCGAGGAATAGCTGAACGAGGGTCGTCACGATCCCCGCCGTGTTCCACGACAACGCAAGCCACCCCTTTCGTTCGCTGTCCGGTACGCGCTCAAGCGCATGATCCTCGATCGCCACACTCCGGCTGTTGTCCTTCATAGCATCGCTCCTCTTCTGTACGTCCGTATGCAGCAGCATCGGTCATCGTGACGCGTGGCTGCCGCCCCCTTGTTTGTCCATATCGTCGGGGGTCACAATTTCATTGGAAATCCGGTTCAGGCAATCGACATCCCGGAAACGAAGAAAGTGACGCGGCAACGGTTACGCGCGGCGGGTGTGTGGCGCTCCACGCTCGGCCAGTCCGGCACGTCCCGATTCGCCGCAGCCGAGCGAGGCGACGAGTGCTTCGGCAAATCGCTCGAGCGCTTCCACCGAGCCGTGCGCGCTTCGACACTCTTCTCGGCCTATTCGCGCATCAAGCGTCAATTGCATTCCGCAGTGCTGGGCGATACTCAGGACGTCCATGGCTCATGCTCCAGGTATTTCAATCGATTCACGCAGCGAACAAGTGCGTCGACATCGCGGCTCCGTCATTTCGGCACGGTGATTCGATGCGGACATACCGTCCCGGATACCTTCCGGTTCCGCCGCCGCCCGTGATTTGCATATCTGCAGCGCCACTCGCGCCAAGCCACTTTTCCACGACGGATCGCAGCGCACCTGTCGCGCCACCGAGATCGTCCATACCGCTCTTGACCATGCTCATCGCCAACTCCGCCGCAACCCGGGAATGAAAACGTGAATGGCTTCATCGTTTGGTCGGGCCGCTGAAATCCTCGATGTCATCGAGGTAATTCAAAGATAGATCGGTGGCGAAGGAAGCGTTATCCAGCCAAGGCAAACGCTATCCACGGGCCGCAACAACGCGCTGTCGCCGGATTTTCGTCTGATGAATTTCGGATGCGCGGGTGGATAAGGCCGGCCTGCTTCAACCCACGTGCGATCTGCTCATCGGTGAACGTGCTCTTCTTCACGGCATGACCTCCTGGTCTCGATGACAACGTCATGCCGGAATTTTCCACTTCCAAGTGGGCCAGCGGGCTAGCCTGTCGTGCCTGCGGTACGGCGGTACGGAAGGGATCGCCAAAATGAAACAGGAGATCATTCGCCTCATGGCCTCTCGAGGCGTCGCATCCGGGCGAAACTCAACGGCGATCTCACAGCGGCTGAACTGCTGAAGGCATCCATCGCGCACAAGGTGACTTTCGTACCGGGCGCGGGGTTTCGCGCGGATGATCCCGACACAAGGACACTGCATCTTTCGTTCGCAGCGCCGCCTGTCGCGAACATGAAAGAAGGCGTCAAACGGCTTCGTGATGCGTACGAGACTGTCCGCGCACGAGCGTGACGTCGCTCCGCTGCGTCAGGAAGCAGTCGACGTGACGAACAGCGAGCCGGTATTGGCGCCATGCTTGACCTGCCCTTGCACTAGCACCCCGTCGGTCTGCGCCAGCCGCCCGCCCCCGGCGCATGCTCATTACACCCCACCAATGCCCGCACCAGCGCCCAGTCATCGTCATCGCAGAAATCGAGCAGCATCGCGCCGCACGGCCCGGGCTGCTCGCGCAACCGTTCGGCGAGCCGCGCGTGAATCCCCTCCACCCTGCCGTCGCCGTGCGCGACCACCGACGGATTCGCGCCCATCCCCGTGCCGCTGCAGAAATTGATCGCCCAGCGGCCGCTGGGCGGCGACGGCATGGCGCTCAGCAGCGCATCGATCACCCGCCACTTGTACGCAATCGACCCGGCCACCGGCACCCGGTATTCATCCTGGATCACGAACGCCGCATCGGGATGATCGATCGCGAACGTCGCGTTGTCGGGCCACGCGGTCAAATCGATGCCGAGCGGCCGGCTGCTGCGAAACCGCCGCAGCAACACCACCGCGCCGCGCACGTCGCCGAGCGCCGGCAGCGCGCCGCCCGCATGCCAGCGCAGCCGCGGATGCCGTGCACGATGCGCGTCGAACGTCGCATCGAAGCTGCGCGTGCACGCGTGCGCGGGCCACTCGTCCTTCACCGACATCACGATGCATTCGCGCGGATGCGCATCGAGAAAGCGCGTACAGTCTGCAAGCACGTCGTCGAACGTCATCCCGAGCGCGATCCCGCCGTGGTGGATGTCGAACGTATCGCGCCGGTGCCGGCAGCGGATGTCGAGCAGCCGCACGCCGTGCTCGAGCTGCGCGGCGAGCGGCGCACGCTGGGTGCGCACGAGCGTATCGTCGACGGTATACGCACAGGTGTCATGGCTGCCCGGTAGGGTCAGCGTATGCAGCGGCCGCGTGTCGTCGAGCGCCGACATCCAGTCGGCCAGCGGCGTGTGTGCTTCGTGTCGCGAAGGAATCATGAGTCGATGACGGACAAGGAAAGAAAAACGTGGGTGACCGCGTCGGATGTCGCGGTGCGGGCCGGCGTGTCGCGCTCCGCGGTGTCGCGCGCATTCTCGCCGACGGCGAGCATCGCCCCTGAAACGCGCGAACGCGTGATGGTGGCCGCGCGTGCGCTGGGCTACCAGGTCAACCTGATCGCACGCGACATGATCACGCAGCGCAGCAGCATGATCGGCGTCGTGACGGCCGGCTTCGAGAATCCGTTCCGCGCGCGGCTGCTGTCGGACCTGATGGCCGCGCTCGGGCAGCGCGCGTTCACGCCGCTCGTGACCAATGCGGAAGATCCGCGCCAGGTCCGGCAATCGCTCGAACGGCTGCTGAGCTACCGGATCGCGGGGCTCGTGATGACGTCCGCGTCGCCGCCGCTGTCGGTCGCGCGGCAGTATCTGGAACACCGGATTCCCGTCGTGATGATCAACCGCGCGGCGAACCTGCCGGGCGCGGATGTCGTGGTCAGCGACAACGCGGCGGGCGCGGCCCACGCCGCGCAGCGGCTGGTGCGGGCCGGCGCGCGCCGGCTCGCGTTCGTCGGGCCGCGCACGGCGAGCTACAGCGCACGCTCGCGCGCGCAAGCGTTCGCACACGCGCTGAAGCAAGGCGACGCGTTCGATGCAACGCTCGTGCGCGTGCTCGACACGCAATCCGACACCCACGCATGCGGGCTCGATGCCGCACGGCAACTGTTCGCGTCCGGCGACCGCCCGGACGGCGTGTTCTGCTCGTCCGACCTGCTCGCGCTCGGCGTGATCGACGCCGCGCGCAACGCCTTCGGCTTGCGCGTGCCCGACGACCTGCGCGTGATCGGCTTCGACGACATTCCCGCCGCCGAATACGACGCGTACCGCCTCACGACGCTGCGCCAGGACACGCAGGGCCTCGCGCACGCGGCCGTCGACATGCTCGCCGAGCGGATCCAGACGTTCGACGGCGCGTCGCGCACGCGCGTGGTGCCGGTTACGCACGTGGTGCGGCATAGCTGCGCATGACGCGCCGCATCACTTGAGTCCGCCCGCGAATCCGCGCAACAGGTAGCGCTGCACGTAGCCGGCCACCGCGAGCGTCGGCAGCGACGCCAGCAGCCCCGCGCTCATCAGGTCGCCCCAGTCGATGCCGTTCTCCGTCACGTAGCCGGCAATCGCGAGCGGCAGCGTGAAGCGGCTCGGCGTCGACACGAACAGCAGCGCGATCAGGAACTCGTTCCATGCGGCGATGAACACGAAGATCGCGGTCGCGATCAGCCCCGGCGCGCACAGCGGCAGCACGATCTGCACGAGCCGCCGGGCGAGCCCCGCGCCGTCGATGCACGCGGCCTCTTCATATTCGACCGGCACGTCGCGCACGAATGCGAGCAGCATCCAGATCGCCATCGGGAGCGCGTAGATCTGGTAGGCGAGCATCAGGCCGAACGTCGAATCGAGCAGATGCAGCCGCTTCGCGAGCGCGAACAGCGGCACCGCGATCGTGATCGGCGGCATCAGCTTCAATGCCAGCACGAGCATCAGGAACAGCAGGTCGAGCCGCGCCGGAAAGCGCAGCCGCACGAGCGCATACGCGGCCGGAAACGCGAGCGCCAGCGCGAGCAGCGTCGTGCCAAACCCGACCAGCAGCGAATTGGCGAGCGGCGCGCCGATGCCGTTCGACCACACCGACGCGAAATGCTCGAACGTCGGCGCGGCCGGCCAGAGCCGCAGCGGATGATCGAGGCGTTCGAGCGTCGGCATGAAGGCCGCGCCGGCCATCCACAGGCACGGCAGCAGCAACAGCGCGAGCGCGACGACGCGCAGCGCCCACGGCACCGTGCGACCGAATGCGGCGCCCGTCATGCGCGCCGCTTGCGAACCGTCTGCCATACGTATCCCGAAACCAGCAGCGCGGACGCCGCGAGCATCAGCACCGACGCGGCGCTCGCCGGCCCGACGTTGAAGAAGCGGAAGCCCGTGTCGTAGATATAGGTCGACAGCGTCTGCGTCGCGTTGCCGGGGCCGCCGCCCGTCAGCGCATAGACCTTGTCGAACAGCTTGAAGGTGTCGATCGAACGCAGCAGCATCGCGAGGCCGATCTGCGGCGCCGCGAGCGGCAACGTGATGTCGCGCAGGCACTGCCACTCGCTCGCGCCGTCGGTGCGCGCGGCTTCGTACAGCTCCTGCGGGATCGACTGCAGCCCGGCGAGCACGATCAGGAACGCCATCGGCGCCCACTGCCACACGTCGACGAGCGCGAGCGACCACAGCGCGAGATGCGGATCGGACAGCCAGCGCACGCCTTCGATGCCGAAGGTCGCCAGCAGCGCGTTCAGGAAGCCGTCGAAGTTCAGCCAGTTGCGCCAGATCGCCGAGCACACGAGCGTGGACAGCATCATCGGCAGGATCGCGAGCGGCAGCGCGATGCGCCGCCCCGGGAATGCGCGCACGAACAGCAGCGCGAGGCCGAAGCCGAGCGCGACCTCGACGAGCGACGCGACGATCGTGAAGCGCAGCGTGTTGCCGAAGCCGGCCGTGAACGCGTCGTCGCCGAGCACCGCGCGATAGTTCGCGAGCCCGGCAAACGCACGATGACCGGCCGCATAGTCGACCCGGCAGAACGAATCGATCAGCACCTGCGCGACCGGATACAGCGCGAGCGCGGCCAGCACCAGCAGCGCGGGGCCGAGCAATGCGACGAACGGCAGGCCGCGGCCGAGCGATTTCATGCGCGGATTCCGGACGATGCGTGACGGCGGGCCGTCACTTGCCGGCCGCGGCCATCGCCTGCGTGATCTTCTGTTGCGCCTGACGCAGCGCGGCGTCGGGCGCGGCCTGCCCGGTCAGCGCGAGCTGCAGCTGGTCGCCGAGAATGCTCTCGACCTGCTGCCAGTCCTTCACGCGCGGCCGCGCACGGCCGGCCTCGAGCGCCTTCAACTGATCGGGATACCAGCGGTACTGGCGGACCAGCGCAGGATCGGCAAACACGCTGCGGCGCGTCGGCGGAATGCCGATGCCGGCCAGGCGCGTTTGCGTATCGCGCGCGGTCAGGTACGCGAGGAAGTCCTGCGCGAGCTTCGCGTGCGGCGCGTCCTTCGGGATGCCCATCTGCCAGATGCCGAGCATCGGCGCCGGGCCGGCGGTCTGCCCGGGCGGCGGCTGCAGCGCGATCTGCCCGACCACGCGCGACTGCTTCGGATCGTCGAGCGCCGGAATCCACGCAGGCCACACCTCGATCGATTGCGCGGCCGTGCCGCGCTGCAGCGCATCGCGCACTTCGGCCGCGCCGTATACGTCGACGTCCTTCGGCGCGGACGCCTTCAGCGCCAGGAAAGTCTTCAGCGCGGCCTGCGACTCGCGCGAGTCGATCGTCACGTTGCCGGCACGGTCGAACACGTCGCCGCCGTATGCCCACAGGATCGGCAGGAAGCCGGTCACGATCGGGTTGCCCTTCGTGCCGCGGAACACCACGCCCGACATGCCCTTGTCCGCCCCGCCGACGGTCTGCGCGATCTTCAGCACGTCGTCCCAGTTGCGCGGCGGCTGCAGCTTGTATTTCGCGAGCAGGTCCTTGCGGTACGCGAACATCTCGACGTTGCCGACGATCGGCAGCGCGTACAGCGCGCCCGCCGCGTTGCGGCCGAGCGCGACCGTGGACGGCACGAGATCGGCGTCCGCCAGCGACGCCGGCAGCGGCTTCAGCCAGCCGTTGCCGATGAATTCGGGCGCCCACGTGTCGTCCATCATCACGAGGTCGTAGGTGCCGGTGCTTTCGCGCATCGACAGCTTCAGCTTCTGGTACAGGTTCGCGTTCGGCAGCTTGAGCAGCTCGATGTCGGTGCCGGGATGCAGCTTGTTGAAACCGGCGACGGCGTCGGCCAGCCCCTTGCCGTAGATGTCGTCGCGGCCAGCGATGACGAGATCCGCCGCGAAGGCGTGCGAGGCGGCGAAGGACAGCGCAACGGCGGCGGACAGCGCGCGCAGGCGGCTCAGCAGGGTCATGAGGTCTCTCTCGATCGACGGATGTAGCGGAACGGCCATGCGTTGCACACGTGTGCAACGCCGGCCACACTTCGGGTCGCCTGAAGCGTCGCCATTGTTCACGCAGACCGTGAAGGTATTGTGGCAAGCGGCAAGCCGGATGCCACAAGGCACGCGTCCCTTGCGCCCGATACCGCATCGGGCGCAACGATCCGGTTCCTGATGAAAATGGCGGAAAGACCGTCCCCGATCCTTCGCGCCATTGCCTGCCATATTCAGTTTCTGTCCATCCAGCCCGTTCAGTTAAGCATACGGACGATTTTTTTCAAGCATGGCTTTCCATCAATTGACCGGTGCCGCCCCCTGTACATGAGACGTCGACGGCGACACGCGACCGGCATGCCGCCGCCCCGCCGTTCCCGGTCAGAAGTTCACGCGAATGCCCGCCATCACCGCGAGCTGGCGGCTCGAATTGCTGTTCGCGAGCACCGGAATCTGCGCGTAGTTCACCGCGTTGCCGTCCGCATCGGTGCCGAGCCCCGTGCCGCTCGCGATCTGGCCGATCGCGACCGCATACAGCGCGGTGCGCTTCGACAGGCTGTAGTTCGTGCCGATGTTCACCTGGTGGAAACGCGTGGTGCCGCGCCCGTCGGTATGCGCGGCGTTGAAGATGTATGCGACGCCGCCCTGCAGCGCCGGCGTGAACATGTACGTGACGTTCAGCTCGCCGATGTCGAACGTGAACGCCTGCGTGCGCGGCTGCGCGTCGGTCGAGAAGTAGCGGCTGTCGCCGAGCCGCGTGTGCGTGTAGGTCAGCGCGAGCGTCGCCGCGCCGAGCGTCACCGAGCCGCCCGCGCCGAACGCGCGCATCGAGCCGGCGTCCTGTAGCAGGCAGTACATCGCACCGGGGTTGCTGCACGCGAAGTCGCCGATATAGCCGCTCGCGCCGCCGAGCGCCGCGTCGAGCGGCTGGTGCAGGTCGAGATAGCCGACCGAGAACGCGACCGGCGCGCGGTTGTAGGTCGCCGCGACCGAATAGCCGCGCTTCGCGGAAAAGTCGCCGGCCTGCCCGCCGAAGCTGAACGTGCCGCCGACCGTCAGGCCGTTGAAGTCGGCGCTGGTGAACTTCACCGCGTTGTTGAAGTTGAACGCGGCATTCAGGTTGTCGACGTCGCCGAGATGCGAGCCGTACGGCGTCGCCCAGTTGTTGCTCGATGCATACGCGCCGAGCATGTCGGTGTACGAGTCGTATTGCCGGCCGAGGCCGAGCGTGCCGATCGTGTCCTTGCGCAGCCCGACCCACGCCTGCCGGCTGAACGCGGTGCCGCCCTGCAGCGCCTGCCCGTTCCCCGACAGGAACTGCTGCTCGAGCGAGAACACCGCGCTGAGGCCGCCGCCGAGCGGCTCGTCACCCTGGAAGCCGAAGCGCGACGGCACGAGGTTGCCGCCGCCCATCTGCCACGCATGCCCGCCGCTCGTGCTGCCGTCGGCGCGCGTGAACTGCTGGTTCGTCGAATAGATGATGCCGGTGTCCACCGTGCCGTACAGCGTGACGCTGCCGGCGGTCTGTGCGTGTGCGTGCATGCAACCCAGCGTAGCCGCCGCCGCGGCCAGTCGTCGTCCGATCTTCATGTCCCGCCCTCTGTTGTCATCGATTCGCAGTGCAGACCGATGGAGTTGTCGATATGGGTGACAGGACTCTATCCAGCGAAAATTCGGGACCTCTATCCCAAATCAGCAAATGGTGAAGCAGACGGGTCGCGACGGCGCTCGACGACGCCGTCGCGACGGTTCGTACATCACTCGGGCCGCAAGGTTTGCGACGGCAACTCGCCGAACAGGTCGCGATACTCGCGGGCGAAATAACCGAGATGCGTGAAGCCCCAGCTCGCGGCGGCCTCGCCGACGCCGAGCTGCTGCGCGGACGTCGTGCGCAGCAGGCGCCGCACCGCGTTCAGCCGGATGGTGCGCAGATAGCCGACGGGCGTGACGTCGGCGACGCGCTGGAAGCTCGTCTGCAGCGTGCGGCGGCTGCAGCGCAGCGCGCGGCACAGCTCGAGCACGGTGACGGGCTCCTCGGGCCGCTCGCGCAGATGCTTCTCGCAGCGGCTGACGATATCGCTGTAAGTGGCATGCGTGATGTCGCGCCGCTCGACGCCGATGCCCTGGTCGAGCGCATCGAGGAACATGCCGAGCATCGCGTCGCGGAACATCTTGCGGGTGGCCGCGTATTCGAGGCAGGCCGGATTGCGCTGCGCGTCGTCGATCAGCGCCGACAACCGCGCGCCGAGCGCGACGCCCTGCGCGTCGGACAGCCGCGTGACATGGCGCAGCTTGCGCGCGCCGGCCGCGCCGAACTCCGCTTCGCACAACTCATCGACCATGTCGGATGCGGCGCTGATCCCGACGAGCCCCATCCCTTCCGGCGTATGGAATTCGAAATCTTCACCGGCGCGCAGTGCGAGCAGCGCATAGCCGTCGATCGGCTGGCCCTGGAACGTGCCGGCGAGCGGCACCGACAGCGGCACCGCGAGCGACGTGCGCCCGCCCGGCGCGAGGCCGGTTTGCGCGACGCGGCGGTTGGTCGTCTCGCGGAAGAAATGGAAGTCGTCGTACAGCACCTGGGTGACGGTGCCCTTGAACCGGCCCGGCGTCATCTGGCGGTAGACCTGATGCCAGCCCGCGATCGCGAGCCCGTGGTCGTGCACGTCTTCGTGTGAGCGTGACTGGAACAGCATCGGCATCTCCGGTAAAACCCTGACTCTTCATCGCGCCCGCCGGGTTCGCACGGCGCGCGACGTCACAGCTTACCCCCGCAAAATTCCGCGTAGTGCGGTTTCGAATGCAAGACAGGCCGCCGACAGCGCGGCGGCCTGCTCGCCGGTCAGCCGGACGTAGCGGCGAAACGACGGCATCCGGTTCACGACTTCGCTGCCACCGAACGGCACGATGGCGAGCGTCCAGCGCCCGTCGCGCGCGGCGATCGTGCAGTCGGTCAGGTGCAGCGGGCGCAGCGCGTCGGCGAGCGACGGTTCCGCGACGAGCGCGGCCACCGTCCGCACGAATTCGGGGGCACATCCCGGCGCGGGTTCGGCCGCGACGCCGGTGCGCCGCAGCCAGCCGGTCTGCAGCACGCGGGCGCTGCCCTCGGCGGCCGGCCCGCGCGCGGCCACCGCGACCGCCACGCTGACCGTATGCATCAGGAATTGCCGGTCGACCCGCTCGTCGACGCGCACGCGCACGCCGTTCGGCAGCCGCGCCGTCGTGTCGCCGGCCGTGCCGTGCGCATCGCGCGCGGCGCCCAGGTCGGCGAGCACGCGGGCGGCGATCGCACCGGGCCGATGGCCGGGCGGCGGCGTATCGGGCGCCGCGCGCCAGCGGGCGAGCGCGGCCCTCACGATGCGACATGCTCGTTGCGCAGCACTTCTTCCACCGGCACCGGCTTGAACGGATGCCGGCGCTGCACGACGACCGTCCAGAACAGCGCGTACAGCGCGGTGAGCCCGAGCATCGCGCCGAACGGCACGTAGATGTCGCGTGCGTTCATGCCGGGCGGCGTGATGTACCAGATCGCGAGCACGATGCCGGCGCTCGACACGATCTGCGGCAGCGGGAACAGCGGCGAGCGGTACGGGCGCGGCAGGTCCGGGCGGCGGATGCGCAGCATCACGACCGACGCGGTGACGAGCAGATATGCGGTGCCCCACGCGCAGGTCGCGGCGAGCACGAGGTGCAGGATGCTGTCGAGATTGCCGTTGATCAGCCACGCATGGAAGATCGGCACGATCGCCGCCGCGACGATGCCGACCACCGGCGTCTTGAAGCGCGGATGCAGATACCCGAAGCAGCGCGGCAGCGCGCCGTCGATCGCCATCCCGTACAGGATGCGCGGCAGCCCGGCCATCAGCGTGTTGATGGTCGCGGCGCCCGCGCACAGGAATGCGACGCCGAACCATACGCGCCCGAACGGCCCCAGCACCTGCAGCGCGAACGCGGGGATTGCGCCCGGCGTGTCGAGCAGATGCGTGAGGCCGTCCGGGCTCACCGGCACGTTCGCGACCTGGCGGCGGATCGCCGCGCCGTACAGGAACATGCAGATCGCGACGCCGACGAGGCCGAGCGCCATCGCGCGCGGAATCGTGCGGCCCGGCGCCTTCATTTCCGGCGCGAGCGGCGTGACGAACTCGCAGCCGACGAACATGAACATCGCCATCCCGACCAGCGACAGCACGGCCGACACCGACGTGCCGACTTCCGAGCCGCCGAACCAGCCGTCGAGGTGCACGGCCGGCGCGGCCGCGAGCCCGAGGATCCCGAAGATCATCAGCGACAGCCACATGCCGGCCGTCAGCACGATCTCCAGCTTGCTGAACACCTTGATGCCGATGATGTTGGTGATCGCGAACGTGACCACGAGACCGACGCCGACGAGCCACGAGCTGTTGTGCTTCTCGAACGCGGCGTTCAGCGACTCGAAGTTCACGAGCGCCATGATGCCGCTCAGGATCGTCTCCGCCGTGCCGGCGAACACGTGCACGAGGAAATACGCGGAAATCGTGCCGGTGATCGCCCAGAAGCGGCCGAGCCCGCACGACAGGTAATCGTAAACCGAGCCCGCCGTCGGCAGCATCGCCGCGGCTTCGGAGAAGGTGGTCGCCTGCGCCTGCATCATCACGAACGCGATGATCATCGCGACCGCGAACGCCCAGCCGCCCATCCCGAAACCCGACGTCGCGGTGAGGATCACCGGGCTCGCCATGATGAGGCCGACGGCGCTCGCCAGCGCGGTCGGAAAGCCGACCGCGCCTGCCGTCAGCACCGTGCCGCCGCCCGCCTCCACCGGCGTGCCGGCGGGCGTATCGCCCGCGGCGCCGGTCACTCCAGACCATCCGGACATCGTCGTCTCCTTCCTTTGTCGACCGGCGGCGGCGCTTCGGCGCCCGCTCCGGTTCGTTGCTTCGCGGTCGCGCCCGGGCCGGCGCTTCAGCGCTTCGGCACCCCGGCCCCTGTCCATTCAAACTCGATCCGATGTCGAAAAAATACGCAGGCAAAATAATCCGGTCATAGCCCAAATCGGCAAACCGGCGGCGGCAGCCTCGCTGCCCGCCGCCGGTTCGTCGTCACGCGAGCGTGCCGTCAGGCGCTCACGCGAACGGCACGGCCTCGAAGCCCGCCGCGAGCGCGTCGACGATCCGGTCGAGCTGCTCGCGCTGGATCACGAGCGGCGGCGACAGGATGATCTTCGTGCCGACCGGACGCACCAGCACGCCGTGCTCGCGCGCGACTTCCGCGACCGCGTTCGCGTAGCCGGACAGCGGATCGATCGGCTCGCGCGTCGTCTTGTTCGCGACGAGATCCAGCGCGAGCATCAGCCCCTTGCCGCGCACCTCGCCGACCGCCGCGAAGCGCTCCGGGAACGACTGCAGCGCTTCGAGCAGATACGCGCCCTGCTTCGCCGCATTCGCCGGCAGGTCTTCCTTCACGACGATGTCGAGGCTCGCGATCGCGGCCGCGCAGGCGACCGGGTGCCCCGCGTACGTGTAGCCGTGCATGATCGCGCCGCCGAAATCCGCGTTCGCGGCGAACGCGTCCTCGATGCGCGCATTCACGGCCGTCGCGCCGAGCGGCACGTAGCCGGACGAGATGCCCTTCGCGAGACACATGATGTCCGGGCGCACGCCCCAGCCGCGGCTGCCGAACAGGCTGCCGCTGCGGCCGAAACCGGTCACGACTTCGTCGGCGATCAGCAGCACGCCGTAGCGGTCGCACACCTCGCGCACGAGCGGCCAGTAGTTGGCCGGCGGCACGATCACGCCGCCCGCGCCCTGCACCGGTTCCGCGATGAACGCGGCGACCGTGTCGGGGCTCTGGAACTGGATCTCGCGCTCGAGCATTTCCGCGCAGATGCGGCCGAGTTCCTCCGGATCCTGCGTGAACGGGTTGCGGTACAGCCACGGCGTCTCGACGTGGAAGCAGCCGGGCAGGTTCGGCTCGTAGTTGCGGCGGAACACCGTGTTGCCGTTCACCGACGCGCCGCCGAAGTGCGTGCCGTGATAGCCCTGCTTCAGCGAGATGAACTTCGTGCGATCGGCCTGGCCGCGCACCTTCCAGTACTGGCGCGCGATCTTCAGCGCGGTCTCGATCGAATCGGAGCCGCCCGAGCTGTACAGCACACGGCGCATGCCTTCCGGCTCCATCATGTCGATCAGCTTCTTCGACAGTTCTTCCGCGCGCGGATGCGAGATGCCGTCGAACAGCTGGAAGTATTCGAGCTCGTCGAGCTGGCGCACGATCGCGTCCTTCACTTCCTGGCGGTTGTGCCCGACGTTCACGTTCCACAGGCCCGCGACGCCGTCGACGAGCTGCTTGCCCGCTTCGTCGAACACGTAGCAGCCGTCGCCGCGCACGATGCGGATCGGCTTGCGCTGTTTCATTTCGTTCGGGTGCAGCATCGGGTGCCAGAACTTCGCTTCGTTGTAGCTCATTGCAGTCTCCACTTTCGGATCGTTTGAACCTCGATCGCTCCGGGTCGAGGTCTTGAGGGTGTTCAGGTGTTCGGAATGGGCGCCGCGCGTCAGTGCGCGATGCAGACGGATTTGGTTTCGGTGAAGCCTTCGATCGCGTACTGGCCGAACTCGCGGCCGATGCCCGATTGCTTGTAGCCGCCGAACGGCATCGACGGATCGAGCGGGATATGGCAGTTCACCCAGACGGTGCCGGCCTCGATCTGCGGGACGAGATTCATCACGCGTTTCAGGTCGTTGCTCCAGATGCTCGCCGCAAGGCCGTACGGCGACGCGTTCGCGAGACGGACCGCGTCGGCCGCATCGTCGAACGGCACGACGACGATCACCGGGCCGAACACTTCGTCGTGCACGATCGCGCTGTCCGGATGCGGATCGGCGATCACCGCCGGCTTCACGTAGTAGCCGGGCAAGTCGTCGGCCGGCGTGCCGCCCGCGAGGAACGTGAGGCCCGCGCGGCGCGCGCCTTCGATGTGCTCGACGACCTTGTCGCGATGGTGCGCGGAGACGAGCGGGTTGATCTGCGCGGTCGTGTCGAGGCCCGCGCCGAGCTTCATCGACTGCGCGACGCCCGCGAGGCCGTCGGCGAGCTGCGCGAACTTGCTGCGGTGCACGTAGATGCGCGATGCGGCCGCGCACACCTGCCCCTGGTTGAAGAACGCGCCGGCGGCGACGCCGTCGAGCGCCTGCGCGACGTCGACGTCGTCGAGCATCACGATCGGGTTCTTGCCGCCGAGCTCGAGCGAGAAGCGCGTCATGTTCTGCACGGCCGCCGCGCCGACCAGCTTGCCGGTCGCGGTCGAGCCGGTAAACGAGATCTTCGCGATCGACGGGTGGCCCGACAGCGCGGCGCCGCAGGCGCGGCCGCCGGTGACGACGTTGAACACGCCCGGCGGCACGCCGGCGTCGCGGGCCAGTTCGGCCAGGCGCAGCGCGGTGAGCGGCGTTTCCGGCGACGGCTTCAGCACGATCGTGCAGCCGGCCGCGAGCGCGGGAATCAGCTTCCACACGGCGATCATCAGCGGGAAATTCCACGGCGCGATCGCGGCGACCACGCCGACCGGCTCCTTGCGCGTATAGGCCGTATAGCGCGCGCCGGGCGGAAACGGAATCGACACGTCGAGCGTCTGGCCGGTGATCTTGGTCGCCCAGCCGGCCATGTAGCGCACGTATTCGACGCTCGCGCCCACTTCGACCGCGCGCGACACGTGGATCGACTTGCCCTGGTTCAGCGTTTCGAGCTGCGCGAGCGTTTCGGCGTCGGCTTCGATCAGGTCGGCGAGCTTCAGCAGGATGCGCTCGCGGTCGGCCGGACGCAGCCCGCGCCAGACGCGCGAATCGAATGCGTGCTTCGCGCTGGCGACCGCGCGGTCGACGTCGTGCGCGTCGGCATCGGCGACCGTCGCGAGCCGTTCGCCCGTCGCCGGGTCGTACACGTCGAGCCGGGCCGGCGAGTGCGCGGGCTGCATGCCACCGTCGATGAAAAGGCCGAAGTCGCGCGCGACGAAAGTGCGCACGGTGTCGCTGACGGCGACGAAGTTCGTGTTGCTCATGGGCGTCTCGATAGTTGTCGTGGCTGGCCGCATGCGCTCGGGCATGCGGGCTTCAGGCCACTGTATCGACGGGGGAACGCGCCGGGTGAGCGCAAATTGGCAGCGCGTGAGCGCGCTGGGGTAGCGGCGAGTTCGAACCCCGCGGAGCGGGTGACGGGTGCAACCAGACTTCCCACCGTGAGATGATGGGGAGTGAGAAAAATTCAAGGAGATTGGTGCGATAAATCAGGGATTCCGTCGGCCGTTGGCTGGATTTGGCGAACTGGGACAGGGGAAGCACTTCGAGTTGCAGGAGCGACAACAGCGTGACCGTGGCCGCGCCCCATACAGTCTTCAGCTTGAACTCCTAGCGCCGACTGCGGATCGGTCGCGAGCATTTCATCATGCTGCCTTCTGCATGAAGAGCATCGCACACCAACAGTTGGCATGGCTTACCGGGCATCCGACGCGTATTCGATGGGTTCGAGATGGAAGAAACTAGCCTGAGCTACACAGTCGGCAAGCGCGGCCGCGATACCTCGCGCGGCGAACTGATCATATACAGTTGGGACCGGTCAGCGTTGCCGGCCGGGCTGTTCCAGGCGATGCGATAAAGTGCCGCCTTTGCAGGCGGACACTCGCTGGGAGAGCAGCGCCCTTGCTGGATCAGAAGAAAAAACGAATGAGTGAAAACCGATACACCTACGGTATCAGGCACAATCTGCGCCCTGTCGACGTATTCGCCTGGTAGCGTTCGACGAGACCCGCAAGCAGCTCGACCTAGACGATCTGGTCGCAGCGTCAGCAATGCTGCTCGATCAGGGTGACGTCCCAGTCCCTGGCAAGGTCGCTGGGGCTAGCCTCAGTTACTTCCCGTACACGTCAAACGAAAAATACTTCTTTGCGATCCTGTCATAGGTGCCGTCCTTACGCATATCGGAGATTGCTTTATCGATCTTTGCCTTCAGATCCGTATCTTCCTTGCGCAACCCGATACCAGCACCGTCGCCAAGCGTCTTCGGATCCGATACATATCCATCCGCAAACTGAAAGTTTGCACCGCGCGGCCTTTTGAGAAAGCCAATCTCCGCCTGCACGGCGTCGGTTAGCGCGCCATCGAGCCGACCCGAGATCAAATCTTGGTAAACGAGTTCCTGGTTTTGATATGGAACAATAGTCGCGCCGACAGGCGCCCAATTGGCCTTCGCGAACGCTTCCTGGATCGATCCTTGATCAACGCCGATACGCTTGTTACGGACTCCATTTGCATCCGATATTACGCCTGAACCCTTTCTAACAACCAGCCGTGTCGGCGTGTTATAGATTTTTTCCGAAAACGAAATAACCTGTGCCCGCGCTGGCGTCATCGTCATCGACGAAAGCACACCGTCGAACTTGCGAGAACGCAAGGCCGGGATCATGCCGTCGAAGCTGTTTTCAACCCATACGCACGCCGCATTGAGACGGCGACAGATTTCGTTACCAAGATCAACATCGAACCCGGAAACTTTTCCATCCGGTCCTTTGACCTCGAACGGGGGATAGTTGGGATCAGTGCCGAACCGAATAGTCGACCAATTATTGGCATATGCCCCGAGGGTCGCACAGGCGAGGGCAAGACTCAATATCAGCTTCTTCATGACATTCCCTTATAAATTAATCGATCAGAATGCGAACAAAAAAATAATCTTCTTAAAACATGAAACCATGTCATCACCCCAAAGAAGCTTTTCGGCAGAAAATTGCAACAGGCTGATTAAAATAATATTGCTCATTCGGCAACTTTCAATTATCCGGCATCGCACAATCACATCAACAGCAATCCGAAAATAAATTAATCAACGAAATACACATCACACCCCTGCACTCACACCAACCACCTCAATCATGAGTCAGCACTCGCCCGAATACTCAAAAGCCAATTTCTAAATATTGAAAATGGCAAATGCCTCAGAAAACTTTCGCTATAGATCAGGTAATATCCTATCGGAAGCTTAATCTCATAACCAAGCACATTTACAAGAACCCCAGCTTTCAATGACTGAGTCAACACCTCCACGGGAGCAGCCACAACCCCTTGCCCCGCAATCGCCGCCTGTTCGAGCAATGCAAAGCTCTCTAGACAAACGCGATTTGATGGCAATTCGTAACTCAGATCTAGAGCACGAAAAACATGCATCCATATGTCTTGTACAAACTGATGGTGCAAAAGATCACATCGGGGCAGGTGTTTCGGATCGACAAGTCGGGAAACCCAATACTCCGGGCTGCAAGCAATAACAAAGTCATCGCCCCCCAGATAGTCTGCCATCTGCTTTTCCCACGATCCGTTTCCAAGATAGATTGCGCAATGTGCTTGCACGCAGTTCTCAAGCGCAGACGCTTCGCCAAGATAATGAAGCAACTGCACCTTCAGATTCGGATGCTGACTTTTCAATGAAGCGAATCGCGGATAAATCCAGTGAATGGCAAAAGCCGTTGCCACCGCGACACGAACCTCTTGCCCCCCTCCTTCCTTCAGTGATTTAGTCGCGTCCGTGAGATCTTGTAAGGCGGAGCGAACGATTGACACGTACCGCTCCCCATCCAATGTGATTGCCAATCGACGCGTAGTACGATAAAAAAGAAGCACCCCTAAACTTTCTTCCAGATCACTGATTTGCCGACTAATCGCGCCTTGCGTCACGCTTAACTCTTGCGCCGCAACAGTAAAACTGAGCGTTCGGGCAACTGCCTCAAAAGCCAACAATTGAGAGAGTGGAGGAACAATTGTCTTCATGCGAAATCCGCGATTACATTATCCACCAGAATTAATCATACAAATAATTTTCGGCCGCTTCATATCGCGCCATTTCCCAACGTACGGCAGCTGTCGAAAAACAGCAAGCGAGTTTTCGATCTCTGTGCTATCGATGAACTCACCTTGCGTCACCCTAAATCTGGCTCAGCAGCCTCGCTCCACCAGAGCAGTCGCTCAGACAAACGCGCCCCGCTCTCCGGTCAGCGAAAATAGCCGATTACCACACACGGTCGCACCTCTCTCGCCACGTCACCGCGTCAAGTTGCTTTCGGGATAGCAAAAGAGCCATATCGGCCGTGGGCATACAGCAACGACTGTCCTCCATCAGTCAGAAGCGAAAGCCTCTCAACTCGACCAAACAAGATCCCGTGCGTACCGATTTCTACGTGACTGTCGATTCGACAGTCAAAGCTCACAAACGCAGTTTCCAGGGTCGGCGACAGGCCTTGAATCCATGACCCACCCGTGAACTTCTCCTTTGCGGGAATGCCGCTCGAGAATCTGTCCGCCAACCCTTGATCCGCCAGGGTCAGAACATTCACGGCAAAGGCTCCCGTCTTCAATATGGTGCCGTACGACGCGCTTGACCGGTTCACGCAGCAGAGAACGGTCGGAGGGTCGGCTGAAACAGAACAAACCGCAGTAGCGGTCAGTCCGACGCGCTCCTCTTCGCTTTTACCGGCAGTAATGAGACATACACTGGCCGCGAGCCTACGCATCCCTAATTTAAAGAGACCGGCATTGATACTTCCGTCGATCTCGCGATCTGCACCGGCGTCATTTTCCCTCATTGATAACTCCAAACTTAATCACAGAAATAGGATGATTCAGGAAAAGTAGTAGTGAATGAAACATTGGCGCGAACGCTACCCTTACCGCGAGAAGGCGCGCGTTCGCCACCGGTTGCCCATACGGATCAGGGAAATAATGCCCCACAAAAAACTGACTTACTCATTCATAAGTAGATGACGCGATCAATTTCCCGATCTGATGTTGCGCCCAAAATTCAAGTTCCCGCTGGTTTTTGTCATGGCACGCCCGAACTTCCTGGGCACGCACACCTATCCATATCACGCTTAAACCAATTCGATCAAATCATTTCGTCGCGGTGTTCCCCGATAGGTCGATAATCGCAAGTAAACCGAAACGGCTTTTCACTCGTTGCCTTCGTCATGACGATCGCTTGGCCACGCTCGCGGACCGTGTCGCTGACGTTGATCACTTTTTCAACCTCGAAAACGTTATCGCGATGCGGGAGTTTCCAATGTCCAACTAGCGTAAGCGCTCGTCGCGCCGCCGTTTTCCAGTCTGGAGCAATCACGAACACGTTCTGGTGAAGTTCGGTGAATTGCTCGGGATCGTATCCACCGAGATTGACAAGAAACAGCGTTCCTGGGCTCTCATGCGCTCCTTGCGCGGCAATCGTCACCTCGTAACCGTCTGCTTGCTCTACTTCTCCCCAGCAGTCCAGATGCAACCGGCTAGGATCGCCCCACCATTGCTTGCGCAGATCGTCATAACAATCCTCGATCGACTCACCGATCGTAAAACGAACATCGTGCAATTCGACATTTGAATTTGCGCAAGCTCCGCCAACATACACCATAAACAATTTCATATACCCTCCCTCTTGATAATTTTGCGCTCCCAATGCGCAAACATAAATCAGCGAAAATATAAATCAAAGCAATAAATACAGGCACTCAGCCACGCAGCACCTCACGACATAAAAACATCGATATTAAAATCGGATGAGCCATACCCATCCTTCAGAAATAAAAAATAGAACCCCGCACACACAAACTATCTCACCGCCGAATGCCTTAATTTGTATATACAAGTTTGCGTCGCAAAATTAAATTTTTGAATAAGGGTTTGCACCAAAATCATATATATGATGCCCCGTATTAATTTTATTTAGATTTCTCATATATTCAGGTGGCATGCACTACCACAACGACGCACGATCGGATAACGGCGACGACTTCGAGAACACAACGTGGTGACCCTAGCCCACAAAACTGTCCCACTTGGAAGTGGAAAATTCCGGCATGACGTTGTAATCGAGATCAGAAGGTCATGCCGTGAAGAAGAGCAAGTTCATCGATGAGCAGATCGCATACGCGTTGAAGCAGGCCGAGCTGGGCACGCCGATCGCGGAGGTCTGCCGCAAGATGGGGATCGGCGACGCGACGTTTTATTCTCGGAAGCGACCTACTACAACTGGAAAGCGAAGTTCGGCGGGATGACGGTCTCCGAAGCGCAGCGTTTGAAGGAACTGGAGCAGGAGAACAACAAGCTCAAGCGCCTGTTGGCCGAATCAATGCTCGACAACGCCGCGCTGAAGGACCTGTTGGCCCGAAAGTAGCAAGCCCGCGGGCCAAGCGCGAAGCGGTCCGAACCTTGATGACCGAACGCGCCATGGGTGTTACCCGGGCCTGCGGGCTGGTAGGGATTTCGCGCTCGCTGTTCCACTACGAATCACGCCGCCGAGTTGACGACGAAGCGCTGACTGGCCGGATGATGGCCATCGCCGCGCAGAAGCGCCGTTACGGCTATCGCCGGATTCACGTGTTGTTGCAGCGGGATGGCTGCTTCCAACCACAAGCGCATCTGGCGCCTGTACAGCAAGGCGGGGCTGAGCGTGCGCAAGCGACGACACAAGCGTATTGCGGCTGTCGAGCGCACGCCGCTGCCGTTACCAACAGGCCCGAATCAGAGCTGGTCGATGGACTTCGTTTCTGACGGACTGGCCTATGGTCGGCGGTTTCGATGCCTGAACGTGGTCGACGACTATACGCGCGAGTGCCTGGCCATCGAGGTCGATACTTCATTGCCGGGCCTACGCGTGCAGCAAGCGCTTGAGCGGCTCAAGGAGATGCGAGGCTTACCCGCATCCATCACGGTCGACAATGGGCCGGAGTTCGCTGGTAAGGTGCTGGATGCATGGGCCTACGAAACCGGTGTCACGCTGTCGTTCATTCGGCCTGGCAAGCCGGTGGAGAATGCCTATATCGAGAGCTTCAACGGGCGATGCCGTTACGAATGTCTGAACGAGCACTGGTTCGTCTCAATGCGCCACGCCAAGCGGCTGATTGAGGAATGGCGTATCGAGTACAACACCGAGCGGCCTCATAGCTCACTCGGCTATCTGACGCCAGTGCAGTTCGCCTTGGCGCACGAGGCAAAGCAGCAGTTTTTAACCTTGGACTCTAACTACAGTCCGGACTAAAACCGAGGGCAGGTCACCTGCACACCGGACGGTCGGCCAGTTCCTTGCCGTCGGCCCGGCCCGACGGAAACTGCAGGAACCGGCGCCACTTCGCTTTCGAATACCAGAAGGAAGTCGAGCCTCCCATCGCGCTCGCAGTCGCCCGCCTGCGCAAAGGCCGAAGAGAAGAAACCGGGCAAGACGAACAGCCTAGCCAGAAGCGATTTGGTATTCATGAATCTGCGATCCCGAAAGGGTCGATGTCCGGACCGAAGTTATCCGCCTGATCACAGGAACAGCGCGCCGACCAGCTCGGTGCGATTCGACACGCCGAGCTTGCGATACATGCGCATCAGATGGGTCTTGATGGTCGGCTGGCCGAGCGCGAGATCGCGCGCGATCTCCTTGTTCGAACAGCCGTCGCGCACGAGCCGCGCGATCTGTTCCTCGCGGTAGGTCAGCCGCGCCTCGCAGCCGATCCGGTGAATCCCGCGCCGCGCGCGCAGCAGCGGGCCCAGCGCGGCCTCGGCAACCGGCTGCAGCCGCGCCAGCGCATCGATCTCGCCCGGCGCGAACCGTCCGGCCGTGCTGCTGCCGTGGGCATCGCCGTTCCCGAAGCGCAGCAGCGAAAACGCGCCGACCGTCCGCCCCGCTTCGTCGCGCAGCCAGATTTCAACGACATCGGCCACATCGTGCCGCCGCAGAAAGCGGGTCCAGTACGCGGACGCCTCGCGTCTTTCGTCAGGCAATTGGGAGGCGAGCGTCACGACCGCGCGAACGCCCGCCGCGCAGCGCGACGGATGCAGCGGATCGAGCATTCGGTAGCGCGCGATGTAGGTGCGATGCATCGATTCCGGCATGCCGAACAGCTCGAAATCGGCCGGCTCGCCGCTCTGGTCGAGCCGATAGAACACGATCGCGGACGGGCTCGCGAATGCGTCGAACGCGTCGACGCACGCGCGCAGTGCGCGTTGCCAGTCGGCGGCTTCGTGATCGGCGGGAACGGATGAGGTCGGCATGGAGGAATCGGCGGGCGGCCGGACGCGTCGAAGTTCGGGCCAGCCTACCGGCGCCGAAATGCGCCGGTGAGCGCAAATCGGCAAATCGGCTTCGGGCGGCGGAGGGAAAAGCCGCCTGCCGTGTCGCGACGAGGGAATCTGCGGCGGAAACCGCGCGGCGGCATCGCGCCATCGACGACGAACGCCGAATGGGGCGCAAACCGTCGCATGCACCGATGGCATCCGATCGGAACGATCGGGCCGGCCTCGATCGAGACGCGCGCGCCGGCTTGCAACACCGGCGCGGCGCTACATCAGTGCGCGTTCGCGGCGAACGTATCGCAGGCGCTCACCTCGCCCGACTCCATTCCGCGCCGCAGCCAGTACACGCGCTGCTCGCTGGTGCCGTGCGTGAAGCTCTCCGGCACGACGTAGCCCTGCCCTTGCTGCTGCAGCCGATCGTCGCCGATCGCGGCGGCCGCCTTCAGCCCCTGTTCGAAATCGCCCGGCTCCATGAGCTGCTGGTTCGCGCGCTGCGCATTGTTCGCCCACACGCCGGCGAAGCAGTCGGCCTGCAGTTCCATCCGCACCGACAGCGCGTTCGAGCGCGCCTCGCTCGAACGCCGGCGCGCGGCGTCGACCTTGTCGGAAATGCCGAGCAGGTTCTGCACGTGGTGGCCGACTTCGTGCGCGATCACATAGGCCTGCGCGAAATCGCCGCCCGCGCCGAACCGCTTGCGCAGCTCGTCGTAGAAGCCGAGATCGATATACACCTTGCGGTCGGCCGGACAGTAGAATGGCCCCATCGCGGTCTGGCCGGTGCCGCACGCGGTCGGCGTCGAGTTCGTGAACATCACGAGCTTCGGCGGCTCGTATTGCGCGTGCAACTGGCTATTGAAGACGCTCGTCCACGTGCGCTCGATATTGCCGAGCACCTTGCGCGTGAACACCGCGCCGGGATCGTTCGCCGGCGCGCCCTGGCGCTGCGCGGGCGCGGGCTGCGCCTGCTGCTGCCCACCTTGCAGCGCCGACGCGCCCTCCAGAATCACGCGCGGGTCGATCCCGAAGAAATACGAGGCGGCAAACGCGACCACGATCGTACCGATGCCGATCGTCGCGCCGCGTCCGCCCACGAAACCGCCGCCGCCGCGGCGATCCTCCACGTTCACGCTTTCTCTTTCGTCGTCCAGCCTCATTGCCGGCCCCTCCCTTTCTTGTCGTTGCGCCGACGGGACAGCCCCCGCCAGGCGATTGATTCCGGTCCGCCGGCTCGCGCTCGCACGGCGCGGCCCGGTCGGCCCGCGCTACCGCGCGGGCCTGTCGACACATGACGGACGCGGCACCCGGATGACAGGCTGGCACACGCGCTGCTTTGCCGGCGCCGACGTCTTATCGTAAAAATTATGAAGCATGGAGCGGGCAATCAGGCCGGCGACATCGTCATTCTTTGCAAAATGACGATTCGTGCGGCCCGGGAGGACGGGAAATCCGGGCGAGGAACCTGGTTTATCCGCGCGGTCAGCGGTCAGCGGCCTGCCGCGACCGACTTCGCGCGACTCCGGCGGACGTCGCTCACCGCGTCGAGCAAGCGATACTTGCGGATCTTTTCGTAGAGCGTACTCTTCGCGATGCCGAGCTGACTCGCCGCCTTCGTCAGATTGCCGGCATGACGCGCGAGCGCGCGCCGGATGGATTCCGCCTCGGCCTTCCGCAACGACTCGCCGGGGTCCGGCACGAGCGCATCGACGGGCCGCGCGGCATACGCATCGACATCGATCGAGGCCGCCATGCCGATCTCGGCAGGCAGCTTGTCGGCCGTGATCACGGGGCAGTCCGACAGCAGCAGCGCCCCCTCGATCGCGTTCCGCAGTTCACGCACGTTGCCGGGCCACGCGTAGCGCAGCAGCCGCTCGTACGCGTCGTCGTCGAACGCGCGCGGGGACAGTCCATAGGATTCGCACAGATGTCCGAGCCAATGCGCGATCAGTGCCGGCAGATCCTCGCCGCGCTCGCGCAAGCTCGGAATCGACACGGTCGTGACCGCGATCCGGTAGTACAGATCCATCCGGAACCGGCCTTTCGCGACGGCATCCTTCAGATCGCGGTGCGTCGCCGCGACCAGCCGGAAATTCACCCTGCGCGGCGTGTTCTCGCCGAGGCGGTAGATTTCGCTCTCCTCCAGCACCCGCAGCAGATGCGGCTGGATGTCGAGCGGCATTTCCCCGATCTCGTCGAGAAACAGCGTGCCGCCGTCGGCCGCTTCGATCTTGCCCGCGGCGCCGGACTTGCGCGCGCCGGTAAAGGCCCCTTCCGCGTAGCCGAACAACTCGCTGGCGAGGAGGTCTCTCGACAACCCGCCGCAGTTGAGCGCGACGAACGGCGCGTCGGCGCGATCGCTCGCCCGGTGGATACCCTGCGCGAACAGTTCCTTGCCGACGCCGGTGTCGCCGAGCAGCAGCACCGGCACCCGGGACGGCGCGAGCTGGCGCGCGCGATTCACGGCCTCCCGCAGCGCGGCGCTATCGCCGACGATGCGCTCGAACCCGCGCGGCTCGCCGCCATGCCGTTCCCGTCCGCGCGCGATCGGCACGGCGCCGCGAGGATTCGCGATACCCGGCGTCACGATCATGTAGCCCAGCACGTCCGCGCCGTCGCGCACGGTTTCGACGTGGCTGCTCGACAGCCAGGCCGGCGCGCTCGCCGGCAGCCGGCCGTCGTCCGCGTAGCGCTCGAGTTCCGGCACCGCGAACGCCGCATCGCACCGGATGTCGAATCCGAGCCGGCGCAGCACCGCGACGACCTGCGCATTGGCCTTGACGAGGCGGCCGCGTTCGTCGACGACGATCACCGCATCGGCGGACGACGCGCCGAAGCGGGACGCGCAGCGGTCCAGCAGGCTCAGGCGGCGCGCCATGCCCTCCTTCGCGAGCCGGCTTTCGATCCGGCCCGCGAGCGATACCGCGAGCGCAAGGCTGTAAGGGTTGTAGGTCTGCGCGAGCCCCGAAATGTCGATCACGCCCAGGACGTGCCCGTCGCGGGGATCCTGGATGACGGTCGCCGAGCAGGTCCAGCGCTTGATGCCCGCGCAGAAATGCTCCGCGCCATGGATCTGGACCGGCTCCCGGAGCGCGAGCGCGGTGCCGATCGCATTGGTGCCGCAATTCAGCTCGGTCCACTCGCAGCCGGGAATGAGGCCGACCTCGCGCGCCGGCTCGACGATCCGCATGTCGCCTTCGTGCTGGAGGATCATTCCGCTCGGATCGGCCAGCAGCATCACCGTGCCCGTCTGCGCCAGAAAATCCCGGGTCTGCTGCATCAGCGGCAGGCTGGCGTCGACGAGGCGGCCGTTCGACCTGCGCCGCTGCACGAGCCCGTCTTCGTCGAGCGGCGGCGGCGCGCGATCGACGCCGGGATCGACATGGCTGACGAGACAGCGCTGCCACGAATCGTCGACCACGCCGCGTACGTCGGGCGAACGCCATTCGCTGCCGGTCAGCAGATGCTCCCATGCGGCCATGATGCTCGCGTCGTGGTGTGGACTGGGAAACCAGTCCATCGGCGTGCCTCTCTGTTGCATGTCTGTCTCCTGGCGGTTTCGTCATGACACGAACCGCAAGGCCGTCGTAGCGGCCCTTTTTGTCGACTTTGCGGGGTGCCCGACCGCAACCGGCGGTGGGCGTGGGGACTATCGTACTCCGTTACGGCGCTTGGGCGGCCGTCCGGATACACGCCACTGCAAGCAATGCGCGCGCCAGCCGGCGGTGGCCCGCAGGCCGTCATATGGCGCGGTGCGCCGCCGGAAACCGGCGACCGAAAAGAAACCGGCCGTTCGAAAATCGAACGGCCGGAAATCGAACGCCTGGCGCGAGCCGGGCCGACAGGGCCGGCGCATGCCGGGCCCTGCGAACGGACTCGCCTGTCAGATCATTGCGCACGCTCCGGAACCGGCAGATGCACCCATTCCGCGTAGAACGCATCGATGTCGGGTTCGAAGTCGTGAATGACCGGGTACCACGGCGTGGGCGCCTCGACGTCGTGCATCGCCGCGCAGGTCGGACAGTAGTATTCGCGATAGACCTGCCATTGCGTATCGGGCGCCATCAGGCGGGGATAGACCTCGTCCATCGCCTCGTCGGATTCGCGCACGAAGACGTTCGCGTGCAGCTTCCAGTTTTCGCGGTAATCGCAGAACACGTGGCCGCAGTCGCACTGCGTGACCCAGTGCTTGGTCGCCCATTGCTGCACGATGTACAGGTGCGGGCCGAGCGGCAACACGATGCGGTCCTTCCAGCCGAGCTTCTGCTGCAGCGCCTCGACATACATCCGGAAGCGCTCGCCGTCCTTCGGCATCGACAGCATGCGCAACGTCGTGTCCCAGTCGAGCTTGCCGTCGACCATGTTCCTGATCTGTTCCTTGGTGTAGGTAGACATCCTCGGTTCTCCATGTGGATGATAGTGCTTGGGGGCGCCTGGTTCACTCCTCGACCAGCACCACCGTATTGACGTCGGGCATCTTCGACAGGTCCATGCGGAATTTCGAACCGTAGGTCGGCACGTCGAGTTCGTCCTCGGTGAGCGTCCACGTGTCCGGCAGCTCCCAGAACGTGCGGAACTGCTGCTCGAATTTCTCCGACAGGCCGAAGCTCGTCGCGAACATATGCTGCACCTGCGTCGACGCGTGCTTGAGCAGGATCCGTTCGCGCTCGCCCTTCATCCATTCGCGGGTCGGTTGCGAGCGCGCGAGACGCGCGTTGCGGATCTCGATGCGCTGCAGCGCGCTCGCCTGCGGGTCGACCGTCCAGATGCCGTTGGCATCCCGTGTCGCGACCGCCCCGTAGACCTTCTGCGCGTATTCGGGCAGCAGCACCGCATTGTTGAGATCGCGTTCGATCGCGTCGATTTCCCGGTCGAGCGGATCGCCGAAGCCGGGGCCGCCGCGCAGGTAGTTCAGGTAGAGATCGTAGTTGCTGTAGCAGTCCTCCGTGGTCATGCACTGCTGGTCGCGCTTGACGAGCGCGCCGGCGTTCAGGTGGCTTTCGTAGTCCGGCAGGTCCGGATTCGTATCGCCGCCGAGCGGCAGGCTCTCGCCCCGCGCGATGCGTTCCTCGAGGCCCGTGCGATGCGCTTCGAAGCGATAGCCGGTGGCGGGCGGGTAGCCGCCCATCAGCCCCCAGTCGCTGTTCATGTAGCCGTTGCCCATGAAGAACATCGTCCAGTCCTGCGCCTTCCAGACCATGCGCAGCGTCTCGAATCCGCAGCCGCCGCGGTACTTGCCGTAGCCGCCGGAATTCGACTTCACGTTGCGGCCGAGGTACAGCAGCGGCTCGGCCATCTCCCAGATCTCGATGTCGCCCATGTCGCCTTCGGGGTTCCAGATCGCGGCCGCGTGATTCAGGCCGTCCTTGATCGCGCACGCGCCGGTGCCGCACGACGAGGCCTCGAAGCTGTTCACCGCATGGATGTCGCCGTCCTGGTTGATCCCGCCGCCCTGCAGCCAGTTCGACGTGTTGGCGTTCCCCGCGTTGACTTCCTCCAGATAGCCGCGGCTGAAGTACGCCTGCGACAGGCCGCGCCACATCGCGCTCCAGCCCGACACCAGGAAGTGCCACGCGTAGGCGTGCCCGGTGCGGCGGTCGTCCGGGTTCATCCACGCGCCCTTGGGCAGATGGAATTCGGTGCCGAAATACGCGCCGTCGTTGATGCGCTGCGTCGGCACCAGCGTCTGCGTCATCATCACCCAGATGCCGCTCGTGAACGCGACCTGATGCGCGTTGTACGAGTGCCAGCCCCAACGGCTCGCGCCCTCGAAATCGAGCCGCCACGAACCGTCCTTGCGGATCTCCATCTCGACCGGCGAATGCATGATCGAGTCGAGCTTCGCGAATGCCGACGACGTCTGCACGTCCGGATGGTTGTACGGCACGTCGACGAACGCGACCTTGCGATACTTGCCCGGCAGCGTCATCGCCTTGATGCGCGTCTGCAGGCCGCGGCGCCCTTCCTCGATCACCTCGTAGCTGAATTCCTCGTATGCGTCGAGGCCTTCCTCGGCGATCACTTCCTCGATCAGGTCGCGGATCATGTGGCAACCGGCGATGCGCGTGCGCTCGTCGAGAATCCAGTACTTCGGCGTGCGAACCGAGCGCTGGCTCTCGTGCAGCCAGTCGCGCAGCGGCGTATCGTTCACGCCCGTCTTGCGGCACGTGATCATGTAGCCGTCGCCGAAGCGCTGCACCTGGCCCGTCGACATCGAGCCCGGCGTCACCGCGCCGGTATCGATCACGTGCGTGACGCCGCCGACCCAGCCGACCAGCTTGCCGTGCGCAAAAATCGGCACGATCGTCGCGATGTCGCACGGGTGGACGTTGCCGATCGAGCAGTCGTTGTTGGTGAACATGTCGCCGGGCTGAATGCCCGGGTTGGCTTCCCAGTTGTTCTCGATCATGTACTTGATCGCCGCGCCCATCGTGCCGACGTGGATGATGATCCCGGTCGACGTGAGCACGCAGTCGCCCGCCGCGTTGTAAAGCGTGAAGCACAGCTCGCCTTCCTGCTCGACGATCGGGCTCGCGGCGATCTTCTTGGCCGTTTCGCGCGCATGCACGAGGCCGCCGCGCAGCTTCGAGAACATCTTCTCGTAGCGGATCGGATCGCGCTCGCGCAGCTCGAGCCGCTCGAGCCCGTTGTAGTGGCCGGTTCGCTCGGTGCGCTCGAGAATGCCGTCGCGGAACTGCTTGAGCGTCTGGCCGTTCTTCAGCAGATCGGCGAAACCGACTTCCTGGCTGGACATCATGTTCATCGCATGTCTCCTTACTTGACTTCCCTGAGGTGGAAGAGGCGGTGCTTGTCGAGCGTGGTGGCGAAGCCCTCGGGGACGACGAACGTCGTCGCGTCGGATTCGATGATCGCGGGGCCGGTAATCTCGTTGCCCGGCTTGAGCGACTCCATCCGCCAGATCACCGCGTCGTGCCACCGCTTGTTGCGGTACAGACGCCGCGTGCCGCCGCGGGCGTCCGCCGGCGGCGTCGGCCCGGCAACGGGGTCTTCCGGCAAGACCGGCTTCTGCGTGATGACCATCCCGCGCATGATCGCGCCCGTGACCGAGAAACCCAGTTCCGGCGAGCGCGCGGAACTCGCATACACGCGGCCGTAGGTGTCTTCGAAGGCGGTCACGATCTTGTCCCAGTCGTCCGCACCGGACGCGCTCGCGATCGGCGATTCGATCTCGAGATCGTTGAGCTGGCCCATGTACTGCATCCGGAAGCCCGGCCGCAGGATCACGTCCCGTTCGCTGAAGCCGTTGATGCGAAACTCGTCGATCACCTTGGCCGTCAGTTCGGACCAGGCCTTCTGGATCGTCTGCGCGGCCCCCGCCTTTTCGTCGTCGGATGCGAGCTGCGGCACCGCGAGATCGACGCTCTTGTCGTAGCGATACTCGAAATCCGCGCACGCGCAGCCGAATGCCGAGAAGCCTGCCGCCCATGCCGGCACGACGACGTCCTTGAAGCCGAGCCCTTCGGTGTAGCCATAGGTATGAACCGGCCCCGCGCCGCCGTACGAGAAGCACACGAATTCGGTCGGGCTGTAGCCTTTCGCGCTGACGTTCGAGCGCAGGTATTCGCGCAACTGCAGGTCGAGCAGTTCGATCACGCCGGCCGCCGCATCCTCCACGGAGAGTCCGAGCGGCTCGGCGATCTGCTCGCGGATGTGCTCGCGGGCGCGATTCACGTCGAGCTTGATCTGGCCGCCGAGGAAGTTGTCGGGATTCAGGTAGCCGAGCACGACGTGGCAATCGGATACGGACACCGTCGTCAGGCCGCTGTCGGGCCAGCACGTGCCGACGCGATAGCCGGCGCTGTCCGGCCCGAGCTTGATGGCGCCGCTGTACGGATCGAGCCGCACGAAGCTGCCGGCGCCCGCGCCGACCGAGTCCATCGTGACGAGCGGCAGCGACAGCACGAGGCGCGCCATGTCCGGGTCGGACGCGATCGCGAATTTTCCCTTCGTGATGAGCGCCATGTCGAACGACGTGCCGCCGATGTCCGAGCACGCGATGTTGTCGTAGCCGAGCGCCTCGCCGAGCAGCTTCGAGCCGATCACGCCGCCGATCGGCCCCGACACGATGGTGCGCGCCAGTTCCTTCGCTTTCCAGCTGATCGTGCCGCCGTGCGTCGCCATCACCCGCAGGTCGAATTTCGCGCCGTGCTTGCGGAAGCGGTCGCTCACCTTCTTGAGCGTCTGCCGCGACGGTTCGGCCGCATACGCCTCGAGCACCGTCGTGTTCATCCGGTGGCTTTCCTTGCGCTGCGGGTAGTAGTCCACCGACGCGAAAACCGGGAGATCGACGCCGTGCCCGGCCAGCTCGTCGCGCACGATGTCGCGTGCCTGACGCTCGCTCGTCGCGTTCTTGTGCGACTGGAGAAAGCAGATGACGATCGCCTTGGCGCCGGCGGCGACCAGCTCCCGCGTGGCCTGCCGCACTTCGTTTTCCCGCAGCGGAATGACGATGTCGCCCTGGACGTCGGTACGCTCGGTGACGCCGCGCGTGCGCGACAACGGCACGAGCGGCTCGTCGTAGCGGTGCGTATTCAGATGGATGCGCTCTTCGAGCGCGTACCCGAGGTAGCTCTGGATCGCACGCCCCATCAGGTGCACGTGCTCGAAGCCCTTGTTGACGAGCAGCCCGACTTCGAGCCCCTTGCGTTGCACGACGCGGTTGAGCATCGCCGTGCCGGAATACACGCAGGTAACGAGTTCCGGATAGACGTCGTCGACGTCGCGCTGCCAGTGTGCGAGCGCATCCTGCGACGAGTTGAAGATCGCCAGCGACTCGTCCTCCGGATTGCTTTGCGCCTTGCCGACGACGAACCGTCCGTCCTCGCGCACGAAGAAGGTGTCGGTCATCGTGCCGCCCGCGTCGATGCCCAAGACCTGGACTTGCGAAAGTCCTTCCATGGTTGATGTCTCCAATGATTGAAGTCGTGATGAGCCGTGTCCCGGTTCGAGCGAGGTCATCGTTCGAACCCGGGCGCCGGCTCGTCTGCAAAGAGGCAACAACCGTGCCATTCGGCGGATCGGGCCGCTCGAAGCGCGCCGGGCCATGCCTGGCGCGGGGTCGTCGAATCGGGCGCATTCGCGCGGGCCGGCGACGTCGCGACGGACGTCCGGATTCCGGACTGGCCCGGCGTCCGGATATCAGTCGGCGTCGACGGCGGACAGCTATCCACGCCGTCGTGCGGCGTCCCTGGCTGCGCGCCGTCGTTCGCGTTCAGCCATTCGGCTGATAGCCGCGCGGCCGGCCGGCCTCTAAAGTGACCGGAATCGACATCTTTCCGGAGAACGACATGACGCACCCGCAACCCCGTACGATCGCGATCACCGGCGCAGGCACCGGCATCGGCGCTGCGTGCGCGCGCCGCTTCGCGGCCCGCGGCGACCGCGTCGTGCTGATCGGGCGGCGGCGCGCACCGCTCGACGCGCTGGCCGCCGAAACGGGCGGCCTCGCGCTCGCGGGCGACGCGGCGAGCACGGCCGACTGGGCCGGCTTCCTGCCGGCAATCGCCGCACGGTTCGGCCGCGTCGACACGCTCGTCGCCTGCGCGGGCGGCCACGGTCTCGGCCGCGCGGACGAAACCGACGACGCCCGGTGGCGCGACGCGATGCACGCGAACCTCGACACCGCGTTCGTCAGCGCTCGCGCGTGCCTGCCCGACCTGATCGCGCAGCGCGGCAGCATCGTGCTGGTCGCGTCGATCGCCGCGCTCGCGGCCGGCCCCGGCGTGTGCGGCTACACCGTCGGCAAGCATGCGCTGCTCGGGCTCGCGCGGTCGCTCGCCCGCGACTACGGGCCGCACGGCGTGCGCGCGAATGCGGTATGCCCGGGCTGGGTCCGCACGCCGATGGCCGATGCGGAGATGGAACCGCTGATGTCCGCCTACGGCGACACGCTCGACGGCGCGTATGGGCGCGTGAGCGCCGACGTGCCGCTGCGGCGCGCGGCCGATCCGGACGAAATCGCGGCCGTGTGCGCGTTCCTCGCGTCGCCGGACGCGTCGTTCGTGACCGGCGCGACGCTCGTCGCGGACGGCGGCGCGATGGTCGTCGACGTACCGACGCTCGCATTCGACAAGCTGTGACGACGGGGCTCGCCGCCCCGCGCGGGTGCGGCGCCGAAGGCTGCCGCGCGGGGTTTCGCGCGCATCTTCCGGCATGCCGCGCGGCCGGCGCGTTTGCCCGCCCGAAAATCCGCTAACATCGACCGATCCGCCGCCGCACGCGGCACCGCCTCACCGTTCGGGATTCGATGAACATCCGGTTTCTTGAAACCTTCGTCTGGCTCGCGAAGCTGGAAAACTTCCGGCTCACGGCCGAGAAGCTGCATACGACGCAGGCCGCCGTGTCGAGCCGCATCGCGTCGCTGGAAGAGGCGTTCGACGTGCGGCTGTTCGACCGCAACACGCGTTCGGCCACGCTCACGCCCGCGGGCCGGCGCATGCTCGCGTATGCCGAGCGGATCGTGCGGCTCGACAGCGAGATGCGGCGCGACATCGATGCGGCGAGCGACGCCGGCCTGATCCGGATCGGCGTGATCGAGTCGATCGTGCACAGCTGGTTTCCGGCGCTGATGGCGCAACTGCGCGAGCGCTATCCGCGCCTCGACGTCGAGATCACGAGCGACACGACGCTGCACCTGATCCGGCTGCTGAGCACCGACGGCGTCGACCTGATCCTGCAGACCGACCCGGTGCCCGGCCCCGACTTCACGAACCTGCCGCTGTGCGAATTCCCGGTGCACTGGGCGGCCAGCCCGCGCCTCGGGCTCGGCGGCGAACGGCTCGACGTCGCGCGGCTCGCCGCGTATCCGATCATCAGCTTCTCGCGCCACTCGGGCCCGCACGCGACGATCGAGCGGCTGTTCGCGGCCGTCGAGCGGCCGGCCAGCATCAACTGCATCACGTCGGTCGCCGCGATGATCCGGCTCGTCGCCGACGGCTTCGGCGTGGCCGCGCTGCCGCCCGCGATCATCGGCCGCGAACTGCAGGAAGGCGCGCTCGAGCTGCTCGACGTCGAACCCGAATTCCCCGCGCTGCCGCTGGTCGCGTCGTATCGCGCGCAGGGCCTGCCCGTGGCCGCGCGCATCGCGGAACTGGCGAGCGAAGTCGCGCGTGCGATGCCGGCGGCCGCGAGTCATGCGAAGCCGGGCGCGCCGGCAAGGGCCGACGCGGATACCGCCCCCCTCGACAACGCGCCTGCCCGGGCGCCGGCCAGGACCAGAACCGCGGCGGCAAAACGCACGCCGAAATCCGCCCCGCCCGCTCCTCCCGCGAAGCGCCGGCCGCGCCGCTCATAAGAAAACCTGTTCACCGCGAATTTGTTTTCTTGTTGGACGGGCGCGGCCCGTCTTCGGGACACTGCAGTTCCTGACACACCCCGTCTCAAGGAACCTCGCGATGACCCGCCTTTCCCTTCCTCACGGCCAGCTCTGCGTCTGGACGGATATCGACCCGACGTACGAAGCCGATTTCAACGCGTGGTACGACCGCGAGCACATGCAGGAGCGCGTCGCGATTCCGGGCTTCACGCATGCGCGGCGGTTTCGCGCGACCGATAACGGCCCGCGCAAATACCTCGCGCTGTACGTGACCGATACGCTCGACGTATTCCGCAGCGACGCGTACCGGCGCGCGTTCACGGATCAAACGGCCTGGTCGCTCGCGAATTTCGAGCGGATGACGGGCACGCAGCGACGGGTCGGCGACCTGACGATCGAAGCCGGCGACGGCGAAGGCGTGCATCTCGCGCTGTTCGTGCTGCCGCCGGAGCGCATCGACGTGCCGGGCCTGCGCGAACGCTTCGACGATGCGCTGCGCGAACCCGGCCTCCATGCGGCCCGGCTGTTCCGCACCGCGCCCGATCTTTCCGCGCCGATCGGCGCCGATGCGGCCGCGCGTCCGGCCGCCGACGCGCTCGTGCTGATCGAAGGCAGCGACGCAGCCGCCACGCGCCGTGTCGCCGCCGCGCTCGCCGGGCACGACGCGGTGCGCACGTTCGACCTGCTGTGGCGCGCGGCCGCGCCGCTCGCGCTCGCCCGCCGCGATGCCGAAACGAAGCCTGTCGCCGCCGCATTGTCCGCCTGAACCCCGACGCCGCGACGGCCGCGCCGCACGCTCGCAGCGCGCGGCCGGCCCGTCGGCCACGTTCGCCCTTCCGTCATCCGTCACGACATGCCCGACACCATGAGCACGCTCGCCCAGCCCGCCACCCACTCGCCACGCCGCGTCCGCAACAGCCGACTCGCGACCGCGAGCATGATCGGCACATCGCTCGAGTGGTACGACTTCACGATCTACAACACGCTCGCCGCGCTCGTCTTCAATCACCTGTTCTTTCCGTCGGTCGATCCGCTGGCCGGCACGATCCTCGCGTTCTCGACCTATGCGGTCGGCTACGTGTCGCGTCCGCTCGGCGGCTTCGTGTTCGGCAACCTCGGCGACCGGATCGGCCGCCGCGCGGTGCTGATGCTCACGCTCGTGCTGATGGGGCTGACGACCGCGTTGATGGGCGCCCTGCCGACCTACGCGCAGGCGGGCATCCTGAGCCCGATCCTGCTCGTCGCGCTGCGCTTCGTGCAGGGCGTCGCGCTCGGCGGCGAATGGGCCGGCGCGGTGCTGCTGTCGGTCGAGCACGGCGACCAGAAACGCCGCGGGCTGTCCGCGTCGTGGACGCAGATCGGCCCGTCGTTCGGCACGCTGCTCGGCACCGGCTGCATCGCGCTCGTCACGCTGTCGACCACGTCCGGCGACTTCCTGTCGTGGGGCTGGCGCGTGCCGTTCGCGGCCAGTGCGCTGCTCGTCGTGTTCGGTTTCTGGCTGCGCCGCGGCGTCGACGAAACGCCGCAGTTCGAGCAGCTCGCCGAATCGCACGCGACCGCGGAAGTGCCCGTCGCCGAGGTGCTGAAGTGCCACTGGCGGCGCCTGCTGATCGCCGGCGGTTCGCGGATCGGCTCGGACGTGCTGTACGCGCTGATCGTCGTGTTCACGCTGACCTACGTGACGACCGTGCTGCACCTGTCGCGCCCGGTCGCGCTGACGGCCGTGATGGTCGGCACGGCCTGCAACGCGCTCGCGGTGCCGTTCTTCGGCGCGCTGTCGGACCGCTTCGGACGCCGTCCGGTGTATCTCGCCGGCGCGATCGCCGGCATCGTGTGGGCGTTCGTGTTCTTCACGATGCTCGATTCGGCACGGCCCGCCGCGATCGTCGCGGCCGTCGCGATCGGCCTCGTGATCCATGCGGTGATGTACGGCCCGCAAGGCGCATTCGTCACCGAGCAGTTTCCGACCCGCGTGCGTTACGCCGGCTCGTCGCTGGCGTACACGCTCGCGGGCATCGTCGGCGGCGGCTTCGCGCCGCTCGTGATCGCCGCGCTGTTCCGCGAGACGGGCACGACGACAGCCGTGTCGCTGTACGTCGCCGCGGCGCTCGTCGTCACGTCGGTCGCGCTGCTCGCCGCGCGCGAAACCGCGCATCGGCCGCTCGCCGATTGAGCGTCGCCCGTCGATCGTTTCATTCATTCGCACTTCAAACGGATATCCGCATGCCAGCCCTGTCGTTCAACGTGATTCCCCTGCAAGGCGCGCCGGCCGCCGTCGACGTCCAGATCGAGCGCGTCGTGATCGCCGGCTGGGCCGGACGCGATCCCGCCGCGATCCGCGCGCACATCGACGAACTCGCGGCCCTCGGCGTCGCGCCGCCGTCGACCACGCCGTGCTTCTATCGCGTGGCATCCGCGCTGCTCACCCAGGCGCCGTCGATCGGCGTGCTCGGCGCGCGCTCGGGCGGCGAGATCGAGTGCGTACTGATCGACAGCCCGGCCGGCACGCTGGTCACGCTCGGGTCGGATCACACCGATCGGGAAGTCGAGGCGTATGGCGTCGCGGTGTCGAAGCAGGTATGCGCGAAGCCGCTCGGCCGCGACGCGTGGCGCTACGCGGACGTCGCCGGTCACTGGGATGCGATCGGGATGCGTTCGTGGTGGATCAAACGCGACGGCGAACGCGTCGCGTATCAGCATGGCGCGGTCAGCGGGCTGCTCGCGCCCGATGCGCTGTGGCAGCGCTTCGACGACCGTCGCACGATGCCCGCGCGCTGCGCGATGTTCGGCGGCACCGTCGTCGTGCATGGGGCCATCGCGGCGATGGACGACGGCGATGCGTTCGAGATGGAACTGCACGATCCGGTGCTCGGGCGCAGCCTGCGGCACCGGTATGCGGTCGAAGTGTTGCCGGTCGTGGCATAACGGCGGGCGGTGGCAATAAACATCCGCCGGATACCGGCTCACCCCGCGGCTTACCCCGCCGCGCCCGCTCGCGGCAAGCACCCCAACCCCGCCAGCGCTTCCTCCACCGCCGTGTCGAGCGGCGTCACCGGCTCGCGGCCGAGCGCCGCCGTCACGCGCGCGTTGTCCATCCGCAGCGGCTCGCGCCACAGATAGCGCATCTCGAGCATCTCGCGCATCGTCGTGACGAACGGCGCGGCCACCCACACGAGCCACCACGGGAAACGCCGCACCGTCGGCCGCATCCCGTGCCGTTGCGCGACGCGGCGCACGGCCTGCGCCATCTGCGTGCCATCCGCGTCCCAGTGACCGCCGAGATGAAAGCGCGCGAACGGCTCCAGCGTATCGCGCCGCTCGATCAGTTCGACCATCGTGCGCGCGACGTCCGGCAGGTATGCCCATTGATGGCCGACGCCCGGCCGGCCCGGCACGCTGATGGCGGCCACGGGCCGCCCGGCCTTGACGAGCCCCTGTCCGAACCAGTTGTTGCCCGCGTGCGCGCCGAAGAAATCGCCGGCCCGCACGATGATCGTCCGCACGCCCTGCGCGGTCGCCGCCTGCAGCCGCCGCTCCAGCTCGACGCGAATCGCGCCCTTGCGGGTCGTCGGATGCTGCGGCGCCTCTTCGCGCAACACCGGAAACGCGTCGGGGCCGTAGTTGTATACCGTCCCGGGCAGCACGACGGTCGCCTGCGCCACCGTCGCCGCCGCGATCGTGTTGTCGATCATCGGCAGCACCTGCTCGTTCCAGTTCCGGTAGCCGGGCGGGTTCACCGCATGCACGATCACGCTGCAGCCGCGCGCCGCGCGGACCACCGCTTCGCGGTCGAGCGCGTCGCCGCGCATCCACGCGATGCCGTCGCGCTCCACCGTCTCGGCGTCGAGCCCGCGCTTGAGCGCGCGCACCTGCCAGCCGGCATCGCGCAACTGACGTGCGACCTCGCCGCCGATGCCTCCGCTCGCGCCGAGCACGAGTGCCAGTGGTTGCGTCCCGCCTGCGTTCGTCGTCATTGCCGCTCTCCCTGAATGAACCGTCGATGAGCGCATTCTGGCGCGCGGCCGGCTAACAAGGAATTGCCGAACCCAATGGATCAGCTATACATTTATGCATGACCACCGATCTGAACTGGGAACGCTACCGGACCTTCCTCGCCGTGCTGACGGAGGGCTCGCTGTCGGGCGCCGCGCGTGCGCTCGGCATCACGCAGCCGACGGCCGGCCGCCACGTCGCGGCGCTCGAAAGCGCGTTCGGTCAGACCCTGTTCACGCGCTCGCCGTCGGGGCTGCTGCCGACCGAGGCCGCCCTCGCGCTGCGCGGCCATGCGGAAGCGCTGCGCAGCGCGGCAGCCGCGTTCGAGCGCGCCGCCGCGAGCCACGGCGCGGGCGTGCGCGGCACGGTCCGCATTTCGGCCAGCGACGTGATCGCGGTCGAGGTACTGCCGCCGATGCTCGCGCAGTTGCGGCGCGACCATCCGGGGCTCGTGATCGAACTGGTGCCGACCGACCGCATCCAGGACGTGCTGAACCGCGAAGCGGACATTGCGGTGCGCATGACGCCGCCCGCGCAGGACGCGCTCGTCGCACGGCGCGTCGGCGATCTCGAAGTGGGGCTGTATGCACGCGACGACTATCTGGCGCGCAACGGCGTGCCATCGACGCTCGACGCGCTCGCGCACCACGCACTGATCGGCTTCGATACGGTCACGCCGTTCATCCGCTCGGCGAGCCGCGGGATGCCGATGTGGAAGCGCGATGCGTTCGCGTTGCGCACCGACAGCAATCTCGCGCAGCTCGCGATGATCCGCGCCGGTTACGGGATCGGCTTCTGCCAGAGCGGGCTCGCGAAACGCGATGCGCGGCTCGCCCGCGTGCTGCCGGACAGGCTCGCGATGACGCTGGAAACCTGGGTGGTCATGCACGAGGATCTGCGTACGAGCCCGCGTTGCCGGGCCGTGTTCGATGCGCTGGCGAACGGGCTGCGCGCGTATGCCGAAGGGACGGCCGACTAGGCCGCACGCCCCTGCCGCCCCTGCCGCATCGGCACTGCGCCGCGCCGCGCGCTACTCGTAGATCTTGCCGGCGAACAGGATGTCGGCGATACGCCGCCACGGATTGTCGGGCAGGTCGTAGCAACGCAGCCCCTCCTCCGATGCCTCGGCCCAGTCGACCATCGCCTCCAGGTATTCGCCGATCGAGCGGTTCTCCCAGCCGAGCACCGCGGCCGCATACGGCGCCGGCGGCACGTCGGCCTCGAGCTGGCGCTCCGTGTGCCAGTCATGGCCGAGCACGCGCAGGAAATGGATCAACGAGCGCTCGTCCACCACCCGCTCCAGCGCGTGCTGCAACCGCTCGGCCATCTGGCTCTTCAGTTCGTCGTTCATGCGTGGCCCCCTGCCGGTCCCCCGAATCCATGCCGACACCCCGCGCGCGGCACGATTTCACATCAGCAACTGCCGCGACAGCACCTCGCGCGCCTGCGTGACGGTCTCGCGTTCGCCGGGCATCGGCGGCGTCAGCGAGAACACCGCATCGGGCAGCACCGGCAGCCGGTATTTCGGGCCGAGGCGCACGAGCCCTTCACCGATCGCCGACGCGCACAGGCAACCGACGCCCAGCCCTGCCGCCAGCATCGACTGCAACCCCGCGACGCCCGATGCGCTGTGCACGAGCACGTACGGCGCGTGCTGCTCGTCGAGCGAGCGCACCGCGATCTGATGCATCATGCAGTCGTCCGGCAGCAGCACGAGCGGCAACGGCTCGGGCAACTGCTCGGCCAGCGCCGGCGACGTGACCCACGACAACGGCTCGCGCCGCAGCACCCAGCGCGTATCGGCCGACGCGGGCCGGAACGGGCCGCTCGACAGGTTCATCACGACGCCGAGATCGATCTGCCCGCGCGCATGCGCGGTTTCGATCTCGGCACTCTTCATCGCGCTCACGTGCAGGCTCAGCTGCGGGTAGCACTCCCGCAGCCGCGCGAGCAGCCCCGCGACTTCATGCGTCCGGTAGTAATCGGTGATCGCGACGCGCAATTCGCCCTTGATCGCCTGCCCGCGCAGCTCGTCGAACGCCGCCTCGTTCAGCGCGACGATGCGCCGTGCGTGCTGCAGCAAGCGCGCGCCGGCCGGGGTCGGCTCGACGCCGCGCTTGCTGCGCACGAACAGCGGCACGCCGGCGCGCGCTTCGAGCTTGCGTACCTGCTCGCTGACCGTCGACTGTGACAAATGCAGCCGCGGCGCGGCCGCCGTCAGGCTGCCCGCATCCGCCACCGCCGCGAAAGTGCGCAACTGATCCAGATCGAAACCGCGCATCGCCTTCTCCATCCATCGAATAACCCGATGGATACTACCACCTATTCCCGCTTTTCCGAATCATCGGCGATCCGCAGAATGTCGCTTCAACGGCACGCTGCCGAACCCGGCTCGCCCGGCCCGGCATGCGGCCCTCATTCTTTCGGACCTCCGTACATGACCGACAACACCCTCGCCCGTTGCGCGCCGGCCGGCACGGCCGCCGCGGCACCGGCGCGCAGCCATCATGGCTGGGCGCTCGTGGTCCTGCTGGTCGGCGCCATTCTGCCGCCGCTCGACTACTTCATCGTGAATCTCGCGTTGCCCGCCATCCGCGACGGCATCGGCGCCCGCCCGGCCCAGCTGGAGCTCGTCGTGTCGGCTTATGCATGCGCGAACGCGGTCGTGCAGATCACCGGCGGCCGCCTCGGCGACCTGTACGGCCGCAAGCGCATGTTCATGATCGGCATGGCCGGCTTCGTGGTCGCGTCGACCCTGTGCGGGCTCGCCGGCAGCGGCGCGGTGCTCGTCGGCGGCCGCGTGCTGCAGGGGCTGTTCGCGGCGATCCTCGCGCCCCAGGTGCTCGCGACGATCCGCAGCGTGTTCAGCCCGCAGGAGCAGGTGCGCGTGATGGGCTTCTACGGTTTCGTGTTCGGGCTTGCCGCCGTGATCGGCCAGCTCGGCGGCGGCGCGCTGATCAGCCTGCATCCGTTCGGGCTCGGCTGGCGCGCGATCTTTCTCGTCAACCTGCCGATCGGCATCCTCGCGCTGATCGGCAGCTGGCGCTTCATCCCGGAAAGCCGGCCGCCGCGCGGCCAGCGCATCGACGTGCCCGGCACGGTGCTGCTGTCGCTGTTCCTGCTGATGCTCGTCTATCCGCTCACGCACGGGCGCGAAACCGGCTGGCCGCTGTGGATGGTCGCGTGCCTCGTCGGCGCGCTGCCGATGCTCGGTGCGCTGCTGACGGTCGAAGCGCGCCGGCTCGCCGGCGGCCGCGATCCGCTGCTGGACGTGCGCCTGCTGCGCAATCCCGTCGTCGCGCTCGGGCTCACGCTCGCGTTCCTGTTCTACATGCTGAGCGTGTTCTTCCTGAGCTACGGGATCTATCTGCAGGGCTGCCTGAACTGGTCGCCGCTCGCGTCCGGGCTCGCGATCCTGCCGCTCGGCATCGGCTTCCTGGCAAGCCCGCTGCTGATGCCGCGCCTCGTCGACCGGTTCGGCGGCTATCGCGTACTCACGCTCGGCTTCGCGATACTGGCGGCCGGTGTCGCGACCGCGGCCGCACTGGCCGGCGACCATGCGCCCGGCGCCGGTTTCTATGCCGGCATCGCGGCGATCGGGATCGGACAAGGGCTCGTGCTGCCGTCGGTCGTGCGGATCGTGCTCGCGGAAGTCGACGCGGCCCGTGCGGGAGTCGCATCCGGCATGGTCACGGCGATGTTGCAGATCGGCGCGGCCGTCGGCGCGGCGACGCTCGGCGGGCTGTTCTTCTCGCGGCTCGGCGCGCATCCGGCCGCAGCCGATTACGTCGCGGGTTTCCGGACGGCGATGTGGGCGCTGACGGCCCTGCTGCTCGTGTGCATCGCACTGTCGGCCGCGTTGGGGCCGATGCATCGGCGGGCGGGGGCCGACGCGTGACGCTGCCGGGCCGGGAACGCATCGGCGGCGGCGAAGCGGGAGCGGCGCATGCGCGGCCGTTCGCCGGCACCGGCATCACGTCACTGCTGATGCTTTCGTTGCGGATGCCGCGCTTCCCATTCGGCCAGCTCGACGCGATAGCGCGCGAGCGCTTCGTCGTACAGGTCGAAAACGCACGGCGAACAACCGCTGTTGCAGCAGTCTTCCAGTTCGGGTTGTACGGGCGGGGTCGGACGCGGATCGTCCGCGGGGGATTCGGAAGCGGGAGACTTGGGCACGGCGAAAATCGGATGAAAAGACGTGTTCAGTATACGCGGATGCTGCGTCACATCCGTTCGTGATCGCGGCGTCGCTCGTTCGTCCATAATGCCCGGATTATCGGCGCCCCGGACGGCCATGCCGACGACACGCTCCCGCTGCGCGCATGACCCGCGCCCGGGCGGGTCGCGACGCACGCCGTCGCTGTCCGGACCGCCCAACCCTCTGCCCTCGGGAGTCGCGTCATGGCCGAAGCCGTGAATCCGCCGGAAGTCTGGGCGCCGTTCGGCGCGTTCTCGATGGCCGTAATTCAGGGCGACGGCCGGATCGTGCATCTGAAGGGACAAGTCGCGCTCGACCGGGACGGGCACGTCGTCGGTGCCGGCGACATGCGTGTGCAAGTCCGGCAGACGCTCGACAACATTCGGGACGTGCTCGCCGCGCTCGGCGGGCAGATGCTGGACGTGATCTCGCTGGTTCACTACGCGACCGACATCGACGCGTTCATGCAGGCCGGCGACGTCCGCAAGGCGTTCTTCGCCGAACCCTATCCCGTGACGACGACCGTCCAGGTCGAACGTCTGTACCGTCCCGATCTGCTGATCGAAATCGCGGCGGTCGCGGAAATTCCGCTGACGCGGTTCCGCAGGCCGTCCCCCCAGGCATGAATCGCCGGCCCGGTGGCGGCCGACGCGACGGCCGGGATGCTGCCGGCCGACCGCGTTGCCACCGCCATCGCGCCTATTTCGCCGGCGCCTCCGGCTTCGCCTTGTCGGCGAGCGGTTGCCACGCGGCACCCAGCGCGTACCAGTCGATGCGGCGCGTGAGCGTCATGATCCCGGCGAGGATCGCGAACAGCAGCAGCGAACCGAGCATCAGCGCGTTGTCCTCCGACAGCAGCAAGCCGTAAAGCGCCGCGTACAGGATCGCGAGCAGCCCGGCGAATGCGGCGCCGCGCTTTACGCTGTGCAGCACGAACGACAGATAGAAGCCGAGCAGCCCGATGCATGCGCCGCTTGCCGCGAGATACGCGTAACCGAACGCGACGTGCTCGGACAGGCTCAGCAACAACAGGAAGAACAGCGCGAGCGACAGGCCGACCAGCAGGTACTGGATCGGGTGAATGCGCAACCGCTTCACGAGTTCGTACATGAAGAAACTCGCGAACGTCAGGATCACGAACAGTGCGCCATACTTCGTCGCGCGTTCGGTCTGCAGATAGACGTTCACCGGTTCGATCACCGACACCGACGCCGTCTCCAGCGCGCCCTCCCCGTTGCCGGCCGCGATCTGCTCGCGCACCTTCGTATTGAACGACGTCACGCGCCAGTTGCCGGTGAACCCGTGCGCGTCGACGGTGCGGCGATGCGGCAGGAACGTGCCGTCGAAGCTCGGATGCGGCCACGTCGACTTCAGCGAAAAATCGTTCTGGTCAGCCACCGGCGCGAACGAAACGGATTCCGCGCCGCGCAGCGGCAACGCGATGCTGAACGGGACGACCGCCCCCGGATTCGCGTCCGCCAGCGTCGCGAGATCGAGGTTCGCGTGCACGCCCTGGCGCAGGCCGTCGAGCCCCGTGCCCTGCTCCAGGCCGAGCGCCCGGCCGCCGAGGTTCAACACCGGCTGCGACGTCAGCCCGCGAATATCGCCGATGCCGATCGCGACGTATGCGCCGTCGATCGTGAAACTCACGTGAGCGTCGGCCTGCGGCAGCTTCTTCAGGTCCGGCAGCGCCAGCGTGCCCGACAGCCGGCTCTGCAGGTCGTACACCAGCACCTTGTGGATGCCGCGATAGCGCACGCTCGTCTCCAGCGTGCCGTCGACGTTCAGCGTCTTCGGAAACACGAACAGGCGCCGGCTCTCGCGATGCAGGCTCGTCTTCGTCGCGCCGCCGGCCGGCGTGTCGTCGCGCACGCGCGTGACTTCCGTGTACCGCACGACCAGCACCGGGCCCGTCACCGTCTGCGGCCCCGCATAGCTGGACCAGACGCTCTGCCGCGCGCTGTCGCGATACGCGGCGCGTTCCTGCACGATGCCGCCGACCATCCGTAACGGGATCAGGATCAGCAGCGCGAGGAGCGCGGTGATCAGGGATTTGAACAACAGGACTCGATTCATGCTGACGGATACCGGAGTGAAGGTGCGCTCAGCATGAGCCGGCCCGGTGAAGGCCGATTGAAGCAGGTGTGAAGCGAAGGTGTGGCGAGCGTGTGGCGGGCGTGAAGCGCTCAGCCCGGCGACGGCAGCGTGAGCGTCGCGCACGCGCCGCCTTCGTTGCGGTTCGCGAGCGCGATCTGGCCGCGATGCAGCATCGCGACTTCGCGGACGAAGCACAGGCCGAGCCCCGTGCTGCGGTCCTGCCCGTCGGGACGCGGCAGCGAATAGAAACGCTCGAACACCCGCGCCAGCGCGTAGTCGGGCACGCCGGGGCCGTCGTCGACGACGCGCACGACCGCGACCTGCCCGCGCCCCGCCGCGTGCCGTTCGAGTGCGACCCGGATCGCGCTGCCGCGCGGCGCGAAATCCAGCGCGTTGTCGAGCAGGTTGCCGAGCGCCTGGCGCAGCAGGAACGGATCGCCGTCGACGATCGCCGCGCCGGCCGTCCGGTCGGCATCGATTCGCACGCTCACGCCGCGCTGACGCGCACGCGGCTCGAGATCGTCGACGAGCTGCTCCAGCACCGGCAGCAGCGCGACCGGCTCGTGTACCGACAGCCGCTGCTTCTGCTCCACTTCGGCGAGCGCGAGCAGCTTGCGGATCATCTGCTCGAGACGGCCGGCCTGGCGGCGGATGTTCTCGGTGAAACGCCGGCGGTTCGCGACCGGCATCTCTTCGTGCAGCAATTCGGCCGCGCCGCTGATCGCCGCGAGCGGGCTCTTCATTTCGTGCGTGAGCGTGTGGATGTAGGTTTCGACATATTGCCGGTCCTCCAGACGCTGGTGCATGGTTTCCACCGCGCGGCCGAGCTCGGCCAGCTCGTTCGCGCCCTGCAGCGGCATCGTCGCGCGCTCGCCGGCCGCGATCGCGCGCGCATAGCGCTGCAGGCGCCGCAGCCCGAGCACGAGCCACCACGTGCACGCGACGCCGATCAGGATCGCGCCGCCCATCAACAGCGCGCCATACAGCATGATCTTGCGCTGGCTGCGCGCGATGAACGGCGCGACAGTCTGGTTCGGCTTCGCGATCGTCAGCACGCCGATGATCGCGTCGCCATGCCGGATCGGCGCCGCGACGTGCATCACGGTGCTGCTGTCGTCGTTCGGATCGGCGCGCGTACTGCGCGCGCCATACTCGCCGCGCAACGTCCGGTACACGTCGTTCCAGCGCGAATAGTCCTGGCCGAGCGCGACGCCGGCCGAGTCGTAGCGGACGATGCCGCGCGCATCGGTGACGTAGATCCGGTAGCTGATCGCGTCCTTGTGCATGCCCCAGACGTTCGCGCTGACCGGACGCGCGTGCAGCGTGTCGAGCTGGCGCGCGAACGCGCCGTCGGCGATGTGTCCGCTCGCCATGTCGTCGGATGCGAGCGTCGCGAGCACCTGGGCGGTGTCGACCAGCGTGTCCTCCATCGCTTCGCGTACGCCGGGCTTCACCTCCTGCACGAACACCCGCAGCGTGATCAGCGCGGCAAGGCCGACGATCAGGAAGAAGCCGAAGAAGATGCGCAGGCCGATATGCATGGTGCGGTGCCGGTCGTCACGGTTGCAGCGAATAACCCATGCCGCGATGCGTGCGGATCGGGTCGCGTTCGGGGGCGATCGCGCGCAGTTTCGCGCGCAGCGTCTTGATGTGCGTGTCGACCGTGCGGTCGGCCGAGTCGAATGCCTCGTGCCACACGAGGTCCATCAGCTGCTCGCGCGAGTAGATGCGCCCCGGATGCCGGACGAGCAGCGCGAGCAGGCCGAATTCGTAGCGCGTCAGGTTCAACGGGTGGCCGAGCCATGCCACGCGCGCGCCGTCTATATCGAGTTCGAAGCCCGGTGCGATGGACGCAACGGGCGCGGCTGGCGCGGGTGTCGCCGTTGCCGGCTGTGGATGCGGATGCGGCATCGCCGGCCGGTAGAAGCGCCGCAGGATCACGCGCACCCGCGCGGCCAGTTCGCGCGGCGAGAACGGCTTGACCACGTAATCGTCCGCGCCGATTTCGAGGCCGACGATCCGGTCGATCTCGTCGTGCCGCGCGGTGAGGAAGATCACCGGCACGTCCGAGAACGTCCGCAGCCGGCGGCACACCTCGAAGCCGCTCAGGTCCGGCAGGCCGACGTCGAGCACCACGAGGTCGAAGCGCGTGTCGCTCAAGCGGTCGAGCGCCGCCTGCCCGAGCGTGCAGTGCACGGTCTGCATGCCCTCCGTGCCGAGGGCGTAGACGATCGTGTCCGCGATCGCCAGTTCATCTTCGACGATCAGGATATGTGGCTGATTCATGGTCTCGGGTTCTGTCGCGCAATCCGGTGCGACATTGTACGCACGGCCGGATGCGGCACGCGCCGCGCCGCCGCGAGCCCCCCATCCGTTACGCCACGCGGCCGCTCACCGGAATCGATGCGCCGGTGATCGCCTGCGCGTCGGCCGACAGCAGGAACCCGATCGTCGCCGCGAGCTGTTCGGGCCGGACCCAGCGCGAGAAGTCCGCGTCGGGCATGTCCTTGCGGTTCGGCGGCGTGTCGATGATGCTCGGCAACAGCGCGTTCACGGTCACGCCGCGATCGAGCAGTTCCGCCGCCAGCGCCTCGGTGAGCCGCGCGACGCCCGCCTTCGCGGCCGCATACGCGCCCATCCCGGCGCCGGCCTTGAACGCCGCGCCCGCGCCGATGTTGACGATGCGGCCGGCCTGGCTCGCCACCAGATACGGCAGCGCGGCCTTCGACGCATTCAGCGCCGTCTTCACGTTCAGTTCGTACATGCGATCCCACGTGGCCGCATCGCCATCGGCGATCGTCTGCCACACGAATGCACCGGCGATGTTCAGCAGCGCGTCGACCCGGCCGAATTCGCGATTCACGGTGTCGAGCGCCTGCACGGCCGCCTGCGGATCGACGAGATCGATCCCGCCGATGCGCAGTGCGTCGGCCGGCACGCCGGGTAGCGCCTGCGCGTCCGGCGCCGCGCCGCGGCCGATCAGCGCGACGCGCGCGCCGCGCTGGCCGAGCCACGCTGCCGTGGCGACGCCGAGATGGCCGAATCCGCCGGTGATCGCGACTGCCTTGCCTTTCAGGTCGTGTTCCATCGGTGTGTTCTCCAGTGTCGAGGGTGTTCGATTATGCGCGTTGCGAGGCCGATACCGGCCGCAGCCCGAGTGTGCCGCGCCGGCGTTTCGACAGCGTAGCGCCGTTCATGCCGCCGTGCGCACGGCGACGAGGTTGCGGCGGCGCAGTGCCTCCGTCGTCTCGCCCCGGTTGTCCGGGCGCCAGCCCGGCGGCGGCATCACGAAGCGCGGCGCGGTCCGGACGTCGCGGGCAGTGGCGACATCGCGGGCCAGGCTTGCCCAGTGCTCGAAGCACGACACCGTCGCATCGGATACGGACCGTCTCGCTCGATCGCCAGGCAGTTCGCGACGAAGTACACGGCAAATGCGTGGGTGCCGACGACGTCGGCAAGCTGATACGCCGGCGCTACGCCCGTGCGGCACGACTGCACGCGCCGGCAGGCGGCCGGGCATAATGCGCGATCACGGTGCGCCGCGCGGTGCGTCGTGATCGCGCCGGGCCCTTGAGCGGCCCGCGTCGCTTCCGTACCGAAACCCGAACCGCAACCCGTCAATCCCATGCAAGTACTCGTCGTTGGCGCCGGCAAGCTGGCAACCGAACTGCTCCGCTCGCATCAGCTCGATCCCGCAGTCTGTCACGTGATGCCCTGGTCGGATGGCGCGCGAGCCGATGCCGGACGTAGCGATGCAAGCCATAGCGCCGCCCGACGTCACGATACCCGATCGATCGTCGTCCATGCCGGTTCCGGCCGCGAGCTGCCCGACGCAATCGCGTTCTGCCGCGCCACGGGTTCGACGCTCATCGAGTTGTCGACCGGCTCCGGCCTCGAAACCGGATCACACGATTTCCCCGTCGTGCTCTGTCCGAACACGAACATCCTGATGCTCAAGTTCATGAGCATGCTGGAAACCAGCGGCCATCTGTTTCGCGACTGCAACATCAGCGTGACCGAATCGCATCAGGCCAGCAAGACGTCCGTGCCCGGCACCGCGGTCGACATCGGTCAGTCGCTCGGCGTGCCGGCGCACGATATCCGCTCCGTGCGCGCCCCCGCCGAGCAGCGCGATGCCTTGCAGATTCCCGGCGACCAGCTCGGCCGCCACGCATTCCACCGGATCCGCATCGAGGACGGCGCGTGCAGCCTGCAGTTCGAATCCCGCGTGTATGGCGCATCGCCCTACGCAGACGGCGTGTCGCGCATCGTCGACGCCGTGCGCCAGCGGGATCTCGAGCGGCGCCGTTATTCGATCGTCGAGTTCATTCGCAACGGCTGGCTGTAATCGCGCGTACGCACGCCCCGGCCGTCGACAGCGCTGACGACGCGCCCGCCGGCCGCCACCGCGCAGCCCTCCTCGCCCGCGTTATCCGTCGCCCAGCACGGCCCCGCTCTCCGGCAACGTCGCGCCGCCGTCGACGACGATCGTCTGCCCGGTGATGTACGCCGCATCGGCCGACGCGAGAAACAGCATCGCGTTCGCGATGTCCTCCGGCTCGCCCATCCGCGCGAGCGGAATGTCGCGCGCGATCTGCGCGGCGACCGACGCGTCGCCGAGATTGCCGGCGGCAGGCGTGCGAATCATCCCCGGCTCGACGCCATTGACCGTCACGTTGCGGCGCGCGAGTTCGAGCGCCGCCGCGCGGATGAAACCGTTCACGCCGGCCTTCGATGCCGCGTAATGCGCGAGCCCCGGATACACGACGCGCGGCCCCGTCACCGACGACGTGACGAGCAGCCGCCCGGCCCCCGCGCGCTCGAATGCGGGCAACGCGGCCTGCGCGAGCCAGAACAGCGCCGACAGGTTGACCGACAACGTCCGCTCGAGCACCGGCACATCGATCTGCGCAAACGGGGTCAGCGGGAAATACGCGGCGTTGTGCACGACGACGTCGAGCCGCCCGCCGTCGCGCTCGACCGCCGCGACGAGCGCGCAGAGTTCTTCGCGGCTCGCGGCGTCGACGCGATAGGCGCGCGCATCGGCACCCGCGCTGGCAAGCGCCTCGGCCTGCGCGGCGGCCGCGTCGCCGTTGAGATCGGCGAGCGCGACGAACGCATCGGATTCCGCGAAACGGCGCGCGATCGCCGCGCCGATCCCCTGCGCGGCGCCCGTCACGAGCACGACCCGCCCGCTGAAATCCGCACGCAGGCGGCCGCTGCCCGGCGTGGCGTTCATTGCGCCGCCTCGCCGCCGAGCGGATGCACGGTTTCGTTCAGCACCTGCGCATGCGCGCCGATCGGGAAATTCGACAGCGAGCCGAAATCGCCGCCCTGATAACCGAAGATCTTGCCGTCGGTCTTGCGCTGCGCGAGATCGATCAGCACGACGCCGAGCGTCGGCACCACTTTCTCGCGCCAGACGAACAGATACAGTTGCGCCGCGATCTTGAAGTAATGGCAGCGGTCGACGTCGGCCAGCCCGCCTTCGACGCCCAGCAGGCACTGCCATGCATAGAAGTTCTCGTTCAGGTAGATGTGCTCGTAGCATTCGGTCGGGCTGTAGCGGTACATCGTCCGCTTGCCGATCAGCTCGCGCGTGGGCCCGTGCAGCGGGCCCGGCTCCGCATGGCCGCCGAGCGTGCCGTGCCGGAACGCGGCGTCGACGCCCGTCAGCGGCAACCCGCGCGCGACGCGCGTGAACGCGTCGATGTGCGTGTCCGCTTCGGTCGGCAGCGTGCCGATCACCGACGTCCACACACCATTGCCGATGTCGATCACGAGGCTGACCGACGTCGCGCGCGCCGCCGGGTCGATGTAGTCGACGAAGTACAGTTCGTCGCGCAGCCGCGTGACCCGGCACGGCGCATGCCCGCCCGTGTCGGTCGCCGCATCGCGCCATTGCAGCGCACCCGCCTCGAACGTATAGACGCGCCACGCGCCCGATGCGTCGCCGAGGACGAGCGCCCGCCCCGCGAGTGCGTTCACGGGCGTGAGGATGTTCGCGTCCGGCGCAAAACCGTCCGCCAGTGCGCCCACCTGAATGAATACCGGATCCTGTTGTTCCACCTGCCGCCTCCTGCGCAACTTCAGGCCCGGCGGGCCGTGTACGCTGCTCATGTGCACATGGTGGCGGCTGCGCGCGCGGCGCGGTATCGGCCAAAAGGATGAAGGGCGCGCGCGGCCGGAACGCGCTAAAGTGCACGGAATCCGCGTCGCCGACGCGCCAGGATCACCCATGCACAGTGTCACCCACTACCGACGGATCGACGAAGGCATCGAGGCGATCAGCCTCGAGTCCGATCGCGCGTTTCCGCGGCATGCGCACGATGAATTCGGGGTCGGCGTGATCGTCAGCGGCGCGCATCGATCATGGAGCGGCCGCGGGCAGGTCGACGCGCTGGCCGGCGACGCGATCATGGTCAATCCCGGCGAAATGCACGACGGCATGCCGATCGACGCGGGCACGGGCCGGCGCTGGCGGATGCTGTACCTCGCGCCCGCGCTGGTTGCGGGCGTCGCGGCGGAAGAAGGCCTCGGCGGCGTCGAACTCACGCATCCGGCCGTGCGCGACGCGCGGCTCGCCGCCGCGTTCGGCCGGCTGCATGCGCGGATCGTCGAAGGCGAAACGCCGGCGCTCGCGCGCGACGAAGCGCTCGTGATGCTGGTCGCCGGGCTGCTGGCCCGGCATGCGAACCGCGCACTGCCGGCCGCGCGCGTCGCGCCGGCGATCCGCGTTGCCCGCGAACGGCTCGATGCCGCGCCCGCCGCACCCGTTTCGCTTGCGGAACTGGCCGGCTTGAGCGGCGTGAGCCGCTTCCAGTTGCTGCGCGGGTTCGCACGCGAACTCGGCATCACGCCGCATGCGTATCTGGTGCAGTCGCGCACGCGGCTCGCGCGTGCGCTGCTCGCGAGCGGCACACCGATCGCGGATGCGGCGGCCGAAGCCGGTTTTGCCGACCAGAGCCACCTGACGCGTGCCTTCGCGCGCCAGTTCGGGATCACGCCGGGAAGGTTCACGCAGGCCGGGTAACGGGCTTCGTTGCGCGACGCGCCTCTATCGCAACGACACGGGCCGTTGCCGTGACGTAGCGATGCCGATCGATCAGACAGACGCTGTGCCCCATGCGGAAACACCGGGTGCCGCCACGCACATCGCTGCAATTTCGTTCAAGACGCCCTCGCCGCCGCACGCGATGATGCGGCGCATGAAAACACGACTGATCGGCTATCTCTACCTCGCCGCCGCGATGACCGGCGTCGGCAGCACCGTCATCGCGAGCCGCTTCGCGGCCGGCGGCCTGCCGCCGTTCACGGCCACCGCGCTGCGCTTCCTGATCGCGACCCCGCTGCTGTTCGCGCTGATGCGTGCGCAACGCATGCGCTGGCCGCGCATCGGCACGCGCGACGCCGTGCTGCTCGTCGTCCAGGCGGCCGCGGGCGGCGTCGGCTATACGGTGCTGCTGATCAGCGGCACGAAGCTGTCGTCGCCGGTCGATGCGGGCGTGATGCTCGGCACGCTGCCGGCGATGTCGACGCTGATCGCGGCCATCGTGCTGCGTGAGCGGCAGACACTTCGCGACTGGGGCGCGGCCGCGCTCGCCACCGCCGGCGTCCTGTTCGTCACGTTCGCGCCCGGTCAGGCCATGCCGTCGCTGCAGACGCTCGCCGGCGATGCGCTGGTGCTCGCCGCCGTCGCATGCGAGGCCGTGTTCATCCTGCTGAACCGGCGGCTGTCGGCGCCGTTGCCGCCGCTCGCGCTGTCGACGGCGATGTCGGGCCTCGGCTTCGTGCTCGCGCTGGTGCCGGCCGCATTCGAATGGCACGCGGCAGCGGCCGGCTGGACGATCGGCGCCGTTTCGGCGATCGCATACTACGCGCTGGTGCCGACCGTGCTCGGTTATGTGTGCTGGTATGCGGGTTCCGCGCGTACGAGCGGCACCGAAGCCGCGCTGTTCACGGCGGTCGCGCCCGTCTCGGCCGTGCTGTTCGCCGTCGCGCTGTTCGGCGAGACACTGGGCGGCACGCGGCTTCTGGGTATCGCGCTCGTCGTCGCCGGGATGCTGGCAGGCGCAACGCGGCGACGTGAACCGCCGGCGCGCGACACGACAGCACCGTCGGCGCTGCCGGCCCGCCCGGCGGCGTCCTCGCCGACCGCCGACTGATCCGCGTCCGGCGCGCCGCATGCGCGGCGCCGGGTTTCCCGGTCCGCCCGGCGTCAGCCCGAGCCGTGCCGGGCGATGGATGCGGTGCACGACATCACGCGACCGCGATCGCCGCGGCGCGGGCCGGCCGGGTCGCCACACTCCGACACACGCGTCGCGTCCGACAGCCTGTCCGGCAGCGACGCCGCCCCACCATCGACCGATGCCCCGCCACCGCCCCCATCGGCGGCGATTGTAGGAATGTGTCCATCGGCGGCAAAACCGTTGCGCCCCATCGCACAAGATGCAATATTCGCGTGGCCGGGCCTTTTGACAACCATCGAACAACAATTCGCCACGTCATGAACAAGAAGGAAGCCAAAACAAGAATCGCGGCGCTGCTGTCCGCGGGTGCGAGGAAAGCCGACGTGCTGGCCGAACTGGCCGGACACGGCCTCAAGGATCGCGTGCTCGCGCGCCTGATCGCGTCGCGCCCCGACCCGGAGCTGTGCAGAAAGAACAAGGTGCACACGTGGATCCTGGTCGGCCTCGGCATCGCGCAACTCGTGATCAGCCTCGCGCTCGCCTACCTGTTCTCCGCCGCCGCGGACCACCTCGGCACGGCGGGCGTACTCGGCAAAGGCCTCGCGGTGCTGTTCGTCGTGCTGACCGTGCCGCTGTCGCTGCTGTTCATCTGGGGCTTCGCGACCCATCGCGTCGGCGCGTATCACGCGTTCATCATCCTGTCGCTGCTGCAACTGCCGAAGACCATCGCCGATCTCGGACAGGATCCGTCGAGCGCACTGCCGAGCCTCGCGGTGACGGTCGTGCTGGTGGGTTACGTCTGGTTCGTCCGCAACCGGATGTTCCCGGACTTCGGCTGGTTCACGCCGCGCAAGGTCGAAGGCCGTTACGCGTTCGTGGAAACCGCCTGACGCGGGCTGCAGCCGCATCGCGAACGATAAAAAAAGGCGCCGGGCCGCCCCGCACTCGCGGGACGGCCCGGCGCCTTCCGCATTCCGGAACCCGGCAGCTTACTTGGCCTTGTCGGCCGTATCGCTGATCGCCTGGCCACCCTTCGAAATATCCTGACCCATGCCTGCGACGGTATTGCAACCGGCGAGCGCGGCGGTCACCACCAGCAGCATTGCAGCAATCGTACGCGTCATTCTCATTCTCCTTCGAATCAACAAGCCCGACCGGGCGAATCGTCACGGCGTCGCGCCCTGCCACATGCAGGACACGGGGCCTGACCTGATTATACGGAGACGGCTGCCGCGCGCCAGTGCGAGCCGGCAGGTGTGACACCGATCACACAGGCGGTTTGCGCAGATTTTCCTTGACTTCGCCACCCTTCGAACTAATATACGCACCGCGTATATTTTCCACGAGGTGCCGCCGATGACCGTTCCCCAGCAAGCCTTCCTGCGCGACGCGATGCGCCGCCTCAACATGACCCGCGAAGCGTTCGCGAACCGCATCGGCGTTAGCCGCCGCGCGCTGGATACGTGGCTGTTGCCCGACGATTCGCAGGAATCGCGCGGCATGCCCGAGATCGTCGAGCGCTTCGTGTCGGAAATCGTCGAGCGCTCGGAACCCGACGGCGCGAACCATACGCAAAGCGTAGATAAACAGGGATTCGCGAATCAGTTCCTGTTCGAAGGCAAGCCGCAACTGATCTCGGTGGACCAGTTCTCGCGGGATTCGGTCGAGGCGCTGTTCCGCGTCGCCGACGTGATGCAGCCGATCGCGCGCCGCCACAAGATTTCGCGCGTGCTCGAAGGCGCCGTGCTCGGCAACCTGTTCTTCGAAGCCAGCACGCGCACGCGCGTGTCGTTCGGCGCGGCGTTCTGCCGGCTCGGCGGCTCGGTGTGCGACACGACCGGCTTCACGTTCTCGTCGATGGCCAAGGGCGAATCGATCTACGACACGAGCCGCGTGATGGCCGGCTACGTCGACGCGCTCGTGATCCGCCATCCGGAGAAGGGCTCGGTCGCCGAGTTCGCGCGCGCGACCAACCTGCCGGTCATCAACGGCGGCGACGGCCCCGGCGAACACCCGAGCCAGGCGCTGCTCGATCTCTATACGATCCAGCGCGAGTTCTCGCGGCTCGGCAAGATCGTCGACGGCGCGCATATCGCGCTCGTCGGCGACCTGAAATACGGCCGCACCGTGCATTCGCTCGTCAAGCTGCTCGCGCTGTACCGCGGGCTCAAGTTCACGCTCGTGTCGCCGCCGACGCTCGAAATGCCGGCCTACATCATCGACCAGATCGCGACGAACGGCCACGTGATCGAGCAGACGAACGACCTCGCGGCCGGGCTGCGCGGCGCGGACGTCGTCTATGCGACGCGGATCCAGAAGGAGCGCTTCACCGACGAATCGTTCGAAGGCTACACGCCGGATTTCCAGATCAACCAGGCGCTCGTCGATTCCGTCTGCAAACCCGACACGCTGATCATGCACCCGCTGCCGCGCGACAGCCGGCCCGGCGCGAACGACCTGTCGGTCGACCTGAACCGCGATCCGCGCCTTGCGATCTTCCGCCAGACCGACAACGGCATTCCGGTGCGCATGGCGATCTTCGCGGTGCTGCTCGGCGTCGAGAACCTCGTCCAGCATTCGATGCGCGACGCGACGTGGCGCCCGCCGGCCTACCTCGGGCCCGAGGACGCGGTGTTTCACGGGATCGACTGATCCGCATCCGGTGCGGCGCGGCCGGGCTTGAGACTGTTTCGTCTCAAGGGCCGCGCGCCGACGTAACGCACACGACGCGCCGCCTTGCACGGCGCGTTTTTCATTTTCGACGCGGGCCGTGCGGGGCCGCGCCGCCCTGCGTCAGCCAGCCCACGGATCGATCACGCGCAGGCCCGCCGCTTCGAACGGCGCGACATTGCGCGTAGCCACGATCAGGCCGTTCGCCGCGGCGGTCGCGGCGATGAAACCGTCGGCAGACGCCATCGCGTTGCCCATGGCGCGAGCCTGCGCACGAAGGCTCGCGTACGCGTGACTGGCCGCCTCATCGAACGGCAGGATCCGGCCGCGAAACAACGGCACCACGCGTTGCTCGATGCTTTGCTGCAGCCAGTCTCGCCTGCGCCCTTCCGGCAACGCGGCCACACCGAACCGCATCTCCGCCAGGCTGATCGCGGCAAGAAACAGCGTCTCGACGTTCTGCGCGTCGAGCCATGCGATCACGGCCGCACTCGGCTCGCGTCGCAGCGGCTCGGCAATGACGTTGGTATCGACCAGAATCATTCGAAGCTCATCGGATCGGTTGGCGCTGTGCCGCGCTGAATCTCTAAATCGATGCCGCCGGCCTCCCTCCCGATTTCAACCAGCAGCGTTCCCAGCCTGGGGCGCCCGCCGGGCCGAACGGCTTGTTCGAGGATGTCGCGAACCTCGGCCTCAGTGCTGCGGCCATGTTGCGCGGCACGAATCCGAAGCGCGCGATGCACCTCGTCGGGCAGATTTCGAACAGTGATCACGGGCATGATGCACCTCACTACATTTGCTTGCAATGCAGTCATGTTATCACCTTGCTGTCATTTTTGGACGAGTAAAGACACAGCCACTGTAAGCTGTCAGCCGCGCCTTTCATACTCGGCCGTTCGGCCATCCCCCCGCCCCGCAAGCCTTCGCGCCCTTCACCACATTCGTCAACAATTTCCTTACAAATGCGAACAGGAACGCTTCTCATTTAACAAGAAATTACATAGAATGCCGCCTGAAAACAAATCGTAATAATTCCCGGCGGCATGCACCTTTCCGTACCACGCCGTTTCCGGGCCACACCGCGAGGTCGAAGCGCACCATGAAGTCCCGTCCTGAAGAACTGAAGCTCGGCAAATTCACCACCCTGTGCAGCGTGCTCGCCGCGAGCCCTGCGTTCGCCGACGGCACGCCGTCGCCCGCCCCGGTCGGCACCGAAGGCCATCTCGCGCCGATCGAGGTCCAGGGCAAGACCGAGCACAGCTACAAGGCCGACTTTTCCGCGTCCGTGAAATTCACCGCGCCGCTCGTCGACACGCCGAAGTCGGTCACCGTGATTCCGCAGGCGCTGATCCAGAGCAGCGGCGCGGCCACCCTGACCGAAGCGCTGCGCACCGTGCCCGGCATCACGTTCGGCGCCGGCGAGGGCGGCAATCCGCTCGGCGATCGCCCGTTCATTCGCGGCTACGACACGCAGGGCAGCATGTTCGTCGACGGGATGCGCGACACGGGCGCGACCACGCGCGAGATCTTCAACACCGAGCGCGTCGAGATCACCAAGGGTTCCGACGGCGCGTACGGCGGCCGCGGCGGCGCGGGCGGCAGCATCAACCTGATCACGAAGGCGCCGCACCTCGGCACGACCGCCGCCGCGAGCGCGGGCCTCGGCACCGACCGCTACCGCCGCTTCACCGCCGATGGCAACTGGCAGTTCGCCGATCACGCCGCGTTCCGCCTGAACCTGATGAGCCACAACAACGACGTCGCCGGCCGCGACGCCGTCAACAACGAGCGCTGGGGCGTCGCGCCGTCGATCGCGTTCGGTCTCGGCACGCCGACGCGCGTGACCGCCAGCTACTACCACCTGTCGACCGACGACCTGCCCGACAGCGGCATTCCGTACTTCTACACGACGTCGAACAAGCCCGCGAACGTCGACACGATCTATCCGGCGCCCGTCGACCGCCACAACTTCTACGGGCTGATCGACCGCGACTTCCGCAAGACCACGTCCGACATCAGCACGATCAAGATCGAGCACGACATCACGCCGGGGCTGACGGTGCGCAACACCACGCGCTACACGGAATCGACGCAGGACTACATCTGGACGCAGCCCGACGACAGCCAGGGCAACGTGGTGAACGGCAAGGTCTGGCGCCGCAACAACAACCGCAACAGCTCGATCAACAGCCTCGCCAACCTGACCGAGCTGTTCGGCGAATTCCGCACCGGCCCGTTCAAGCACAGCTTCACGACCGGCATCGAACTGTCGCGCGAATGGGGCAAGCGCGACGCGTACACCGTCGCGACGGATACCGGCAAGATCTGCCAGCAAGGCATCGGCGCGGCGTCGGGCTACAACTGCACGAGCCTCTGGTCGCCGAATCCGAGCGATCCGTGGGCCGGCTCGATCACGCGCAACAACGATTACGCGCACGCGCGCACCACGACGAAGTCGATCTACGGCTTCGACACGATCGAGCTCACGCCGCGCTGGCAGGTCAACGCCGGCGTGCGCGTCGACGACTACTCGACCCGCTTCACCGACACCAGGGCGAACGGCGGCAAGACCTACACCCGCGACGACACGCTCTTCAACTGGCAGCTCGGTGCCGTGTTCAAGCCGGCTCAGAACGGCAGCATCTACGCGTCGTATGCAACGTCGTCGACGCCGGCCGGCATGCTGCTCGGCGAAGGCAGCGAGACGCAGTCGCTCACGCCGGGCCGCGGCGGCGTCGGCCCGAACGCCGATCAGCTTGCGCCGGAAAAGAACCGCAGCATCGAACTCGGCACGAAGTGGAACGTGCTCAACGACAAGCTGTCGCTGACCGCCGCGCTGTTCCAGATCGACACGACGAATGCACGCGTGACGCTGCCGAACAACGAATACGCGATGGTCGGCAACAAGCGCGTGCAGGGTCTCGAACTCGGCGTCGCCGGCCAGATCACGAAGCAGTGGCAGGTGTTCGGCGGCTACACGTACATGAAGAGCGAACTGCGCGACAACGGCAAGGATGCCGTGAACGACGGCCACCGCTTCCCGAACACGCCGAAGCACAGCTTCACGATGTGGTCGAACTACGACGTGACGCCGAAGTTCACCGTCGGCGGCGGCGCGTTCTACATGTCGGAGGTGTTCGGCGATCCCGCGAACCTGCGCGCCGTGCCGTCGTACTGGCGCTTCGATGCGATGGCGCAGTACCGGATCAACAAGAAGCTCGACCTGCAGCTGAACGTGAACAACCTGTTCAACCGCACGTACTTCGATCAGGCGTATCCGGCGCACTACGCGTCGATCGCACCGGGCCGCTCGGCGTTCGTCACGCTGAACGCGCGCTACTGATCGATGGAAGCCGTATCGCTGAAGGCGCTCGCGTCGGTGTCGCCGGGCGCGTTCGCCGAGATCCTCGCCGGGCCGCCCGAGCGCGCCGCCGCGTGGGTGGCGGCGGCCGCCGACAACGGCATCGTCGACGCGCAGGCCGTCTACGGACAGTATCTGCTCGACGGGCACGGCGTCGCGCGCGATCCGGCCGCCGCGTTCGGCTGGTTCCGGCATGCGGCGCGCGCCGGTCATTCGATGGCGATGAACATGCTCGGCCGCTGCTACGAGTTCGGCTGGGGCACGGCCGCCTGCGCGCCGGTGGCCGTGTACTGGTATCGGCTCGCCGCGCAGGCCGGGCTCGACTGGGGGATGTACAACTACGCGACGGCGCTCGCGCTCGGCAACGGCGTCGACGAGAACCGCGCCGACGCGCTCGACTGGTTTCGCCGCGCGGCCGCGCTCGGTCATGCGAAATCGATCAACCTGATCGGCGGTTTCTACGAAGACGGCTGGGTTGTGCCCGTCGACGCCGAAGCCGCGTTCGACCACTATCGCCGCGCGGCGGAGGCCGGCGACTTCCGCGGCCAGTTCAACTACGCACGACTGCTCGCGGCGCGCGGGCGCATCGATGAAGCGCTCGGGTGGCTCGCGCGCGTACCGGCCACCGCGACCCCGGCATTCGTCGCGAAGATGCGTGCGTATCTCGCGTCGTCGCCGCTCGATGCGTTTCGCGCGGCCGCGATGCGGCTGCCGTCTCACGAGAAGGAATTCGAATCATGATGCTTCATATCCCTGGCGTGCTGACGCACGCGCAGGTCGCGCAATGCCGCGAATTGCTCGATGCCGCCGACTGGGTCGACGGCAACGCGACGTCCGGCGCGCAGTCGGCGCTGGCGAAACGAAACCGGCAGTTGCCGGAAGATTCGCCCGTCGCGCGCGCGGTCGGCGATGCGATCCAGGATGCGCTGGCGCGTCATGCGCTGTTCTTTTCGGCGGCGCTGCCGCTGAAAGTGTTTCCGCCGCTGTTCAATCGCTACGAAGGCGGCGAGACGTTCGGCACGCACGTCGACAACGCGATCCGGCTGCTACGCGGCACGGATTTTCGCGTGCGCAGCGATCTGTCGGCGACGCTGTTTCTCGAGGAACCGGATGCGTACGACGGTGGCGAGCTGTGTGTGGAAGATACCTACGGCGTGCATCGTGCGAAGCTGCCGGCGGGTGATCTCGTGCTGTATCCGGCGTCGAGCCTGCATCACGTGACACCGGTCACGCGCGGCGAACGCGTCGCGTCGTTCTTCTGGATTCAGAGCATGGTGCGCGATGACGGAGACCGCACGCTGCTGTTCCAGCTCGATATGCAGATTCAGGCGCTTTCCGCCGAGAAAGGCGCGAAGGATCCGATGGTCATTGCGTTGACGGGGATTTATCACAACCTGTTGAGGAAGTGGGCGGATGCGTGATGCGCCTGGTGAAAAAACGCCGTCCCGCCGGGCCCGCTGAAGTCACACCATCTCCCGCCATTCCGGCCGCCGCTCCCGTGACATTGCACGAACCCCACGGCAAACCGCGCGACGTCGAATGCGTCGCCCACACCTCGTGCGCGTCACTTCGCCGGTGCTAACATGCGTCGATCAAAAGCGACTTCGCGCCAATCACGCATGAGCAAAACGACACCCCCGGCCAAATCGCGCCCTACCCGCAGCGACGCACAGCGACAGGCGATCCTCGACGCAGCCTCGCTGCTGTTCATCGAGAAAGGATTCGCCGGCACCAACATCAACGACATCGCCGACGCGGTCGGCATGACGCGCACGGCGCTGTACTACTACTTCCCCAGCAAGGAATCCATGCTGGAAGTATTGACGCGGGAAGTCACCGAACGCGCCAGCGATCTGACCAAGGCGGTCGCGCAGCGCGCCGAGCTGCCGCCCGACGAAGGGCTGCGGCAACTGATCCTGCATCACGCCGGACTGATCCTCGCGCATCCGCTGCAGTTCCGTGTCGTCGAGCGCAGCGAGAGCAGCCTGCCGGATGCGCAGCGCCAGGCGGCTCAGGCCGCACGGCGCGCGGTACGCAACGACTTCGTGAACGTGATCCGGCGCGGCATCGAACACGGTGTATTCCATGCGATCGACGCCGATATCGCGGCGTTCTCGATCATCGGCATGTGCAACTGGTGCGCGTGGTGGTTCGACAGCCGCCGCGGCGAATCCATCGATGCCGTGGCCGAACTGATCGCGTCGCTGGGACTGCGCATGCTCTGCGTGGAACCCGCCGCCGCCGGCCAACCACCGCCTGCCGCCGGCTCCGCCGACGTCCGCCATGCACTGACGCGCATGCGCGAAGCACTGACGACCCTCGAAAACAGCCTGAACAGCAAGGACTGACTGCGACCGGCCGGCCGGTCGCCCGTCGTCGCCCGGGTCAGAGTTTACACTAACGTCAAATATTTGACGCTAGTGTCGAATCAACCTAGCATTGGCACATGCCCAATGTCAGGAGCGCGTCCGCGCGATTCGTCCGATGAACAGCTTGCATTCCTCCAGCACGACGGCCGCCCAGGCCACGGCGGGTTTTCTCAATACCGACTGGAACCCGCGTGACGTTCCGCCGGGTACGGTCACGTCCAATGTCGTGTTGCGCACGGCCGATCAGGCGGCAACCGGCGGCTCGCTGTACCGCCCCGCGACGGCGACCGACACGGTCGTCTGCATCATGCACCCGCGCGAGTTCATGGCCTGCCACTATCTGATCCCGGATATCGTGGGCACCGGCTATGCAGCGTGGTCGCAATCGCCGCGCTCGGTGGGCAACGATCTGCGGCTCGAACACGAATTTGCGCTGCACGACGTGGCCGCGGGTCTGCAGTACCTGCGGGCGGCCGGCTTCCGGCGCATCGTACTGCTCGGCAATTCGGGCGGGGCGGGGCTGTACGCGCTATACGTCCAGCAGTCGGCGTTACCCGGCGCGCAACGCATTGCACGCACGCCGGGCGGACGCCCGACGCAACTGGCGGAGCTTGACATGCCCGCCGTGGACGGCTTCGTGCTGGTCGGCCCGCATCCCGGACAGGGCGCGCTGCTGCTCAACTGCATCGATCCGAGCGTCATCGACGAAAACGATCCGCTGTCCGTCGATCCATCGCTCGATCCGCTGTCGCCGGCCAACGGATACGGCGGCAAAGGCGACACCCGCTACAGCGCCGAATTCATCGAACGCTATCGAGCTGCACAACGCGCGCGCGTGGAACGCATCGACACGCGCGCCCGGGCGCTGATCGCGCGCCGCCAGGACGCGCGCCGACGCGTAAAGGAGCATGGCGCGAGCGGCCTCGCGATCGCACCGGAAGACCGACGCGTCGCCGGGCACACGCCGATCTTCAATGTCTGGCGCACGGACGCCGACCTGCGCTGCTTCGATCTGGCGCTCGACGGATCCGACCGGCACTTCGGCTCGCTCTGGGGCGCCGATCCCTACGCGTCGAACTACGGTGCCGTCGGATTCGCGCGCCAGTGCACGCCGGAGAGCTGGCTGTCGACCTGGTCGGCCCTGTCGTCGAATGCATCGCTCGCCAAAACGGCGCCGTCGATCGTCCAGCCGACCCTCATCATCGAATACACCGGCGACCAGGCGTGCTTCCCGGGCGACGTGCACCGCATCGTCGATGCCATCGCGTCACGGGACACGCTCCACCAGCGCGTGCGCGGCGATCACCACGGCCGCGCGCTGACCGCCCGGGAAGCGCCCGGACGGCTCGAAGCCGGCCGCCTGCTCGCGCAGTGGCTCAACACGCGCTTTCCACGCTGACCGGACGCCGTCGCCCGCTGCATCCCGGTTCCATTCATCGTCATCCCGACCACTCACGGAAGTCACTCGTCATGTCCGTACACAACCTTCCTTCGTTGACGCTGCGCGGCGTCGACCATACCGCTCGGCCCACGTGGCAATTACGCGAAACCATCGAGTTCTATCGCGACACACTCGGCCTGCCGCTCGTGCACGTGATCTCCGCGCGCGGCTGGGGACCGGCCACGCACCCGGACTTCCTGCATTTCTTCTTCGACAGCGGCAACGGCAGCACCATCGCGTTCTTCTACTACCTCGGCAGCGAAGAGCCGGCCGGCATGCGCGATCGCGCAGCCTCGCGCCCGCTGCCGGACGATCATGTCGCCGACGCGACGCATACCGCATGGCTCGTGGACGGCGCCGACGCATTGCGCGCATGGAAACAGCACCTGGACGCACAAGGGCTGGACGTGTCGGTCGAGACCCGGCACGAAGTCATCGAATCGGTCTACGTACGCGACCCGAACGGCTATTTCGTCGAGTTCACGCACAAACTGCGCCCGCTGACGCCCCTCGATGCCACCGATGCCCGACTGACGCTCGAAGCAGCCGTGGCGCTCGAGGATGCGGCGCGCGCTGGCGGCCGTCCGTTCGATACGATCGACGCGGTCTGGCGCCGCAAGGGCGAACTGGTGGCCGAACGCGACGGCAACCCGGACGCGCCGGTGCGCATTTCGGTTCCGCGCGTGGCGGAATTCGCCCCACTGGTGCAGGCGGCAAAGGACCATCCGGATTGCCGCGTTCACGAAGGTGAGGAATACGATTCAATCGAGTCGGATGGTCCGGTCGAATTCGCACGCAAGACGCTCGGCTTCAAGCCGGCCCTGTGGTACGGCATGCTCACTGGCGGGCTGCGCGGGCGCATCGAGCGCTTCGACCGTGACGTGCTGCGCATCGTACCGGCACAATCCTGATCAGAAAGCGAAGGAGACAGACATGGAGACCCAAGTCGCACATCCGATTGCGGGTGTCGTCTACCCCGACCGGGCCCGCGCGGAAGCCGCCATTTCGAGCGGCGCCTGGATCGCGAGCACCGTCGGCGACGCGCTGCGCGCGACGGCGCGGCGCCATCCGGAACGCACGGCCTTCATCGGCCATGACCGCACCATCGGTTTCGCCGAGCTCGACGAGATCACCGAGCGCCTCGGTGCCGCGCTGCTCGCACTCGGCCTCGAACCCGGCGATCGCGCGATCTTCCAGCTCGGCACCACGGTGGAAACCGCGATCGCGCTGCTGGGCTGCTTCAAGGCCGGCATCGTGCCGGTATGTTCGCTGCCGCCGCATCGTGAAATCGAGATCGGTCAGCTCGCGCGGCAATCCGGTGCGCGCGGCTATTTCGTGCAGGCGGATTTCAGCGCCCGCTTCGATCTGCCGGCCTTCGCCGACGCAATGACGGCATCCCATCCGTCGCTCGAGCATCTCGTGGTCGTGCGCGGCGAACGCGCCGGCGCCCACGGCATGCAGGCGCTGATCGACGGCATGCCGCTCGCGCAGGCACGCGAACGCCTCGCCCGCGTATCGATCGGGCTGGCGGACGTACTCAGCTTCCAGCTATCCGGCGGCACCACCGGCGTACCGAAGATCATTCCACGGTTCCATGCCGAGTATCTGGGCCACTCGGCGGGCTGGATGCGACGCTATCGGATCGATGCCGACAGCCGGTTGCTCTGGTCGCTGCCGCTCATGCACAACGCCGGCCAGCTCTACGCGCTGATTCCGACGGTGCTGAGCGGCGTGCCGGTCGTGCTGATGCCCAAGGTCGACATTCAACTGATGCTCGACCTGATCGGCCAGCATCGCGTGACGCACGCGCTGTCGATCGGCCCCATCGCGCCGCAACTGATGGCCTACCCGGACATCGCACAGCACGATCTGTCGTCGCTGCAGTTGTTTTCGACCATGAGCCGCGCGGATTCGCTCGAAGCACACCTCGGCGTGCCCTGCTCGAATCTGTACGGCATCACCGAGGGCCTGCTGCTCGGCTCGCCCGCGGACGCGCCGGTCGACGCACGTCACCAGACGCAGGGGTGCTCGGGCTGCGCCGACGACGAGATTCGCCTGCTGGAGCCCGGCACGGAGCGTCCGGTATCGCATGGGCAAGCCGGCGAACTGTGTTTCCGCGGGCCGTCCACGCTGACCGGCTATTTCGCCAATCCCGAAGCCAACGCGCAGTCGTTCACGAGCGACGGGTTCTATCGCACCGGCGACATGGCCACGGCGCGCGTCGTGGACGGCGTCCTGTACTACACGTTCGAAGGCCGTCTGCGCGACAACGTGAACCGCGGTGGAGAAAAAATCGGCTGCGAGGAAGTGGAAAGCCACGTCAGCCAGCATCCCGCCGTTGCCGACGCGAAGCTGGTTCCGATGCCCGATCCGTTCTACGGCGAAAAAGGCTGCATCTTCATCATCCCGCGTCCCGGCATGGCGGCACCGGACGTGCAAGCACTCGGCGATTTCCTCGCCGCGCGCGGCCTCGCCAGATACAAATTCCCCGAGCGGGTCGTCGTGATCGACGAATTTCCGCTCACGCGTGTCGGCAAGGTCGACAAGCCCGCGATGAAGCGGCGCATCGCCGACATCCTTGCGCTGGAGACCGGTCAATGAGCACGCCGACACCGATCGAGTATCTGCTCCGCGAGCGGCCGCTCACCGTGCGCCGCCGGGTGAAATGGGGAGAATGCGACCCGGCAGGCGTGGTCTATACGGCAACCTTCGCCGATTACGTCATTTGCGCGGCCGAACTGTTCTACGGCGCGCTGCTGGGCGGCACGCCGCAACGCATGAAGAACGAACTGGGATTCGGTACGCCGAGCCGCGCGCTATCGTTCGACTTCATCGGCTCGCTACGTCCCGACGACGAATTCGACATGACCGTGCAGGTCGTCGACGTGCGCAATCGTTCGTACGTACTGGACATCGTCGCGCGCACCCCGCACGGTGCCGCGGTCTTCAGCGCACGCCTGACACCCGTCTGCGTCGCCCGGTCCGAACGCCGCTCGATCGACATCCCGCCCGTCTTTCGCCAGGCACTGCTGGACTACCAGCGCGATTGCGCCGGTGGAGCTTCGAATCCCGTCATCGAGGACAACGCATCATGAAAATCGACATCGTCGGCGCCGGCCCGGCTGGCATGTACTTCGCACTGCTTGCGAAAAAACACGATCGCGCTCATCGGATCACGATCCACGAACAAAACCCGGAAGGCGCGACCTACGGCTGGGGCGTGGTGTTCTCGGACATCGGCCTGTCGTTCCTCAAGGAGGCCGACCCGACGTTTTTCGACGAGTTCATCGCGCATCACGAGCGCTGCGACTATATGGAAATCGTGCACCGGGGCACCCGCGTGCAGGTGCACGGCAATCATTTTTCGCGCACCTCGCGCATCGACATGCTGCGCGTGCTGCAGCACGCATGCGAACGGGAAGGCATCCGGATCGAATACGGACGGCGTGTCGACGATGCGCGTGCGCTTGCCGCGTCGTGCGACCTGCTGGTCGCCGCCGACGGCGGCAACAGCGCGATACGCACCCAGTTGGCCGACCATTTCCGGCCGCAATTCGCGCCGCGCCGCAACAAATTCGCATGGTATGGCACGCGCCAGCGCTTCCACCCGGTGTCGCTGATTTTCCGCGACACGCCGCACGGGGTTTTCATCGCGCACGCGTACCAGTACAGCCCGGAGCTGTCGACATTCCTGATCGAAACCGATCCGGAAACGTGGCAGCATGCCGGGCTCGATCACGCAAGCGAGGACGAAAGCCGGCGCCTGTGCGCCGAGATCTTCCGCGCCGAACTCGGCAGCAACGAACTGCTGACCAATCGCTCGCTCTGGTTCGAAGCCAACATCGTCAGCAACGCGTGCTGGAGCCACGACAACATCGTGCTGCTCGGCGATGCGCTGCGCACGGTGCACTTCTCGCTCGGCTCGGGAACGCGCATGGCGATGCAGGACGCGATCGCGCTTCATCGCGGCCTCGCGGAGCACCCGACGAATCTGCGCGACGCGTTTGCGGCATTCGAAACCGCGCGCAGGCCGGCGTCGTCGAATTTCCAGAGCGCGGCGGCCAAGAGCCTCGACTGGTACGAGGGCGTGGCCGAAAAGCTCCATCTCGACCCGGTCGGCTTCGCGTACGACTACATGCGGCGCACCGGGCAGGTCAGCCACGACGACCTGAAACAGCGGGACCCGAATTTCGCGGCGGCGTACGAAGCACTGCACGGCTGCTGCGCATGATCGGAGGCCCGGCCGCCTTCGCCTCCTGAAGCATCACATCAAATCATCATCATCGAGAGACACGCGTCATGAGTAAAACCTTTCGCATCGGGCAGATCGTACCGAGCTCGAACATCACCATGGAAACCGAAGTGCCCGCGATGTTCCGCGCCCGCGAGGCCGCCTTTCCGGAACGCTTCACCTTCCATTCGAGCCGCATGCGCATGCACAAGGTGACCATGGAAGAGCTCGAGGCGATGAACAAGGAGGGCCTGCGCTGCGCCGCGGAGCTTGCCGATGCCCGCGTGGACGTCATGAGCACGGCCTGCCTCGTCGCAATCATGGCAATGGGCGCAGGCCACCATCGCCAAACCGAACGCGAGCTGACGGCCGTCGCACGCGCGAACCATTCGCTCGCGCCTGTCATGACGTCGGCCGGCGCGCTCGTCGACGGCCTGAAGACGCTCGGCGCCCGCCGTATTTCGTTGATGGCGCCGTACATGCGCCCGCTGACCGATCTGGTCGTCGCCTACATCGAACACGAAGGCATCGAAGTGATCGATTCGCTTTGCTTCGAGATCGCCGACAACCTCGAAGTCGGCAATCGCGACCCGATGCGTCTGCTCGACGACGTACGACGGTTGAACACCGACGGCGCGGACGTCGTCGTCGCATCGGCCTGCGTGCAGATGCCGTCGTTGGCGGCGATCCAGCCGATCGAGGATCGGCTCGGCATCCGTACGGTATCGACCGCAGTCTGCACCGTCAGGCGCATGCTCGATCATCTCGGGCTCGAGCCAGTCGTGCCCAATGCCGGCTCGCTCCTGCGCGCCGACGCGCTCCGCTGAGCGGGCCCGATCCGGGGCATCGTGCGCGGCCGTGCCCCGATCCCCGCAGCAAGTACGCCCCTCCCGTTCAGGACGGCGGACGACACGTCGCCGTCCCGCCCCCCTTCGCTTTCGTTGAACGTCGCGCACGGGTATAGCCCGCGGCGCTCACCGGCGTTCCCGCATCGATTCGATTCCACCTGCACGCCGTGTTCGACCGGTCGCCTCATCGGCCGAGCGTATCGCATCCGACCGCTCGCCATGCTTCGCGCACTTTTGGCAAGAAAGCGTCATCGATGGCCAGCGGATGGTAGCGGCCGGGGCCGGCACAAACTAATTTAACGTCAGGTTCTCGAAACGACCCTGCCGACGCAGGCGCATCACGCCGAAAGCCTCGATCCCAACACGAACGATATCCAGGAGACACATCAATGCCCCCGACCGAAGCACTCCACTCTCACGCCGGCACGGACTTTCTTCAGGAGTACGGCCAATTCATCGGCGGCACGTGGACCGCAGGCGACAGCGGCAAGACGATCGACCTGAACAACCCGACCACCGGCGCGGTCCTCGCGCGCATTTCCGCCGGCAACGACAAGGACGCGCGGCGCGCCATCGACACAGCGGCCAAGGCGTTCCCGGCCTGGTCGCGCACGCCGCCCGCGGCACGCCAGGAGATCCTGTACGAGATCATGCGGCGCCTCAAGGCGCGGCAGCACCACTACGCGCTGATGGACACGCTGAACAACGGCAAGCCGATCAGCGAGTCGATGCACTTCGACATGCCGATGGCGATCGAGCAATTCGCGATCTTCTCCGGCACGCCGTGGCAACTGCACGGCGAATCCGTGCATCACACGTCGTCGCTCGGCACGGATTCCATTGGCATCGTTCATCGCGAACCGCTCGGCGTAGTCGTACAGATCATTCCGTGGAACGTGCCGATGATCATGCTCGCCTGCAAGATCGCGCCCGCCCTCGCTGCCGGCAATACGATCGTGCTGAAGCCGTCCGAGATCGTGTGCCTGTCGGTGCTCGAATTCGCGCGCGAGATGGCGGATCTGCTGCCGCCCGGCGTCCTGAACATCGTGACGGGCTACGGGCCCGACCTCGGCGAGACGCTGGTGACCGACACACGCGTGCGCAAGGTAGGCTTCACCGGCTCGCGGCCGACCGCGCGCAAGCTCGTCCAGTACGCGGCGACCAACATCATTCCGCAGACGATGGAGCTGGGCGGAAAATCGGCGAACATCGTTTGCGAGGACGCCGACCTCGACGCCGCAGCCGAGGGCGCGGCCATGTCGACGGTCCTGAACAAGGGCGAAGTGTGCCTCGCGGGCTCGCGCCTGTTCGTCCACGAAAAGGTTCGCGATGCGTTCCTCGACAAGCTGCAGCGCATTCTCTCCGGCATCCGGATCGGCGATCCGACCTCGCCCGACACGCAGCTCGGCCCCCAGGCATCGCGGATGCAGATGGACAAGATCCTCGGCTATCTGGAAGACGGCCCGCGCGAAGGCGCCAGGGTGCTGATGGGCGGCGGCCGCGCCAGCGTGCCGGGTTACGAAAGCGGACTCTTCATTCAGCCGACCGTATTCGTCGACGTGAAGAACACGATGAAGATCGCCCAGGAGGAGATTTTCGGCCCGGTCACGAGCGTGCTGACCTGGAAGGACGACGACGAAGTCATCCGGCTCGCCAACGAGTCCGTCTACGGCCTCGGCGGCGGCATCTGGACCTCGAACCTGGGTCGTGCGCACCGCATGGCCTGTGCGCTCGAAACCGGCACGGTCTGGATCAACCGCTACTACAACTTCCTCGGCGGCATGCCGATCGGCGGCTACAAACAGAGCGGCTTCGGCCGCGAGTTCGCGCACGAGGTGCTGAACCACTACACGTTGACGAAGAGCGTGATCGTCGACCTCCAGCCCGGCGCACTGGGCATCTTCGGCACGCAGCGATAGCCGGCGCGCGAGGAGATTCCCATGTCCTTTTCAATCGGCCGCACGGCGGCCGGCCTCGCGGCGCTGGCTGTCGCGCTCTGCGCGCGGCCAGCCGTTGCGACGGAGGGCGGCGGCTCGGTCTATCCGTTCGGCGCGGAAAACTACCTGACCGGCGCACTGCCGCCGCCGGGCTTCTACGCGCTGTTCTATGGCGAAGCGTACTTCGCGCGCAAACTGGTCGGCAACGACGGGCAGGACGTGACGCCGCCGGGCTTCAGGCTCAATGCCAACGCCCTCGTCAGCCGCCTCGTGTGGGTCACGCCGCAGAAAGTGCTGGGCGGCGACTTCCTGCTGAGCCTGATCGTGCCGATGGTCAACCTGCATGTGGAAGCCGCCGGCCGCAGCCAGACCAAGACCGGGTTGGGCGACATCACGCTGTCGCCCGGCATCGGCTGGCATTTCGGCCCGAACCTGCACGTCATCGGCGCGTTCGACTTCTTCGCGCCGACGGGCGGCTACAACAAGAACGATCTCGCCAACATCGGCCGCAATTACTGGGCCTTCGGCCCGGTCTACGCGGCGAGCTGGGTCGATCCGCACGGCATAAATGCGGACGTGAAGCTCGGCTACCTGTTCAACCAGATCAACCACGCGACCGGCTATACCTCCGGCAACGAGCTCTATGCCGACTATTCACTCGGCTGGGCGGCCACGCCGCAGTGGGTGCTCGGGGTCGGCGGCTATGTCACCGTGCAGACCACCGACGACAAGGACGACGGGCAGACCGTCTCCGGCAATCGTCACCGGGCGTTCGCGATCGGACCCAGCATCAAGTATGCGAGCAGCAAGGGCTGGTTCGTGACCGCGAAATGGCAACACGAAATGGCCGTGCGCAACGGCGCGCAGGGCCATGCTTTCTGGATCAGGGCGGTATTCCCGCTCTGAATTGTCTGCGGTACCTCATTCATCCATATCGAAGGAGACGTCATGAACAACACGCACGCAGGACGGGTAGCCGTCGTCACCGGCGCCGGCCGCGGCATCGGTCGGGAAGTCGCCGTCCGGCTGGCCGCGCGCGGCGCGCAACTGGTATTGATCGACCTCGACGCACCGTCCGAGACGCGTGCGCTGATCGACGGCGACCCGCTCGTTCTGACCGGCGACGTCAGCGATCCGCACGCGTGGGCTGGTTTCGCGCAGGCCGTCGATGCGCGTTACGGGCGCGCGGACATCGTCGTGAACAACGCCGGCATCTATCCGTTCGCCGCGTTCGACGATCTCGATTTCGACCTCTGGTCGCGCACGCTGCGGGTGAATCTCGACTCGCATTTCCATTCGGCGAAGGCATTCGTCCCGCTGATGCGCGCGAACAAGTGGGGCCGCTTCGTGAATTTCTCGTCGAATTCGATCGGCACGCCGCTCGCCGGGCTCAGTCACTACATGGCGGCCAAGATGGGCGTGATCGGTTTCGTCCGCGGGCTGGCCAACGAACTCGCCGGCGACAACATCACCGTCAACGCGATTCTGCCGGCGCTCACGCGCACGCCGGGTACGAGCGGCATTCCCGACGAACTCGCCCGCAGCGTGTGGCAGCAGCAGGCCATCAAGCGTTTCGCGACGCCGGAAGACATCGTCGGGCCGATCCTGTTCCTCACGAGCGACGACGGCGCGTTCGTGACCGGCCAGGCGCTGGCGGTCGACGGCGGGATGTACAAGATCTCGTAACGAGGCAGCTAGAACGCGCCATCGCGAACCCGCTTGCGGGTTTGCGATGGCGTTTCGCCGTATCGGCGCCGGTACTGCTGATTGAAGGCGCCCAGATGATCGAATCCGTAGCGCAGTGCGATCGTCGAGATGGTCGTCGCTGCATCGGCGCTCGACAGCAGTTCGGTCCGCACTTTTTCCAGACGCAGATGGTTCAGATGCCGCATCGGCGTCGTCTGCCGGAATTCGCTGAACGCGCGCGACAGCGACCGGATACTGCAATCCGCGGCGTCCGCGATTTCCGCGAGTGTCAACGCCTGACCGAGCCGTGCCTCCATGAATTCGACCGCGCGGCGTAACTGCTTCGGCGCAACCGCGCCCCGCGACATGCGCAACGCGTCCGAATAGTTGTGCGGCTGCGTATCGAGCAGCGTGATGGTCAGCATTTCCTCGAGGCTCGGTGCCAGATGATCGATCAGCGCGGCCGCGCTGTCGTTCAGGGTCGCCACCACGAATTCCAGCAGCATGAACCACCGCCGCAGCGCGTTCGGATCACGCATCCCGGTGTCGAAGCGAAGCGGCGCGCGCCCCTGTCGCTGCATCATGCGCCAGCATGCAGCCGAAACGCGCCGGTGATCGAGTTGTACCTTGAGGACTTCGCCGTCCGGATCGTAATGAAAGCGCGGGCGGTCCGACGCGACGCTCAGCACGGTCGCGCCCGGCCCGCCGCCATGGCATGCGTGGTCGGTGACCAGTGCCGCGCGCCCCTTCGTCGTGGTCGTAACGAGCAGACACGAACCCAGATCGTCGGGCTCGATCTCGATGTCGCGCCCGAACGTCAGCGTCGATACGGCAACCGACCCGCAAACCGCACTGTGCAGGACGATCGGTGCAATCGCATCGGCCGTCGGACCGCGTTCGCGATACGTGCAATATCGATTCGCGATGACGGAACGGGCCGCCGCGGGCTCGTCGACGGAAAGCTCGAGAAACCGCGCATCGAGACGCGGCGAGGAGAGAGTCTGCATGCCGAACGTGCGTGGACGCGACTGGAGATCGGGAACCGGCACCCGCCCTCGATGCAAGCCGCGGCACATCGGGATGGCGTTGCGACAAGCCGGCCGCGCGGATCATTCGCCGGGCAACTGCGCCGCGCATCGGCAATCGTCGCCGGCCACCTGAATTCGACTCGAGTATAGTTTTTTTGACACTTCCGTCAAATAGTTGAAAACCCGGTTTCGCACAGGAGTCAAGCCGTGGCCGTCCGCAGGGGTATTCGTCCACTGCCTTGATCAATAAGGACCGCAGTTGCACGCCGTCAGGCGGACAAAAAGCAAGGATCGACGAAAGCATCCTCGACGAAACGGCCCCCCGACATTCTTTCCGACGACCCCACCCCCGCATCGGTAACATCCGCACTTGCCGATCCCCGCCTGCTCCCGCACAATCGGGCCACCTGCCTCCCTCCCCCCGCGCCGATGTCCTATGCGTCACTCGCCACCGGCGTCCTGCTCGCCGGCGGCCTCGGTCAACGCTTCGACCCGAGCGGTCTGCAAAGCAAGCTGCTTGCGCGGCTCCCCGACGGCACGCCAGTCGCGGTGGCGGCCGCCCGTCATCTCGCGGCGGCCACGGCCGACGTGATCGCGGTCGTGCGTCCCGGCGCCGAAAAACTCGCGATTCTGCTGAACGAAGCCGGCTGCCAGGTCATCTATGCACCCGACGCGACGCGCGGGATGGGCGCGAGCCTTGCAGCGGGCGTGCGCACGACGCCGGAAGCAACCGGCTGGCTGGTCGCGCTCGCCGACATGCCGTGGATCGCGGCATCCACCTACGAAGTGCTCACGCGCGCGCTCGATGCCGACGACGCGTCGATCGTCGCCCCCGTGTACCAGGGCGTGCGCGGTCATCCGGTCGGCTTCGCCGCCCGCCATTACGACGCGCTGGCCGCGCTCGATGGCGACACGGGCGCCCGCGCGCTGTTTGCCAGCGCCCCGGTGAACCTGATCGACGTCGACGACCCCGGCATCCTGCGCGACGTCGATACGCCGGCGGATCTGCGCTGATATCACCCACGCCGGTCGCCCGACGCGGCAGCATGCCCGTCAGCGCTATCCGGTACGCGACCCGACGACACAGGATTATCGTCGGCCATCCGCACGCCACCGCACGAATCCCGCTGCAAACACTCGTCCGATTGCCTATAACGGAGACGAGGCGCGAACGCCGCGCCGCCACCGCCACGCATTGCGCGAGTTCCCCATGACCGATCACACGACCCCAATGCCGGAGCCCCCGGCCGATCCGAACCGCGATCCGGAAGACGATCCGCTGTCGCCGCCCGCGCCGGGGCATCCTCACGACAATCCGCAGCAACCCGACGGGCCGCCGAGCAAGGACCCGGTTTGACCGGCATCGCCCGCCCCCGCAACGCCCGACCGGCTCCGGTGTGCGCCTTTGCCGAACCTCCGCAGGCCGCCGGCCAGCGCCGAACGGGCGCGCCCGCTACCGCGCCGTATAACCGCCGTCGATCGCCAGCGACACGCCGCTGATCATCGACGCGGCATCGCTGAGCAGAAACAACACCGGCTCGACCACCTCGTCCGGCTCCGCGAAGCGCCCGAGCGGAATCGCGGCGAGCATGGGCGCGCGCTTCTCCGGCTCGCTCCACGCGCGTTGCGCCATCGGCGTCAGCGTGACGGTCGGGTTCACGCTGTTGATGCGAATCCCGTGCGGCCCGAGCTCGATGCAGAGCACACGCGTGATCGCATCGAGCGCCGCCTTGGACGCGCAATAGCTCAGATGCGCGGGCAACCCGACGAGCGCGGCCTGGCTCGATACGTTGACGATGCTGCCGCGCGCGCGCACGGCGCCGCGACCGTCGGACGCGATCATCTTGCGGGCCACGGCGCGCGCGACGAGCGCCGCGCCGCGCGCGTTGACGGCCATCACGCGATCGAAGTTGTCCGCGCCGACCTCGAGCGCCGGTTCGAGCGACGCGATCCCCGCGCAATTGACGAGCCCGTCGAATGTGTCGTACCGGGCCAGTGCCGCATCGATCGCACGTTCGTCGCCGCCGACGTCGACGCGCAAGGTATCGCACGCGACCTCGCCGGCCAGCGTATCGAGCGCGGCCGCATCGCGCCCCGCCGCGACGACCCGCGCCCCCGCGTTCGCCAGCGCGGCCGCACATGCGCGCCCGATCCCGCTCGACGCACCGGTGACGAGCACCCGTGAGCCGCTGAAATCGAATCGGGTCTTCATGATGTCGTGCGTAGCGCGTGCATGACCGGCTTGAGCGCTGGATACAACGCCGTGTAAAGCGCGAAGCGTGCGGCATACGCGTTCGCGCGCGCCGGGTCGGGCCGTGCGCGTTCGACGAGCGTGACCCAGCCGCCCTGCGCGTCATCGTGCGACACGAGCCCCACGCCGACGCCCGCGAGCAGCGCCGCCCCCATCGCCGCTTCGACGTCCTGCTCGATCGTCCACACCGGAAAGCCCGTGACGTCCGCGACGATCTGCATCCACAGTGCCGAATGCGCGGCGCCGCCGACGACGATCAGCCGGTCATCCAGCACCGCCGCACCGCGCCGTCCCGCGTCGATGTTGTGCCGCAGCGCGAACGCAACGCCTTCGAGCACAGCGCGATACAGGTGCGCGCGCGTATGCGCAAGGCTCAGTCCGACGAACGCGCCGCTCGCCTTCGCATCCCACACCGGGCTGCGCTCGCCCATCAGGTACGGCAGGAACAGCACGCCGTCCGCACCGGGCGGCACGCTCTCGGCCGCCTCCTCGAGCAGCACGTGCGGATCGCCGTGCGGCAGCAGCCTCGCCGCATCGATTTCCGCATGACAGAACTGGTCGCGAAGCCACGCGACCGATGCGCCTGCCGTGATCGCGCCGCCGAATACATACAGGTCGCGCTGCCCGTCGAACACGTGCGGCATGCTGACGAGCCCGTGCCGCGCATCGACGTGCCGGGTCACATAGCCCCAGCACATGCTGGTGCCGATCATCGCGACATGCTGTCCGGCGCGCGTCGCGCCGGCGGCGAAGGTCGCGACGGCCGCGTCGACACCGCCCGCCACGACGGGCGTGCCGGCCGGCAGCCCGAGCCGCGCCGTCCATTGCGACAGCAGCCCGCCGACGATGTCGGTCGATTCGACGAGCCGCTCGGGCATCATCGTCGCCGGAATGCCGAGCATGTCGAGTGCGTCGTCGGACCACTCCCGCCGCGCGACGTCGTACACGCCGCCGATGTTGCCCGCCGAACTGTGATCCACCGCGACTTCGCCCGTCAGCAGGTAGATCACATACGCGTTCGGCGGCAGGAAATAGCGCACGTTCGCCCATACGTCGGGACGTTGATCGCGCAGCCACAACATCTTCGTGAACCCGTAATAGCTGTCGACTCCGTTGCCGGTAATCGCGCGCAGCCGCTCGACGTTCACGTTTTCGTTTACCCGGTCGACCTCTCCGGTCGCGCGCCGGTCCATCCAGATCAGGCACGGATGCAGCGGCCGCATGTCGGCGTCGACGGGAATGCCGGAGCCGCCGTACAGGCTGCTCACGCACACGGCGCGGATCGCGTCGGCCGGCACGCCCTGCGCGTGCGCGTCGCTCACGCAGCCGGCGATGCATTCGAGCACCGCGTCGAACCATACCTGCGGCCATTGTTCGGCCCACAGCGGACGCGGCGTGTCGGGCTGGTAGCCGGCCGAGCGCCGCGCGACGATCGTGCCGTGCCGGTCGACGAGCAGCGCCTTGGTGCTCTGCGTGCCGATGTCGACGCCTATGACGTAGTCCATGATGTCTCCAGTAAGGCGTACGCCTGCCGTCAGCGGGCCGGCTTCAGCAGCACCTTGATCGATTCGGGCGATTTCGCGACGCGGATCGCGTCGTTCCAGTCCTCGAGCGCGAAATCGTGGGTGACGATGCCCTTGGACGTGACGAGCCCGCGCGCGAGCAGGTCGATCGCAACGGGGTAACAGTATGGCCCGAGATGCGCGCCGCGCACGTCGAGCTCCTTGCGATCGCCGATGATCGACCAGTCGACGGTCGCATCCTCGCCGAACACGCTGAATTCGACGAAGCGACCGAGCTTGCGGATCAGTTCGAGCCCCTGGTTCACGCCGACAGGCGCGCCGGTCGTCTCGATGTAGACGTCGCACCCGTAGCCGTCGGTCAGCGCCCGGACGATCTCGCGCGCATCGTCGCGCTTCGGATTGATCGTCACGTCGGCGCCGTACTGCCGCGCGAGTTCGAGCCGCTCGTCGATCAGGTCGATCACGACGAGCCGCTTCGGCGTCTTCAGGTGCGCGACCTGCGTCATCATCAGCCCGAGCGGGCCCGCGCCGGCGATCACGACGACGTCGTCGAGCTGGACGTCGCCGCGGTTCACCGTGTGGATCGCGCACGACAGCGGCTCGATGATCGCGGCATCCTCGAGCGACACGCCGAGCGGGATCCGGTGGACGATCGCGGTCGGCGGAATCCGCATGTATTCGGCCATCCCGCCGTCCGCGACCTCCCGCTGGAAGCCGAAGATGTTGTGCACCTCGCACATCCAGTACTGGCCCGACCTGCAGTAGCGGCACTTGCCGCACGGCACGATCTGCTCGGCGATCACGCGATCGCCCAGCGCGACGCCGAAATGCCCGGCCGCGCCCTCGCCGAGCGCTTCCACGTAGCCGAAGAATTCGTGGCCGGGAATCACGGGCGCCTTCACCCACGGGCTCGGGCCGCCCCAGAACATCTTCGCGCCCGTATAGCACTTGCAATCGCTCGCGCAGATGCCGCACGCCGCGATGCGGATCACGAGCTCGTTCGCGCCGGCGCACGGCTTCGCGACCTGTTCGACGCGGTAATCCTCGGGGCCGTGGCAAACCACCGCGGTCATGTGCGGCCGGGCTTCGGGTGTCGTCATGAGTTGTCTCGCTCGTTGATGATTCGGATATCCGACGAATCAAGTGTCACCGCGATCGCTCGCGGCTGATGTAGATCGCGAGCAGGATGATTCCGCCCTTGATCACGTTCTGCACATATGGGTTCACGCCGATCATGTTCAGCCCGTTGTTGAGCACGCCGAGCAGCAGCGCACCGACGAGCGTGCCGAGGATCGCGCCGCGCCCGCCGGAGATCGACGTGCCGCCCATCACGACGGCCGCGATCGCGTCGAGCTCGAAACCCACGCCCGCGTTCGGCTGACCGCTCATCAGGCGCCCGGTCAGCACGATCGCGGCGATCGCCGACGTGAGCCCGGCCAGCGTATAGACGATCAGCTTCACGCGCGCGACACGCACGCCGGTGAGCCGCGTCGCCTGCTCGTTGCCGCCGATCGCATAGACGTAGCGGCCGAACGGCATCCGGTCGAGCAGCAGCCATGCGATCGCATAGACGGCCAGCATGATCAGCACCGGCGCCTGGATTCCGAACACCTTGCCGCTGCCGAAGAACGCGACCCAGTCGGGCAGCCCGTCGATCGGATAGCCGCCGGTGTAGATCAGCGCGAGCCCGCGCGCGATGCCCATCGTCGCGAGCGTGACGATGATCGGCGGCATGCCCGCGAACGCAACGAACACGCCGTTCAGGAACCCGAAGCCGAGGCCCACCGCGATGCCGATCGCGAGCGCGGCGACGGCGTTGACGCCCGCGACCATCAGCCCGGCCGCGAGCGTGCCCGACAGCGCCATCACGGCGCCGACCGACAGGTCGATCCCGCCGGTCAGGATCACGCAGGTCATGCCGACCGCGATGATCGCGTTGATCGACACCTGGCGCAGCACGTTCTCGAGGTTCGCGGCGGACAGGAAGCTCGGGCTCGCGAGCATCATCGCGATGCACACGGCGATCAGGCCGACGAGCGGATAGAACAGCGTCGAGCGCCGCAGTTGCGTCCACATCGCGCGCGGCGGCGGTGCATCGCCGGTGACGCCCGGGAGCGGCGTGGTTGGCGTGGAGGAAGAATCAGGCAGGTTCATGGGTTGCTCCTCGCGTGCCGGCCGTGGCATGGGTCATGACCGTGTCGGGATCGATCTCGTCGCCTTCCAGCGTCGCTTCGATGCGGCCCTGCCGAAACACGGCGACGCGATCGCACATGCCGACGATCTCCGGCAGCTCGGACGAGATCATGATGATGGCGTAGCCGCGCGCGGTGAGTTCGCGCATCAGCCCGTAGATTTCGGCTTTCGCGCCGACGTCGATGCCGCGCGTCGGCTCGTCGAAGATCAGCACGGTGGCGTGATGGTTCAGCCAGCGCGCGATCACGACCTTCTGCTGGTTGCCGCCGGACAGCGTCGCGACCTCGGCGTGGATCGACGGCGCCTTCACGCCGACGCGCCGCATCACGTCGTGCGTCGTGCGCGCCTCGCCGCGCCGGTCGATCAGCCAGCGCATCGACCGGTACTTGCCGAGGTTGTTCAGCGAAATGTTGTCGCGGATCGAGAACGACGTGACGAGCCCTTCCGTCTTGCGGCTTTCCGGCAGGATGCCGATGCCCGCACGCAGCGCGTCGGCGGGATCGGCGAGCTTCGCCGCCGTGCCGCGCACCCGCACGTCCTTGCGATGCGCGCGGGTCGCGCCGATCACGGCGAGCGCCGTCTCGGTGCGGCCCGAGCCGACCAGGCCGGCGAAGCCGAGGATCTCGCCCGCATGCAGCGCGAAGCGGTTCACCGGGCCATCGCGCTCGATCTGCAGCGCATCGACTTCGAGCACGGCAGGCGCGTCGGCGGCGCGCGCAGGCTTTGGCGGAAAGCTGCTCTCGATCCGGCGGCCGACCATCATCCGCACCAGTTGCTCGACGTCGGTACGCGCCACGTCGGTGGTCGCGACGTACTGGCCGTCGCGCAGCACCGTGATGCGATCGCACACCGCGAAGATTTCGTCGAGATGATGGGAGATGAAGATCATCGCGACGCCCTGCCGCTTCAGCTCGCGCATGATCGCGAACAGGCGTTCGGCCTCGGCCGGCGTGAGCGTGGCGGTGGGTTCGTCGAGGATCAGGATGCGCGCATCGAGCGACAGCGCCTTGCCGATCTCGACGAACTGCTGCTGGGCGACCGACAGCGTGCGCAGCGGCGCATCGAGATCGATCGACACGCCGAGCCGCGCGAAGATGCCGGCCGCCGTGCGCCGCATCCGCGACCGGTCACGCACGCCCCAGCGCGTGCGCAGCTCGCGGCCGAGAAACAGGTTGTCGACGGCATCGAGATGCGGGATCAGGCTGAACTCCTGAAACACGATGCCGATACCGGCCGCGACCGCGTCGTGATAGCTCGCGAAGTGCCGCGCGGCGCCGTCGATTTCGATCGTGCCGGTATCCGGCCGATGAATGCCGCACAGAATCTTCATCAGCGTCGACTTGCCGGCGCCATTCTCGCCGAGCAGCGCGTGAATCTCGCCGCGCGCGATCTCGAGATGGATGTCCGACAACGCCTTCACGCCCGGAAAGCTTTTCGTGATGTGGCCGAGCCTGAGTATCGTGTCCATCGGCTGCTCCGTGCGCGGGGCCGCGGCCGCGCGGCCGCCCCGCGCGTCAGGTCGCGCGTCGCTCACCAGCTGAACCCCTTCGCATTGCCGCGATCGACGACCTTCACGTCGACTGGAATCGCTTTCGGCACCGTCGCGCCCCACTTGCGCGCGAGCGCGATGCCGAGCGCGATGCGAACCTGGTCGGCCGGAAACTGCGCGGTCGTCTCGATGAACTTCGAATTGGGCTTCTGGATCGCCGCCACCGCCTCGGGCGCGCCGTCGACGCTCGTCAGCTTGATGTCCTTGCCCGATCCCTCGATCGCCGAGAGCGCGCCCATTGCGCCGCCGTCGTTCACACTGAACAGGCCCTTCAGGTTCGGGTGCGCGGAAATCATGTTCTCCGTCACCGACAGCGCGGCCGCGCGTTCCTGCTTGCCGTTCTGCGTATCGACCAGCTTCACGTTCGGGAACTTCGCGAGCCCGGCCTTGCAGCCGCGCACGCGTTCGAGAATCGGCACGACGGGAATGCCGTCGAGGATCGCCACCTCGCCGCTGCCGCCGATCGCCTTCGCGAGGTATTCGCACGACATCACGCCCGCGTCGTAGTTCTTCGAGCCGACGAACGAATCGACCGGGCCGTTCGCGTTCGCGTCGACAGCCACGACCACCGCGCCGGCCTTCTTCGCCTGCGTGATCGCCGACTGGATGCCGGTCGAGTCGGTCGGGTTCACGAGCAGGATGTCGATCTTCTTCTGCAGCATGTCCTCGACGTCGCTGACCTGCTTGCTGACGTCGTGATGCGCGTCGGTGACGATGACCTGCGCACCGATCGATGCGGCCGCATCGTTCAGCGCCTTCTGCATCGTCACGAAATACGGGTTGTTCAGTTCCTGGAACGTCATGCCGATGCGCAGCGGCGCGGCATGCGCGGCGACGGGCAGCACGGCCGCGACGGCGAGCGTGGCAAGGGCCGCCATGCGGATGGCGCGGCGAGGCAATGAAGCGGGCGATGCATGCATCATGACGGTGTCTCCGATTTATGTACGGCTTTTCGTGGGTAAGCGCGCCCCTCGCGATGCGAACGTCGCGATTAGGCAGGTGAAACGCAATGGTGAGGAAAACTCAGGTGGGCGAGCGCCCCGCGCTCACCCTGACTGCGGCGCAAGCTCGGGCATACCGGGCGTGACCACGCGCGGCGGAAACGGGTTGCCGGTGGGCGCCGCATGCAGCGCGAGCTCGCGGCTGCGCGCATTCAGGCGCTGCAGCGCGCGGAATTCGGACGGCGCCATTCCCTTCACCGCGCGGAACTGGCGGTTGAAGTTGGACACGTTGTTGAAGCCGGCCTGGAAGCAGATGTCGGTGATGCTCGTGTCGTCGACGAGCAGCATCTGACACGCGGATTCGATCCGCAGCCGGTTCACGTACTGGACGAACGGCATGCCCGTATGGCGGTGGAACGCGCGCGAGAACGCGCTGACGCTCTGTCCGGTGAGTTGCGCGAGATCGGATTCGCGCAGCTCGGACGCCAGGTTCTTGCCGATGTACGACAACGCATGGCCGAGCCGCGTCGGCGTGACGTGCGCGTGATCGTATGCGGGGCTCGCGAGCAGCGTACGTCCGGTCGCGCCGCACAGCCGCTCGAGCATCGTCATGAACAGCACGATGCGGCGCATGCCGCGCGCCGCCAGCAGTGCGTCGAACAACGGCGCGATCGCCGCGCTCGTGTCGTCGTCGAAACCCACGCCGCGCCGCGCATCGTCGAGCAGCGCCTGTGCATCGCGGCATTCGGGAAACGCGTCCATGCAGCGGCGCACGAACGCAGGATCGAACTGGATCACGAGATTGCGGCGCTCGACGGTCTCGCCTTCGGCCATGTCGCTGACCCAGTTGTGCGGCAGGTTCGGACCGAGCAGCACGAGATGGCCCGGGCCGAACGAACCGACGTGATCGCCGACGAAATACTTGCCGCGCGTCGCAACGATCAGGTGCAGTTCGAATTCGGGATGGAAGTGCCAGCGGATCGTGCGATACGGATAGCCATGCGACCAGACCTTGAACGACTCATCGCGTCGCACTTCGACCACTTCCAGATCGGGATGCATCATCCTGGCGTCTCCATTCCCATGTATCGCCGGCCGGGCCGTTCTGCCGTTCACGCGTTCGCCGCCGGTTTCGTGCGGCGACGCGACCGGTCGCATGGGAAGCAATGTAGATCGATCAAACGTGCGGCTCCACCAACTTTACGCCAGATTTCCGATACTTTTTTGCGGATAACGAGCCAAAACGGCGTCCGGCAGCAAATTTGTGCAGCGCGGAACACGCTGCGCGCCGGCAGGGGCGCTTGCCCGACGGCGGCCATGCGCCGCCGGGCAAAGCACAGATATGCGAGGGCGACGCAGCCCGTCGCCGCGCTTACGCGGGCGCGCCTTCCCGTGCGGCGCGCACCTCGTACGTCTTCAGGTGGTTGTACGCGATCCGCAGCAGCGACAGCGCATCCGTCGCCTGCGGATCGCGGCGCGCGAGCAGGTCGCCGATCACGTGATCGGCCTCGACCCGCGCATGGTTCTCGACGTCGCGCAGCATCGATGCGGTCAGCGGCGACGGCGTCAGCACCATCCGCTGCATCCGCCCGATTGCCGCCGGATCGGGCTGCTGCCCGTTGTGCGCGGCAATCGCGCTGCATTCGTCGAGCATCGTCTCGAGCAAGCGACGGCCGTCCGGCGCCGCGAGAATGTCGCCGATCGAGCCGCGAAACAGCGACGTGCTCGCCGCGAGCGTCGCGAGGAACACCCATTTCTCCCACATGCGCGCAGCGATGTTGTCGCTGAGCGTCGCGTCGAAACCCGCGCCGCCGAGCACGTCGGCCAGCGCGCGCACGCGCGCCGATTCGCCACCGGCGAGTTCGCCGAACGACAATCCGTGCGTGTCGTTCAGGTGCACGATCCGCTGCTCGTGATCGAGCGTGGCCGCGATCACGCACAGGCCGCCCAGTACCTGCGCAGTGCCGAACCGGTCGCGCAGCACGTCGAGATGGCGCATTCCGTTGAGCATCGGCAGAATCAGCGTCGACGGCCCGACGAACGGCGCGAACGACGTGATCGCCTCGTCGAGGCTGTACGCCTTGCAGCTCAACAGCACGAGGTCGAACGGCGCGGCCGTATCGGTCGCGCGCACGGTCTGCACGTTCGCAAGCGTCAGGTCGCCGCGCGGGCTGCGAATCAGCAGCCCGTCGCGCGCGAGCGCGGCCGCGCGGCCATCGCGCACCAGGAATGTCACGTCGCGCCCCGCCGCCGCGAGCCGGCCGCCGAAATATCCGCCGACCGCGCCGGCCCCTACCACCAGAATCCGCATCGTTGCCTCCTTTCGGTTTCGTACGGCGTCGCCACCCGCGCCCGGACTCCCGGACTCCCGGACGAACAGCGCGACCGCCATCGTCCGACAGTATAGCGACGCCGAATATGTATATGCATAGATGACCGTACCGCGCTCGATGGCATTGGCGGCGGTACGGCGTCTAAGGGATTTCCCGCCTACGGCAACGTTCGTCGCGCGCCGTCAAAGACTTATCTCGTCACGCCGTTCCGGCGCGCTCGTTCGACCGACCGACCTCATTCACCATGCGCACACTCTCCCTGAACCAGAAACTTGCTTCGATGATCGTCATTCTGTGGCTCGGCCTGCTCGTGATCGCCGGGATCGGCGCGTGGCAGACCCGCGCATCGATGATCACCGACCGCCGCGACCAGCTTGCGACGCTGGTGGCGCAGGCGACGAGCGTCGCCGACCACTACTACAAGCTGTCGCAGCAGAACGCGCTGCCGGAAGCCGAGGCGAAGCAGAAGGCGCTCGAGGCGATCGCCGCGATGCGCTACGGCACCGACGGCTACATCTCGATCAACGACTCGAAGCCGGTGATCGTGATGCATCCGATCAAGACCGACCTCGACGGCAAGGACGTATCGAATTTCGCGGATCCGAACGGCAAGCATCTGTTCGTCGAAATCGTGAAGGCCGGCAACGCGGAAGGCGGCAAGGGCTTCGTCGAGTATCTGTGGCCGAAGCCGGGCGCCGACAAGCCGCAGGACAAGACCAGCGCGGTGCAACGCTTCGCCCCGTGGGACTGGTATCTCGTGACGGGCATGTACATGAACGACGTGCGCTCGGCCGTGCTCGCGAGCATCGGCCGCTGGCTCGCGATGACCGCCGTGCTCGGCGCGATCGCGACCGCCGTGATGGTGCTCGTGCTGAGAAGCGTGCGCGCGAACCTCGGCGGCGCGCTCGAAGTCGCGCTCGACACCGCGCAACGCATCGCGCAGGGCGACCTGACCGCGCGCGTGAACGTGAAGCACGACGATCGCGGCAGCCTGCTGCATGCGTTGCACGTGATGCAGGGCGGACTGATCGACATGGTGTCGCGCGTCCGGATGGGCACCGAGAACATCAACGTCGGCGCGAGCGAGATCGCGTCGGGCAACACGGACCTGTCGCAGCGCACCGAGGAACAGGCGGCCGCGCTCGTGCAGACCGCGTCGAGCATGGACCAGATGACCGCGAACGTGAAGCAGAACGCGGAAAGCGCCGCGCAAGCCGCGACCCTCGCCGACCAGGCGGCGCAAGTCGCGACGCGCGGCAGCGCGGTGGTCGACGATGTCGTGCGCACGATGAACGAAATCACCGACCGCTCGCACAAGATCGGCGACATCATCGGCGTGATCGACGGGATCGCGTTCCAGACCAACATCCTCGCGCTGAACGCGGCGGTCGAGGCCGCGCGCGCGGGCGAACAGGGCCGCGGCTTCGCGGTGGTTGCGGCCGAAGTGCGCTCGCTCGCGCAACGCTCGGCGACGGCCGCGAAGGAAATCAAGTCGTTGATCGTGTCGTCGAACGAGACGGTCGAGCACGGTGCGACGCTCGTCACGCATGCAGGCGAGACGATGGCCGAGATCGTGCAGTCGATACGGCGTGTCAACGAGATCCTCGACGAGATCAGCCACGCTTCGCGCGAGCAGAGCTCCGGAATCGAGCAGGTCAATCGCGCGGTGGGCGAGATGGATCAGGTCACGCAGCAGAACGCGGCGCTCGTCGAGGAAGCCGCCGCCGCCGCGCATTCGCTGCGCGATCAGGCCGAAGCGTTGCGGGAAGCCGTCACGCGGTTCGCGTTGCCGGCCTGACGGGGGCGGCCCGGCATCGTCAGGCGTGCCTCACGCCGTGTGCCGGGTCTCCGGTGCCCGGCGCCCGGCCCGGCCGGTTGCGTTCAGATACGTCCGGAATCGACAACCGAAGAATTCAACGCCGCACCGCAGGAAGTCTTGTGTCCGTCGAACGCGGCGGCCCGGCCTTCGACGTTGAAGTCCGGATCGCCTTCGACGATGGTGCACGTGCCGTGAACCAGGCATGAACACGTGTCGCCGACGCGGGCAACCGCGTGGCCCATCACCTTGCTTGTTGCCGCGCCGGACTCGACCCGGCCACCGTGGGTATGGGTATCGCCTACCCGGATAATTCCACGCATATATCCTCCTTTGAATGATTTGCGCGACGGTTGCGTGCGCATGCAACGTGCCGTCGCGCTGACTTGCGTTACCACGAATAACCCTGCATGCCGTAATCGGTATCGTGTCGGCGGCCCCACCACGGCAGGTACGCATTGTTTCCGCCGCGTGCGCGGAACCAGTCTTTGGTCGGATCGATCGGCGTGAGCTTCGACGGTGGCCTGACGATAACCGCGACGGGATGTTCGGGATCGGTTGTCCCGGCAACCAGTGCGTTGCCGCCGTAGTGATTGACGCGGCCGATCGCGAGCGCCACGTTGGTCAATGCGCTACCGGTTCCCATGTCGCCAAGCAGTCCGGCCGTGTTGAAGGTCTGCTTCATGTAGTCGTATTCCGGAAGGGTTTCGGTCAACGTTCGTGTGAGCGAAACAAGGCGTGACGACGATGTGTCGCTGGCTTTGCCTGCGTCGTGGAAGATGTATTCGAGGTCCGGAACCGCTACACCGGCATTGCGTGCTGCTTCATCGATGGTTGCCTTCCATGCCTGTACGGCGCGCGTCGTGCCGACCTTCCGCTCAAACGCCTGTGTATTGCCGGTTGCGGCCTTGCCGATCCACGCGAGCGGTTCGCGCTCGGTGTTGAAGTTCGGGCCGGCGAGGAACAGCACGACGAGGTTTTCGTTGATCTGGGCATCCGTGGGCGGGAAGCTCGGTGCGTCCCAGTTGATCGCCCATACGGTCTTGTCGGGGTTCGCCTGCAAGTAGTCCAGCGCGTTGTTCAGTGATGTAAAGCCGGCATTCGCACCGCCTTGAGTGATTTGCACATCAGGGAGCGTGGGGCGGCTCCACATCGTCGGAAAATGTGGATTTCCGATTGAAAACGCTTTTCGAATCGAGTCTCGCAAATAGCTCTGCGATTCGTCTGCGTCGAGTCGATCTGGAATCGCAAGCGCGACACGAATGCCTGCCAGTTCGCGCCATTCCTTTTTATTGGCTGGGCTAACTGTGTAGAAATACTTTGGATTAGAGGCATAGCGCGAGCGAAGGAGTAGTGGTAACTCAAAGATATACTTACGATAAAAGCCTCTAAACGTTTCCTCACCTTCGTTGCCATATGCGATACCTGCTACCGATTGCAAGGTAGTGAAAGACTTTGGATCGGTTCGAACCATATCGTCATTCTTGTTCGGTGTGGTAAGCCCTTGCGTCCACAACAATTGCCATTCGGTTGGATAGTCTCTTCGTTGCAACGGATTCAACCAGACTAGGCCGACCACCTGAGCGACGAATGGCCTCGTCGGTTCCTCCACTGCTCGCGCGATGCTCCCTGCAGGCTCTTGGGCAGGCACCGCCTGTGCGGGACGCATCATGGCCGTGGTGAACATAAACACCGCAAGTGCGGCCAAGCCAGGTAAGACAACGAATCGTTTCATCCAATCTCCCATTTCCAAATGTGCCGGGTCGGGTTGTTCTACATGTGCCATCAGCGTGGCCATGAGTACGGTGACAAGCATCCATGTCGAAGCGGCGACGACTGCACGTCGCGGCCACGTAGCGATCAGCGTTTTCAAATCACACCTCCGACCTTCAGATAGAGATCGCCTTCACGTTCATCCTTGATCGCGTCGGGAATTTCGCCTTCGCTATTCTCGGCATGTACCCACTCGTGAATCGGTAGATCGTCAAGTTCTCCGAGCTCAAAATATCCGTAATACTTCTTGTTTGGATTGTCTTCCGCAAGACTTTTCCCCAGCCGCCAATCCGCCTCGATGCGCAGCGATTTGAGTTGTTTCTCCGTCAGGTAGCACAGACCCACAGCGACGTCATACGCCAGTGCTTTCTCGGCATGCTCGGGATTGGTCATCGTCGTAGAGTGGTTCGTCGGGCTATTGGTCGCGCCACGATCAAGCCAGTCAACGATCTGCTTGTCGCGCCATTCCTTGTAGCCCTCGGGCATTTCGCTTTTGCCGTCTTCGCCAATCACATGGCCGTCTCGGTCGAGCCATTCGGTATTCAGCGTGCGACGCGCTTCCATCCGCATCAACGCGCGATCCTCGTAGCGCTGCCCGGCTTCGGTTGCTGCCGTGCCTTGCGCAACGCTGTCCTCGTTCTTTGCCTTGTACTGGTCGTAGGGATCGTCAGTTCGCTTGTCTGCATCGGCTTTACTCGCGTCGCGCCATGCGGCCGGCGGATCGTTGCCTTCGTTGAAGTCGCTTACTGCATCGCCGTCCTTCGTTTCGACGGGCTGGCCGAACCGCAATGCCTTCGGTGGGAATGGATCATCCAGCGCCGGAGCGTCCGCTACCACCGTCCAGCCCTTTGGCGGATCGGCGTTCACACGGAGCATGTTCAATGCCGAACTGATGCCGGTCACAACGAACATGAGCGGCGCGGTTGCCAGCGTCGCCGCTATCCCCCAAACACTCTCATTGCCTTTAACTGCACCGATCAAATTGAATTTGGCCGGTGGCGAGGGCGGATACCAGAAGCCCGACTTCGTTCCTGGCTTGCCATGCCGCCAATCGTCTTCCCAATAGCGGTAGGGTTTCTGTACGCCGACCGGAAAGCCCGATGCGAATACCCGCTGCGTCAGGATGCTGGCCGCGCCGATGTCATCGAGTTCGTGTTTGCTGATCCCGCGCCAGCCGATGCCCTGAACCGTCACTGCTGAAATCACCTGATCGTGCGGACAGCAATACGCGGTGACGCGGCCATACGTCGATCCATTCAAGCCGTGTCGATCGCGATCCTGTTGTGCGGCATACGACCGGTTGCTTGTCGGCGAGACCCGCTTGTTTTTCATGTCTTCATCAACCTTGTCCACCGGTTGTTCGAAGGCCTTGCGGTTGCCGATAATCGACAGGAATTTGCCGAAGGTCTTGGTGCGCGCGGCGTAGGTCTGACGACCGCGATGACCGCTCGCGTCTTTCGTTGCGCGTTGCGACCACGTATCCATGAACGTGTCGGATTTGTACGGACCGTCTGCATTCGCGAGGCTGTACGGCGCGTTTGCCAGTACATAGGCGTCTGCCACGCAGTGGCCCGTGCCTCCCCACGGATCTTCGACATCGGGGAATGCGTCGCCGAAGAACGCCGCCGTGAGGCCGACGATGTTGCCTTGGCTATGGCACACCACGGTAATCGGTACATCGGCCTGCATCTGGCGGATCGACTCGATCAATTTGGCCAATCGCAAGGCCGCGAGCACACCATACGCGCGGGGCGGCGCGCGGTACAAAGGGCGATTGGTTGGATTGATGCCTTGTACCGTCATCCATCCCATCGTTCGATCATCGAGACCGCCATGCCAAAGGTCGGGCAGGCTCGAGCAGCCGTTCGTGAACGGGCCGCCACCCCAGTAGTCCTTTTCGTTCAAGAAAATCTTGTCGCCGTACTCTTTCAATTCCGCCGCGGTCGCGCGATAGCCCCACCGGAAATGAATGACCGGCGAAAACGACGGCTCGGGCTTGATGTAGTTACCGGACCAAAGCTTCGGATTCAAGAACCCATCCGGCGTCACGCTCTCCGTGTACTTCGCCGGCGTCAATTGCCCCGCTTCGATGCCGTGATACATCATTTGATCGTCGAGTCGCCCGATCCGTCGATTAAGGCCTTTGCATAGCCCTTCCTCCGTCGCATCGAACCATTCGCCCTCCGAGTTCACGCCATGCACGAAGATGACGACCCCGGGCAAAGGCATCTGCCTGATGCAGATAAGCGGCGTGTTCTTCGCGAACATCGTCATCCCTTCGACACGGCCAACGATGATCGGTGGCGGTTCGGGACGCGGCGCGCGTGCGCCGGACACATCCACTTCAGAGCCGGACTCGTCAGTATGAGCATCTACTATCGGTTGCGAATCGCGAAATGAATCGATCATTCAAACTCCTGCACGTGCCTATACTTTTTTCTTGATGAACTGCACCGCCAGCCTCTCGACCTGATCGGCATCAACCGACGGCAGCGTGCCCGCCACGTCGGTCGTCGAATTCGACAGCACCGTGGACGACTTTTTTACCCGGCCGTCAAACCCCGCAGCCGCATCGCCGTCAGTTGGATGGATCAGCTTCGGCACGCGGCCAAGTGTGTCCTGGGAGAATTTCGGCATATCCGTATCCATACTGGCCGCCCCACCCCACAAATGCCCCGCCGACTTCACCGTAAAAGTCCCCGGACACCCCAACTCGATATCGCCCCCGCGCAGCTTCAGATACGCGCCACCGGACGTCACGAACACGACTTCATCGCTCGCCGTACCCGTCAGCGTTCCGCCCGCCGCGGTCAATTGAATGTTCTTCGCCGAATCGACTTGCGTATCGTCGTTCTGCGACTGAATCGTCACCTTCCCGCGATTCGCGATCGCCGACACGCCGTCGCTGTGCGCGAACATCGCGACACCGCGGCCGGCATGCAGATTGATACGCTCGCCGCTCGCGACCTGTACGTGCCGCTGCGCGATCTGATCGATGTTCTCGCCCGCATACACGACATGCGTTTTCGGCGTGACGTTGAGCGACCCCGATTGCGCGCCGAATGCCATCAACGCGGACGCGTCGTCGCCCTCACCGCGCTGCGCGCCGCCGGGCGTCCAGTTTCGAAACGCATCGGCGATGCCATCCTGGCCCGCGGCATCGACAGCCCGCCCGCCATGCTGGCCGGCATGGTCGCCGAGCGACTTGAAAAGTTCGGTGCACTGATCGAGCAGGCAAATCAGCTCCTCGCGATCAAGCTGACCGCCGGTCGCCCGTGCACGCGCATAGGTCGACAGCAAAATGCCGCGGGCCGCGCGCAACGCCGCAGCGGCATCGGTGCGCAGTTCCGCCCCGTCGCCCCGGTCGCTCCCGTGCCCGCCGTCGCGCGGCTGCGTCAGATAGCCCAGGTTCAGTTGGGTATGCGCGTGTTCGCTCGCCAACTGCGCGGAGATTTGCGACGGGGTATCGTCCAGACGAAGCTGGTTATGGCGCCGGCCCTTGATTTCCCTGGTCTTGATGCCGGACAGGTAGCGATTGCCGGGCAGCGCGCCGGTATCGCTGAAATTCGCGGGCGGGTTCGCACCGTTGCTCAACACGCCGATGATGACCAGCCGGTCGGGGTCGCCCGACAGACACCCCAACAGGACTTCCATACCGACCCGCGGCAGGAACAGCGCCCCGAACCCGCTGCCCGCGAGGCTGGCGCCGACGCGAACGGGCGCACTGTCGCCGGCCGAATCGTTCGTTCCGGCGCCTTGCGCGTGCGCGTGGTCTGCCGGATCGAAGCCGTGTATGCGCACGCGCACACGGCCGGCCGCATCGCAAAACACTTCCTCGCCCTCGGTGCCGACGATCGTGCCGGTCAGCAGGTGAGCCGGCGGCACATCGATGTTCGGATCGTAGGCAGGCTTGAGCGGCACGCCGCGCCGCACGCACGTGAAGCGGTTCTCGTAGCGCGTGTCGGTGTGCGCCGATCCGTCGGCAGGCGCCGGGGAAGCGGTTTGCGCGAGGTTCAGGCTCGCCGCGAAGAGTTCGCTCACGCGCCCCGTCAGAGGCTTCGGCAGGTTGTTCAGGATCTCGTGCCGCACCGACGTGACCACGAACTGACGGCGATCGACCGGCTTCATGTCGAGCTCGGGGTCGCCCGTCAGCGTGAACCAGTGACCGACCGGCAAATCGCGCACGCTGCCGATCCCGTCGTAACGCTCGGCTTCGAACTGGTGCGCCAGTATCCGGTCGCGCGTAATGCGATCGTGATCGCGCCACGAATCGCCGACGTGCGGAATGTCGATCGCAACGTCGGTCAGGAGTTGCGCAAGGTCGTTCCCCGCGTCACCCTGGTCGATGCCGGTGACGGCCATGGAATCGTCCGCGCGAGCCGTCTTGTAATCCCAGGACGGACGGCGCACCTTGCCGGACGACACGCTTTGGCGGTGCGCGAACAGCGTCACGGTGTCGCGTTGTCCGGCCCGGGCGTCGCGCGGCTGAAGGCGCAGCGTGCCGGCCGGTGCTTCCGTCACGCGATACGGGTCGTCGCAGAATATGAGCGTATGCGTCGGCCGCTCGCCACCCGGGCCGGCCTTCGCGAAGACCGTGATGCCTTCCCGGCGCAGCAGACGCCGGATGAAACGCGCGTCGGACTCGTTGACCTGCCGCGTCAGTTCGCGCACCGGATAGCGTTCGGCCTGCAATCCCGACAGATCGAAATCGAACGCACGCGCGAGCGCGACGCTGCGCAGCTTCCATTCGTTCATCAGCGTCGCCAGGATTTCCGTCACGCTGCGCGACCGGAACACGCGGGCGTTGGTGCGGCGATCCATCAACGACAGCGCGTCGCACACGTGCAGTTGATACACGGTCAGTTCGCCGTCGGATTGACCGGTCCGCACTTCGCGCACGATCGCGTTGATCGCCCGCACGCCGCCCCGATCGGTCGTCAGACGGACCGACACGGGCAGGCCGAGAAACAGCGCAGGCGACAAATGATCGTGGGTGGACACGCAGGTCAGCGTGCCGTCGATGCCCGACATCAGCCCTTCGCGGATATCCGCGTGGTGAAGCGCCAGCAGATGGCCGACCGCGCGTTGCGCCTGCCCGAAATGAAGGGCGACCGGCCGCCGGTTCAAGTCGCCCGGACCGGACGCAAAATGCCGGAATGCGGTTGCGGTCGACATCGCCATGCCCTCGTCATGCTTGCTTCCGGCCACGTCTATTGCACCCCGCCCGACCGGATCGCCGCCCTGTTGCCGGCGAATCCGAGCCCGGCCGCCCGCTGGACCAGCTCGATATCGTTGGTCACGCCGAGCTTCTTCATCGCGCTGATCTTCTGCGCGCTGACCGTCTGCTTGCCCTTGTTCAGCCGCTGCGCGATCGTCTTGATCGGCACGCCGGCCAGATACATGCGAATCACCTCGATCTCGCGCGCCGACAGCTTCACCGGCTGATGGTCGGGTTCGGCGAGTGAGTCGAGCGCGCGCCGCACGAGCGGCGACAGATAGCGCCCGCCGCTGTAGCTCGAATGGATCGCGGTCACGATGTGGCCGACTTCGTCGAACTTGCTGACGAGGCTGGCGCCGCCGTGCGCGAGGATCGAGCGGAAGATCACCGGATTCTCGTTGCCGACCAGTGCGACGATGCCGACGTTCGGGCGCATGCGCCGCAGCCACTCGAACAGCGCGAGGCCATCCATTTGCCTGTCGGCGCGGATCGAATAGTCGACCAGTGCGATGTCGCATTCGATGCTGCCGAGCGCCGCGGCGAGTTCGCCCGGGGACCGGTAGACGCCGACGAGATCGATCGCGCACGTGTCGACGGCAATGTGCTCCATGCCCGCCAGCGTCAACGGCCAGTCGTACGCGAAAACGGTGCGAATACTGAATTTCCCCATGCGCAGTTCCAGAAGGTTCGCCGGGCCGCGCGGCGCGGAATGCGCGCGCGGCCGGATCGGTGTTGAATCGGCAAGCGAGATATTTTTATCCCGATCGTTATTCTATGAAGCCATGCGCGGCAGGGATATCGGACGACGTATAGGACAGCCCTCAGGAACGTAAGACGAGTTTGATATTTGCGCCGATTCGCTCGTTCGGCGGCAACCGGAGCCGGCCGGACGGCCAACGTTGCAGGCCGCGCGGGCCGCATGGCCGGCCCGCGGGGTAAAATTGCGCCCTTTGCATGCCATTCCGGGCGACCGGCCGGCGGCAGCGCGCCGATCGCGGCCGCGCGCCGCGCCCGTTCGCCGGCAGCTCGAACGCCCGCTTCTCCCATGACCGAATCCGACCTGCAATCCGACGACACCTCCATCCACGAAAACGGCCTCTGGCGCGACAGCGGCTGGACGGCACGCATCATCAAGAACGAAGACGACGACGGCTGGGCCGTCGAGATGATCAAGGACGGCGAGGCCGAGCCCGCGCTCGTCGGCCCGTGGACGATGGGCCGCGACAAGAAGAATCCGAAGCCGATGGACGCGAACGCGTTCCGCACGCTCGTGAAAACCGCGACCGAGGTGCTGATGCGGCATGCGCAGCAGCGCCGCGCGATGCTGCACAAGGAAGTGACGGTTCAGGGCGAAGACGGGCAGGATGTGTCGGTCACGCTCGACATCGTGCCGGACGAGTTCGAGCCGTACGCGGAGCTGAAGGCGTTCGACCCGTACGGCGAGCTGCTGGCCGACGCGAAAGTGTCCCCGGGGTTCAAGCTCAACAAGGCCAGCGCCCAGCGCTGGGTCGAATCGGGCTTCGAACGTCCGGCCTGACGCCCGCGCCGGCGGCCCGACGCCGCCGGGCCCGCGCCGCGGGCGGCACACCCGGCGCGATCGGCGTCAGCCGTGCAGCCCGTGCGCGATCATCAGGCGGTACAGCGTCGCGCGCGACACGCCCAGCTCCGCCGCGACGTCCGCATGCTGGTGCCGGTGGCGCAGCAGCGTTTCCTCGATCGTGCGCCGCTCCGCCTGCCGGCGCACTTCCGCGAGCGTCGGCGGCTGATACGACGTGTACCGGTTCAGTTCGAGATCGGCCGCCGAGATCAGCGGGCCGTTCGTCATCACGACCGCGAACCGGATCCGGTTGATCAGCTCGCGCACGTTGCCGGGCCACGCATAGTTGTGGATCGCCTCGATCGCGCCGGGCATGAAGCCGCGGATCCGGTGCGAGCTGTCGCCGCGATAGCGCGTCAGCACGTGCTCGGCGAGCAGCATGATGTCGCGGCCGCGCGCGCGCAGCGGCGGCTCGTCGATACGCAGCACGCACAGGCGGTAATACAGATCCGGGCGAAAGCGCCCTGCCTGCATCGCGGCCTCGAGATCGACGTGGGTCGCGGATACGATCCGCACGTCCACCGGAATCGACGCATGGCCGCCCAGCCGCTCGATCTTGCCTTCCTGCAGAAAACGCAGCAGGCTCGCCTGGCTCTCGAACGGCATGTCGCCGATCTCGTCGAGAAACAGCGTGCCGCCGTGCGCGGCCTCGATGCGCCCGATCTTGCGCTGATGCGCGCCGGTAAATGCGCCGCGCTCGTGACCGAACAGCTCGGCCTGCAGCAGCGTCGACGGAATCGCCGCGCAATTCACCGCGACGAACGGTGCATCGACGCGCGACGACTGCTGATGGATCGCGGCGGCGGTCAGTTCCTTGCCGGTGCCGGATTCGCCGGCGATGAAGACGGTCGCTTCGGTGTTGGCGACCTTGCGGATCGTCGCGAACAGGCGGCGCATCGCGTCGCACGCGCCGATCATCGTGCCGCCGGGCGGCGCGGCATCCGCGGCCGGGTCGCCTTCCGACAGTTTCACCATCCCGTATGCGTGGCCGACGAGATAACCGATGGTCGCGTCCGCGCTCCCGTCGTGCACGTAGTCGAAGCAGCACTGGCGGATCAGGCGTGCAACCGTCGTATCGCGCAGCCCGTCGTCGTCGGTGAGCGCGACCCAGCCGACGCGCGGATCGCGCAGCAGCGTCTCGAACGATCCGACGTCGGGCGACGCGAAGTCGCCGAAATCGACGATGCCCGCATGCAGGCGGTTCGCCTTGACGAGATTGAGTGCGTCCGCAACGGTTTTCGCGCGCCAGACCTCCCAGCCGCGCGACGCGAGACAGTCGATCAGCGCGGCGTCGGGATGCTGCGACAGATAGATGAGCGGACGCGACGGCGCGCTGTGGTGGCGCCGATCCGGCGCGAACGGCGGCATGCATGCGTCCCGTTCGTCCTCCTCCCGGCCTGACAGTCTGATCGGGCAGCAATAGTTCACGATAGCCTCGCCGCGTGGGATGGTCCGTCGGGCCGCCCGGCCCGCGACGATGCGCGACGGGTCTCCCTGCCCGCGCGCGGCGCTGCCGGCGTGTCCGCACGGTAGTGTTTCGTTATCGGCAGAACACGACCCGCTGCGTATAGATTTGCGGTTCTGCGACGGGCCCCGTGGGATGGTTGAGTTCATGGTTGTAGGGCCGGTAGACCTTGCCGTTCACTGTCACGTCCGTCGCACGCGCCGTCTCGATCGTGTTCAGGCCGTTGCGCTGCCAGTCGCTGACGCGGTCCGACGCCGATACGCTCGACTCGCCGGCGATCTTCTGCGTGATCGCGCTGCTGTCGCTCCACGGTTGCGTCTGCATGTCCTCCGCGTGCTGCATCGCGCCGACCGTCTTGCCGGTCGATGCCGGCCCGTTCTGCGCTTCGAACGGCGTGCCGCGACCGTATGCCGGCGATTGCCACGAAGGCGCATGGCCTTCCTCCGGCATCATGTAAATCATCTGCGGATCGCCGACCATCATCATCGGCACGCATGCCGTGTTGTCCGGGCGGCCGAGCGTCGTCAGCGCCTGCTGCACGCTCGCTGCGTTCGCAAGGGTCTGCTCGCTCAGGATGACGAAGACCGCAGGGTTCTGGAAAACCGACTGTGCGGCAGTTTGTGTGCCGTACAGCAACAGAGCGACCAAAAAGATCCTCATGATTGAGGCCTCCTTGTACCCTCGACAGGCAAAAAGAGGTGTTGACCTCGGGGATGGGACCAACACCCGTCAAACCTGCAACGCGCATCGCGCAGCGGGTTCCGGCGGCTCCCGCGCGGCCGGTACGCGGTCGCGCGGAAGCCGGACCCGCGTGCCTACGACGACGTGCTCGTCGAGATGACGGCCGGAGCCGGCATGGCCGGAGCGGCCGGTGCAGCCTGCTGGTCGACTGCCGGCGCGAGATCCTTCGCCTGGTCGGTCACGGCCGGCGAGTCGGCGGCCGGTGCCGGTGCGGCAGCGGATTCAACCGCGTCCGCCGCCTTCGCATCGACAGCCGGCGTGTCGGCAACAGCGGCCGCCGCGGCGGGCTGCGCGGCTTCGGGGGCCGGCGCTTCGGCGGCCGCCTGCGGTACCGCATCGGCAGCCTTCGCATCGACAGCGGGCGCGGGCATGACGGCAGCGTCGGCCTGCGGCGCGGCGTCGGTCGCGGCCGGAGCGGCTTGCGCGGCATCCTGCGCCTTCGTGTCGACGGCCGGCTGTGCCGCGGCTTGCGCGGCGTTGTCGGTCGCGGCCGGCACGGGTTCCGGTGCCGGTGCCGTGTCGGCAACCGCAGGTGCGGGCTCCGGCGCCTTGTCGGCGACCGCAGGTGCAGGTTCCGCTGCCTTGTCGGCGACGGCCGGCGCGGCGACGACGGCGGCCGCAGGGACCGCAGCCATCGCGGCCGGGACGACGGCCGGTGCAGCCGCAACCGCGGGCGCTGCCGCGGGTGCTGCTGCGGCAACCGGCGCGGCGGCAGCAGCCGGCACGACCGCGGCGGCCTGGGACGCCTTCGCGGCAGCCGCCTGTGCGGCGGCCGGCACTGCGCTGACGGCCGGCGCGGCGATCGACGGTGCGGGCATCGGTGCCGCGATCGGCGCGGACTGGACGGCGGTCGTCGCCACCGGGCGCGTCTGCGCGGGCGCCGGCGCGGCTGCGTCGAGCGGCGGCAGACCCATGCGGTTGCGCACCAGCGGATCGCGATACTTCACATCGTCGGCGACGGTCGCTTCGGCGGACGGCGCCACGTTCGAGCGCGCCAGCGGCGCGGTCGTGCCCGGGCACAGGTGGCCGGTCGCTTCCACCGCGCGCCGGTTCGCATCGCTCTGGCAGAGCAGCGCGAGCGCCACGTCGGTCAACCCCATCGCACGGAATTCACGCGCGTCGAGGCGACGCACGCAAGCCTGGTCGACGAGCGTCGTGCCGCCGGTCGCGCCGAATCCCGGGAACGACACGCCGACGCTCACCGAGCCCATGCAGGTATCGGACAGCGTGGTCGTGAGGCCCGGCGCCTGAATCGACGGGTTCGTCTTGATCGTCTGGGTACCCGAGTAGTTGACGTTTTCCGCTGACTGGGTGTTGTACGGGTTGGTGCCGGGTGAGCCGGCCGACGCGAGCGAGCTAAAGCCCTGCGGTGTCACGTTCGAACCGCCGCTCGTGCTGGACGGCATCGTCACGTTCACGTTCACGTTCGAATTGCCGCTCCCGCGCACGCCGCTGCTGCTGTTGGCGCTGCCGCCGGTCGTGGTGTTCGTGTTCATGCTCGAGCCGCCGCCCTGGCTGATCGCCGTCGACGACGTCGACGACTGCGAGCTCGAGTCGGCGGTTTGCGCTTGGGCACCGATCGTGGTCATCGCGAACATTGCCGCACATGCCACCTTGATCTTGTTGCTGTTCATTTCAATCTCCGGACGAGGTTTGACCGCCCACCCAGGCAACCGTACTAATTCCCCTGAATTCCTTCAGCTTTGCCTGCTTCCCCGAACTGCTTCCAGCCACTCCCCAGCTGGGACCACGAGCCGCCCGACATTCCCGGCCATGGCTGAGAGTCCGGTGTCCCGATGGCATTGCCCGACGAAAGCGATTGTTGTTCTGACGGGTTGGTTGTAGGGTTTGACGTCTGCATATTTGATTGCACGTCCTCGGCAGCACGGTCAGCGCCATATGCCGTCAGAGACGCGAGCATCAGAGCGGCGGCAATCAGTTTCTGCTTCATGCCAACTCCTTACTTGAACAACAGCGCGGCGAAAGAGACCAGCGTCGCTGGGAAACTGGTCCCCCCGCACTCGCCTAATGACTGCTCCCGGTCGCGCCCGAACTTGCCTGGCTGCCGCCCGATGCGGACGGTGACCCGGCCGGGCCGGTACTCCACGCGGTCGACGAGTTGTAGTGGTTCGAACCCGCGATCGTGCCCGACCCGCCAAAGCCCGTCATGCCAGCGGCGCCCGCGTTGGCGACACCGTTATCATTCCCGCCCGTTGCGGTGTAGCGGGTCGCGCCGAGTACGATCGTGGCGGTCACCCCTCCCGATAGCGCATTCGCGTTCTCGCTCGTGCTACTGTTCCCGCCGTTCGACCCCGCGGCACCGATAGCGCCGCCCGCCGCGTACGCGCCCCCGTTCGTGCCCCAACCGCTGGCCGTCGAAGTCGAGTTGTGGAAAGCGGATGCCGTTCCGGTCGAACCGCTGGGCGTCACGGTACCTCCAGCACTTGCGCCTGCTACCGACGTCGAATTGCTCGTATAGCTGCCTGATCCGACGAGCACCGAACCGGACACACCCGACGCCACCGATTGCGTCTGGTTGACCGTCGACGGACCGGCCGCGAGTACGGCCGACGATAGAGCGGTGAGCGCTGTCGCTAAAAAAACGTTGGCTTTCATAGCAATTCCTTGCTGTGAGGAAGTTTGACAGTCGCGGTGCCGGGCCCGCCCTTGCGGAACGAGGCCCGGCATCCGTACCGCCAGCCAATGACGAACGCTACGCGTCGCGGCTTAGTGGTGATACGACGTCCAGCCCACCGAACCGGCATTCGCGCCGCTGGAGCCGCTAGCCTGCGAGCCGCCGAGGCCGAAGCCGCCAACGGTCGACGTTTGGGTGTGGTTCGTGTACGAGATCGAACCGCTGCCCGGGCCGCCGGCAACTGCGCCGGCTGCGCCGAGTGCCGAGCCCGAATCGGTCGCGGAGAAGTGGCCGAACCCGACGACACCGGCCGACGTCGCACCGCCGCTCGACGAGCTGCTGCTCGACACCGTGCCGCCACCTGCGAACGCTGCACCCGAAACGGCCAGAACTGCTGCTGCAATCAGAAGCTTCTTCATGGTCGACTCCAAAACGGCGTGAACGGAATAAGCAAGGAAGGTTGCACGCCTTCAACCCCCCTGCCTCGAGCAATCCCAATAAATAAGGATCACTATCTAATTACGAAGCATCGATTCGAATTCTCCGCCTCATAATTTTGGTCAAGCGAAGTGTAGTTCGTATTTCTTGTTTTTTCGAAATTTCTTTTAGGTGTTTTCGATAACACCGACAATACACCGCGATTACCAAAAAGCAAAGAATTCACCCAATCCGAATTAAATCATTCGATATACCGGATTATTTTTTTCGATACACCCTCACGGCATGCCGGCACATGGCATTCCGTTTCGGCGATCGAAAATACGTGAATATAATTGCCTACCGCAAATACAGGCCCGTCAAAAAATATCCGCCTTATTACAGCGATAACGGGGCTGCTTCACGGTCAGATGGCATCGCATCTCCCTGAGATACCGATCAAAAGTCTTCCTGGCAATCCGGCCGAGGGCGTTCGAGCTAATCCAGCCAGCGCCGGTATTGGCCCGGCGTAATCGAAACGGCCCTGCATGGTCGAAGACGAATCGGCGTCAAGCTGTCCGGCACGAACAGCGTGGCCCAACCGGGTGAGCTGAATGAAGGCGAGCGTCGCTGTCGACCGGTCGTCGTCCAAAGCGACAGGCGCTCCAGCGCGTGCACCGCGCGGAGACCGTGAAACCGGCAAGGAGCAACCCGCGAAGCTGGCACTGCGTCGCGAGCGATACCCCTATCTGTCCGACTACCCCTCTGTTGCGCCAAGAACGCGCGGATCAAGCTGCTGCTTATGGTCTTCATCGCCGTTTCCCCGACTGGCTTATTGACGAGTTGGCCGCCCCACATCTTTGTTATGCGATGTCGACCGCCCGCCGATGCCCCGAATATCGCAAGCAACATGCCATGCGTTATGCCACCGACCGTTGCGCACGGTGCGCTACAGCAGCCCCGGAACGCAGCGTCATAAATCGCGCTTTTTGTTTCAGGAATGTATCGCGACAACCGTCTGGAACGCCCCGCGATCATTGAACGCCACGAAGCAATCCCGGCAATAGACGGACGAATGCGGCGTGCCGCAGGGTCTGGAGCGGGTCCGCGAACACGTGTTTCAAACTTGAGAAACGCCCCACCGCGCAGGCGGGGCGGCGCCCGGCACGGTAGTCGCGAAACGGCTTCGGCGGCCCGTCCGGCGGCTCGGGGCCGTCCGGGGTGCAGGGAATCGGAGCACGCAACCCCCGGTTCCGGAGGCCCGGCGCGACGGGCATCGATACGTTTACACGATGCCTGCTGCGTCAAAACCCGAACGCAATTGATTCATTCGTGAAAATATCGCCAGACTCATCCGCACGCGGCCGATCGAACAGAAGACGAAACCGGCGAAAAACCAATCCATTCGCACCGCGCCAACACGATCGTCATCCCGATCAGGTATTCGCGATAAACCGCCAACGCGCCCGCCTTGCGATCCATTGCAATTGCCTTATCAATCTTTCCTCTTCCATTCAATCCACTTCCTTTCCTGAAAACGCGCCTTTTCGATGATTCTTTTTATGCCGAATCGGTCGGGATCCCGGTTCACGAACGAAACACTTTTGAATCGGCGACCGTCGCCGATCTCGGCGCTGCAACATGTGCATTGCACGTTCGATCGACCGCCGAGCATCCGTCGCAGCGGGATCGACCATGCATTTCGTGTAACCGGTTCGTGTCGCGGCGATCATTCCCGCGCGCGTCGAACTGCCTCGACGATTCATGCCTGAAACAGAAATGCGCGTGTCGCTCGCCCGCGCGGATGCGCTGCCCGGACGACGCGTTCACCCAGCGTCCCTGGCATGCCGATTGCCTGATATCCGGTCCTAACGAGCGGCACGTCACGCCCCGAAAGAAGGCGGGCGGCGGCGGCATCGTCAATAAGCCAGCCGGGGTAAGGCAATGAAGCTCACCAGCGATCGAGCGGCGTTCGCGTCGTTCAGGCATCAGCGTGGCAATCAGCGAAACCGGAGCGCCGGTCACGGCACTTCGTCGAACTCCGCATACACGAACCGGCGTACGCCGGCTCAATGTCCGCACAACGCGATGGCGCCCGTTCGTGCGCTCTTCGCGCACCTCGATCTCGCGCTGCCGACGATGCTCGATGACGGAGAAGACCATGAATGACCGGGTTTCGATCGAAACGCGCGTCGGTCAGCGCGTGCTCGTAACGGGCGGCGCCGGCTTTCTCGGCAGCTACGTGTGCGAACGCCTCGTGATGGAAGGCGCAAGCGTCACATGCGTCGACAACCTGCTGACCGGGCGCAAGCTCAACATCGCCGACCTGAAGGCGTCGGGCCGCTTCGAGTTCGTGAAGGGCGACGTGTCGCTCGGCCTGCCGCAACTGCAGGTGGACGAGATCTGGAATCTCGCGTGCGCCGCGTCGCCGCCGACGTATCAGATCGATCCCGTCCATACGATGATGACCAACGTGCTCGGCATGAACCACTGTCTCGCGCTCGCGCGCAAGACGGGCGCACGGGTGTTCCAGGCGTCGACGAGCGAGATCTACGGCGACCCGGGCGTGCATCCGCAGATCGAGACCTATCGCGGCAACGTGAACACGATCGGCCCGCGCGCGTGCTACGACGAAGGCAAGCGCGCCGCCGAGGCACTGTGCTACGACTACTATCGCGCGCACGGCATCGACGTGCGCGTCGCACGCATCTTCAATACGTACGGCCCGCGGATGTCGCCGCGCGACGGCCGCGTCGTGTCGAACTTCATCGTCGGCGCGCTGAACGGCGAACCGCTCGAGATCTACGGCGACGGCAAGCAGACGCGCTCGTTCTGCTTCGTCAGCGACCTGATCGACGGCTTCTTCGCGCTGATGGACGCCGCGCGCAACGTCGGCACGCCGGTCAACATCGGCAACCCCGGCGAATTCACGATGATCGAGCTCGCGGAAAAAGTGCTCGAAATGACCGGCTCGTCGGCCGAAATCGTGTTCCGTCCGCTGCCGATCGACGATCCGCACCAGCGCAAGCCCGACATCTCCGTCGCCGCCACCGAGCTCGACTGGCACCCGGATATCGATCTCGACGAGGGGCTGCGTCGCACCGTCGACTACTTCAGCCGCGAACTGTGGCTCGAGCCGGTGCTGCGCATGACCGGAGCCGCCGCATGAAAGTGCTCGTGACAGGCGGTGCGGGCTATATCGGCAGCCATACGTGCAAGGCGCTCGCACAGGCGGGGCACGAGCCGGTCGCCTACGACAACCTGTCGACCGGCCATCGCGACGCGGTCAAATGGGGGCCCCTCGTCGTGGCCGACATTCTCGACCGCGACGCGCTCTCGATCGCGATGGCCGCGCACCGGCCCGACGTCGTGATCCATTTCGCCGCGCTCGCCTACGTCGGCGAATCGGTGCTGCTTCCCGAGCGCTACTACACGGTGAACGTGACGGGCACCTGCACGCTGCTCGGCGCGATGCGCGAGGCCGGCGTGAACCGGATCGTGATGTCGTCGTCGTGCGCGACCTACGGCATCCCGGACACGCTGCCGATCTCGGAGCGCACGCCGCAGCAGCCGATCAACCCGTACGGCTTCAGCAAGTACGCGATGGAACGCATGGCCGCGGATTTCGAGCGCGCGTACGGGCTGAAGTGGATCGCGCTGCGCTACTTCAACGCGGCGGGCGCGGACCCGGACGGCGCGATCGGCGAGAACCACGACCCGGAAACGCATGCGCTGCCGCTCGCGATCCGCGCGGCGCTCGGCACCGGGAGCGTGTTTCGCGTGATGGGCACCGACTACCCGACGCCCGACGGTTCGGCGATTCGCGACTACATCCACGTGAGCGACCTGGCGGACGCGCACGTAAAGGCCACCGCGCACCTGTTCTGCGGCGGCGACAGCGTCGCGCTGAATCTCGGCACCGGCACCGGCACCTCGGTGCTCGAAGCGGTTCGCGCCGTCGAAGCCGCAACCGGACGCGCGGTGCCGACGGTGATCGCCGCGCGCCGCCCGGGCGACCCGCCCGCGCTGTACGCGGACGCGACGAAGGCCGGACTCGTGCTCGGCTGGCGGCCGCGCTTCACCGCGATCGAACAGATGGTCGAACACGCAGCACGGTGGTTTCAGAAGGAACGGCATCCCGAAACCACCCGGTAGTCACGCAGGCATCAGACAAACCCACGCAGGGGAATCACCATGAATGTGCGGATTGCCATCGTCGGCACCGGCTACGTCGGACTCGTCAGCGGCGCCTGCTTCGCGGATCTCGGGCATGACGTCGTGTGCATCGACAACAATCGCGGCAAGATCGACGCGCTCAACGACGGCTGCATGCCGATCTACGAACCGGGCCTCGACGCCGTGGTCGCGCGCAACGTCGAACGCGGCACGCTGCGCTTCAGCAGCGACCTGGCGGCGAGCGTGCGCGACCGCGACGCGGTGTTCATCGCGGTCGGCACGCCGACGCTGCCGGGCACCGAGCGCGCGGACCTGCGCTACGTCGAGGCAGCCGCACGGGAAATCGCGTCGAACCTGAACCGGTTCACGGTCGTCGTCACGAAGTCGACGGTCCCCGTCGGCACCAACCGGGCCGTCGCACACATCGTCGAGCATCACACTCCCGCCGGCATCGAAGCGGCGATCGCGTCGAACCCGGAATTCCTTCGCGAAGGATCGGCGATCGACGATTTCATGCATCCGGATCGCGTCGTGTTCGGCGCCGAGCATCCGCGCGCGATCGAGATCATGAAGGCGATCTATGCGCCGCTCGAGGCGATGGGCCATCTCGTGCTCGCCACCGAGATCGAGACGGCCGAGCTGGTCAAATACGCGGCGAATGCGTTCCTCGCGGTGAAGATCAGCTACATCAACGAAATCTCCGACCTGTGCGAAGCGGTCGGCGCGGACGTCGAGCTGGTCGCGAACGGCATGGGCCTCGACCGGCGCATCGGCGCGTCGTTCCTGAAAGCGGGCCCCGGCTGGGGCGGCTCGTGCTTCCCGAAGGACACGCGCGCGCTGAAGGCGACGGCGTCCGAATACGCGGTACCGCTGCGCATCGTCAGCGCGGCGATCGAATCGAACGCGCTGCGCAAGGAGCAGATCCTCCACCGCATCGAGAAGGCGTGCGGCGGCTCGATCAAGGGCAAGCGCATCGCCGTGCTCGGCCTGACCTTCAAAGGCCAGACCGACGACGTGCGCGAAAGCCCGAGCATCGACGTGATCCAGTTGCTGGTCGGCGCCGGCGCGCATATCCGCGCTTACGACCCGGCGCGCCCGCACGAGGCGTCGCGGCTGCTGCCGCAGGTGTTCATGGAAGGCACGGCGGTCGACGCGGTGCGCAGTGCGGACGCGGTCGTCGTGATGACCGAATGGAAGGCATTCGAGGCGCTCGATCTCGCGGATCTCGCGGACCACATGGCCGACCCCGTGATGCTCGACATGCGCAACCTGTTCAACGAGCAGCTCGCGGTCGACAGCGGCTTTCGCCGCTACGAACGCGTGGGCCGCTCGTGCGGCGAACATCCGAGCGCGGACCGTGCGAACGCGCCGCGCACCCCGTCCGCGGACGCACCCGCGGCGCCCCTTGCTTCAACCCGGGTGGTCGACTCGAAGTAACCGTTACCCAACCGTTGCGGGAGAACGCCATGAAGAATCTGGTTGCGTCGCTTGCCGGCGGCCCTGCCCGGGAAACATCGGATACCGAAGCAGAGCGCGTCGACAGCCCGCACACGGAAGTCCCCCTCCTCGTCCCGCTGATGGACCCCGAGACGAAGACGGTGTTCCAGCTCCTCGCGCTGTGCTGGTTCGTCACGCTGGGGATCTTCTGGCAATGGTGGCTGCGCGACGAGCACTACGTCGATGCGTTCCGCTTCGGCGTCAACTGCTTCGTACTGTTCTGGACCACCTTCATTCCCGGTTACTTCATCTTCATCATCCGCTCGGCGGTCGTGCCGAACCCGGCGCTCGCGGTGCCGCGCGACTGGCGTGTCGCGATGGTGGTCACCAAGGCGCCGTCCGAGCCGTTCGACATCGTTCGCACGACGCTGCTCGCGATGCTCGACCAGAGCTACCCGCACGACACGTGGCTCGCCGACGAGGACCCGACGCCGGAAACGCTCGAATGGTGCGCCCTGCACGGCGTGCGCGTGTCGACGCGGCGCGGCATCGCCGAGTACCACCGCACGAGCTGGCCGCGCCGCACGAAATGCAAGGAAGGCAATCTCGCGTACTTCTACGATACGTACGGCTACGACAACTACGATTTCGTGTCGCAGCTCGATGCGGACCACGTGCCGACCCATACGTATCTCGAGGAAATGCTGCGGCCGTTTCTCGATCCGAAGGTCGGCTACGTGTCGGCGCCGAGCATCTGCGACAGCAACGCGGCCACCAGCTGGAGCGCGCGCGGGCGCGTCAACGTCGAAGGGCCGCTGCACGGCACGATGCAGGCCGGCTACGCGGCCGGGCTCGCGCCGCTTTGCATCGGCTCGCACTACGCGGTGCGCTGCCGCGCGCTGCGCGAGATCGGCGGGATCGGGCCCGAGCTCGCCGAGGATCACTCGACGACGATGATCTTCAACGCGAATGGCTGGCGCGGCATGCATGCGCTGAACGCGATCGCGAACGGCGAAGGGCCGCGCACCTTCGCCGATCTCGCGACGCAGGAATTCCAGTGGTCGAAGAGCGTGATGATCATCATGCTGCGCTACACGCGCCACTATTTCATGGGCCTGCCGCTGAAGCTGAAGACGCAGTTCCTGTTCTGCCAGCTCTGGTATCCGCTGTGCGCGCTCGCGATGGCCGGCAGCGTCGTGATTCCGGTCGTCGCGCTCCTCACCGGGCGCGTGTGGGCGCACGTCGACTACCTCACGTACCTGACCTATGCGCTGCCGCTCACCGTGCTGATCCTCTGCGTCGTCACGTGGGTCACGCGCACGACCCGGTCGTGCCGGCCGCTCAATACGAAGCTGCTGTCGTGGGAAGGCCTGTCGTTCGTGTTCGCGCGCTGGCCGTGGGTCGTGCTCGGTTGCGGGTCGGCGGTGCTCGACTGCCTGCGCGGCAAGGAATTCGCGTTCAAGGTCACGCCCAAGGGCGGCACGATCGAACAGGACGCGCCGCTGCGCGTCGTGTCGCCGTATCTGCTGATCTCGCTGTTCTGCAGCATGCCCGTCGTCGCGGTCGGCAATCCGCACAACGCGGCCGGCTTCTACCTGTTCTCGACGCTCACGAGCATCCTGTATCTCGTGATCGCGGGCGTCGTCACCGTCAACCACGGCAGGGAACAGGGGCTCACCGCATCGGCGCTCCGGCAGATGTTCTTCAGCCGCCTGCCCGTGCGCAACGCGCTGTTCGTGTTCGCGCTCGCGATACTGCTGACGGGCATCGGGCTGCGCGCGCCGAAGGGCTGGCAGGCGATGATGTGGCGTTCGGGGCTGCCCGCGGTGGTCGCGCCCGCGCCGGGGCAGCTGGTGAAGCAGCCGGCGTTCGGCGCGTACGACCCGGGCCACGCGTTCGCGGACAATCCGGCTCTCGCGTTCGATCATGTGTTCGTGTCGTGGAACGCGCCCGACCTCGGCGCGGAAATCGATAGCGCGTACCGCACCGCGCAGGCCCGCAATCGATCGCTGATGCTGACCGTCGAGCCGTGGGCGGCCGGCGACACGCGGCGCGGCGCACTGCTCGCGGACATCGCGCACGGCCGCTACGACACGCTCATCGCGACGACCTGCGCGGCGCTCGCCGCGCTGAAGGGCCCCGTGTTCGTGCGCTGGGGCCACGAGATGGAGGTCGACACCGGACGCTACCCATGGGCGACCGGCGACGCGTCCGCGTACGTCGACGCCTATCGGCGCGTCGTGACCGCATGCCGGATGGTGACCAACCAGATCCGCTTCGTGTGGTCGCCGGCCGGCAACCGCAACCTCGACGACTATTTCCCCGGCCGCGCCTACGTGGACGACGTCGGACTGTCCGTCTTCGACTGCCGGCGCTGCGCGGTGTGGCCGCCCGGCGGCCAGTTCTCCGCCGCGAGCATCCTGAAGACCAAGTACGCGCGAGTGACCGACTACGGGCTGCCGGTGATGGTCACGGAGCTGGGCATCGACGGGTCGGACGCGCGCAAGCGCGCGGAGCTCGACGAATTCCAGCGGTCGCTGTGGCGCTATCCGCTGCTCACGGCCGTGTTCTATTTCAACGCGGTCGATACGCCCGGCGCGTGGCCGGCGAACTATGTGCCCGACTGGCGGATCACGCCGTCGTTCCTGCAGACGAACGTCGTCGCGAAATGAGCGGCCGCGCCGCTACGTGCCGAGCAGTTCCTTCCGGCGCAGGTGCACGACGTCGCGCATCGGCGGCGCGCCGAACAGCCGGCTGTATTCGCGGCTGAACTGCGACGCGCTTTCGTAGCCGACGGTCGCCGCCACCGACCCGACGTCGCCGCCCTGGTGCAGCAACAGCCGCCGCGCCTCGTGCAGCCGCAACTGCTTCTGGTACTGCAACGGGCTCAGCGTCGTCACGTGCTTGAAGTGATGGTGCAGCGACGACACGCTCATGTTGACCGCCTGCGCGAGCGTGTCGACGCGCATCGGTTCCGCGTAGTGATCGCGGATCCATTCGATCGCGCGCGCGATCCGGTGCGTCTGGCTGCCCGCGACGGCCATGTGCCGCAACCGCGTGCCCTGCCCGCTCGTCATCAGCCGGTACAGCAGCTCCTTTTCGATCAGCGGCGCGACCACCGGAATGTCGGCCGGCGTGTCGAGCAGCCGCAACAGCCGCAACGCGGCATCGAGCAGCGGCGGCGTGAGTTCGGCGAGCGCGATGCCTTCGCCCTCGGGGCCCGCGTCGGGCTCCGGCAGCCGCATCTCGGCCGCGAGCTCGACGATGCGCTGCGGATCGAGCGTCAGCGACAGGCAAAGGTAAGGCGCTTCGGGCGAAGCCTGCGTCACGCGCGAGAGGATCGGCAAGTCGATCGACGTAATCAGGCAGTTCTGCGTGTCGTATTCGTACGCCTGGCCGGCGACGATGACGCGCTTCGCGCCCTGCGCGGCGATCACGAGCGCGGCGCGCGACACGCCGCAGCCGAGATCGACCGGATGCGCGTGCCGGTGCAGCAGCAACGCCGGCACGGCCGTCGAGTGCGAGCCGTCCGTCGGCGCGAAGCGGCCGATCAGCAAGGCCAGCTCGCGCCGCCCGGATTCGCGCGACGCCGCGATATCGGTCATGTCCATGACGCCATCCTCGATTCATTTCCCAGTGTCGCGGGAGCATAGCGAAACGGCTCGCGACGCGCCGGGGATTTGCAGGATTGTTCAATAAATTTGCAGGATTGGGTAGCCGGAAAAATCGGGCGCTCGCGCACACTGCCACCTGATCCGGCGTACGCCGGGTTTTCCCCACGGAGACAAAAAATGCCCACCACGTTTGTCCTGAACGGCAAGAGCGTCACGCTCGACGCCGATCCGTCGATGCCCGTCCTCTGGGCGATCCGCGAACACGCGGGGCTGACCGGCACGAAATTCGGCTGCGGCATGGCGCAGTGCGGCGCGTGCACCGTCCATCTCGAAGGCCAGCCCGTGCGCTCGTGCGTGCTGCCGCTCGCCGGCATCGCGGGCAAGCACGTCACGACGATCGAAGGGCTGCAGAGCAAGCCCGCGCACGCCGTGCAGGCCGCCTGGGTCAAGCTGCAGGTGCCGCAGTGCGGCTACTGCCAGTCCGGCCAGATCATGTCGGCCACCGCGCTGCTCGAACAAAACCCGAAGCCGACCGACGCGGACATCGATGCCGCGATGAACGGCAATATCTGCCGCTGTGCGACCTACGCCCGCATCCGGGCCGCGATCCACGACGCGGCCGCGACGCTGGGAGCCTGACCATGACGATCGAACTCGACAATCCCGGTTCGGTGCGACCGTCGCGCCGCACGTTCCTGAAAGCCGCGGGCGCCGCGGCCGCGGTCAGCCTGACGATCGGCTTCGAATGGGCCGGCCTCGGCCGCCGCGCGCTCGCCGCGACGCCGCCGGCCGCCGACTTCGCGCCGAACGCGTTCCTGCGCATCACGCCCGACGGCGCCGTGACCGTGATCGCCAAACACGTCGAACTCGGCCAGGGCGCGTACACGGGCATCGCGACGATCGTCGCCGAGGAACTCGACGCCGACTGGTCGAACGTGCGCGTCGAAAGCGCGCCGGCCGATGCGAAGCGCTACGCGAACCTCGCGTTCGGCACGATGCAGGGCACGGGCGGCAGCTCGGCCATGTCGAACTCGTGGCAGCAACTGCGCGAAGCGGGCGGCAAGGCGCGCGCGATGCTGGTATCGGCCGCCGCCGCGCGCTGGAAAGTGCCGGCGAGCGAGCTGAGCACCGCCGACGGCGTCGTCACGCACGCGAAAAGCGGCAAGACAGCCGCGTACGGCGCGCTGGTGGCCGACGCGTCGAAACTGCCGGTGCCCGACAAGGTCGTGCTGAAGCAGCCGGCCGATTTCAGGCTGATCGGCCATCGCATTCCGCGCGTCGACGCATCGGCGAAATCGAACGGCACCGCGCACTTCACGCTCGACACCACCTTCCCCGGCATGCGCGTCGCGCTGCTGCAGCGCCCGCCGCGCTTCGGCGCGACGGTCAAGTCGTTCGACGCGACGGCCGCGAAGGCCGTGCCGGGCGTGGTGTCGGTCGTGCAGGTGCCACACGGCGTCGCGGTCGTCGCGACCGGCTTCTGGGCCGCGAAACAGGGGCGCGACGCGCTGAAGGTCGAATGGGACGACGCGCACGCCGAAAAGCGCGGCTCGGACGAGATCATGCGCGAATACCGGCAGCTCGCCGACAAGCCCGGCGCGTCGGCGCGCAAGGACGGCGATGCCGACGCGGCGATCGCCGGCGCCGCGCGCAAGGTCAGCGCGACGTACGAATTCCCGTATCTCGCGCACGCGCCGATGGAGCCGCTCGACGCCGTCGTCAAGCTGAGCGCCGACAGTTGCGAGATCTGGGCCGGCGACCAGTTCCAGACGGTCGACCAGGGCAACGCGGCCAAGGTCGCGGGCCTGAAGCCCGAGCAGGTGCGGATCCACACGCTGTATGCGGGCGGCAGCTTCGGCCGGCGCGCGAACGCGTGGTCGGACTACGTGGTCGAGGCCGTGTCGATCGCGAAGGCGCTCGGCGCGGACGGCAAGCCGGTCAAGCTGCAGTGGACGCGCGAGGACGACATCCAGGGCGGCTTCTATCGCCCGATGTACTTCCACAAGATGGACGCCGGGCTGACCGCGGACGGACGGCTGGTCGGCTGGCGTCACCGGATCGTCGGCCAGTCGATCCTCGCCGGCACGCCGTTCGAGGCGTTCATGGTCAAGAACGGGATCGACGCGACGTCGGTCGAGGGCGCGGCGAACCTGCCGTATGCGGTGCCGAACGTGTCGGTCGAGCTCACCACCACCAAGGTCGGCCTGCCCGTGCTGTGGTGGCGCGTGGTCGGCAGCTCGCACACGGCCTACGCGGTCGAGGCGTTCGTCGACGAGGCCGCGCACGCGGCCGGCAAGGATCCGTACCTGTTCCGCCGCGACCTGCTCGCGAAGGAGCCGCGCATGCGCGCCGTGCTGGATCTGGTCGCGCAGAAGGCCGGCTGGGATCCGGCAAAGCCGCTGCCGAAGGGCCGCGGGCGCGGCATCGCGGTCGCCGAGGCGTTCAAGAGCTACGTCGCGCAGGTGGCCGAGGTGTCGGTCGACGCCGACGGCAAGGTGAAGGTCGAGCGCGTGGTATGCGCGGTCGACTGCGGGATCGCGATCAATCCCGACATCGTCGCCGCGCAGATGGAAGGCGGGATCGGCTTCGGCCTCGGCGCGGTGCTGCACAGCGCGATCACGCTGAAGGACGGCCAGGTCGAGCAGCGCAACTTCGACGGCTACCACGTGCTGCGGATGGCGGAGATGCCGAAGGTCGAGGTGCACATCGTGCCGTCGGCCGAGGCGCCGACCGGCGTCGGCGAGCCTGGGGTCGCGCCGGTCGGGCCGGCGGTGGCCAACGCGATCTTCGCGGCGACCGGCAAGCGGCATTACGTGCTGCCGTTCGATTCGGCGGATACCGCGAAGGCTTGATGGCGAGTGGAAGGCCGGCCGCGGGGCGGGGACGTCGCGCGGCCGGCCCGATCCTCGGGAAACAATGGCTCGAAAGCAGCGACAGTCGTCATGCGTTGATGTCGGGTTCGATGTAGGGTTTCATGGAAGGTTTTCCACATGTTCTTCCCCCCCGCCCGACCCGCTTCGTCCCCCGCACGCTCCCGCCGCCCGTTCCGACGTTACGCCGCCCGTAACGCCCGTAACGTTCCGGCTTCACGCTACGTAACAATCCTTCAATGCGGCTCCGACCCTTCCAGCGCCGCGCCTCATCCGCGCGTTAAAAATTCTTTTAAATTCAAAGGCCGGCAGGCCGATGGCACCGCCGCCGGCGACCGTCGTTTCCCGGCAGGACCTCCCTGGCCCGAAAGTTGCAACACAGGTTCCCGCAAACACTCCTTTACGGACATGCGAGGGCCAACATGGATTGCAAATACCTGTACATCGACAACATAAAAATCAACTTCGTGCGCCGCACGATCGAAATCGACAACAAAGTCGTCGACGTAACGCCGCGTGAATTCGACGTCGTCGAATTCCTGCTCGACAACATGAACAAGATCGTGCCGCGGCAGGCGATCCAGGAAGCGGTGTGGGGCCGCGAGCTCAGCGTGTCGTCGCGCACGCTCGACACCCATATCTCGCGCATCCGTTCGAAGCTGCAGCTCGAGCACGACAAGAACCTGCGGATCATCCCGATCTACGCGGTCGGCTATCGGCTGGTGCTGTTCGGTGCGGCGATGACGCACGTCGAGCGCCACGACGCCGCGCCGATCCTGCGCGCCGCGCCGCAACCCGCGCTGGCTGCCGACTACGCGTAACGCTTTGCCCGCGCGCCGCCCGCCTGCTCGCGGCGGCGCGCCGACACCCGTCCCCCCACCCGCGCCGCGCCGGTGATGCGCAGCGCGTCGCGGCCCGGCCGGCCCGTCGGCGGCAACCTGCCCGCCGCCCCGCACGGCCGCGCAACGCGACACGACCGCCGCCTCCGGGCGGCGGTTCCATTTCGGCGATCGCGATCGCACGTCCCGCGCCGGCGCGCATCGCGCTTCGTAGGTCCGCGCCCGCCCGGCCGCCGCGCAACCCCGACGACTACGGATTCCGGCCCGGCACGCGGCCGATGCCGTCCCTACAATCGACGCAGCCGCCGCGCGCACGCCGTGCCGCCGGCCGGAACGACCCGTCGAACCACTCACACCGAATTCACCCCGATCCCGCCGTGCCAGCGCTGTTCCAGACGAATGCCGACGCCGGCGACACCGTGAATCGGGCGAGCGCGAGCGCGACGACCGCCGCGCTGCCGGCCGCCGTCGCGCTCGACGCGTCGCCCTACCTGCCGCGCCTGTCCGCCGCCGCCGCGCGCGGGTTGTCGCATGCGTACTGCGCAACGCAGCCCGTGCCGGTCACGCTCGGCGAGCACGCGTACGAGGTGCGCTGGCGCGTCGAGGCCGAGCCGGCCGCCGATGCGCACGCATACCGCTTCGTCGTCGGCCCGGCCACCGGCACGCTGTGGATCGATCCGGTCGCGGAAGCCGAGTGGCTCGGCGACGCGGCCGATCCGGCCGTGCCGGCCGTGATCCGCGCGGCGCTGCTCGCCGATCTGTGCGCGCCGCTCGCGGGCGTGCTGCAGGCCGCGACGCGGCAGCGCGTCGAACTGCTGCCGCCGCCGGCGCCGTCACCCGCGTGGCGCGCGCAGCC
>NZ_CABVLY010000006.1 GCF_902498995.1 Burkholderia anthina
CCGCCGAAGGTTTATCAGCCGCGAGCGCGCCGGGCTTGCCTCGGCGAACTGATCCAGATCGACGGCAGCGATCATCGATGGTTCGAGGAACGGGGCCGGCCTGCACGCTGCTGGTGTATGTGGACGACGCGACGAGCCGGCTGATGATGCTGCACTTCACATAGACCGAATCGACCTTCAACTACTTACGCGCCCTCCTTCATCGCCGCCTAAAACGCGCGCTTCGCGAAATCGCCGAAGCGCGACCTCGATACGCATCGGCCGCTACACCCGCGCGGCCGACGACGCTCTTTTCTCTCCTCCAACGAAGCCAGACAATCGCGTTGCCTTGCATGGTCTGGATTGCTCTCCGAACGCCCGAAATGGCGCGTGATGTACCGATCTCCTTCCCCCGATACCGATCGCCCTTCACCCTGCGATGCACGTCGAAAATGGAACCCAGCCACGTTTTCGCACACGAGAGTTTCGATCTAAAACAAATCTATTGTGATAAGAAAAGTTATCCAGATAGATGCATGAATTTCCGAATCATGCTTTCCGGATCAACACGTCCTGCGTTACACGGCTGCATCGATCGACGCCCAGCATCGCCATGTTCCGGTCCACTTCGTCGCGCAACAGGCCGATCGCGTGCAGCACGCCCGCTTCCCCGGCCACCGCCGCCGCATAATTGAACGGCCGCCCGACGAACACCATCCGTGCGCCCATGGCGACCGCCTTCAGCACGTCCGATCCGCGCCGAAAGCCGCTGTCGATCATCACCGGATAATCGGCGCCGAGCGCGCGAACCACGTCGGGCAGGATTCGCATCGGCGACACCGCGCCGTCCAGCTGGCGGCCGCCATGGTTGGACAGGATGATCCCGTCCGCACCCGCGTCGCGCGCGATGACGGCGTCTTCCACACTGAGGATGCCCTTGATCACCAGCTCGCCCTTCCACGCCTGCCGGATCCGCGCGAGATGCCCCCAATCGAGATGGTCGCGCGCGGAGAAATCCCGCAGCACCGACGACGACACAATCGGTGCACCGCGTGTCGCAAAGGAATTTTCGAAATGCGGCATGCCATGCGCGAGAAGCGTCCGCGCGAAGGTGCCCGCGAGCCAGCGCGGGCGCGTGATGCCGTCCCAGAACAACCGCGGGCCGGGGCGCAGCGGCGTGCTGAAACCGGTGCGCACGTTGTTCTCGCGATTGGCGGACACGGGGATGTCGACCGTAATCACGAGCGTCCGGTAGCCGGCGCGCGCGACACGTTCGAGCAAGGCGGTGATGCGCTCGGCATCGCCGGGCAGGTACGCCTGGAACCACGTGCCCGGCGCGGCGGCGGCCACCTCCTCCAGCGGGATGAGCGACGAGCCGCTCATGATCGACGCGATGCCCGCGCGCTGCGCGGCGCGCGCAAGCACGATATCGCCGCGATAGGCCGACAGCGCATGGATACCCATCGGCGCGATGCCGAACGGCGACGCATAGCGCCGTCCGAACAGCTCGACCGCCTGCTGCCGTTGCGACACGTTGCGCAGCACGCGCGTGGCAAACCCGTACTCGTCGAACACGGCACGGTTGTCGTCGCGCGTGCGGTTGTCTTCCGCCGCGCCGCTGACATAGCCGAAGATCGGGCGCGGCAGCACGCGGCGTGCCGCGGCCTCGAAATCGTGAAGACTCAGCATGTTGCGCAGCACGCGCGGCGGACGCGTATCGGCCTGCGGGCGGCTTGCTGCGGAAAGGGAGGATGCGGACGGGGTCATTTCAGCGGCCTGTTGTCGAATCGATGCGGGAATTTTAGGTCCGCGCGAGGTTCATAAAAAGCGATAATCTTCCAATGAATTTGTTCGATAAAAGCGAAAGACAATGGCGACCCCGACTCTCAAGCAACTCGATGCGTTCTACTGGGCTGCGACGTGCGCCAACTTCTCGACCGCGGCGCAACGGCTGCATCTGTCGGTGTCGTCGTTGTCCAAGCGCATCAACGAACTGGAACAGGTCGTCGAGCGCACGCTGTTCGACCGGAGCGGCCATCGGGCCGTGCTGACCGACGACGGCGAGGCGCTGTTGCCGGCCGTGGTGCGCGTGCTGGAATCCGTCGCGGCGCTGCAGGACTCGGTGGCACGGGACGAAGGATTGAGCGGCCGGCTGCGCTTCGGGGTCGGCGAGCTGTCGGCGTTGACGTGGCTGCCGCGTTTCGTGGCGGCCGTCCAGAAGCAGCATCCGAAGCTGGCGCTGGAGCCGTATGTCGACGTGGGGGCGGCGCTCGAAGAGAAAGTCGATGCGGGCGAACTGGACTTCGCGGTCATCGCGGGCCGCTCGTCGCGCGGCAGCGTGCTGTCGCAGCCGGTCGCGGAAGCGCGCTTCGCGTGGATGGCGGCCGACGCGCTGGTCGGCCGCGAGCGCGTGCTGACGCCGGCGCTGATCGCCCGCCACGCGCTGGTGCTGCTGCCGTCCGGTTCGGGCGTGACGCGCATTCTCGACGACTGGCTGCTGGCGTGCGGCATCAATCACGCGCGCAGGATCGCGTGCAACAACTGGAGTGCGGTGGCCGGCATGTTGCGTGAAGGCGTCGGCATTGGCTTTCTGCCGGTCGACTGGGCACGCGCGCGGCTGGGCGGCGACCTCGTGGAGCTGGCGAGCGAGCCGCCGCTGGTGCCGCTTCCGTATGCGTTCCAGTGGCGTCGCGGCGACGTGCGCGGGCTGATTCCGTCGATGTTGTCGCTGGTGCGGCAATACGCGGATTTCCGCTGACAGGTCACAGGTACCGGGCCGCCCGGCGTTATGCGCGGGCGGCCCGGTAGCGGCGTGCGATCGTCACGCTTCGTCGATTCGCGACACGCGCTTGGGATCGGGCATCCACAGGTAGCACAGCAGCGAGACGAGCACGCAGGCCGACACGTAATAGAAGAACCACGCTTCGTGTCCGATGCTCTTCATCCACAGCGCGACGTACTCGGCGGTTCCGCCGAACAGCGACACCGTGATCGCGTACGGCAATCCCACGCCCAGTGCGCGCACGCCGACCGGGAACAGTTCGGCCTTCGCCACCGCGCTGACGGACGAATACAGGCTGACGATCAGGAGTGCGACGATGATCAGCGCGAGTGCGCCGCCGGTCGTCTGAACGCCGCTGAGGGCCTGGAAGATCGGCACGGTGCAGAGCGTGCCGAGTACGCCGAACGCGATGAGCAGCGGGCGGCGGCCGATGCGATCGGACAGGCTGCCGAAGATCGGCTGCATCACGACGAACGCCAGCAGACTGAGCACGGAAACCATGGATGCGTTGGCCTTGCTCATCCCCGCGCTGTTGACGAGGAATTTCTGCATGTACGTGGTGTACGCATAAAACGCGACGGTGCCGCCGAGCGTCAGGCCGGCCACGATCAGGCATTCGCGCTTGTGGCGAAACAGGTCCGCGATCGATGCGTGGCGACGCTTGCTCCGGCGATGCTGCTCGAACGACGCCGTTTCCTCCATGTTGCTGCGCAGGAAGATCGCGCTGCAGGCGAGCAGCGATCCAAGCAGGAACGGGATGCGCCAACCCCAGCTTTCGAGTTGCGCGGTGGTCAGGAAAAACTGCTGCAGCACCACCAGGACGCCCATCGCGAGCAACTGGCCGAGCGACAAGGTCGCGAACAGGAAGCTCGAATAGAAGCCGCGGCTGGACGGGTCGGCCATTTCGCTCAGGTACGTTGCCGAACTGGCGTATTCGCCGCCGAGGCTTAACCCTTGCAGCAGGCGCGCCATGACCAGCAGCACGGGCGCGGCGATGCCGATGGTCGCGTAGCCGGGCGTCAGGCCGATGATCAGCGAGCCGGCGCACATCGCCAGCACCGAGACGAGCAGCGCGGCCTTGCGCCCCTTGCGATCCGCGTACATGCCGACGAGCCAGCCGCCGATCGGACGCATGATGAAGCCGACGGCAAAGATGGCCGCCGTATTCAGCAACTGCACGGTCAGGTTGCCGTTCGGAAAGAATGCCTTCGCGAAGTACAGCGAAAACGCCGAATAGACGTACCAGTCGTAATACTCGATGAGGTTGCCTACCGATCCGCTGAAGATGGATCGCAGGTTCGCGAGGGTTCCGGTCCGCCGGGAATCCGTGGCGGTTGCAACAGGGCTGACGCGCGACACGTGAGGTCTCCGTTTCGATTGTGCTCGTTGTCCGGGCAAGCGCGGGCCGTGGGCGCCCCGCCTTGCGATCGGGTGCGGCAAGGTTAGAAGAGACGGTGCTTTGTAGAAAGCGAAATAATGACAATGAGTTTGTTCGCTTTATGGAAAGGCCAAGTGAGTGAATCGCCCTTCTCCACCGCTTGCCCGGAACCGGTCATCTTTCCGCGATTCCCTATTATCAGGGTTCGATCGTCGAAAAGCCTTGTCGGAAAAGGCGCTGTGCGTTTCAGATACGTTGAAATACAAAATATCGCATGCGATTTAATCGAATGCGCTTGACGTGCGGAGGCGCATCGACCAAACTGAATCGCATGCGATCAAATCGCATCTGAGGCAAACCTTCGAACCTGACGGAGTGAACGATGAGCAAGATCGAAAAAGTGCTGTACACGGGCAAGACGCATACGACTTCCGGCGGCCGCGACGGCGCCGCACGCAGTTCCGACGGCCGCCTCGACATTCAGTTGTCGTCGCCGGGCAGCGCGGGCACCGGCACCAACCCGGAACAACTGTTCGCCGCCGGCTGGTCGGCCTGCTTCATCGGCGCGATGCAGCTTGCGGCGCGCGCGGCGAAGGTGACGCTGCCGGCCGATCTCGCGGTCGATGCCGAAGTGGACCTCGGCACGGGCGGCAACGCGTACTTCCTGCAGGCGCGCCTGAACGTGAGCGCGCCGGGGCTCGACCGTGACGTCGTGCAGCACATCGTCGATACCGCGCATCAGACCTGCCCGTATTCGAAGGCGACGCGCGGCAACATCGACGTCGAGATCCGCATCGCCTGAACGCATCATCGGGCGGAGCGCCGCCCTCGCACCTGTCCTTCCATTTTCTTGTCGAGGTAAATGATGAAAACCCAACTGATCGCTGCCCTGCTCGTCGCCGTGTCCGCTGCCGTGGCTGCGCCGGCCTTTGCCAATGAATCCGGCGTGACGCGTGCACAAGTGCGCGCCGAACTCGTGCAGCTCGAGGCGGCCGGTTATGCGCCGGGCCGTGCGAACGATCCGCACTATCCGAACGACCTGCAGGCCGCGCTGGCCCGTATCCATGTCCATGCAAACGACGCCGTGACGGCCGATACGGCGACGTCCGGCTACGGCAGCGACACTGCCGCCGTCACGCAATCGGGCAGCCGTGCGCCGACACGCGTTGCCGAGCGCTCGATCTACTTCGGTCATTGAACGAAACCGCGAGCGGCGCCGGTTGCCGGCGTACCGCACGCAGCCCCGGAATCCTTTTTTCTGTATGAGGTGAATGATGAAGACCCGACTGATTGCAGCCCTGCTCGTCGCCGTATCGGCCAGCGTGACCGCGCCGGCATTCGCAAACGAAAGCACCGTGACGCGTGCGCAGGTGCATGCGGAGCTGGCCGCGCTCCAGAAGGCCGGCTATCTGCCGAACCGCCCGAACGATCCGAACTATCCGGACAACCTGCAGGCAGCGCTGAAGCGGATTCGCGACACCGATGCGACGGTGGCCGGCACGCAGGCATCCGGCTACGGCCGCAACGCCGACAGCGCAACGCAATCCGGCAGTCACGTCACGATCCGCACGGCCGAGCGCTCGATCTACTTCGGACATTGAGCGTCACGCCGAAATCGTCGGCATCGTCCATCAAATAAAGCGCATGCGATGTAATCGCGTGCGCTTTTTGTCGGTGTGCTGCCGGCGCGGACGATCCCGTCTATGCTGTGCGACGGACAGCCTTTACTCGAGGAACCGGCGATGCTGGAAGCAACGACAGGACCTGCGGCAGACACGCAGCACCCGCTCGACAACGCGGTATGGAACGCACTCGCCGGCGAGCAGCGCCGTTTCGCGCTGGGTGACGATCGCGCGTTGCGGTTTCCCCCGACGGTCGCGCCGTTTGCCGGCATGGCCGAGCGCAGCGCGGCCGCCTTCGACGCATTGCGTGGCTTGATCGACGAACACGGGCCTGCGGCGCTCGTCACGCCGGACGAAATCCCGACGCCGGCCGGCTTTTCCGTGGTCTGGCGCGCGGTGCTGCATCAGATGGTCTGGCAGGGAACGCTCGATGACGCGCATCCTTTCGAGCATGTCCCGCTGACCGAAGCCGACGTGCCGGAGATGCTCGAACTGATCGCGATGACGGAGCCGGGCCCGTTCGGCCCGCGCACGATCGAATTCGGCGGCTATATCGGTGTTCGCAGGGCGGGCAGGCTCGTGGCGATGAGCGGTCAGCGGCTGAGGGCCGGCGGGCATGTGGAGATCAGCGCCGTGTGCGTGGACCCCGCGTTCCGCGGCCAGGGGCTCGCGGCGGGACTGATTCGATCGTTGATCGCAACCTGTCGCGCACGCGGGGAAACGCCGTTTCTGCACGTGCTCGCGTCGAATCGCGTCGCGATCGAGCGCTATCTGGCGCTCGGCTTCGTCACGCGCCGCGACATGCATTTGCTGGTGCTCGGAAGCGCGGCAACCGCGGTGAGCGAGCCGGAGAAGCGGCCGTAACCGATGTGGCACGTCGGCCGCTGACGGCCTGACCGGCGCGGAAAATCGCGGAGACGGCAATGACCGGCGAAAGCCGTTTCGCCGGCCGGATATCGAATCGGCGTCGAGTCGCCTGGCCGCTTACTCGTTGACCGAGTCGATCAGATTGCCGCGCAGCGTGACGATCGCCTTCTGCATCTTCGCGAATTCGTCGGGTTTCAGGCCGGTCGCTTCGATCAGGTTCATCTCGAGCCCTTTCTCGCGCACGCGGCGGCCGCTTTTCGTCAGGCTCACGAGCACCTGGCGCTCGTCCGACGGATCGCGATGCCGCTCCAGATAGCCCATTGCCTCGAGCTTCTTCAGGATCGGCGTCAGCGTGTTCGATTCGAGGAACAGCTTTTCGCCGAGTTGCCCGACCGTCTGATTGCCCGCTTCCCACAACGCAATGAGGGTGATGTATTGCGTGTACGTGAGGCCGAGCTCTTCGAGGATCGGTTTGTACGCCTTGCCGAACGCAAGGTTCGTCGAATAGATCGCAAAACACAGAAACTCGGACAGCTTCGGCGTGGCAGGCGATTGTGCTTCGGTCGGTTTCATGAACGTCCTCCATCGACGCGCGATCGGTCGCAGATGAACGCATTATATATCGCGTGCGATCTTATCGGAAGCATGATTATCGTTTCCGATCAAGAGGATGTGTGAGCCCTGGACGCCCGTTCGGGGTCAGCGGCGCGCGCCGCTCCGCTGCCGGCTCACCGACAGCAGCGAGCACTGCACCGGATGCGCGATTTCGGTCGCAAGGCCGCCCGCGGCAAACAGCAGGATCATCAGCCAGCGCTTCATGCGTCCTCCACGATGGAAAGACTCGCGCCGTCGGCGACCGACGCGTCGAGCGCATACGGATCGACACCGTCGAGGCAGCCGAGATTGACGCGCCAGCAGCCGGGGTCCTTGCGCGTCTGGTGGAACGGATAGACGCCGCAGCGGCTGCAGAAATAGTGACGGGCGGTGCGCGTGTTGAAGCGGTAGAGCGTGAGCGCGCCCTCGCCTGCGACGATTTTCAGGTCGCGCGCGGGGAACATCGGGCTCATCAGCGCACCGCGGCGGCGGCAGAGGCTGCAGTTGCAGCGAGCCGCCGGCGCAAGCGCGGTAAGGACTTCGAATCGGACGGTCCCGCAATGGCAGGACCCGTTGAACCACGTGGCAGACATGATGCGCTCCTCGAGAGGTCATGCCTGCGTTATAGCGGATGCGTGTCGATGCGTTGTATCGCGCTGTATCCGCACGGCGCGCAGATACAGCGCGTTGCAATTTTGCGGCGCCGGATGCGTGTGGCCGCGTATATCGGGAAATCAGTCCAGCGCGTGCTGCAGCCGCGCGATGGCCGCGCGCGTTTCGCGCTCGAGCGTCGCGAACAGTTCCGCGGCCGGCAGCGACCGGACGAGCGGCGCGGCCTGCCCGGCCCATTGCGCGCCGTAGCCGAACTCGCCTTTCGCCTTCGCGGCCGCATGCAGCGCCTTGCCCGCGTCGTAGGCGATCGGATAGGCCGGCGTGGCGGGTGCATGCGGATCGTCACCGAGCGCGGTCAGCCGGTTCGCGATGCCGCGCGCGATGCGGCCGGAAATCGCGCTCGTGAACGTCGTGCGCCATGCGGCCTCGCCGAGGATCGCGCGACGATAGCCGTCGTCGATCGACGTCTCCGGGCAGGCGACGAAGGCCGTGCCGAGCTGCGCGGCCTGCGCGCCGAGCGCGAGCGCGGCGGCCACGCCGTCGCCGTCCATGATGCCGCCTGCCGCGATCACCGGCAGCGCGCATTCGCGCACGATCAGGCGTGTCAGCGCGAACGTGCCGAGCCGGTCGTCGCGAGCCGTCGAGTCGAACACGCCGCGGTGCCCGCCGGCCTCGATGCCCTGCGCGACGATCGCATCGATGCCGGCCGCGGCAATCTGCCGGGCTTCGTCGAGATTCGTCGCGGCCGCGAACAGCGTGATGCCCGCGCGCTTCAACGTGGCGATCGCCTCGTCGGACGGCAACCCGAAATGGAAGCTGACGACGGCGGGTTTTTCATCGAGCAGCATCGCGAGCATCGCGTCGTCCGCGACGAAGCTCGTGTAGATCTCCGACAGCGACGCGGGCGGCGTCGCGCCCTGTTCGCGAAACGCCGGCGCGAGCCACTCGAGCCACGCGCGTTCGACGGCGGCGTCGGCGACGGCCGGCTGGTGGCAGAACAGGTTGACGTTGAACGGCCGGCCGGTGAGCGCGCGCGTGTCGCGGATCATCTTGCGCGCACCGTCGGCGTTCGTCGCACCGACGCCCAGCGAGCCGAGGCCGCCCGCGTTCGACACGGCCGCCGCCAGCGCCGGCGTGCTGACGCCGGCCATCGGCGCCTGGATGATCGGGACGCGGATGCCGAGCGCGCGCAACAGGGTCCGGTTGTCGGTCGGGGGATTCATCGTCGGTTGTCTCCTGCAATGTCCGGAATTGGAATGCCCCGCCGCATGCGGACGAAGCTGCCGGGTCGGGGTCGGCATACTGCGCATTTCAGCGGTTTCGCGCAGGGCCGGTGATGCGAAAAGCGGTTTCGAGCGTGTCAGGGCAGCCGTGCGATGATGCTAGTCCAAACGTGCGGCCAAGGCGTGATATACCGTCGGTTTGTCGCGGCGCTGCAACCGAGGCGCCCCGCAACTGCGTCCATGCTACGCCACTACCCAGCCCGCCGGCCCGTTATCGGGCAACGCGGCCGCGCACGCGGTAAACAAACGTCGCGCAGATCGCGAGCAGCGCGGCCGTCACGAAGAACACCGAGTGCAGGCCGAGCGCGACGCCGATCTGGCCGCCGATTACCGGTCCGATTACCTGTCCGCTGAACTGCGCGGATTGTAGATAGCCGAGCATCTGCCCCGTCGCGTGCTCGTCGACGGATTGCCGGACCAGCTTGCCGATCGACGGCAGCAGCCCCGCGAGCGTCATTCCCATCAGCCCGCGCAGCGCGGCGAGCTGCCACCACTGTGTGACGAACGCCTGCGGCACCATCGCAAGCGCGGTCAGCAGCAGGCAGCAGACGATCACGTTCCAACTGCCGATCCGATCGGCGAGCGCGCCGAGCCTGGCGGCGGTCAGCATGCTGCCGAGCGCCGAACATGCCATCACGACGCCCGCAACGCGCGCGAGATGATCGGTGCCGACGCCGAGCCCGCCGATATAGACCGTGATGATGGGCTCGATCGACATGTTTGCGAGCAACACCATCATCGCCGTCACGAGCAGTGCCGCGAGCGCCGCGGAATCCGTACGCCGCGGCGCGCCTGGCGTATTCGTTCGAGTGCGCGTCTTCGCGTCGATTTCCGGGCGAAAGTCCTCTTTCACGATGACGATCGTCAGCAGCGCGGCGACAGCGATCATGGCGCCTCCCGCGAAGAATGTGCCGCGAATGCCGAGCCAGCCCGGCAGCAATCCGCCGACGAGCGGGCCGACGAGGTTGCCCGCGAGCGCGCCTGTCGACAGGATGCCGAGCGCCCAGCCCGCGCGCTCGCGCGGCGCCTGGGTGCCGACCATCACGGTCGATGCCGATGCATAGCCGCCGACGAGCCCGGCGATGAGCCGCAGCGCGACGAGTTGATGGACGGTATGCGCGACGCCGATCAGCGACATCACGACGGCCATCCCGATCGCCGCGCGCACGAGCATCGGTTTGCGGCCAAAACGGTCCGCGAGACGGCCCCATAACGGCGCCGTGACCGCAGTGCCAAGAAAGGTGGCGCTGAACGCGACGCCCGACCACCGGATCACGTCCGACTGCGTGTCGACACCGAGTTGCCGCACGTACAGCGGGAGGAACGGCAGCAACATGCTCAGGCTCACGAGCGTCGTGAACGAACCGAACACGCACACGGCCAGATTGCGCCGCCAATAGCGCTCATGGCGTTCGGTATAGCTAGTCGTGGGCCGCTCGGGGCGTGCCGCGGCCGGGGCCTGGGCGGTCGTGCTCATCGCGTCCTCGCCGTGGCGACCAGGTCGACCGCGAATGCCAGCGCCAGCGCGACGGCGCCGACGGTAAACAGGGTTTCGTAATGGCCACCGCCCGATGCGAACAGGAACGACAGGCCGTAGGCGGCCACCGCCTGCATGATCGCGAAGCTGGTCGTCGCGCTGCGCCATGCGCTCTTCGCGACCGACGGATGATGTGCAAGCAGTTCGTTCACGCGTCCAAGCGCGAGCGGCACGATACCCGGCGTGAACGCACCGACCAGCACGCTCGACACGATCAGCGCAGCCGGGCCCATGCCGAGCCCCGGCAGCACGACGGCGACGGCCTCGATCGCGAACGCGATACGCAGCGCGCGGCCGAAGCCGGCGCGATCGGCCAGGTGCCCGCACGCGAGCGGCCCGACGGTCGCGCCGAGACCGTACAGCACCCAGTACTGCGCGCCCGCGTCGACGCCTCTGCCGAGCCCGCGCGCGACATAGTCGACGAGAAAGATCATGTGCGGAACGAGTCCCACCGCGTTTAGCCCGTATTCGACGTACAGCGCGCGCAGGCTGCCGGTCGGCACGTCGCGTCCGTGCGCGGCATGCGACGGGACGGCCGCCGTGGGGGGCACATCGTTCGCGGGCCAGCCGTGCCATGTGGCGGCGGTCAGCAGCAGCGACACGATCGCGAGCCCGAGCCACGTCTCGGTGAGGCCCTGCCGCAGCAGGATCGGTACGATCGTGCCCGATGCCGCGATACCGAGACCGATTCCGGTGAAGATGCCGCCGCTCGCGAACCCGCGCCGTGCCGGCGGCACGTGCGTGAGGATCGCCGGCGCGGCGAGCACCATCAGTGCGCCGCCCGACAGGCCGGACGCGAAACGCCAGACGAAGAACCACAGGAACGACACGGGCGCCGCGCACGCGACGAATGCGAGCGTCGCGAGCAGCATCATCGCGCGCAGCACGGACGTCGAGCCGGCGCGGCGCGCCAGTGTGCCGGCAACGAGTGCCCCGGCCAGATAGCCGCCGAGGTTGGCTGCGCCGAGATATGCGGCGCTCGACTCGGGAAACCAGTGCGCGCCGATGATCGCCGGTAGCAGCGGCGTGTACGCAAACCGTGCCAGGCCGATGCCGATCAGGCTCGCGCTGGCGCCGGACACCGTGCCGCGCCACACGTTGAACGCCGGCGCATGCGGCCGGTCGAGATGCGCTTTTTGCAAGTGGACCTCCATTCACGGGACGGGCGTCCGTACGCCCGTCGGTTGAAGGGAGTCTAGATTGAACCGAAGATCGGGTGAATCCATGAAATGCGGAAGCCATTCTTCCGAATTTCGGTTCAATCTCCGTCGGTCATGGCGGCTAGTTGCGCGAAATGTTCGCGCAGCCGGGGTGTGGCGAAATCGACGAACGTCCGTACCTTCGGGACCGTCAGCCGTCCGTATGGCGTGACCAGATGGATCGGCAGCGGCGCGTGCTCGCTGTCGCGCAGCACGATCCGTAACGCGCCGTCCCGGACCTGCTCGGCGACGTGATACGAGAAGAGCCGCGTGACGCCGTGGCCGGCGAGCGCCGACGCGACGGCGCCGCGGATCGTGTTGACGATGAAGCGCGGCGTGAACTGGACGACCTGCGGAAGCGCCGACCGTCCCGATGGCGGGAAGCTCCACGAATCGAGCCCGAAATGCGTCATCGAGATGATCCGCTGTTGCGCGAGATCGGCGGGAACGGCGATCGGCGGATGCGATGCCAGATAGTCGGGCGCGGCAACGACGACCCGTCGTACCGCGCCGACCGGAATCGCGACGAGCGTCGAATCGGTCAGGTGCGCGATGCGCAGCGCGACGTCGATCCCCTCGTCGATCAGGCTGACGGGGCGGTCGAGCAGTTGCAGCCGAATCGACACGGCAGGATGGCGATCGATGAATTCGTCGAGAAGCGCACGCAGCACGCCTTCGCCCGCGGCGACCGGCGCGGTGACCGTCAAGAGCCCGCGCGGTGCCGAGTGCTCGTCGGCAATCAGCATGTCGGCTTCCTCGAGATCCCCGAGAATGCGGCGGCATGCCGCCGCATAGCGCTCACCGGCTTCGCTCAGGCGGATCGTGCGCGTGGTGCGATACAGCAACGCAGTGCCGGTATGCGCTTCGAGAAAGGCAATCGCACGGCTGACTGCCGCCGGCGAGCGGCCGAGTCGGCGGCTCGCGCCCGCGAGACTGCCCTCGTCCAGCGTGGCGACGAATACCTTCATCGCATCGATTCGGTCCATGGCGTATGAGTGAGCGCAGATGTGGGGGTGTTCGGCGGCGGGAAGGCCAGCGCGCAGTCTACCGTACGCGCGCCGTATCTCCCGACCGGCTCCGTCGGGCCGCTTCATGAAATACTCTTTATCCACGCTTTCTTCCGGAATTGCCGCGATGCGCGAAATGCCTGCCGTGCCCTCGGCCTTTTTCACCGTCACGCGTCGCGCGCTGGCGTGCGTCGCGGCGTTGCTGTTCGCCGTGCCCGAATTTGCCGGTTCGACCCCGGACTCGCCTGCCGGGCCGTCGTCGCCTGACGGCCGCACGACACAACACATCCTGTTCGTCGGCGACAGCCTCACGCACGGCCGCTACACGCCCGTGCGTTCGTACGGCGCGATGCGTACCGGCAGCCAGGCGGCCGATGGCGACGCGTCGGTCGTCGACGAAAACGACGGGCAAACCGGCGTGCGCGCGGAACGCGAACCGGGCCCGTGGGGCGGCATTCCGGGCATCGTCGCGCGTTTCGCGCTCGAAGCCGGGCTCGACTATGACGTCCATCTCGAGGCGATGTCGGCGACGAGCCTCGCGAAACACGACCGCGTCGCATCGGACGTGATCGATCGCCCCGTCTGGGATGCGGTCGTGCTGCAGGAACTGAGCGCGAAGCCGCTGCCGTTCGCGCTCACGCACAGCCGCGCCAGCGATCCGGCCGGCTTCTGCGCCAGCGTCGCGAAGCTGGCGCGCGGCATTCGGGCGGCCGCACCGCAGGCACGCGTCTATCTGTACGAAACCTGGCCGCGCGCCGATCTCGCGAAAGCGCTCGCCGGTGCGCCGGACAGCGACGGTTTTCACGCGCGCTACGTCGAGCGTCTCGCCGAGCTCGTCGCCGCGTATCGCGATGCGTACGAAGGCGCGCGCCGGACCGACCCGTCGATCGTCGCCGTCGCACCGGTCGGGCGCGCGTGGCAGCGTGCGTGGGCGACGGGGGTCGTCGCCGCCGATCCGTATGCGCCGTCCGGCGCGCCGCTGCTGTGGTACGGCATCCGCGCGCAGAACGACCCGCCGATCTCGCGGCCCGACTATCTGCATCCGGGCGTGCTCGGCGCGTATCTGAGCGCGCTCGTGCTGTTCCAGCAGATCAGCGGCGTCGACGTCCGCACGTTCGGGGCGCGCGAGCAGGCGGCCGCGCAGCTCGGCATCGCGCCGGACATGGCGGCAAGCCTGCAGGCCGTCGCGTCGGATACGGTGCGGCATGAGCAGGCGGACGCAAATGCGGCGGCCGAACACGCCGATCCGTGCGCATTGCCGTGAACCCGGACGGCGCACGCCAGTCGTTGAGCTGACGAGCTGACGAGCTGACGAGCTGACGAGCTGACGAGCTGACGAGCTGACGAGCTGACGAGCTGACGAGCTGACGAATGCGCGAGGTGCGCCGCGCCGGTGCATTCAACCGTGCGCGGATGTGCAATGGCGCCGCGCGCAGTCATGACTCGCCGCAGCCGTTCGGCTTCAACGCCCCATGGTTTTCCCTGCCCCGGCGCTCGCCCGCTGGCCGGGCCCGCATCCGACGCCCGCCCGGCGGGCGTTTCGCAGCCTTTCTGCGCAGGAAAGGATGCTTGAGGCATCCGCAATTATCGCGCCGCGCGAATTCGCCGACCATGTTTCGGACGATCGGCGCCGCCCGCGCATCCGGCCTTTGACGGGCCGCGCGCGCCCCGCCGTCGCGTCGCGCGACCGGGCCCGTGATGCCGGCCGCGAACGGCCGGGCGCTGCGCCACGGCATATCGATAATCAGGAGACACGATGAACAGCCAATCCCTCGACCTCGGCGGCAATGCGGGCGGACCCGCGTCCGCAAGACCGTCCGCGGCCCGGGCCGGCGCCGATGCGGCGCCCCTTCCCGCCCGCAGCGTCACGCTCGGCGAATTCATGGACGACTTGCCGGTCGGCGCCTTGCACCGGTTCGTCGTGTGGGTGATCGGCATCGGGCTGTTCTTCGACATGTACGAGATCTTCCTCGTCAGCACGATCGGCACCGCGTTGCAGCACGAATACGGACTGAGCCGGCAAAGCGCCGATTTCAAGCTGCTGCTCGCGTCCGCGTTCATCGGGATGTTCGTCGGCGCGGTCTGCCTGGGCAGCCTCGCCGACCGCATTGGCCGCCGCAAGGCGTTCCTGATGACGCTCGTCTGGTACAGCGCGTTCTCGCTGGTCGGCGCATTCTCGGTGAATGCCGACATGCTGGTCGCATGCCGGTTCCTGACGGGCATCGGCGTCGGCGCGATCTATCCGGTCGCCGACAGCTTCCTGTCGGAAATCCTGCCGAAAGAAAAACGCGGGCGACTCGCCGCGTGGGCCTATACGACTTCCTACGTCGCGGTGCCGCTGGTCGGCTTCCTCGCGCTGTGGCTCAATCCGCTGCATATCGCGGGCGTGGCCGGCTGGCGCATCATCCTCGCGATCGGCAGCCTCGGCGCCGTGTACGTGCTGCTGATCCAGCACCGGTTGCCGGAAAGCCCGCGCTGGCTGCTCGCGCAAGGTCGCACGGCGGAAGCGCATGCCGCGGCGCGGCGCTTCGCGCAAAGCGCCGGCGTACGCGCACCCGAGCAGTTCGCCGAATCGGCCGAACCGCAGCGGCCGCTGCGCATCGGCGAGCGCATTGCGCTGCTGCGCCGTCAGCCGTACGGCAAGCGCTACCTGATGCTCGCGGTGTTCCATCTGTTCCAGGGCTTCGGCTATTACGGGTTCGGCACGCTCGCGGGCACGGTCGTCAAGAGCCGCGGCTTCGACGTGACGGACAGCACGCTGTTCATCGCACTGTCGTTCATCGGTTATCCGATCGGTTCGCTGCTGTCGATTCCGCTGCTGAACTGGATCGAGCGCCGCACGCTCGTGATCGTGTCGATCCTGGCGATCGCCGCATTCGGGCTGGGCTTCGCGTATTCGGGCAATACGGCGCTGATCGTCTGCTTCGGTTTCCTGACGACCTGCGCGTCGAACGTGTTCAGCAACGCGTATCACGTGTACCAGGCCGAGATCTTCCCGGCGCGCGTGCGCTCGACGGCGATCGGCAGCACGTATGCGCTGTCGCGCATCGTCAGCGGCGCGCTGCCGTTCATGCTGCTGCCGGTGCTCGCCGATTACGGCGCGGGCGCGATGTTCGGCGTGATCTCGGTCGCGCTCGGCATCGTTGCCGTCACGCTGCGCGTGTTCGGGCCGCTGACCACGCGGCGCAGCCAGGACGACATCAACCCGGTGTAATGCCCGCTGGAATGCGACAACCGCGCGGGGCGTGCCGATGCATGCCCCGCGCGTCGCGTTTGCGGCGCGCTCAGCGCGCCGACATGAAATCGAACAGCTTCGCGATGTCGGTGGTCAGCACGGTGCCGGCCTTCACGCCGACCCACAGCGTGCGTGTCGCCCACGCATCGTCGAGCTTCACGACCCCAAGCCGCGCTGCGCGCTCATGCGTCACCGCATCGCGCGGCAGCACGCCGATGCCGAGCCCAGCCTCGATCATCCGGCTCACGCCGTCGAAATTCGATACCTGGATGCGCAGCTTCAGCGAGCGCTCGGCCGCGAACGCGGCGTCGGTCATCCGCGTGAGCAGCGAACTGCCGTCGCTCAGGCCGACGTAGTCTTCATCGAGCGTATCCGCGAAGCGGATGCTGTCGTGTGCCGCGAAGCGATGCCCGCGCGGCACGAGCAGCACGAGTTCGTCGCGCCGGTACAGCCGGCGTTCGATGCCCGGCGCCGGCACGTTGTCGGCGAACACGCCGAGATCGGCCTTGCCGGACGCGAGCGCGTCGACGATCTCGTGGCTCAGCCGCTCTTCGAGACTGACCTTGATACCCGGGTTGCCGGTGAGGAACGCGGCGAGATCGGCCGGCAGGAACTGGACGATGGCCGACGTGTTGGTCCACACGTGGATGTGGCCGCGCACGCCGGCGACGTAGTCGCTCATCTCGTGCGCCATCCGGTTGACCTGCTCGATCACCTTCGCCGCATGGTCGAGCAGCGCGCGGCCCGCGGGCGTCAGCTCGACGCCGCGCGCATGCCGGACGAACAGCGCACTGCCCGTCACGCTCTCGAGTTCCGCAATGCGCTTGCTGACCGCGGACAGCGTGAGCTGCCCATGTTCGGCCGCTTTGGTCAGGCTGCCGTGCTCGGCGACGAGCGCGAACACGCGCAGGGACTGCAGATCGAAATGAAGCGGGTTCACCATGTCGTGGGTCCTGGGGGAAAGCCGTGCGGCGCGCGCGGCCAGTGCCGGAGCGGCCTGATGCCGATCATACGCGCGGCCGGGCGGCCGCGAAACGGCCCGGTCAGCGCGACGTCAGCGCCTGCCATGCCGCGAGCATCGCGCCGTCCGGTTTCGCGAGATCGTCGAGCACCGAGAAATGCCGCATGCCGGGCAACCATGCGCGCGCAACGTGTTCGCCGGCTGCTTCGCATGCGTCGGCGTATTCGTGCGCTTGCCGCACGAGCTCGGGCAGCTCGGCCGCGCCGACCGCGACGACGGTCGGCGCACCGGGCCCGACGTGGTGCAGCGGGCTGTACGCGGCGATCTCGTGCGCGGTGAGTGTCAGCTTGTCGCCGAGCACGCACAGCGAGATCGGTTCGAGATCGACGAGCGGGCTGATCGCGAGCGCCGACACGACGGCCGGATGCGCGCGATGCACGGCCGTCAGGTGGCCGCCCGCCGAGTGTCCGCTCAGGTGGAGCGGCCTGCCGGCGGTGCCGATGCCGTCCGGATCGGCCGCGAGATGATCGAGCAACGCGCCGATCTCGGCGACGATGCCGGTCATCGATGCGGCCGGCGCGAGCGTGTATTCGGCGAGCACGACGTCGAAGCCGCGTGCGAGCGGACCGGCCGCGGCGTACGCGAAATCCTCTTTCGCGCAGTGTTGCCAGTAGCCGCCGTGAATGAACACGAACAGCGGCGCGTCGGGCCGGCCGCAGCGCAGCCAGTCGAAGCGCTGCGCGGGGCGCGGGCCGTAACGCAGGTCGCGGCTGCCGGGCGTCGCGTCGTACAGCGCCGCGCTGCGTGCCTGGCAGGACGCGAGCACCGCCGGGAAATCGGGAATGGCCTTCGTGTTCAGGTAGGCGGCGTCGAGTGCCGCGCGGTCCATGCCGCGATAGAGGATCGTCATTCGGGAAGCACCTGGTCGGATTGCGGATGCGCGGGCCCCGCGCGGCGCCCGCCGCGAGGGCGGCGGACGGGCCGGCGCCGTCGTTCCATTATCCGCAGCGCGGGCGGGCCCGGCTATCCGGAATCGGCGAGCGGGGTGCGCGCCTGTCCGCTTTCGGCGACGGACTGCGGCGCCGCATAGTGCGCAGTGCATGGCCGCGTGGACAGGCGCGGTGAAGCGCTGCGTCGCCCTGCTCCGTCAGATCGGCTCCGAGATCTCGATCAGGTTCAGGTCCGGATCGCGCACGTACACCGAGCGGATTTTCTGCGTCGCGCCGGTGCGCTCGACCGGCCCTTCGACGATCGGCCAGTCGACGCGCCGCAGATGCGCGATCACGTCATCGAGCGGCACCGACGCGATGAAGCACAGGTCGAGCGCGCCCGGCACCGGCACGTGCGCCTTCGGCTCGAACTCCGCGCCGCGCACGTGCAGATTGATCTTCTGGTTGCCGAAACGGAACGCGAGCCGCCCCGCGCCGAAGGTTTCGAGCTGCATCTGCAGCACCTCGGTGTAGAAGTGCTTCGTCCGTTCCGGATCGACGCAGGTCAGCACGAGGTGGTCGAGGTGGTCAATCAGCGCCATGTGATTCGCTCCTGTTCATGAGAAAGCCCGCTGCGCCGGCATGTCGCCGGCTTCGGCGCGCGGCGCCGGGTGAAGGTCCGCGCGCCGCCCCGCCTTCAGGATCTGGCTCGGCACGTCGTGCCCGATCAGCGCGGGCAGCCGCGCGGCCGCGGCAAGCACGGCCGCGAGGTCGATGCCGGTATCGTAGCCGTCGAGCGCGAGCATGTGCACGAGCTCTTCGGTGCACGCGTTGCCGGTCGCGCCCGGCGCGTACGGGCATCCGCCGAGCCCGCCGAGCGACGCGTCGAAGCGGTCGATGCCCGCGTCGAGCGCGGCGAGCGTGTTGGCGAGCGCCATCCCGCGCGTGTTGTGAAAGTGCAGCGTGAGCTGCAACGCGCCGAAGCGCTCGCGTGCGCGTTGGCCGAGATCGCGAACCTGCGACGGAAACGCCATGCCGGTCGTGTCGCACAGCGTGAAGCCGTGCACGCCGAGATCCGCGAACCGCTGCATCCACGCGAGCACGGTTTCGGCGCGCACGTCGCCCTCCATCGGGCAGCCCATCGCGGTCGACAGCGACACGTTGATCGCGACGCCCGTGCCGCGCACCGCGTCGATCACGTCGCGCAGCTGCGCGAACGACTGCTCTCGGGTCATCCGCAGGTTCGCGCGGTTGTGGCTCTCGCTCATCGACATCACGAGGTTCACTTCGTCGACGCCGCACGACAGCGCGCGTTCCGCGCCGCGCACGTTCGGCACGAGCACCGTATAGACGACGCCCGGCGCGCGCGCGATGCCGTGCATCACGGCCTCGGCGTCGCGCAGCGCGGGAATCGCCTTCGCCGACGTGAACGACGTGACCTCGATCTTCGCGTAGCCGCACGCGCTCAGCGCATCGACGAGCGCGATCTTGTCGTCGGTGTCGACGAAGGCCGCTTCGTTCTGGAAACCGTCGCGTGTCGCGACTTCGTGGATGTAGAGTCGTTTGGGTTGTGTGCTCATGTCGTCGCTCCAGGGTCCGTTCAGATCACGCCGCGCGTGCGCCAGTCGTCGCGCGTCGCGGCATCGATGCCGATCGATTCGAGTACGGCATCGGTATGCGCGCCGAGCGCGGGCGCCGCACGCTCGATGTGTCCCGGCGTCGCGCCCAGTTTCGGCACGATGCCCGGCACGAGTACCGGCGTGCCGTCGGGCAACGCGGCGTCGACGATCATGTCGCGGGCGCGGTAATGCGGGTCGGCCGCGATGTCGGCGACGTCGTAGATGCGCCCGGACGGAATGCGCGCTTCGTTCAGCGCGGCCAGCACGTCGTCGAGATCGTGCTGCGCGCTCCATTCGCCGATCGCCGCATCGATGCGCGCGACCTGCGCGACGCGGCCGTCGTTGTGCGCGAGCGCCGGATCGTTGCCGAGATCGGGGCGCACGATCAGTTCCATCAGGCGCCGGAAGATGCTGTCGCCGTTGCCGGCGATCAGCGCGTACTTGCCGTCGCGGCACCGGTACGCGTTGGTCGGCGCGATGCCGGGCAGGCTGCTGCCGGCCGCCTCGCGCACCGCGCCGAACGCCGAGTATTCGGGCAACAGGCTTTCCATCATGTTGAAGACCGACTCGTACAGCGCGACGTCGACGACCTGCCCCTTGCCGCCCTGCTGTTCGCGATGCCGCAGCGCGAGCAGCACGCCGATCACGCCGTGCAGTGCCGACAGCGAATCGCCGAGCGACACGCCCACACGCACCGGCGTGCGGCCGGGCTCGCCGGTCAGGTGCCGCAGGCCGCCCATCGCTTCGGCGATCACGCCGAAGCCGGGCCGGTCGCGGTACGGGCCGGTTTGCCCGAAGCCGGACACGCGCAGCATCACGAGCCCCGGATTGATGGCGGACAGCGTGTCCCAGCCGAGTCCCCAGCCTTCGAGCGTGCCGGGCCGGAAGTTCTCGATCAGCACGTCGGTTTCGGCGACGAGGCGGCGCACGACGTCCTGCCCTTCGGCGGTGCGCAGGTCGAGCGCGAGCGAGCGCTTGTTGCGCGACTGCGCGGCCCACCAGACCGACGTGCCTTCGTGCAGCAGCCGCCATTTGCGCAGCGGGTCGCCGACGCCGGGCGGCTCGACCTTGATCACGTCCGCGCCGAATTCCGCGAGCATCCGGCCCGCGAACGGCCCGGCGATCAGTTGGCCGAGTTCCAGCACGCGGATGCCGTCCAGGGGTCTCGTCATGACTGTCTCCGATGAAATCGTGTTGTCGATGAGGCGATCATGACGGCGTTCGCGCGCTGCGAAAATCGATCGATGCTCAACCAGCCTTTCCCGGACGGAAAGGCTGGCGGGCAGGAAAATGTGGCATCCGCTGCACCGGCCTTTCCATCCGGGAAAGCGCGCTCGCGCAACGATCAAGCCGCGCCGCGCGCGCCGTTGGCAGAATCGTTGCCGTTGCGCGCCCGCCGGGCGCCCGTCAGCGAGGCCCGCCATGTTTTCCAGCGCTTCTCCCGCGAAGATCGTGTTTCTCGACCGCGCGACGCTGTCGCCGCAGACCGTGCTGAAGCCGTTGCCGTTTCCGCACGCGCTCCATACGTTCGAGCGGACGGCCGCGAACGAGGTGGCCGAACGCATCGGCGACGCGGACATCGTCGTCACCAACAAGGTCCGGCTCGACGCGGCGGCACTCGCCGATGCACCGAACCTGAAGATGATCGCGATCGCGGCCACCGGCACCGACATCGTCGATCTCGACGCATGCGCGGCGCGCGGCATCGTCGTCAGCAACATTCGCGGGTATGCGGTGCGCACCGTGCCCGAGCACACGTTCGCGCTGATCTTCGCGCTGCGGCGCAGCCTCGTCGCGTATCGCGACGCGGTGCGGGCGGGACGCTGGCTCGACAGCGGACAGTTCTGCTTCTTCGATCACCCGATTCGCGACCTGGCCGGCTCGACGCTCGGGATCGTCGGCGACGGCGTGCTCGGCCGCGCGGTGGCCGGCATCGCCCGCGCGCTCGACATGCGCGTGCTGTTCGCCGCGCACGGCGATGCGCGGGGAGACGATCACGTGCCGCTCGACGCGCTGCTGCGCGACAGCGACGCGATCACGCTGCACTGTCCGCTCACGCCGGCCACGCGCAACCTGATCGACGCACGCGCCTTCGAACGGATGGCGCGCCGCCCGTTGCTGATCAATACCGCGCGCGGCGGACTCGTGGATGAAAGCGCGCTGGTCGACGCGCTGCAGTCGGGGCAGATCTCGGGGGCCGGGTTCGACGTGCTCACGCAGGAGCCGCTGCCGGCCGCGCATCCGTTTCACGCGATCCTGTCGCATCCGGCCTTCATCCTGACGCCGCATGTCGGATGGGCGAGCGACGAGGCGATGCAGGCGCTGGCCGACCAGCTCGTCGACAACGTCGCCGCCTTTGCGGCGGGCGAGCCGCGTAACGTCGTGTGATGCGTCCGGGAAGCGGCGATCGCTTCGGTCGCGCATTTCGACCGCGCAAACAGAACGGCCCCGCTCGATTGCTCGAAGCGGGGCCGGCTGGATTCAGGGGCTACGGGTGCCGACGACCCGACGCGTTGATCAGTGCGTGTACATCCGCGCCGTCTTGCGGCCGGGTACGGATTCCCCGAGCGCGCTACGTGAACGAACGCCGGCCGCCAAAGCGGCCGGACGCGTCTGAAATGGATTTCGATGCGCGTATCAGTACGCGGACATCTCGACGCAAGGATCGACCTTCGACGGCGAGCAGATGGCCGAGTACTTGGCGCTTTCGCGCATCAGCGCTTCGCCTTCGTGCAGGGCGATCTTGATCTCGGGATGACGCTCGTACGCGAGGAATGCGGAGCAGACGACCGCGGACATCACGATCAGGGAAAACACAAATTTTTCAAGGGATTGGAAACGTTCGGGCATGGTTCGACCTTTCTTCTACCCGGTGATTATATCTCGAATTAAGGGTTTTCCCTATATGTCGATCCGCATATCGAAAATAGGTTCTGCCGATAGCGGACTGATGTTCGCGCCCTTTTTCAGGTTAATCCGGACTTAAGCGTGGGTCGAACAAGATGGACTCACCGTTGCGGCGCGTGTGCCGTGCCGGGTACCCCGTTTTTCGGAGATCCTGAAGATGAAAACCAAGCTTTCCATGCTCGTTCTCGCCGCGGCGCTGGCGGCCCCTGCCGTGTCGTTCGCGCAATCGCTTGCCGCACCCGTCACGCGAGCCGAAGTCGTCGCGCAGTTGCGCCAGCTCGAGCAGGCGGGCTACAAGCCGCTGAAGGGCCAGTATCCGGACGACATCCGCGCCGCCGAAGCGCGTCTCGAACAAGCGTCGGGGATCGGCGCGGATGCCGGCGCGGCGAGCGCGGCGGGCCGCCCGGCGCCGGGCGCACCCGCTGCCGGCATAGCGGGTCGCGGGCGCTGAGCTGTGCACCGGTGCGCTCGTCGCGACCGGCGGAGGCATCCGTTATCGGGGGCAGGCCTTCGACGAACGGCGCGCGACGGTGCGGCGCGCATCGGCTGCATCGCACACCGCAATCGTCAGAACGGCCGCCCGGGGCATTACTGCGGCGCCGACGCGGCGCTGGCCGCATTGCCGGGCCATGCCTTGCCGATCCGGTCGATCATCGACTTGGCGGCGCCCGTCGCGATGGCCGCATCGACGCCCGACGTCTGCCACGAACCGTCGGCGGCCTGCACGAACGTGAGGTTCGCGCGCGACGGCGAGTAATCGGTATTGCGCCACGTGACCACGACGTCGCACGTGTAGGTGCGCTCGCCGGCCTTCTTGCAGTCGCCGTCGGGTTTCGCCGAGATCACGTCGGCCGACACGGGCAGCGGCTGGCCGAACAGCGCGTTCAGGCCGCCGTGGTTTTCCGCCTCGAGCGCGCGGCGCACCGCGGCGTCGACGTCGCTCGATCCGGGACCGTCGTGGAGCAGGTTGCAGGCGGCAAGCAGCGAGGCGGCACAGCCGAGCGTGAGCAGCGTTTGGAACTTCATGGATATCCGTGCATCGGGTGAACGTCGGGCGGCATGCGGCGCTGCGCGATGAACGCAGCGCGTGGCCGGTACGCCGCGTAGTCTGCAACGTCCGCGTGTCGTTCGCGGTATCCATTTGTAACCAATTGCACGGATGCGTGCGGGCCAACGTCCGCGCGGCGCAATGCAATCACGCGGCCGCCCTGCTGCCGCGTCGATCGGGTCGCGGTTACTGCCGCTCTTGCTTCACGCGGCTCACCAGCTGCGTCGGGCTCACGAACTGCAGCGCGATCACGACCCAGATGAGCGTGATGGCCATGTAGATCATCGCCATCGCATCGATCGACTGCGGCGCGCGCACGCCGGTCGAAAACACCGCGTAATACAGCGCGACGACGAGCGTCTGCGTGCTCGGGCCCGCGGTGAAGAAAGTCAGCTCGAACATCCCGATCGTGCGCACCAGCACGAGCAGGCCCGCGGCGAGCATGCCGGGCACCAGCAGCGGCAGCAGCACGTAGCGGAAATAGCGCCACGTGTTCGCCCCGAAGATCCGCGCGGCGGATTCGAGATTCGGGTCGATCTGCTCGATGAACGGCGTCATCACGAGGATCACGAACGGCAGCGCCGGCACCAGGTTCGCGAGGATCACGCCCGGCAGCGTGCCCGCGAGTCCGACCTTGTACATGACGGTCGCCATCGGGATCCCGTACGTGACGGGCGGCACCATCAGCGGCAGCAGGAACACCAGCAGCGCGAAGCGCTTGCCGCGAAACTGCACGCGGGCGAGCGCATACGCGGCCGGCACGCCGAGCGCGACCGACAGCAGCACGACCGCGCCGACGACTTCGACGGTCACCCACAGCACGCTCGCGAGCTGGAAGTCTTCCCATGCCTTCGCGTACCAGTGCAGCGTGAAGCCCTGCGGCAGCGGCGTGCCGAACCAGCGTGTCGCGACCGAATTCACCGCGACGGTCGCGATCAGCAGCATCACGTTCAGCAGGAAGAACGCCATCAGCCCCCACACGAGCGCCTTCCACGCGCGGCCGGCGAGGCTGCCGCGCAGCTTCCGCGGCTTCATCGCGTTGACGGGCTGTGCGCCGGGCGGGTTGTGCTTCGGCGGCCAGGCTGGCGCGGCATGATTGTCGGTCCCCATCAGCCCTTGCCTCCCGTGACCGGACCGGTATAGAAGAAGCGGCGCGCGCCGAGCATCGAGGCGACCACCAGCAACTGGACGAAGCCCATCACGATCGCGATCGCGGACGCGAGCGAATAGTCGTAGCTCTCGAACGCGGCTTCGGCGGCCGCGATCGAGATCACGCGCGTCGGCCCGGCCGGCGCGCCGAGCAGCACGGCCGACGGAAACACCGAGAACGCCTGCACGAACGACAGGCACGCGGCCATCGTGAGCCCCGGCACCAGCAGCGGCAGGTAGATCTGCCGGAACTGCTGCCACGGGTTCGCGCCGAGGGTGGCCGCGGCGCGCGCGAGCGTCGGATCGATGCCGCTGACGTACGACAGCATCAGCAGGAACGCGAACGGAAAGCCCGACACGATCAGCGACAGCAGCACGCCCCAGTAGTTGTGCGTGAGGCGCACTTCGTCCGTGTACAGGTGCAGCCCCTGCAGCGCCTGCGGGAACCAGCCGTTCGGGCCGAAGTACGTGAGCATCCCGTCGGCGACGAGCACCGTGCCGAGCGTGACGGGAATCACCAGCAGCGTCGTGACGAACTTCTGGTACGGAGAATTGCGGCGCAGCGCGAACGCGACGGGCACCGAGATGCCGACGTTGATCAGCGTGGCCGGCACCGCGAGCTTCAGCGTGACGAGCACGGTCGGCCACATCGCGGTATCGGTGAAGAACTGCACGTAGTTCGCGAGCGCGCCGCCGCCGTTCATCGGCTGGAACGACAGCACGAGGCCGTAGGCGAACGGATAGATGAACAGCGCGACGATGAACGCGAGCGCGGGCGTGACGAGCCACGCCTTCGCGTCGCGCCGCGTACCGGCCGCGAGCGTGCTCATGCGGCCTCCCGGCGGCCCAGCGCCGCGCGTGCGTCGTTCATTTCGCGTCTCCCGCGTAGACGAGCGTGCGCGCCGGCGCCACGCGCAGGCGCAGCCGTTCGCCTTCGGCGAATTCGCCGGCCACGCGCGCCCAGATCGGGCCGAACGGCGTGGTGGCGCGGATCAGCGAATCGCGGCCGCCGTACTCGAGCGTGTCGACGGTCGCGTCGAACGCGTTGTCGGCGCTTTCCGTCGCGCGTTCGATATCGTCGGGACGCAGCGCGACCAGCACGTCCTTGCCGTCGAAACCGGCCATCGGCACGCCCGCGAGGCGCACGCCGGCGGCCGTGACGTTCACGTGATCGCCGGCCATCCCTTCCAGCGTGAACGGCAGCACGTTGCGATAGCCCATGAAGCGCGCGACGTGCAGGTTGTGCGGGCGCGTGTACACGTCCTTCGGCGACGCGACCTGCTGCACGACGCCCTCCTTCATCACGACGATCCGGTCGGCCATCGACAGCGCCTCGTCCTGGTCGTGCGTCACGTAGATCGTCGCGCGTTCGAGCTGCGTGTGGATGCGGCGGATCTCGGCCCGCATCTCGATGCGCAGCTTCGTGTCGAGGTTCGACAGCGGCTCGTCCATCAGCACCAGCGGCGGCTCGATGACGATCGCGCGCGCGATCGCGACGCGCTGCTGCTGGCCGCCCGACAGCTGCCCGGGCAGCTTGCCTTCGTGGCCGACGAGCTGCACGAGTTCGAGCGCCTGCTGCGCGCGCCGCCGCGTTTCCTGCTTCGGCACGCCGCGCATCTTCAGCCCGAAGCCGACGTTCTCGAGCACCGACATGTGCGGAAACAGCGCGTAGTTCTGGAACACCATCCCGAAGCCGCGGCGCTCGGGCGGCAGCACGTCGATGCGCGTGTCGTCGAGCCAGATGCCGCCGCTCGTGAGCGGCTGCAGCCCGGCAATGCAGTTCAGCGCGGTCGATTTGCCGCAACCGGACGGGCCGAGCAGCGCGATGAACTCGCCGCGCCTGATATCGAGATCGAGCCCGTTCAGTGCGGCGACCTGCGCGCCCTCCGCATTGGTGAAGCTGCGGCACACGCCGTCGAGCCGCAGCCGTTCGAAACTGTGCTTCATTACGCGAACTCCGTCGGCGCGGGCGCCGCAGCGCCCGCGGGTTCATGCGTCATTTCGACTTCTGCGAACCGATCTCGCGGTCCCACTTCTGGAACGCGGCGACCATCGCCTGCGCGCTGAGCGGCTGCACGTGCGGATGATCGGCCAGCAGCCTGGCGTACTCGGGGCGGCCGAATTTCTTGATGACGTCCTGGCTGTGCGCGGGCGCCATCTCCAGCGTCACGCCCTTTACCGCCGGGCCCGGATAGAAGTAGCCGTCGTCGTAGGTCATCGCCTGCTGCGGCGGCTCGAGCAGGAAGTTCATCAGCTTGAACAGCACGTCGAGCTTGTCCTTCGGCACGCCCTTCGGGATCACCATGTAGTGCGCGTCGTTGACCCACGTCATATTGTCGAACGCCTGGATCCGGAAATCGGCCGGCACGATGCCGAGCGCGCGCGGGTTGATGTCCCAGCCGGTGACGGTCACGGTCATGTCGCGCGTGCCTTCGCCGAGCTCCTTCATCACCGCCGACGTGCCGCCCGGGTAGTACGGGATGCAGTCGTCGAGCTGCTTCAAGAACGCCCAGGTCTTGTCCCAGCCGTTGATCGGATCCTGCGGGTTCTTGTCGCCGAGCACGTACGGCAGCCCCATCAGGAACGTGCGGCCCGGGCCCGAGTTCGCCGGGCGCGCGTAGATCAGCTTGTTCGGATGCGCCTTGCACCACGCGAGCAGCTGGGCGGGCGTCTTCGGCGGATCGCCGACCTTGGCCGGGTTGTATTCGAGCAGCGGGCCGGCCGGCATGTAGGTCACTTCGAGGCCGAAGCCCTGCGCGAGATCCTGCATCTTGCGCGGGCCGGGCGCGTACTTGTCGAGCACGCCGGGGAACGCGCCCGCGTTGTCGGGCAGCAGCTTGAGCCAGAGGTTCTGCTCGATGCCGGCGGCCAGCGCGTCGGTGCCGGTCAGCACGAGGTCGATGTCGGAGCGCCCCGCCGCCTGCATCGCCTTGATCTTGCCCGGCAGCTGCGGCGCGGGCGCATTCGTGAACGTGACGTTCGACACGAGATTCGGGTTCTTGTCCTTGAAGGCCTCGATGGCCTTCTGCGTCAGTTGCAGGTTGCCCGCGACGTCGACGACATTCAGCGACACGGGGGCCGCGACGGCCGCCGCGGCCGACAGCGTGAAGCCCAGCGCCAGGGCGATTCGGCAGACGCGGCGCCCGATCGTGGTTGTGTTCATGTCTCCTCACTTCGGTCGGTGGATGGGACCTTTCTTTCAGGAAATCATGACGGCGTTATACGATGTCGGTCAACAAAAAACCGAGCGGCGCGGGGCGGGAGTTTCCCTAACAAAAACCTTCCGTTTGTTGAGGATTTACTGATTGACCGACTTCGTGGCGCCGCGTGGCAATGGACGTGCGGCGTGTTAGGACGTCGTATATCAATAGCCGCTGAAATGAAATCGGTTCATGCCGCCGCGCCGGCCCGGGTACGGATGCGGCACGACTTCCGACGACGCGGTGCCGTGCCGTGCGGCACGGCGCGATGCATGCCGCGACGCCGGGTCGCCGTCTGCAGCGATCGCGGGGATCGGCTACAGTGGGCGTTTTCGGCGCGCCCCGCCCGCCATGCCGATGCGATCGTCCCGTTCCTGCCGCCGTGCCGGGGGCCCGCGGCGACGCGCGGCAGGCCGGCGGCGCGCGGATCCTCCACGTTGACGAGCGAACCTCCATGCCCGATCTGTCCGCCTTCCCGATCACGAAAAAATGGCCGGCCCAGCATCCCGACCGTCTCCAGCTGTACTCGCTGCCGACGCCGAACGGCGTCAAGGTGTCGATCATGCTCGAGGAAACCGGCCTGCCGTACGAGCCGCATCTCGTGCGTTTCGACACGAACGACCAGTTGTCGCCCGAATTCCTGTCGCTGAACCCGAACAACAAGATCCCGGCGATCATCGATCCGGACGGCCCGGACGGAAAACCGCTGCCGCTGTTTGAATCGGGCGCGATCCTGATCTATCTCGCGGACAAGACGGGCCAGCTGATTCCGAAGGACCTCGCCGGCCGCTACGAGACGATCCAGTGGGTGATGTTCCAGATGGGCGGCATCGGTCCGATGTTCGGCCAGGTCGGCTTCTTCCACAAGTTCGCCGGCCGCGACTACGAGGACAAGCGGCCGCGCGACCGCTACGTCGCCGAATCGAAGCGCCTGCTCGGCGTGCTCGATGCGCATCTGGCGAACCGCAAGTGGGTGATGGGCGATACGTACACGATCGCCGACATCGCGATCTTCCCGTGGGTGCGCAACCTCGTCGGGTTCTATGAGGCCGGCGATCTCGTCGGCTTCGGCGAGTTCCGCCACGTCGCACGCGCGCTCGAAGCGTTCGTTGCGCGCCCGGCCGTCGCGCGCGGGCTCAATATCCCGGCTCGCGACTGAGCTGCGCAGCGGGCTGCCCGCTGCCTGTCCGGCTCGCCGCATCGCGCGGCGGGCGGTTTTCCCGCTTCCCTTCTGCGTGTCCGGCTTCCGCTCGTTGCGTCCGGCGTGACGATCCGGCGCAGCTATTTCACGGCCGACGCCGACGCTTGTTTCCCCCATCCCGCCAGCAGTTTCTCCAGCAACGTCGAAAGTTGCGCCTGCTCCGCCTCCGACAACGCGGCCAGCATCGCGCGCTGATTGTCGACGTGCGCGACCACCGCGTCGTCGATCAGCGCGCGGCCGGCGTCCGTCAGCGCGACGAGCGTGCCGCGTCCGTCGGCCGGGTTCGGCCGGCGCTCGACCCAGCCGGCCTTCTGCAGCCGGTCGATGCGTGCGGTCATGCCGCCCGACGACATCATCAGCGCGTCGTACAGCGCGGTCGGCGTCAACGCGAACGGCGCGCCGCTGCGCCGCAGCGTCGCCAGCACGTCGAATTCGCCCGGCTGCATCCCGTAGCGCGCAAACAGCGGATTGAGGCCGTCGCGCGCGATCACGAGCGCCGCCTCCTGCAACCGTCCCATCACGAGCATCGACGACGCATCCAGATCCGGACGCTCGACGCGCCACTGCGCGAGCGCATACGCGGCTCGATCCATTAACCCTCCTCGGTTCACCAGTTATCTTGACGTCGAGACAAATCAGCATTTATCTTGATGTCGAGATACTTTACATGAAAACGCACGGTTCCCCCGACGGCGGCGCCGTGCATCGATATCGAGGGCCGTTTGATGAATCGCTCGACTTCCCCCGGCTGGCGGCTGGCCGCCATCGTACTGGTCGGACTGAACCTGCGGCCGGCGCTGGCCGCGATCGGTCCGCTGCTCGACATGATCCAGCGCGCGACCGGCATCGGCGACGGCGCGGCGAGCCTGCTGACCACGATCCCGATCCTGCTGATGGGCCTCGGCGCATTGAGCGCGCGGCGATTGCAGCGCGCGACGGGCATCGCGGGCGGCGTATGGCTCGGTGTCGCGTTGATCGGGTTCGCGTGCGCATCGCGCATCGGCGCGCAGCATGCGTGGCTGCTGCTGGCGAGCGCGTGCTGCGCGGGCATCGGAATCGCGCTGGTGCAGGCGCTGCTGCCGGGATTCATCAAGGCGCAATTCGCGACGCGCATCGGTGGCGCGATGGGCGTTTATTCGACGTCGATCATGGGAGGCGCGGTGCTCGCGAGCGTCGTCGCGCCGTTTGCCGCGGCGCGCTGGGGCTGGCTCGCGGCGCTTGCGGGCTGGGCGTTGCCGGCCGCGATCGCGGCGATCGCATGGCCGCTGGCCAGCCGCGGCGGCGATGCGGACGCGTTCGGCGCGGCTGCGGCTTCGACGCCGGCCACGCATGCGCAACCGTCACGCCCGTCGCGCTCGCCGCGCGCATGGCGGCTCGCGGCGTTCTTCGGGATCGCGACGGGCGCATACACGCTGGTGCTGGCATGGCTGCCGCCGTACTACATGCGGCTCGGCTGGTCGCCGACAGCGGCCGGCACCCTGCTCGGCGGCGTGACGCTCGCGGAAGTGGTCGCGGGGCTGACGATCTCGGCGACGATCGACCGCCTGCCCGATCGCCGGCCCGCGCTGCACGCGGCGATCGCGTCGCTGCTCGCCGGGTTGCTGGTGATGCTGGCCGCACCGCAGGCGCTCGCGTTGCCGGCCGCGCTGCTGCTGGGAGCCGGGATCGGCGCGCTGTTTCCGCTGTCGCTGATCGTCACCGTCGATCACGCGGCGACGCCGGCCGATGCGGCATCGCTGACGGGGTTCGTGCAGGGTATCGGCTATCTGATCGCGGGGCTGTTTCCGTTCGCGGCGGGCGTGGTGCGCCAGCATCTCGCGGATCTGTCGCCCGCGTGGATCGCGATGGCTTGCCTGTGTGTCGTGCTGTTCGCGCTGGCCGCGGGATTCGCGCCGCAGTTTGCGCGTCGCGCCGCGCGGGCGTAACGCACGTCAGATGCGGGGGATGACGGGCGAGCCTGATCGTACGACGGCCTCAGCCTCCGCTCGCATAGAGCGTCGAATCCGCGAACCCTTCGGCATCGAGCACGCGCCCGATCAGGATCAGCGCGGTGCGTTCGATCTGCGTGCCCTGCACCTTGCCGACGATGTCGGCAAGCGTGCCGGTCACGCGCGCCTCGTCGGGCCAGCTCGCGCGATAGATCACCGCGACCGGGCACGCGGGCCCGTAGTGCGGCAGCACTTCGTCGACGATCCGCGCGAGATGCCGCACGCCGAGATGAATCGCGAGCGTCGCGCGATGCGCGGCGAGCGAACCGAGCGCTTCGCCTTCAGGCATCGTCGTCTTGCCCGCGAAGCGCGTGAGGATCACCGTCTGCGCGATGCCGGGCAGGGTCAGCTCGACGCCGAGCGTCGCCGCGCACGCGGCCGTGGCCGTCACCCCGGGGACGATTTCATACGGAATCCCGAGCGCCTTCAGCCGGCGCATCTGCTCGCCGATCGCGCCGTACAGCGACGGATCGCCCGAATGCACGCGCGCGACGTCCTGCCCTTTCGCATGCGCGTCGGCGAGCAGCGTGACGATCGTATCGAGGTCGAGCTCGGCCGTATTGACGACCTGTTCCGCGCGATGGCCGTCGAGCACGGCCGGCGGCACGAGCGAACCGGCATACAGGATCACCGGGCACGCGCGCACGAGGCGCTGGCCCTTCACCGTGATCAGCTCCGGGTCGCCGGGGCCCGCGCCGATGAAATACACCGTCATCGAAAATTCTCCGTCAATTCATTGTGCAGCCGGGCGCGCCGCATCACGCGCGCGCGGCCGGATCGAGTGCATCGAGCAGCGCGGCGGCCGAGTCGAACGCGCGATCGGCATCGGGCAGCGGCGGCCGGCGCAACATCACGACCGGCAGCCGGCGTTCGCGTGCAACCTCGAGCTTGGCTTCGGTCGCCGCGCCGCCGCTGTTCTTGCTGACCACGACGTCGATACCCGCGAGCGCGAGCAGCGCGCGTTCGCCGTCGAGCGTGAACGGCCCGCGCGCGGCGACGACCTGTGCGCGCGCGTTGCCGGGATGCGGATCGAGGCAGCGCACCAGCCAGAACTGGTGCGGCGGGATGTCGTCGAGATGCGCGAGCGGTTCGCGGCCGAGCGTGAACAGCGGCCGCCGGAACGGCGCGAGCGCGGCTTCGATGCCGGCCCAGTCGTCGACCATCCGCCAGTCGTCGCCGGGCCCGGGCGTCCACGGTGCGCGGCGCAGCGCCCATAGCGGCACGCCGGCGCCGCGCGCGGCGGCCGCCGCGTTCGCGCTGATTTGCGCGGCATACGGATGCGTGGCATCGATCACGAGACCGATATCCGCGCTGCGCAGATAGGCGGCAAGCCCCGCCGCGCCGCCGAAGCCGCCAACGCGCACGTCGCAGCGCAAATCGTCGGGCACCTTGCCGAGGCCCGCGAGGCTGTAGACGTGTCGCGGGCCGAGCGCGCGTGCGATCTTCAGCGCGTCGCCGGTGCCGCCGAGCAACAGGATGCGGGTGTTCATGGCGTTCATCGCGCGTCTCCGACGAAGCGGCCTTGCCGGTCGATCGCGAACATCTCGACGGCGACCGAGGCCGGCACGATGTCGCGCGCGACGCGCAGTGCATGCGCGCAGACGATGTCGCCGAGCGGTACGCCGCCGGCCTGCGCGAGCTTCAGCGCTTCCTGGCTCGTGTTCGCGGCGCGCATCGCGGCCTGCAGCGCGTCGTTCGCGCCGGCCTCCGACGCCCACTGCGCAAGCAGCGGCAGGTCGATGCTCGAATGGCGGCTGTGCAGGTCGAGATGGCCGGCCGCGAGCTTGCTGAGCTTGCCGAACCCGCCGCACATCGACAGGCGCGCGACGGGCGCGCGGCGCAGGTGCTTGAGCACCGCGCCCGCGAAATCGCCCATTTCGATCAGCGCCATGTCGGGCAGGCCGTAATGCGCGCGCATCGCGTCCTCGCTCGCGTTGCCGGTACACGCGGCGATGTGCGCGATGCCGTTCGCGCGCGCGACGTCGATGCCCTGGTGGATCGACGCGATGTACGCGGAACACGAGAACGGCCGCACGATGCCGGTCGTGCCGAGGATCGACAGCCCGCCGACGATCCCGAGGCGCGGGTTCATCGTCTTCAACGCGAGCGCCTCGCCGCCCTCGACGCCGATCGTCACGTCGAAGCCTCCCGTATGGCCGTATTCGGCGGCGAGCGCGTCGAGGTGGGTTGTCATCATCTGGCGTGGCACCGGATTGATCGCCGGTTCGCCGACCGGCAGCGTGAGCCCCGCGCGCGTGACCGTGCCGACACCCGGCCCCGCATGAAAGCGCACGCCCGGCGTCGCGGCGAGCGCGACGCGCGCGAAGATCAGCGCGCCGTGCGTGACGTCGGGATCGTCGCCGGCGTCCTTCAGCGTGCCGGCTTCGGCGCCGTCGGCCGTGGTGCGGCAGAACTCGAGCCGCATCATTACGCGCTGCCCCTTCGGCAGCACGATTTCGACTGCATCGTCCGCGCGGCCCGCGAGCAGCAGGCGCGCGGCGGCGAGCGACGTCGCGGTCGCGCAGCTGCCGGTCGTGTAGCCGAACCGCAGCGGCGCCGGTTGTTCGGGAGTTTCGTCGCGCATCACGCGAGGTCCGCGAGGTTCGACAGGCCGGTTGCCGTGGCGTCCGGCTTGCGCACGTCGTACAGCGTGACGGGCAACGGTTGCCGCCACGTGTCGAAGCGGCCGAGCGGCTCCGCGTGCGCGAGCGATACGCGCATGAGCGTGCCGCCGTGCGCATCGCGCCACGCGGCGAGCGCCAGCTCGCCCTGCAGCGTGACCGCGTTCGCGACGAGCCGGCCGCCGGGCTTCAGCGCCGACCAGCACGCGTCGAGCACGCCGGGCGCCGTCGCGCCACCGCCGACGAAGATCGCGTCGGGCGCGGCGAGCCCCGCGAGCGCATCGGGCGCACGCCCCGCGACGAGTTGCAGGCCCGGCACGCCGAGCGCGTCGCGGTTGTGCTCGATGAAGCGCTGCCGCTCGGCGTGCGATTCGATCGCGATCGCCTGGCACGATGGATGCGCGCGCATCCATTCGATGCCGATCGAGCCGCTGCCCGCGCCGACGTCCCACAGCAGTTCGCCGGGTGCGGGCGCGAGGCGCCCGAGCGTGAGCGCGCGCATGTCGCGCTTGGTGAGCTGGCCGTCGTGGCGGTACGCATCGTCGGGCAAGCCGGGCGTGAGCGCGCGGCGCGGTGCGTCGGGGCCGGCCCGGCAGTCGAGCGCGACGAGATTGAGCGCGGCCGTTTCGTCGACGCTCCAGTCCTGCGCGAGGCCGTCGATGCGCCGTTCCAGCGGGCCGCCGAGATGTTCGAACACGCTGATGCGCGTCGGGCCGAAGCCGCGTGCCGTGAGCTCGGCGGCGACCGTGGCCGGCGTGCGGCCGTCCGCGCTCAGCACGAACAGGCGCCGGCCCGGCAACAGGTGGCGCGCGAGCGTCGCGAGCGGGCGACCGACGAGCGACACCGCGCCGATGTCCTGCAACGCCCAGCCGAGCCGCGCGGCCGCGAGCGACAGCGACGACGGGGCGGGCAGCACGCGCCACTCGTCGGGGAGCAGTTCGCGCGCGAGCGTCGCGCCGACGCCGAACAGCATCGGGTCGCCGCTCGCGAGCACGCAAACGGGCGAGCCGCGGCGCGCGAGCAGGCCCGACAGGTCGAACGGAGACGGCCACGTTTCGCGCGCGGCCGGCAGCCGCGCGGGCAGCATGTCGAGGTGCCGCTTCGCGCCGACCACCCGCGTCGCGTCGAGCAGCGCGCGCCGCGCGCTGCGTCCGAGCCCCGCGTAGCCGTCGTCGCCGATGCCCACTACCGTCAGCCACGCCGTCATGCACCCTTCCCCATCGTTCGATTCCATCGAGTCGCCGCGCGGCGGCCGTAAAGGCGCCGGTGCGGCCGTCCGCATTGCGAAAGTCGGCATGGTACCGTGTTCCACCGCGCGTTTCATCTGCCGGCCCGCCGCCCCGCACCGTGTTTTGCCCCGGCTCCGGCGCATGGCCGGGCGGTCGCGAAGCGCCGTCGAAATCGGGTATCCTACGGCCGTTCGATCGCCGGTGCCCTTCGGGGCCGAAGAGGGAACACGGGGCGCGCGTCGCGCCGCCGTGGCTGCCCCCGCAACTGTAGACAGCGAGCCGATCTCCCTTTCATGCCACTGGTTTCACCGGGAAGGCCGGGAGCAGGCGCCGACCTGTCAGCCAGGAGACCTGCCGGCCTGAAAGTGCGTGCGTGCCAGCCGGCGTCGGGCGGGGTGTACCGATGCGTTGGCCGCTGCGCGACACTGTCCCGTATTCCGTTGAGTTCCGCCCCCGTCTCGATTCCTGTGTCGCCCGCCGTGCGCCCGTCGGCCTGCCCGGGACTCGTGCGCGTCGTCGCGGCCGCCGACGGCGGACTGTGCCGCATCAAGCTGCCGGGCGGCCGGCTCGACGCGCGACAGGCGCGCGCGATCGCCGCTGCCGCGCGCGCCTATGGCTCCGGTGCGATCGACGCGACCAATCGCGCGAATCTTCAGCTGCGCGGCATTCGCGGCGGCGCGGCCGATCCGCTGGCCAGCGCGTTGCTCGACGCGGGCCTCGGCCCGCGCGCCGCCGATGCCGCCGACGACCGGGCCGCGCTCGCCATGAGCGACGACGTCCGCAACCTGATGCTCAGCCCGCTCGCCGGGCGCGACCCCGACGCGCTGCTCGACAGCCGCGCACTCGCGACACCCCTCTTCGACCTGTTGGCGCGCGAGCCGCGTCGCGGCGAACTGTCACCGAAATTCTCGATCCAGCTCGATGGCGGCGAATCGGTCGCGGCGCTCGATCATCCGCACGATATCTGGCTGGCCGCCTGGCGTCGCGGCGACGGCGCGCTGCGCATCGCCGCGGGCCTAGCCGGCTGCGTGCCGGTCGCCCCTGGCGACACGCCCGCGTCGATCGACGTGTCGCCCGACCAGGCCGTCGCGCTCGTGCGTGCGTTGCTGCTCGCGTTCCTCGATCTCGCGCCGGCCGACGTCGCGCGGATGCGCGCGTTGCTCGCGACCTGCGGCGAACGCGCGCTGCTCGAACGTGCGCAACACGCTCTGCCCTTCCCGCTGGCGGCCGACCCGGCGCTCGCCGGCTGGCGACGCGCGCCGTCCGATGCCGCGCTGCGTTTCGGCGCGCGGCCGTCGCTCGACGCGGCCCGCTGCAGCGTCGGCGCGCAATGCGCGCTCGGCCGGCTCGACGCGACGCAACTGGAACGGCTTGCCGACATATCGGAAGCCGACGGCGACGGCACGCTGTCGATGACGCCCTGGCAAGGCGTGTTCGTGCATGGCGTGACACATGACCGCGCGCCGGCCGTGCTCGACGCGCTCGCGTCGCTCGGTCTCGTGTGCGCGCCGACCGATCCGCTCGCATCGCTCGTCGCGTGCACGGGCAGCGCAGGCTGCGCGAAATCGCGCGCCGATACGAAACGCGACGCGCTCGCGCTGGCCGCGCGCATCGACCGTCCGCTCGACGTACACCTGACAGGTTGCGCGCGCCATTGCGCGCTGCCGCACGCGGCGACGCACACGCTCGTCGCGGTCGCGCCCGGGCGCTACGACCTTTACCGGCGCGACGCCGCCGCGGGCCTCGGCGCCCCGCTCGCGCGCCATCTGACGATTGACCAGGCCGCGGCCCGACTGACGGGCGCGCGGCACAGCCAGGACACCACCGATGCTTGACTACATTCGCGACGGGCAGGAAATCTACCGCCAGTCGTTCGCGACGATCCGCGCCGAGGCCGACCTGTCGCGGGTTCCGCCCGACCTCGAGAAACTCGCGGTGCGCGTGATCCATGCGTGCGGGATGGTCGACGTCGTCCACGATCTGCGCTTCTCGGCGGGCGCCGGCACGGCCGGGCGCGCCGCGCTCGCGGCCGGCGCGCCGATCCTGTGCGACGCGAAGATGGTGGCCGAAGGCATCACGCGCGCGCGGCTGCCGGCCGGCAATCGCGTGATCTGCACGCTCGGCGAGCCGGAAGTGCCCGATCTCGCGCGCCATCTCGGCAACACGCGTTCGGCCGCGGCGCTCGAACTGTGGCGCCCGCGGCTGGCCGGCAGCGTCGTCGTGATCGGCAACGCGCCGACCGCGCTGTTCCATCTGCTCGACATGATCGATGCCGGCGCTCCGCGCCCCGCGCTGATCCTCGGCTTTCCGGTCGGCTTCATCGGCGCGGCCGAATCGAAGGCGATGCTGGCCGCCGACAGCCGCGGCGTGCCGTACGTCGCGCTGCTCGGCCGGCGCGGCGGCAGCGCGATGGCCGCCGCCGCGGTCAACGCGCTCGCGACGGAGGCCGAATGACGGCCGCGCGCGGACGCCTGTTCGGCGTGGGCGTCGGCCCCGGCGACCCTGAACTGATGACGATCAAGGCGCTGCGGGTGCTGCAGGCCGCGCCGGTGGTCGCGTATTTCGTCGCGAAGGGCAAGAAAGGCAACGCGTACGGGATCGTCGAAGCGTACCTGGTCGATACGCAGACGCAGCTGCCGCTCGTCTACCCGGTGACGACCGAGGCGCTGCCGCCGCCGCTGTGCTACGAGACGGTGATCGCCGACTTCTACGACACGGCCGCCGGGATCGTCGCGTCGCACCTTGATGCGGGGCGCGACGTCGCGGTGATCTGCGAAGGCGATCCGTTCTTCTACGGGTCGTACATGTACCTGCACGACCGGCTCGCGCCGCGCTACGACACCGAGGTGATCCCGGGCGTGTGCGCGATGCTCGGCGGCACGGCCGTGCTCGGCCAGCCGCTCGTGTATCGCAACCAGAGCCTGTCGGTGCTGTCCGGCGTGCTGCCGGAGGACGAATTGCGCGCGCGGCTCGCGCAGGCCGACGCGGCCGTCGTGATGAAGCTCGGCCGCAACTTCGACAAGGTGCGGCGCGTGCTCGACGACCTGGGGCTCGCGAAACGCGCGCTGTACGTCGAGCGCGCGACGATGGCGACCCAGCGCATCGTGCCGCTCGACGCAGTCGATCCGATGGCGTCGCCGTATTTCTCGCTGCTCGTGGTGCCGGGGGAAAAATGGCAAGGATGACGACGCCGCCCGCGATCGTGATTCTCGGCGCCGGCGCGCTCGACACCGCGCGGCGCATCCAGGCGCGCTATCCGGGCGCCCTCGTGCACGGGCTCGCATCGCGCGTCGCGGCCGACGTGCCGTTCGACGAACTCGGCGCGCATCTGCGCGCGCTCTACGCACGCGGCCTGCCGATCGTCGCGCTGTGCGCGGCCGGCATCGTGATCCGTTGCCTTGCGCCGGCGCTCGCCGACAAGGGTGTCGAGCCGCCCGTGCTCGCCGTCGCGGAAGACGGCTCGGCCGTCGTGCCGCTGCTCGGCGGGCTGACCGGCGTCAACGTAATCGCGCGGGAAATCGCCGAATGCGTCGGCGTCGCGCCGGCGATCACGACGAGCGGCGAGTTGCGCTTCGGCGCGTGCGTGCTCAATCCGCCCGAAGGCTATGCGCTCGCGGATCTCGCGCAAGGCAAGCGCTTCGTGTCCGACCTGCTTGCGGGCGCGGCCACGCGCATCGACGGCGCGGCGCCGTGGCTCGACGACGTCGCGCTGCCGCGCGATGCCGCGGCAGCGCATGCGATCCGCGTCACGCCCGACGCGTGGCGCGGCGCGCGCGACGAACTCGTGATTCATCCGCGTAGCGTGGTGATCGGTATCGACGCGCATGGTGCGCGGGCGGATGCGTCGCCGCCGGTTGCCGCGCGGGTCGAAGCGTTGCTCGATGCACAGGGTCTCGCACGACCGGCGCTCGCCGCGCTCGTTGCGCCCGCCACATTGCTCGGCAACGTTCGACTGGAAGAAGCGGCGCAAACGCTCGGCGTGCCGCTGCGCTTTGCCGATGCCGAAGTCGATGCTGCTCACGCTCGCGCGGGCGACCCCGATGCCGCCGCATTGCTCGGCAGCACGTTGCGCGTCGCGCATACGCTGCGCGCCACCGCCGACGGTCTTGCCTGCGCCGTCGCTTCACACCCGATCGATCCGGCCACGCTCGGCCGCGCCCGCGGCCGTCTGACCGTGCTCGGCCTGGGCCCGGGCGGCGCCGCGTGGCTCACGCCCGCCGCGCGCAGCGCGCTCGCCGAAGCCACCGACATCCTCGGCTACACGACCTACGTGACGATGGCCGGCCCGTTCCGCGCCGATCAACGCGTGCACGGCACCGACAATCGCGAGGAAATGCAGCGCGCCCGCCATGCGTTCGAACTGGCGGCACAGGGCCGGCGCGTCGCGGTCGTATCGTCGGGCGACCCGGGCGTGTTCGCGATGGCCGCGGCCGTGCTCGAAGCGCTCGACGAAGCGCGCGACCCGCACTGGGCGGCGGTCGACCTGCGCGTGGAACCGGGCATCTCGGCGTCGCTCGCGACCGCCGCGCAGGCCGGCGCACCGCTCGGCCACGACTTCTGCGCGATCTCGCTGTCGGACAACCTGAAACCGTGGGACGTGATCGAGACGCGCTTGCGGCATGCGGCGCAAGCCGATCTCGTGATGGCGTTCTACAACCCGATCTCGCGTGCGCGGCCGTGGCAGCTCGACCGCGCGCTCGACATCGTGCGCGCGTACCGTGCAGCCGATACGGTCGTCGTGCTCGGCCGCGACATCGGCCGCCCCGGCGCGACGCTCGCGACGACGACGCTCGGCGCATTGCGCAGCGATCAGGTGGATATGCGCACGATGGTGATCGTCGGGTCGTCGACGACGCGGCGCTTTGCGATCGACGGCGGCCGCGAGTGGGTCTATACGCCGCGCTGGTATCGCTGAATGGCCGACGCGCGGCGCGCCACGCGGGGGCGCTAGCCGCGCCCCTGCTCGGCCAGCAGCCGCGCCTTCGCATCGACCAGCAGCGCCGCATGCGCGTCGCGATGCTGGCGGATCCGCTCGGTCGGCCCGACGACGGACAGCCCGTACCAGTCGCCGTCGAGCGTCACCGCGACCGCGATCGCCGACAGCTCGGGCGCGCTCTCGCCGAAATTCTCGGCCCAGCCGAGTGCGCGAAACCGCGCGGCTTGCGCGACGAGCGCCGGCAGGTCCGCGACGCTCGCGTCGGTGAAGCGTTCGAACGACAACTGCGCGCCGAGCGCCTGCTGCGCGTCGTCGGCGAGTTCCGCGAAGATCGCCTTGCCGATCGAGTTCGCATGCAGCGGGCGCAGCTCGCCGGGCTGGCGCGTATAGCGGATCGCCTGCTCGGATTCGACGACGTCGAGATACGTGACCGACGCGCCCTGGATCTTGCCGAGCACGGCCGTCTCGCGGCTCGCGTCGCGCAGCGCGACGAGATGCGGATGCACGAGGTCGACGACGGGGTCGGTCGCGTCGATCGCGGCGGCGATCGTCTGCAGGCGCCGCGTCGGATAGTAGCCGCCGCGCTTGCGGACTTCGTACAGATAGCCGCGGCTCACGAGCGTGCGCGCCATCGCCAGGCAACTCGACGCCGGCACGTTGAGCAGGCGCGCGAGTTCGGTGAGCGGCAGCGGCCGCCGTTCGGCGGCGAACAGCTCGAACAGGTCGAGCGTGCGGGCAACGAGTTTGACATCCATGGCGAGCGCTTGATTCGGAACGGGAAGCCGCGCGCCGCGCAGGCCGCCGGGTCGATACGGTCAGTACGACTTCGGCAGCCCGAGCACCTTCTCCGCGATGTAGCACAGAATCAGTTGCGGACTCACGGGCGCGAGCCTCGGAATCATACACTCGCGCAGGTAGCGCTCGACATGGTATTCCTTCGCATAGCCCATTCCGCCGTGCGTCGCGATCGCCGTCTGGCATGCCTGGAACGCGGCCTCCGCGCCGAGGTACTTCGCGGCGTTCGCCTCCGCGCCGCACGACTGCCCCGCGTCGTAGCGCGTCGCGGCCTTCATCACCATCAGCCACGCAGCCTCGAGCTGCATCCACGCCTGCGCGAGCGGATGCTGGATCGACTGGTTCTGCCCGATCGGCCGGCCGAACACGACGCGCTCGCACGCATACTGCGTCGCGCGCCGCAGCGCCGCCTGCCCGAGGCCGATCGCCTCGGCGGCGATCAGGATCCGCTCGGGGTTCAGCCCGTGCAGCAGATAGCGGAAGCCGTCGCCCTCGTTGCCGATCAGGTCGTCGCGCGGCACGCGCAGGTTGTCGATGAACAGCATGTTCGAGTCGACGGCCTTGCGGCCCATTTTCTCGATCTCGCGCACCTCGACGCGCGAACGGTCGAGGTCGGTATAGAACAGGCTCAGCCCGTCGGTCGGCTTCGCGACCTGGTCGAGCGGCGTCGTGCGCGCGATGATCAGCATCTTGTTCGCGACCTGCGCGGTCGAGATCCAGATCTTGCGCCCGCTCAGCACGTAATCGTCGCCGTCGCGGCGCGCCTGGGTGCTCAGGTGCGTCGTGTCGAGGCCCGCGTCGGGTTCGGTCACGGCGAAGCAGGCCTTGTCGCGCCCGGCGATCAGCGGCGGCAGGAAGCGCGCCTTCTGCGCGTCGTTGCCGAACACCTGCACCGGGTTCAGCCCGAAGATGTTCATGTGCACGGCCGACGCGCCCGACAGGCCGGCGCCCGATGCGCTGATCGTGCGCATCATCAGCGCGGCCTCGGTCATCCCGAGCCCGGCGCCGCCGTGTGCCGGGTCCATCGCGATGCCGAGCCAGCCGGCCTCGGCGAGCGCCGCGTGAAAATCGGACGGAAACCCGCCCGCGCGGTCGCGCTCGAGCCAGTAATCGTCGCCGAAGCGTTCGCAGATTTTCTCGATCGCGCTTTCGATCGCGCGCTGGTCGTCGGTCAGGTCGAACTGCATGGATTGCTCTCCCGGAAAACGTGAACGGCCGCGGCATGTGCAACGACGCGCCGGGCCGCCCGAAGGTTGACGGGCGCCTTCATGGCCCGGCGCGAAGCGACAGGCCCGCGGGCGCTCATAACGGAAACACGCCCGTCGCGACCGCGGCGAAGACCATCAGCACGGTGGCGGCGAACAGGAACGGAATCGTGAATTTCTGGTGCTCGGCGAGCTCGACGCCGGTCAGCCCGACGATCAGGAACGTCGCGGGCGTGAGCGGGCTGACCGGAAACCCGGTCGTCATCTGGCCGAGCAGCGCGGCCTGCGCCATCTGGATCGGCGGCACGCCGAGCAGCTTCGCGCTTTCCGCGAGCACCGGCAGCACGCCGAAGTAGAACGAATCGGGATCGAACAGCAGGCTGAGCGGCATCGACAGCAGGCCGAGCACGAACGGCATGTGGCGCGCATGCTCGACGGGCACGTGCGCGACGACGACCTCGGCCATCGCCTTGAGCATCCCGGTGCCGGACATGATCCCGGTGAACGCGCCGGCCGCGAGCAGCACGCTCGCCATCATCAGCGCGGCCTTCGCGTGCGCGTCGATCCGCTCGCGCTGCGCCTGCACGTCCGGATAGTTGATCACGAGCGCGGCCACCGTGCCGAGCATGAACATCACCATCGGGTCGACGATGCCGGACACCAGCGTGACGAGCACGACGAGCGTCAGCGCGAGGTTGATCCAGAAGCGCCCGGGGCGGCGCAACGCGCGTTCGGCGTCGGTCAGCTCGCGCGGCGCAATCGCGAGCGCTGCGGCGCCCGCGCGATCGAGCCCGAGCCGCTTCGCCTCGCGCACGCCGAGCACATACGCGGTGCCGAACACGAACACGAGCCCGACGATCTGCACCGGAATCATCGGCATGAAGATCGCCGAGCCGGGAATGTGCAATGCCGCCGACGCGCGCAGCATCGGCCCGACCCACGGCAGGAAGTTGACGCCGGCCGCCATCGACGCGACGCACGCGAGAATCCGCCGGTCCATCCCGAGCCGCGTATAGAGCGGCATCATCGCGGGCAGCGTGACGAGAAACGTGACGGCGCCCGAGCCGTCGAGATGGATCAGCAGCGCGAGCAGCGCCGAGCCCATCACGATGCGCGGCGGATGGCAGCCGATCACGCGCAGCACGCCCGCGATGATCGGATCGAGCATCCCCGCATCGGTGAGGATTCCGAAAAATAGAATCGCAAAAACGAACATCCCGGCGATCGGGCCGATGTTCTGCACGCCGTGCACGATGAACTTGCCGGTCTGAAGCCCGAACCCGGCCGCGAGCGATGCGGTCACCGGCACGACGATCAGCGCGACGAGCGGCGCGAGCCGTTTCGTGATGATCAGGCCGAACAGCGCGACGATCGCAATCGCGCCGATCCATGCGAGCATGATGTGTCTCCTCTTGCGCCGGCGCGCGTCGTGCGCGGCGCGGCGGGGTGTCCGAAGGGGCGTGCGGGGTGCGGCCGTGCGTCGTCGCGCGGCCGCCCGTCGCGATGCCGGTCAGCGCCGGCGATCGCCGTTGCCGTCGTGGTGCGCGTCGTCGGTAAAGACCTGTGCTGCGTGTTCGTTCAGCGCGGGCGGCGGCCGCCGGTACGTGGCCGGCGTGCGGCCGAGCTTGATCGGCGACGCGATGCCGCGATGCCGGCCGAGTTCGACTTTCATCCGCCGATGCGCGACGTGCGGATGGTCGAGCGCCGCATCGAGCCCGAGCACCGGTGCGCACGGCACGCCGCGGCGCATCAGCTGGTCGGCGAGCGCCGCGCCGTCGTGTGCGGCCAGCGCCGTTTCGAGCAGCGCGCGCAAGGCGGCGCGGTTCGCGCTGCGCGCGCGGTTGTCGGCGAAGCGCGGATCGTCGGGCCAGTCGCGCGTGCCGAGCACGTCGCAGAGCGCCGCGAACTGTCCGTTGTTGCCGACCGCGAGAAAGATGTCGACGCCCGCGGTCGGAAAGCTGTCGTACGGCGTGATGTTCGGATGCGCGTTGCCGGTGCGCACCGGCGCCTTCCCCGAATGGAAGAAGTTCGGCGTATGCGGATGCAGGATCGACAGCGCGCAGTCGAACAACGTGGATTCGACGAACTGGCCGCGTCCGCTCGCATCGCGTTCGCGCAGCGCCATCAGCACGCCGAGCGCCGCGTTCAGCCCGGTGACGAGATCGACGATCGGCACGCCCACGCGCAGCGGCGCACCGCCCGCCTCGCCGTTGACGCTCATCAGCCCGGCCAGCGCCTGCACGGCCGCGTCGTAGCCGGGCAGCCCGCCGAGCGGGCCGTCCGCGCCGAAACCCGACACGCGGCAGTAGACGAGACGCGGAAAGCGCGCGTGCAGCGCGTCGAAGCCGAGGCCCCAGCGCTCCATCGTGCCGATCTTGAAGTTCTCGACCACCGCGTCGGCCTGCCCGAGCAGCCCGAGCAGCCGCTCGCGGTCGTCAGGCTTCGTCAGGTCGAGCGCGATGCCGAGCTTGTTGCGGTTCACGCCGAGGAAATACGACGCGGTGTCACCGTCGAACGGCGGCCCCCAGGTGCGCGTCTCGTCGCCCGACGGCGGCTCGACCTTGATCACCTCCGCGCCGTGGTCGGCGAGGATCTGCGTCGCGTACGGGCCGCCCAGCACCCGCGACAGATCGATGATGCGCAACCCTGCCAGCGCGCCCTGCTGCTCGTGTTCCGCCATGCGTCTCGCTCCTGCTTCCGGTTGATCGGACCGCCGGTTCCGCCGCGCCGGCAACGGCGGCACGGGTTCCCCGGCTGGAACAATAATTCTTGTGTGTGAATTTATATTCACACTCGGGAATTTTGTTGTCAAGCTGGAAATGTCCCGGCCGACGGGCCGATAAAGCGGCCGCGCGCAACTGGGGACGACACCGAACGCAGGCGGGTTGCGGCGCGGGGCCGCCGTTCGCTAAGCTGGCGGGCAGTACACGGTTGAACTGATGAAGAAAGGCGAAGATTCATGAAACGCATGCTGCTCGCGGCCCTCGTGCTGGCGTCGACGTTGGGCGTCGCCCGCGCGCAAACCCAGACATTCCATTTCGGTGAAGGCCAGGTACAGCCCGGGGCTGCGTCGCCCGCCGCCCGCCCGGCGCCCCCGCGCCGGCATGTGGCGCCGCCGCCACATCACCGGCGCACCGTCCACAAGCGGCGCCACGTGCGACACGGCAAGCCCGCGCGCTCGGGACTCTACACGCACGCGTGACGCGAAAGCCGGTGCGCGGCACAGCGCACGGAACTGTCATGAACGCCCGGTAAGATCGGCGCGGCTGCCTGCATGCCGTCGCGCCCGAGTATCGGACGACGCGCATTTCCTCCACGATTCAGCACCTGTTTTGCCGAACATGAGTACCGGGCCCGATACCCTCGCCATCATCAAGGAACGCGCCACGATCGTCTGCCGTCAACGCAGCAGCGTGCTGCTGGTCGCCCGCAGCGCGGCGCGCTGGTCGCTGCCGGGCGGCACGATCCGGCGCGGCGAGACGCCGCTGGAGGCCGCGCAGCGCGAGCTGGCGGAGGAAACGCGGCTGGAGGGGCTCGCGCTCGACTATGCGGTGCAGTTCGGCGGGCTCACGAAGCTCCACCACGTATTCGTGGCCGATGTGCCCAGACACCTGACGCCGCGCGCCAGCAACGAAATCGCCCGCTGCAAGTGGTTCGACGTCGAACGGCTCGAAACGCTGCGCGCGAGCGTGCCGACGCGCAAGATCATCGAACTGTTGCACCTCGATCGTTTTTCGGTGCTTGCCGACGGGTCGCTGCGCGCGCGCTGAACGCGCCCGCGCCGGTCATAACCGGTCACGCACGCAGAAACGGGCCGGCCTTGCGCTCGAGCCGCGCGATCGGTTCGGGCTGCATGTCCGCATAGCGATCGGGAATGTCGAGGCAGATGACTTTCCGGTGCGCCAGATGCGCGCCGTGCGCGCGCTCCATCACGAACACGATTTCGGCCCATTCGAGCGGGTCCGCGCACAGGGGCGTGCCGCGTCGGGCGCAAGGCCCGCGAAGCCGGTTTCGACGCCCGGCCACGCGGCGAACACGGCCTCGGCCGTCGGGCTGCGCAGCCGGTCGCGGCTGCAAATGAAGCGCGCGCGGATCATCCCGGTTCGTGTGCGGATGCGTGCGCCGGCCGGCGGTGGCCGCCGCGTTCGCTCATCCGTTCGTCATCCTTGCGGAATCGTGCCGGGCCGCACGTACGCGAGCATGTGCGGCACATAATCGGCCTTGCCGAGATCGACGCCGTGATGGCGCAGGATCGCGTAGGCCGCGATCGTGTGAAAGTAGAACTGCGGCAGCGCCCAGTCGCGCGCGTACTGCTCGCCCGTCATGTCGAACGCGATGCCGTTCGGCAGTTCGAGGGCGATCGGCAGCGCCGCGCCGCCGTCGAGCGCGTCGGGCGCGAGTTCGCCGAGAAACGCGATCGTGCCCGCGACGATGCCTTGTGCGTCGCTCAGCGTGCCGGGTTGCGCATCGGCGTTCCAGCCGGCTTCCCGCAACGCCAGCAGCGCGGCCGGCAGCGGCTCGCCGCGCAGCCGGTACACGGGTTCCATTGCCTGGAAACACGAGAAGCGCACCTGCGCGGCGAGCGGATACATGTCGGGCGCGAGCTTCAGCGCCAGCATCGCATCGGGCATGTCGCCGGCGGCCTGCCGGTGCGCGGCCGCCTTGTCGAGCCACGCGGCTTGCGCGCGCAGCATCTGGGTCAATGTCGGAACGAGCAGTTGGGTCGGGGACATCCTTGCACTCCGGGTAATGGTTCGCGTCACACGATATCAGCGTCGGCGAAAAACCGCACCCTGCCGCCATCAAGGCGCCGGGGCGAAACCGGTGGCGTATCGCGCTTCCCGCGCAAGCCGTGCGTACGGCACCTCCGCCCGCGGTCGGACGATGCGCATCTGCCGAAGCTCGACGCGGCGCTCGCGCATGGGTCGGCGGGCCTCGCCGACGCGCTTCCGACGTGCCGCGCGCGGCGTGCGGTTACGGCTTGCCGTGGCGCGCAAGAAAGCGGTCGAGCTGCGACGCGAACGCCTTGCCGTCGCGTGCGCTGAACGGCGCCGGGCCGCCGGTGTCGATCCCCGCGCTGCGCAACTGATCCATCATCGCGCGCGTCGACAGGCGTTCCTCGATGTTCTCGCGGCTGAACCAGTTGCCGCGCGGGTCGAGCGCATGCGCGCCCTTGTCGAGGACGGCGGCGGCCAGCGGGATGTCGGCGGTGATCACGAGATCGCCCGCCTCCGCGAGTTCGACGATCCGCGCATCGGCCACGTCGAAGCCGGCCGGCACCTGCAGCGCCTTGATGAACGGCGACGGCGGCGTGCGCAGAAACTGGTTCGCGACCAGCGTTACGCAGATCTCGGCACGACGCGCGGCGCGAAACAGCATGTCCTTGACGACGGCGGGACACGCGTCGGCATCGACGAGTACTTGCATGGCAGGCGTTCCGGTAAGCAGAAACGGCGATCATAGCGCAGCGCCGACCATCGGCCTGCGCCGTCGATCAACCGGTCAATCCGCGGCAAAGCGATTCGGCCGTCACCCAGTGCGCGCCCCATGCGCCGGCGAGCCGTTCGCCCTGCCCGATCCGCACGGCCGCATCGTCGAAGTCGACGAACACGACGTGATCGGCGGCTGCCGGTTTCGGCGGCGTCTCACGCGTGCGCCCGTCGGACAGCACCCACAGCCAGCGCTGCTTGTCCGGCGCCGGCGTGCGCCGCGCGTCGCGCGCGAGCAGTTGCACGGCGGCGGCGATGCCGTCCGCGAGCGGCGTGCCGCCGCCGCCGCCGACCGGTTCGAGCCAGCGCGCATTCCACCAGCGCGGCACCGCCGGGCCGAAGCGGCGCGCGGCACCGTTGCCGCCGAAGCAGATCAGCGCGGTTTCCATGCGCTCACGCGCGGCCTGGTCGAAATACGCGACGATCAACCCTTTCGCGAGCGCGAGCCGGTCGTGCGACAGCATCGACGCCGAACAGTCGAGCACGAAGCAATGCAGCGCACGCGGCGCGCCGGCCTGTTGGCGAAAGCGCAGATGCGTCGCATGCAGCGGGCCGCCGCGCTTCGCGGCGAGCGTCGCGGGCCACGCAACGGCCGTGCCCGAGCGCGCGGTGCCCGGCACGCGCGCGGCCGCGCCTGAATGCCATCGAGGACCGCGAATGGCGTTCGCGGCGGCGTCGGCTCGATGGCTCAGCGTTTTTTTAGCGGCAGCGGCACGACGCGTTTCACGTCGCGCAGCCCGGCCGGCTCGGGCGGCAGATAGCCCCAGTCGCCTTGCGATGCGGTGGCGTCGTGCTTTGCTGCGCCCGGCGGTTCGCCAGGCTGCCGGCGCGTGTCCGGCGGCGATCGATCGTGCTGATCGCGGCGCCCGTCATTCGCCGGTGACGCGCCGGACGACGGCGGCGCACCGGCATGGCGCCGGTGCCGCAGCACCGCGTCGGCCACGCGTTCCACGTGCGACACCGTCACCGCATCGGCCTGCTCCAGCGCGGCAAGGGCCCGCGCGGCGCGCAGCATCACGAGATCGGCGCGCAGCCCGTCGACGGCCGCATCGATGCACAGCGCGCTGACGCGCGCATGCACCGCATCGTCGAAATCCAGCGTCGCCAGGCGCGCCCGCGCCGCACGAATCCGGTCGCCGAGTTCATGCTGCGCAGTCGCGTGACGCGCGCGAAACGCGCCGGGATCGAGATCGAACGCCAGCCGCGCCTTCACGATCCGTTCGCGCTGCGCGGCATCGAAGCAGTTCTCGAGCTCGACCATCAGCCCGAAGCGGTCGAGCAGTTGCGGACGCAGTTCGCCTTCCTCGGGATTCATCGTGCCGACCAGCACGAAGCGCGCATCGTGCGCATGCGACACGCCATCGCGTTCGACCACGTTCACGCCGCTCGCGGCGACGTCGAGCAGCGTATCGACGAGCCCGTCGGCGAGCAGGTTCACCTCGTCGACATACAGCACGCCGCGATGCGCGCGGGCCAGCAGCCCCGGCCGGAAGCGCACGCCGTTTTCGGCGAGCGCATGCGCGAGGTCGAGCGTGCCCGTCACCTGCTCGTCGCTCGCCGACAGCGGCAGCGTGACGAACTCGCCTTCGGGCAGCAGCTCCGCGAGCGCGCGTGCGGCGGTCGATTTCGCGGTGCCGCGCGGCCCGCTGACGAGCACGCCGCCGAGCGACGGGTCGATCGCCGCGAGCAGCAGTGCCTGCTGCAACGGCTGCTGCGCAACCAGTGCCGTGAACGGGAACACCGCGCGGGCGCGGTGTGTCGTCGAATCGGTCATCGCCGTCCTCCTTCCTGCAGTTGTTCGCTCGCGAGCCAGACCGCTTCGATCCGCTCGCGATAGTCGCCCGGCTGTTGCCACAGCCCGCGCTGCATCGCTTCGACGAAGCGTTCGCAGATGCCGTGCAGCGCCTTCGGGTTGTGCCGTTCGAGGAACGCGCGCGTGTCGTCGTCGAACAGGTAGGCGTCGGCGACGAGCGCGTACTGGTGATCCGACAGCACGCGCGCGGTCGCGTCATAGCCGTACAGATAGTCGACAGTCGCGGCCATTTCGGCCGCGCCCTTGTAGCCGTGACGCTTCACGCCGTCGAGCCATTTCGGGTTGACGACGCGCGAGCGGATCACGCGCGCGATTTCCTCGCGCAGCGTGCGCATCTTCGGCGCGACCGGGTTCGCATGGTCGCCGTGATAGATGCTCGGCTGCTGCCCGGACAGGTGCCGCACGGCCGCCGTCATCCCGCCCTGGAACTGGTAGTAGTCGTTCGAATCGAGGATGTCGTGCTCGCGGCTGTCCTGGTTCTGCACGACGACGTCGATCGTCGCGAGCCGCTCGCCGAACACGTCGGGCGCGGCATCGCCCGCGCTGTTTTGCGTGTAGGCATGGCCGCCCCACTGCCGGTACGCGTCGGCGAGATCGGCGTCGGTCTGCCAGCGGCGCTGGTCGATCAGGTCCTGCAGGCCCGCGCCGTAGCTGCCCGGCCGCGCGCCGAACACGCGCCAGCCGGCGCGGCGCCGTGCTTCGTCGGGCGCGACGCCCTGCGCGAGCCACTGCTCGCGTTCGCGCTCGATGCGCGCGCGGATCGGGTTCAGCGCCTCGGGCTCGTCGAGCGCGGCAACCGCCTGCACGGCCGCGTCGAACAGGTGCATCAGGTTCGGGAACGCATCGCGGAAGAAGCCCGACACGCGCAGCGTCACGTCGATGCGCGGCCGGTCGAAGATCTCGATCGGCAGGATCTCGAAGTCGGTCACGCGATGGCTGCCGTGCGCCCATTTCGGCCGCACGCCGATGAGCGCGAACGCCTGCGCGATATCGTCGCCGCCGGTGCGCATCGTCGCGGTGCCCCAGACCGACAGCCCGATCGCGCGCGGATAGTCGCCGTGATCCTGCAGATGGCGCTCGATCAGCTGCTGCGCGGATTTCAGTCCGAGCGACCACGCGGCCTGCGTCGGCACCGCGCGCGTGTCGACCGAGTAGAAGTTGCGGCCCGTGGGCAGCACGTCGGGACGGCCGCGCGACGGCGAACCGCTCGGCCCCGGCGGCACGAAGCGGCCGTCGAGCCCGCGCAGCAACTGGCGCATTTCCTCGCCGCCGCACGCGTCGAGCGCGGGGATCAGCGTCGCGCGCACGCGGTCGATCACCGCGAGCGTGTGCGGCCATTCGCCGGGCGGTGGTATGTCGATGCCGGAAGCACCGGAAGCACCGGAAGCACCGGGATGGCCGTCGTCGCCGCAAGCGGCCGGGCTCAGCCCGTCGAGCCACCGCTGCGCGAGCCATTCGAGCCGCTCGCGCGTATCGCCGGCATGACGCCACGGCGACGCATCGAGCGCCTGCAGGACCGGCGGCCGCGGCCCGGCCCACGGTGCGGCCCAGTCGGCCGCGAGCGGATCGAAACCGTCGCCGAGCGCGAGATCGCGCGCGAGCGCACCGATCAGCCCGGCCCGTTCGCCCTTGCCGTCGCCGACCGGAAAGCGCGCGAGCGCGAGCAGCGTGTCGCGCCGCTGGCGCTCGGCGGGCGACGCACCGAACACGTGCAGCCCGTCGCGGATCTGCGCTTCCTTCAGTTCGCACAGCCACGCATCGACGCGCGTGAGCAACGCATCCTCGTCGCCCGTGTCGCGCGGCGGCGATACGCTCAGCTCGTCGTGCAGCCGATGCTCGGCGATCGTCGCGAGGATGGTCTTGCGCAGCAGCTTCGCGCGCCGCGCATCGACCATCAACGCTTCGTAGTATTCGTCGACCTGCCGCTCGAGATCCTGCAGCGGGCCGTAGTTTTCCGCGCGCGTGAGCGGCGGCATCAGGTGATCGACGATCACGGCCTGTGCGCGGCGCTTCGCCTGGCTGCCCTCGCCCGGATCGTTGACGATGAACGGATACAGGTGCGGCAGCGGCCCGAGCGTCAGGTCGGGCCAGCACGCGTCGGACAGCGCGACGCTCTTGCCCGGCAGCCATTCGAGGTTGCCGTGCTTGCCGAGGTGGATGACCGCGTCGATGCCGAATGCATCGCGCAGCCAGAAATAGAACGCGAGATACGCGTGCGGCGGCACGAGGTCCGCATCGTGGTAGCTCGCATAGTCGTTCTCGTCGCGCGAGCGCGACGGCTGGATGCCGACGAACACGTGGCCCGCGCGCCAGCCGGCGATCGTGAAGCGCCCGTGCCGCAGCGTCGGGTCGGCTTCGGGCGGTCCCCAGCGTTCGTTCAGCGCGTCGCGCACCGCGGCCGGCAGCCGCGCGAAATGCGCGACGTAGTCGGCCAGCGCGAAGCTCTGGAACGCCGGGCGCAGTGCGTGCACGGCCGGGTCGTTGGTCACGCCTTCGGTGAGCCGCGCGATCAGCGCGTCGCCGTCGGCCGGCAATTCGGCTACCGCGTAGCCCGCGTCGCGCAACGCCGAGAGCACGCGCAGCGCGGACGCCGGCGTATCGAGCCCGACGCCGTTGCCGATCCGCCCTTCGCTGTGCGGATAGTTCGCGAGAATCAGCGCGATGCGTTTGTCGGCATTGTCGAGCGTGCGCAGCCGGCACCAGCCGCGCGCGAGCGCCGCGACGAACGCGATCCGCTCGGCATCCGGCTGATAGCGCACGACGTCGACTTCGGTGTGCGGGCAACGATACGCGAGCCCCTTGAAGCTCACCGCGCGCGTGACGATGCGCCCGTCGACTTCGGGCAGCGCGATGTGCATCGCGATGTCGCGTGCATGCAGCCCCTGGTTGTCGGCCACCCACGCGTCGCGATTGCCGCCGGACAGGATCACCTGCAGCACGGGCGCGTCGCCGGCCAGCACGTCGGGTTCGGGGCTGTCGATCGCGCCCGCCGCGAACGCGGTGGTGTTCAATACGAGCGCGACGTCGTGCGTGTCGCAGAGCTGCGTGATGACCTCGCGGCTCACCGCGTCCTTCAGCGACGTGACCGCGATCGGCAGCGGATTGAGCCCTTCGCGCACGAGCGCATCGGCGAGTGCGTCGAACACGGCGGTGTTCGCGGCCTGCCAGTGGGCGCGATAGAACAGGATCGCGACGACGGGCGCGCCGGGCGTCCAGCGCGCCCGCCAGTCGTCGACGCTCGCCGTGTCGCGTGCCGGGTGATACAGCGCCGCGGCCGGCAGCGGCCGCGGCGGTTCGGGCTCGTCGCCAAACCCGAGCGTATGGAATGCAATGCTGCGCAGCAGCGCCGCGGCGTTGTGCAGCCCGCCTTCGCGCAGGTAGCGCCACCACAGCCGGCACTGATCCGGCGTGACCGTGCTCTTCGCGACGAGGTTCGGGTCTTCCTGCAGGTCGCCCGAGAACATCGCGAGCTGCTGCTTCCGTTTCGACGCGAGCGACACGGCCTGCTCGATCCCGTACGGCCAGTACGCTTCGCCGCCGAGATGGTCGATCACGACCGTCTTCGCGTGACGCAGCACGTCGTCGACATAGAAATCGACCGACGCCGGCTGCCGCAGGAACGTGACGTTCGCGAGCCGGACGCTCGGAAAACCCGCCGGCATCGTCGGCACGACGCTTGCCAGCAGCGACAGCGTCGTGTCGGCCGAGCTCAGGATCACGATGTCGGCCGGCTGCTGGTCGATCCGGACGACGCCTTGCGTATCGTCGACGAAGCCGCCCGGCGTGGTGCGCAGCAAATGCATCGTGCGTTACGCCTGTTGCGTCCGGGCCGCGCACGCGGCGTCGAACGCGCGTTGCAGCGCGGCCGCGTCGAGATCCTCGCCGATCAGCACGAAGCGGCTCGCGCGCGTTTCGCCATCCTGCCAGCGACGATCGAAATAGCTGTCGAAACGCCGGCCGACGCCCTGGATCACGAGCCGCATCGGCGCATCGGGCAGCGCGGCGAAGCCTTTCGCGCGGTAGATCGTATGCGTCTCGACGACACGCTGCAGCGCGGCGATCGTCGCGTCGCGCGAACCCGCATCGCCCGACACGACGACCGAATCGAAATCGTCGTGATGGTGGTCGTGATCGCCGTCGTCGGCCGAGCCGTGATGGTCGTGACGCAGATGGATCGTGTCCTCCGACGCCGATTCGAGCCCGAGCAGCATCGCGAGATCCAGTTCGCCGCGCGTCGCGCGCACGATCTTCACCTGCGGCGGGATCTCTTCGCGGATCGCGGCTTCGACTTCGGCGAACTGCGCGTCGCCGACGAGATCGGCCTTGTTCACGATCACGAGATCGGCCGACGACAGTTGATCGGCGAACAGTTCGTGCAGCGGCGATTCGTGGTCGAGGTTCGGATCGGCGCGGCGCTGCGCGTCGACGGCCTGCGGATTCTCCGCGAACTGGCCGCTCGCGGCGGCCGGCCCGTCGACGACGGTCACGACCGCGTCGACCGTGAAGCTGCTGCGGATCGTCGGCCAGTTGAACGCCTGCACGAGCGGCTTCGGCAACGCGAGGCCCGACGTTTCGATCAGCACGTGGTCGATGTCGGCGCGGCGCTCGACGAGCGCCTCCATCACCGGATAGAACTCTTCCTGCACGGTGCAGCACAGGCAGCCGTTCGCGAGTTCGTACAGCTGGCCCGACGCTTCGCCCGGCGCGCCGTTTGCGTCGTCGCAGCCGATGCCGCAGCCCTTGAGGATCTCGCCGTCGATGCCGAGCTCGCCGAACTCGTTGACGATCACCGCGATGCGGCGGCCTTCGGCGTGCTGCAGGATGTGGCGCATCAGCGTGGTCTTGCCGCTGCCGAGAAAGCCCGTGACGATCGTGACGGGCAGCTTGCGCATAGTCATGGTAGATCCTGTGTCGAAAATGGAATCAGGCCGGGATCGTCGAGCCGAATGCGGCGCGGCATGTCATCTGGCGGATCGCGGGGATCGTGCGGCGCAGTCCGGACGGACGGCCGCGGAACGGACGGAACGACGAATCGGACATGACGCTTCCTTGCGAACGGTCGACATGGTGAATGCCAACACGGCCGTCGCTGCCCTGCCCGCGCCGCCTGCCGCTCGCCGCGCCGGCCCGGGCGCGCATGCGCGGCGGGCCGATCGGCGGAGGAAGCGGGAAACGTTCGGGCGTCGGGCGTGCTGCGGCCGTGGACGATGCGCCGCCTCCCCGCGGCGCTGAACCCCAATGTCTCGGCCGGTATCCGGGCTGACGAACACGCCGCTTCGCCTTCCCGGATGCGCGCGGCATCCAGTGGCGGTCGTCCGCATGCGGCGGGCATGCGGCGAAGCGGCGCTGCGTGGCGCTTGCGCGCGACGCGTTCGCTTACCGTTGCGGGGGCAGCACAGGTTGGCTCGACTGCGGTGCAGTCACGCTCCCTGTTTCCCGTTTAACTGCGCACGCCGGAGGAGCGCGCGCGAGCACCAAAACGCGTGCGAGTGTAGGCGGCGGTGCGGGGAGCGTCAAGGCGAAACGGGCCGCCGCCGGGCGTTCGGCATGGCCGCGGCGCCGCGCGCAAGGCCGCCTCCGGCGCCCGCGCGGCGGGTTCGCGCGGATCGGTCGCTGTGCTATCGTATGCGCCGCGTTCGGTGCTCGCACGCGCATTTGCGCGCATGCAGTTAAACGGGAAACAGGAGGCGGATGTCCGCCCGGCCTGTGCTGTCCCCGCAACGGTACGCCGCCCGCGCGCCGCGCTTGCCGCGCACGCGCCCAGGCCGCCCGCGATGCCACTGCCCTTCAGCGGGCGGGAAGGCTGCGGCCTGGCAAGCGGCCAGCCCGGATACCGGCCGACGCAAGGGGCGAGCCCGAGGCTCGCCGAACGCCCGATCCGCGGGGGACGGATGGGGTGCGCATTCCGCCCGCGCTCGCGCGGGCTTCGCTCGATCAATCATGTCTTGCCTGTCCGTCGGCAGCCGATGCGCCGCCCGCTTTCCCCTTTCCACTGTTTCGACACGGTGCGCGCCGTGCCGCACGCGATGAGCCGCGCCTGGCTCGTCGGCGCCGGCCCGGGCGATGCCGATCTGCTGACGCTGAAGGCCGTGCGCGCGATCGCCGCGGCCGACGTGCTGCTCGTCGACGATCTCGTGAACCCCGACGTGCTGCGCCACGCGCGCGCCGATGCGCGCATCGAGCAGGTCGGCAAGCGCGGCGGCCATGCGTCGACGCCGCAGGACGCGATCGTCGCCGCGATGCTCGCGCACCTGCGCGCGGGCCGCAGCGTCGCGCGGCTCAAGGGCGGCGATCCGTTCGTGTTCGGCCGCGGCGGCGAGGAACTGCTCGCGCTCGGCGCGGCCGGTTTCCCGGTCGAAGTCGTCAACGGCATCACGGCCGGCATTGCCGCGCCGGCCGCGCTCGGCATTCCGGTCACGCATCGCGGCGATGCGCAGGGCGTGATCTTCGTCACGGGCCACGGCGCGGGCGCCGACGAACCCGACTGGCGCGCGCTGGCCGCCACGCGCATGACGATCGTGATCTACATGGGCATTCGCCGGCTCGATGCGATCGCGGCCGCGCTGCGCGACGGCGGGCTGGCCGGCGACACGCCGTGCGCGGCGATCGAGAACGCGACGCGTGACGGGCAGCGGCACGTGCTCGCGACGCTCGATACGGTGGTCGAACGCGTCGGCGCGACCGGTATCGGTTCGCCCGCGATCGTCGTGATCGGCCGGGTCGCGGCGCTCGCCGACGACCCGGCGGTGCGCGTGGCGCTTGGCGGGAGCGGCGCATGATGCGCGTCGCGCTCGGCGTCGGTTTCCGCGCGGGCGTGACGGCCGCGCAACTCGACGCCGCGATCCGCGCGGCGCTCGCGCGCTACCCGGACGCCGAGCCGGCCGTCGTCGCGACGCTCGCCGACAAGGCCCGCGCGCGCGCGCTGCGCACGCTGTGCGCGCGGCGCGGCTGGCCGCTCGTCGCGTTCGACGCGGCGCAGCTCGCGCATTGTCCCGAACCGGCGCCGAGCGCGCCGTCGGCTGCCGCGCTCGCGCGTTTCGGTGTCGCCGGCGTGGCCGAACCGTGTGCGCAGCTCGCGGCGCCGCGTGGCCGGCTGCTCGGCCCCAAATCCATCCTGGGCGGCGTGACGGTTGCGCTCGCCGGCCCGCTCTGAACCCTTTGTTTCGCTTTCGACAGGACGACTCCCGATGAAGACCGATGCCGAATCCCATCAACGGATGACCGAACGCCGCCGCGCCGGCCACGAAAAGAAGCAGGCCGCCGCCACGCACGAGAAGGGCCTGCTGATCGTCAACACCGGCAACGGCAAGGGCAAGAGCACGGCCGCGTTCGGCATGGCCGTGCGCGTGCTCGGCCACGGCATGCGACTCGGCGTCGTGCAGTTCATCAAGGGCGCGCTGCACACGTCCGAGCGCGATTTCCTCGGTGCGGTCGCGGAGTGCGACTTCGTGACGATGGGCGACGGCTATACGTGGAACACGCAAAACCGCGACGCCGACATCGCGACCGCCCGCAAGGGCTGGGACGAGGCGCGCCGGATGATCGAAAGCGGCGAATACCGGATGGTGATCCTCGACGAGTTGAACACCGTGCTGAAGTACGAATACCTGCCGCTCGACGAAGTGCTCGCGACGCTCGCCGCGCGGCCGGATTCGGTGCACGTCGTCGTCACCGGGCGGCATGCGCCCGATGCGCTGATCGACGCGGCCGATCTCGTCACCGAAATGCGGCTCGTCAAGCATCCGTACAAGGAGCAAGGGGTGAAGGCGCAGCGCGGCGTGGAGTTCTGACCGATGCCGGCCTGCCCCGCGCTGCTCGTCAGCGCGCCCGCGTCCGGACAGGGCAAGACGTCGGTGACGGCCGGCCTCGCGCGGCTGCACCGGCGGCTCGGCCGGCGCGTGCGCGTGTTCAAGACCGGGCCCGATTTCCTCGATCCGATGCTGCTCGAACGCGCGAGCGGCGCGCCCGTGCATGCGCTGGACCTCGGGATGGTCGGCGAAGCCGGCTGCCGCGCGCTGCTCGCCGAGGCCGCGCGCGATGCCGACCTGATCCTGATCGAAGGCGTGATGGGGCTGTTCGACGGCACGCCGAGCAGCGCCGATCTCGCGACCGCGTTCGGCGTGCCGGTCGTCGCGGTGATTTCCGCGAAGGCGATGGCGCAGACGTTCGCGGCGATCGCGTTCGGGCTCGCGCGCTTCCGGCCCGGCGTGCCGTTTCACGGCGTGCTCGCGAACCGCGTCGGCTCGCCGCGACACGCGGAACTGCTGCGGCAGGCGCTGCCCGACGACCTGCGCTGGCTCGGGCACGTGCCGGCCGATGCGGGCATCGCGTTGCCGGAACGGCATCTCGGGCTGCACCAGCCGGCCGATATCGACGATCTCGACGCCCGGCTCGATCGCGCGGCCGACGTACTCGCGCGCACCACGCTCGCCGAGTTGCCGCCTGCCGTCGCATTCGCGGAACCGGGCGTTGCCGCTCCGCTGCCGCGCGCGCTCGCCGGCAAGCGGATCGCGATCGCGCGCGATGCGGCGTTCTCGTTCATCTATCCGGCCAATCTCGCGTTGCTCGACGCGCTTGGCGCGCAGTTGCGGTTCTTTTCGCCGCTTGCCGACGAACCCGTGCCCGACGATTGCGATGCGCTGTTCCTGCCGGGCGGGTATCCGGAGCTGCACGCGGCGACGCTGGCGGCGCATGCCGTGACCGCGCGGACGATTCGCGCGCACGCGGCGGCCGGCCGGCCGATCGTCGCGGAATGCGGCGGGATGGTGTATCTGTGCGAGTCGCTGACCGACGTGGACGGCGTCACGACGCCGATGCTCGGACTGCTGCCCGGCCAGGCGACGATGCAGCGCCGGTTCGCGGCGCTCGGGATGCAGCAGCTCGATACGCGCACCGGGCCGATGCGCGGTCATACGTTTCATTATTCGCGGCTGGCTACGCCGCTGGCGCCGGTGGCGACCGCCGCCCGGCCCGATGGCGAGGCCGGCAGCGGCGAAGCCGTTTATCGCGCGGGCGCGATCGTCGCGACGTACATGCACATGTACTGGCCGTCGAATCCGGATGCGGCGGCGGCGTTGTTCGGCGGGGACGCGTTCTAGCTTGGCCGATGTCGCAATGGCACCGGGACGGCGATTACAGATGCCGCTCGATATCCATGCGCTGATGCGGAATCCGGATGACATCGAGCGTGTCATCCGTTTCGCGATAGAAAACGACGTGTGAACTTACCGCGTACCGGAAATAGCCCTCGCGAACAGCGCAAGCCCGGCCGACCTTTTCTCCGTGCGCCAGTGCTTCCATCGTTGCGATCAGATCGCGGTGGTAATGGTCCGCCTGCGCGAGCGACCCATGCTCGGCGGTATAGCGCCAAATGTCTTCGAGATCGAGTTCCGCCAGCGGGGTCAGCTGAAGCTGCCGACCCTTAACCGCCATGGGATCCCCGCATGCGCGTCAGGAACGCCTCGCTATCGAATGGCCTGGGCGCTCCTGAGGCCTCGCCCGCCTTCAACGCTTCTTGCAACGCACGTACCTGCGTTTCATGGGATTCGAGGAGTCGCAAACCGGCTCGGACGACATCGCTCGCAGAGCCATATCGCCCTGATTGCACTTGGGAATCGACGAATTCGGCGAAGTGGTCACCGAGGGAAACGGATGTGTTCCGCGACATGAGTCACCTCCTGCTCAAGTCAATCATCACATACCAAAGTTTGGTACATATGGTCTCGGGCAGTCGGGACCAGCGCACACATGCACAGCCCCGGACCTCACGCGCCATCCGTCACACCAGAAACGTCTCGGCCAGCCTGACCCAGTACGACGCACCGGTCGGCAATGCCGCGTCGTTGAAGTCGTAGCCGGGGTTGTGCACCATGCAGCCGCCCTCCCCGTCGCCGTTGCCGATGATCAGGTAGCAGCCCGGCCGCTGCTCGAGCAGGAACGCGAAATCCTCGCTGCCGGTGAGCGGCACCATCCCGTCGATCAGGTTCGCTTCGCCGACCCACTCGCGCGCGACACCGCGTGCGAACGCGGTCATCTCCGCATCGTTGACGAGTACCGGGTAGCGCCGCTGGTAGTCGATCGTCGCGGTCGCGCCGAACACGGCCGCCTGCGCGTGAACGACTTCCTTGATGCGCGTTTCGAGCAGGTCGCGCACCTCCGGCTTCAGCGCGCGCACGGACAGGCGCATCTGCGCGCGATCGGGAATCACGTTCGGCGCTTCGCCCGCGTGGATCGCGCCGACCGTGACGATCGCCATGTCGAGCGGCGACACGTTGCGCGACACGATCGTCTGCAGCGCGACGATGATCTGCGCGCACACGACGACCGGATCGATCGCCTTGTGCGGCACCGCGCCGTGGCCGCCGCGCCCCTGCACGTCGACGATCACGGTATCCGACGACGCCATGAACGGCCCCGGCAGGAAGCCCAGCTTGCCCGTCGGGAAACCCGGCATGTTGTGCATCGCGAAGATCGCATCGCACGGGAACAGCTCGAACAGCCCGTCGTCGAGCATTTGCTTCGCGCCGCCGAGCCCTTCTTCGGCCGGCTGGAAAATCAGGTTCAGCGTGCCGGAGAAACGGCGCTCGCGCGCCAGGTGCTTCGCGGCCGCGAGCAGCATCGCCGTGTGGCCGTCGTGGCCGCACGCGTGCATCTTGCCGGCGATCGTGCTCTGGTACGGCAGGCCGGTCGATTCGTGGATCGGCAGCGCATCCATGTCGGCGCGCAGGCCGAGGCGCTGCGTGCCGTTGCCGACCTTCAACTGCGCGACGACGCCCGTGCCACCGAGCCCGCGATGCACCGTGTAGCCCCACCCCTGCAACTGCTCGGCCACGAGGTCGCTCGTCGCGAATTCCTCGAAACCCAGCTCGGGGTGAGCATGGATGCGGTGCCGGATCTCGATCATTTCGTCGGCGAGGCCTGCGGGGATCACGCTGTGCGTCACGGTGTCGTCTCCTGTTGTTCAGTGGGGAATGTGCAGGCAAGGATAGTGCGTTGAGCAGCAACCGGACAGACAGAAAGTCGTCGTGGCGACAACTGCTGGTTGCCTCTTGATCATGCGGGCGCGGGACGAAGCGCGCGGCTTCCGGAAGCGCTGCCCATCCGGACGACTACCGCATGCGATCGGCCCACCCGACACTGTGTGTTCGGGATCGATTTTCATGCGGAGATTATCGGTGGTTGCCGCTCATTACCCTGGAATAATTCCTTTACATCAAAGAGTTGAGAACGTTTGTTCATTTTTTGACGGTTGTACATTTTTTGTGTACACTGACAAAACAGTGAACAAGCGATCCTCCGTGATGCCCGCGAACGCCCCCCTCCCGATATCGGAACAGCACGTGCTCGACGAGGCCTGTGCCGCGTTCGCGCGCGCGACCCGACGCTTCCATGCTCGGCCCGTGCGCGTGCCGGCGGCCTGCCAGGCGCGCGCCGACGCAATGATCCGTTTCGACATCGCCGGCCAGACTTTCGAGATGCCGGCGGCCGTGAGCATCGGCGTCGAATCGCTGCAGGGCGCGCTCGCGGCGCTGCGTCGCCGCGGCGGCACGCCGGCGCCGGGCGAGCGGCCGCTGATGCTGGTCGCGCCGTACTTTTCGGCCGAGCTGGCCGCCCGCCTGACCGAGCACGACATCCCGTTTCTCGATACGGCCGGCAATGCGAGCCTGATCCAGCCGGAGGCCACCGTGATGATCGCCGGCCGGCCGAAACCTGCCCGCACGCCGCGCCGTCAGGCATCGCGCGCGACGACGCCCAAGGGGCTCGCCGTGATGTTCGCGCTCGCGACGCAGCCGGGCCTCGTCGCGCAGCCGTATCGCGCGATCGCCGCCGGGTCGGGCGTCGCGCTCGGCACGGTCAATCTGGCGATGGACGATCTGATTGCGCGCGGCCTCGTCGCGCAGCGGCGCAACGGCGCGCGCCTGATTCCCGACTGGCCGCGCTTCGTGCAGGAATGGGTCGCGCTGTACCCGAGCCGGCTGCGCGCGAAACTGCCGGCCCGGCGGTTTGCCGCGCTTGCGCCCGACTGGTGGCGCGACTTCGATTTCGCGGCGTGCGATGCGCGGCTCGGCGGCGAACCGGCAGCCGACCTGCTGACCCACGACCTGAAGCCGGCCGCGATCACCGTCTATACGCACGGCACCGTGTCGAACCGCCTGCTGCTCGACGCGCGCCTGCGGCCGGACGAGCGCGGCGACGTCGAGGTGCTCGAAGCGTTCTGGCCGCCGTCGCCGGCACTCGACTGGCGCGAGCAGGATGTGCCGCTCGTGCCGCCGCTCCTGATCTACGCGGATCTCGTCTCGTCCGGAGACAGCCGCAATCTTGCCGCCGCCGAGCAGATCCATGACCGATACCTCGCCCACCCGCCCGCTTGAAGTCGACCCGCGCCGGCCGCTCGAGCCGGCGGCGCTCGCGCTGCTGCGGGCGGTCGGCGCGGCCTGCACGCGGCTCGACACGGCATTCGTCGTCGCCGGCGCAACCGCGCGCGACATCCTGATGTGGCACGTCCACGGCATCCGGCCGGTACGCGCGACGCGGGACGTCGACGTCGCGGTGTGCGCGGTGAGCTGGCCGTCTCACGCGCAGCTCGTCGATGCGCTCGTCGCGACCGGGCAATTCGCGCACGCGCCGAAGCATCAGCAAAAGCTGCTGTTCGACAGCGGCATGCCGGGGTTTCGCACGGAGCTCGATCTCGTGCCGTTCGGGCCGCTCGAAACGCCGCCCGGAGAAATCGCATGGCCGCCCGGCGGCGAATTCGTGCTGAACGTGCTGGGTTTCCAGGAGGCGGTCGAGACGGCGCTGCCCGTGTCGGTCGGCGCGGGCGTCGTGGTGCCGGTGGCCAGCCTGCCGGCGCTCGTGCTGTTGAAACTGCTTGCCTGGAAGGACCGGCGCGCGCGCCAGAACAGCGACGCGTACGATCTGCTGTTCCTGCTCACGCATTTTCACGACGCGGGCAATCGCGAACGGATCTGGGACGTCGCGCCCGATCTGGTGGAACGGCACGGTTTCCAGCCGGAGCTGGCGGCGGCGGCGTTGCTGGCGCGCGATGCGAAACGGATTGCGTTGCCGCACACGCACGACGCCATTCACGCGCTGTTATCCGACGACGCGATTTACGCGATGCTCGGGCAGGACCTGCTGGCACGTGCGTTCGCGCTGTTGCCGGGTGAATTCGACGACGACGCGGACCGGTATCTCGATGCGTTCCGTGGCGCTTTTCTTGCCGGCCCGGCCACCGGCCACGTGTGACGCGACGCAACCCGGCAAGATGACGACGCTGCCGCCCGTTCGGCTCAAGCTGCCCAGTCTTCGACGGACAACCCCGCGACGCGACTCAATTCACGACCGTTATTCGTCACGAGCACCGCGCCGGCGGCAATGGCATGGCCGGCGATCGACGCATCGTTTGCGCCGATCGGCGTGCCGCGGGCCGCGAGATCGGCTCGAATCGCTGTCGTTGCATCAACTGCGGCCGTATCCCACGACAGCACGCCATCCAGCCGTGCGACGAAGGCCGTCACGAGTGCCGCATGCTTTGGCGACGCCTTCTTGCCCACAGCGCCGAATCGCATTTCGGCATAGGTGATCGCCGACACAACGATCCGGTGCTGCGCATTGACGCACGACTGCAGCCGGGACAACACCACGGGCGGCCGCTCGCGCATGATGAACGAGCAGATGTTCGTATCGAGCATATAGAGCGTCGTCACTGGCTCGCCTCCGTCGATGCATCGTCATCGGTGCCGGACAGGTCGAAACGGCCGGTTTCGACGACGGCCGGGCGCTCGACGAGGAAATCGGAATCAGCCAGCGGTTCGCTCGCGAATGACAGCCACGTCGGTCGTACCGGACGCAGCAGCAGCGTATCGCCCTCACGGCGGATCTCGAGCTCGGTCACACCCTCGAATTCCATGTCCTTCGGGATGCGGATTGCCTGGTTACGGGCGTTCTTGAAAATGGAAACGGTGCGCATGAGCCACTCCACTGGCGTTCGATGCGTCCATTCTAGGCATATGCCGGCATATGTCAACGTTGGGGGGCGCGGACCGGGAAGCGTGTCCCACGCCGTGGCGAGTGTGCTGGCCATATCGTCACGACCTGTCGTGGATGAGAGGGAAATCCATTCTTCCTCATGCAGCCCGGCTGATCCATATCCCGAACGGCCGATGCCCCACCCCGCCAGACCGCGCGACACGTCACCCTGTCGCCTCGCGCCCCCGCCCAGTCACGGCAACCGGAAAGTGTCGAAGAACGTTTCGCGCTCCATCACGGTCAGCGCCGCGCGCTTGTGCGGAAAATCGAACTCCTTCAGCGTGTAGAACCCGAGCCGGTGCATGTATGCGATATGCCGGACGTGATCGATCCGCGGCTCGCCCACGAGCCGCTGCGTGCGCGGTTCGTCGACGAACATGTAATGCAGCACCCCGCTCCACCATGCATGCAGCTTGCCCGCGCTCTGGAACCGCGAGTCGCCGATCAGCAGGTGCAGCCCGCGATCGTAGTCGTGCGCATCGTAGAACGGCGCGAGACGATCCTCCTTCGCCCAGTAGAACTCGAAATAGCCGAACGGCGTGTCGTCGAAATAGCCGATCATCGGATGCATGTGCGGATCGGCGAGCCGCTCCGTCAGATACGCGGCGTGCTCGTCGCGCGTGCCGCGCTGATCCCAGAAGTGCGCGACGCGATCGAGGTTCATCCAGTCGCTGAAAAGCTGCGCATGCGTGTCGACGTCGACGGTGCGCAGGCTGAACGTCATCCCGACCTGCGGCATGTAGCGCGCATAGATCTCGCCGGCCGGCGACGGCGGCCGCACCGGATGGCGATGGCCGTTCGTGATCGCGTAGCGCAGCGGCATTCCGCTCGATGCGGGCGCCGTCAGCCACGGTTGCGGGTTCTGCCAGAACGTCGCGCGCGATGCATTCAGGCGCAACCGGCCGCCTTCGATCTGCGCGCCGTCGATCACGCCCTCGCGCACCGCGCGGTCGACGTACGATGCGACGGCCGACGGATCGGCACTCCCGAGCGGCACGGACACCGTCGCCGTATCGTGCCGCGTGTCCGTGTTGAACAGCGCGACGAATTCCGCAAGCAGCATGGCCGGCGGATCGTCGGGCCGCCATGCATCGAGCGCGCGCTCGACGGCAGACGTCGTCTGCGTCTGCGCATGCGCCGCGCCGTCGAGCGCCGCGGCCACCTCGCCTTCCACGGCCTCTGCCGCGCCGGCCGGTTTCGTCAGCGTGTCTTCCATTACAGTGCTCCCGCGTCGTGGCGGTCGGCGAGGATGTGCAGCCCCCGCTCGAGCGCCGGAAACAGGCTGCGCTGGAAGTTGTTCCAGCGCAGTTCGAGAATCGTGTCGTCCGGTGCGATCGGTGTGTCGAGCACGTCGCAGATCACTTCGCCGGAATCGATGCCGTTGTCGACGTAGTGGAACGATGCACCCGTCATCGTCACCGGTTCGATGGGCGCGCGCGCGCCGCTCGCCCAGTCGACCCGTTCGCCGCGCGCGCCGTGCAGCGCATCGAGCGTCGCCCATGCGCCGCGCCGCTGGTACGGCGAATCGTCGGCCGTGATGCCGGGGTGAATGTTCGCGATGCGCCGGTGAAAACGCGCGCCGGGCCGCACGAGCTCGTCGAGGATCACGAGCAGCCCGTCGAGCACGACCACGTCGGCGTCGAGTTCGAGCAGGCGTTCGAGCAGCCGGCGCTCGAACGCCTGCTTGCCCGTCACGCGCTCGCGCGCATCGCGCGGCAGCCGGCGATACGTCGATGCGATCGTGCAGAACAGTTCGTCGACGGGCCGGCCCTGCACCGTCAGCCCTTCCGGCAGGATCCACGGGTGGCCGGGCGTGCGCGCGAACCCGTAGTCGGCGACCTTTGCGCGGTCGGCCGGCGAGCCTGCGTCGTCGTCGACGATCACGCCCTGGAGCGTATAGCGCTCGCCGAGCGGCGAATCGTTCAGGCGTTCGACGAGGAATTCGAGCGGCGCCTTCATGTAGCGCGTGCCGCCCTGGTAAGCGACCGGCTGGCCGGCGCGATCGGCCGCGCCGTTGCGCAGCGACTGGATGTAGACGAGATTTTTCTTCGGCATGGAGGCGTCGTGGAAAAAGCGGACGACGGCGCCGCGGCTCGCGCGGACCGGCCCGAAGGCCGGCCGGCACGCCGCGGCGCGCGGCGTCACCAGTTGTATTTCGCGGTGGCGATCACCGTGCGGTCGGTGCCGAAAATGCAGACGCTCGCCGACTGGCAACCGCTGATGTAGTGGCGGTTGAACAGGTTGGTCCCGTTCACGGCAAAGCGCCAGTTACGCATGTCGTAATGCACGCCCGCGTCGAACAGCGTGACGCTCGAGACCGACAGCGAGTTGTCGGACGCACCGGCCGACGCGCTCTGGTAGCGCACGCCGCCGCCGAGGCCGAAGCCCGCGAGCGGCCCCGTGTGCCACGTCCAGTCGGTCCACAGCGACGCCATCTGGCGCGGACGCGGAATGTCGACCGGCCAGTTGTTCAGCGAATCGTCGTTGGCCTTCACGTTCTTCACGTCCTGGTAGACGTAGGACGCGATCACCGACAGGTTGCGCGTGAGCTTGCCGGTCGCGCTCAGCTCGATCCCGCGCGAGCGCACTTCACCCGTCTGGATCTGCGTCGTGCCGGCCGGATCGAGATCCGTCGGCGTCGGCGTGAGCACGTTGGTCTGGTTGATCTGGTAGATCGCCGCGTTCAGCATCATGTTCTTGCCGGGCGGCTGCCAGCGCAGGCCGGCCTCGATCTGCTTGCCGCGCGTCGGCTGCGGCAGGCCGCCGCCGTACAGGCTCACGCCGATCAGCGGGTTGAACGACGTCGCGTAGCTGACGTACGGCGACAGGCCGTAGTCGCCCTCGTACGTCAGCCCGACGCGGCCCGTGAACGCCGTCACGTCGGCCTTCGACTGCGTGCCGCCCGCGCGGTCGTCCATCCGCATGTTGACCCAGTCCTCGCGGCCGCCGAGCGTCAGCGTCCAGCGGTTCCACTTGATCTGATCCTGCGCGTACAGGCCGAACGTGTTCATCGTCGTGTACGTGTTGGTCCGGTACGTGCTGTCCGGATCGGAGAACACCGACAGCGTGACCGGCGTATAGACCGGGTTGTACAGGTTCAGCGTCGGGGCGGCGGCCAGCCATTCGCTGTCGGTCGCGGTCTGGCGGTTGTACTGGAAGCCGAGCAGCAGCGTGTGCTGGAGCGGGCCCGTCGCGAAGCGGCCTTCGAGGTTGTTGTCGATGTCGAAGCGGCTGTAGTTCATCTGGAACACGCCGGCCCAGCGGTTGACGTCGGTCAGGGTGTCGTCGGCGAAGCCCGCGCCCCACACCGACCCGTTGTCGAGCGACAGGTGCATCAGGCGGGTGTTCTGGCGGAACGTCCACGCCGGCGTCAGCTTCTGCTCGAACTGGTAGCCGAGCGACCACTGCTTCTTGCGGTAGTAGTTGAAGCTGCCGTCGCCTTCGTAGATGTCCTGGTTGATCTGGCCGTTCGGGTTCGGCAGCACCGTGCCCTGCGCGGGCAGGAAGTTCGACGAGATGTCGCCCCAGTCCTGCAGGTACGTCGCGGACAGCGTCAGCGACGTATCCGCGTTCGGGCGCCAGCGGAACGACGGCGCGAGCGACACGCGCTGGTCGTTGTTCGGGCCGGTCACCGCGTTGCCGTCGCGTGCGACGCCGACGAACCGGTACGCATACCGGCCGTCCGGGTCGAGCTTGTCGCCGACGTCGATCATGAACTGCTTGCGCGCATAGTTGCCGATCTGCACGCCGGCTTCGCGCACGCGCTCGCCGTCGGCGGTCTTGGTCTGCACGTCGATGATCGCGCCCGGGTCGCCCGCGCCGTACAGCACCGAGGTCGGCCCGCGCAGCACCGAGATGCTGTCGATCATGTACGGATCGACGCGCCAGCTCGACAGGTTGAGCGTGTTCGGCACCTGCAGCCCGTTCACGTAGGCGGTCGGCGTGAAGCCGCGCAGCGCCGCGTACCAGTCGGAACGGTTGTCCGAACCGTACGACGAGAAACCGGGCACGTAGCGCAGCGCCGCGTTCACGTCGGTCGCGCCCGTCATCTCGATCTGCTGCGCGGTGACGACGTTGATCGTCTGCGGGATTTCGGTGATCGGGGTATCGGTCTTCGTGCCGCTGCGGCTGCGCTTCGCGACGAGCCCGACCGTGCCGTCGCCTTCCGAGCCCGCGTTGACGTTGATCGCCGGCAGCGTGCCGGTCGCCGCGCTGTCCGATGCGCTGCTCGATGCACCGGCCGTCGAACTCGCCGCCGCGCCGTTCTGCGCACTGCTGACCGGCGCCGAAGCGCCTGCGTTCACGGTCGGCGCCGTCTGGGCGAATGCGTGCCCTGCCGCCGCCGTCCCGAACGCCACGCTTGCCGCGGCTGCGATCGCACGCAAACGCGTGCCTGTTGCCCACTCCATCTTTCTCTGCTCCAGTTTTTCATGCGGTCTCCGACCGCGCCTTTGTCAAAGAGCGAAAGCCATCCGGCCCGCGCTCACCCCGTTTTGATGTCGTTGTTCATGTACTGCCCGGGCCGCGCCGTCGTCATGGGCGGGCGCGCTCCCGTCTTCGAGCGACGCGCAGATTTCGTCCGCGCGGCGCGCCAGGACCGACAGCAGCGTGTCGGACAATCCGTGGCTGTCTTCGCAGCAGCCTTGCAGGTAGATGCGCGGCGCGAAGTGCTCGGGCGTCGCGAGCAGGTAGTCGCGCGTCACGTCGCCGCGCGTGAGCGCGTCTCCCAGGTACGGCGCGAGCCCTTCGAGCAGCGCCGAGTGCGTGTCGCGCCGGTAGCCGGTCGCGAGCACGAGCGCGTCGAAGCGTTCGACGCGCGTCGCGCCGTTCATCCGGTCGCGCAGCGTCAGTTCGATGCGGCCGTCGGCGGCGCGCACCGCGGCTTCGATCGCGCTGTTCGCGAGCAGCGCATGACGCGGCGTGCCGTCGATGCGCTGCAGGTACAGCATTTCGTAGATCTGCTCGATCAGCGGCCGGTCGACCACCGCGTAGTTGGTGTCGCGATAGCGCTCGAGCAGCGCGCGGCGCGCGTCCTGCGGCTGTGCGTAGACGACGTCGGTGAACGCCGGGCTGAAGATCTCGTTGACGAACGGGCTGTCGTCGGCCGGTTTCAGCGCACCGGCGCGCATCACGAGGCTCGCGTCGACGTGCGGGAAGCGGCGCGCGAGGTCGATGAACACCTCGGCCGCGCTCTGCCCCGCGCCGATCACCGCGACACGGCGGCGCTCGCCGTCCGGCGACGCGACCAGCCGGTCGATGTCGGTCAAATACGACGACGAGTGGATCACGCGGTCGCGGCCGAGCGCGGCGAACGCGTCCGGCACCGCCGGCGTGCCGCCGACGCCGACCGACAGCGCGCGCGTCACGCGCTGGCGCTCGTGGCCCGCGGCATCGCGCGACAGCACGCGCAGCGCGTCGATGCGCGCGCCGTCGCCGTGGACGGGCTCGATCGCCGTGACGGTCTCGCTGTAATGGACGTGCTCGTCGAACGCCTGTGCGACCCAGCTCAGGTAGTCGTGGAATTCGACGCGGGTCGGATAGAAGTTCTTCAGGTTGACGAATTCGTTCAGCCGGCCCCGTTCGAACAGGTAGTTGATGAACGTATAGCGGCTTTTCGGATCGCGCATCGTGACGAGATCCTTCAGAAACGAGATCTGCATCCGGCAGTCGTCGAGCAGCATCCCGCGATGCCAGCCGAATTCCGGCTGGCGTTCGACGAAGCAATGCGCGAACGGACGCGCACCGCCGCCCTCGGCAAGGCGCACGGCCAGCGCCAGGTTCGACGGCCCGAAGCCGACGCCGATCAGGTCGAATACGGTTTCTCTCTGCATGTCTCTCAGCTCCCTTGTCGGTGAAACCGGCCCGTCAGACATGACGGCCGGAGAAGAACGTCTCGCGCAGCGCATGCATCCACAGCGGCTGCGCGTCGGCCTGCGCCAGACGGCGCTGCCGCGCGAAGCCATGCCGCGCGAGGATGTCGACGACCCGCGCATGGCCGGCCGGGACCGCGCAGCCGAGCGCTTCGGTGCGCGGATCGTCGAGAAACAGGTAATGGACGACGGACGGCAGCCAGCCCGCCACGCAATGCGGGCCGCGCCAGCGCGATTCGCCGACCAGCATCCGCAGGCCGCGGTCGTAGTCGCGCGCGCCGACGTGCGGCGCGAGCGGGTCTTCCTTCAGCCAGAACGCTTCGAAATACGCGAACGGTTCGCCGTCGAAGCAGCCGACGAGCGGCGTGACGTGCGGATCGGCATCGGGCGCCGTGCCGTCCACGCCGGGCTGCGTGCCCGGCCAGCCGTCGCGCACGCGCGGCTCGTCGAACCAGCGCGCGACGCGCGCGGCGTCCTCGCCCGGCTGCCAGCCGCGCAGCGTGAAGCGCACGCCGAGCGCCGGCAGGTCGCGGGCGTATACGTCGCCGCGCGGCGCGGGCGGCCGGCGCGGATGACGCCGGCCGTCGGTCAGCATCGGCAGCGTCGCGCACGGCAGATGCGCACCGACGCGCCACAGGTCCGCCTGTTGCGCCCAGCCTTCGCGCATGCACAGGCCGCCGTCGGCGAGCACGCCGCTCGCGCGCAGCGCGTCGAGCGCGACTGCCGGCCACGCGGCCGGGTCGAGCCGGATCGCCGCGCGGCGGACGTCGTCGGAAAACGCCGCGGCGAGCGCGGCCAGCAGCGCGCGGCGCTGGTCGGCCGGTGCCGCGCGATGGTTGTATGCGACGAGGCGCAGCGTGCCGTCGTCCGCGAGTTGCGCGCGCAACAACTGCGCGCCGATGCCGTCGCCATGCGCGACGCGGATCTCCGCGTCGTCGCGCGCGGCGAACAGGTCGTCCGCGAAGACGAGGCGGCAGGTGTCGGGCATCGTGAATCCGTCCGGACGCACTTCAGCCAGCATCGCGCACCTCCAGGCCGGTTTGGGCCGGTGTGCCGATGCGTGCGCCGAGCGCCGCGAGCGTCGGCGACGCAAACACGTCGGCCACCGTCAGCGGGTGACCGGCGCGGCTCGCCGCGTCGACGAAGCGCACGACGTCGAACGACGTCGCACCGGCCTCGAACAGATCGGCGTCGGGCGCAGGCGCGGCCGTCGCGAACGTGTCCGACCACAACGCCGCGAGCGATGCAACGGCGTTCGGGGCGGCCGCCGCTGCCGTGCCGTGCGCCGCATGGCGAGCCGGCGCGGCTGCGTCCGCCGTGCGCGCGGCGAACCGCGCATCGGGCGCGCCGAGCGTCGCTTCCGGCGCACCGGCGAAACGGGCGACTTCGTCGTGATACAGCCGGACGAGCGTGTCGACGAACGCACCGTCGAGCAGTTCGTCCGCATACGAGAACGCGGCGCTCACGCGGCCGTCCGGATGTTCGACGACGTCCAGCTCCAGCGTGAACACGACGCGATGACGCACGTCGTCGAATTCGGCGAGCGACAATCCGGCCCAGTCGCGCGCGGCCGCGCCGGTCGGGCGCAGGTAGTTGAACATCACCTGGAACAGCGGATTGGCCTGCGCCGTGCGTGGCGCGCGCAGTGCCGCGACGACGTCGGCGAACGGCACGTCGGCATGCGCATACGCGGCGAGCGCCGTGTCGCGCACCTGGGCGAGCACGTCCGCGCGGCGGGCTGCCGCGTCGAGACGCGTGCGCACGACGACGGAATTGATGAAGAGCCCCAGCGCATCGCGCGCCGCGTCGCCCGTCAGCTCGCGCGTCGACGCGAGCACGCCGACCGGCTGGTCGGCCGCGCCGGTCGCGCGGAACAGCGCGGTGTTGAGCGCCGCGTGCAGCAGCATCGGCAACGTCGCATGCGCGGCCGATGCGGCGGCGCGCGCCGTCCGGATCAGCGCCGCATCGAACTCGAACGCGATGCGTGCCGCGCGCCATTGCGGGACGGCCGGCGCATCCGCGCGCTGCGGCAGCACGCACGACGGCAGCTCGGCCAGCGCGTCGCGCCAGTACGCGACGCGGGCCGGGTGGCACGGCGCAGGCAAGACGAGCGGGCTATTCTCCCGCGCGGGCGTCGATGCCGATGCCGCTTGACCGCGCACGCTATCGACATAGCGCGCGCGTACCGCATCGAGCCACAACTCGATCGATTCGCCATCCGACACGATGTGATGGATCGTCACCGACAACACGTGATCCTCGGCGCCGAGCCGCAGCACGCGTGCGCGCCACAGCGGCGCATCGGCGACGAGATCGAACGGTGCGAGCGCATCCGCATCCGTCAGCGCAGCCGCACGGGCGAGCGCATCGGGCTGTGCCGACAGATCGACGACCGGCAGCGCGACGGTCGGGGCGTCGTCGATCCGCTGGCCCGGCAGCATGCCGTCGCGCGTGACGAGCCGCGTGCGCAGCGCCGGATGTGCGGCTGCCGCGGCGGAAAACGCCGCGCGCAGCGCAGCGACGTCGAGCGGGCCGCGCACGCGCAGCGCGACCGGAATGTTGTACGCGGCGCTGTCCGGCTGCGCGCGCCACAGGAACCAGAGGCCGAGCTGCGCGGGCGACAGCGGCCACACACCGTGCGCATCGGGTTTGACCACCGCGACGCCCGGCGCCGCGGCGCCGGCGTGTGCGGCGCGCGGTGCGTCGGCAACCTGCCGCGCATATTGCGCGAGCACCGGCGCTTCGAACAGCGCGCGTACCGGCACGTCGCGGCCGAGCCGCTCGGCGACGCGCGTCGCGACGCGCACCGCGGCCAGCGAATGGCCGCCGAGTTCGAAGAAGTGATCGCCACGGCCGACGCGCTCGACGTTCAGCACGTCGCGCCAGATCGCCGCGAGCGCGGCCTCGTCGCCGTCGTGCGGCGCTTCGTATGCACGTTCGACGCGCACCGGCGCGGGCAGTCGCGCGCGGTCGACCTTGCTGTTGGCATTGCGCGGCAGCGCGTCGAGCACGATCAGTTGCGCCGGCACCATGTAGTCGGGCAGCGTGCGGCGCAGATGCGCATCGAGCGTCGCGGCTTCGACGGGGTGCGCCGCGGCCTGCGCGTCGGCGGTCAGTTCGACGTACGCGACGAGCTGGGCCTGCGCGCCCTGCCCGTGCACGACCGCGCACGCTTCGCGCACCGCGTCGTGCGCGGCGAGCTGGGCCTCGATTTCACCGAGTTCGATGCGCAGCCCGCGCAGCTTCACCTGATGATCGACACGCCCGATGAAATCGAACACGCCGTCCGCGCGACGCCGCACGAGGTCGCCGGTGCGATACAGGCGCGCGCCCGGCGCGCCGTACGGATCGGGCACGAAGCGCTCGGCCGTCAGCGCCGGACGATCCAGATAGCCGCGCGCCACGCCGATCCCCTCGCCGCCCAGATACAGTTCGCCGATCACGCCGACCGGCAGCGGATGCAGCCGCGCGTCGAGCACGTGCGCGGTGCGCGCGCCGACCAGCGTGCCGATCGGCAGGTACGCGGCGTCGCCAAGTGCCGCGAGATCGTCGCCGGGACGGAACATCCACAACGTCGGCGTGATGACGGTCTCGGTCGGGCCGTAGCCGTTGACCACCCGCACGTTCGGCATCGCGCGGCGCAGCATCGCGAACGCTTCGCGCGACGTCGCCTCGCCGCCGACGGTCAGCGAACGCAGCGTCGGCGGTGCGCCGTGCGCGAGCGTCCATTCCGCGAGTTGCGCGGCGCAGCCGGGCGGCACGTAGGTCATCGTCACGCCGTCGCGGACCATCATCGCGCAGGTCTGCGCGGGCGGCCACAGCACGTCGGCCGTCACCGACACGGCGGCGCCCGACAGGTATTGCGAAAACCAGCCTTCGTGCGCGCCGTCGAAGTTGACCGACTGGAACAGCAGGAATACGTCGTGTTCGCCCGCGCCGTAGCGCTCGGCGATCGCCACGCAGTGCCGCGCGAATGCCGCGTGATCGACGATCACGCCCTTCGGCTTGCCCGTCGAGCCCGACGTGTAGATCGCGTACGCCGCATGGCCGGGCAGTACGTTCGGCAATTCAACGTGCGCGGCTTCGTCGAATGTTGCGACTTCGTCCGCGCGCCAGATGCGCAGTTCCGGCAGATCGGGCAGCGACGCGGCGCTCGCGGCGTCGGTCAGCACGTGCGCGATGCCCGCGTCGCCGACGATCTGCGCGAGCCGTTCGCGCGGATGGGCCGGATCGAGCGGCACGAACGCGGCGCCCGACTTCAGCACCGCGATCAGCGCGACCAGCAGGTCGACCGAACGCTGCAGCGCGACGCCGACGCGCATCTCGGGCCGCACGCCGGCCGCGACGAGATTGCGCGCGATGCGCGCGGCGCGGGCGTCGACTTCGCCGCGCGTAAACGCGCGATCGATGTCGGCGACGCCGCGCGCGTCGGGCCGCGCCTGCGCATGCGCGGCGATGCGCGCATGCACCGGCACGAACGGTTCGGCCTCGGCCGCACCCGCCGGCGCGTTCCACGCGAACAGTTGCGCGAGTTCATCGGCGGGCAGCCAGTCGAGATCGCCGATCGGCATGTCGGGGCGCGCGAGCGCGTCGCCGAGCAGCGTGACGAAGCGCGCGGCGAGCCGCGCGATCGCGTCCGCGTCGAACAGGTCGAGCGCGTAGATGAAGGCGGCGTCGAAGGTGCCGTCGGGCGTCGCCTCGACGGCGAGCGTCAGGTCGAATTTCGCGGACGGCGTGCCGGACGGCAACAGCGCGGCCGACGCCGCGCCCAGTGCGGGCAGCGCGCGGCGCTCGCCATAGGCGGCCATCACCTGGAACAGCGGATGATGGCTCGCGCTGCGCGGCACGCCGAGCGCGTCGACGACCTGTTCGAACGGCACGTCCTGGTGCATCTGCGCATCGACGAGCGCACGCTGCGTACGCGCGACCAGCGACGAGAAATCGCCGTGCGCGGGCACGTCGATGTCGATCGCGAGCGTGTTGACGAAGAACCCGATCAGGCTGCCCGTCTCCGCGCGCTCCCGGTTCGCGGCCGGCACGCCGACGCAGATCCGCGCGTCGCCCGTGGCGCGGGCGAGCAACGCGTCGAGCGCGGCAAGCAGCACCGCGAACGGCGTCGCCCCCGACGCGGCCGCGAAGGCGCGCAGTTGCGCGCCGATCCGCGCGTCGAGCGAAAACACGTGGCGCGCGCCGCGCGCGCTGCGCCGTGCGGGCCGTGCGGCCGCACCCGGCAACGTGAGCACGCCGCGCTGCGGATCGAGCCGCTCGCGCCAGAACGCGAGCTGCCGGTCGCGCTCGCCGGCGTCGAGCCAGCGGCGCTGCCACAGCGCGTAGTCCGCATACTGGATCGGCAGCGGCGGGAGCGGCACCGGTTCGTTTGACGCATAGGCGCGATAGAACGCCGCGAGCTCGTCGAGCATCACGCCCGACGACCAGCCGTCCGACACGATGTGGTGAACGGTCAGCGCGAGCCAGTGATGCGTCGCGTCGAAGCGGATCAGGTGGGCACGCACGAGCGGCGCCGCGCCGAGATCGAACGCAATGGCTTCGTCGGCGGTCGCGACGCTGTCGGCGCGCGCGCTGCGCTGCGCGTCGGGCAGCGCTTCGAGATCGGTCTCGCGCCACGGGCAGCGCAGCGGCGCGTGGATCGTCTGCGCGACGCCGTCCTCCGCTTCGTCGAAGGTCGTGCGCAGCGCTTCATGGCGCGCGATCAGTGCGTCGCACGCGAGGCGCAGCGCGTGCGCGTCGAGCGGGCCCGTCAGCGCGAGCCGCTCGGTGATGTGATACGCGTCCGGCGCGTCGATCAGCCGCGCATGCAGCCACAACCGCGTTTGTGCGAACGATGCGCTCACGCGGTCGCTGCGGGGCGTGCGCGGCGGGATCGGGAGCACGCGAAAGTCGATGCCGGCCGCATCGAGCTTGTCGATGAAGACGGCGCGCTGCGCGTCGGGCAGTTGCGCGAAACGCGTCGCGAGCGCGAGCCAGTCGGGTTGAACCTTCGTCATCCGTCGTCCTTATTGGGTTTCCAGTTCGCCGAGCAGCGCGTCGATCGCGCTCGCCGCATCGGTTTCACCACGCGCCGCGCAGGCCGCATCGATCGCGTCCGCGCAGCGTGCGAGCGTGCGGGTGTCGAACAGCGTGCGCAGCGGCAGCGCGAGGCCCCAGTGCAGATTCGCCTGCGCATGCGCCTGCGTCGCGAGCAGCGAGTGACCGCCGAGCAGGAAGAAATCGTCGTCGCGGCCGATCGCGTCCACGTGCAGCACGCGCTGCCAGATCGCCGCGAGCGCACGCTCGGTGTCGGTGGCGAGTTCGACCGCGGCCGCCGCTTCACGCACCGGCGCGGGCAGCGCATGGCGGTCGCACTTGCCGTTCGGCGTGACCGGCAACGCGTCGAGCTCGATCAGTTGCGACGGCACCATGTACGCCGGCAGTTGCGCACGCAACGCATCGAGCAGCGCCGCGCGGTCGAGCGGGCCCGCGTCGCCACGTGCGACATAAGCAATCAACTGCTCGTCGCGCACGATCACGACCGCGTCGTGCACGCCCGGCGCCGCGCGCAGCAACGCCTCGATTTCGCCCGGCTCGATCCGCTGACCGCGCAGCTTCACCTGCGTGTCGACGCGGCCGAGGTAGTCGAGTGCGCCGTCGGCACGACGCCGCGCGAGGTCGCCGGTGCGGTACATGCGCGCGCCCGGCACGAACGGATCGGGCACGAAGCGCTCGGCGGTCAGTCCCGGGCGGCCGAGATAGCCGCGCGCGAGACCCGCGCCGGCCAGATACAGTTCGCCGGTCGCGCCGGCCGGCACCGGTTGCCATGCCGCGTCGAGCACGTGCAACTGCAGGTTCGCGATCGGATGGCCGATCGGCACCGCGATCGCGTTCGCGTCGTCGGGGCCGCAGGTCCAGTGCGACACGTCGATCGCGGCTTCCGTCGGCCCGTACAGGTTCACGAGCGTCGCGTTCGGCAGCAGCCGCGCGACCTTCGCGACGAGCTCGGGCGCAAGCGCCTCGCCGCTCGCGACGATCAGGCGCACGCTGTCGCATTGCGCGGCGGCCGCAAAATCGTCGAGATACGCGGCGAATGCGGCGAGCATCGACGGCACGAAGTGCAGCACCGTCACGCCGTGCGCGTGGATCGCGGCCGCGAGGCGTGCCGGGTCGCGGTGGTCGCCGGGCGCGGCGATCGCGAGCTTCGCGCCGATCGCGAGCGGCCACACGAATTCCCATACCGACACGTCGAAACCGAACGGCGTCTTGTGCAGCACGACGTCGTCGCGCGTGAGCCGGTACGCGTGCTGCATCCACGCGATCCGGTTCGCGAGCGCGCCGTGCGTGTTGCCGGCGCCCTTCGGCTTGCCGGTCGAGCCGGACGTGTAGATCAGGTATGCGAGCTGCGCATCGTCGATGTCGGTCGTGACGCCGGCGGATAGCTCGTCCGGTTCGTCGGCCAGCAGATCGGCCACCGTCAGCAGTTGCGTCGTCGCGCCGTCGCCGAGGGCGGCCTCGACCTGCTCGCGCAGATGCGCCTGCGTGATCGCGACGGCCGGACGCGCGTCCTGCAGCAGATACGCGATGCGCTCGGCCGGATAGTCGGGGTCGATCGGCAGGTACGCGGCGCCTGCCTTCAGCACGCCGACGAGCGCCGTCACCATGTCGAACGAACGCTCGACGCACAACGCGACCGGCGTGTCGGGCCGCACGCCGCGCCGGCGCAATGCAGCGGCGACGCGTGCCGTGCCCAGGTCGAGTTCGCGATAGGTTGCACGCTGCACGCGGCCATGCGAGTCCGCGTATTCGAGCGCGATCGCGTCCGGCGTCGCGCGCGCGGCGTCGGCGAATTGCAGATGCAGCGGCCGACGCTGCGCGTCCGGCCACGTCTGTGCGGTGTGCTGCGCGCGGGCCAGCGCATCGCGTGCCGCATCGTCCGCGATCGACAGCGTGCCGAGCAGCGCGTCCGGCGTGCGGGCCAGCGCGTCGAGCGCGCAGGCGAACGCGCGGTGCCAGGTTTCGACCTGGCACGCATCGATACGCGCGGTGTCGTAGCCATAGTCGATCGTCAGCGTGGCGCCGCTTTCGATCACGAGCGTCAGCGCGAAATCGGTCGCTTCGATGCTGCGCACGTCGCTCAGCGCGAGTGCGCGCGGATCGGCGTCGCGCGCCGTGTCGTCGACCGGGTAGTTCTCGAACACGACCAGCGTGTCGAACAGTGCGCCGCCGGCGCCGCGCGCCCAGCGCTGGATGTCGGCAAGCGGCGTATGCGCATGCTCGGCAGCGGCTGCGTTGTCGCGTTGCAGCGCCTGCAGCCAGTCGGCCGCGCGCTGTTGCGGCGCGGGCGCCGTGATCACCGGCAGCGTGTTGATGAAAAGACCGAGCACCGTGTCGACGTCCGCGAGCGCATCGGGACGGCCCGCGACGGTCGCGCCGAACGCGACGGCCGGCTGATGCGTCATGCGCTGCAACGCGAGCGCCCACGCGCCCTGCACCAAGGTGTTCACGGTCAGCTTCAGGGCCCGCGCGGTGTGCGCGACACGCGCCAGCGCATCGGCGCCGATCGTCGCACGCCACGTGACCATGTCGGCATCCGCACGGTCGGCCGCGCGCTCGGCGATCAGCGTCGGCGCGTCGAGGCGCGCGAGCCGGCCGGTCCAGAAGCGTTCGTCCGCGTCGCGGTCGCGCGTGCCGAGCCACGCGATGAAGTCGCGATAGCGCAGCGCCGGGCGGCTCGCGAACGGCGACACCGCATCGGGGTCGCGATAGTCGCGCAGCACGTCCGCGAGCAGGCGTGCGGTGCTCCAGCCGTCGAGCAGCACATGGTGGCGCGTCCACACGACACGCCATGCGTCGTCGGCCACGCGGATCAGCGTGAGCCGCATCAGCGGCGGCTCGCGCCAGTCGAAGCCGCGGGCGCGGTCGGCCGCGAGCCATGCGTCGAAATCGGCGTCGAGTGCGTCGCCGCGCGTGCGCCAGTCGAGCTGTTCGACCGGCATCTGCGCATGGCGGTGCACGCATTGCAGCGGCGCCGCTTCGTCGGGCATCACGCTGGTACGCAGGATGTCGTGGCGCGCGACCGACGCGGCGAACGCGGCCGCGAGCCGGTCGGCGTCGAGCGCCGTCGCGGTCGCGACGAGCTGGTTCACGTAGCTTGCGTGACCGGGCGCGAACAACGCATGGAACAGGATCCCCTGCTGCATCGGCGACAGCGGATAGACGTCGTCGATCGTGCGCCAGTCGAGCGGCGCGCGCTCGATCGCGGCCTGCGTGAGACCGGCCGTCTGCGCGAGCGGGAAATCGCCCGGCGTCGCACCGCCGCCGCGATGCGCGACGCGTGCCGCGCAGGCATCGGCAAGCGCGCGCAGTGCGTTCGCGAAGCGTTCGGCGAAGGCATCGATCGTCGCGCGTTCGAATTGCGGTGCGCCGTACACCCAATGCACTTTGAGCGTGCGGGCGCCGTCGCGATCGGTATCCAGATACGCGTGAATCGCAAGCGTGTTGCCGAGCGGGCCTTGGGGGTCGCGCTCGGTGCCGGTGCCGCCGAAGCGCGGCACGAGCGTCGCATCGCGCGGCGCGTCGAACTGGCCGAGATAGTTGAACGTGACGCGCGGGCGCGGCACGGCGGCCAGCGCCGCGCGCGTCGCCGCATCGCCGTAGTGTGCGAGCACACCGAAGCCGAGCCCCTTGTGCGGCACCGCGCGCAGCGTGTCCTTGACCGCGCACAGCGTGTCGCGTGCGCTCGCGTCGACCGGCAGCGTCACCGGATAGTGGCTCGTCAGCCAGCCGATCGTCCGGCTCGCGTCCGCATCGTCGAACAGCGCCTCGCGGCCGTGTCCTTCGAGTTCGACGCGGCACGAAGCGGCGCCGTCGGCTTCAGTCAGCGCCAGCGCGAGCGCCGCGCCCAGCAGTTCGATCGTCTGCGTGCGATACGCGGCGTGCGCATCGGTCAGCGCCGCGCGGGTCAATGCCGCGTCGATCGTCTGCACGACGACGGCCGCATCGGCATTCGTCGCCGGTGCGTCGGGATGATCGGGCACGAGGTCGTCGCCCTGCGCCATCCCGGCCCAGTATGCGGTTTCGGCCGCGAACGGCGACGCCGGGTCCGTCGCCGCGCGTGCCAGCCGCGCGGCCCATGCATCCGCACGCAGGCCCGGTTGCGACAGGCGAACCGGTGCGCGCTCGCATGCGGCGCGATAGGCCGAGTCGAGGTCGTCGAGCAGAATGCGCCACGACACGCCGTCGACGATCGCATGATGAATCGCCAGATAGAGCTGCGTCGAACCGTCCGGAAGCCGTGCCGCGCATGCGCACGCGAGCGGCCCGCGGCCAAGGTCGAGGCGGCGCTGCAATGCGTCGAAGCGCGCCAGTGCGTCGGCTTCGTCGCGTGCCGCGACTTCGACGAACGGCAGCGCGTCGTACGGCTTCGCCGCGTCGCTGGCATGCCAGTTGCCGTTCGCGTCGCGCGCAAAGCGCTGGCGGAACGCATCGTGATGCGTGAGCAGCGCGTCGAACGCGCGTGCGAACGCGTCGGCGTCGAACGGGCCGCGCACGTCGAACGCGACCGACTGGTTCCAGTGGCCCGGGTGCGGCACGTCGAGCGCGAAGAAGCGCTGCTGGGCCGGTGTCAGGATCGCCGCGGCGGCCGGCGCGGCCTGGACTGGCGCCGGCGTTGCCGCGGCCGCCTCCTCCGTCTTCGCGATGCGCGCGAGCTCGGCGACCGTCGGGCCGTCGAACAGTTGTTTCGGCGTGAAGCGCACGCCGCGCTTGCGGGCCCGTGCGATCACCTGCAGCACGAGGATCGAGTCGCCGCCGAGTTCGAAGAAGTTGTCGTCGCGGCCGACGCGCGGCGCCTTCAGCACCGTTTGCCATACTTCGGCGAGCGCGGTTTCGACCGGACCCTGCGGCCCGTCGCCCGCTGCGACCGTCACCGGCACGGCAGCCAGCTCGCGCAGCGCGGCGCGATCGATCTTGCCGTTCGCAGTCACCGGCAGGCGCGCGAGCGCGACGAACTGCGCGGGCACCATGTAGTCGGGCAGCGTCGCGCCGAGTGCCGCGCGCACGGCGGCTTCGTCGAATGCCGCGCCGTCGCGCATCACGACGAACGTCGCGAGCCGCAGGCGGCCGTCGTGCTCGATCGCGAGCGTTTCGGCCTGCGCGATCGGGCCGGCCGCGCGGACGGCCGCGCTCACTTCGCCCGGTTCGACGCGATAGCCGCGAATTTTCACCTGGTCGTCGATGCGCCCGAGGAAGGCGATCCGGCCGTCCGCGCGCAAGCGCACGCGGTCGCCGGTGCGATACAGGCGCGCGCCGGGCGTGAACGGATCGGGCACGAAGCGCTCGGCGGTCTGCGCCGGCCGGTTCAGGTAGCCGCGCGCGACGCCCGGCCCGCCCAGATACAGCTCGCCCGTTGCGCCTGCGGGCACGCATGCGCCGAACGCATCGAGCACCAGCGCGCGCGCATTCGGCAGCGGTGCGCCGAGCGGCACGCCGCTCGCGGGATCGCGCGCGTCGACGGCGATCGACGCGGTGTCGCACGCGATCGCGCCGACCGTCGCTTCGGTCGGCCCGTAATGGTTGATCACGCGGCAGGCCGGCGCGAGCGCGGCGAGACGCGCGACGAGCGCCCACGTCAGCGTTTCGCCGCCGGTCACGAGCGCGTGGCGCGGCAGCACGTCGGCCGGCGCGCGCGCGTCGAGCAGTGCCTGCAGGTGGCTCGGCACGATCTTCAGCACGCCGACGTCGCGGCGGCGCATTTCGTCGGCGAACAGGTCCGGGTCGAATGCGCACGCGGCCGGCAACAGGTGCAGCGTGCGGCCCGCGCACAGCGCGCCGAACAGCGTCGTGTGGCCGAGGTCGGCCGCGACGGTCGATACCATCGCGAACGACGCGTCCGGTGCGAACGCGAGTTCGTCGAGCATGCCCTGCACGTAGTCGGCGAGTGCGCCGTGCGACACGACAACGCCCTTCGGCGTGCCGGTCGAGCCCGACGTATAGATCAGATAGGCGCCCTGTTCGGGATGCGGCGCGACACGGACGCCGGCCGCATGGGCGAGCGTCGCGTCCTGCGCGAGCGTATCGACGTCGAGCGGTTGCGTGCCGGTGCCGGCCGGCCAGGCGGCCGCGTCCGCGACGAGCGCCCAGCGCGCGCCGCAATCGGCGGCAGCCGCGGCCAGTCGTGCGGCGGGCTGCGCCGGATCGAGCAGCACGGCCAGCGCACCGGCTTTCAGCGCACCGAGCAGGCCGGCGACGAAACGGGCCGAACGCTCGATGCAGACGACGACGGGCACCTCGGCCGTTGCGCCGCGCAGTTTCAGTGCGTGTGCGATGCGGTTCGACGCGTCGTCGAGTTCGGCGAAGGTCAGCGATGCCGATGCATCGGCGAGCGCGACGCGATGCGGATAGGCGGCCGCCTGCCGCGCGAACGCGGCGACGATGTCCGCGTGCTCGACACGCAGCGCACGGCCGTCACGCGGCTGGCGCGAAACCGGCGACGCATCGCACGGCAATGCGGCCGTCGTGCGTTGCGGTTCGTGCGCCGCGGACGCGACCAGCGCCGCATAGCTGTCGAGCCATGCGCGCGCGGTATCGGCATCGATGCAGTCGGTCGCGTAGGCGGCGACCAGTTCGATGCCGTTCGCGTCATCGGTGAAATCCAGCGCGAAGTCGAAGCGCGCGGCAAGGTCGGGGCCCGGCGTCGCCACGGCGGTCGCGCCCGGCAGCACGCTGTCGTGGCGCGCATCGAACTGCTGCGCGAATTTCACGCGCAGCCATTCGTCGCCGCGCTTGACGGGCGGCTTCACCGCATCGACGACGCGCTCGAACGGCACGTCCTGATGCGCGACCGCATCGAGCGCCGCCGCGCGTGCGGCATCGACGAGCGCGCGGAACGACTGCGTCGGCGCCACGCGTACGCGCAGCGCCACCGTATTCAGGAACAGGCCGAGCAGCGCGCGGGTTTCCGGGCGCTGGCGATGCGCGACCGGCACCGCGACGATCACATCCGTCTCGCCGGTCACGCGCGACAGCCATGCATCGAGCGCGGCCAGCAGCACCGTGAAGACCGTGGCCTGCGCATCGCGTGCGAGGCGCCGCACGTCGGCTGTGACCGCGTCGGGCAGGCGTACCGACGCGCGCGCGCCCTGCAGCGTGCGCGTCGCGCCCGGCTGACGGTCGACCGGCAGCGCGAGCGGGCCCGGCACGTCGCGCAGCGCGCCGCGCCAGTAGTCGAGCTGTCGTTCGCCCTCGCCGCCGGCAAGCATGTCGCGCTGCCAGTCCGCATAGTCCGCGTACTGGATCGGCAGCCCGGGCAACGACGGTTCGCGGCCTTGCGCATACGCACGGTACGCGGCCGACAGTTCGTCGAACGCGCAGCGCGAGCTCCAGCCGTCGGTGATCGCGTGGTGCGCGGTCAGCAGCAGCCGGTGGCGATCGTCGGCGAGCACGAGAAGCGTCGCGCGCAGCAGCGGCCCGGCCGACAGATCGAACGGCGCACCCGCATCGCGTTCAGCCGCGCGCGCGGCTTGCGCATCGCGCGCAGCCGGCGATTGTGTGCGCAGGTCCAGCGTGGCGATCGCAACCGGCAGGTGTGCGTGGATGCGCTGCATCACGATGCCGTCGTCGTTGTCGACGAGCGTCGTGCGCCATGCCTCGTGCCGTCCGATCACGTGATCGAGCGCACGCTGCAGCGCGTCGCGGTCGAGCACGCCGTCGATCGTCCAGTGCGCGGCGATGTGATATGCGGCGCTTGCATCGCGCGTCTGCGCGAGTACCCAGAAACGTTGCTGTGCGAGCGATGCCGCGCGATCGGCGTACGGCGCGGCCGAGGCAGCCTCGCCGCGACGCGCGGAGATCGCGGCCAGCGGCTCGCCCGTTTCGCGTTCCGCGCGATCGACGTGCGCGGCCAGATCTGCGAGCGACGGATCGGCGAACAGCGTGTCGAGGCGCAGGTTCACGCGCAGTGCCGCACGAATCGCGGCCTGAAGCTGCATCGCGGCCAGCGAATCGGCGCCGAGCACGAAGAAGCGATCGTCGCGCGACGGCATGACATCGAGCGCCAGCAGCGTCTGCCAGACGCCGGCGATCTGCTGCTCGGTCGGCGTGTGCGGCGCGTCGCCCACGCGTTGCGCCGTGTCGCGTGCGGCGGCAATGCGCTCGCGCAGCGCGGCCCGGTCGATCTTGCCGTTCAGCGTATACGGCAGCGCATCGCACCGGACGAACCGGTGCGGCTGCCACGCCGCGGGCAATTGCGCACCCACGTGCGCCTTCAGCGCCGCATCGTCGGCGGCCGCGCGCAGCGCGACGCACGCGATCAGCCGCGTCGGCCCGTTGCCGGTTTCGGCGATCACCGCCGCATCGGCAACGGCCGGATGCGTGCGCAGGCACGCGGCGATTTCCGCGGGCTCTACACGCACGCCGCGCACCTGAACCTGATCGTCGAGCCGGCCGAGGTAATCGAATGCACCGTCGTCACGCAAGCGCGCGAGGTCGCCGGTGCGATAGACGCGCGCGCCCGGTTCGCCATCCGCATCGGGAATGAAGCGCTCGGCCGTCAACGCCGGACGGCCGTGGTAGCCGCGCGCAAGACACACGCCGCCGAGCAGCAGCTCGCCGCCCTCGCCTGCCTCGTCGCCATCGATACGCGCGACGCGCGGGCCGATCACGCGGCCGATCGGCAGCGACGCATACGCATCGTCCGCCGCGAGCGCCGGCATTTCGCCCGGCTCGACCGGCCACAGCATCGGCGAGATCACGGCCTCGGTCGGCCCGTAACCGTTGATCAGGCGCACCGACGGGAATGTCCGGCGCACGCATTCGAACGCCTGCTGCGGCAGCGCCTCGCCGCCGAACGCGAGCACGCGCAATGCCGGCGGCACGCCGTCGCGCGCGGCGACGGCCGCGAATTCGCGCAGATACGCCGGCGGAAACGCGGCGACGTTGACCGCTTCGCGCACCATCAGCGCATGCGCGGCGTCCGGCGCGAACGGCTGCGGCGGCGCAATCGTCACGCTGGCGCCGACCGCGAGCGGCGCGAGCCAGCATTCGTGCGCGGCATCGAAATTGACCGACGCGAAATGCAGCAGGCAGTCGCCGCGCTCGATCGGCAGCGCGGCCGCGAGCGCGTCGCAATGCGCGGCGAGCGGCCCGTGCTCGACGACGACCGCCTTCGGTGTGCCGGTCGAGCCCGACGTGTAGATCATGTAGGCGGCCGAACGCGGATGCACCGGCGCGTCGTCGCGACCGTCGAAGGCCTCGGCATCCGTGCCGTCGGCCGCCACGGCCGTCGCATCGAACGCATGCTCGAACGGCGTGCCGAGCGCCGTGCGGCCTGCCGCGTCGACGATCCCGTGCCGCAGTTGCGCATCCTGGACGATCCAGTCGAGGCGCGCGGCCGGATGGCGCGGATCGAGCGGCACGAACACGCCGCCCGCCTTCAGCACGGCCAGCAGCGCGACGAACAGCTCGCACGAGCGTTCGACGCATACGCCGACCCGCACTTCGGCGCCGACGCCGGCCGCGCGCAGTTGGCGGGCAAGCTGCGACGCACGCGCGTCGAGCGCGCCGCGCGACAGGCGCAGATCGTTCTGGAAAGGTGCGGCGAGCGCGGGCGCGTCGGGCGCAACGCGCGCCAGCTCGCGGATTCGGTGATGCAGCGCAGTCGGGAAACTCGTCATGTGCATGAAGTCCTTCGGTCCGGCCGCTTCGGCCAAGTCTCGGGGCCGCTTTGGGCGGCTTCACTGGTGTGACGAACGACGCGGCCGATTTTTTACCGTTTTGCGTGCAAATCGCGCACGGGCTCGCTTTCTCGAAGGAATGGCTAAATATTTGCGCGGCCCGTTCGTCTATCAGGAGGGAAAGCGGCAACCGGGCCCGTGCTCGTGCGCTGCTTTCGCGTCAGTTTTTCCGTTTCCGCATGTTTCGCCCGCCCTCTTATTACCGACGTTGCCGATGACAGCCGCCCACGAGCCTTCTTCCCCGCCGTCCCTCGACGCCTCCCCCGGCCGCCCCGCGGCGCGCCTGATCCTCGCGCTGCTGCGCGAAAGCCGCGCATCGCTCGCGCTGGCGCTCGTCGCCTGCGTGCTCAACGGCGTCGCGAGCGTGCTGCTCGTCGCGACGCTGAACCGCGCGCTCGCGCAGCCCGGCGCGGCCGATGCGTCGCTCGCGTGGCGCTTCGCGCTGTGCGCCGTGATCGCGCTCGTCACGCGCATCGTGTCGGGCACGCTGTTCGCCCGGCTGTCGCAGGACACGATGGCGCGACTGCGCGTGCACCTCGCGCGGCGCGTCGGCGCGGCCGAGCTGCGCGACATCGAGCGGATCGGCGCCGCCCCCGTGCAGTCGGTGCTGACCGACGACGCGACCAACGTGTCGATGCTGTTCTTCGCGCTGCCGAACCTGGTGATGCACGGCTCGATCGTGTTCGGCTGCCTCGGCTACCTCGCATGGCTGTCGTGGCCCGTGTGCCTGCTGGCACTCACCGCGATCGTCGCGGGCTCGCTCGGCTATCACACCGGCGACCGCCGCGCGATCGCGTCGCTCGAAGCGGCCGGCCACGCGCAGGACCGCCTGTTCGGCTATCTCGGCTCGCTGTTCTCCGGCGCGAAGGAGCTGAAGCTGCACGACGCGCGCGCGCGCCAGTTCGTCGACGGCCAGCTCGGCGCCGCGATCGGCGAGGTGCGCGATCACCGCCGCCGCGCGTTCAGCGCGTATGCGGTCGGCGTCGGCTGGATCATCTTCCTGTTCTACGTGTTCCTCGGCGCGGCCGCGTTCTGGCCGCAGCTCGGCGTGCACGCCGATGCCGGCGCCGCGGCCGGCTACGTCGTCGTGTTCCTGTTCATGCTGGTGCCGCTCGACGGGCTGCTGAACAACCTGCCGACCGTCAACGCGGCGCGCGTGTCGCTCGGCCGGATCGAAGGCGTGATGGCCGAATTCGGCGCGCTGCGCACGGTGCCGCCCGCCAGCGATGCCCCCGACGTGCCGCCGGCCGGCGCGGTCACGCTGCGCGACGTCACGCATGCGTATTTCCACGAGCGCGACGAACGGATGTTCCGGATCGGGCCGATCAACCTGACGATCCAGCCGGGCGAGCTCGTATTCATCGTCGGCGGCAACGGCAGCGGCAAGACGACGCTCGCGAAGGTGCTGACGGGGCTTTACGAGCCCGAGGAAGGCGCGATCGAGGTCGACGGCCGCCCGATCGGCTGGCGCGAGCGCGCCGCGTACCGGCAGCGCTTCAGCGCGGTGTTCAACGATTTCCACCTGTTCGATGCGCTGCTCGGCATCGTCGATCCGGACGACCCGGAGCGCGCGCAGGCCGATGCGCGCGCGAACGCGCTCGTCGCGAAGCTCGCGCTCGATCACAAGGTGAAGGTCGTCGACGGCGCGTTCTCGAACCGTGCGCTGTCGACCGGCCAGCGCAAGCGGCTCGCGCTCGTCGTCGCGTATCTGGAGGACCGGCCGTTCTACCTGTTCGACGAATGGGCGGCCGATCAGGATCCGTCGTTCAAGGCCGTGTTCTACGAGCAACTGCTGCCCGAGCTGCGCGCGCGCGGCAAGGCCGTGATCGTGATCACGCACGACGACCGCTATTTCGGTCTCGCCGACCGGCTGCTGAAGCTCGACAACGGGCAGATCGTCAGCGATACGACGCCTGCGCGCTCGCAGGCACGGAATGGCGTCGACGCGTTGAGCGCGTAAGCGAAAGGTTTACCGCCCGCGCGCCGTGATTGCGGTGCGCGGGCGGTGTGCCGGTTCGGCCAGGAAGATCGGAAGGTCGGGAAATCAGAAGATCCGGAACGGCATGCGGCCCGACGTGCGCGCGACGCAAGCGCAATACGGTTCGTCCGGCGCGACGATGCTCCATCTTTCCGTCAACCGCCGCCCCGCCCGCTGCCGTTCAATCACGCATTCAACGCGCGGTCGGCAGCTTCAGCATCGTATCGGTCATCACGTCGGCCAGCTTCAGCGCCGACATCGGGCCGCCGAATCCCCAGATGTTGCGCTCGATCAGCGCGATCCGGTGGTCACGCAGCGCGGGCACGAAACGCCACACCGGCGAATCGAGTTTCGCCGACAGCGGCACGTCCATCCCCGTCGCGGTGACGAACAGCACGGCCAGGTCGCGCTGCCTGAGCAGGTCGGCGGACGTCACGTACAGCGTGCCTTCGCGCGTCGGCTTCCGCGGCCACGGTTCGAGCCCGAGCGCGCGCGCGAGGCCCGCCGACGTGCTGTTGCCCGTATAGGCCCAGTAGCGGTCGGGCAGCCCGAGATCCTGCAGCAGTGCGATGCGTTCGCCGCTGCGCCCGGCCGCCTTGAGCCGCGACGCATTGTGCGCGAGGCCCGCGTCGAGTTGCGCGTCGACCGCCTGCGCACGCGCATCGCGGCCGGTCACGGCGCCGATCGTCCGGAAAATCTGCCGCATCCAGTCGAGCTGCGTGACGGGCACGCCGTCTTCCGACACGTTCGGGCTGAACTGGAACAGGATCGTCGGCGCGATCCGGTCGAGCGCGTCGAAGATCGGCGCATGGCGGAAGCCGACGCCGATGATCAGATCGGGCTTCACCGCGGCGATCGCCTCGAGCCCCGGCTCCTGTCGCGAGCCGATGTCGGTCACGTGCGCGAGCCGGTCGCTCTCGTAGCCGAGCCAGCCCGGATAGAACGAGGTATCGGCCATGCCGACCGGCACGATGTCGAGCGCGATCACGCTTTCCGCGAACATGAAGTCGAGTGCGACCACGCGTTGCGGGCGTACCGGCATCGTCTTGCTCGCCTGCGACACGACCGGATTGCCGGCGAGCGAAGAGCGCCCCGGTTGCGAAGTCGTGCCGCGCGCATCCTCCGCGGCGGCGGCTGCGCCGTTCGGTGCGACGAACGCGCCGCAGCACGCAGCGCCGAGCGCGGCCAGCGCACCGAGCGCATGACGGCGGCCGGCATGCGTCACCGGATCGCGTCCTGCCCGGCCAGCGCCGCGTCGTCCATCGTCAGTAGCAGGGGGCAGCTTCCACACAGTTGCGTTTCTCCAGGAATTTCATAACGCAGGCAGCACACGCGGCGCGCGCGAAACGGCGTCGGCAGCAGCGACGAGCGCGGCACGGCATCGCGCACCGGCAGACGCAGCGGATTCGGCTCGCCGTGCACGCAGGCCGCGCCGAACAGCCAGTCCGCATCGCACACCGGATCCGCGCTGCACGGCAGCGACCGGTACGTGTCGAGCAGATAGTCGAGCAGGTTGCCCGCGTTGCTCCACAGCACGCGCGGCGTGACGCGGCCCATCGCCGCGAGCAGGTCGATTACCGTGCCGAGGTGCGCGACGAGCCCCGCGTAACGCCGTGCGGGTTCGTCGCACGGCGCACCGAGCGCATCCCGCGCGAAATACAATGCGGCCGGCATGCCGTCGTCGAGCGCGACGAACGTGCGCTCCGGCGCCATGTCGAGCGGCCGGCCGAGCGTCAGCGCGGCAACCACGCCGGCGGGCGCGGCACGCCCGAAGTAGTACTTGCTCCATTGCGACATCAGCGCACGCGCATGCTGCGCCGGGTCGCCGCCGTAGTGACGGACCATCGCGTCGAGCACCGCCTCGCGATGCTCGGGCAGCGCGACGACGGGCACGACGATGCGCCCCGGCGGCGCATGGGCGTCATCGGGCATCCCGAGCCACACGACGTCGAGATGCCCGGCAAACGCCGCGGGCGCGAACGCCGAGAACCGCGTGGCGCGTGCGCTGTCGAGCGCCGGCGTCACCGGCCCGCGCGCCGGGCGCGGCGCCCCTCGAGAATCAGCAGTCCGAGCAGATACGGCGCGCCGATCAGCGCGGTCAGCACGCCGGCCGGCACTTCGCGCGGCGCGACCACCGTGCGGGCCGCCAGATCGGCGAAGCCGAGAATCAGCGCGCCGCACGCCGCCGCGAGCCACAGGCGCGTGCGGTGCCGGCGTGCGCCGAGCATCGTCGCGACGTGCGGCGCCATCAGCCCGATGAAACCGACCGGACCGACCGCCGCGACGGCCGCACATGCGGCGAGCGTGGCGATCGTCAGCGCGAGCGGCCGCAGCGCGGCGACCGGCAGGCCGAGCGCGGCCGCCTGGTCGTCGCCGAGCGCGAGCATGTCGAGCGGCCGGGCGAGCCATGCGAAGACGGGCACCGCCAATACGCACCACGGCAGCAGCATCGACACCTCGCCCCAGCTGCGGCCATAGGTGCCGCCGACGAGCCAGACGACGAAGCGCGCGGGCTGCACGCTTTGCTGCGTGATCAGCCACTGCGCGAGCGTGGTCCACAGCGCGCCGATCACGATGCCGGTCAGCGCGACGGCCAGCGGCGCATAACGATGCCGGTGATTCAGCGCGAGCGTGATCGCGAGCGACAAGCCGCCGCCGGTCAGCGCGGCCGCGGCGAGCGTCACGTGCCCCATCAGCGGCCATGTCGACAACGCGACCAGCGTGACCAGCCCCGCGCCCTGCGTGACGCCGAGCACTTCGGGGCCGGCGAGCGGGTTGCGCACGACGCTCTGCATCGCGACGCCGCTCACGGCGAGCAGCGCACCCGCGAGAAGCGCGCACAGCAAGCGCGGCATGCGCAGGTCGATCATCATCCGCGCGACGGCATCGTGACCCGACAGCGCGGCGGACCAGCGCGCGGGCGACAGCCATTCGGGGCCGGCCGACACGCCGACGAACACCGCGAGCACGGCAAGCGCGACGAACAGCCCGGTGCGCAACGGCCAGCCGAGCCGTTCGAGCCAGCCCACCACGCGCGTCGAACCGCTGCCCGCCGCGCGTTCGCCCTCCGCGTGCAGCACGCCCGACCACGCCGCGCCGCGCCGGATCATCGCGAGCATCAGCGGCGTGCCGACGAGCGCGATCGCGACGCCGGTCGACAGCGTCGCGTCGAGGCCCGATGCGAGCACCGCGCTGTCGGTGACGAGCACCAGCGCGCCGCCTGCGAGCGCGGACAACGGCACCAGCACGCCGAGCCGTGCCGCACGCGCGCCGCGCACCTGGCGCAGCAGGTTCGGCGCCACGAGACCGACGTACGACAGCGGGCCCGCGATGCTGACGGCCACGCTCGTGAACGCGACCGCGACGATCGTCGCGGCGAGCCGTGTCGCGTCGACGCGCACGCCGGCCGCGGCCGCCGCATCGTCGCCGAGCGCGAGCGGATTCAGCGGCCGGATCACGAACGGCAGCGCGACCAGCGGCACGACGAGCCAGCGCGCGGCGAGCGCAAGCCCTGCCGCGCCCGGTTGATAGAGGCTGCCGTTGGTCCACAGCGCGGCGCCCGCGATGTTCTGCTCGAAAAACGCGAGCACGAGCGTCGACAGCGCGGCGAACAGCAGCATGCAGACGCTGCCGGCGAGCACGAGCCGCAGCGGCGTCGCGCGCCAGCCGCCGGCCGCGACGATCGCGCACGCGGCGGCGATCAGCCCGCAGACGAACAGCAGCGGCACCGATGCGACGCCCGCGAGCGCCGGGACCAGCATCGCCGCCAGCAGCCCGAGCTGCGCGCCGCCCGTCACGCCGAGCAGATCGGGCGACGCGAGCGGATTGCGCGTGAGCGACTGGAACAGCGCGCCGGCGACGCCGAGGCAGCCGCCCGCGACGAGCGCGGCCGCGACGCGCGGCAGATTGAGGTCGAACAGGAACACGTGGGCGAGCGCGGCGGCATCGCTGCCCGGCGCCGCGTTCCACCACGCGCGCAGGTCGGGGGCCACGCGCAGCACGGCCAGCACCGCGATCAGCGCGACGAGGCCGAGCGCGATCGCGCCGGCCCGACGGCCGGCGGCGGCGCCCTGCCCGCTCGCCGCAAGACGCTTGCGCATCGCGAACGTCGTCATGCCGCGACGTCCCGGTCGAGTGCGCCCGCCGCGTGCGACGCGCCCGACGCCGTCGGCCCGTAGGCCGGCACGCACATCGGCGCGCCCGTCTGCGGATGCGCGAGCTTCAGCATGTCGACGCCGAACGCGGCACGCAACCGCGCGGGATCGAGCATCGCGTCGGGCGTGCCTTGCGCGACGAGACGGCCGGCGCGCATCAGCACGATGTCGTCGCTGTACGCGGCCGCCTGGTTCAGGTCGTGCAACACCCATACGATCGTCAGTCCGCGCGTGCGGTTCAGCGTGCGCAGCGCATCGAGGATATCGAGCTGGTGATGGATGTCGAGATAGGTCGTCGGTTCGTCGAGCAGCACGATCGGCGCCTGCTGCGCGAGCGCCATCGCGATCCACGCGCGTTGCCGTTCGCCGCCCGACAGCGCGCCGACGTCGCGCTCCGCGTCGCCCGCGAGGCCGCTCGTATCGAGCGCCTCGTCGATCGCCGCATGGTCGGCGCGCGACAGCCCGCGCAGGAAACCGCCGTACGCGTAGCGCCCGTAGGCGACGAGTTCGCGCACGGTGAGCCCCGACGGAATCTGGTTGAACTGCGCGAGCATCGTCAGCTCGCGCGCGAGCGCGCGACGGCGAAACGACGCGAGCGGCCGGCCGTTCACGTCAACCTGCCCGGCAAGCGCGGGCTGCAGGCCCGCGAGCGTGCGCAACAGCGTGCTCTTGCCGCAGCCGTTCGGCCCGCACAGCGCCGTTACGCGGCCGGCCACGATCGACAGGTCCAGCCCGTCGATCACGACATGGTCGCGATAACCCACCGTCAGCCCGCGCGCGGCAAGCGCGGCGGTACTACGCGTCATCGGTCCTCCGTTTGGTCGCCGTGTAACTCTGCGCCATCGCGACGACCACCTTGCGCGGCCCTTCGAACGGGTCGCGCGCATGTGCGCTCAGCATGTTGTCGAGCATCAGCACGTCGCCCGTGCGCCACGGAAACACGATGCGCTGGCGATCGAGCACGCCGCGAATCTCCGCGAGCGCGTCGGCCTCGAGCGGCGCGCCGTCGCCGTAGTACACGTTGCGCGGCACGTTTTCGAGCCCGACCGCGTCGACGAGCGCTTCCTGCATGTCGTCGTCGAGCGCGGACAGGTGAAACAGGTTCGCCTGGTTGAACCACACGCGATCGCCGGTGCGCGGATGGCGCGCGACGGCCTGACAGCGTTCGCGGGTGCGCAACAGCAGTTCGCCGTCGTCGTCGGTACGCCATGCGCATTCGATGCCGCGCGCCGCGCACATCCGTTCGACCTCGGCCGGTTCGCCGGTGCCGAACGATTGCTGCCACGGCAGGTCGAGCCCCTGGCCGAAGTTACGCACGTACAGCAGCTCGCGCTGCTCGAAACGCACAACCAGCGCCGGATCGAGCGCGCGATAGACGGCACGGCTGTCCGCGATCGGCGTCGCGCCGCCCTTGGGCGCCGCCAGCGCGCAATGGAACCAGATCCGCAGCGGCCATTCGCGCGTGTACGACTGCTCGTTGTGCAGCGGAATCGCGCGGTGCGGCGGGTATTCGGTCGACGTGTAGACGGCGCCTTCGACCTGGCTGCGCGGCGTCGACGCGTATTCATAGCCGATCAGCGGATCGCCGAACGATGCCGCGAACCGCTGGAACGCGTCGATCGACGGCACGTGAAAGCCCGTGAACAGCACACCGCCCGCCCGTTCGAGCGTGTCGGCCGCGATGGCGTGCGCGAGCGGCGCGACCTCGTCGATCGACATGCCGTCGGCGCTGCGCGGCGACACGACGGTGGGCAGCCCCGGCTCGATACGCAGGTCGTCGAGCGTCGGCAACGAAAGCAGGGTCATGCAACGTCCTCTTCAGGTGGCGCGCCGGGTCCCGGCGCAGCGGGTCACGACGCGCGCGATACGCGCGCGCCGTCCATCGCGCGGCGCAGGCTCGCCGGGCGCATGTCGGTCCAGACGGTTTCGATGTGCGCGAGACACTCGGCTTTCGTGCCGCGCACGCCCACCTCGCGCCAGCCGGCCGGCACGGGCCGGAACGTCGGCCAGATCGAATACTGTTCTTCGTCGTTGATGACGACCGTGTGGATCAGGTCGTCGATGTCGGCGGAAGGCGTCGTGGCTTGCGTCATGATCGGAAAAAAGCGGAAGACGGTTGAAGGAGGCGAAGCGGCGAACCCGGCGAACTGTCGAATTGGCCGCTCCTGTGTTGAAGACGATTGGCCGGCGCGATTTTTTACCGCCGCCGCGCACGACCGCCGAGAAACACCGGACACGCGACGCCGCGATGGCACGCGTCGAGACATTCCGCGCAGTGCCGCTCCGCGTCGCGCACCATGAAATGCACGAGCGTCTGCGACACGTTCAGCGCGCGCGCCGCGGTCTGCAGCGTTTCCTCGCGCAGCCGCACCATCTCGAACGCCGCGCGGCTGCGCGCCGGCAGATCGTCGAGCGCGGCCCATACACGGCGCAGCGTGTCGCGTGTCAGCAGCGCGGCTTCGGGCGTCGGTTCCGGCGACGGCACGTCGAAGCCGTCGTCCTCTTCCGTGTGATAGACGTTCTCGAGGCTTTGCCGGCGGCACGCGTCGATCGACGCGTTGCGCACCATCCGCGTCACGTACGCGACCGGCTGGCGCACCGCATCCTGGTTCGGGAATTCGACGAGCTTCACGAACACGTCGTGCACGACGTCCTCGGCCCGGCTCGCGCAGCCGACGAAACCGCGCGCGACGTTGACCAGCATCGCCCGATGCGAAATCAGCACGTCGAGCAGCGCACCCTGCGCCTGCCGCTCCGCGGCCCGGTTCGCACGTGGCGCGGCGCGCGACGGCAGGTCCGGATAACTGCCGAGGAACGGGTTTGCCGTTGCCGCTGCCGGTCGTTCGAGCACTTCCGCCATTGCCATCGATCTGCTCCGTCAAATTCCGAGATAACGCAATTTAACGTAAACGCAAATCATTCTCAATCACATTCCCTTATCTCCCTGCCGTCAATCGGGATTTGTCTGATCAATTGGCGAAATCGTCGTCCGGGCGGATGTGTATCCGTCATCGATCGGCACGCGCGGAGAAGCTTTCCGACTGAAAGGCGTCGTGCGGCGCCCGACAGGCATCGAACGTCCGCGCCGGACCTGCATCGCGCATGGCACGCGGCGAATTTCGCGCCTGCGCGGCCGTCTTGCGCGGCGCCGACACGATCTTTCAACCAGCCGACGAGGCGGGCTGCCTTGTCATGTACGGTAGCAACTTATTACGACGTGAAATTTTGGGGGCTCGTACGATCGGGTTGCCGTTTCCAAGGGAGAACAACATGAAGACCATCGTGTTATCCGCAGTCATGGTTGGCGCGCTGTCGAGCGTGATGCTGACCGGGTGTGTTGCGTACCCTGCCGGCCCGGCCGAAGTAACGATCGGCTGGCACGGCGATCGCTACTGGGACGGACACCGCTACTGGGAGCGCCGCGACTGGGAAGCGCAGCATCCCGGCGGGCGTGACAATCATCGCGACGACCATCGAGATGACCGTCGCGACGATCAGCGACCGCAGTGGTAATGCCTTTCCTTTCCCGTGATCCGATACTGAACGACAGGACCTCAACATGAAGACGCTACTCAAGACTCTGACCGCAGCCGCCGTTGCCGCAGCCGTGCTCGTGCCGGCCATCGCCGAAGCCCACCAGCACCGCGTGTGCCACTTCGAGCATCATCACAAGGTGTGCCGCTGGGTGCGTTGAGCATCGCGCAGCGCGTTCACAGAAAAGCGTCGGCATGCCGGCGCTTTTTTCATGCTGACGAGCCGTGCATGCGGCGGCGCACGCGCCGCATGCGTCAGTAGATGAACAAGCGGATCGTCGCCGTGCCGTTGAACGGGCCGATCTTCGGCGGCCCGAACGCCTTCAGCACCGCGTCGAGCGTCACGCTCTGGTAGTTCACGCTGCCCGGCATCTGCGCGAGCACGAACTGCTGGTTGAACGGGATCGCCGTGCCGTTACGGTCCTCGATGCCGATCCCGAAATTGCTGTTCGAGTCCGGCACGAGCAGCCCGTTTCGCACGGTCTGCGACGTCTCGAAGTAGCCGTCCACGCGCAGCGCCACGTTGCATTGCTTGGTCAGCGCGAGATTGAACGACTTGCGCGGCACCGCGGGCGAGAAGCCGTTGCCGGTCGCCTGGACCTGGCCGAACTTCACGATGCCGGGTTCCGGCGTGACCTTCACGTCGACCAGGCAAGGCGTCGGTTTCAGGTTCCGCAGGCCGCTCAGCTTGTAGCGAAAGCTGGGATTGATGTAGTTCAGGCCGCCCTTGCCGTCGAACTGGAACACGGCGTAGATGTCGGACGGCGGCTGCACCCAGTTGCCGCGCTTGCGCACCACGACCTGGTACGTGATGCTCAGCGGGAACCGCGTGCACCGTCCCGCCTTGACGTCGGCGTCGCTCAGCGCGCACGGCTCCACGTACGTCGTCGTCTGTACGCCGTCGCCCGGCTGACTGCTGCGGCCGAAATAATCCTGGCCGAGATAGCGGATGCCGATCTCGAGCCCCCACGCGGCCGGATTCTGCTGTTCGGGGTTCGCGTAGAAATAGATCCACTCGCCGAACGTCTTCATGTCGCCGCCGAGATCCTTGTAGCAATATCCCGTCGTCGTGCGCGGCGGCGACACCCAGATCACGTAGCCGTCCGGGGCGTCGGTCGGATACGACGCGACGTTGCCGATGGCCTCGGTCAGCATCGTGCCCCCCTCGTTCGCAATGCAGCGCACCGCCCACGCCGGCTGGGCCAGCCCGATCAACAGCGCGAGCATGCCCCACCTGAGCCACGCGGGCAGCGTCCCCGCGACGGCGTTGCGTCGCGCGCCGCTCATTGCTTCACGCTCTTGCAGGCACCGGCCTCGCACGCATACTCGACCGCCACCTGGCCGCCGTAATCGTCGATATGCGTGACGAACAGCGTCGCCGGCGTCGCGGCCTTGAACGGCACGTCCGCCGTGCTCATCGGGTTCACCATGACCGGCTCGATCGGCACGCGCGTCTTCTGCGCGCCCGCGCTCACGTCGACCACCGTCACGTGATACGGCGTCGGGTTGTCGAACACGAGCCGGTGCGCGGCCGCATCGACGCGCAGCGTCATCGGCAGCGTCCAGTCCGCGTCGCGCGCGGGCTGCACGCCCTTCGGCCGGTAGAACAGCTTCATCTGCGTGTGCAGTGCGATCTGCAGCGTGTTCGGCGTATCGGTCTTCGGCGGCACTTCGCGGATGTTCAGGTAGAACACCGATTCGCGATCGGCCGGCAACGCGGCGCCGGGCAGCTTCGCGATGCGCAGCACGTTGCGCTCGTTCGCCTCGACGCGCTGCAGCGGCGGCACGACCATCAGCGGCGACGTGATCTTGTTGCCGTCGGCGTCCTCCAGCCACGACTGCACGAGATACGGATACGTCGTGCTCTTGTTGGTGATCGTGACGATCGCGGCCTGTTCGCCCTCGTTGAAGATCACGCGCGTGCGGTCCGGCACGATCGCCGCATGCGCGGGGCCGGCGAACAGCATGGACACGACGGCGAGCGCGCTCGACGCGCGCCGCAGAAAGGAAAGGGAAAAAGCGTGGTTCATCGCAGGATCCGTGAATTCATCGTTCGTTCCGCGCGGCCGCTGCATGCGGCTCGCCGGGCGTCCGGCACGTGACCGGAATCGGCGTGCCTTCGAGTTGGAGCTGGTTCGGCAGCGTGTCGACCGTGCAGAGCGTGCGTTCGCCCGCCCGCACCGCGAGCACGGATTTCGGCTGCACCTGGGTCAGGAAGGCGGCGCCGCCCTCGCCCACGATGCCGAGCTCCTTGCCGTTCGCCGCGTCCTGCACCGATGCGCCGAACGGCAACGGCTTGCCGGGCGCATCGGTCAGCGTCAGGTACAGGTTGCTGCCGCGCGCGGCGGAAAACTTCGCGAAGCCGATCGCGCCGTCGGTCAGCACCATGCGCTGGATCGGGTTCGACACCTGCACCTCGAGCGGCAGCTTTTCGACGTTGACCGTCGCGTCGTACACGTTGTACGGCGAGATCCCGTCGAGCACCGCATAGCCGCGCGAATCGGTGTGCGTGAGCGTACCGGACAGCGGCACGTCGGGCACGCCGTCGGTCGACACCAGCAGGCGCGTGTCGCCCGCGTTGCCGTTCGAGTGGGCGGACACGCCGTACTGCGTCGCGACGAGCGAGCCGTCGAGCTCGAGCGACGCGGCCGCATACGCGTTCGCGACCGTCGACGCCTGCGCGGTGAGCTGGTACGTCGACGTGCGCTGGCGGAAGCTCGCGTTCGCCGCGGCGCGGCCGTCGGTCGCCCCCGCGTTGACCTGGTACGTGCGGCCGTCCGGATCGTCGTAGATGTAGCCCGCGTTCACGCTCGTGCTGCCGCTGCCCGTCGTCAGGTTCGACGTGACGGTGTGGCGCCCGCCGATCGGCAGCGTCGCGGTGACCGAGAACTGGTTGCCGCTCGCGCCCGCGCTCTGCGTGCGAAATGCCGACACGCTGACGTTCAGGTGGCGCAGCGTGCCGATCGAGAACGCGCGCGTGAGCGTCAGGCCGACGCGTTGCTCCGACGCGCGCGTCCAGTAGGTCGTCTGGTCGTACGAAAAGTAGGTCGACGTGTCGCCGAAACGCTTCGACATCGTCGCCGAGTAGCGCTGCTTGCTGTTGGCCAGGCCGTACGCGGTCGGGTCGCCCGAGAATTGCGCGAAGTTCGTGTATTCGCGCTCGGAGAAGCGATAGCCGAAGAAGCGCACGTCGGCATCCAGCCCGTCGAAGTGCTTCGAATAGTTCACGCGGTACGAGTTGCCGTTGCGCGTCGCGCCGTTCCACCACAGGCGTGCGCGCGCATGCGTGACGTCGGCCGACACCGCGCCGAACGCGCCGAAATCGCGGCCGACGCCGAGCGCGATCGACGTATAGCCCGACGCGGCGATGAAGCCGCCGTAGACGGTCACGTCGAACGGCAGCCCGTATGCGGCTTCGCCGAAACCGAAGAACGGCGTGATGCCGGCGCCGCCGAACTGGCGCGGCTTGCCGAGCGCGGCCTTGTAGCGGAGCTGGCCGGTGCGCGCGAGGAACGGCACGGCGGCCGTCGTCACCTGGAAGCGCTGTACGCTGCCGTCCTCTTCCTCGACCGCGACGTCGAGCGTGCCCTGCACGCTCGTGTTGACGTTCTGCAGTGCGAACGCGCCCGGCGACACGCGCGTCACGTACAGCACGCGGCCCGCCTGCGACACGGTCACGGTCGCATTGGTGCGCGCGACGCCCGAGATCAGCGGCGCATAGCCGCGCAGCGAAGGCGGCAGCATGCGATCGTCGCTGCGGATCGACGCGCCCGTCAGCGCGAACGTATCGAAGATGTCGGAGCTCAGGTAGTCGTCGCCGAACGTCACCGTCGACTGGATCGACGGCAGCGCGCGAAACGCATAGAGCCGGCTGAAGCGGAACGTGCGATCCGCGTACGCCGTGTTGCCGACGTTCGACTGCGCCTGGTAGTCGCCGCGAAAGCGCCATGCATCCCAGTTCGCGCCGATCGTCCCGTAGGCCTGGATCGAATTCGTCTGCGTGCCGCTCGTCCCGAAATTGCGGTTCGTGTTCGCGATCACGCGATAGTCGAGCATCGCGCCCGGAATCCCTTCGGACCAGCGCTCCGGCGGCAGGTAGGTCGAATCGGTGAATTCGAGCGCGGCCTGCGGAATCGTGATCTTGAGCCGCCCGTCGCTTTTCAGGTAACGCACCGTCGCGCCTTCGATCGCGCCCAGATCGACACAGCGGCCGCCCTGGAAGCGCGGCAGATCCTTCGCGAGCGAGCGCTTCAGCCCGAACTGCGCGACAAGCGCCGGAGGCAGGCACGGCTTGCCCGCGCCAGAATCGTCGACGGCGACGAACTCGATCGCCTGCAGCCCGTAGAACAGGTCGTTGACCTGCACGTCCAGCATGTACTCGCCCGGCAGCGTGAAATCGGGCTGCGAGAACTGCGACAGGTCGACATTGTTCGAGCCGTCGATGTTCAGAAACGATGAATTGAATTCCGTCGCATGGCTCTGGCTGCCGACGACCAGCACGGAGACGCAAAGGAAGGAATGTCTGATTCGCACGCGGTGCTATCGGGAAGTCCGACGAAGAAAGGCGGGAGGGAAAGAAAGAGGGAGAAAGGGTGCGCGCACCCCTTCCCCGGTACGGACGCTTATTGGTAGCGAACCGTGAAGTTCGCGACGCCGTCGGCGGTACCCGGCGTCACGCCGGCTGCCGTCGCTTCGTACATGGCCGCGAAGCGTGCGACGTTGGTGCCGTTCTGCAGGAGCGTCGGTGCCTTTTGCTCGGCGCCGTTGTCGAGGTATTCGCCCGATGCAGCCTGCAGGCGGATGCCGACGTTGGTGGCCGAACCGATCGTCGCGAGCAGCTTCGGCTGGCCCGAGCTCGACGTGCCCGTGAACGTGAAGTACGCGTTCTGCGCGATGCTGGTGTCGCAGTCGGTCAGCTGGATGTCGAAGGTGGTCGGCTTGGACTTGTCGCCGGCCTGCTTGAACACGTGCGTCGGCACCTTGCCGAGGTTCACGGTCTGGTTGTCCGAGCCCGAATCGATGCCGCATGCGCCCGCGACGATCTCGCCCGTGAAGTTGATCGTGCCGGTGCCGTCCGCGAAGGCCGACGTGGACAGGGCGGCAAGTGCGACAGCGGTCAGGAGGGATTTTTTCATCATGTTTTCCGTGTAGGTTGCGATGCGAATGGACGACGTGGCGGATACAAAAGGCAGCGTGTGGTTGGCTCCCGTCCGACACGAGGCGGCATTATCGAGATAACAATGAAAGAATTCTGTAAAGCATTGTTAAATTGAAAATGACATTGCCCGGTCTTCACTGTTTTGGATGAATTGCCTCTCTGAAATTTTCAATTTCGATATTTTCTTTTTCAGTCCTTTTTCATTTCATTGAGTCGATTGAAAATCAAGGACTTTTCAGGATCGAGGTCGTGCTTCGCCCGCCCTCCCTTGCGGGTATTGGCTTGGCAGGACGCATTCACCCAAATGACAAAACCCTGTCCAATACCGCCATCGTTGTCGAGTCGCAACGAAAACATCCGGCCATTCTCAAATGACAGGAAATTAACGATCGATTTACGTCAGCCCGAATCCGATACGCAAACGATTGCGAATCGATACAAACGTTTCACCGCGACACTTTGCCGCCATCATTATTTTCAATACGCAAATCAATCGAGTCGTCAATTCGGTTTCAAAAATCGTACGTAATGCCACGCGCCGCCGGGACAATCGGCGCATCGACACGGAGAAAGAGAAAGGAAGAAAGTCGGCACGGATTCGTGCCGTGCGGCGACACGATCGGTCGCCGCGCCCCTGACGAGCCGAAGGCGACGCTTCAGGCCGATCACCGGAAGGAGAAATGGGGATGACGACGCACGGCTGCGCGCGTCGCCGCTTTCTGCCGATGCGTCGACAGAAGCAATGCCACGCCAACGAGGGCAGCGACGACGCGTCGTCGCCCTGTCGCCGTGTACGGCTACGACATCACGCGGCAGACGCGTCGGCCGATGCCGGCGCCCACCCGCCGCCCAGCGCGCGATACAGCGCGATCGCGTTCGCGAGTCTGAGCGCCTTGAGCCGGATCAGCTCCTGTCCCGACTCGTACGTACTGCGCTGCGCGTCGAGCAGTTCGAGATAAGTCGCTACACCGCCCGCATAGCGGCGCTCGGCGAGCTTCAGCCGCGCGCCGTCCGCCGCATGGACGTCCTGCTGCGCGTCCAGTTGCCGGTCGATCCAGCCGCGCGCGGCAAACGCGTCGGCCACTTCGCGGAATGCGGTCTGCACGATCTTCTCGTATTCCGCGACCGCGATGTGCTTGCGCGCGTTCGCGACGTCGAGATTCGCGCGATTGCGCCCGCCCGCGAAAAGCGGCAGCGTGATGCGCGGCGCGAAGGTCCACACGCTCGTGCCGCCCGCGAACAGGCCCGAGAACGCGTCGCTGACCGAGCCGTAGTCGGTCGTCAGCGCGATGCGCGGAAAGAACGCCGCGCGCGCCGCGCCGATCTGCGCGTTCGCGGCCTTGAGCCGCGCCTCGGCCTGCCGGATGTCCGGCCGCCGTTCGAGCAGCGCGCTCGGTGCGCCGGGCGCCACCGGCGCCATCGCGAGCGTGTCGAGCGCGGTGCCGTCGGCCGGCACGTTGCGGGCGAAGTCGCCCGCGAGCCATTGCAGCGCTCGCACGGCCTGCGCGTGTTCGCGCGCCAGCGCGGCCTGCGACGCACGTGCGGAGGCGACGAGCATCTGCGCCGAACGCAGCTCGATCGCATCGCTCGTGCCGGCCGCGTAGCGACGCTGCGTGAGCGATGCGATGTGTTCCCGTGCGTCGAGCGTGCGCCGCGCCAGCGCCAGTTGCGCGTGCAACGAACGCTCCGACACGTACGCACCGGCGACTTCGGCAATCACGCCGATGCGCACCGTACGCTGCGCGTCGGCCGTCGCGAAATACTCGGCCAGCGCCGCATCGGAAAGACTGCGCACACGGCCGAACAGATCGAGTTCGTACGCGCTGACGCCGACGCCCGCACGATACAGCCCGCTTACCGCGCTCTCGCGCACGACCGGGTCGTACTGGCGCGTGCGCTCGTAGCCGAGATTCGCATCGACCGGCGGCATCAGGTCCGCACGCTGCACGCCGTACAGCGCGCGCGCTTCGTCGAGCCGTGCGGCAGCGATCCGCAGATCGCGATTGTTCGCGAGCGCCGCGTCGATCCATGCCTGCAGCGCCGGATCGGTGAAGTACCCGCGCCAGTCGTCGAGCAGCGCGGCATCGGCCGACGTCGCGGCGGCGGCTGCGGCTGCGGCTGCGGCGCCGTCGTCGACCGGCGCGTAGCTGCCCGGCACCGGCGCTGCCGGCCGCTCGTAACGCGGCGCGAGCGAGCAGCCCGCGAGCGCGAGCGCCGCGGCCAGCGCCAGTTGAACCTTCAGCGTCGCGCGTGCATTCCACGCAAACATCATTGCGAACCCTCCATCGTCGCCGGCTGCGCGCCGCCGCGTCGGCGCGGGCCGACGTCGAACAGGCGGCCGACGATCACGAAAAACAGCGGGACGAGAAACACCGCGAGCACCGTCGCCGTGATCACGCCGCCGAGCACGCCGGTGCCGATCGCCATCTGCGCGCCGGATGCGGCGCCCGACGCGAACGCGAGCGGCAGCACGCCGACCCCGAACGCGAGCGACGTCATCACGATCGGCCGCAGCCGCAGGCGTGCGGCCTCGAGCGCGGCGTCGACGAGTGGCATGCGCTGCGCGACCAGGTCCTTCGCGACTTCGACGATCAGGATCGCGTTCTTCGCGGACAACCCGATCGTCGCGATCAGCCCCACCTTGAAATAGATGTCGTTGGGCATTGCGCGCAGCGTGACGCCCAGCACCGCGCCGATCACGCCGAGCGGGACGACCAGCATCACCGCGAACGGGATCGACCAGCTCTCGTACAGCGCCGCGAGCGCGAGAAACACGACGAGCACCGACAGCGCGAACAGCATCGGCGCCTGCGAACCCGACAGCCGCTCCTCGAACGACTGCCCCGACCACGCGTGGCCGACGCCGGCCGGCAGCTTCCCGGCGAGCCGCTCGATCGCGCTCATCGCTTCGCCGCTGCTGTGGCCCGGCGCGGCCGAGCCGTTGATCGTGAACGACGGATAGCCGTTGTAGCGCGTGAGCTGCGGCGGCCCGAGCGTCCAGTGCAAGGTCGTGAACGCGGCGAGCGGCACCATCTCGCCGCGCGCGTTGCGCACGCGCAGCTTCTTCACGTCGTCCGGATCGAGCCGGTGCCGCCCGTCGGCCTGCACGACCACGCGGCGCACCTGCGTGCCGTGCATGAAGTCGCCGATATAGTCGGAGCCGAACATCACCGCGAGCGTCGTGTTGATCTCGTCCATCGACACGCCGAGCGCCGACGCTTTCGCGCGATCGATGTCGAGCTTCAGTTGCGGCGCGTCCTGCGTGCCCGCGAACATCAGGTCGGTGAGCGCCGAATCCTTGCCGCCCGCCGCGAGCAGCTGCTCGCGCGCGGCGCTGAATGCCGCGTAGTCGAGCCCGCCGCGGTTCTGCAGCCGGAAGTCGAAGCCGCTCGTCGAACCGAGATCGGGCAGCGCCGGCGAGTTCATCGCGAACACCGTCGTGTTCGGCGTATGCGCGAAGCGCTCGTTCACGCGCGCGACGATCGCCTGCACATGATCGCGTTCGGCCTTGCGCGCCTGCCAGGGCTTCAGCGTGACGAAGATCATCCCGCCGTTCGGCCCCTCGCCGTACAGGTTGAAGCCACCGAGCGCGAACGTGTACGCGGCCGGCTCGTCGTGCCGGATGTACGACTCGACCTCGCGCACGCTTTGCATCGTTTCCGCGAGCGGCGTGCCTTGCGGGCGGATCACCATCACCATGAAGTTGCCCTGGTCCTCGTCGGGCAGGAACGCGCTCGGCAGCTGCGTGAGCATCAGCGCCGCGGCCGCGGTCAGCGCGCCGTACACGACCAGCCAGCGCAGCGGCTGCTTCAGCATCGCGCCGACGCGCGTCGCATAACGCTGGGTCGAACGCGCGACGAAACGGTTGAACCCGCCGAAGAACCCACGCTTCTCGTGATGGTCGCCGGACACGGGTTTGAGCAGCGTCGCGCACAACGCGGGCGTCAGCGACAGCGCGAGGAACGCGGAGAAGCCGATCGATACCGCCAGCGCCAGCGCGAACTGCCGATAGATGTTGCCGACCGCGCCGCCGAAGAACGCCATCGGCACGAACACCGACGTCAGCACCACCGTGATGCCGACGATCGCGCCGCTGATCTGCCGCATCGCCTTCACGGTCGCGTCGTATGGGCCGAGCCCTTCCTCGACCATCAGCCGCTCGACGTTCTCGACGACGACGATCGCATCGTCGACGAGGATGCCGATCGCGAGCACCATCCCGAACATCGTCAGCACGTTGATCGAGAAGCCGGCCGCATACATCACGCCGAACGTGCCCGCGAGCGCGACCGGCACGACGAGCGTCGGGATCAGCGTCGCGCGCAGGTTCTGCATGAACAGGAACATCACGAGGAACACCAGCACGCCGGCCTCGATCAGCGTCGTGACGACCTTGTTCATCGACACGCGCACGAACGACGACGTCTCGTACGGGATCTGGTATTTCACGCCGGGCGGGAAATACGCGGACAGTTCGTCCATCGCCGCGCGCACGCGCCGCTCGGTCGCCACCGCGTTCGAGCCCGGCGCGAGCTTGATGCCCATGCCGGTCGCGACCTTGCCGTTCACGTACGACGGGTAGTTGTAGTCGTTGCCGCCGAATTCGACGCGCGCGACGTCGCGCAGGTACAGCGCCGAGCCGTCGGGTTGCGTGCGCAGTGCGATCGCGCCGAAATCGGCCGGCGTCTTCAGCGGCGCGTCGGCGAACACCGTCGCCGCGATCGGCGCGCTGTCCGGCACCGCGCTTCGGCCGATATCGCCCACCGTCACGCGCGCGTTGTGTGCGCGCACGGCCGATGCGATGTCCGATGCGGTGAGGTCGTGCCCGGCCATCTTCACCGGGTCGGGCCAGATCCGCATCGCATATTCGGCGCCCCAGAACTGCACCTTGCCGACGCCGTCGACGCGGCGCAGCGCCTGCACGACGTTCGCCGACGCGTATTCGCCGAGCTGCACGTCGGTCATGCGGCCGTCGTCCGACGTCAGCGACACGACGAGCTGGATGTTGTCGGCCGCCTTCTCGACCTGGATGCCGTCGCGACGCACGGGTTCGGGCAAGCGCGCCTCGACCGTCTTCAGCCGGTTCTGCACTTCGACGGCCGCGAGATCGGCATTCACGCCCTGCTTGAAGGTCAGGGACAGCGACGCCATCCCCGCGCTGCTCGTCGCGGACGTATACAGCAGCCCCGGTGCGCCGTTCATCTCGCGCTCGATCAGCGCGGTCACCGATTCCTCGACGACCTGCGCGGACGCGCCCGGATACGTCGCATAGATGCTGACGACGGGCGGCGCAATGTCCGGATACTGCGCGACCGGCAGCGCGCGAATCGCGAACGCGCCGCCGAGCATGATGAAGAGAGCGATCACCCATGCGAACACGGGGCGATCGATGAAGAAACGTGCCATGTTGGTTTATCCGGACCGGTCAGGTTTGACGGGCGGCCGCCTGTGATGCGGCCTGCGTCGGCGATGCCTTTTCGACGGGCTTGACGGGCGTGCCGGGCGCGAATTGGGCGGCGTTGTCGACGATCACGCGCTCGCCGCCCGCGAGCCCGCGCGTGATGCGCCAGTCGCGGCCGCTCATCTGGTCGGCGACGACTTCGACGTCCTTCACGTTGCCGCCCGCATCGACCACGCGCACCGACGTGCGATCGGTCGTGCGCAGCAGCGCATCGCGCGGCACGCGAATCGCGCGCTGGTCGACGGCCGCATCCAGCGCGATCCGCACGTACGCACCGGGCAGCAGCTCGCGCTCGGGATTCGGGAACAGCGCGCGCATCGCGACCGTATCGGTGGTCGGATCGACCGCGAGATCGCTGAACAGCAGCTTGCCCTTCAGCGGATACGCCGTGCCGTCGGCGCGCAACAGCGTCACCGCGACGTCGTGCTGTGCGATGCCCGTCGCGCGTCCGCTTTTCACCGCGCGGCGCAACGCATCGACGTCGGCGGCCGGCTGCGAGAAGTTTACGTAGATCGGGTCGAGCTGCTCGACGGTCGTGAGCGGCGTCGCCTGATCCTGGCCGACGAGCGCGCCTTCGGTCACGAGTGCGCGGCGCGCACGGCCCGCGATCGGCGCCGTGACGGTCGCATAGTCGAGCTGCAGCTGCGCGCGGGCGAGCTCCGCCTTCGCGGACGCGACGTCGGCCTTCGCCTGCGTATCGCCGGCGACGGCCTCGGTGTGATCGCGCTCGCTGACCGCGCGGTCGCGCACCAGATCGTCGTAACGGCTGCGCTTGTCGCTTGCCGCCAGCGCGGCGGCCTGCGCTTTCGCGAGCGCGGCCTGCGCGGCGTCGCGCGCGGCTTTCAGCGGCGCGGGATCGATGCGGAACAGCACCGCGCCCTGCTTCACTTCCTGGCCTTCCTCGTAAGTACGCGCGGTGACGATGCCCGCGACCCGGGCGCGCACTTCCGCCTGCCGGTAGGCGTCGAGCCGGCCCGGCAACTCGACGGTCATCGGCACGGCCGTGGGACGGACGGTCACGACCGTCGCGCTCTGGATGGCCTCCGGCGCCTTGTCCTTTTCGCCCTTTCCGCAGCCGGCCACGACCAGCAGGGCCGCGAGCGCGAACGGCGCCAGCCGGGCGCGGCGCGACAACGAACGTTTGTTATTCATGTGTGATCTCGATCGTTCGCCGCCGATACAATGCGGCGGCTCAGGGTGGCCGATTATAATCAGTCATGACTGATTAAATATGTGCATGTGTCATCCGTCCGTCATACTGTCTCAATAAAACGACAGCAAACTGTAAGGAAATTCACGACATGGCCCGCAAGACCCGGGAAGAATCGCTCGCCATCAAGCACCGGATCCTCGACGCCGCCGAGCTCGTGCTGCTCGAGAAAGGCGTCGCGCAGACGGCGATGGCGGATCTCGCCGAGGCCGCCGGCATGTCGCGCGGCGCCGTCTACGGGCATTACCGCAACAAGATGGAAGTGTGTCTGGCGATGTGCGACCGCGCGTTCGCGCGCACGTCCGAAGGCTTCGACGCGGGCGACACCCTTCCCGCGTTCGGCACGCTGCGCCGCGCCGCGTCGCACTATCTGCAGCAATGCGGCGAGCCTGGCGCGATGCAGCGCGTGCTGGTGATCCTCTATACGAAGTGCGAACAGAGCGAGGAGAACGGCGCGCTGCAACGGCGCCGGATGCTGCTCGAGCTGCAGATGCTGCGCATCGCGAAGGCGCTGCTGCGCCGCGCGATCGCGGCCGGCGAACTCGCGGCCGAGCTCGACGTGCATCTCGCGGCCGTCTATCTCGTGTCGCTGCTCGAAGGCGTGTTCGCGTCGATGATCTGGACCAACCGGCTGCGCGGGAATCTGTGGAACGACGCCGAAGCGATGCTCGACGCCGGTTTCGATGCGGTCCGCACCTCCGCCGCGCTGCGCGGGCGCGCGCAAAAATTGCCAGATTGACGAAAAACGGCGCAACAAATGCCGATCACTCCCGATTTACCGCAGTGCGAAACGAATGAGCCGACCCTCTTTAAAATTTTTAACATTTTGCGGAACATCGGTAGACTGACGCGGTCATCTTTCTTTAGCGTCTTCGTGACAAGTCGGGTTCGACCCGGCAAACCCACGCCGCCGTTCGAAGCGGGCCTGCCCGCGAGTTGGGTCGAACGGAAACGACACAGGCCCTTCGGAGGGCCTGTTTTGTTGCACGCCCGTCGCCCCGCCCCGTCGTCGCCCGACGGATGTGCCGCCGACGGCTCCTGCCCACACCTCTTTGAACCGTTTTCCTGGATGTGGACACTTTTGGTCAAGCCTGCCGCAACTCCTGATGCTTTCGCGCCCGGCCGCGCGCAGCGCCTCGTGCGTGCGCTCGTGCCGGCCGCCGTGCTCGGCGCCCTCGCCGCCTTCGGTCTCGCCGCCGCACTGCCGGCCGTCTCGCAACTGCCGGGCGCCGTCGATTCCGGCACCGCCGCGCTGCCGCAGCGCGTGCTGTCCGACACGCCGTTTCCTACCGCGCAGCATTTCGTGACGAGCGAGCTCGCACGCACGATCGGCGAGCGCAACGAACTCAATGGACGCAACGACCGGAATCCGCAACCAGGCCTGTTCGCCCCGCTCAGCGCGCACCGTAACGACATGCTCGGCTATGCGAGCCTGTTCCGGTTCGCGCCGCCCGAGCACCAGCACGGGATGCGTGCCGGCGACATCGAACTCACGCTGTCCGATACGCTGAATCGCCTGGACGTGCCGCCCGAAGTGCGTATCCAGCTTGGCGATATCGTCACCGGCAAGGTCGCGATGCGCGCGAGCGCGCATCGCGGCGACTACTACCGCCTCGCGTACGACACGGACAACGGCACGCCGCACCTCACGGCACTCGAGCTGCGCGTCGCGGGCCGCACGTTCGGCGCGATCTGGTTCCGCGCGCCGGGCGCCGGGCACGGTGCGTACTACACGCTCGACGGCGCGCCGCTCGAAGCGGCCGCGTTCACGATGCCGGTCGCGTGGACGCGCATCAGCTCGTTCTTCGGCGAACGCATCCACCCGCTGTCGCAGGCGATGGCGTTCCATACCGGCGTCGATCTCGCCGCGCCGACCGGCACGCCCGTCAATGCGGCGGCCGACGGCGTCGTGTCGTTCGTCGGCACCGACCCGGGCGGCTACGGCCACTACGTGATCGTCGATCACGCCGACGGCTATTCGACGTACTACGCCCACCTGTCCGCGTACGCGCGCGGGCTGAAGACGGGCGAAACCGTGAAGCAGGGCCAGCGCATCGGTTCCGTCGGGATGACCGGCGCGGCCACCGGCCCGCATCTGCACTTCGAAGTGCGGATCGCGAACGACCCGGTCGATCCGCTCGTCACGCTTGCGAACGCGCAGACGGGGCTCTCCGACATGCAGCTCACCGCGTTCCGCCAGGAAGCGGTGCAATGGCGCGGCCGCCTCGCGTCGATCAATACGTCGCCGTTCGCGTTCGCACAGGGCGACGGCCCGTTGTGGGGCGACTTCGCAACCGGCCCGTCCACGCTGCGCGCGGTCTTCAATTCGAGCTGCAGCGCATCCTGATGCGCCAATCCGCCTGCCGCCGCTTGCGTGGCGGCGGCGCGGCATGCCGCGGGCTATCCGCAGACCATCACACCGTCCATCACGCCCGGGAATCGGCCGCACGCATCGGCCATGCGTGCCCGAGTGCGGCGCGCCGTCACCTCGCCGATTCCGTGCGTCCGGTTGTCGCCTGCGCAATGCGTTCCGCGCGCGGACGACGCGTCAGCAGCCAGCGCGCGGCGCCGTCGAGCGACGTGCACAGCACCAGATAGATCGCCGCGACGAACAGGAAGATCGGCGCCGGATAGATCATCAGCCGGTTGTTCACCTGCGTCGCGACGAAAGACAGTTCCGGCACGCCGACGATATACGCGAGCGACGTGTCCTTCACGAGCGCGACCCACTGGTTGACGAACGACGGCGTCATGATCCGGATCGCCTGCGGCAGCAGCACGTAGCGCACCGTCTGCCAGCGCGTGAGCCCGAGCGACAGCCCGGCCTGCCACTGCCCGTCGCCGGCCGCGACGATGCCCGCATGCACCGCGTGCGCGAGATACGCGCCGCCGATCAGGGCCAGCGCGCAGACGACCGTCGCGAGCCCCGGCACGTCCATGTGCAGCAGCATCGGCATCAGGAAGTACGTCCAGAAGATCAGCATCAGCACCGGAATCGCGCGAAAGAAGCCGATGAACGCGAGCAACAGCACGCGTGCCGGGCCGCGCGCGAGCGCCATCGCGACGCCGAGCGCCACACCGAGCACGGCCGACGCAAGCGCCGACGCGATCGCCAGCACGAGCGACAGCGCGGCGCCGCCGAGCGGGCCGTCCGGGAACGCACCCACGAGCAGATACGGCAGGTTGGAGAGCAGCAGCGAGACATCCATCGTCAGCGCCCTGCCCCGAGCCGGTCGCGCCATTGCGTGGCCGCGTATGCGCCGGCCTCGATCGCGGCGGCCGCGGCGACGTACAGCACGGTCGCGACGCCGAACGCGGCAAACGTCTTGAACGTTTCCGTCTCGACCTGCCGCGATGCGTACGACAGCTCGGCCACGCCGATCGCCATCGCGAGCGACGAATTCTTCACGAGATTCATGTATTGACCGAACAGCGGCGGCAGTGCGATGCGCACGGCCTGCGGCAGCACCACGTAGCGCAGCGACTGCATCGGCGTGAGACCCAGCGCCGTGGCCGCGTCGTGCTGCGCGCGGCGCACGCCGCGCAGGCCCGCTTCGCACTCTTCGGCGACGAACGCGGTCGTGTACGCGCTCAACCCGATCCAGCCCGCGACGAATTCGAACGACGGCCACGCGAGCGTGAGCGGCCCCACGCTCACGTCATGGCGCGCGTTCAGCCACGCGGTCCACGTGTCGGGCAGCAGCGACGCGACGCCGAAATACCAGAACAGCAGTTGCACGAGCAGCGGCGTATTGCGGAACGCAACGACGTAACCGGTCGCCAGCATGCGCAGCGCGTTGCCGCGCGCATGCCGCATCACCGCGAGCAACAGCCCGCCGACGGTCGCGACGACGGCCGACGCGGCCGAGAGACCGAGCGTCAGCAGAAAGCCCTGCCAGAGCCAGGACAGATATTTGGGAGCCAACCCGAGCATGCCGTGGTGCGCGCGCGAAACGCGCGATAAGAAGAGACGGATAAGAACGGAAAACGCCGCGAACCGCGCACGCCGGCCCGGCCGGCGGCGGAAACGCGGCGCGCGGCGCGCGGCGCGCTCGGCTCAGGTCTTGTCGCCGATACGGAAGATGCGCGTGAGCGGCGTCTTCGTCGTCGGCCCGAACCACGCGTCGTAGATCTGCCCCGCGCGGCCGTTCGCCTCGAGCCCCTTGAGCGTGTCGTTCACGAAGCCGAGCAGGCGCGTCTCGCCCTTCGGCACGCCGACACCCATGTAGTCGTTCGAGATCGTGAACGCCGGGATCTCGTAGTTCTGCTTATCGGGCACGTTCGCAAGCAGGCCGATCAGCTTCGGCCCGTCCTGCGTGATCGCCTGCACGTTGCCGGCGCGCAGCGCGGCGAACGCGAACGGCGTGTCGTCATACGCGACGATCGTCGCCTTCGGGTATTTCTCGCGCAGCGTGATTTCGTTCGTCGTGCCCTTGTCCGCGCCGACGCGCAGGCCGTTCAGCTGGTCGGCCGATTTCAGCACGCCCTTCTTCGCGAGGAACTGCTGGCCCGACGAGAAATACGGAATGCTGAAGTCGACCTGCTTCGCGCGCTCGTCGGTGATCGTGAAGTTGGCGAGCACCAGATCGACCTTGCCGGAGGTCAGGAACGGAATGCGGTTCGCCGGGTTGGTCGGCTGAATCTGAAGCTTCACGCCGAGCTTGTCGGCCAGCGCCTTCGCATAGTCGACGTCGAGGCCGACGATGTGATTGCTCTTGCCGTCGACATAGCCGAACGGCGGATTGCTGTCGAACGTCGCGACGCGCAGCACGCCGGCCTTCTTGATGTCGTCGAGCCGGTCCGCATGCGCGACCGTGCCGGCCGTCACGAGTGCGGCGCCGACGAGCCACGTAGCGAGAGTGTGGATTTTCATGAGCACGACCTGATTTGTTATGAAGGCCGCCGCGGATCGCGCGGCGGCCGGTTCGAGGAACATCGCGACGCAGCGTGTTGTCGCGAAGCCGCTAACGTATCAGCGCGTGCGGCGAATCCGAACCAACAAATGGTGCTTTGCTCTGCGGCATTCGTGATGAGGCGCGCAGGTCGCGGGCACACAAATCCCGAGCACAAAAAAAGACGCCCGCTGCACGCAGCGGGCGAGAATCCCAGTCAAGGAGGTGTCACACGAACTACGGGTTCAGAATAAAAGCATCGCCCGCGGCCGACAACGAAGCGATTCCGATATCGATATCGCGGAGGCCGCGATGAGCTTGCACGCGTGCGTGCGATCCCGCGCCGGATGAAAAAACGGCGCGCCACCTGCATGGCGGAGCGCCGTCGTATCAGGTGCTGCGTACGGCATGCTGCCGTGTTGCATGCCGCAGCGGACGACCCGGCCGCATCGGCCGGGCGGCCCGATCGATCACGGTTCGTGACGCAGATACCCTTCCTTGCTCGGATCGCGCATCCGCCACGACACGATCAGCGAGATCGCGCACAGCACGGTCACGTACCAGTAGAAGGTTTCCTCGCTGCCGATCGACTTGAACCACAGCGCGACGTACTCGGCCGAGCCGCCGAAGATCGCGTTTGCGACCGCATACGACAGGCCGACGCCCATCGCGCGCACTTCCGGCGGAAACATCTCGGCCTTGATCAGGCCGCTGATCGACGTGTAGAAGCTGACGATCGCCAGCGCGATCGTGATCAGCACGAACGCGGCCACCGGGCTCGTCACCGTCTTCAGCGTATGCATCAGCGGCACCGTGCCGATCACCGCGAACGCACCGAACAGGATCATCGACGTGCGGCGGCCGATCTTGTCGGACAGCGCGCCGAACACCGGCTGCATCAGCATGTAGACGAGCAGCGCGACGGTCATCACGTTGCTGGCCGTCTTCGCATGCATGCCGGCCGTGTTCACCAGGTACTTCTGCATGTACGTCGTGAACGTGTAGAAGATCAGCGAGCCGCCGGCCGTGAAGCCGACCACCGTGAAAAACGCGCCCTTGTGCTGCCACACGCCGCGGATCGTGCCGGCGTCCTTCTTGTCGCGCGACGCGCTCGTCGACGTTTCGTCGAGCGACTTGCGCAGGTACAGCGAGATCAGCGCGGCGGCCGCACCGCAGACGAACGGAATCCGCCAGCCCCACGCCTTCAGTTCGTCATGCGACAGCGTCTGCTGCAGGATCACGAGCACCAGCAGCGCGCACAGCTGGCCGCCGATCAGCGTCACGTACTGGAACGACGCGAAGAAGCCGCGCCGCCCCTTCAGCGCGACCTCGCTCATGTAGGTCGCGCTCGTGCCGTATTCGCCGCCCACCGACAGGCCCTGGAACAGCCGCGCGACCAGCAGCAGCGCCGGCGCCAGCGCGCCGATCTGCGCATAGGTCGGCAGCACCGCGATCACGAGCGAACCGCCGCACATCATCAGCACCGAGATCATCATCGCCGCGCGGCGCCCGTGCCGGTCGGCGATGCGGCCGAACAGCCAGCCGCCGATCGGACGCATCAGGAAGCCCGCCGCGAACACGCCGGCCGTGTTCAGCAGCTGCGTCGTCGTATTGCCGCTCGGGAAGAATGCCGGTGCGAAATACAGCGCGCAGAACGAGTAGATATAGAAGTCGAACCACTCGACGAGGTTGCCCGATGAGGCGCCGACGATGGCGAACACGCGCCGCCGGGTGTCGTGCGCGGACAGCGCAGCTTGGTCGGTCTGGACGTCCATGGATGGGTCTGTTCCTTTTAGTGCTTTCTGGGCGAGACGGCTGGGGGCCGCCGCGTGCGGTCACACGTGGCACCGGTTCCGGCGCACGGCGCTACGGGATTTTAGCGAAATGTAAAGTAACAGGCTCTCCGGGTTCGTCCGGATGTAGAAAATTTTTCTCTTGTCGCGCGCTCGTCATATGAAAACGCCAGCCCTCAGGCTGGCGTTTCATGCAAACAATCCGTATCGATGCTCAGACGTGCACCTCCGGCGGCACGTAGCGGCACTCGTAGCGCTTGCGCACGGTACCGGCCTCGTCGACGCTTTCCAGGAACACGTCGAACTGCCAGAGCCGCGCCATGTGCTTGAGCACTTCGTCGCTGTCGTTCGACAGATGGCGGTTGTCGGTCATGAAGTGACGCAGCGTGAGACTGCGGTCGCCGCGTGTGTTCACCGCCCACACCTGGATGTTCGGTTCGCGATGATGGATGTCGTACTGCCGCGACAGTGCCTGCCGCACATACTGATAGCCGGATTCGTCGTGGATCGCCGACACCTCGAGCGAATCGCGCATGTCGTCGTCGAGCACCGAGAAGAGCCGCATCTCGCGAATCAGGTTCGGCGACAGATACTGCGCGATGAAGCTCTCGTCCTTGAAGTTGCGCATCGCGTAGTGCATCGCCGGCAGCCACGGCGTGCCCGCGATCTCCGGAAACCACTTGTAGTCCTCTTCCGTCGGCGACTCGCAGATCCGCCGGATGTCGCTCATCATCGAGAAACCGAGCGCATACGGATTGATCCCGCTGTAGTACGGCTTCGTGACGGGCGGCTGGTAGACCACGTTGCTGTGCGAATGGAGGAACTCCATCATGAAGCCGTCTTCCAGCTTGCCCTGGTTGTAGAGCGTGTTCAGCAGCGTGTAGTGCCAGAACGTCGCCCAGCCTTCGTTCATCACCTGCGTCTGCCGCTGCGGATAGAAGTACTGGCCGATCTTGCGCACGATGCGGATCACTTCCCGCTCCCACGGCTCGAGCAGCGGCGCGTTCTTCTCCGCGAAATACAGCAGGTTCTCCTGCGGCTCCGGCGGGTAGCGCTCTTCCTGCTCCTCCATCTGCTCGGGCTTCTTGCCCGGCAGCGTGCGCCACAGCTCGTTGACCTGCGACTGCAGATACGCCTCGCGTTCGCGCCGCAGCGCGGCTTCCTTCGACAGCGACGGTTTCTGCGGCCGCTTGTAGCGGTCGACGCCATAGTTCATCAGCGCATGGCACGAATCGAGCAGTTCCTCGACGCGATCGAGCCCGTAGCGCTCCTCGCATTCGGCGACGTAGTTCTTCGCGTACACGAGATAGTCGATGATCGCGTGCGCGTCGGTCCACAGCCGGAACAGGTAGTTGCCCTTGAAGAACGAGTTGTGTCCGTACGCCGCGTGCGCGATGACGAGCGCCTGCATCGTCATCGTGTTTTCTTCCATCAGATACGCGATGCACGGATTCGAATTGATGACGATTTCGTACGCGAGGCCCATCTGGCCGCGGCGATAGCTCTTCTCGGTCGCGAGGAAGTGCTTGCCGAACGACCAGTGCCGGTAGTTGACCGGCATCCCGACCGACGCATAGGCATCCATCATCTGCTCGGCGCTGATCAGTTCGAGCTGGATCGGATAGATGTCGAGCTCGTATTGCTCGGCGACCTGCGCGATGTGCGTGTCGTATTCCTCGAGCAGTTCGAACGTCCAGTCGGACGGGCACGGCAGCGGCTTGCGTTCGGCAACGTTCATACGCGCTTCCTTTTGCCCGGCTCCGGGCAAGTCGGCGGCCGGCGCCGACGCGTCGGTCCGGCCGCTTTGCTGCGATGCGGCAGGGCCGGCCGTGTCGTCGCCGGAAGGGCGCGGCGCATAGCCGCGCGACTCGTTGTGCAGGTGGCGGGTCGTCATGACATTTCCACCTGTTTTTCGAACAATTCGCGAAACACCGGGTAAATGTCGGCAGCCGATTCGACCTTTTTCATCGCGAGATGCGGTTGCGACAGCGCCAGTTGCGCGTACTCCAGCCACAGGTTCTGCTCTTCCGGTGCGACCTGGATATACGCGAAGTAGCGCGTCTTGGTGAGGATATCCTCTTCCAGCATTTTGCGACACTTCGGCGAATCGTCGGTCCAGTTGTCGCCGTCCGACGCCTGCGCACCGTAGATGTTCCACTCCGTCGGCGAGTAGCGCTCGTTCATCACCTTGCGCATCAGCTCGAGCGCGCTCGACACCACCGTGCCGCCGCTTTCGGTCGAATGGAAGAAGGTGTCCTCGTCGACTTCCTCGGCACGCGTATGGTGGCGGATGAACACGACCTCGATGCGCTCGTAGTTGCGCTTCAGGAACAGGTACAGCAGGATGAAGAAGCGCTTCGCGAGATCCTTGCGCTGCTCGTCCATCGAACCCGACACATCCATCAGGCAGAACATCACGGCCTGGCTCGACGGCTGCGGCTGCTTCACGCGATTGATGTAGCGCAGGTCGAACGGATCGATGAACGGAATTCGCCAGATGCGCCCTTTCAGGTGATGGATCTCGGCTTCGAGCGCGGCGATTTCCGTGCGACGGTCCTCGGTGTCGTTCTTCAGCGCCTCGAGCTGCGCCTCGAGTTCGCGCAGCTCGTTGACGAGCGGCGAGCCGAGCGCGATGCGCCGGCCGAGCGCGCTCCTGAGCGAACGCACGACGTCGATGTTGTTCGGCGTGCCTTCCGCCGACCAGCCCGCGCGCACGTTCTTCCAGCTCGGCACCGTCAACAGGTGCGTCTTCACGAGGCGCGGCAGTTCGAGATCGTCGAAGAAATACTGCATGAATTCGTCGCGGGACAGCTCGAACACGAAGTCGTCCTGACCTTCGCCCTCGTTGCTCGCCTGACTGCCGCCGCCGCCCGAGCCGCCTTGCGGGCGCGGAATCTTGTCGCCGCGGATGTAGTCCTCGTTGCCCGGGTGCACGTACTCGCGGCGCCCGCCCGGCCCGTGCCGGAAATTCGGCTCGGCGATGTCCTTGCGCGGGATCGTGATGCTCTGCGTGCTCTGGATATCCTTGATGCTACGGTCGCGCACCGCGTCGGACACGGCACGACGAATGTAGTTCTTGACGCGACGCAGAAAGCGTTCGCGATTGGCGATGCTCTTGTTCTTGCCGGCCAGCCTGCGGTCGATGATTTGATGAAGCACTCCCGGTCTCCCGCTCGAAAGTCGATCTGCCGGGGCACTCGCCGCGCATGCCGTCTGCCGTCATGCGGGCGGCGCCTCTGAAGGCGCCCGCGCGGACGAACCGCACGGGCGCGGTACCGCGCGCGTCATGACGACTTGCGCACGCGCAGGTACCAGTCGCAAAGCAGCCTCACCTGCTTCGGCGTATAGCCCTTCGCGACCATCCGGTTCACAAAGTCCTCATGCTTGCGCTGCTCCTCCGCCGACCCCTTCGCGTTGAACGAAATGACCGGCAACAGTTCCTCGGTATTCGAGAACATCTTCTTCTCGATCACGACACGCAACTTCTCGTAGCTCGTCCATACGGGGTTCTTGCCGGCGTTGGCCGCCCGTGCGCGCAACACGAAGTTCACGATCTCGTTGCGGTAATCCTTCGGATTGCTGATCCCGGCCGGCTTCTCGATCTTCTCCAGCTCCGCGTTCAGCGCGGCGCGGTCGAAGCTCTCGCCCGTGTCGTGATCGCGGAATTCCTGGTCCTGAATCCAGAAGTCCGCATACGTGACGTAGCGATCGAAGATGTTCTGCCCGTACTCCGAATACGATTCGAGGTAAGCCGTCTGGATCTCCTTGCCGATGAACTCCGCATAGCGCGACGCGAGCACGTCCTTCACGAACGACAGGTATTTCTGCTCCGTTTCCGGCGGGAACTGCTCGCGTTCGATCTGCTGTTCGAGCACGTACATCAGGTGCACCGGGTTGGCCGCGACCTCGCTCGAATCGAAGTTGAACACGCGCGACAGGATCTTGAACGCGAAGCGTGTCGACACGCCCGTCATCCCTTCGTCCACGCCCGCGTAGTCGCGGTACTCCTGGTACGACTTCGCTTTCGGATCGGTGTCCTTCAGGTTTTCGCCGTCGTACACCTGCATCTTCGAGAACAGGCTCGAATTCTCCGGTTCGTGCAGGCGCGACAGCACCGAGAACTGCGACATCATCTTCAGCGTGCCCGGCGCGCACACGGCCTCGGCCAGCGACGAATTGCGGATCAGCTTCTCGTAGATCTTCGTCTCTTCCGACACGCGCAGGCAGTACGGCACCTTCACGACGAAGATCCGGTCGAGCAGTGCCTCGTTGTTGCGGTTGTTGCGGAAGGCCTTCCATTCCGACTCGTTCGAGTGCGCGAGAATCACGCCGTCGAACGGAATCGCGCCGAAACCTTCGGTACCCTTGAAGTTGCCTTCCTGCGTGGCGGTCAGCAGCGGGTGCAGCACCTTGATCGGCGCCTTGAACATTTCGACGAATTCGAGCAAGCCCTGGTTCGCCAGGCACAGGCCGCCGGAGTAGCTGTATGCGTCGGCATCGTCCTGTGCGTACTGTTCGAGCTTGCGGATGTCGACCTTGCCGACGAGCGACGAGATGTCCTGATTGTTCTCGTCACCAGGCTCAGTCTTCGCGATGCCGACCTGCCGCAGGATCGACGGATAGCGGCGCACCACGCGGAACTGGCGGATGTCGCCGTTGTATTCATGCAGGCGCTTGACGGCCCACGGACTCAGGATGCTCTTCAGGTAGCGGCGCGGAATGCCGTATTGCTCTTCGAGGATCGGGCCGTCCTCGTCGTAGTCGAACAGCCCGAGCGGCGATTCGTTGACGGGCGAACCCTTCAGCGAATAGAACGGCACGCGCTCCATCAGTTGCTTCAGGCGCTCGGCGATCGACGACTTGCCGCCGCCCACCGGGCCGAGCAGGTAGAGGATCTGCTTCTTCTCTTCGAGCCCTTGCGCGGCGTGCCGGAAGTAAGCGACGACCTGCTCGATCACTTCCTCCATTCCGTAGAACTCACGGAACGCGGGATAGACCTTGATAACCTTGTTCGCAAAGATCCGCGACAGGCGCGGGTCGTTGCGGGTATCGATTTGTTCTGGTTCCCCGATTGCAGCCAGCATGCGTTCGCCGGCCGTGGCGTACGCTGACGGATCGTTCTTGCAGAGCGCGAGATACTCCTCCAGCGAGAGCTCTTCCTCTCGCGTTTTTTCGAAGCGGTTCGCGAAGCTGCTGTAAATATCCATGCTACCTCCCTCGCCTGAGTCTGAAGACGTGCTTGCCTTCGTATGACTGCGCAGAAGCAAGCGCGTTCGAATTCATCCTAAACCCTTTCTGTTTTTTTTTCACGAACTCTTCGTATGAAGTTCGTCATTCTCGACAACACCGGTTGGACAATGCATTTCCACGCTTTACAATCGATCTCCCGAGCCGCAGAAACTGCATCCGCGATGTCTCGTCGAGCATCGGAACGTCTCGTGCGTTGGACGCTTCGGTCGTCGTCGCTGCTCCTCCACTTCTTCGTTCACACACCCCTTCATCCCTATACGTTCGAGCGATCGTGCGCGACGACACGCCACGTGCGCCGTTACAAATTTTTTTCGCATTCTTCGGAGATACCCGTACGTAGCACGGATGCCAAAACACGACGCGCGACGATGCACGATCGTTCATGTGCGCTGTCACATTCTGTCGATCGCCGAAACGACGACGCCCGCATGCCGCGGGCGTCGTGCGCTACCAAATGGGGATAGATGCGCGATGCACGCGAATCAGAACGTCTCCCAGTCGTCGCCGCCGGCAGTGGCTGCAACCGGCGCGGGCACCGTGGACGCGGCCACGGGTTGGCGAGCCGACGTAGCAATTGCCGTGCGCTTCGCCGGTGCATCGTGACCATCGCGTGCCGTCGCCGGTGCGGGCGTCGCAGCCGACACGGCTGCCGGCGCGGCAGGCATCGCGCGCGGCGCTTGACGCGCGGCAGCGACAACCGCTGCCGGCCGTGCCGCTTCGTCGTCGATCCGGAACACCGAAACCGTCTGGCGCAGACGCGCGGCCTGTTCGTCGAGCGATTGCGCCGCCGCAGCGGCCTCCTCGACGAGCGCCGCGTTCTGTTGCGTCACCTCGTCCATCTGCGCGACCGCGCGCGCGACCTGGTCGATGCCGCCGCTCTGCTCCTCGGATGCTGCCGCGATCTCGCCCATGATGTCCGTCACACGCTGCACCGCACCGATCACGTCGCTCATCGTGCGCCCCGCTTCGTCGACCAGCGTCGAACCGGTGCGGATGCGGTCCACCGATGCATCGATCAGCGCCTTGATCTCCCTGGCCGCGCTCGACGACCGCTGCGCGAGGCTGCGCACTTCGCCGGCGACCACCGCGAAACCGCGCCCTTCCTCGCCGGCGCGGGCGGCTTCGACGGCCGCGTTCAGCGCGAGAATGTTGGTCTGGAACGCGATCCCCTCGATGATCGCGATGATGTCCGCGATCTTCGCCGAGCTGTCGTTGATCTCGACCATCGTGCCGACCACCTGGCCGACGACGGTATTACCCTTGTTTGCAATTTCGGATGCGTTGGCGGCCAGCGAGCTTGCCTGCCGTGCATTGTCCGCGTTCTGCTTCACGGTGCCGGTCAGCTGCTCCATGCTCGATGCGGTTTCCTGCAACGCCGCGGCCTGCTCTTCCGTGCGCGACGACAGGTCGATGTTGCCGGCGGCGATCTGCCGCGCCGCGGTCGCGATCGACTCGCTGCCGCCGCGTACGGTGCGCACCGTATCGACGAGCGCGTGCTGCATCTTCGCGAGGCCGTCGAGCAGCTGGCCCATTTCGTCGCGGCGGCGCACGACGATCGCGCGTCGCAGGTCGCCCGCGGCGATCGCGTCGAACTGCGCGAGCGCGTCCGCGAGCGGACGGCCGATCGCGCGGCTGAGCGTCAGCCACGACAACACCGCGGCGCCGAAACCGGCGACGAGCACGACGATCGACAGCACGCGCAGCAGCTCGTACACCGATTCCGCGTGATTGAAGCTCGCCTGCGCGTCGCGGAACTGGAAGCCGCGCAGCGCTTCGCTCGCGACCGCGAGTTCGTTGTAGCGCACCTGCAACTGTTTCGCGCCGTCGCCGATCCGGTCGTGCCGGTCCGAGCCGACGATGCCCGCGAACGCGTCGCACGCGCTCTGCAGCGCCTGTCGCTTGGCGGCAACGTCCTGCGCAAGCCCGTCCTCTTCCGGCCCGCGCGGCAGCGCGAGATATTTCCGCCACCATGCGTCGGACTGCGTACGCATGCTGCGGCTGCGCTCGACCGCCGCCGCCGCGTCGGGCGTGCCGGCCAGCATCACCGCGCGGTCGAGCGCCAGCCGCTCGCGCGCCGCGTACATTTCCGCGACGGCAACATCCACCGCGCTCGGCATCTGGTTCGTGAAAATTTCGCGCGTCGAGTCGTTCGAGCGCGCCATCCCGTACAGGCCGAGCACGCCGACCACCCCCAGCAGCACGGCGAGAAACGCCATCGTCAAACCGATGCGCGCACGAATCGTCAGGTTTGTGAACACCATCATCCTTCCTGTTTTGCGTCGTCATGGACGGGCCGTGCCCGTTTTCGAAACAGTGTTTCGCCCGATGCATTTACGACCGCGCGCCGCCCAACTTGATGGTATTGACCGCTCTTTTTCACCAATCAGTTCATTAATTACAGATTGATGAATAATGGGGGTGAACCACTGCCGGTTCGCGAAAGCAGGAAGGCGATGGCAACGCGGCTTGCGCGACGACGCCAGAAAAGAAACGGCCGGCCGCCTGCTGCTGCAGGCGCCGGCCGCGATGGGGGCAATCCGGTTCTATTCGCCCAGTTCGGCGAGGGTAGGAATCGATGGCTGCGCACCCGCGCGGGTCACCGACAGCGCCGCCGCGCGCTGCGCGAAGCGAATCGCGGTATCGACGTCCTCGCCGGCCGCGAGCCGCGCGGCGAAACCGCCGATGAAGGTATCGCCGGCCGCGGTCGTGTCGACCGCTTGCACGACCGGCGCCGGGTAATGCCGCGCCGCGCCGTCGGCTGTCAACGCCAGCACGCCGCGCGCGCCGAGCGTGATCAGCACGTTACGCGCACCGGCCGCCTGCAGCGCGCGCGCCGCGGCTTGCGCGTCGTCCGGATCGCGCACCGGCAATCCGGTCAAGGCGGCGGCCTCGACTTCGTTCGGGATCAGGTAGTCGACGAGCGGCAGCCAGCCGGCCGGCAGCGGCGCGACGGCCGGGGCCGGATTGAGCACCACCGTGCGGCCGAGCCGCCGCCCGGCCGACAGCGCCGCGAATACGGCGTCCGGCGGCGTCTCGAGCTGGCAGATCAGCACGTCGGTCGCAGCCAGTGCGGCTTCGTGCCGTGCGACCGTGTCGGGCGTGACTTCGCCGTTGCCGCCCGCGACGATCACGATCGTATTCTGGCTCGCGTCGTCGACGACGATCAGCGCGACGCCGGTCGACGCCGTCGCACTGGTCGCGAGCCGCGTGCAGTCGATGCCCTCCGCTTCGAGGCCGGCCCGCAACGCCGTGCCGTGCGCATCCGCGCCGACGCAGCCGATCATCGCGACCGTTGCGCCGAGCCGCGCGGCCGCGACGGCCTGGTTGCCGCCCTTACCGCCCGCCGCCTGCGCATACGCATGACCGGCCAGCGTTTCGCCCGGCAGCGGCAGCCGCGGCGCGCGCACGACGAGATCCATGTTCAGGCTGCCGACCACCGTCACGCGGCCGGCCGCCGCCGCGCGCGCCGTCATGCGGGAGTGCCGGGCACGACCGGCTCGCGGTAGACCGACGTGGATTCGCGCAGCACGAGGCGCGGCGACACGACGCGACGACGGCTCGGCGCGGACGTCGAGCCGCCGCCGATCCGCTCGATCAGCGTCTGCGCGGCCATTTCGCCGAGCGCGCGCACCGACTGGCCGACCGTCGACAGCGCCGGATACGTGTAACGCGAGAATTCGATGTCGTCGAAGCCGATGATCGAGCAATCGTCCGGCACGCGCATGCCGCGCTCGGCCGCCGCACGCAGCGCGCCGACGCCCATCAGGTCGTTGCCCGCGAAAATCGCGCTCGGATGCACCGACTCGAACAGCCGCGACGCCGCGTGATAGCCGCCGAGACACGAGAAATCGCTTTCCGCGATCGCGCCCGGCACGATGTCGATCCCGCGCTCGGCCATCGCGCGGATGAAGCCGTGCACGCGCATTGCGCTGACGGCCGTGTCCGTCGGCCCCGTGATGCAGCCGATCTTCGCGTGCCCGAGTTCGAGCAGGTGGCGGGTCGCCAGGTACGCGCCGCGTTCGTGGTCGATCTGCACGAGATCGGCCGCGAGCCCCTCGATGTTGCGGTCGACGACGACGAGCGGCGCATGCGCGTCCGCGAGCGTCTGCGCCAGCACCGCGTCCTCGCCCGCCGACGCGACGATCAGCCCGTCGATGCGCTTTTCCTGCAGCACGCGCAGATAGTTGCGCTGCTTGACGGGATCGTCGTCCGAATTGCAGAAGAACACGCAATAGCCGTTGGCCGCGCACTGATCCTCGATGCCGCGCGCAAGCTCCGCAAAATACGGATTCGTGCTGTTCGGCACGACGAGGCCGATGGTCGCCGTCGAGCGCGCCTTCAGCGAGCGCGCCACCGCCGATGGCACGTAGTTCAGCTCGCGGATTGCGCCCTCGACCTTCGCACGCACATCCGCGGACACCGGCCGCGAATTGTTCACCACGTGCGAGACGGTCGTAAACGACACGCCCGCCATGGCCGCCACATCCTTGATCGTCGCCATTTCCCGTTTCTCTCTGGTCTGCCTTCTGTGTAGTTCTACCGCGCGCGCGTGCGCCGGCTGCGATACGTATCGAGCACGACCGCCACCACGATCACCGCCCCGGTGATGATGCGTTTGGTCGGCTCGTTCGCGCCGATCTGCGCCAGCCCGGCGGCCAGCACGGAGATGATCAACACGCCGAAAAACGTGCTGATCACCGAGCCGCGCCCGCCCATCAGGCTCGTGCCGCCGATCACGACGGCCGCGATCACCTGCAGCTCGAGGCCGACGCCCGCATTCGGGTCGGCGGCCTCGAGCCGCGAAATCTGGAACAGCGACGCGAGTCCCGCGAGCGCGCCCATCAATGCGAATACGAGGATTTTATACGGCCGCGGGTTAACCCCGGCAAGTCTTACCGCTTCCTCGTTCGTGCCGATCCCGACCAGGTAACGCCCGAACACCGTACGTGCAAGCACGAACTGTGCCGCGATCATCACCGCGACGGCGATCAGGAACGCCGGCGAGATGCCGAGCGCGATCGGATTCGACAGGAAATCGAACGCGTCGCCGATGTACGCGGTGCGCGAATTCGTCAGCTGGTATGCGACGCCACGCGCTGCCTCCAGCACGCCGAGCGACACGATGAACGACGGAATCCGCCAGCCGACCGTGATCGCGCCCGTCAGCGCGCCGGTGACGGTCGCGATCGCGATCCCGGCCAGCGCCGCCGGCAGCGGCCCCCATTGCCACTTCAATGCCGCCACGCTGACCATCGACGCGGCCAGCGCGAGCACCGAGCCGACCGACAGGTCGATCCCGGCGATGATCAGCACGAAGGTCATCCCGACCGACATCACGACAAGATCGGGAATCTGGTTCGCGATCGTACTGAACGTATCGTAGGTCAGGAAATGCGAGCTCAGCGTCGAGAACAGCACGATCATCGCGGCGAGCGCGCCGGCGAGCCCGAGATAGTTCGACAAACCGAGCCGCGTGCCGGACAGCGCGCGGGCACGACGCCCCGTCACGGTCTGCCGGGCGCCTGCGTCGGTCGGGGATACGGGAGGCTGGGTCATTGATGTCGTCCTGTCGTCGAAGTGCCGCTCGGTGTGCCGGAAGCCGCGCGCGGCGCGGCCTGCGCATCCGGCTGCCGCGCGCCGTCCGGCAGCGCTTCGCGGCCGAAGCCGGCGAACGCCGCGGCCAGCAGCGCATCCTGGGTCCAGTTGCCGCGCTCGAACACGGCGGTCATGCGGCCGGCCGACATCACGCCGATCCGGTCGCAGATCAGCATCAGCTCGCGCAGGTCGCTCGAGACGACCACCAGCGCGCGGCCCTCGCGCGCGAGCGCGCCCATCAGCGTATAGATCTCGAATTTGGCGCCGACGTCGATGCCGCGCGTGGGTTCGTCGAACAGCAGCACGCCCATGTCGCGCGCGAGCCAGCGGCCGATCACGACTTTCTGCTGGTTGCCGCCCGACAGCTCGCCGACCGCCTGCGCGGCGCCGTGCGTGCGGATCCGCAGTGCGTCGATCTGCTGCTCGGCGAGCGCCGTCTCGCGCGCCGTATCGACGATGCCGCCGCGCGCGAGCCGGTCGAGCTGCCCCAGCGACACGTTCGACGTGACCGACTGCGACAGCAGCAATCCTTCGCCCTTGCGGTCCTCGGTGATCAGCGCGATGCCGTGCTTCACCGCGTCGACCGGCGAGCCGATGCGCGCGGGCTTCAGCGGATCGCCGACCGCGATCATCCCGGCGTCCGGCGTATCCGCGCCGTAGATCAGCCGCAGCAATTCGGTGCGCCCCGCGCCGATCAGCCCGGAGATCCCGAAGATTTCGCCCGAACGCACCTCGAGCGATACGTCCTGCACGGCCGTGCCGCGCGTCATGCCCGACACGACGAGTCGCGGCGCGCCGATATGGCGTGCGCCGAGATCGATGTGTTCGCCGATCTCGCGCCCGACCATCAGCGTGACGAGCCCGTCGGATGTCGTCGCGGCCATGTCGCCGACGTGCACGAGCCGACCGTCGCGCAACACCGCGACGCGCTCGGCCACGCGCGCGAGCTCCTCGAGGCGGTGCGAGATGTAGACGATCGCCACGCCGCGCGCCTTGAGCCGGTCGATCTGCTCGAACAGCAGTTCGACCTCGCGCGCGGTCAGCATCGCGGTCGGCTCGTCGAGGATCAGCACGCGACAGTCGCCGATCAGGTTGCGCGCGATCTCGACCATCTGCTGGTGGCCGATGCCGAGCGCGCCCACCGGCGTATCGGGGTCGACCGCGTCGAGACCGACCTGCGCCATCGCGGCGCGCGCGTCCTCGCGCAGCCGCGCGCGGTCGATGATGCCGAAGCGGCACGGCAAACGGTTCAGGAACAGGTTTTCGGCGACCGTCAGCGTCGGCAGCAGGTTCAGCTCCTGCATCACCATGCGCACGCCGAGCGCCTCGGCCTGCGTGCGGCTCGCCGGCGCATAGGCCTGGCCGCCGAGCTGCATCGTGCCGCCCGTCGGATCGACGAGGCCGCCGATGATCTTCGACAGCGTGCTCTTGCCGGCGCCGTTCTCGCCCGTCAGCGCGAGCGCTTCGCCCGACGCGAGCGTCAGCGTGACGTCGGCGAGCACGGGTTCGGCGTAGGTTTTGCCCACACCGGAGACGGACAGCACGGGAACGGCTGAACGGGAGGGTTGGAAGGTCGGTTCCATCGCGATCCTGGTTGCGGCCGCGCGCACGCGGCGCGCGGGTATGACGCTCACAAGTGCATGTGCATGCAGTGGCCGTGATCGCGCTCACTCCGGATAACGGCCGCCGGCCCGGATTCTTGAGGGCGGCGGCCGCGACCGGCAGCGGCGTTACTTCGTCACGAGATCCACCGGCGTCTCGACCACGCCGGACAAGTCGGCCTGCTTGCGATGCTCGGCGATCGCCTTGAGCGCCGTATCGATGCCGAACACCGCCTGCTTCGCCGCATACTGGTCGGCGGTCGCGAGCACGCGGCCGTCCTTCAGCATCGGCTTGATCGCGTTGATGTTGTCGTAGCCGACCACGAACACCTTGCCCTGCTTGCCTGCCGCGCGCACGGCCGACACGGCGCCGATCGCCATGTTGTCGTTGCCGCACAGCAGCGCGCGCAGGTTCGGGTATTCGTTGAGCATCGCGGACGCAACCGCGTTGCCCTTGTCGATTTCCCATTCGCCCGACTGCACCGACACGACCTTCATCCCGCCCGCCTTCATCGCGTCCTGGAAGCCGGCCGTGCGCTGCTGCGCGTTGGTCGTCGTCGACACGCCCTCGACGATGCCGACCTGGTCGCCCGCCTTCAGCCGCTTCGCGAGGTAGTCGCCGATCTTGCGCGCGCCCTTGCGGTTGTCCGGGCCGACGAACGGCACGTTCAGGTTCTTCGACTTCAGCACGTCCGGATCGAGCCGGTTGTCGATGTTCACGACGATGATGCCCGCGTCGACCGCCTTCTTCACGACCGGCACGAGCGCCTTCGAATCGGCCGGCGCGAGCACGATCGCGTCGACCTTCGACACGATCATCTGCTCGACGATGCGGATCTGGTTCGCGGTGTCGGTCTCGTCCTTGATGCCGTTCGTGATCAGGTCGAACTGGCTGGCGTTGTGCTTCTGGTATTCCTTCGCGCCGTTTTCCATCGTGAGGAAGAACTCGTTGGCGAGCGACTTCATCACGAGCGCGACCTTCGGCTTGGCCGCAGACTGCGCGTGAACGGCCGGTGCGGCAGCGACCGCGACGGCGGCAAGCGCGGCGGTCAGGAAGCGACGGCGAAAGAGGACATTCATACACATCTCCTGGCGACTGGCCCGACGGGCCGGATGGTTGTTTGGCTGTTGTTTTAATGTGAGCAAACGTTTGCGCCACACTTCCCGGACATTGGCCATCGATGCTGCTTGTCGGTACCACGGAATGGAAGCAAGGCAGACGGCCGACTGCCTGACGCGTGCTGTCATTGACGCGCCACCGCCGGCGGGACGCCGGCGGAGTGAGGGCTATGCTGTACCGTTTCGGTTCGGCGCGCAACCCGTCTGATCAATATTTAAGGGTTTATTCTGAGCGCCCCACGGGGTATGTCGCGGGGCGGCGGCAACGCATACGCCGGTTGCCGTGCGCCACGCCGCACCCTGCACGACAGGCGCAACCGATGGTTCGGCGCGCCCGTGCAATGCATCCGGCGAGCGCATGCCGCGCCGCCGAACGATCGCCCGCGCGATCAGACCGCTTCGCGCAGCAGCCCCGCGATTTCCGCTTCGTTCAGATGCGGCGCGAACATCTCGATCAGCCGGTACGCATACGCACGCAGGAACGCACCCTTGCGCAACCCGACGCGCGTCGTGCTCGCCTCGAACAGATGCTGCGTGTCGAGCGCGACGAGGCCCGTGTCGCGCTGCGGATCGAACGCCATGGCCGCGACGACGCCGATCCCCATCCCGAGCTCGACGTAGGTCTTGATCACGTCCGCGTCGATCGCGGTCAGCACCACATCCGGCACCGCGCCGGCCTGCGTGAACGCCTGGTCGATGTGCGAGCGGCCCGTGAAATCCTGGTCGTACGTGATGATCGGATACTCGGCGATTTCCTCGAGCGTCAGGTTCTCGCGGCCGACGAGCGGATGCCCCTTCGGCACGACGACCGTGTGATGCCACGAATAGCACGGGAACGTGACGATGTCCGGATAGCGGTCGAGCGCCTCGGTCGAGATGCCGAGATCGGCCTCGCCGTTCAGGATCATCTGCGCGATCTGCTGCGGGCTGCCCTGGCGCAGCGCGAGATGCACCTTCGGGAATACGTCGGTGAACTGCCGGATCACCTTCGGCAATGCGTAGCGTGCCTGCGTGTGCGTCGTCGCGACGACGAGGTGGCCGCTGTCCTGATCCGCGAACTGACGCGCGACGCGGCGCAGGTTCTCGGCGTCGAGCAGCATCCGCTCGATCAGCTGGTGCACGGCCTTGCCGGGCTCCGTGAGCCCGGTGAGGCGCTTGCCGCGCCGAATGAAGATGTCGACGCCCAGTTCGTCCTCGAGATCCTTGATCTGCTTCGACACGCCCGACTGCGACGTATACAGCACGTTCGCGACTTCCGTCAGGTTCATGTTCTGACGCACGGCTTCGCGCACGAAACGCAATTGCTGAAAATTCATGGGTATGCCTCTTAGGCTGTCGTTGTTCGAATGTCGATTCGGAGCGGTGTCCGCTCTCTTCTCTTTACCGGGTTCGGGCGTCAGTGTGCGGGAAATACGCGCACCGCGCGCGGTACCGCCGTCGCGCCGTCGCCGACCTGCAACGCGAGCGCACGCCACGCGTCGCGATCGAGTTCGGCTTCGAGCGCGCCCCCCGCGCGCGCCTCGAGTTCGATCCGCACCGAGCCGCCGAGCGGGATCACGCGGCGCACGTCCACCGCGATGCCGTCGCGATGCCCGTCGCCGGCCGGCCAGAGCTGCAGGTCGTGCGGCCGCACGTAGGCGTTCGCGGGGCCCGCGAAATCCGCGTCGACCGCGATCGGCGCCGCCGCGCCTTCGGCGACGAAGCCGCTCCCGGCGACCGTGCCCGGCAGCCGGTTCGCCGCGCCGAGGAACTCGTAGACGAACGCGCTTTGCGGATGATCGTAGACGTCCTGCGGGCTGCCGACCTGCTCCACGTGACCGCGGTTCAGCACGACGATCCGGTCGGCCACTTCGAGCGCTTCCTCCTGGTCGTGCGTGACGAAGATCGTCGAGATGTGCAGGTCGTCGTGCAGGCGCCGCAGCCAGCTGCGCAATTCCTTGCGCACCTTCGCGTCGAGCGCGCCGAACGGCTCGTCGAGCAGCAGCACCTTCGGCTCGACCGCGAGCGCGCGCGCCAGCGCGATCCGCTGGCGCTGGCCGCCCGACAGTTCGGACGGATAGCGCTGCGCGAGCCAGTCGAGCTGCACGAGCTTCAGCAGTTCATGCACCTTGTCGCGGATCACGGCTTCCGACGGCCGCTCGCGACGCGGCTTCACGCGCAGCCCGAATGCGACGTTCTCGAATACCGTCATGTGGCGGAACAGCGCGTAGTGCTGGAACACGAAGCCGACCTGGCGATCGCGCGCGCCGACCGACGCGACGTCAAGCCCCTGCAGCACCACCTGGCCGGCGTCCGCATGCTCGAGGCCCGCGATCACGCGCAGCAGCGTGGTCTTGCCGCAGCCGGACGGCCCGAGCAGGGCGACGAGCTCGCCCGGCGGAAAGTCGAGCGACACGTTGTCGAGTGCGGTGAAATCGCCGAAGCGCTTTTGAAGGTGACGGACGGTGATACCCATTCTGGTTGCCTCTTTACGATTTCGACGAAATGGCGGCGACGGGGCCGGCATGAGCGGGAACGTCATCGCGTGCGCTGGCCAGTTCGGCGGCGAGGTGACGTTCGGCGAGCAGCTTCAGCGCGAGCGTGACGAGCGCGAGCAGCGCCAGCACCGACGCCACCGCGAACGCCGCCGCGAAGTTGTATTCGTTGTACAGGATCTCGACGTGCAGCGGCATCGTGTCGGTCACGCCGCGGATGTGGCCGGACACGACCGACACCGCGCCGAACTCGCCCATGGCGCGCGCGTTGCACAGGATCACGCCGTACAGCAGGCCCCACTTCACGTTCGGCAGCGTCACGCGGCGAAAGATCTGCCAGCCCGACGCACCGAGCACGCGCGCGGCCTCTTCCTCGTCGGTGCCCTGCGCCTGCATCAGCGGAATCAGCTCGCGCGCGACGAACGGGAACGTGACGAAGATCGTCGCGAGCACGATGCCCGGCACCGCGAAGATGATCTGTACGTCGTGATCCTGCAGCCACGGGCCGAGCCAGCCCTGCGCGCCGAACAGCAGCACGTACACGAGGCCCGAGATCACCGGCGACACCGAGAACGGCAGGTCGATCAGCGTGGTGAGCAGCGCCTTGCCGCGGAATTCGAATTTCGCGATCGCCCACGATGCGCATACGCCGAACACGAGGTTCAGCGGCACCGCGATCACGGCGACGGTCAGCGTCAGCTTGATCGCCGACCACGCATCCGGATCGGCGAGCGATTCGAAATAGAAGCCGACGCCCTTGCGCAGCGCCTCGAAGAACACCGCGGCGAGCGGCACGACGAGGAAGAACGCGAGGAACGCCAGCGCGACGCCGATCAGCAGCCAGCGCACGGCGCGCGACTCGCCGACGGGATCGAGCTGTTTCGCGGCGCGCGCGCGCGCGGTGGACGGATTGTTCAGCACGGCGGTGGACTCCTGGCTCATTGCTGGCCTCCTGCTGCGGCAACGGCGACGGTCGCCGGTGCGGGGCCGCTCGCCCCCTTGCTCGTCCTGCGCTGCAGATACCACTGCAGCGTGTTGATCAACAACAGCATCAGGAACGACACGACCAGCATCACGACCGCCAGCGCGGTGGCGCCCGCGTAGTCGTACTGCTCGAGCTTCGTGATGATGAGCAGCGACGTGATCTCGGATTTCATCGGCACGTTGCCGGCGATGAAGATCACCGATCCGTATTCGCCGAGCGCGCGCGCGAACGCGAGCGCGAAGCCGGTGAGCAGCGCGGGCAGCACGGCCGGCAGCACGACGCGACGGAACGTGAGCCAGCGCGATGCGCCGAGGCATGCGGCGGCCTCTTCCTGCTCACGCTCGAAATCCTCGAGCACCGGCTGCACGGTGCGCACGACGAACGGCAGCCCGATGAAGGTCAGCGCGACCAGCACGCCGACCGGCGTGAACGCGATCTTGATGCCGAACGGCGCGAGATACTGGCCGACCCAGCCGTTGGTCGCATAGACGGCCGCGAGCGAGATGCCGGCGACCGACGTCGGCAGCGCGAACGGCAGGTCGACGATCGCGTCGACGAGGCGCTTGAACGGGAACGTGTAGCGCACCAGCACCCACGCGACGAGAAACCCGAACACGGCGTTGATCACGGCGCCACCCAGGGCGGAGGTGAACGTCAGCCGGTACGACGCGAGCACGCGCGGCGACGTGACGGCGGTGACGAACTGGTCCCACGACAGCGTCGCGGTCTTCAGGAACGTGGCGGCGAGCGGGATCAGCACCACGAGGCTCAAATAGGCCACCGTGATGCCGAGCGTCACGCCGAAACCGGGCAGCGCGCTCGGCTTGCGAAAGGTGTACGTCGTCATCGGATGCTCTTGCTGGGTCGATGCTGCTCACGGGCCCGACGGCCTGCCGGCGCGGGGAGTCGCGCCGGCAGGCCGTCGGAGATGCGGCGCGCTGTCGTGGCGCGCCGCTGTCGTTATGGTTCGCTACGTGGCGTTACTGCGGCTTGTAGATCGAATCGAACACGCCGCCATCCGCGAAATGCGTCTTCTGCGCATTCGTCCAGCCGCCGAACGTGTCGTCGACCGTGTACAGCTTCAGCTTCGGGAACTGCTTGGTCAGCTCCGCCGGCACGCTCTTCGAGCGCGGACGGTAGTAGTTGCGTGCCGCGATCTCCTGGCCCTGCGGGCTGTACAGGAAGTTCAGGTAGGCCTCGGCCAGCTTGCGCGTACCCTTCTTGTCGACCACCTTGTCCACCACCGCGACGGGCGGCTCGGCCAGGATGCTCACCGACGGCACGACGATCTCGAACTTGTCGGTGCCGAATTCCTTGATCGACAGGAACGCCTCGTTCTCCCACGCGATCAGCACGTCGCCGATCCCGCGCTGCACGAAGCTCGTCGTCGCGCCCCGCGCGCCCGAATCGAGCACGCCGGCGTTCTTGTACAGCTTCGTCACGAATTCCTTCGCCGTCTGCTCGTTGCCGCCCGGCTTGTGCACGGCATACGCCCACGCGGCGAGGTAGTTCCAGCGTGCGCCGCCCGACGTCTTCGGGTTCGGCGTGACGATCGAGATGCCCGGCTTGGTCAGGTCGTCCCAGTCCTTGATCCCCTTCGGATTGCCCTTGCGCACCAGGAACACGATCGTCGACGTGTACGGCGACGCGTTGTCCGGCAGGCGCTTTTGCCAGTCCTTGTTGATGAGCCCCTTGTTCGCGAGCGCGTCGATGTCGTACGCGAGCGCCAGCGTGACGACGTCGGCCTGCAGGCCGTCGAGCACCGAGCGCGCCTGCGCGCCCGAGCCGCCGTGCGACTGCTTGAAGTTGACCGTCTCGCCCGTCTTCGCCTTCCACTCCTTGCCGAACGCCTGGTTGAAGTCCTGATACAGCTCGCGCGTCGGGTCGTACGACACGTTCAGGAACGTCGTATCGGCCTGGGCATGCGTCGCGACGCCCAGCGCCGCCGCCGCGCCCAGCGCGAGTGTTGCGATCAGGCGGCCCACTCCGCCCACCAGCCCCGTATTGCGCTTCGCCATCCTTGGTTCTCCAGTGTTGTCGGTATTGCGATGTCGAGCCAGTCTAGCGAACGGGTTACATGATTAAAAATAATCGTTCTTCATTTTTTAATACTCAAAAGTGCTAACGCATACTGGACGGACGGTTGCGGCAGACGAACCGGCGTCTGGACGTCGCGACATCGCGCCGGAATCGGCGTGATCGCGTCGAACCTCAAGTAACACTTGAAATTCGCGAAGTACTGTATAAAAATACAGCTCACTGTCTATCCATACAGTTCAGCCATGACCAAACTCACTGCCCGTCAGCAGCAAGTGTTCGACTTGATCCGCCGCGCGATCGAGCGCTCCGGATTCCCGCCCACGCGCGCCGAGATCGCGGCCGAGCTGGGTTTCAGCTCGCCGAATGCGGCCGAGGAACACCTGCGTGCGCTGGCGCGCAAGGGCGTGATCGAGCTGGCCGCCGGCGCCTCGCGCGGCATCCGCCTGCTCGGCCTCGACGATTCCCCGCACCAGTTCACGCTGCCGCATGCCGGCCTGATGCAACTGTCGCTGCCGCTCGTCGGCCGCGTCGCGGCCGGTAGCCCGATCCTCGCGCAGGAACATATCTCGCAGCATTACGCGTGCGATCCCGCGCTGTTCACCAGCAAGCCGGACTACCTGCTGAAGGTGCGCGGCCTGTCGATGCGCGACGCCGGCATTCTCGACGGCGATTTGCTCGCGGTGCAGAAGCGCACCGAGGCGAAGGACGGCCAGATCATCGTTGCGCGTCTGGGCGACGACGTCACGGTCAAGCGTCTGATGCGCCGGCCCGGCGGCCTCGAGCTGATCGCGGAGAACCCGGATTACGAAAACATCTTCGTCAAGGCCGGCAGCGCGGAGTTTGCGCTGGAAGGCATCGCCGTCGGGCTGATCCGCTCGGGCGAACTCTGACAATCGGTCTCGCTGAGGAGAACATCATGGAACGCCTTGCCCGTCTGCTGCCTTTCCGTCAATTCGGTCGCCTGCGTCACCTGCGCGGCCGCACGCCTTGTGCGCCGCTGTCCGCTGCAGCGCCCGTGGCGAGCCAAGAAGTCGCAGTTGAACGGCAGGCGTCGCTGCTGCCGTCAGCGCTGCCCGCGTTCGCGCGGGTATCGCTGAACGCCGGCCTGAATCACGCCGAGCCGGCGCGCCGCGCACCCGTGCGCGTGTATCACGGCCGGTCGCGGCTGATCATGGTCGGCACGATCGACGCCGTGTGCCGGATGATCGATCGCTGCATCGCAGAGGAACGATCGGCCCAGCAAGGCGGTCTCTGATTGCGGAACCTGTCCGCACCGGAGGCATCGTGACTGAATCGTCGGGCCACACGTCGCGGCTCAAACCCCTGCTGATCGTCGCGCTGGCCGTTGTCGTCATTGCGGCGATCGGCTACGCGTACGCATCGCCGTACGTCGCGCTCGGTCGCCTGAAATCGGCGATCGACGCGCGCGATGCGCAGGCGGTCAGTGAGTATGTCGATTTCCCGTCGCTGCGCATCAGCCTGAAGCAGCAGGTCACGGAAGAGTTGATGCGCCGGATCGACTCGGTCAAGAAGAACAATCCGTTCGCGGTGATCGGCGCATTGATCGGGTCCGCATTGATCGGCCCGCTGGTCGATGCGTATGCGACACCTGAAGGCGTGGCGGCGTTGATGAGCGGCATACCCCCGCGCGGCAATCCGGGCGAACGCCCGCCTGAATGGTCTGGTCCGCCTCCGGGCACGACTGCAGGTAATGAACCCGCCGCGCCGGCGAGCGCGCCCGCATCCGGCAGCAACGCCGCTCCCCCCGCTGCACCAGCACCAGCACCGGCGCCGTCGCCCGCACCGGCCAGCGCGAGCGATGCAGGCCATCCGCAGCAAACGCGCGCCGGCTACCGGAATATCGATGAATTTGTCGTGACCTATCAGCGCAGCGGCGATGGCACGCGCTATGCGGCGATCTTTCACCGCTTCGGTCTGTTCTCGTGGAAGCTGTCCGCGATCGACCTGCACGCGTAATCGATCGCAATCGATGTGCATGCCGACGATACGGCACAGCGCGTGACCGACGTGAATCGCAGGGCGAGTCAGCCGGTCACGCCGTCATTGCGTCACTTGCCGTTCGTGGTCGCCGCTTCGCGCTCGCGCGCAATCTCGGCCTTTTGCTCTTCGGCCGACGAACACGCCACCAGAATGCTGCAGTTCACGCGATCGAGCAGTTGCGTGTTGCCCGACCCCATCCACCATCTCGACAACCCGCTGCGGCACCGGTGGCCGACAACGACGAGGTCCGCCTGCAATTCCGTTGCGAGATTCGCGATTTCGTCGATCGGATAACCGAACGCGAAATGGCCTTCGGCCTGAACGCCGCGCTCGCGCAGCCAGTTCACGCCTTCCTGCAGAATCTCGCGTGCCGTTTCCTCGAAACGGCCGCATGCGACGTCGGTCAGCAGACCCGCGCTCTGGGCGATGCTCGAGCGCATGTCGACGACCGACAGCAAATGCGTTTCCGCCTTCAGGTCCAGCGCGAGATTGGCGCCGCATCGCAATGCCTTGCGCCCTTCGAGCGTGCCGTCGTAGCACAGCAGAATCTTGTTGTAGCAAGCCATGAAGCCCCCCTATCGCGAATACGTACCGATGCATTCATCATGGTGCGCCGCAATTCCGGACGCAAGGGATGGAAAACGCTGATTCGCCCCGCATGGCGGGTCGGCGATGATGCAGCGCAAGATCCGTGCGTGCAATCGCCGTGCCGCGCGCGGCATGCCCTGAAGAGACGCAGCCGATGCACTAGAATGGCCCGTTCGTGCCGCCGGCACGCGTTCGCTTCGGTCATGCTCGTGTGACACGCATTCGCCCGGTCCGTTCGCCGGCCGGCACGCGCACCGGCCGGCAGCGACACGCACCGCAGCCGCTTACAACGACAAAATTGCCCATGTCCGTTGCACCGATCGATTTCCGGAACGTCGAAAAACGCTATGGCGACAAGCTCGTCGTCAACGACCTGTCCTTTCACGTCGAGGCTGGCGAGTGCTACGGCCTGCTCGGGCCGAACGGCGCCGGCAAGACCACGACGCTGAAGATGCTGCTCGGCCTCGCCTATCCCGATGCAGGCACCATTTCGCTGTGCGGCGAACCGGTTCCGTCGCGGGCGCGGCATGCGCGCCACCGCGTCGGAGTCGTCCCGCAGTTCGACAATCTCGACCCCGACTTCACGGTTCGCGAAAACCTGCTCGTGTTCAGCCGCTATTTCGGGATGTCGGCACAGGCCGCGCGCGCGCTCGTACAGCCGCTGCTCGAATTCGCGAAGCTGGAAAACAAGGCCGATGCAAAGGTCGGCGAACTGTCGGGCGGGATGAAACGCCGCCTGACGCTCGCCCGCGCGCTCGTCAACGATCCCGACGTGCTGGTGCTCGACGAGCCGACCACCGGCCTCGATCCGCAGGCGCGGCACCTGATGTGGGAGCGGCTGCGCTCGCTGCTTGCGCGCGGCAAGACGATCCTGATCACCACGCACTTCATGGAAGAAGCCGAGCGCCTGTGCGACCGGCTGTGCGTGATCGAGGAAGGCCGCAAGATCGCCGAAGGCGCGCCGCACGCGCTGATCGAATCGGAAATCGGCTGCGACGTGATCGAGATCTACGGGCCGGATCCGGTCGCGCTGCGCGACGAGCTGGCGCCGTTCGCGAAGCACACCGAGATCAGCGGCGAGACGCTGTTCTGCTACGTGACCGACCCGGAACCGCTCAGCGCGCGACTCAAGGGTCGCCCGGGGTTGCGCTATCTGCATCGTCCGGCCAATCTGGAAGACGTGTTCCTGCGGCTCACGGGCCGCGAAATGCAGGACTGATCGATCATGGACGTACGCAACTATTCCGCCGCCGCGCCGTCCGCACCACCGCGCGAGTCGCGCTTCGCGATCGCGCTGCCCGCGAACGCGACCAACTGGATCGCCGTGTGGCGGCGCAACTATCTCGTGTGGCGCAAGCTGGCGCTGGCGTCGATGTTCGGCAATCTCGCCGATCCGATGATCTACCTGTTCGGGCTGGGGTTCGGGCTCGGCCTGATGCTCGGCCATGTCGACGGCGTGTCGTATATCGCGTTCCTCGCGGCCGGCACGGTCGGGTCGAGCGTGATGATGTCGGCGAGCTTCGAGTCGATGTATTCGGGCTTCTCGCGGATGCACGTGCAGCGCACATGGGAAGCGATCATGCACACGCCGCTCGCGCTGGGCGACATCGTGCTCGGCGAAATCGTCTGGGGCGCGAGCAAGGCGATGCTGTCGGGCGTCGCGATCATGATCGTCGCGGGGCTGCTCGGTTATGCGCAGTTTCCGTCGATGCTCGCGGCGCTGCCCGTGATCGTGCTCGCCGGCCTCGCTTTCGCGAGCACCGCGATGATCGTCACGGCGCTCGCGCCGTCCTACGATTTCTTCATGTTCTATCAGACGCTCGTACTGACGCCGATGCTGCTGCTGTCGGGCGTGTTCTTCCCGATCACGCAGTTGCCGCCGGTCGCGCAGCACGCGGCGCATGCGCTGCCGCTCGCAAACGCGGTCGAGCTGATCCGGCCCGCGATGCTCGGCCGGCCGGCGACCGACATCGGCCTGCACGTCGCGGTGCTCGCCGGCTACGCGGTGGGCGGATTCGTGGTCTCCGCGTGGCTGTTCCGGCGGCGGATGATGCGCTGACGGCCGGCGCGCATGACGCCGGCTCGGTACGACGTGGCGACGACCTTACTCGTCGTCGTCGCTCCACGGAATTTCGACGTCGGTCAGGAATGCGACGGTCGCGAGCGGGCCGCCTTCCTGGCGACCGAGCTTGCCGTCCGCGCGATGCCATTCGACGCGAAACTGCGTGCCCGGATCGTCGGCAACCAGATAGACCGCACGCAGCTCTTCCGCGTCGGCTTCGTCGACCGGACCGTCGAACGACACCAGCATCTTCTGCGGCCACAGGCCGTTGGCCGGATCGTAAATGCGGTCGCCCTGCGGAATGTCGATGCTCGCCTCGACGCCGATCGTGGCAGAGGCTTCGATGATCATCGTGCCGAGCGCGTTCAGCACGGCAGTCGCCCGCGCGGAATTGGCCTGGCGGATCGCGAGATCGCCGCGCGTCAGCGCCTTTTCGAGTCGAGGATGAATCTTCGGTTGGGTCATGCGTTTTCCTGTTTGCTTCTTGTAAAGGGCGCCGCACGCATGAAGCGGCGGCGCCGGATGAATACGACCGGTGCGTGACGGGCGCGGCCTGCGCGTCCGGCGGTGCGCAATCACACGCGCCCTTCGGTGCCGGCAGCCGGGCATCTCGCCCGCAGCCGCCTACGCAAGCCGGCTGGCCGGGGTGACGCGCCGGATGACCGGCCCGTCCGCGCGCCCGTCAGAACCCGAACGCGATCGCGAGCAGCCCGCTCGCGATCCCGAACACGATGACGAGGCCCGTGACGATCGCCAGCATGTAAGGCTTGAACGAACGCGCGAGCATCGCGAGCGACGGCACGCTGATCGGCGGGAGCGTCATCAGCAGCGCGGCGGCCGGGCCGACGCCCATACCGAGCGACAGCATCGCCTGGATGATCGGCACCTCGCCAGCCGTCGGAATCACGAACAACGTGCCCGCCACCGCGAACGCGACGATCCAGCCGAGATGGTTGCCGATGTCCGGGCCGATATGCGGGAACAGCCACGCGCGCGCCGCGCCGAGCAGCAGCACGAGCACGATGTATTCGGGGATGAGCCGCACGGCCATGCGTGCGAGCAGCTTCATCCAGCGCACGAACGGATTGCCCGCCGCGGCCTGCTCGGCCACCAGTGCGGCCAGTTGCGCGTCGTCGATGCTGCGGTCTTCCGGACGTGCGATCCGGTTCAGCAGGTAGCCGATCCCGAACACCATCGCGACACCGAGCACCAGCCGCAGCGCGCTCCAGTGCCAGCCGAGCACGAAACCCATGAACACCAGCGCAGCCGGATTCAGCACCGTGTTGCCGAGCCAGAACGCGACCGCGCCGCCCGGCGACGCGTGCCGCGCGCGCAGGCCCGCGACGACCGGCGCCGCGCAGCACGTGCACATCATGCCGGGCAGCGACAGCAGGCCACCCGCGGCAACGCTGCCGAAGCCGGTGCGGCCGAGCACGCGCGCGACCCAGTGCGCGGGCAGCAGCGCCTGCACGGCCGAACCGAGCAGCAGGCCGAGCACCATCGCCTGCCAGATCGCCTTGCCGTACGCCCATGCATAGTCGAGCGCCGCCTTCAGCGACGGCTCGGGCGCCGTTGCCGACGTGCCCATCAGGATCGACTGGCCGATCGAATGATGCTCGGCGGCGACGAACGCCTTGTTGTAGTACGGAAACCATTTCACGTAGAACAGCCCCGCGATCGCGATCAGCAGGAAGGTCATCCAGCCGAGCGCCGGACTGGGTTGGGTGCGTGTGGTCGTCATCGTGTGGTAATCGATTGGTCTTGATCGGTTGTGGATGCCACGCCTGCCGCCAACGCGGCCGACGCAGGCAGACCCGCTTGCGCGAGCCGGCCCAGCAGCGCGCGCGCCTGGTCGCGCACGTCGGCCGCGTTCGGCTGGAACGTGAACGTCAGCGCCCGGTTTGGCTTGTTGTACGTTGCACGGTAGGTGCGCGCATAGGCGGGATCGTAATGCTTGTCGATCAGTTCGGTGAACAGGTCGGCACGCGCGTCGGCATCGATCAGCGCATTCCAGTGCGCCACCTGGTCACGGCTGTGCAGGCCGATCAGCCGATCGAGCTGCGCCTTGAACGCGGCCGGTGCGTCGAACAGATGGGCGTAATCCTCAAGCAGGAACGCGATGCGCTCGTCGTGTGCCGCGTCGACCTGCACCCACGGCCCGGCGTGAAACGCGTCGATCAGCGCGATCGGCAGATGCACGAGCCCGATCCGGCGGCTTTCCGACTCGACGAACACCGGCCATTCGGGGTCGAAATGCCCGAGCGCCTCGACGAGCCCCGAATCGAACCCCTTCTGCGACGGCTGCGGTTTGCCCGGCAGCGCGCCGAGCAGCGAGCCGCGATGACATGCGAGCGCTTCGAGATCGAGCGTCTGCGCGCCCGCATCGCGCAGCGCGTTCAGCAGCCGGGTCTTGCCACAGCCCGTATGGCCGACGAGCGTGATGTAGCGAAATCGCGTCGGCAGCGTGTCGAGCGTCGCGCACACCGAGTGGCGGTACGTCTTGTAGCCGCCGTCGAGCTGGCGCGCCTGCCAGCCGATCAGGTTGAACCAGGCCGTCATCGAGCCCGAGCGCTTGCCGCCGCGCCAGCAGTAGATCAGCGGCCGCCAGTTGCGCGGCCGGTCGGCGAACGTGGTGTCGAGGTGACGCGCGATGTTGCGTGCGACCATCGCCGCGCCGACACGCGTCGCCTCGTACGGCGATACCTGCCGGTACATCGTACCGACGATCACGCGCTCATCGTTGCTGAGCACGGGCGCGTTCAGCGCGCCGGGAATATGGTCCTCGGCGAACTCGAGCGGCGTACGCACGTCGATGATCTCGTCGAACTCGCCGGCGCGATCGAGGGTGACAATCAGGTTCTTCAATTTGGCGTCGAACAGGGGCGATGCGGCTCGGCGAGCCGCACGGGCACGGAAGGCGGATTCGCGATTATCTCACGCCCGGGCGTCCCGGGCCGCGCGCGGCAACCGGCGGCGCCGATGCGGCGCTCATCACGTCGACCAGATGGTCGCGAAACGCGCGCACGGATGCGGGCAGATCGCGCCCCGCCATGGTCTGCACCTGGATGCTGCGCTCGCGCAGCTGCGGGTTCGAAACAGGCACGATAACGAAGCCGTCCGCGTCGAAACGGTCCCGCACCGACAGCAGGCCCGTGAACATCACGGCCCCGGTGCGCTGCACGTAGCGATACATCACCGCGGTGTTGTTGCTGGTCAGTTCGGGCTCGAGCATCAACCCGTCGAGCACGCACGCGATGTCGATCAGCTGGCGCACCGTCGTGCCGGCCTCGGGCAGCACGTGCGGGTGCCGCGCGACATCGGCGAGCGACACCGACTCGCGCGCCGCGAGCGGATGGTCGTGCCGCACGAGCGCGAAGACCGGCGCACGTTCGGTATGTTCGACGCGCACGCCCTGCTCCGGCGCGAGACTGAACGTCAGCCCGATATCGGCGTCACCGTCGCGCACGCGCCGCGTCGCGTCCGCCGGCGACACGACCCACACCGAGAAATCGACTCCCGGATGGCGCGCCTTGAAGCTCGCGAGCGCGCCCGGCAGGAAATCGATCGCGAACCCTTCCGAACAGGCGATCTTCAGCAGGCTGCCGTGCAGCGCCTCGAGTCCGCCGATTTCCTTCATCACGTGCTCGGCTTCCAGCAGGCTGCGCTGCGCGAAGCCGAGCAGCCGCTCGCCCGCCTCCGACAGCGCCATCCCGCGCGGCCGGCGCTCGAACAGCGGCGCACCGAGCTCGCTCTCGAGCTTCGCGATCTGGCGGCTGATCGCCGACACGGCGACGTGCAGTCGCGCGGACGCGTCGCTGATCGACCCGGTGCGCGCCACTTCGACGAAGTACCTCAATGCAAGACCATGCAGGAAAGCCGTCATCGTTCTGTCCCCGTGCCGCTGCGGGCCGCCGAGCTTTGCCTTTTCGGCAAAGAAATGTTCGAAATTCGATCATTGTGACAAAAAAAACGGCTTTCTAGAATCGATCGCACTCCCGGTTGCGCGCACCGTGCGCGCGCCGGCAATACGACAGAGGAGACACGTCTTGAGCCGTACCGCCGCCATCCAGCACGCGCTGAACCAGTTCGAATCGGGCGCTTTCTTCACGACCCTCGGCCGCCGCGTCGGCCTGCGCACCGAAAGCCAGGAAAGCGGCACGGGCGCCGCCCTGCGCGCCTACCTGACCGACGAGATCGCGCCCGAAACCGCCCGCCTCGGCTTCACATCGCGGATCGTCGACAACCCCGTCGACGGCGGCGGCCCGTTCCTGCTGGCATCGCGCCACGAAGACGACGCCCTGCCGACCGTGCTGATCTACGGTCACGGCGATGTCGTGCGCGGCTACGACGCGCAATGGCGCGCGCCGCTGTCGCCATGGACGCTGACCGCCGAAGGCGATCGCTGGTACGGCCGCGGCAGCGCCGACAACAAGGGGCAGCACACGATCAATCTCGCCGCGCTGGCGAGCGTGCTCGACGCGCGCGGCGGCCGGCTCGGCTTCAACGCGAAGTTGCTGATCGAGATGGGCGAGGAAACCGGTTCGCCGGGCCTCGACGCGCTGTGCCGCCGCGAGCGCGACGCGCTCGCGGCCGACGTGCTGATCGCATCCGACGGGCCGCGCATCGCCGCCGAACGTCCGACCGTCTTCCTCGGCTCGCGTGGCGCGGTCAATTTCAGGCTGAGCCTGCGCGCGCGCGATGGCGGCCATCACTCCGGCAACTGGGGCGGGCTGCTGCGCAATCCGGCGACCGTGCTCGCCAACGCCCTCGCATGCCTCGTCGACGCGCGCGGCGCGATCCGCGTCGCGGGGCTGCGCCCGCCGCCGATTCCGGCGGCCGTGCGCACGGCGCTCGCCGACCTGTCGGTGGGCGGCGGTCCCGGCGATCCGGCGCTCGATGCCGACTGGGGCGAGCCCGGCCTGTCCGCCGCGGAGCGCGTGTTCGGCTGGAACACGTTCGAGATCCTCGCGTTCAAGGCCGGCAATCCCGACCATCCGGTCAATGCGATTCCGCCCGTCGCGTATGCGCACTGCCAGCTGCGTTTCGTGGTCGGCACCGACTGGGAAGCGTTGCACACGCATCTGCGCGCGCATCTCGATGCGCACGGCTTCGCCGACATCGGGATCGACGTCGAGCGCGGCGCACCGGCAACGCGCCTGTCGCCGGACGACCCGTGGGTACGCTGGGCCGTCGCGTCGCTCGCGCACACGACCGGCAAGAAGCCCGCGATCCTGCCCAATCTCGGCGGCACGCTGCCGAACGAAGTGTTCGCCGACACGCTCGGGTTGCCGACGCTATGGGTTCCGCATTCGTACCCGGCATGTTCCCAGCATGCGCCCGACGAGCATCTGCTCGCGAGCGTCGTGCGCGAGGGGCTGCAGATGATGGCCGGCCTCTTCTGGGATCTCGGCGATGCCGCGCCGCCCGTTCGCCGCGCGGCGCCCGCCGCAGCCGGCGCCGCCCTGTAACGCGCTTCGCCCTTTTTCGGGACATGCTCACACGATGAATACGACCACCCTGACCTCGCAGGACGCCGCCAGCCCCAGCGCCGCGAAGATCCGGCGCATCATCTTCGCCGCGTCGATCGGCAACGCGCTCGAATGGTTCGACCTGATCGTCTACGGCTTTTTCGCGGTGACGATCGCCAAGCTGTTCTTTCCCGCGACAAGCGAGGCGACGTCGCTGCTGCTCACGCTCGGCACGTTCGGGCTGTCGTACCTGATCCGGCCGATCGGCGGTTTCGTGCTCGGCGCCTATGCGGACCGCGCGGGCCGCAAGGCGTCGCTGCTGCTGTCGATCGGGATGATGATGGTCGGCACGCTGCTGATCGCGCTGATGCCGACCTACGCGTCGATCGGCATCCTCGCGCCGCTCGGGATCATGCTGTCGCGGCTGATGCAGGGCTTTTCCGCCGGCGGCGAATTTGCAAGCTCGACCGCCTTCCTCGTCGAACATGCCCCGCAGCGGCGCGGTTTCATGTCGAGCTGGCAGTTCGCGAGCCAGGGCCTCGCGACGCTGCTCGCGTCCGGGTTCGGTGCATTGCTGACGTCGACGCTCACGACCGCCCAGCTCGAAAGCTGGGGCTGGCGCGTACCGTTCCTGTTCGGCCTCGCGATCGGCCCGATCGGGCTCTACATTCGCCGCTACGTCGACGAAGGCGTCGAGTTCAAGACGCAAGCACGCTCCGAAGCGCCGGTGCGCGAGCTGTTCGCGGACCAGAAGATGCGCGTGCTGCTGTCGATCGGCGTGCTCGTGATCTCTACCGCGATCAACTACATGGTGCTGTACATGCCGACGTATGCGATCAAGCAGCTCGGGCTGCCGGCGTCGACCGGCTTCGCGGCGACGCTCGCGACCGGTTTCGTGCTGACGCTCGTCACGCCGCTCGTCGGTCACCTGTCCGATCGCACCGGGCGCATTCGCGTGATGGCGGCCGCGGCCGTGCTGATGCTCGTCACCGTGTGGCCGACGTTCGTGTGGCTCACGCATCATGCGTCGTTCGCGACGATGCTCGCCGCGCTGATCTGGATCGGCCTGCTGAAAGCAACCTACTGCGGCGCGCTGCCGGCGCTGATGGCCGAGCTGTTCCCGTCGCAGACCCGTGCGACCGGCCTCGCGGTCAGCTACAACACGGGCGTCACGCTGTTCGGCGGCTTCGCGCCGTTCATGATCACATGGCTGATCAGCGCGACCGGCAACCGGTTGTCGCCGGCGCTGTATCTGATGGGTTGCGCGGTGTTGAGTCTCGTCGCGCTGCTGGTCGCGCGCACCCGGCTCGGGATGCGCTGACGACGCAAACGACCGCATCCGCGTGTCCAACGCGGCCCGTCGCGGCATCGCTGCCGCGCGGGCCGCGCGCCGTTTACGGCGCCGGGTTCGGCTGCCGTTCGTGCAGCGCGTCGATCTCGGCAAGGATCTCGTCGGACAGCGTCACGTCGATGCTGCCGATGTTCTCCTTCAGTTGCTCGAGCGACGTCGCGCCGACCAGGTTGCTGCGCACGAACGGCCGGCTGTTGACGAACGCCAGCGCGAGCTGCGCGGGCGACAGCCCGTGGCGTTTCGCGAGTTCGACGTAGCGCGACGTCGCCTCGACCGCCTGCGGCTTGCTGTAGCGCTGGAAGCGCTCGAACAGCGTGATGCGCGCACCGGCCGGGCGTGCGCCGTTCTCGTACTTGCCGGACAGCCAGCCGAACGCGAGCGGCGAATAGGCGAGCAAGCCGACCCCGTCGCGATGCGTGAATTCCGACAGGCCGTTCTCGAATGTGCGGTTCAGCAGGCTGTACGGGTTCTGGATGCTCGCGATACGCGGCAGCCCGAGCTTCTCGGCCGCACGCAGGAATTGCGCGACGCCCCACGGCGTTTCGTTCGACACGCCGATCGCGCGGACCTTGCCGGCCTTCACGAATTCCGCGAGCACGCCCAGCGTTTCCTCGATCGGCACCGTGTACGCATCGTCGACCCACGGATACGCGGGGCGGCCGAACGTCGTCGTGCTGCGATCGGGCCAGTGCAGCTGGTACAGGTCGACGTAGTCGGTCTGCAAGCGTTTCAGGCTGCCGTCCAGCGCTTCGGTCAGGTTCTTGCGGTCGAACTGGTTGCCTTCACCGCGAATATGACGCGGATTGTGCGGCTGCCGCGCCGGGCCCGCGATCTTCGTGGCGAGCACGATCCGGTCGCGCTGCGCGCGATGCTGCGCGAGCCAGGTGCCGATGTATTGCTCCGTGCGGCCCTGGGTATCGGGCTTCGGCGGCACCGGGTACATTTCCGCGGCGTCGATCAGCGTGACGCCCTGCGCGAGCGCGTAATCGATCTGCTCGTGTGCGTCGCGCTCCGAATTCTGCTCGCCCCACGTCATCGTGCCGAGACCGATCAGGCTGACCTCGATGCCTGAATCGCCGAGTGTGCGGTATTCCATGCTGTTCCTTCGCGGGGGGTGGAAAGCAGGAACGCTATCACATTGAAGCGAACGCTTCAGATGGCGGACGCGGACGCTTACAGGCTGCCTTCGACCGGCGCGCGCCCGGCATGCGGCTGGCACGCGCCGGCCCGCGCGTGCCGCGCTCGCATTGCGTCGAACGGCGAAGCCGGCCCGCCGCCCGCCGGCCTCGTCATTTCGGCCGCTGGATGAAGCACGTCGCCGATGCGTGCGCAACGATCTTGTCGTCCGGCGTCTTCAGCGTGCCTTCCGCGACGCCGAGCGAACGCGACAGGTGAATCACGCGCCCTTCCGCGATCAGGTCGACGTCGCGCGGCACCGGACGCAGCATCTTCACGTGCAGGTCGACCGTGCCGTAGCCGACGCCCGCGTCGAGCATCGAATGGACCGCGCAGCCGGTGACCGAATCGAGGACCGTCGCGGCGAACCCGCCGTGCACGCCGCCAAGCGGATTCAGGTGCCGGCCGTCCGCGCGCGCGGACATCTTCACGTAGCCGAGCTCGACGCCCAGCGGTCGCATCGGAATCGTCTCGGAAATCGACGCAAGCGGCACGTCGCCGGACACGGCCGCACGCAGCAGTTCGATACCGGACAGGGAAAGCGGATTCATCGGGTGGTCTCCTGATTGAAAGCGCGTCGCCGCGCGAGTAAGTTCCAAATTGGAACTCATTATTGACAACCGCGCCGGGCTTGTCAACGCAACAGGTGCCCGCCGCAATCGAAGGCGGGTTCTATAATCGGTCCCGCTCCTTTGCTGAACCGCCGCACGAGACTCGATCATGAAATGGGATGACATCGGTACGTTGAACTGTTCGGTCGCGCGCACGCTCGCCGTGCTCGGCGACCGCTGGACCATGCTGATCCTGCGCAACGCCTTTCTGGGCTGCCGCCGCTTCGACGCATTCCAGACACAGCTGGGCCTCACGCGCCACGTGCTGGCCGAACGGCTCGCGCGCCTCGTCGACGAAGGCGTGCTGGTCAAGCACGCGTATCAGGAGCGCCCACCGCGGTTCGAATACCGGTTGACGGAAAAGGGCCTCGACCTCTACCCGGCCCTGCTCGCGCTGATGACGTGGGGCGATCGCTGGAAGGACGACGGCCAGGGGCCGCCGATGCAGTTGCGCCATCGGACCTGTGGCCAGCTGATGCATGCGGTCGCGGTGTGTTCGGCGTGCGGCGAACCGCTCGATGCACACGACGTACAGCCGGAACCCGGGCCCGGGTGGATCCCGCGCGAAGACGCCGGGCCACTCGATGCGTGACGCCTGGCGCATGGCGCCTGCTGCGCGCATATCGCAAGGGATCCGTCGCGTATAGCGTCTATGTCGGCAGCGTAGCGTCTCGCCTGACCGGCATTCGCGTTGCGGCACCCTGCTGCTCCATTCGCCCATCGCGCTGAAGCTGCCGATCGCATTCGCGCCTATCCGCATTGCGTCACGCGTGGAGCGTACGCAATCCACGTGCATGTGCACGCGTACCACATCGCCATCAATCGATCGGCGCGATCATCGATCCCGCGCAGATACCGCTCGACGTCCGAACATCGTCGCATCGACGCATGACGCGGCACGCCGCAGCGCAACGCGACTATTCGCATTCCGGCGTGGCCGCGCCGCCACGTCTGCGTTACACTCACGGCCCGCTGTCTCGAAATTATTCGCTGTCCAAGATGTTGTCGCGCAATCGCCTCGCCGCCACCTGCCTCGCCGCCTCCCTGCTCGCCACACCGTTCGCCGCCTTCGGCAAGACGCATAGCGAATCGCTGTTGCAGCAGGCGATCGACTACATCGCGCAACTGCTGCCGGCCCCCACCCATGAAGCACCGGCCACGCAAGTCGTCGAATCGGCGTTCTCGCCCGATGGCGGCGCCGAAGCGCTCGTGCTGAAGGCGATCGGTGCCGCACGCAGCTCGATTCGCGTGGCCGCCTACTCGTTCACGTCGCCGCCCGTCACGCGCGCACTGCTCGCGGCCAAGCGACGCGGCGTGAATGTCGCGGTCGTCGTGGACGACAAGGGCAATCGCGCGAAGAGCAGCAAGCAGGCGCTGAACCTGCTCGTCAACGCGGGCATTCCGACGCGCACGATCGATGTCTATGCAATCCACCACGACAAGTACCTCGTGATCGATGCCGAACACGTCGAGACCGGTTCGTTCAACTACAGCGCGTCGGCGGCAAGCCGAAACTCCGAGAACGTCATCGTCGTCTGGAACAATCCGCAGCTCGCATCGCGCTACCTCACGCATTGGCAAAGCCGCTTCGACCAGGGCACGCCGTACCGCTCCTCCTACTGACGCATCCCGCGCACGCGCCACCGCAAACGCGGCTCGCGTACAGCGCGCCGACGCGCCGTCGTCATTCAACATTCATTCGCGATGTCGTCAATGATCGGCGTCCATCGCGCACCAATCAACCTGGCCGAATGGCCGGTACACCCATGCTCGGGTCGCGACGATCCGCGAAGTCAATGGATGCCGGGCGATCGCGCCACAAGTTGCGTATCCGCGGCACACCGGCTGCCCTGCGTCGACGCACCGCTTGCCGTACGCTGCGGCATGTCGCGATCGCCGCCCGGCAGCGCGCTCAGCATGCAATCCATGCTGAAGTTCAACGTGTTGTGGATCATCGGGTAAAGCAGGTACAGCGCAAATGCGAGATACCCCGCGTACAGAATTCGAGCCATGGTTCGACAGGATGAGTCATTGATCTCGCCCTGTTTACGGCATCGCCCCGCATGGCTTGAGGTGCGGCCCCCTCCGATCGCACCACCCGATGCAGCGCGCGACGCATGAAGGCCGACGACGAACGTGCCGACATTCGCCGCCACGCCCGCTCGCCGTTCAGCACGATTTATCCGGCTCGATCAGCCCGCGCACGGCGGTGCGCTCGCCATCGCGTCCGAGATCTGTTCGGGCGTCAGGTCGCGCTGGTGCGTGGCGATCGACCAGCGGTGGCCGAACGGATCCTCGATCTGCCCATAGCGATCGCCCCAGAACATGTCGGCCGCCGGCATCGTGACTGTCGCGCCGGCCGCGACAGCCTGCGCGATCGCCGCGTCGGCGTCCGGCACGAACAGGTGCAGGCACACCGGTGTGCCTTTCAGCGTCTTCGGTCCGAGTGCGCCGTGCTCGGGCATTTCATCCACCAGCATCAGCGTCGAATCGCCGATCGCGAGGCAGGCGTGCGCGAGCCGGCCATCGGGCGTCGGCAGGCGGAACCGCTCGCTCGCGTCGAACGCACGTTTGTAGAAGTCGATTGCTGCTGCGGCGCCGGCACAGATCAGGTGCGGCGTCAGCGTACGCATCCCTTCGGGGATCGGGTTGACGGACGTGGCCATGGGTGTCGCTCCTTCAGTCGGTTTGTCGTGTCGGAAAGCGGGACGGACGCACGATGCGTACGCCTCCGATCCTACGACGGACGAGCCCGACGGAAATCGACATGCCCGCCGACATTTTTTGTTCCATTTTTTATTCCAATCGCAGACGGGCCGACCGGGTTGCGTGCGCGCCCCGGAATCAGTCCACTCGACCGGCGCGATCTTCCGGCATCCCGAACTGCCGGCGGCACGCCTCCAGCAACGCGGCAACCGAGTCGAGCGGAAGATCGGCAAACCGGTTGATCGGCAGCATCACGCCGCCCGGTACCCTGGTGCGCGGCGAATGCGCGGAGAACTGGTAGCCGATGTAACGGTTTCCCGCGACGCTGACGATTCCGAATTCGGTGACGTCGCGCCACGGCGTGGCCGGCTTGTCGCGCATCGAGCCCACCAGCCTGAAGCCGGTTTCGTCGATATGCAGTGCCATCTTGCGGCGCGATATCAGGAAGAAGCCGCCGCTCAGAAGCGCCAGCAGTACGGCCAGCGCCGCCACCGGCCACAGCGCCACGTTGGCCGCGTACCCGCACGCGCTCAATACGGCGAGCACCGCACAGACGAGCGCCTTTCGCCTGAAACTGCGGCTGTCGACCGGCAGCACCACCGGCAACGCGCCCGTCACCGTTCCCGCGACCGGGTCGACATGCCAGACGGCATCGTTCGTTTCGCTTGCGTCGCTCATCGTGCCGGTCGCTCGATCAATTGCACACCTTGACGGCGCCGTCGGACGTGCACTCGTGGACGGCCCAGTGGCTCTGGCCGGCAAGATGCGGCGCCTGGCCCATGCCATGAATCGGCGTGGCCGGCGACGATACCGGAACCGCTGTCGATGCGGTCTCGGGCGACGGCGATACGGTTTCGGTCTGACAGGCCGCGAGCACCAGGCAGGATGCGACGGCCAACGCGGCGATGGAGTGTCTGGGCATGGTCTCGTGCGCGGTTGCGTTATTCGCTCGTTATCGGCACGACGGAACGCGCGTCGGCCTTCCCGTCGACCCGCTCGGCACGGCCGGCAACGATGCGGGACGGTTGCGGGATACGACTCCTCGCGCTCGGCGTGCGGCGAATGCGCAAGTGTTTGCGTGCGTCGGCATCGCCCGCGCCCGCGTCTGCCACGATCCGGTGCTCGCCGTTCAGATTTGCGGAAGATCCCGCAACGTACGCGACTCGTTCGTCACATCGACGTCGAGCTCGATGCCTTCGGACGCGTCTCGATACAGCACGCGCTTCAGTTTCGGTCCGACCGCCGTTCCGTCGACTTCGTCGAACACCGCGTGAACGTCGTTGCCGGACGCAAGCGCGTGCGCCACCTCCGCCACCGCTGCTTCGCTCGGCGTCGCGGCCCACGACCGGTCGGCCGGATTGACGGCTGCCCAGCGCACGTGCGTCACCCGCGCGCTGCGCGGATCGATTCGGACACCATTCACAGCAAACGTCGACATCGCAGTCTCCTTCCAAATTGTTCTTGCGCAATGTGCGCGCGTGCCGAACCACGGAACGCGCTCGCCGTGCGCCAGTGCCCGAATTCGATCGGCCTCGGGATGCCCCGGCTCACCATCAAGCGCGCATCTTCGGCCAATGCGATTTTCGATGATACATTGGGACGCTTTGCAACCGTCAACAGACAATCGTGCACGGGAGAAACACATGACCGACGCCTGGGGAACCTTCCCTGCCAGAATGGGCGACCATCAGGCCTTCATCAGCTTCAATAACAGCTATGCGGAAATCGCCGAAAGCGATCCGCGCACGGCGCTGCTCAGCGTGCGCGTCACGCTTGCACATCCGACGCCCGACGGCCTGCCGAGCAGCGACGAGTTTGCCGATCTCACCAGGATCGAGGATCTGCTCGATGCCGCCGTGATCGCGAAAGACGGGGTGCAGGTTGGCCGCATCACCGTCGACGGCAATCAGGATTTCATGTTCTACGTACCGTTCGACGAAGCAGCCGCGACAGAGATCGTCGACTCGCTGGCCGAACAGACGACCTACGCGCTTCAGTACGCGTACCAGGACGATCCGGACAAGGAGACGTACTGGCGCACGCTCTACCCGACCGACGACGACTGGCAGTTGATGCGCGACATGCGCGTGCTCGAAGCGCTGCGGCAGCAAGGCGACGCGAGCGACGTGAACCGGCGCGTGATGCACTGGGCGTACTTCCCGGAGCCGAGCGACGCGCACCAGTTCGCCGACTGGGCCGAAGCGAAAGGCTATCCGGTCGAATCGGTCGCGCCGACCGAGGACGGCAAATCGGCCGTGCGGTTTGCGCACGAAGGCGCGACGACGCTGGCCGACATCACGCGCCATACGCTCGCGATCAATCGCGAAGTGCGCTCGCTCGGCGGCAAATACGACGGGTGGGAAACCAGCGTCGAGCAGGCCGGCTGAGCGGGCAGCAACACGCGATGCGTTGCACGTAACCGGGTCTCGACAGGCTCGGGGCAAAAAACATCCCGGCGGCGCGGTGACACGCCGCCGGGATCAAGGCATCACCGGCCCAGACCGGCAATGGGCCCAAGCGATCGCTTGAGCACGAGGAAAGCGATTCATGCGGAGCAGGCGAACGGATGCCGGGGCGCGAAACGCAGCCAGCCGAACGCCTGTCCGGTTGCTCCGACGCGGCCTGCATGCGTCGGACGGCCAAAAAGCCCCGCTCCTGCGCGAGCGAGCGGGGAAACGGTTGACCGGGCCGGGGTAGATCGGTCAACCGGTCAGATTGTGAATCTCCGCCCGTGCAATCGTCTGTGCGGCAACTCACCCTTTCAACCGGAAAGCCCGTGTGCTGTGCGAATCGCGTGGCGCGCCCGAAGCAATAGCGGTGGCCGGTGCGAACACTGCCGCCGAGATGCGCGGGCAGGTAGACGATGTCGTGCATTTCTGGCGTTCCAGCTGACGCGCGGCCCATCGATGGTCTTGTCGTATCTGCCGCCTTCGAACCGCATCGCGACATGTTTCGAGTCCGGCTTTTTTGATCGCGTGCCAGGCTCGGCCAAGTCGCGCGCATGATCGCGACGACGCTATCTCAATGTCGTTGTTCCGGATTCTCGTGAACCGATGTTTGCGACTTCCGGAATCGCCTTCAGGATTTACGGACCCGTCGCTACGCTGGGCCGTCTGTCAACCGGCCGGCAATCATATCGATCCAGTCCAGATTGCTCTCGATTTCGACGACGACCTCGCTGACGAGCGCTCAGCGGCCGGCTCATCGCCGGGGACAGCACCGGCCGTAGCGGCATTCGCCGCGGTGATTTCGACGCGCGGTACGGGATGCGGGCCGACCTGTTGCTCCAGCCCGTCGACAATATTTGCGCGCGCGGCCTCTTCGTCGGCAAAATCGTTCCGTGTGAGGAAACGGTCGCACATGATCCACTCGACCGTCTTGCCTCGCGAAATCAAATCCAGTTGCCAGTCGGTCACATCGACACGGCCGGTTTCCCGGGTGTCGAGCATCGCGGTGAAGCGGCAATCGAGATACTCAATCTCAAGTGCCGGCGACATGATTTTCTCCGGCCACGCCGCCCGTTGGTGCGGGTGATGCCCCATGCCTGTCCGGTTTCACGCGCTGTGTGAATCTTGTGTGACTTTCATCGCGCGTGTCATTCGAACCGGGGTATCGCGATATTCTCGTAAGATGTCGATGTCGGCTGAAAACGCATGACCGGGTCGCGCCAACAACTGCTCCGTGACCGGTTCCTTGCGCCGTTCGGTCATACATGATTCGCCGTTCGTATTCCGGGCATCCGCCTGCTACGCGGCCGTGGCCGTGATCGCGCTGCTACACCCCCACAAAAAATCGCATGCGCCATCAGAGGCAATAATGACACTCGCTCGGGCACAACAAGACGGCGTGGAGGTCTGGATCATCCAGCTTCCCGGACACGCCGCCTATACCTATACGCATCTGAAGCGGGTATTCGCCTCCGACGACTCGCGACATCGTGTCGTGACGGTCGACCTGAGGAAACTGCTGGCCTGCGCCGACCGCGACACGACCGATTATGTGCTGCCGTCGGTGCAGTACTGGGCGCCGGGCAAGGCTGCCGGCATTCGCGAATTCCTCGACCCGGACGCGGCGAGGATTCCGGACATGCCGTTCATCACGTTTCGCGAGACGAGAACGCGGACGCTGCTCGGCATCCCGGGCCTGTCGAAAATCGGTGTCGCGTCGTTCCGCAACGGTCAGCATCGTGCGCGCTATCTCGCGTATGCGGGCGCGACGAGCCTGCCCGTCGAAGTACATGAAACAGAGGCGGATTTGCTCGTACGTTATTGCGGCGAGTAACAGCCTACATCCGGCGGTTGTCCGCGACGGACATCTCGCGAGCAGCCGTTCTGTTCACTGCCTGCCACTCTCCGCCTTTACGCCTCGATTACGTAGACCCGGTCAGTCACTTCCGTTAGGCCGATATGGCTCGTTTCGACAGTGAGCAATTGCCAGCCATTGTGTTCGTAGAAACCGATCGCGCGAACATTGTCGTCGAGCACGGACAAATGAACCTTGCCCGAGCCGATATTTCTGGCCCACGCGCGAACGGCTTCGATCATGCGCTTTCCCGTACCGCTTCCGTGATGGTCGGGATGTACGTGAAGACAATCGAGCAGAACGCCACGCGCCGAATCGACCGGCTTTTCAGCGCTCACGAAACCAACCGGAACGCCATCCGATTCCGCAATCAGCACGAGCCCCCACTCGGCTTCGTTGCGATCGAAATAATTTCGCCAGCGGGTTGCGTGTTCCGTCGGCACCTCATCGGACAGATAGGCCGCCGGAAGGATATGGCTATACGCGCTCTGCCAGCTCAGTGTGTGCAAGCGAGCGATGCGTTCGGCATCGTGTGGTGTCGCGCTGCGCAGAATGACGGTTCGGTTTTCCGGCATGCGTGGTGACTCCCGTTGAGTGATCGTGGCCGGGAAAGTGTAGCAATCGCGATATTTCAACGGCGCGTTGAATCGCGAATCGCGCGAAATGGCGTAGCCCAAAAAAATGTCCCGACGCCTTCCGGGGCGTCGGGACCGAACGGCCCTGCAAAGCTGCGGGCACGAGGAATTTGATAGATTACACGAATGCAAGACTGTGAAGTGTTGGCGGTTTGCGCCACATCACGGTTCTATTCCGCCAATTTGCATGTCGATGATCGTTTTAAGACCGCCGCTTTACGTCGCGGATTCATAAGCGAATTCATCGAGCAGCCTTTCGTACTGTGCTCGATATCCAGGTAATCGCAGTCGACCATCGGGCGTGAAAGACTTCAGCTTAGTGGCGCTTCCGGGCCATGCATCCCCACCCGTCATAATGCAGCCCGTAGCGCAAGCTGACGCACGCCATGAAACCGGAGACGAACAAGATGTTGTGCTGTTTTATGCGTGGCCGAATGAGCTGCGCCCATCAGCACGCAGTCGCTGCCGGGTCTCGACTGCCATATCCCGATCGAATGAACTGGGCAAGAATGATCGTCGCGCCATTGACTCTGTCCAGCACGGCTCGTATATCAGTTTCTCGATGCACGCCACAGCTGGATGCCGTCATCGAAAGAACGAGCGAAGTGCGACAGCGCAAGGTCGACAGCCTGCTTTCCCCCTCACCGCGACGGACAAACGTATTCGAAGAGTGAAACGTGCGCGCGGCAAGACGTCTTGTACAGCCAGATCGATCGTACGGCGCCGCGAACACGACGCGGTCCATGAATCGAGATGCCAATGCCTACGACTTCGCGGCACTCGCGAATCCGGACAATAAACATCGGCACGACGATCGACGGAAGGGTAAAACCACAGGCGCGACGACGTGAATTCCGAAATGACGTTTTCCGTTCCGAATTCACACCGCGGAAAGCAAAACAGGCGCCGAAGCGCCTGTTTTGTTTGAGAATTTTGGGGTGGCTGATGGGACTCGAACCCACGACGACAGGAATCACAATCCTGGACTCTACCAACTGAGCTACAGCCACCACTGATACTGCCTTGTTTCTTCGCTGTTTCGTTTCGTGTTCAGCAGCGAAGAACAAGATTATACGAAGACTTTTCCGTCTTGCAAAGCATTTTTTTCAAAATTTTCGATGGCGTCGTTCAGATGCGTGCGTGCCTCGTCGAACACGGCCAGATCGCCACGCGCGAGCTTCTTGTTGTCGGACAGCACGCGACGCCAGCCACGCGCCCCCGCGACGCCACGATAGAGCCCGAGCGCATGCCGGACGATCGCGCCGAGATACGTGCCGCGCTTCAGCTCCGCCGCGCAGTATTCGATCAACTGCGCCTCGGCCTCTTCACGCGTCGGCACCGCAGCGGTCGATCCGTAGAAGCGCGCATCGACTTCCGCGAGCACATACGGATTGTGATACGCCTCGCGTCCGAGCATCACGCCGTCGACGTGCTCGAGATGCAGCGCGACTTCGTCGAGCGTCTTGATCCCGCCGTTGATCACGATCTCCAGCGACGGGAAATCGCGCTTCAGCTGATACGCATAATCGTACTTGAGCGGCGGGATCTCGCGGTTCTCCTTCGGCGACAGCCCCTTCAGGATCGCATTGCGCGCGTGCACGACGAACGTCTCGCAACCCGCTTCCGCAACCGTGCCCACGAAGTCGCGCACGAACGCGTAATCCTCGACCGCGTCGACGCCGATCCGGTGCTTGACCGTCACCGGTACCGACACCGCATCGCGCATCGCCTTCACGCAGTCGGCCACCAGTTGCGGCTCGTTCATCAGGCACGCGCCGAACGCACCACGCTGCACGCGCTCGGACGGGCATCCGCAATTCAGGTTGATCTCGTCATAACCCCACTGCTCGCCGAGCTTCGCCGCGCGTGCGAGGTCGTCCCGCTCGCTGCCGCCAAGTTGCAGCGCGACCGGCGATTCGTTCGGCGTGAATGCGAGGTGCCGCTGGGCATCGCCGAACAGCAGCGCGCCCGTCGTGATCATTTCCGTATACAGCCACGTGTCGCGCGTCAGCGTGCGATGGAACGACCGGCAATGACGGTCGGTCCAGTCGAGCATGGGCGCCACGGATACGCGGCGGGGAGGAAGCGAGGACGGTGCGGACATGGAATTCGGGGCAGCAAGCGGCGCGGGAGACAACCCGATATTTTACCGCAACGCGGCCGAGCCGACCCGCCAGCCGGAATCGACTAGGCCTGGCCGCCCTCGCCCAGTTCGGTATCGACGGCTCGCCGCGCCTCGTCGAGCACGCGTTCGATCACGCGCCGTTCGGTCAGCAGCACGCCGTCGACCTTCACGAGCCGCCAGTCGATCCGCACGGCGCCGCCTTGCAGCACGCGGTAGTGGGCATGCTCGCCGTCCCAGACCTGCTCGGTCTTCACCTCGATCTCGAAGCCGCGGTACGGCTCGCTGAAATCGCCGAGATCGCTGCCTCTCGGTTCCATCGCTCGCTCCGTGGCGACGCAGCGCCGAACCGCGCCCTGCGGCCGGCGCCGTGCGCTCAATCGTATTCGTTAGACAAAACGGATTTACCGTCGTCGGTGAGGTCGACACGGTTGGCGGCCGCCTGATAGATCAGCCCTTCGTTCAGCAACGCATAGACGACGTCGTCGAACGCGGCGGGAACCGGCCGGCTGTCGCCGAACTGATCGATCCACTTCAGCGCCTCGATGGCTTCGGGAGAAAGGATGGGGGTCATGCGTTGGCCTCCGGCATCAGTGTCGTTCCATCCTAGCACTTCATATCGACATCGAATACCGCGACAAACGCGCGACGGAACAACCACCCGCCGTGGCCGAGCGGCCAGGCGCGCGGACGAGCGGTCGGCCCGTCCGCGCCGCACGGCGGCGGCACGCACTCAGAGGCGTGCGATCGAGACTTCGGTCGACTTCACGAGCGCGACGACTTCCGCGCCGACCTTCAGTTCGAGTTCGTCGACCGAACGGGTCGTGATCACCGACGTGACAATGCCGAACGGCGTCTCGACGTCGACCTCGGACACCACGGGCCCGCGAATGATCTCCTTCACCTTGCCTTTGAACTGGTTACGCACGTTGATTGCAGTGATGCTCATCGGGTTGATCGCTCCGAAGAAAAAGTCTGAGAACGGGCGGCGGGTGCCGCCCGGATTTAAACGGCCCAGCGGATCTGCCCGACCGGTCGTACGTTATCGACGTCAAGCGCCGCGCGCTGATCGGCTGCCCCGGACCCGCCGGCCAGCACGCGTTGCAGCACGTGATCTTCCAGCGCCGCGAACGCGGCCGATGCACGAGCGCGCGGCCGTTCGAGCGGCACGGGCTGATCGAGGGCGACGCGGCCCTGCTCAATGAGCAGGATCCGGTCGCCGAGCGCGACGGCTTCCTGCACGTCGTGCGTGACGAGCAGCGCGGTAAACCGGTGCTCGCGCCACAACCGCTCGATCAGCGCATGCATCTCGATGCGGGTCAGCGCGTCGAGCGCGCCGAGCGGCTCGTCGAGCAACAGCAACTGCGGCCGGTGCACGAGCGCACGCGCGAGCGCGACACGCTGCCGCTGGCCGCCCGACAACTGCGCAGGCCAGTCGTTCGCGCGCTCGAGCAAGCCGACTTCGTCGAGCACCGCGCGCGCCTGATCGCGCGCGCCGCGCCCGAGGCCCAGCATCACGTTCTGCAGCACGGTTTTCCACGGCAAGAGCCGCGCGTCCTGGTACATGATCCGCGTATCGAGCGCGCCGCCGCCCTCGCCACGCGTCACGAGCGCGCCGCTGCTCGGCTGCTCGAGCCCCGCGACGAGACGCAGCAGCGTGGACTTGCCGCAGCCGCTGCGCCCGACGATCGCGACGAAACTGCCGCGCGCGATGCCGAGTTCGACGTTGTCGAGCACCGTGCGCTCGCCGAAGCGCTTGCTCACGCCGGACAGCGTCACCGCATCGTCCGGTGCCGGGCTGCCCGTGCGCCGCCGCGCGAGCGGCACGACGGATGCGCTGCCGTCCCGGTCGACGATCGCCGCGTCTCGCGCGTCGTCGTCGGTCACGCGCGCCTGCGCCAGTTCGGCCTCGAGATCTGCGCCGGCAAGCGGGCCGTAGACGGCCGCCGAAGTCGTCGCATTCATGCCTTTGCTCCTGATTGATAAGCGGGGTGCCAGCGCAGCGTCACGCGCTCGATCCATTTCGCCAGCACGTCGGCCAGCTTGCCGAGCACCGCATACAGCAGGATCCCGACCACCACCACGTCGGTTTGCAGGAATTCACGCGCGTTCATCGTCATGTAGCCGATGCCCGACTGCGCGGAAATCGTTTCCGCGACGATCAGCATCACCCACATCAGCCCGAGCGCGAAACGCACGCCGACGAGAATCGACGGCAACGCACCGGGCAGAATCACGTCGCGGTACAGCGCAAAGCCGCGCACGCCGTAGCTCTTCGCCATCTCGATCAGGTTCGCGTCGACCGAGCGGATCCCGTGATACGTGTTGATGTACACCGGGAAGAACACGCCGAGCGCGACGAGGAACAGCTTCGCCTTCTCGTCGATACCGAACCACAGGATCACGAGCGGGATCATCGCGAGCGCCGGGATGTTGCGAATCATCTGGATCGTCGAATCGAGCGCGACCTCCGCCGCTTTCGACAGACCGGTTGCGAGCCCCAGCGCCAGGCCGACGCCGCCGCCGATCGCAAAGCCGAACAGCGCACGCCACGTGCTGACCTTCACGTTCGCCCACATCTCGCCCGACGTCACGAGCGACCATGCCGCGCGCACGACCGCGACGGGTTCGGGCAGCACGCGGGTCGACAGCCAGCCGACGCGCGCGCCGACTTCCCATGCGGCCAGCAACGCGAGCGGCACGAGCCACGGCGCGATGGCGCGCCATGCACGGGCGGCCAGCACGGCGCCCGTCGTCGACGTTTTCGTTGTCATCGCAGGCCTCCTTCGTTCAGCTCTGGCCGGCCTTCGGCAGGTAGTTGTTGCCGACGATCTCGCCGAACGGGCCCGACAGCGGGCCGGTCGCCTTTTCCGCGCCCTTGCCCTTGATCAGCGGAAACACGAGTTCGGCGAAACGGTACGACTCCTCGAGATGCGGATAGCCGGACAGGATGAACGTCTCGATGCCGAGATCCGCGTATTCGCGCATGCGCGCCGCAACCTGCTCGGGGTTGCCGACGAGCGCGGTGCCCGCGCCGCCGCGCACGAGACCGACGCCGGCCCACAGGTTCGGATACACCTCGAGCGCTTCGCGGCCCCCGCGCTTGCCGCCGTGCAGCGCGGCCATGCGGCGCTGGCCTTCCGAATCCATGTTCGCGAACGCCGTCTGCGCGCGGGCGATCGTGTCGTCGTCGAGACGGCTGATCAGGCGCTCGGCATCGCGCCATGCTTCGTCCTCGGTTTCGCGCACGATCACGTGCATGCGAATGCCGAACTTGATCTTGCGGCCGCGTGCTTCCGCACGTGCGCGAATATCCGCGATCTTCTTCGCGACGGCCTCGGGCGGCTCGCCCCAGGTCAGATAAGTGTCGATGTGATCCGCGGCGATCGTGTGCGCGGCCGGCGACGACCCGCCGAACCACAGCGGCGGATGCGGGTGCTGCACGGGCGGATAAAGCGCCTTGCCGCCTTTCGACTGAAGATGCTTGCCGATGTAGTCGAAGCCGCCGTTCTCGTGCGACGCGGACAGCAGCCCGCGCCAGATGTGCAGGAAATCGTCGGTGATCTCGTAGCGCGTATCGTGATCGGCGAACAGGCCGTCGCCTTCGAGTTCGGCCGAATCGCCGCCCGTCACGACGTTGATCAGCAGGCGGCCGCCCGACAGACGGTCGAACGTCGCGGCCATCCGCGCCGCCAGCCCGGGCGAGGCGATACCCGGACGCACGGCGACCAGGAACTTCAGGCGCTGCGTTGCCGGAATCAGGCTCGACGCGACGACCCACGCATCCTCGCAGGAACGACCGGTCGGCAGCAGCACGCCGTCGTAACCGAGCGTGTCGGCCGCAACGGCGACCTGCTTGAAATAATCGTAATCCGCGGCGCGCGCGCCTTCGGCGGTGCCGAGGTAACGGCTGTCGCCGTGCGTGGGGATAAACCAGAAAACATTCATCTGCTGCTCCTGCTTGACTGTCCTTGCCGGAATCGGGATAAAGCGAGGCCCTGCTCGCGTCGCGGATGAGCGGCGCATGCATGGTGTGCGTTCGAGTCGGGATGGCTCGCCGGTCAGGCCGTGCAGCGGGCGAGTACGCGATTGCACGGCTGTTTCTGGGAAATCAGTCTAGGGATCGGTGCAGGGCTTTGGAACGATTTTTTTGAGCTTAGGTTTTCCGCTTTCGTGATTAGCACGACGCTCCAGCGAATATCGCGGCAGCCGGGCCCTATAATGTCGCACCTATCCGAATAACTCCGCGCGGACGGCCCCGGCCAGCCGCGCCTGCAATGCACTCATCGATGCAGAAAGTCATCCTGCCGTTCCTGTCCGGCTTCCTGGCCGCCCTCTTCTTTCGCGAAGCCACGCTCGCGCTGCTGCACACGGCCGATCTGATTGCCGCAGCCGGGTTCTCCACACAACCGTTCGCGCCGCTCGGCATTCCTGAATTTGTCGCGAACGCGTTGATCAGCGCGTGCTGCGCGGTTCCGATGGCGTGGCTGTTGCGCGTGTCGCCGGAGCGCGAAGCACCGTGGATCGGCGCGCTGGTGTTCGGCGGCATCGTGCTGACGGCCGCGCGCGTGTTCGCGATCGATCCGCTGCGCGGAATCTGGCCGTCGGGCAACATGATGCCGGTGCTCGCGGCCGGTTTCGCGGCGAACGCGGTCTGGGGCTTCGGTGCGCTCGTGTTCATGCGCGCCTTCATGTCGGACGACGCCGGCGACGAGTAAGACGTACGGCTTCGGTTCGGCCCCTGCGCCCCTGCCCGTCGCAGCCGAATCGAATCGGCATCCGCAAATGAAAAGGCCGCCTGCATGTGTGCAGGCGGCCTTTTTGCTTCGTCGCAGGATACCGCGCCGCGTCAGTCCTTCAGGCTGCGCAGCGGATGCGTGCCGGACGTCCACGGGCTGTCGAACATCGCGAGCACATCGGCCCGGTCGACATCGGCCGTCGTCTTGAAACGCCAGGCCGGCTGGTGATCCTTGTCGACGATCAGCGCGCGCACGCCTTCGATCACGTCGCCCCGCGCAAAAGTCGAACGCGTGAGGTCGAGATCGCGCCGCAGGCAATCGGCCATCGTCGCACCACGGGCCCGCTCGACGACTTCGAGCGACACGGCCATCGACAGCGGCGACAACTGGCCGCGCATCGCGTGCGTCGCCTTCTCGACCCACCCGTCCACCGCCGCACAATCCTGCTCGGCATCGAGCGACGCGAGGATCGCACCGATCTCGGGTTGCGCGAAATGCCGATCGATCCCCGCGCGCGCGTCGGCCAGCGCCGACGTGTCGGGCGTCGGCACGACCTTGTGCGCGACGGCCGCCTCGGCCACGCACGCGACGGCCTGCGCACCGCTGTCGATGCGCGCGCTGCGCAACGTGTCGAGCAGCGCCGGCAGCGCGGCGTCCGGGAGATAAACGTCGGCGAGCTGCGCATACAGCGCACCGGCCGCGTCGAGCGTCGCGCCGGTCACCGCGAGATAGCGGCCGAGCGCGCCCGGCGTGCGCGCGAGAAACCAGCTCATCCCGACGTCCGGAAACAGGCCGATGCGCGTTTCGGGCATCGCCATCTTCGTCGAATCGGTGACGACGCGCAGGCCGCCCGTATGCCGCGCCGCCTGCGAAATGCCCATGCCGCCCCCCATCACGACGCCGTGCATCAGCGCGATGTACGGCTTCGGATAGGCGAAGATCGTATGGTTGAGCGTGTATTCCTCGATGAAGAACGTGTCGACCGCGTCGCGATCGCCGCGCTGCCACGCGTCGTGGAAGAAGCGCACGTCGCCGCCCGCGCAGAACGCGCGCGGATGCGGGCTGTGCACGACGACGGCGACCACCTCGGGATCGTCGCGCCATGCGTCGAGCGCCTGCTGCATCAGGCGGATCATGCCGACCGACAGCGCATTCAGCGCCTTCGGCCGGTTCAGTTCGAGAAACCCGATACGGTTCGCGACATGCGTGCGCACGTCGGGCTGCGCGGATTCAGCGGAAGTGGAATCGGTCATGTGAGCCATCCGGCGTATCGCGGACGCACGCTCAGTGCGCCTGCATCTTCGAGAACAGGTTCAGCACCACGACACCTGCGACGATCAGTCCGAGGCCGATCACCGCCGGCACGTCCGGCACCTGACGATAGAGGAGCATCGCGACGAGCGTGATCAGCACGATGCCGGCGCCCGACCACACCGCATAGATGATGCCGACCGGCATCGTGCGCAGCGTGAGCGACAGACAGTAGAACGCGACGCCGTAACCGGCCACGACGAGCGCCGAAGGCCAGAAGCGCGTGAAGCCGTCGGCCGCGCGCAGCGCGGACGTGCCGATCACTTCCGCGACGATCGCGATCGCGAGCCATGCGTAACCTGGCAGTTGCATCGTTCAGCTCCTTGCGAGCGCCAGCACGGCGTAGTCCTGCCCGAGCTCGGCGCAGAGCACTTCGACGACGAACTCGTGATCCGCGCGCTGCGGCAGCCCCGATGCGGTGATCGAGCCGATCACGCCCGCCCCCGCCACGGTCAGCGGAAACGAGCCGCCGTGCGGCGAGTATTCGGAGAGCGGCAGCCCGTGCTTGTCCGCGAGCGTGGCGCCGGCCTGCTGCATGCGCAGGCCGATCGCATACGAGCTGCGGCGGAAATGCGCGACGACGTTGCGCTTGCGGCGCACCCAGTCGGCGTTGTCGGGCGTCGCACCCGCGAGCGCCGCATAGAACAGCGGCTGCCCGAACGTGACGATGTCGATCGCGACCGCGTGGCCGCGCGACGTCGCGAGCGCATGCATGCGGTTGCCGAGCGCCCACGCGCGTGCCGGGTCGAAATGGGGAAACACGAGCGCCTGTTCCTGCGCGCCGATCGATTGCAGATCGTGAGCGATGTCCATGAATCCGTCGATGCAGTAGAGAGGGTTGCAACGGCGCCGATGCAATCGCGCACGGCACCGCTACAGGAATGACGACACAAGCAAACCGCTCGATTCTAGCGCACGCGCCTGCCGTACCGGCCCCACAAGTGATGTACAAGGGATTGCAACGTGATTGTCAGAAAGTGCTTGCATGCACTAGGGTTAGCCCATATAATTCAATTCTTCGACGGACGCGGGGTGGAGCAGTCTGGCAGCTCGTCGGGCTCATAACCCGAAGGTCGTAGGTTCAAATCCTACCCCCGCAACCAACGTCCCGATTCGATACGAAAAGCCCGGCCCAGCGCCGGGCTTTTCGTTTTCCGCGCACGATCCTGCGCACTGCCCGCTGCGCTTCGCACAGCATGCGGCACACATGCGCGGCCGTTCGAGAATGCCCCGCCCCGGTGATACACTCGCATCACCTCGTCCCTTCCACTCGACATGAAATTCTGCTCCGTCTGCGGTCACGAAGTCATCGCGCGCATTCCTCCGGGCGACAACCGCGAGCGCTTCGTTTGCGATCACTGCGGCACGATCCATTACCAGAATCCCCGTAACGTGGTCGGCACGGTGCCGGTCTGGGGCGATCAGGTTCTGCTGTGCCGCCGCGCGATCGAACCGCGCTACGGATTCTGGACGCTGCCGGCAGGCTTCATGGAAATGGGCGAGACGACGGCCGAAGCCGCCGCGCGCGAAACGCTCGAGGAAGCCGGCGCGCGCGTCGAGGTGCAGAACCTGTTCACGCTGCTCAACGTACCGCACGTGCACCAGGTCCATCTGTTCTACCTGGCGCGGCTCGTCGATCCGGCCTACGAGGCCGGCGAGGAAAGCCTCGAAGTCAAACTGTTCGACGAAGCCGACATCCCGTGGGACGAGATCGCGTTCCCGACCGTCAGCCAGACCCTGCGCTTCTTCTTCGCCGATCGTGCCACCGGCGACTACGGCGTGCATACCGGCGATATCTTCCGCTCGCTGCGCAACGGCTGAGCCCGCGACCCATGGTCCCCTGGCTCGGTCCGGACGACCCGTTCCCGCCCATCGAGCGCGCGCTCGGCCCCGAAACCGGCGCGCCGGGGCTGCTCGCCGCGAGCGCCGACCTGCTGCCTTCGCGCCTCATCGACGCGTACCAGCGCGGCATCTTCCCGTGGTATTCGGACGGCCAGCCGGTGCTGTGGTGGAGCCCCGACCCGCGGATGATCCTCGCGCCGGATGAATTCAAGGTGGCGCCGTCGCTGCGCAAGACGCTCAGGCGCGTGCTGCGCGAGCCGGCGTGGGAAGTGCGCGTCGATTACGACTTTCCGGGCGTGATGCGCGCGTGCGCGCAGGCGCCGAGGCGCGGACAGCGCGGCACGTGGATCACGGCCGAAATCATCGACGCCTATACGTCGCTCTATCGCTCCGGCAACGCGCACAGCATCGAGACATGGCATGACGGACGCCGTGTCGGCGGCCTGTACGGCGTCTCGTTCGGGCGGATGTTTTTCGGCGAATCGATGTATGCGGACGCCACCGACGCGTCGAAGATCGCGCTGGCCGCGCTCGTCGCCCACCTTCGCGACCAGGGGCTGGAGATGATAGACTGCCAGCAGAATACGTCGCATCTAGCGTCGCTCGGTGGCCGCGAGATCGCACGCAAGGCCTTTGTCGCTCACGTGCGCCGCGCGGTAGCCGAACCGCCGATTCCGTGGCAGTTCGACAAGCGCGTGCTCGCCGCGCTGACGGGCCCCGCCGAACCGGCGGCGCCCTCCGGGATCGAGCGCTAGCGCGGCACTCCTTCCCTGCATCGAGAGCTGCCCATGACTCACCCGACTGAGCTGCCGCTTTCACCGCTTTCGGCGTTGCAATTCTATGCAACGGCGCCCTATCCGTGCAGCTATCTGGACGGCCGCATCGCGCGCTCGCAAGTCGCGACGCCGAGCCATCTGATCAACTCCGACATCTATACCGAGCTCGTGAAGGCCGGCTTCCGTCGCTCAGGCGTGTTCACCTATCGCCCGTACTGCGACGGCTGCCGCGCATGCGTCCCCGTGCGCGTGCCCGTCGGCGCGTTCACGCCATCGCGCACGCAGCGCCGGATGTGGAAGCGGCACCGCTCGCTCGTCGCGACGGTCTCGCCGCTGCACTACGACGAGGAACACTACGCGCTCTACATGCGCTACCAGTCGGCACGTCATGCGGGCGGTGGAATGGATCGCGACAGTCGCGACCAGTACGAGCAGTTCCTGCTGCAAAGCCGGATCAATTCGCGCCTCGTCGAATTCCGCGACCTCGACGCACCGGGCGGCGAGCCCGGCAAGCTGCGCATGGTCAGCATGATCGACATCCTCGGCGACGGGCTGTCGTCGGTCTATACGTTCTTCGAGCCCGACGACCAGCACACGAGCTACGGCACCTACAACATCCTGTGGCAGATCGAGCAGGCGAAGAGCCTCGGCCTGCCGTACGTGTATCTCGGCTACTGGATCCGCGAAAGCCCGAAGATGGCCTACAAGGCGAACTTCCATCCGCTCGAAGGATTGCTCGACGGCCGCTGGAAGATACTCGATCCGGATCGCGTCGATCTGCCGCCGGTGGACGCCGCGCTCGCCCGCGCGCCGCTGCCCGGCGGGCATTCCGGGTCGAACTGACGCGCGCGCCGGCGACGCGGCACGGCTCCGGCAACGGGCACCGTTTGGGCTCGATGCGAGGGCTGCCGCGCCGCGCGAGAGGCACGCCACAGGCGCCAGCGAACCGAACCCCGCCCTTGCCGCGCAACTCCCGGTAAAATAGCGGGTTGTCATTCATTCCGGCCGTCCGCCCAATTCCCGTGTTCAGTTCCCTCTATCCGCTGGCCCGCGCATCCCTGTTCAAGATGGATGCGGAAGACGCTCACCACCTCACGCTGCGCGCGCTCGGCGCCGCCGGCCGCACGGGCCTCGCCTGCGCGCTGTCGGCCCGCGTGCCCGACGCGCCGCGCACCGTGATGGGGCTCACGTTCCGCAACCCGGTCGGCCTCGCCGCCGGCCTCGACAAGGACGGCGCGGCCATCGACGGCCTCGCGTCGCTCGGTTTCGGCTTCATCGAAGTCGGCACGGTCACGCCGCGCCCGCAGCCGGGCAACCCGCGCCCGCGGATGTTCCGCCTGCCGCAGGCCGAGGCGCTGATCAACCGGATGGGCTTCAACAACCACGGCGTCGACCAGTTCGTGAAGAACGTCCAGGCGGCCCGCTATCGCGGCATCCTCGGCCTGAACATCGGCAAGAACGCCGACACGCCGATCGAGCGCGCGGCGGAGGATTATCTCTACTGCCTCGAGCGCGTCTACCCGTTCGCGAGCTACGTGACGATCAACATCTCGTCGCCGAACACGAAGAACCTGCGCCAGTTGCAGGGCGCGGGCGAACTCGACGCGCTGCTCGCCGCGCTGAAGGACAAGCAGCGGCGCCTCGCCGACCTGCACGGCAAGCTCGTGCCGCTCGCGCTGAAGATCGCCCCCGATCTCGACGACGAACAGGTCAAGGAAATCGGCGACACGCTGCTGCGCCACAAGATCGAAGCGGTCATCGCCACCAACACCACGCTGTCGCGTGCAGCCGTGCAGGGCCTGCCGCACGCGGACGAAGCCGGCGGCCTGTCGGGCCGCCCGGTGTTCGACGCGTCGAACGAAGTGATCCGCAAGCTGCATGCGCAAGTCGGCAGCGACGTGCCGATCATTGGCGTCGGCGGCATTTTCTCCGGCGACGACGCGCGCGCGAAACTCGCGGCCGGCGCATCGCTCGTCCAGCTGTACACGGGCTTCATCTATCGCGGCCCGGCGCTGGTCGCCGAGTGCGTGAAGGCCATCGCGCGCGAACGCACCGCGTAATATAGCCATAAACAAACGATATTTAGTGGTCGATTGCATTTTTGCTATCATCAACCGCACAGTCAGGATCATGAGCCCCACTGGGGCAAGGAAGCTCACACGATGAAAATTTCGCTGCTGAAGAAGCTGCTGGTTGCCGGCCTGGTCGGCACGTCGTTCGCCGCGGCCACCGCGCACGCGGCCGACCTCCTCGATCAGGTGAAGCAGCGCGGCACGCTGCGTGTCGGCCTCGAAGGCACGTTCCCGCCGTTCAACTCGAAGAACCCGCAAGGCGAACTCGTCGGCTTCGACGTCGACATCGCGAAGGCGGTGGCCGCGAAGCTCGGCGTGAAGACCGAATTCGTCACGACCGAATGGAGTGGCATCATCGCGGGCCTGCAGGCCGGCAAGTTCGACGTGATCGCCAACCAGGTCGGCATTACCGACCCGCGTAAGGAAACGCTCGACTTCTCGCCCGCGTACACGTATTCGTCCGCGCAACTGATCCAGCGCAAGGACGATCCGCGCCAGTTCAAGTCGCTGGAAGACCTGAAGGGCAAGAAGCTCGGCGTTGCGCTCGGCACCAACTACATGGACATGGCGAAGTCGGTGCCCGGCATCGACGTGAAGACGTATCCGGGCGCGCCCGAGTACCTGCGCGACCTCGCGGCCGGCCGTCTCGACGCGGCACTGAACGATCGCCTGATGCTCGCGTATCTGACGAAGAATTCGCAACTGCCGCTGCGCCCGGGCGCCAACGTCGGTTCGGCGAATCCGTCGGGCATCCCGTTCAAGAAGGGCAACCCGAAATTCCAGAAGGCGATCGACGACGCGATGGCGCAGCTCGAAGCCGACGGCACGTTCACGAAGATCTCGGACAAGTGGTTCGGCATCGACGTAACGAAACCGATCAAGTAAGCACGCCTTTGTTTCCCGCCCGACGGCGGGCCGGAAAGGGCGGCATCCGCAACGATGCCGCCCTTTGTTTTATTGGTCCGGTTTATGATTGCGCTTTCGCGCACGCATTCGATTCGTATTCCATGTCGACAACGTCCCTGCTCGTCCAATCGCTGCCCGTGCTCGCACAAGGTGCCGTCCTGACCGTCAAGTTCGCCGTGCTGTCGATGGTGTTCGGCCTGCTCGGCGCCGTCGTGCTCGCGATGATGGGCATCCGGCAAAGCGAACCGCTCGAAGGCTTCGAGCGCATCTGGGTGAACGCGCTCGCGTGGCTCGCGCGCGGCTACGTGAGCCTGATGCGCGGCACGCCGCTGCTCGTGCAGATCTTCGTGATCTATTACGGGCTGCCGAGCCTCGGCATCTCGCTCGATCCGACGCCGGCCGGCGTCATCGCCCTGTCCGCGAACGTCGCCGCTTACATGTCCGAAAGCATGCGCGGCGCGATCAACGGGATCGCGCGCGGCCAATGGCTCGCCGCATACAGCCTCGGGCTGTCGTGGAGCCAGACGCTGCGTTACGTGATCGGCCCGCAAGCGCTGCGCATCGCGGTGCCGAGCCTGTCGAACAGCCTGATCAGCCTGATCAAGGACACGTCGCTCGTGTCGGTGATCACCGTGACCGAACTGCTGCGCAGCGCACAGGAAGTGATCGCGGCGACCTATCAGCCGCTGCCGCTGTACCTGGCCGCCGCGGCCGTGTACTGGGTGCTGTGCCAGATCCTCGAATGGGTCCAGCGCTGGTACGAAAAGCGTCTGTCGCTGCCCGCGCGACACTGAACGCACGTCACGTCATCGTGCCGGGTCGCGCTTGCGCGCCCCGGCATCTGCTTTCCCCGCCCTGCTTCCCGCCCGCGGTGCTTCCCGCTTACTCGCCCGAATAACGCACGCCGAGCGCCGCACGCGCCGCGTCGGTCATCGCGATCATCTGTCGCGAATGGTCGTGCGTCATGATCGGGCTCTCGAGTTTGCCCGCACGCAGCAGGTCGCAGAAATGTTCGGTCTCGTAGTTCAGACCGCCGCCGTCGACCGGCGCGTCGAGCTCGACGGTGCGGCCGTCGGCATAGCGGATCGTCGCGCGCGCGGGGTTCCACCATTTCTCGTGAATCGTCACGTGCCCGCCCGCTGCGGCGATCAGCGCGTCGCCGCGTCCCGTCACGTCGAGCCCGCAAAAGAGCTGAGCGATCCCGCCGTTCGCGTGCTGGCTGTTCAGGCTCGCGAACACGTCGACGCCCGTCGCGCCGATACGACCGAGCGTCTGCACGTCGCGCGCCGCACCGAGCCAGTCGACCGCCAGAAATGCTTCGTAGATCCCGATGTCGAGCAGCGCGCCGCCGGCGCGATCGAGACGATAGACGGAATGATCGTCCGGCATCGACGACGATGCGCAGCCTGCCCGTACAAGCCGGATCTCGCCGATCGGGTCGTCCTGCAGGTGCGCACGCAACTGCCGGTACAGCGGAAAGAACGGCGGCTTCATCGCTTCCATGAAGAGCTGCCGGGCGTCGCGCGCCGCATCGAGCACGGTGTCGAGCTGCGCGGCGTTCAGCGTCGCGGGCTTTTCGCACAGCACGGCCTTGCCGGCCGCGAGCGCGGCCAGCGCGTACTGTGCATGACTGTCGTGGAGCGTGGCGATGTAGATTGCATCGACGTCGCTCGCGAGGAGCGCATCCAGGCTGGCGGCAGGCGTTGCGCCGCTACCGTCGCAAAAGGCGATTGCCGCGTCGGGCCGGCGTGCCCACACGCCGGAGAGCACGGCACCCGGCACGTAAGCGAGGCTTTGTACGAAACGGCGTGCGATGCTGCCTGCGCCGATGATACCGAAGCGCACCGGGCGCTTGTCGAGGTCGTTCATCCGGATCTTCCGTGTCGGTCGTATAACGGCGGCCGGCAGGTTGCCGGCCGGCCGTCATGATAAACGGCTCGACGACTCACGGATGAAACACGGATGACGATGCGCGCCGATATCAAGCGCGCACGGGCACGTCGACGGAGAAATCGCGCGAGATCTCGTCGGCGCTGAAATCGATCAATGCGAGCGACGCCGCTTCGGCTTCGCGCGGATCGCGCCGTTCGATCGCGTCGACGACGCGCGCATGCGCCTTCACCGCGATGTCGTGCGCACCGTCCTTCTGCACGACGCGCGGATTCACGAGACGCACTGCACCGCGCACGATCGCCGCCATCTGCTGGAAGAACTGGTTGCCGCTCGCCTGGACGATCCGCGTGTGCAGCAGCTCGTCCGCCGTGTCGTAACCGGGGTCGCCCGGCTGCAACACCTTGAATGCTTCGAACGCTTCCCGAATGCCCGCGATATCGACGGCCGTCGCACGTACCGCCGCCTGCGCAGTCGCGCGCGGTTCGATCAGCATCCGGAATTCGATGACGTCGCGCATGAACTGGGGATCGGGTTTCGCGCGAAACCGCCAGCTCACCACATCCTCATCGATCATGCGCCAGTCGCGCATCGGTCGAACGCGCGTACCGACTTTCGGACGCACGTCCAGCATGTCGCGCGCAAGCAACATCGACAATGCTTCCCGCATCACCGTACGGCTCACATCGAACTCTTTCGACAGCACGTCCTGCGGCGGCAGAATGCCGCCGTACTTGTCTTCGACGATACCCGCGACAAGCCCATCCATCACTTTGGCGACCAGTGACCGGTCTTTGCCCTGCTCCATGACACCTCCCCGTGCGTCGATTTGCGAACACCTGCTCCGCAGTTCCGCCGGCCCTGGTTACGACTGTTCTTATGATCTATAAGTTGGCGAGTTCGAGGATATTTCGCTATCTGGTAAACACCTGACAGGGTTATCCCTCTTCATGAAGCGGTGATTTATAAGGCCACAAAAAAAGCCCGGGAAGCGCTCTGCGCTTGCCGGGCCGAGATTTCGACACGATTTGAACATGCAAGCCGTTACGGACGATTACGTCCCGCCATGGCGTGCCATTCAACCTGCCAATTTCATTTCAATTCTTTCAATTAGCCGAATAAACAATCGTTTCAACACCGGCTTCCGTACCGAGCAGGCATAGATTCGCGCCGCGCTGGGCGAACAGGCCGACCGTCACCACGCCCGGCCATGCGTTTACCTGCGCTTCGAAACCGCGCGGGTCGGCGATCTGCAGGCCCTTCACGTCGATGATTTCGTTGCCGTTGTCGGTGATGTACGGCGCGCCGTCCTTCGTCACGCGCAGTACCGGCACGCCGCCGAGCGCGGTCACGCGCCGGCCGATCGCCGTGCGCGCCATCGGCACGACCTCGATCGGCAACGGGAACGCGCCGAGCACCGGCACGCGCTTGCTGGCATCCGCGATGCACACGAACGTATCGGCCACCGACGCGACGATCTTCTCGCGCGTCAGCGCACCGCCGCCGCCCTTGATCATCGCGCCGCTCGCGTCGATCTCGTCGGCGCCGTCTACATACACCTGCAGCGACTCGATCTCGTTCAGGTCGAACACCTTGATGCCGTGCGACTTCAGACGCTCGGTGGTCGCGATGGAGCTCGACACGGCGCCGCGATAGCGCGACTTGACGACGGCGAGCGCGTCGATGAAGCAGTTGGCGGTCGAGCCGGTGCCGACGCCGATCACCGCGCCTTCCGGCACGTTGTTGATCACATAATCGGCGGCCGCCTGGCCGACCAGGCGTTTGAGTTCGTCTTGAGTCATGGGAAGGAAATGCTGCGGGATTGCGGAAAACCGCCAGTTTACCGGACTCGGCTGACGGGCCGCGCTTTTTCGGCGGCTGCGGCTGCGTCGTCGGCCGGCGCCGCGCCGGGGAAATACTTGTCGAGCAATGCCTGCGCGATTGCGTCGGTTTCGGCATCCGGATTGCCCGCATAGTCGGACGGCCGAAAATGCATCTGGAATGCCGCGAATACGCGCCGCGTGCGCGCATCGAGCACCCCGTCGGCCGGCACGTCGTAGCCGTAGCGCGCGAGCTTGAGCTGCAACTCGCGCACGTCGACGAGCGCGTGCGGATCCCGACCCGCGAGCCGTGCGGCGACGGTCGCGTCGTCCGGCCACGCGCCGACGCCGGCCTGCGCGAGCGCATGCCACGGGAACAGCGGGCCCGGATCGATCTTGCGTTGCGGCGCGATGTCGCTGTGCCCGACCACGCGCGTCGGCGGAATCGCGTAGCGCGTGACGATGTCCTTCGACAGCCGGATCAGCGCATCGACCTGGGCAGGCGGATACGGCTGCCACGTGCGATTCTCCGGATCGAGCGGGCCGCGGTTCACGTTCTCGATGCCGATCGACGCCGCGTTCAGTTCGGTCGTGCCCTGCCACTCGCTGACGCCGGCATGCCACGCGCGCTTCGCTTCCGGAACGAGCTGGTAGACGACCGGCATCCCGTGTTCGATGCGCGGCTGCGGCGGGATGACGTAATGCACGCTGACCGAATCGCCCGTCAGCGTGCGCAGCGATTTCGCTTCGTCGCTTTCGGTGTAATGCATCACGAGAAAGCGGATGCGCGAATCGGCGCCGCGCGCGTGCAGGCTCGTGTCGGCGTAGTAGGTGCCGCGCTCGACCAGCGACGGCGACGTGCAGGCGGCCAGCAGGCCGAGAACGGCGCACGATGCGCCGAGACGGAACAGGGTCATGGTTCGCGTGTTCGGGAGAGCCGTGTGCCGCGCGCGATCGCAGCACACGTCGTTCGGGTCATGGCGGCCCGCGCATCGCGCCGGGCCGCGTGCATCAGCCCTTCACGCGTCGCTGCCGCACCGCTTCGTACAGGCACACGCCGCTGGCAACCGACACGTTCAGGCTTTCCACGCTGCCGGCCATCGGGATGCTCATCACTTCGTCGCAGGTGTCGCGCGTGAGCCGGCGCATGCCTTCGCCTTCCGCACCCATCACGAGCGCGACCGGGCCGTCGAGCTTCGTTTCGTACAGCGTCGCCGACGCTTCGTCCGACGTGCCGATGATCCACACGCCCGCTTCCTTCAACTCGCGCAGCGCGCGGGCGAGGTTCGTCACCGTGATGTACGGCACCGTGTCGGCCGCGCCGCTCGCGACCTTCGCAGCCGTCGCGTTCAGGCCGACCGCGCGATCGCGCGGCGCGATCACCGCGTGCGCGCCGGCCGAATCGGCGACCCGCAGGCATGCGCCCAGGTTGTGCGGATCGGTGACACCGTCGAGCACCAGCAGCAGCGCCGGGCCCTGGATGCCGTCGAGCAGCTCGGACAGGTTCTGCGCGAGCGGAACGTCCTCGACGCGCGCGACGACGCCCTGATGGCGCTCGGTATGCGCGAGACCCCACAGGCGCGTTTCGTCGGCCGCGATCAGCCGCACGCCCGCTTCCTTCGCGGCGTGCAGGAAGTCCTGCATGCGGCGGTCGCGGCGCGTCTGGTCGTACAGCACCTCCGCAACCGTCGATGCATCGTGCCGCAAGCGTGCGGTCACCGCATGAAAACCGTAAAGAACCTTCAGACGTGACATGACTGGAACAACCTTCGATCAAACGTGCGGCCGCGCAACGCGCGCAGCCGCGGTTCATGGAAAAGGAAAGCGCCGCGTTGCCGGCCGGTGACCGGTAGAACGCGGCGTCTCTCGATACTGCAAGGGCGTACCTGCAAGGGCGCGCGCTTCGCGCCGCCCCGAACGCTCAATACTTCTTGCGCGCGTGCGGCTTCTTCGCGGCCGTCTTCGCCACCGTGCCGCCCTTCTTCTTCACTGCACGCGCGGCACGCGCTTCCTTCACCGCGACGGTCGGCGCGCTTGCCGCCTTCTTGCGACGCGGCGCGGCGTCCTCCGCCGGCGGCAACGCGCGCACGCGCGGACCGCCACGATCGTTGCCGGCGACAGCCGGCGCCGGTGTCGGGCGCGGCGCCTTCACCGGCGTGTCGCGCACGAGGCGGAAGTCGATCTTGCGCGCGTCGAGGTCGACGCGGCTCACCTGCACGCGCACGCGATCCGACAGGCGATAACGGATGCCCGTACGCTCGCCGCGCAGCTCGTTCTTGATCTCGTCGTACTGGAAGTAGTCCGAGCCGAGTTCCGTGACGTGCACGAGGCCTTCGATGAAGAGCGTGTCGAGCTGCACGAAGATGCCGAACGACGTGACGCCGTTCACCATCCCGCCGTACTCCTCGCCGAGCTTGTCGCGCATGAAGTAGCACTTGAGCCACGCTTCGACGTCGCGCGACGCCTCATCGGCACGCCGCTCGTTCGCCGAGCAATGCAGCCCGAGCTCTTCCCAGATCGCCGTGTTCGAGCGCGACCGGCCGCGCGATTCGTCGTCGGCCTGCTGCATCGCGCGGGCGCGCGGCGACAGCGCGGTGTTCAGCTCGAAGCCGTCCGGCGCCTTCGGCGTGTATTTCCTGCCCGACAGGATCGCGTAGATCGCGCGGTGCGTGAGCAGGTCGGGATAACGGCGGATCGGGCTCGTGAAGTGCGCGTACGCCTCGTAGGCGAGACCGAAGTGGCCGATGTTGTCCGGGCTGTAGACGGCCTGCTGCATCGAGCGCAGCAGCATCGGCTGCAGCATCTGTGCATCGGGCCGGTCGCGAATCTGCGCCATCAGCGCCGCGTAGTCGCTCGCATGCGGCTTGTCGCCGCCGCCGAGCGACAGACCCATGCCGCGCAGGAACGCGCGCAGGTTCTCGAGCTTCTCCGGCGTCGGCCCCGCGTGCACGCGGTACAGGCCCGGATGCTTGTTGCGCTTGAGGAAGTCGGCCGCGCAGACGTTCGCGGCCAGCATGCACTCCTCGATCAGCTTGTGTGCGTCGTTGCGCTGACGCGGGACGATCTGCTCGATCTTGCCCTGCGAGTTGCAGACGATGTACGTCTCGGTCGTGTCGAAGTCGATCGCGCCGCGCTTCTGCCGCGCGGCGAACAGTGCCTTGTAGACGCCGTACAGGTCCTGCAGCTGCGGCAGCAGGTCCGCGCGACGCGCGGCCTCCGGCCCCTTCGTGTTCGACAGCACGGCCGCGACTTCGGTGTACGTCAGACGCGCGGCCGAGTGGATCACCGCCGGATAGAACTGGTAAGCCTTGATCTCGCCGCGCGCCGTAATCACCATGTCGCACGCGAGCACGCAACGGTCGACCTGCGGATTCAGCGAACAGAGGCCGTTCGACAGTTTCTCCGGCAGCATCGGGATCACGCGGCGCGGGAAGTAGACCGACGTGCTGCGTTCGAGCGCGTCGGCGTCGAGGCCGCTGCCCGGTTGCACGTAGTGCGAAACGTCGGCGATCGCGACGATCAGGCGGAAACCGTCGCCACGACCGACCTTGACGGGCTCGCAGTAGACGGCGTCGTCGAAGTCGCGCGCGTCCTCGCCGTCGATCGTCACGAGCGGCACGTCGCGCAGGTCGACGCGGAAACGCAGATCGGCCGGGCGTACCTTGTCCGGCAGCGCGGCGGCTTCGTCGAGCGCCGGCTGGCTGAATTCGTGCGGCACGCCGTACTTGCGCACCGCGATCTCGATTTCCATGCCCGGATCATCGATGTCGCCCAGCACCTCGACGACGCGGCCGAGCGGCTGCGAATGGCGGCTCGGGAAATCGGTCAGCTCGACGACGACGACCTGCCCGACCTTCGCCTTCTTCACGTTCTGCGTGATCAGGATGTCGTGGCCGATGCGCTTGTCTTCGGGGGCGACGATCAGCGCGCCGTTTTCATTGAGCAGGCGACCGATCACGCGCTTGTTCGCGCGTTCGGTGACTTCGACGACGTGCCCTTCGGGACGGCCGCGGCGATCGTAGCCGACGATCCGCGCGAGCACGCGATCGCCATGCATGACCTTCTGCATTTCGCCATTCGGCAAAAACAGATCGTCCTGGCCGTCGTCGCGGATCACGAACCCGTAGCCGTCGCGGTGCCCCTGCACGCGACCGGCAACGAAGTTCGACGGATGGGTGAGCTGGTAGTGACCACGCTTGTCGAGGCGAATCTGGCCGTCGCGTTCCATCGCGGCGACACGCCGGAAGAACCCCTCGCGCTCCTGACGCTTGATCGACAGCGCTTCGGCGATATCGTTGGCGGCCAGCGGCGCGTCGCTCGTACGCAGCACGCCGAGAATTTCTTCACGGCTCGGAATGGGGTACGGATATTTGCTCAAGGGTTTGTCGATGATTGTTCTCGTTGCGTTGACTGATGGTGCACGGCATCAACATAGAAGTGTCCGTCAGACAGTTCTATAGTGACGGCGGCGGATCATTCTATCACCCGCCTGTGTTGCCAAATGACGCGAATGCCGCGTGCAGGCGCCTCGGCGGCCCGTTTGCGGTCCATCGCAAAAAAGTGTTGACACGCATAATTGGGGCGCTATAATTTCGCTTCTTTGCAGCAAGCAGCTACTGCAAAACGTGCCCAGGTGGCGGAATTGGTAGACGCACTAGGTTCAGGTCCTAGCGGTGGCAACATCGTGGAGGTTCGAGTCCTCTCCTGGGCACCATCTGTTTTTAAAAAGGCCGGCTTTCAGCCGGCCTTTTTCATTTCGAGTCGCACATCGCGTGCACCGGCTTCCCTTATGCCGGCCATTCCGATCGATAGCAGAATTAATCGTTTATCGATCGCCCTCCCCGTTGGTACGTTAGCCGCCTTGTTTGCAACGAACCCAACGAGGAGCACCATCCATGACGTCGATGAACCGCCGTGCATTCGCGCGCGCGATATTGGCCGCAGGCCTGAGCGCCGCAGGCATCCGGGCGCACGCCGAGAGCACGCCTTCCGCGCTGCGCATCGGATACCAGAAATCGTCGACGCTCATCACGCTGCTCAAGACGCGCGGCACGCTCGAGCAATCGCTGGCGCCGCTCGGGCTGCGCGTGTCATGGCATGAATTCGCGAGCGGCTTGCCGCTGACCGAAGCACTCAACGTCGGCGCCGTCGATTTCAGCGCCGACGTGGCCGACACGGTACCCGTATTCGCCCAGGCCGCGCATGCACGTTTCGTGTACGTGGCTCAGGAAGCGCCGTCGCCGAAGGCACAGGCCATCATCGTCAAGAAAGACAGCACGCTGCAGACGCTCGCCGATCTGAAGGGCAAGCGCATCGCCGTCACGAAGGCCGCCGGCAGCCACTACCTGCTGCTCGCCGCACTCGCACGCACGAAGCTCGCCCCCGCCGACACGGCGATCCACTACCTGACGCCGGCCGATGGCCGTGCGGCGTTCGAGCGCGGCAGCGTCGATGCGTGGATCACGTGGGATCCCTATGTCGCGTCGGTCGACTCGAATCCGGACGTGCGGATTCTGGCCGACGGCAGCGGGCTCGCTTCATACCAGCGCTATTACCTCGCATCGAGCAGCTTTGCAGCCGCCCGCCCCGACGTCATTCAGATCGCGTTCGACCAGTTGTCGCAGGCCGGCGCATGGCTGCGCGCGCACCCGCAGGAAGCGGCCAATACGCTCGCGCCGATCTGGGGGCTCGACGCAACGACGATCGAGCGTGCCAACGCACGACGCAGCTATCTCGTCCGCGCCGTGGTCGCACAAAACTTCGGGGAGCAGCAGAAGATCGCCGATACGTTCCTCGCAGCCGGCCTCCTGCCTGTCCGCGTCGATACGCGCGAAGCGCTGCGCTGGAATTTCACGTCGAAGCGCGCGGATCCGATCGGCGCCTGAGGCCGGGAACACGCAATGCGCGATATTTTTATCGCCATCGAAGAAATTGTGTTGACAGCCTCTTCAGACACGCTAGAATAGCGGTCTTCGCATCGCAGCAAGCGAAACGTGCCCAGGTGGCGGAATTGGTAGACGCACTAGGTTCAGGTCCTAGCGGTGGCAACATCGTGGAGGTTCGAGTCCTCTCCTGGGCACCATAAAGCTGTTTAGAGCAGTACAACGCAGTCCAGCAAAACCCCGCAAAGCCTTGTCTCCGCGGGGTTTTTTGCTTTTTGCGTCCCATCGTCATCCAGCTGAAGCGCGTGTCAAAGGCAGTACACCGGGCAGCACGTCGAAAGTTCGAGCCGACGGGATGTACTCCATGTTTCCGGCTGCCCGACAGGTTCAACTGGCCAAGCCGGCCAGCCGTGCCTACACGCTCAAAGACGGCAGCGGCCCGTTCCTCTTTGCGCCGCCGACGGCCCCACAGCCTGGCATTTCCGGTACAGCTTCGCCGGGAAACAGCGGCGGATCTCGTTCGATACCTGGCCCCGCGCTTTCCCTTCAGGATGCCCGCGAGCTGACGTCTACGGCGCGGACCCGACTGCCCCACGGCCCGGACCCCGGTCACCATCGGCGCACCGCCAAAAAGCGCTCGAAGGAAACTGGGGAGAAGCTCTTTCGTTCAGCCGCCGAGCGATACAAGCGGAAGCAAGTCGCCGGCGCTCCAGGCCCACGGACATCCATACGGTGCCCGGCGTTCGTTGCCCCGATGCTGGCCAGACAGCACGCGATCAACAAGATGCTGCCCATCCAGCAAGTCACCGTGGCTATCCATGTCCTTCCGGCCCGCAAACCGACATGTCCCCGCTGGCACGACTCGTGCGTTTCACCTTGATGGAAAAGATCGCAGGCCGATCGGATTTCCCCACTTCCATCACTGAAGGGTAAGCGCATGACATCACAGACCCCGCCCGAACACCTGTCGCTCTCCCACGGGACCGACTATGAACGCCTGGCCGCGAAATTCCGGCCCATCTTCGATCGCATCGCGGAAGGTGCGGTAGAGCGCGAACGCAACCGGGCACTCCCCTACGAGCAGATCTCATGGCTGAAGGAAGCGGGATTCGGCGCGGTCCGCGTACCTGTCGAGCACGGAGGCGCCGGCGCCTCGCTCCCACAGTTGGTCCGGCTGCTGATTGAACTGGCGGAAGCCGACTCCAGCCTGCCCCAGGCATTGCGCGGTCACTTCGCTTTCGTCGAGGACAGGATCAACGCAGTACCGGACGCCGCGCGCGACAAGTGGCTGAAGCGATTCGTGGCAGGCGAGATCGTCGGAAACGCATGGACCGAAATCGGCGCCGTCAAGCTCGGCGAAGTCATCACGCGCGTGTCGCGCCAGAACGATGCGTGGGTCCTGAACGGCACGAAGTACTACAGCACCGGCAGCATCTTTGCCGACTGGATCGACGTCTACGCGCAGCGCGACGACGACGGCGCCGACGTCATCGCGGCGGTCAGCACTCGCCAGCCCGGCGTCAGGCAGAGCGACGACTGGGACGGTTTCGGCCAGCGCACCACGGGCAGCGGCACATCGATATTCGAAAACGCGCGCCTGGACGAAGAAAACATCATCGACTTTTCGACGCGCTTCAAATATCAGACCGCGTTCTATCAGCTCGTCCTGATCGCCGTCATCGCGGGAACCGGACGCGCCGCGCTGCGCGACATCTCGCATGAGGTACGCCGACGAACGCGGGTATACAGCCACGGCAACGCGCCGCAGGTCAGTCAAGATGCGCAGGTCCAGCAGGTAGTGGGCAAGATCGCCGCGCGCGTCTATGCGGCCGAAGCGACCGCGGTGCGCGCCGCCGAACCGTCGCAACGGGCGTACGAAACCCGCTTCGGCAACGACCCCATCGCCGAAAATGCAGCCAACGTCGCGGCGGAAATCGAGTCGGCAAAGGCGCAGATCGTCGTGGCGGACCTGATCCTGCAGGCCACCACCGACCTGTTCAACGCCCTCGGCGCATCGGGAATCAGCGAAAGCAAGTTGCTTGATCGCCACTGGCGCAATGCGCGGACCGCCGCGTCGCACAATCCGTTGATCTATAAGGAGCGAATCGTAGGCGATTGGGAAATCAACGGGACCGAACCTCCCTACGTCTGGCAGATCGGCAACGGCGCCAAGGCCGGTTGAGCCGGGAAGCCATGCGGGCCATCGATCACGCGATGGCCCGCTGCCCTCCTATTTCTGGGCCGAAATCTGTTTTGCCCTGATCAACCGCGCGCGCAGCACATTCCGGCTAATGCCCAGCAATCGTGCGGCCTGTATCTGATTGCGATGGCAAAAGTTGAAAGCCACTCGCATTGCAGCGTCCTCGATCTGCTCGAAGAGGTTGCCGTCCCCCTTGTCGAACAGATTGCGCAGTGCGTTTTCGAGTCCTTCGAGCGGCGTGGCATGCATCAGCTCAGCGCTGGAACGGGGAGCGCACTGAATGCCGAACGACGACATCTGCAAATCGTTCTCGCTAAGCGATTCGCTGCGGCATACCAGCAACGCGTAGTGAATCACGTTCTCCAGTTCGCGAATGTTGCCGGGCCAGCTGTGCTCAAGCAGTTTTCGCTCCGCGCGCGGCTCGATATCGACCGGCCCGTAGCCGAGCCGGCTTCTGTACTCCTCGATGAAGTACCTCGCCAACGGCAGAATATCGCCGGGTCGATCGCGCAATGTCGGTACGACGAGATGCACGACGTTCAGGCGGTAGAACAGATCCTCGCGAAAATGCCCTGCCACCACTGCGTCCTGTAAATGCACGTTCGTCGCGGCCAGTACACGGACATCGATGGAGATGCTCCTGCGTGCCCCGAGCCGGACGATCTCGCGCTCCTGCAATACACGCAACAGCTTGACCTGCATCGAGAGCGGCAAGTCGCCGATCTCGTCAAGAAACAGCGTGCCGCCGTTGGCGGCCTCGAACCATCCCGGCTTCGTCGAGAACGCACCGGTGAACGCCCCCTTCTCATGGCCGAACAACTCGCTCTCGACCAGCGACTCCGAAAACGCACCGCAATTGACCGCCACGAATGGCCCTTTCTTACGGTTGCTGAGATTGTGCACGTGGCGTGCAACCAGTTCCTTGCCCGTCCCCGTCTCACCGATCACGAGTACGTTGGCATCGCTTGGCGCCACCATGCGGATGCGGTCGAGGAGTGCCTGCGAGCGCGGGTCCGTAAAAACCTGCGCGCTGGCGCGAATGGACGTCGTTAGCGAGCGCTTGTCGGGTAGCGTCAGCAACGGCGGCGATGCCGCGGACGCTGCGTCTGCGCGCTCGGACAACACATCATCGAGAGGAGGATTCATGAGTAAAAGCCTGGCGTCGGATATCGTTGCTTGAGCGCCCACTCGCCGATTTCCCGGAGCTTGTAGGCGAGCGGGTCGTGCAGCGTGTGCGTGCGCAAGTTCCGCCAATGCCGGTCGAGCCGCAGCGCGCCATGGGTCGCACGTGCCCCGGCGACGTCGAACATGCGCGTACAGATGTTGAGCCCCGCCTCGGCGGCGGCCACTCTGGCCGTCGCCGCCGCGAGTGCGGCCTCACCGCGCCCGGCCTCGGTGAGCGCCTCGCCGCACGCCCAGGCCGCGTCAAGATGGTCTGCCGCACGATCGGTCAACACGCGCGCCGACTCCAAACCCACCCAGAATTCACCGTATTGCCCAAGTACATAGGGATCCTCATCGGTTGCCCCGACTTTCGCGGCATGCCAGGGACGCGATTCATGCAGCGTGTAATGGCGTGCATCGTTGAACGCACTCTCGCCGATGCCCAGATAGATGTTGGCCAGAATCAGTTGCGCGAGCACCGGTCGCAGACACGCGAACGGGGTCGATAGCGGACCGGGTTCGGTCAGGACTTCATGATTCTCCACGCGGACTCTTTTGAACGTCACCGTCCCGCTGTCCGTCTGGCGCTGGCCGAAATTGTCCCAGTCCTGGGCCACGGAAACGCCCGAGCGTCCGGTGGGAATCGCGGCAACGAGCAGCGTGCCGTTCGCGGCGTCACGCGCCGACGCGATCAGCATCTCGGAATCGAGTGCGCCTGAGCAAAAGCTTTTCTGCCCGCTGAATTCCCGCCAGTCGCCACGCGAGCGGCTCACCGCGCGCTCATCGAGCGGGTTCAGCGCATTGCCCCAAAACCACTGCCGGCGGGCGGTTTGCTCATACCATGCTTCCCACTGCAGCGGCGAACCGAACAGGCGGACCGTGGCCAGCATCAGATGGTGAAAGCCGAACACGTGCCCCAACGAACTGTCCGCTCGCCCGATGGTGCGCACGATATCGAGCGTCTCCCGCCAGTTGGAGCCGAGGCCGCCATACTCCGCCGGAATACTCAGCGCGAGCAGGCCGCTTGTGCGGAAGGCGTCCCGCTCCGCCTTTGGCGTGCCGCCCTGGGCGTCCCGTTCGGCCGCACTGAGAGCGAAGATCGATGCCAGCCGGCGTGCGACCTGCTGCGGCGATACGGCCGTCGGCGCCGCGATCTGCGGTTCCAGCAAGGACGCGGAAACATCTGGCAGGACAGTCATTGGAGTCATGGAAGGCAAGGACGCTCGCTGCGCGAAACGTGATGTGCGGCCACCGGCCGTTCCCGGCGCACAGCCACGCGTTCGATGTTGATCAGGATCAAACCTGCTCGCTCAGAGCCATATTCTGACCATGTCCGCGCATTTCCGATTGATTTTCTTGTGATAACCAAAGTCGGACTGCTTCTTTGGCAGCAACGCCCGTGTCGATGCTGCCCAGACAGCAACGCACTGCTTGAGCACTGCTGCTCAATCAGCAGACGCGGTGCCGTGCGGACCGCCTCCGCGCCCCTCTGGGCTTCGATACCGTCGCGCCACAGGCCTGACTCGCGCCCGAGAAGTTGTGTCTGGCACAGCCTGTGCGTAAGTGTGGGCCCGTCGACCATCTCGTGCACTGCCCATGCAACTCTTCTGGTTTCTTCCCACTCATGGCGATAGCCGCTATCTAGGCACCGCTCGCGGCGCTCGCACCGTCAATCACCACTATCTTCGACAGATCGCTCAGGCAACCGACGAACTTGGCTTTGAAGGCGTTCTGATTCCCACCGGCCGCTCGTGCGAGGACGCCTGGATCGTCGCTTCCTCGCTGATGCCCTTCACGGAACGCCTGAAATTCCTGGTGGCGATCCGGCCCGGCGTGATTTCCCCGACCGTTTCTGCTCGCCAGGCAGCAACCCTCGACCGGTTCTCCAACGGACGCCTGCTCATCAACGTCGTGACGGGCGGCGATCCGGATGAGCAGCATGGCGACGGCAGCTTTCTCTCGCATACCGAGCGTTACGAACTCACCGACGAATTCCTGCGCATCTGGCGTGGCGTCGCCTCGGGCGAAACGGTCAATCGGAGCGGCAAACATCTGCGCGTCGAGAATGCGAAGTCGCTCTATCTGCCGGTGCAGAAGCCCTACCCGCCGCTCTGGTTCGGCGGATCGTCGGATCCGGCCATCGAACTGGCCGGCGAACAGGTCGACGTCTATCTCACGTGGGGCGAACCGCCAGCCGACGTCGCCGACAAGATCGCAAAGGCGCGCGCCGCTGCGGCGAAACACGGGCGGACCCTGCGCTTCGGCATCCGCCTGCACGTGATCGTGCGCGAGACGAGCGAAGCCGCCTGGCAGGCGGCGGACGAACTGATTTCGTTTGTCACTGACGACACGATTGCCGCTGCGCAAAAGGCCTTCTCCCGTTTCGACTCGGTGGGCCAGCAGCGCATGGCGGCCTTGCACGGTGGACGGCGCGACCAGCTGGAGGTGTCGCCGAATCTTTGGGCCGGCGTCGGGCTCGTGCGCGGCGGTGCCGGTACCGCGCTGGTCGGCAACCCGGAAGAAGTCGCCGCACGCATCAAGGAATACGCGGCGTTAGGAATCGAAACCTTTATTTTCTCGGGCTATCCGCATCTCGAAGAGGCCTATCGCGTCGCCGAATTGCTGTTCCCGTTGCTGCCCCTGGAGAAGACACGACCGTCCGGACAGATCAATCTGACGGGTCCATTCGGCGAGGTGATCGCAAACGACATCGTGCCGCCCCAACACGATGTCGAACACGAGAAGGCGAAAGCATGACACTTCACTCGAATGAAAAAGACGTTGGACCGTGGGACGAACCGGTGGAAACGGTCGTCCGCGCGCTGGCGCAGACGGCAATCGCGCGGGATCAGGCCGGCGGCACCGCCATCGAAGAGCGCAGGCTGTTACGCGCAAGCGGGTTGCTGAAACTCAGCGTTCCGAAGGATCTGGGCGGCTGGGGCGCGGACTGGCAATCGACACTCGACGTGGTTCGTCGCCTGGCACAGATCGACAGCTCGATGGCCCACCTCTTCGCGTTCCATCACCTTCTGCTGGCGACCACGCGCCTTTTCGGCAAGCCCGCACAGTGGCAGCCCTGGCTCGAACAGACCGTCGAGCAACGCTGGTTCTGGGGCAACGCGCTCAATCCCCTCGACAAGGGATCGGTAGCAACGCCCGCCGCGCTCGCGCCGGCCGGAAGCTACACGTTCTCCGGACGCAAGAGCTTTTGCTCCGGCGCAAGCGACTCCGACATCCTGCTCGCCTCCGCCTTCGAGACTAACGGCCGTCTCCTGATCGGCGTGATTCCGACGTCCCGCGAAGGCATCACGGTGCTGGGCGACTGGGACAATATGGGGCAACGCCAGACTGACAGTGGCACCGTGATCTTCGACAACGTCGCGGTTTCGGCCGATGAATTGCTGACCGATCCGGGTCCGCTGTCGACGCCGTTCGCCTGCCTCCGCCCCCTGCTCGCCCAGTTGATTCTGGCCAGCATCTATCTCGGACTCGGCGAAGGCGCGTTGCGCGAAGCACGCGAATTCACGATCAAAAGCGCTCGCCCGTGGATCGCCTCGCCCGCGGCAAGCGCTAACGAAGACCTCTACGTGCTCGGCCACTACGGCGACTTCTGGCTGGCGCTGGAAGGTGCACGCGCGTTGATGGAGCGGGCTGCCGTCGCCTTTGACGACGCGTGGCGTCGCGGCACGTCGCTGACGGAAAACGAACGCGGACGGGTCGCCATCGCGGTAGCGGCGGCGAAGGTCGCCACGGCGCGCGCGAGCCTCGACGTGACCAGCCGCATGTTCGAAGTCACCGGCGCTCGCGCGACCACCGCTGCCTTACGGCTCGATCGCTACTGGCGCAATCTCAGGGTTCACACCCTGCATGATCCGGTCGACTACAAGGTCCGTGAACTAGGCGACTGGGCGCTGAATGAACGCATCCCGGTTCCAACCTTCTACTCGTAAGCGAACGCGATACCCGCCGCAAGCCATTTTTTGGCGAGCAGCAGCGCTGCCTTTACGGCAGCAACGCCGAGGCAGCTTTGCTGCCTCAGCAACATCTCGAAAGCGCATATGGTTCCAGCCGTCGACGATATGAGCCGGAAAGGGGCGCTGTAAATCGATAGATCAACGGCTCGAAGCGGTTATGCAGAAACCGGGCTCCGTTTTCGCGGAAAGGAATAAGCCGATTGACGCGATGGCACGGTATTCGCTTGATAGGTTGCATTGCAGATTAATTTTCAATCCCGGGAAAAGGTCGTTCCAAATGAGCCACCGATTAAACGTAGTCGCCGTCTCCGGCGGACTGCAACGTCCTTCGCGCACCTTGGTCCTCGTCGAACAATTGCTGGCGACGCTAGGCGATGCCGTGCCGATCGACACACATCTCGTCGAACTCGGCGAAATTGGTCCGCGCCTCGCAGGTGCGCTGCACCGTGGCCAGTTGCCCGCGGACGTCGAGGCGCACGTCAAGGCGATCGAAGCCGCGGATCTGCTGGTCGTGGCGAGCCCGGTCTACCGTGCATCGTTCACCGGGCTCTTCAAGCATCTCTTCGATCTCGTCCACCACGAAGCCCTGATCGACGTTCCCGTTCTGCTTGCCGCGACGGGCGGCAGCGAGCGCCATGCGCTGGTGATCGACCATCAGTTGCGCCCGCTCTTCAGTTTCTTCCAGGCACGCACGCTGCCCATCGGCGTATATGCATCGGAATCCGACTTCGACGGCTATGCCATCTCGAATCCGGCACTCTCGGAACGCATCGCCCTTGCCGTCGCGCGTGCGGTTCCATGGGTACAGGCCGGACGCACCGGCAGTACTTTCCCGCACGCTGCGGGCCTCGCCGCATAGATCGATCAACGACCTCTTCAGGAATACCAAATGAGCCAACCTTCCTCGCACGACGACGCAGTCAAATTCGCCTACTGGGTCCCTAACGTCAGCGGCGGCCTGGTCGTCAGCACGATCGAGCAACGCACCGACTGGAGTCTGGAATACAACCAGAAGCTCGCGCAAGCTGCCGAGCAGGCCGGCTTCGAATACGCGCTGAGCCAGATCCGCTTCACGGCGGGCTATGGCGCGGAATATCAGCACGAGTCGGTGTCGTTCAGTCAGGCCCTCCTGCACGCGACCACCCGGCTCAAGGTGCTGGCCGCGATCCTGCCGGGCCCCTGGCATCCGGCCGTCGTCGCCAAGCAGTTGGCCACCATCGACCACATTTCGAACGGCCGCATCGCCATCAATGTGGTCAGCGGCTGGTTCAAGGGCGAATTCACCGCGATCGGGGAACCGTGGCTGGAGCACGACGAGCGGTATCGTCGTTCGAACGAATTCATTCAGGCGCTGAAAGGCATCTGGACGCAGGACAACTTCACCTTCAAGGGTGACTTCTATCGCTTCAACGACTACACCCTAAGTCCCAAGCCGGTACAGAAACCGCATCCCGAGATTTTCCAGGGTGGCAGCTCGCGCGCCGCGCGCGACAATGCCGCAAGCGTGTCCGACTGGTATTTCACCAACGGCAACACGCCCGAGAACCTGAAGGCTCAGATCGACGACATCCAGGCGAAGGCGGCAAAGAATGATCACAAGGTTCGCATCGGCGTGAATGCCTTCGTGATCGCCCGCGATACCGAGGAAGAAGCGAAGGCGGTCCTCGACGACATCATCAAACATGCTCACGTTGAAGCCGTGCATGCCTTCGGCGACGCGGTCAAGCAGGCCGGCAAGGCTTCGCCCGAAGGTGAAGGCAACTGGGCAAAATCGACGTTCGAAGATCTTGTGCAATACAACGACGGCTTCCGCACCAACCTGATCGGCACACCGCAGCAGATCGCGGAACGGATCGTCGAGCTGAAATCCGTCGGCGTCGATCTCGTGCTCACCGGCTTTCTTCACTTCATCGAGGAAGTGGAGTACTTCGGCAAGCGCGTGCTGCCGCTCGTGCGAGAACTCGAACGCAAGCAGCAGGCAAAGGCTGCCTGAGCATGGCGAGCGTCGAGCAGTTGACCCTGCCGGCCTGGTTGCGCCACCAGGCGCAGCACCGCCCGCATGCTCTGGCGTTGCGCCACAAGAGGCTCGGCGCGTGGCACGCGTCGTCGTGGCAGGCACTCGCCACGACGGTCGAGCGCCTGGCAGCAGGCCTGACGGAGCGGAACTTCGCAGCCGGCGACGGGTTGCTGCTCGTCAGTCAGCCGCGTGAGCAGGCGTTGCTGCTGTCGCTCGCTGCGCAATGGAGCGGTGGTGTCGCGATACCGCTCGATCCACAACTCGACGACGAAGTACTGCGCGCCGCAGTGCTTCATCTGAAGCCGCGTTTCGTGTTCGCCGAGGACGACCGCCAGGTCGATCGCCTGCTCGCGCTTTCGCAGCATGTGATCGACGCCAATCTGCGCGACCTGCCGGCGCATCCGCATCCTTCCGTGATCGACTACCGGACACTCGCGTCACGACGCAATGACGCGTTTGCGCCTGTCGCGCACGAGCATGGCGATGCCTTCGGGTTTCTTCGCGTCGATGAGGACGGACGACTCGTGGAACAGCGCTTCACCCACGCAGCGCTGGTCCACGAAGCACGGCATCTCGCGCTCGCCGAAAAGCTGCACGCCGGCGACGAAGCCTTCGCTGCCCGCGGATTCGCCGCGGCGGCGCAGGCCCGGTATCTGATCGCGCCGTGGATAGTCAGCGGTTTCCGGCTGAACTTTCCGGAATCGCTGGAAACCCGCGACAACGACCGGCGCGAACTCGCGCCGACGCTCGTCGCGGGCACGCGCGAAACGTACGCGCGGGTCGCGCAGCTCGTCGACGACCGGTTGCCGGGCCGACGCTCATGGCGGCGCAAGCTGATCGGTCGCGCACTGCGCAAGCAGGCCGGCTTTCCCGAGCGCACATTCACGTGGTGGTTCGTCGCCCGACCGTTGCGCGAGGTAATCGGCTTTTCGCGTACTCATGCGGCGCTCGTGGTCGGAGCCGCACTCGATGACAAGACCGCCGCATTGTTCGACGCGTTGCGTGTGGACGTTCATCCGTGGCCCGATGCGGGCAACTGGCAGCGCGTCACGTCGGCAAGCGCCGATGCGCCGCAACCACGCCACCCGGACGACGCCTCGCCGGCCCAACCGGCCTATTGATCAAGGACTCCTCGCTCGATGACCTCGTCCTATCCCACCCTGCTGTCACTCGACCATATCTCGCTGTCGTTCAAAGGCGTGAAAGCGATCACCGACATCAGCTTCGACGTGACGGCGGGAGAAATCTGCGCGCTGATCGGCCCGAACGGCGCGGGAAAAAGCTCGCTGCTGAACGTCATCAATGGCGTGTATCAACCGCAGCAGGGCAATGTCCGTTTCGATGGCCACGTCTATCGACGGATGAATCCGTATCACGCGGCGCACAAGGGTATTGCACGCACGTTCCAGAACATCGCGCTGTTTCGCCGGATGAGCGTGCTCGATAACGTGCTCACTGGCCGCAATCTGCATCGCCGCAGTACGTGGTTCGAGCAAACGCTGCGCATCGGCCGCGCCCGCTCCGATGAAGCCGTACAGCGTCACCGCGCCGAGATCGTCATCGAAGCGCTCGATCTGCAGCGCTACCGGAATAGCACGGTCGGCACCTTGTCTTACGGTGTTCAAAAGCGCGTCGAACTGGCCCGCGCGCTCGCCGCCGAGCCGCGCCTGCTCCTGCTGGACGAACCGATGGCCGGCATGAACGCTGACGAGAAACACGCGATGGCGGGCTATGTCCTCGATGCCAACAGGCAGTTCGGCGTGACGGTCGTGCTGATCGAGCACGACATCGGCGTGGTGATGGATCTGTCGAATCACGTGGTCGTGCTCGATTACGGAAAAAAGATCGCCGACGGTGCCCCTGCCGAGGTTCGGACCCATCCCGACGTGCTGGCCGCCTATCTCGGCACCCGTCACTGAGAGACCGTAAAACATGGGATTTTTTCTTGAAGTGCTGGTCGGCGGCCTGCTGGCCGGCGTGATGTACTCGATGGTCGCCATCGGCTTCGTGCTGATATACAAGGCATCGGGCGTGTTCAACTTCGCGCAGGGCTCGCTCGTGCTGTTCGGTGCGCTGACGTTCGTCAGCCTCGTCGAGCGGCACCTTAGCCCATGGCTCGCGTTCGGGCTCACGCTCGTCGCCCTCGTCGCGATCGCGCTCGCGATCGGCCGTCTCGTACTGCGACCGCTCGTCAACCGGCCGCCGATCGTTCTGTTCATGGCGACGCTCGGTCTGAGCTTCATCATCGAAGGCGCCGCGCAGTTGTTCTGGGGCGCGCAGGTTCACGGGCTCGATCTCGGCATCGACGATAAACCTCTCGAACTCGGCGGCGTGATGATCAGCCAGTTCGACCTGTTTGCCGCCGCCACCGCCGCCGTGCTCGTCGCCGGCCTGTCGCTGCTCACGAACCGCACCCGGTTCGGACTGACGCTGCGCGCGGTCGCCGACGACCCGCTCGCGGCCCTGGCCGTCGGCGTGCGCCTGCCGCGCGTCTGGGCGATCGTCTGGGCCCTCGCGGGTTTCGTCAGTCTGGTTGCGGGGCTTTTGTGGGGCGCGCGACTCGGCGTGCAATTCTCGCTATCGCTCGTGGTGCTGAAGGCATTGCCCGTGCTGATCATTGGCGGCTTTTCCTCCATCGAGGGCGCGATAGTCGGCGGCCTGCTGATCGGCGCGTCGGAGAAGCTGGCCGAGGTCTATGTCGGCCCCCTGCTCGGCGGCGGGATCGAAAACTGGTTTCCCTATGTGCTCGCGATGCTGTTTCTCCTCGCGCGTCCCTTTGGCCTGTTCGGCGAACCTGCCGTAGAACGCGTGTGAGCTCCATCATGGCTTCGATTCCCACCACTGCGCAGCTCACGGGCAAACCAGGCTTGCGCCGTCTGCCGTCGAGACTGGGCCTGCTGCTGGCCGCCGTCACGCTGTTCGTCGCCATCCCGGCATGGGGCAATGACTATTGGCTCAACGCGATTCTGATTCCGTTCCTCGTGCTGTCGCTGGCCGGGCTAGGCCTGAATCTCGTCACCGGCTTCGCGGGGCAGTTGTCGCTTGGGACTGCCGCATTCATGTCAGTCGGGGCCTATGCAACCTACAACCTGATCGTGCGCGTGCCCGGCTTGCCGCTTCCCGTGGATCTGCTTCTCGGCGGACTGATCACGGCCGCCGTGGGCGCACTGTTCGGCTTGCCCAGCATCCGGATCAAGGGGTTTTATCTGATCGTTTCGACGCTGGCCGCGCAGTTCTTCGTCGAATGGATCTTCACGCGGGTCGGCTGGTTTTCGAACAACGATAGCTCCGGCGTACTCAGCGCACCGAAACTGGCCATGTTCGGCTGGAAAATAGACACGCCCGCGTCACGCTATCTGCTGGTGCTCGGGGTCGTCGTCGTGCTGTTCGTCGGCGCCGCGAGCCTCGTGCGCAGCGAGCTCGGCCGCCGCTGGATGGCGGTGCGCGATATGGACACGGCCGCACGCGTCATCGGCATCCCGATCGCGCGCACCAAGCTGCTCGCCTTCGCGCTCAGTTCGTTCGTCATCGGCATCGCGGGCGCCCTGTGGGCATTCGCCTATCTCGGCACGGTCGAACCGCACGGTTTCGATCTGAACCTGTCGTTCGAAGTGCTGTTCATCATCATCATCGGCGGCATGGGCAGTATTGGCGGGAATTTTCTGGGGGCGGCGTTCATCGTGCTGTTGCCGGTGCTGCTGTCCAACGCTGCAGGCGCGCTCGCGAGCGTCGGTATCGCTGCCGACCAGTTGCAGAACCTGCAAAAGATCCTGTTTGGCACGCTGATCATCGTCTTTCTCGTCAAGGAGCCGGACGGGCTCGCGCGACTGGCCCAGATCGCGCAGCTACGTCTGCGCGACTGGCCGCTGCGCGCCTGAATGCTGCTTCATCCATTCCAGCTTCAACACGGCTTTCTATCCATCGACAGGTGCATAACGTATGAAATTCATCGTATCCTCCGCAAACCGCCTCGCCTTGTCGCGCGTTGCCATTGCCGCGAGCCTGACACTCGCGCTCGTGTCCGGCGGCATGACATCTTCGGCCCACGCGGCCGGCGAAGAATACTTCCCATTGCAGAGCTATCGCGTCGGGCCCTACGCGGCGGGCGGCAGCGGCTTCTTCGGCGGCTTCATCGACTATCTCAATCTCGTCAACAAGCGCGACGGCGGCGTCAACGGCGTCAAGCTGACGTGGAGTGAATGCGAGACCGAATATGTCGTCGAAAAAGGCGTGGAATGCTACGAGCGACTCAAGCGCGGCCTCAACGGCGCCCCGGCGGCGGCAACGAACCCGCTATCGGTAGGTATCGCCTATGCCACCATCGATCGCTCGACGGCCGACAAGATTCCGCTCATCACGATCAACCACGGCCGCACCGACTCGACGGACGGCGCGGTCTTCCCGTATGTGTTTCCGCTGCAGCTCAACCCGTACAGCGAAGTCTCGGCGATCGTGAACTACATCGGCCAGCAGTCGGGCGGCGCGGACAAGCTCAAGGGCAAGAAGATCGTCGTGCTCTATCACGGCTCGCCGTATGGCCGCGAGACGATTCCGGTGCTGAATGTCCTGGCGAAGAAATATGGCTTCGAACTCACCCAGATCGAAGTGCCCCATCCGGGCAACGAACAGGGCTCGCAATGGCTCACGATCCATCGTATCAATCCGGACTGGGTGATTCTGCGCGGCTGGGGCGTGATGAACCCCGTGGCGCTCAAGTCCGCGCAGAAGGTCGGCTTCCCCGCCAACCACATCATCGGCAACATCTGGAGCAACTCGGAAGAGGACGCGCGCCCGGCAGGCGACGCCGCGAAAGGCTTTATCTCGATCACGACACATCCGTCCGGCACCGACTTTCCCGTGCTGCAGGCCATTAACCAGTATGTGGTGAAGCCCGGCAACGGCAACCTGAAGGATCCGGCGCGCTTCGGCACGGTCTACTACAACCTTGGCGTGGTAAACGGCATTCTGAACGTCGAGGCGTTACGCGTCGCACAGGCAAAATTCGGCGACAAGCCGCTGACCGGCGAGCAGGTGCGCTGGGGGTTCGAGCATCTGAATCTCGACGACGCGCGCCTCAAGCAACTGGGCGCCTACGGCCTCGTTCAACCGCTGAAGCTGTCCTGCTCCGACCACGAAGGCGGCGGGGCGGTGCGCTTCCAGCAATGGGACGGTGAAAAATGGAAGGTCATCAGCGGCTGGGTGCAGGCAGACCGCGCACTGCTGCGTCCGATCATCGAAAAATCGGCAAACGCGTACGCCAAGGAAAAAGGCATTACGCCGCGCGATTGCAGCAAGGACATCTGAGCATGAGCGCCGCCCCGATCCTGCAGGTCGACGAGATTGCCGTGACGTACAACCAGATCATCCCTGCGTTGCGCGACGTTTCACTCGTGGTGCCGGCGGGCTCCATCGTCGCGCTGCTGGGCGGCAACGGCGCCGGCAAGACCACCACCCTCAAGGCGATATCGAGTCTGATTCGCGCCGAACGGGGCGCACTGACGGCCGGCCGCATCGCTTATCGCGGCGACACGATCACCGATGCTGACCCGTGGACGCTCGCCGACCGTGGACTCGTGCAGGTACTGGAGGGGCGGCGCTGCTTTGCGCATTTGTCGGTCGAACAGAATCTGCGCCTCGGCGCGTTTGTCCGGCGGCCGAGGTCTCGCGACCTCGAAGCGGACCTCGAACGCGTCTACACGATCTTTCCGCGTCTGAAGGAGCGTCGCCAAGCGCTGGCGGGCTATACATCGGGCGGCGAGCAGCAAATGGTGGCGATCGGCCGCGCGCTCATGGCGCGACCATCGCTCGTGTTGCTCGACGAGCCGTCCATGGGGCTCGCCCCCCTGGTGGTCGAAGAAATCTTCGAAACGGTCGCCCGGCTCAATCACGACGAAGGAGTCAGCTTCCTGCTGGCGGAGCAGAACGCTACGGTCGCGTTGCGCTATGCCCGGTCGGGTTATGTCATCGAGGGGGGACGCGTGGTCGCGCACGGCACTGCCGAAGCGCTGCAACAACTCGATGCGTTGCATGACGCTTATCTGGGTCGGGTCCAGCGAGGAGAAGATGCCGGGGGCGAGCGCTATCGAAGCTCCCGATACAAGGTTGCGGGGCCGCGTCCGGCGCTGTGAGGTCAATGGCCGCACTGGGAGTTGCGACAAAGCCGCGCGAGCATTGTCATGCTTGATACGTTCATGATGCTGATAGCAGCCGTATTTGTTCGGAGCCGGTTGGCCTCGATCGACATCACGGAAGTCTTTGGCAGTTTCTCGTCATGGGGCGGGATCCTTCCCGTCCCGGATAGATTCGAGCAAGTCCACTTTTATGCCAGCGCTGTCTCACTTTCACTTGCAAAAATCGGGCTGACCCTAGATTTTCATTTCCGGCGCCGAATCGACACACGCGCATGCCCTGGCCCACATCCACGGGAATCATGCCGCGTCGTCGATGCACCGCCATCTCCTCGACGCCCCTCACCCGGCGCAGCAAGCAAACAAGAACAGGCACACCGCAAAATTATTTGCGTTCGCGACCTCAAATTGTATTGACAGATCCCTCGAACCCGCTAGAATAGCGGTCTTCGCATCGCAGCAAGCGAAACGTGCCCAGGTGGCGGAATTGGTAGACGCACTAGGTTCAGGTCCTAGCGGTGGCAACATCGTGGAGGTTCGAGTCCTCTCCTGGGCACCATCTGTTTTCTAAAAAGGCCGGCTTTTAGCCGGCCTTTTTTCATTTCTGCACACGAAAGCCAATACAACGGCACGCTTCATATCGCTCCGACAACACGCACGGCGCGCCCCCTCTCTCCTGCCATCTTCGCGTCCGGACAAATCGCCGCCATCCGCGCTGATGCCTGACAGGCCAGCCTCCACATCGAGCGCCACCGCAAATCGCCGGTCCACGGGATCGGGCCGAAGCGCTGCACTGACAGACATCCCCCTCTTCGCGCCACCTCACTGACCGATGCGCGTGACACGCCCTCCTTCCCGCCTCGATTGCCCCAGGACGAAAACCAACCGCTCTCCCGCACCCCTGAACGCAACCGGGATTTCCCTAGGCTGACATGCTTGCGCGCACACGGTTAAATAAATCAACGTGATTTATTTAATTCGCCATCGAAAGGCGAGACATCGAAGGAGACGCGATGAGAAGCCCGCACATCGGCCAGGGAAGCAACTCGGCCAACGTGCGCCGTTATAACGAGCGCCTGCTGCTGAAGACGCTGCGCCGTGCGGGCAGCGCGTCGAAGGCCGACCTCGCCCGCCTCGCGAACATGACGGGCACGGCAGTCGGCAGCATCATCGCGTCGCTCGCCGATGCGAAGCTGATCGAATTCGCCGGCCGCACCGAAGGCCAGCGCGGCCAGCCGGCGTCGCTGATCCGTCTCGACCCGCGCGGCGCGTTCGGCATCGGCGTCCATCTGGACCGGATGCGCATCGAGACGGCGCTCGTCAATTTCGCCGGCGACGTGCTCGGCCGCCGCTCGCACGACACGCTGCTCCCCCCGCCCGCCGACGTGCTCGACATCGTTCGGCGCGACATCGACGCGATGCAGGACCTGCTGCCCGACCATGAGCGCGCACGCCTGACGGGCGTCGGCGTCGCCCAGCCTTACAACCTCGGCGCATGGATGCGCGAGCTCGGCCTCGCGCCCGACACGTTCCGTGCATGGGAAGACGTCGACTTCGCGAGCGACCTCGGGCGCACGCTGTCGCTGCCCGTGTTCGGCGAAAACGACGGCAACGCAGCCGCGATCGCCGAACTGTTCTACGGATACGGCCGGCAGTGCGACGACTTCGTCTACCTGTTCATCGGGCCCGCGATCGGCGGCGGCATCGCGATCGACGGCGACTGCCTGCGCGGCGTGACCGGCAACGCCGGCGACATCGCCGTGATTCCCGTGCCGCCGAGCCGGCTCGTGTCGGCGCCGCCGCCGCGCGGCCCGTGGGACATCCTGCTCGCGCGCGCGTCGCTGCATGCGCTCGTGCGCCACCTGCGCCATCACGGCGAGACGGTCGAGAACCGCGCCGATCTCGAGGCCTGCATCGCACGCGGCCTGCCGGCAGTCGACGAATGGATAGACGACTGTGTCGACGCGCTCGCGCCGGCCTTGCGCGCGGTGCTGTGCGTCGTCGATGCGCCGGTGGTCGTGCTCGACGCCGATACCGATGCGGGCCTGCTCGATGCGGTGACGAGCCGCCTGCGTGCCGCGCTCGTCGCCACCGCCCCGGAAGCGCGCGGCACGCCGACGCTCGTGCGCGGCACGTTCGGCGCCGACGCCGGCGCGATCGGCGCCGCAACGCTGCCGATGTACTTCAACTTCTCCCCGCGGGCCGGCATCCTCAAGGGCGCCCGCACCGAATCGCAGGAGGTCAACCATGTCGCGATCTGAGTCGCCCCGACCGCTGCTCGAGATGCGCGGAATCAGCAAGACGTTCCCGGCCGTGCGCGCGCTCGACAACGTCAGCCTGACCGTCTATCCGGGCGAGATTCACTCGCTGATGGGCGAGAACGGCGCGGGCAAATCGACGCTGATGAAGATCCTGTCGGGCGCGTATCGCGCCGACGCCGGCGGCGAGATCCTGATCGACGGCGAGCGCATCGACATCGACGGCCCGCTCGCCGCGCGCGACGCCGGTGTCGCGGTGATCTACCAGGAGCTGTGCCTCGCGCCGAACCTGAGCGTCGCGGAAAACATCTACGTCGGCCGCGAGCTGCGCCGCGGCAACCGGCGCTGGGGCACCATCGACCGCGCGGCGATGGCGCGCGGCTGCCAGGACGTGCTCGAGCGTCTCGGTGCGCCGTTCGGCCCCGATACGCTCGTCGGCACGCTGTCGATCGCCGAGCAGCAGCTCGTCGAGATCGCGCGCGCCGTGCACACCCGTGCGCGCATCCTCGTGATGGACGAACCGACGACGCCGCTGTCGTCGCGTGAAACCGAACATCTGTTCGGCCTGATTCGCCAGTTGCGCGAGGAAGGCCTTGCGATCATCTACATCAGCCACCGGATGGCGGAGATCTACGAACTGTCCGACCGCGTGTCGGTGTTGCGCGACGGGTCGTACGTCGGCACGCTCGAGCGCGACGCGCTGTCGGCCGAACGGCTCGTCGCGATGATGGTGGGCCGCGACATCTCCGGCTTCTACAAGAAGGAACATGCGCCGTACGATCCCGGCCACCTGCTGCTGTCGGTCCGCGACATCGCCGACGGCGAGCGCGTGCGCGGCTGCAGCCTCGATCTCCATGCCGGCGAGGTGCTCGGCATCGCGGGGCTCGTCGGCGCGGGCCGCACCGAGCTCGCACGGCTGATCTTCGGCGCGGAGCCGCGCACGCGCGGCGACGTGAAGCTGGGCGATCGCACGTTCGGCGCGCATTCGCCGCGCGACGCAATCGACGCGGGCCTCGTCTACCTGACGGAAGACCGCAAGCGCCAGGGCCTGTTCCTCGACATGAGCGTGCGCGACAACATCAACATCTCCGTGTGCAGCCGCGATGCACGCCTCGGCGCGCTCGATCTCGCACGCGGCGCCGAACGCGCGCGCGATGCGATCGCATCGCTGTCGATCCGCGTACCGAACGCGAACGTGAACGTCGGCGCGCTGTCGGGCGGCAACCAGCAGAAAGTGCTGCTGTCGCGCCTGCTGGAAACGAAGCCGCGCGTGCTGATCCTCGACGAACCGACCCGCGGTGTCGACATCGGCGCGAAATCCGAGATCTACCGGATCATCAACGAGCTGGCCCGCGCGGGCGTCGGCGTGATCGTGATCTCGAGCGAACTGCCGGAAATCATCGGCGTCGCCGATCGCGTGCTCGTGATGCGCGAAGGCGAGATCGCCGGCGAACTCGGCGGCCACACGCATACCCCCATCACGCAGGAAGCGATCATCGCGCTCGCGACCGGCTCGCAGCCCGAACTCGCCGACGCGCACTGACCACGGCCCCTTCATTTCCCTCTTCATTCAAGGTACCGAAATGATCAACCCGACCAAGCAGCGGAACCTCGCTTCCGCGACGGCCCATCCGGTCGCCAACCGTACGCCCCTGATGCGCGGCGCCGATCATCGCGCGCGCATGCAGTCGTTGATGCGCACCGCCGGCATGCTGCCGGTGCTGCTGGTCCTGTGCATCGGCTTCGGGTTCATGACCGACGGCTTCTTCACGCTGCAGAACCTGTCGATCGTCACGCAGCAGGCCTCGATCAACATCGTGCTCGCCGCCGGCATGACCTTCGTGATCCTGACGGGCGGGATCGACCTGTCGGTCGGCTCGGTGCTCGCCGCGTCGGCCGTCGCCGCGCTGCTCGCGTCGACCATCCCCGGCTGGGGCTGGCTCGGCGTGCCGTTCGCGCTCGCCGTCGGCCTCGTGTTCGGCGCGATCAACGGCGGCCTGATCTCGTTCCTGCGCCTGCCCCCGTTCATCGTCACGCTCGGCGCAATGACGGCCGTGCGCGGCATCGCCCGCCTGATCGGCAACGACACGACCATCTTCAATCCGCAACTGCCGTTCGCGTTCATCGGCAACGGCACGATCCTCGGCGTGCCGTGGCTCGTCGTCATCGCCTGTGCGGTGATCGCGCTGTCGTGGTTCATCCTGCGCCGCACGGTGCTCGGGATGCGGATCTACTCGGTCGGCGGCAATCCGGAAGCGGCGCGGCTGTCGGGCATCAACGTGCGCGCGATCCAGCTGTTCGTGTATGCGGCGTCGGGCCTGCTCGCCGGTCTCGGCGCGGTAATGTCCGCTGCACGGCTCTATGCGGCCAACGGCCTGCAGCTCGGCCAGTCGTACGAACTCGACGCGATCGCCGCGGTGATCCTCGGCGGCACGAGCTTCGTCGGCGGCGTCGGCTCGATCGTCGGCACGCTGATCGGCGCACTGATCATCGCGGTGCTGACGAACGGCCTGGTGCTGCTCGGCGTATCCGATATCTGGCAGTACATCATCAAGGGCCTCGTGATCATCGGCGCCGTTGCGCTCGACCGCTATCGCCAGCGCGACTCCGCCCGCACCTGACATCGTTTCCTCATCGCTCAACCCCGGGGCGCAGGCCGATCCTCCCGCGCCCGTCCGCCAAAGAACCCTTCGGAGACACAACGACATGTTCAAGCACAAAGCCGCCCTGACCGCCGTCGCCTGCGCACTCGCTTTCGGCACTGCCGCCGCCCATGCAGCCGACAAGCCGCTGAAATCGATCGGCGTCACGGTCGGATCGCTCGGCAATCCGTACTTCGTCACGATCGTCAAAGGCGCCGAAGCGCGCGCGAAGCAGATCAATCCGAACGCGAAGATCACCGCGGTGTCGGCCGACTACGACCTGAACAAGCAGTTCACGCAGATCGACAACTTCATCTCCGCGCACGTCGACATGATCCTGCTCAACGCGACCGACCCGAAGGCGATCGAGCCGGCGGTGAAGAAGGCGCAGGCGGCCGGCATCACGGTCGTCGCGGTCGACGTCGCGGCCGCCGGCGCGAACGCGACCGTGCAGACCAATAACGTGAAGGCCGGCGAACTCGCGTGCGACTACCTCGCGAAGAAGCTCAACGGCAAGGGCAACGTCATTATCGAGAACGGCCCGCAGGTGTCGGCCGTGATCGATCGCGTGAACGGCTGCAAGGCCATGCTCGCGAAGAACCCCGGCATCAAGCTGCTGTCGAGCGACCAGGACGGCAAGGGCTCGCGCGAAGGCGGGATGAACGCGATGCAGGGCTACCTGACGCGCTTTCCGAAGCTCGACGGCGTGTTCACGATCAACGATCCGCAGGCGATCGGCAGCGATCTCGCGGCGAAACAGCTGAACCGCCCGGGCATCGTCATCACGTCGGTCGACGGCGCGCCCGACATCGAGGTGGCGCTGAAGTCCAATACGCTCGTGCAGGCGTCGGCGAGCCAGGATCCGTGGGCAATGGCGCAGCAGGCCGTGAACGTCGGCTACGGGATCATGAACGGCCAGAAGCCGGCCAATCCGATGATCCTGATCGAGCCGACGCTCATCACGCGCGACAACGTGAAGAACTACAAGGGCTGGAGCAGCCCGCGCTGATCGCGCCGCGCACCCGCCGTGCCGGGCGGCGCCACACGTCGCCCGCGCGCAACGTCGAACGCCGCCCGCCCGCTGCCGCGCCGCGCGCCCCGCCTCGGCGCGAGGTTTCGATCTGCGCTACGCGCCGCCCTTCGCGCCGTTGCCGCGCGCCTGCAGCACCTGCAGGCTCTCGTCGACACTCAGTTCGGACATCGCATCATCGCGCAGCGTATCGTCGGCCGCGCGACGCAATGCATGCAGCGCGTGCTCCTTGAGCCGCACGATCGCGAACTGCAGCCCGCGTGCCGCGCATTCGGCCGCGAACGTACGCAACGACTCGATCGTCGTGCCGTCGACGTCCGGCGTTTCCTCGAGGCTCAGCATCACGGTACGCGTATCGGGTGCGGCCTTCATCAGCGCACGCACGCGATTGAGCATCCGGTCCGCGTTCGCGAAGAACAGTTGCGCCTCGGGCCGCACGATCAGCACGCCCGGCACGGGCTTCGCATCCGCATGATTCGCGACGTCGACGAAGTCGTGACCGTCGCGCAACCGGCCGAGCACGCTGACGCTCGGCTCGGACAACTTGCGCAGCGTCAGCAGCAGGCTCACGCCGATTGCCGCAAGCAGCCCGTGCAGCACGCCGAGCACGAGCACCGCGAGCAGCGCGGCGATCACGACGAGCCGGTCGCGATGCCACATCCAGTACGGCCGGAACACCGCAGGATGCAGCGAATGGCTGACCGCGAAGATCACGATCGCCGCGAGCACCGGCTCCGGCGTGCGTGCGAGTTGCGGCAGCAGCAGCCACACGATCAGCGCGACCACGCCGGCGGCCCATAGCCCCGCGAAACGCGATTGCGCGCCGGCTGCCTCGTTCGCGGACGTCGCCGAATAGCCGGCGCCGACCGGCATTCCGTGCAGCAATCCCGACACGAGGTTCGCGCACCCGATCGCGACGAGATCGCGGTTCGGCGACACGCTGTCGCCGTGCTTCAGCGCGAAGTTGCGAATCGATCCGTACGACTCCGCATACAGGATCAGCATCAACGCGAACGCGAGCTCGATCGTCTGCATCCACGCATTGCGGTCCAGATGCGGCAACCCGAATTCGAGATGCCGGAAGTCGATGTGCCCGACGATCGCGATCCCGTAGTGCTGCCAGTCGAACACGTAGCCGGCCGCGATCGACAGCACGATCACGACGAGCGTCGCCGGCACGCGCGAGCGGCGCCCGAGCACGAACAGCAGCGCGAGCGCGGCCGCGCCGAGCGCGACGCTCGCGAGGTTCGCATGCGGCGCGCCGGTGACGAGATCGAGCGCGACATGCGGCGCATCGCTGTGCTGCACGGAGATCGCGAGAATCTTCGGCAACTGCTTGATGACGATCGTCAGCGCCAGCCCGAACGTGAAGCCGCGCAGGACCGGACGTGCAACGAAGTCCGACATGCCGCCGAGCCGCGCGACGCCCGCGAGGATGAACAGCACGCCCGTCATCGCGACGAGCGCGGCCGCCAGCGCGAGTTGCGCGGCAAGCGCCATCCCGGATTCGGCCAGCACCGTCGCCGCGAGCACGGCGGCCGACGACGACGTCGACGACACGATCGCAAAACGGCTGCTGCCCGTCAGCGCATAGACGACGAGCCCCGACAGCAGCGCGATGAGACCGGCCTGCGGCGGCAGGTTGGCAAGGCCCGCATACGCGACGGCCTCGGGAATCAGCAGGCCCGCGATCGACAGGCCGGCCAGCGCATCGAGGCCGATGCGCTGCGTCGGAGGTGGCGGCGCCGCATCGACTGCAGCGAAATGGTCGGCATGCTGCGGGCCGGCATCCGGGCGGATCGGGACAGTCGTCATGGGGCGATGGGCGCCGTGCGCGTGTCAGGGTTTGACGGCGATGACGCCCGACCAACCGGGCAGATAGCGCGCGTCCTGGTCGTGTGCACGATGCAGCGCGGCGTCGAGCGCCTTCGCGAAATTCTTGCGGATCTGGTCGAGCGTGACGTGCTGGCGCAGGTAGTCGGCCCACAGGAATTCGCTGAACGGCGTCGCGTCCTTCGCGTAACCGCCCGCCGTGCGCAGTTCGCCCGCGAGGCTGCGATACGGATCGTCCTCGAGCCCCGTGAGCGCCTTCGGCAGATGCGCGTAGTCGCGACGCGATCCGTCCGCGCCGAACGGATGTACCCACTGGTTGTGTTCCATCATCCGCCAGAAGATCGTGTCGTCGAGCCAGGACAGATCCTTCAGCAGCATCGCGTTGACGCGCGACTCCCCTTCCTCGATCAGCGCGAGGCCGAGATGATGGTGATCGGTGATGTAATGCAGGCCGTCCGGGCCGAGGACGGCCGGGAACCAGTGCGATTCGATCGCGGCCTTGCGCGCGCGCTTGTCGAGCGCCTTCCAGTGCTTGCGCTTCGCTTTCACTTCGCGATAGCCGACCGTCATCTGCGTCGGACGCAACGCGTCGAGCCTGACGGGAATGAGATGAACGTCGTTGCCGAGTGCCATGGTCGTACCCCATGTTGCTGATTTCCGGCAACGATACTCCTGATCCTGTGAGCCGTTAATACGTCGCGACCTCGATGCGCGCGTGATTGACCCTCTCTGACAACCGGCCGGGCCGGCACACGGTTACGCGCGCAGATCGTCGCGTTCGAGACGGTGGCGAACGTAGGGAATCCCGTCGTGCACGACGCTCACGCGACGCATGCCGAGCTTGCGCGCGACGTTCAGCGAACCCGTGTTCGCCTCGGCGATATCGGCGATCACGCGCGGCAGCCGCACGGTGTCGAACGCGTGACGCACGACGGCCGCCGCGGCTTCACACGCGATGCCGCGCCCCCACGCCGCGCGCACGAGCCGCCAGCCGATCTCGACGTCGCGTGCGCCGTTCGCATAGTCGGGAATCAGCAGGATCCAGCCGATGAACACGTCGGGTGCGTGCTTCTCGAAGATCGACCAGTAGCCGAGGCCCGGCGGATAGTCGCGCGTGATCCGGTGCGTGACGAAACGGCGATGCTCGACCGGATCGAGCCACGGACCCGCGATATGCCGCGTGACTTCGGGATCGCGATCCATCGCGATGCTCGCGTCGAGATCGGCCAGCACGCGCGGACGCAGCCACAGCCTTTCGGTCTCGAACACGGGCAACGCGGTAGCGCAACGTTCAGTCATCCGGACTCCTGATTCGATGGCGATGTGCGCCGGACACATTACATAACTGATACAAAAAGCCTTCCGGAATGATACAGCCGCCTGTCACTTTGCTCGCCGGACCCCGTTTTCGCTTTCGCAATAGTTCATTTCGTAGGGATTATTCCCGATTCGACGTTATCGCGCCCCACATCGCACGACGCCTCGGCCTACACTCGATCCATGCCCCCGCGCCGCGCGCAGCCGGGCCGGCATCCGTCGACACATCGTAAGCGCGCTAGCCAATCAGGAGACTTCGGACATGAGCTGGACCCGCGAACAACGCAACGTCACGATCGCCGCCTATCTGGGCTGGACGCTCGATGCGTTCGATTTTTTCCTGATGGTTTTCGTGCTGAAGGACATCGCCTCCGAGTTCGCGTCGACGATCCCCGCCGTCGCCTTCGCGCTCACGCTGACCCTCGCGATGCGCCCGCTCGGTGCACTGATCTTCGGCCGGCTCGCCGATCGTTTCGGTCGCCGTCCGACGCTGATGGTCAACATCGCGTGCTATTCCGTGCTCGAACTCGCGTCCGGCTTCGCGCCGAGCCTGGCCGCCCTGCTGGTGCTGCGCGCGCTGTTCGGCATCGCGATGGGCGGCGAATGGGGCGTCGGCTCCGCACTGACGATGGAAACCGTGCCGACCCATGCACGCGGCATCGTGTCGGGCCTGCTGCAGGCCGGCTATCCGAGCGGATACCTGCTCGCGTCCATCGTGTTCGGCCTGTTCTACCAGTACATCGGCTGGCGCGGCATGTTCATGATCGGCGTGCTGCCCGCGCTGCTCGTGCTGTACGTGCGTGCGCACGTGCCGGAATCGCCGGCCTGGAAGCAGATGGAAAAGCGGCCGCGGCCGAGCCTGTGGGCCACGATGCAGCAGAACTGGAAGCTCGCGATCTACGCGATCGTGCTGATGACCGCGTTCAACTTCTTCTCGCACGGCACGCAGGATCTCTATCCGACTTTCCTGCGCGAACAACACCATTTCGATCCGCACACCGTGTCGTGGATCACGATCGTGCTGAACATCGGCGCCATCGTCGGCGGCCTGTCGTTCGGTGCGATCTCGGAGCGCATCGGCCGTCGCCGCGCGATCTTCATCGCGGCGCTGATCGCGTTGCCGGTGCTGCCGCTGTGGGCATTCTCGAGCGGCCCGGTCGCGCTCGCCGCCGGTGCGTTCCTGATGCAGATTTCCGTCCAGGGCGCATGGGGCGTGATCCCGGTCCACCTGAACGAGATTTCTCCCGACGAGATCCGCGCAACCTTCCCCGGCGTCGTCTATCAGCTCGGCAACCTGCTCGCGTCGGGTAACGCGACGATGCAGGCATCGTTCGCGGTTTCGCAAGGCAACAACTACGGTTACGCGCTCGCGCTCGTCGCCGGCATCGTGGCCGTCGTGATCGCGGTGCTGATCCTGTTCAGCCGCGAGCGGCGCGGCATCGACATGACGCAATCGGTCAATACGCGTACCACCGCGAGCTGATCGCACGCATTGCCGCATCGCATCATCGCGCGTGCCCCGTCCCGCCGGGGCCGCGCGCATGACTTTCCGCACCTGCACATCGAACTAGAGGAATTTGTCCAGATTCCCCGCTTGCCCGCTCCGCCCGCGTTTTTTTATCTTAATAAAAACGGCTGTTTGAATCAGATAATCAAATCACCAGTTCGCGGCCGGGAAACCGGCGTGGGAGGCGGAACATGGCAGTAAGTCAGGAGGGGCGACCGTCGGCGGGACGGCCGTCCGGCGGGCGATCATCCGGCACTCGGCAGGCCGGCGGGACGAAGGCGCGCATTCTCGATGCGGCCGAGGATCTGTTCATCGAACATGGCTTCGAGGCGATGTCGATGCGGCAGATCACGTCGCGCGCGGCGGTGAACCTCGCAGCGGTCAACTATCACTTCGGCAGCAAGGAAGCGCTGATCCACGCGATGCTGTCGCGGCGGCTCGATCAGCTCAACCAGGAGCGTCTCGGCATCCTCGATCGCTTCGATGCGCAGCTCGCCGAGCACATCACCTGCGAGCACGTGCTCGGCGCGATGTTCATTCCCGCATTGAAGGCATCGCGCGACCCCGAACGCGGCGGCCCCGCGTTCCTCCGGCTGATCGGCCGCGCGTACACCGACCCGTCGCCGTTCGTGCGCAACTTCCTGACCGCCCACTACGCAAGCGTTGCGGGCCGTTTCTTCGACGCGTTCCAGCGTGCGCTGCCGCATCTGCCGCGCACGGAGCTCGGCTGGCGGCTGCACTTCGCGATCGGCGCGCTGTCCGGCGCGCTCGCCGGTGCCGAGACCGAAAGCCTGATCGACGAATTCTCGCAAGGCCGCACGATGAACGACGTGCAGATGATCGCGCGGCTGTCTTCGCTGATCGTCGCCGCGCTGAAGGCCCCGATGCCCGACAGCGCGCAATTGTCGATCTTCGCCGCAGTGCTCGACGATGCGGGCGCGGGCGAGGTGTTCGGGCTGACACCGAGTACGGCAAGCGCCGATACGGCCACGCTGCACCCGGCGAACTGATCGCGCCGAAGGCCGCGCAGGCGGCATTTCATTGATGACTTGCGGGTGCGGGATCGCGCGGACGTGCAAGCGTTCGCGCCGGTTTGGCGCCCATGTATGCGGCCCGGGCCTGCGTTCACGCGCGGATCCGGGCCGAACGAATGTCATGCGGCGCAGTGCTGGCACGCGGGCTTTCGTCGACTGCACAACATCGGGCAGGAACAAGCGCCGACGCGCTCGCTCTCGCCGAGACACCGGAGACCCATCATGTCCTCATCCGCAGCCACCGCAGCGGCCCAGCTCCCGCCGAACACCGACGGCATCTGGTACGCGTCGTACCCGCCCGGCGTCCCGCACGAGATCGACGTCACGCAATACGCATCGCTCGTGCAGTTCTTCGACGAATGCACGACCCGCTTTGCCGAGCGCGTCGCCTACGTCAGCGCGGGCGCATCGATGACCTACCGCACGCTCGCGCAAAAAGTCGATGCGTTCGCATCGTACCTGCAAGACACGGGCGTGAAGCCCGGCGACCGCGTCGCGATCATGCTGCCGAACTCGTTCCAGTACCCGGTCGCACTGTTCGGCACGCTGAAGGCCGGCGCGATCGTCGTCAACGTCAATCCGCTCTACACCGCGCGCGAACTCGCGCACCAGTTGAAGGACAGCGGTGCGCAGACGATCGTCGTGTTCGAGAATTTCGCGCGCACGCTGCAGGACGCGCTGCCGGAAACGCAAGTGAAGAACATCGTCGTCACCGCGCTCGGCGACCTGCTCGCCGACGGCCTCAATGCGAAAGGACACCTGATCAATTTCGTGCTGAAGCACGTGAAGAAGCTCGTGCCGGCCTACCAGCTGCCGCAGGCGATCCGGCTGCGCGCCGCACTCGCGCTCGGCGCGCGCGGCGAGCCGCAGCCGGTGCCGATGACGCGCGACGACCTCGCGTTCCTGCAATACACCGGCGGCACGACCGGCGTCGCGAAAGGCGCGATGCTCACGCACGGCAACCTGATCGCCAACCTGCTGCAGGCGAAGGCCTGGATCGCCGACCAGGTCACCGGCGACGTCGAGACGGTGCTCACGCCGCTGCCGCTCTATCACATCTATTCGCTGACCGTGAACGCCTTCATCTTCATGGGGCTCGGCGGCCGCAACATCCTGATTGCGAACCCGCGCGACACGAACATGGTGATGAAGATCATCCGCAACGAGACCTTCACCGGGATCACCGGCATCAACACGCTGTACAACGCCTTCCTCGACAACGAGGAATTCCGCAAGCGCGACTTCTCGAAGCTCAAGCTCGCGATGGCGGGCGGGATGGCGATGCAGCGCGCGGTCGCGGAGCGCTTCCAGCAAGTCACGGGCCGGCCGGTCGTCGAAGGCTACGGGCTCACCGAATGCTCGCCGATCGTCACGATGAATCCGGTGGATCTGACCGACATGGCCGCGTTCAGCGGCTCGATCGGTCTGCCCGCGCCGTCGACCATCGTGCGCTTTCGACACGAGGACGGCACCTGGGCCGGCATCGGCGAGGCGGGCGAGCTCTGCGTGCACGGTCCGCAAGTGATGCGCGGTTACTGGCAGCGGCCGGACGAAACCGCGAAGGTGATCGACGCCGACGGGTGGCTCGGCACCGGCGATATCGGCGTGATGGACGAGCGCGGCTTCATCCGTCTCATCGACCGCAAGAAGGACATGATCCTCGTCTCGGGCTTCAACGTGTATCCGAACGAGATCGAGGAAGTACTCGTGATGCATCCCGGCATCAGTGAAGCCGCGGCGATCGGCATCCCTGACGAAGTACAGGGCGAGCGGATCAAGGTATTCGTCGTGCGCCGCGATCCCGCGCTGACCGTCGACGACGTGCTCGCGCATTGCCGCAAGAATCTCACCGGCTACAAGATGCCGAAGTTCGTCGAATTCCGCGACGCGCTGCCGCAGACGAACGTCGGCAAGATCCTGCGCCGCGCGCTGCGCGACGAGGAAATGGCCAGGATCAAGGCCGGGAAGCCGGGTTGAGCAAGCCGGGCGGGACGCGGCCGGACGATCCCGGCCGCGCTCCGGCGGCGCGCGCAGCCGGCTCAGTCGTCGTCATCGTCGCCGTGATGCTCGCGCCAGTGCCGCTCATGGTGCCTGCGCCATTTCCGGTAGCGATCGTCGCCATCGTCGCCGTAGTAGCCGTATCCGCCATCCGGATACGCGACCATCGCCGGCTGCGGCGCCACATAGACCGGTGCCGGCTCGGCATAGACCGGTGCGACCGGCACGCCGATGCCGACCGACAGGTCGACGTGCGCTGCCATCGCACTGCCGGAAGCGAGCAACGCTGCGCTTCCGAGCCATCCCGCGACTGTCCTCTTCTTCATGTTCCGTATCCCTGATCTGCCGGCCTGCCCGACATGCGCGACGACTTTAATCGCGACACGCATCGCCAGGTGCTACGCCGCTGCGAGATTCGTAACGCGCCGTAACGAACGGGCATTAGCCGTTCGACCGAATCGCGAAAATGCGCGGGAACGTCTATAGTGGGTTACGGTTCGACACAATCACGACCGCGCGCTGGCGGAACGAACAGGGTAAAATCCCGCCAAACACTTGGTGGGCGAACACGCCACACACACGCACAACATATTCTCTGACGCAGGCTCCTGCCGCACCTCAATGGCCAATCCCGCAGAATCCCATCCGCAAAACGACTTCATCAATGCGGCGCGCAAGGAACGTAAGCGCGTTGAAATCTATCTCGTCAACGGCATTCGTCTGACGGGCTGCATCGAGTCGTTCGACCAGTATCTGGTGATGCTGCGCACCCCCGTGGGTCTGCAAGGCATCTACAAACGTGCCATTTCTACGATCCAGCTCGACACCGGCGGCTCGCGCCCCGGTGGCGGCGGCCCGCGCGGCCCGCGCCCCGGCGGCCGGCCGGGTGGCCGCGAAGGCGGCGGCCACAGCCCGTACGGCTCGCACGGCGGCTCCCGCGAGTCGCGCGGCGACGGCGGCGGCTATGGCTCGCGTGAACCGCGCGAAGGCTACGGCTCCCGCGAACCGCGCGAAGGTTATGGCGCGCCGCGCGAACCCCGTGAAGGCTATGCCCCGCGCGAACCGCGCGAAAGCTACGGCGCACCGCGCGACGCCGGCGACGCATCGAGCAACACGTCACCGTCCGACGCACGCGGCGGCAGCGGGCCGGTCATCGTCACGCGCCGCCGGCGAATCGTGCCGGACGGCCAGTAAAACAAAAGGGCAAGCCAATCGGCTTGCCCTTTTTCTTCGTCGGTCGGCGCGGCATGTCGCCGCACCTGCCCCATCCTGCTTCTGCTCAGCGTGCCGTCGTCGGCAAGCCCGCGTCGGCCTCGCGCTGCAGCGCATGCACCTGCTGCTGCAATGCGCGCAACTGCGACTGCAGTTCCGCCTGCTGCGCCTGCAATGCCGCCGTTTCGTTACGCACCGTCTTCTGACGATCCGCGACCACTGCCTGCTGCTCGCGCGCGATCGAGATGTCAGCCTGCAGACGTCGTGCGCGCTCCTGCGTGACTTCGATCTGCTTGTCCGTTTGCGCCTTCTGCGATTCCAGCTTCGCCGCACGCAACTCGTTGACGGCCAGCCGTTCGGCCTGACGCGAGAAATCGCGATAGATCGCTTCCGCCCGCGTTTCGTCGTAAGTCTTGATCACGCGCCAGAACGCCTTCTGCTGGAACAGTGCGACGAAATACGAACCGTCCTTGACGCTGAACAGCTGGCTCGCACCATAGCTGCCGTTATAGCTCGTGCGCATTTCCGTCAGCGAATGCGCCTGGATCTGGCGCTGCAGCTCGTCAACCGTGCTCTGCCCGGTCGTCTCGCCTGCCTGCGGCTGCACCGACGCCTGACCCTGCTGATCGATCACCGGAATCGCCGCCACCGGCGCGGACGCCTGCTGTACTGCCGGCGTCCCGTTGCCTGCCAACCCCTGCGCGAACGCGCCCTGCATGCCCCCTACCACGGCGAGCAACGCACACGCCCGCCCCAACCCCGTCATATGGCTCATCAATTTTGATTCCCCGCCCGTGTCGTTGTAATTCAGCGCGATTTTATCTCATTAATTACTCGCTTTCGCGCGTCTCGGGCTCCTCGTCGAAGATCTGATATTTACGCATCTTTTCCCACAGGACCTTGCGGCTGATACCGAGTTGCTGCGCCGTGTCCTGACGCCGCCAACCGTTTGCGTCGAGGGCCGCGATCACGCGGCTGCGCTCGTTCATGTCCCATTTGCTGCGATCGACGAAGACTTCCGCCGCGCTCTCCACCGGCACCGGCTGTGCCGAGCTGCGCGCATGCGCGACCAGCCGCTGCAATCGCGCCGCATCCCAGCCCCCCGTCTGCCGCACCGTCACGCCGACGCGCTCGGCCAGGTTGCGCAACTCGCGCACGTTGCCGGGGAAATAGCTGTCCGCCACCGCGTCCGCGAGCCAGTAAGGCAGGTCCGACAGTTGTCCGAGCCGTTCCTCGCCCACCACCTCCGCGACGAACGACTTGAACAGCGCGATCTTGTCGACCGCGCCTCGCTCTTCCAGCGACGGAATGCTCAGCTCGATCACCGCGAGCCGATAGTAAAGATCCGCGCGGAACAGGCCTTCCTTCACGAGTTGCGGCAGTTTCTTGTTGCTGGCCGCGACCAGACGGAAATCGACCTTGATCGACGTCGTCGCACCGACGCGCAGCACGGCGCCGTCCTCGAGCACGCGCAACAGCTTGACCTGCTGGTACAACGGCAGGTCGCCGACTTCGTCGAGGAACAGCGTGCCGCCCGCCGCCTGCTCGAAATAGCCTTTATGCGCAACAACCGCGCCGGTAAACGAGCCTTTCGCGTGCCCGAAGAACAGCGATTCGAACAGGCCGTCCGGAATCGCACCGCAGTTGACCGGCACGAACTCGCCCTGCCGGTAACGCGAGTGTTTTTCGTGGAGCAGTTGCGCGATGCGCTCCTTGCCGACACCGGTTTCGCCGTGCAGCAGCACGTTGGTATCGCAGTCGGCGAACGTGTCGACTTCGTGCAGCAGCGCCTGCATCGACTCGGAGTGCGCGACGAGTTCGGACGGCTGCAGCGTTTCGGCCGCGTGTGCGCGCAACTGCGTGACGAGCTTGCCGACCATGCCGCGCAGTTCGGCGCACGTAAAGTCGAGCGGCAGGATATGCGAATAGTCGGGCGGATACTGCGACGCGTCGTGGTCGCGCGCCGCGCCGACCCAGACGACCGGCATGCCGATGTTGGCCTGCCAGTCGCGCAGGAACGCCGCGCCGGTTTCGATCATCGTCACGCTGATGATCGCGAGCGACGGCCGCAATGCGGCGCGCTCGGGCGAGATCTCGGCGTTGTCCGCACGGATCACTTCGACGTCGAAGCTCGCCATGCACCGGGCAACGCGGTCGACGATGTCCGCCTTGCCTTCCCAGACGTAGAGGTCGAGTTCTGCGATTGCGGGGGTGGGTCTCATTCTTTGGGTACGGCTTCAATAATTGAAGAGTAACGCGGCATTGCCGATCAGCGATTGGTTGCGGACGGTGGCGAAACCGCCCTCCGTCGATAACGGAATGCTCGGAGATTTATTGAACGAGCATGGGCGTGCCGCACTTGATCGAATCCGGTGTATTCGTGACATAGGCATTTCCCAGGCTCAGGCCGAGCAGGCTCGTGACGGAGGCCAGAAGAGAATCGACCGGTTGCAGCAGCAGCGGAACGAGCGTATTCCCCAGTGCAGTCAAAATCGGCCCCGTCAGGGCACTCAACAACGGATTCAATACGCCAGCCAGGATCGACACCAAGCCGCCGCTCGCAGATAACGTCAACGTCAAGCCACCGTTCACGATGCCCTGAACCGCAGGCGCCAGGAACTGATCCGTGCCGACGTTCAGCGTGTACGGCGACGCGGGGCTCGGAGAAGCGGAGGATTGCGGCCCGGGATACGCGAACGACAACGGCGTCGGCGTTTGATTGGCGACTGGAACTGTCAATTGGCCAGGCTTCAAGCTGATGCTGATCGAGATGTCGTTCAGGTTGAGGAGGCCCAGCGTCAGCACGTTAAGCAGCGATGTCAGCGTGGAGGTCAAGCCGCCGAGGTTCAGCAGATTCAGCAGGCTCTGCAGGTTGACGGACACGAGCGGAATCGGGTTTGCGCTGCCGCTCGGTGTGTAACCGCTGGCGGCATTGAGATTGATCGGGGTATTCGCCGACCCGCCGAGGTAGACGGCAAGCACACCTGTCTGGACATTCACCTGTGCGCTTTTCGTACCGTCCGGCGTACAGGTGACGGACGCCAGACCCGCCGTCGCCGGCGACACGTAGGCGGTAACCGGCAATTGAACGGCGGCGAGCGGAGTCGCCTTGCCTTTCGAACAAGCGGCTCCCGGGTAGGCCAGAGACCCGTCCGAGCACGTCGACAGGAGCGACAGCGACGTATTCAGGAAGATATTGCCCTGCGCAGTCGACGTATTGGTCGTGCAATTGGTCGTCCCGCAATTAGACGGCCCGGGCGGACCGCTTGCCGTGGATGGCGGCGTTCCGGCGAGCGATACGGAGCCCGACACGGTCGTGTTCAGCAGCGGCGCGAGCGCGGTCGGCGTCTGCACTGTTATGCTGGGAATGGTGACCGGGCTCGTTCCGTTCGCGATTTGCAACGCCGTCGATAGCAATCCGAGTGCATTCACGCTCGCATTGACCGCTGAGCTGCCACCGGCAACCGCAGCGGAAACCAGTTGACCGAGCGCGATCTGAGGGCCGCCGCAGGTGTTGTTGATGCACAGTGCCGCAGCGATCGCATTCAGAACGTTCAGATTCGCGCTCGCCAGATTCTGCTGCGTCGCTGCCTGCAATTCCGCATTGACCAGTTGGCCGAGCGACACGGTTCCGTTCAGCACGGCCGTGCTCGTACCGACCGGCAAATTGGCCAGAATGCCCGCCATGTTCAGGTTGACTTGCGCCAGCCCCTGATAATCGACGGCCTGGAGATTCAGTGGGTTGGGCGAACCGGTCAGCGTACCGAGCAACTGGTTGATCAACCCGCCATTCAACGACGCGAGCGCCGTGCCGAGTGTAAAGGTGTCGTACGGCGTGATCTTGGCGATGGCTGACGCACTGATCGTCGTTCCATTACGAAAAATGCCGGATACCGGCTCGGAAACGGTCACGCATACGGCATTGGCCGGCTGGCCACTTGCCGCGCCGGCCGACAACCCCGCGCATTGACCATTGGTCGCCGTTCCCGCGGTCGGCGAGAACAACGCGCTGCCGCTGGCTTGGGGCGCAGTCCAGATCCCGCACGTCACGGAAACGGTCACGCTGGGCGGTAGCGGTTTTTTTGTCGGATTCGCGATTTGATTCGCCGCGGTCGTCGCCGCCGCGCAGGCTGTATCGGCGGAAACTTGAGAAACCGCTGACAGTGCAGCCGAATCGGCCGCTGCCTGCATCAGGCGTCGCTCGGAATAGAAGTGGCCGATGTCGATCCCGGCCAGCATGATGAATGCGATCGACATCCATATCACCGCGAGCACCGCCACGGAGCCACGCTGGCAACGCCCCGCCGGCCGGCCCGCGCCGCGCCGTCGTGCCGCGCATGCTTGATCTGCCCGCATTGTCGTCTCGCTTATTGAGTCGATTGCCCGCCGCCCGCTCCGCTGCCGGAGCCTATCTGCGAACTCATCGAATTCGGAATCTTGTTCTTGAACGAATCAAGGTAACGCTGGTAGATGAGGGACGCGACGTCGCCCAACACCGGCTGCGTCGGTGCCGCCGCGCGATTGTCGCGCTGTAGCGCGAGCCACTCCCTTGTCGAACGATCGACATCGGACGCAGACGACGTTACCTGCCCGTATGCGGACGCGGAACCCGCCACCATGCAGGCGAGCGCACCGAGCACCGCGATTCGGCCCGCCCGCGCGTTTCGATATTGCTTGCTATTGTTCATGTCAATCCCCCGATGTCTGTTCATTGTGCAAATCGTTGCAGCAGCGGCATGGTCTGGTCGTAGCCAGAATTGTTCGCCATCGGCGTATTCGGCGCGAGCAGGCTGCGTCGCGCGAACACCGCCGACGGCGCAGCGATAGCGCGCTGCTGAGCCTGCACTGCAACCGCAATCTTCGCGGCATCGCCGTTGATGTCCTTGCGAATATCCGCCGGCAGGTGCTGCTGATTCATCAACCGTTGCGCATCCTGCGTGCGACCCGCCGCGAGCAGGTAGAGCGCGAGGTTGCTGACGATCTTCGGATTGTGCGGGTCCAGTTCGGCGGCTTTCAGAAGCGGCACCCGCGCGCCAGCGACATCGCCGCTGCGCAGCTTCGCGTAAGCCAGATCGGACAGCAACGACGCATCGGTCGGCGCAAGCTCGGACGCTTGCGCAAGCGCCTGCACCGCACGACCGAAGTCGCCTGCCGCACCGGCAAGCAGCCCAAGCCCACGATAGCCGCGCGCGGCAAGCGGCGTTTTGAGCAGTTGCGTGTACACGGCCGCACTCGCGGCCGACTGATCGGTCATCCGCAGTGCATCTGCCCGCAACAGGGTGGAGTCCGGCGTTACGCCGTAAGTTTTCTCATATGCGTCGATATGTGCGAGCGACGCATAATAGAGTCCCTGCGCCTGCATCCGCTGAATCAGGCCCAGATACATTCCCGGCGTATCGGGCACCGCACGCTTCTGATCGGCAGCCTGCATCAACGCCGCCCGCTCGGTTTGCGCATTGACACCATACCCACTGTCCTTGGTCGCGCACGCACCGAGCAGCAGCGCCACTGCTATCACGCCTGCCCGCGTCACCACTCCACTGATCTGCTTCATCTTCGTTCCTTCCGTCCGTCAGTGGTGCGACGATAGCGCGTGCATGACCGCCAGCATCCCCGGCCCGGCCGTGACAATCAGCAAAGCAGGCAATAACGTCAGCACCATCACGCCAGTCATCTTCACCGTCAACCGGCCGATCCGCTCGCGAAGCATCGCACGACGTGTCTCGCGCAACCGGTCGCCGAATTGCTTGAGCGGCTCCTGCACCGCACCGCCGTGCTTGTCGACCTGGATCATCAACCGCACGATCGCGCGCAAGTCCTCGTTATCGAAGCCGCCGGACAACCGCTGCAGCGACTGTTCGCGCGTGCGGCCCGCCGCGAACTGGCGCTGTGCAATCCCCACCTCCGATGACAACACCGGCAACATCCCGCGAAAATCGTTCGTTACAACCTGCAGACTCTGGTCGAGCGATAGTCCGACGCCCTGCAGCAGACGCAGCATATCGACGAGCAGCGGTAATTCGTCGATGACGCTCTGTCGCCGCGCAGCTGCGCGGCGCTGGATGTAGAGCTTCGGCAACATGAAGCCGACGCCGAACGCGACAAACAGGCCGATCATCCAGTAGCTGCCCTTCATCCGGCCGCTCGCGAAGATCACGAACAACAGCGGCAAGCCGATCCCGCACGCGATTCGCGCGCTCAGGAACAACCCCCGCGTGCGCGCGTCGACATAGCCGCACTGCTCGAGCAGGCGACGATCCTCTTCGGCGACGAGCTGCTTGCCGAGCCCGGTGTTGAGCCAGCGCATGCCCACCGCCGACAACTGTTCGAGGAACTGCGCGACGCGCCTTCCGCCGCCTGCGTCGGGTTGCGCCGCCGCGTCGCGCCCGCTGTCCGACGTCCGCGCCTTCGCCGCCTCGAGCGCGACCATGCGTCGGTCCAGCGCGTCGACGAGTGCTCGTTCGGCACGCGTCGCGGCATGCGCCCGCAGCAGCGCGACCATTCCGAGCAACAGCACGCCGAGCGCGCCGACCGCAAGGGCAATCGCTCCAATCTGAGTCGATGTCATTGCGTCACCTTAGCCGGGCCATTCGGTACAACCACACGCTGCCGGCCAGTTGCAGCATGAACGCGACCACGAGCAGCGAGCGCCCGCTCGGATCGTTCCACATCCCGTGCAGATACTTCGGATTGGTCACGATGACAAAACCGCCGATGGCGATCGGCAGCATCACGAGTACGAACGCCGACAGCCGCGTCTCCGACGACATCGCAGTCAACTCGCGTTCCGCCTGTTCGAGGTCGCGCATAAACACGGCCATGCGCTCGAGCATTACATCCGCGCGGCCGCCATACTTGACCGACAGCCTCAACACCGAGCCGACGAGTTCGAACTCCTCGGTTCGGTAGATCTTCGCGATATGCATCATCGCTCGGTCGATCTCCACGCCGCCGCGGAGCATGCGCGACACATGGTCGAGGCAACCGCGAAGCGGCTCCTCGGTCGTCTGAAGCGCGGACTGGAATGCGGCCGGCACGCTGTTGCCGAGTGTCACGAGACGCACGATCCCGTCGAGGAATGAAGGAATCTGCCGGACGATCTTCAGCCGCCGCCGTTGAATCCGCGACGAAAGCCAGACGCCAAACATCGCGCTTCCGCATGCGATAGCTGCGACGCACGCGAGCGCGCCGCCGCGGCTGCCCGCAAATGCCGCCACGCCAACGAGCCCGCCAAACGCGACCATCACCTTGCCGCGCGCGCCCTCGATCCCCGCGCGACTCGCGAGGTTCGTCAGATATTCGGCCACAGCCGCATACCAGCGCGCACGGAATACGTCGGACGACGCGTTTCGCGTGGCGCCGGGCGGCGATGCAGTCCGCAGTACACCCGGTGTCGGCCGGGGTGCCTGCGCGGCAGCCGCGACACGCACGCCCGGTTCGAGCCGGCTATCGATGAAACGCTTCGCGTCGGTCCGCACGCGCCGCGTCTCCGCGTGCCGCCACAGCATCATTGCCGTGGCGACGCACAGCATCGCGAACGCAAGTACCCAGACCATTGCGCTATACATTGAAGCCTCCGCCGCCGCGACCGAACCCGCCACCACCGAAGCCTCCACCGAACCCGCCGTCGTTGAACCCGCTGCTCGTCAACGCTTGACGAAAACGTGCGAGCTTCGGCGAATGCGGATGAATGCCGAGTGACTCCCAATGATCGATCTCCTCGCCCTCCGGCGTCACGCGCGCCTCATACCGGTAAAGCTCCTGCGTCGCGATGATGTTGTCCGATAGCCCGGTCACTTCGGTGATCGACAGGATTCTGCGCCGCCCGTTCGACAGGCGGCCGATCTGCACGATGAAATCGATCGCATTCGCAATCTGCCGGCGCAGGCTCGATTCGGTACCCTGGAAGCCCGCGAAGCCCGCAAGCATCTCGAGGCGATACAGACACTCACGCGGCGAGCTCGCATGCACGGTGCCCATCGATCCGTCGTGGCCGGTATTCATCGCTTGCAACATCTCGAGCACCTCGCCGCCGCGGACTTCGCCGACGATGATTCGGTCCGGGCGCATCCGCAACGTATTGCGAAGCAAGTCGCGAATCGACACCACCCCGGTGCCGTCGAAACCGCCCGGCCGACTCTCGAGCCTTACGACGTGCGGGTGGTTCAACGACAGTTCGGCCGTATCCTCGATCGTCACGACGCGTTCGATCTCGGGAATATGGAAAGCGAGCGCATTCAGCAGCGACGTCTTGCCCGAACTCGTCCCGCCCGACACGAGAATGTTGCAGCGAGCTTCGACAGCCGCCTCGAGCAACGTGCCGATTTCATCGTTATACGTACCATTGCCGAGCAGGTCGGACGGCTTCAGCGGATCCTTGCGAAATTTCCGGATCGACACGACCGGTCCGTCAATCGACAGCGGCTCGATCACGACGTTGACGCGCCCACCATCGGGCAGCCGCGCGTCGACCATCGGGTTCGACTCGTCGAGGCGACGCCCGATCGGTGCGAGAATGCGGCGCACGATACGCAGCAAATGCGCGTTGTCGGTGAAACGTACCGGCAGTTTCGCAAGGATCCCGTGACGCGACACATACACATCGTTGTATCCGTTGATCAGGATATCCTCGACCGCGGGATCGCCGAGCAAGTCCTCGATCGGCCCGAAGCCGGCGAGTTCCTTGGTCAACGCCTCCGCAATCGCGCGCACCTCGTTCTCGTTCAACGGAATGCGGCGCAGGCGCACGAAGCTGTCGATCTCGAGATCGACGAACTGATTGATCGCCTGACGGGACCATCGGCCGAACTCGGCGCCCAGTTCCTCGATACGCGTCAGCAAATGCTCGTGAGCGGCATTCTTAATGTCGTGGAATTGCTGCGTCTGGGAGAACGGCGCTGCGCCGTCGGCAAATTGAATGTCGTGTGCCATCGCTTACGACCGCTTGGACGAAGGTTGAATAAAGCGCTTCAGTACCGACAGGCCCGCCGCCGGCCGCGACGAGGTCGCCACCCCCGGCAGGCGTGCGGCGAGCGATTCGAGCGCGCGCACATACGGATCACGCTCCGCTGCATCGACGATGAGTCGCCCTTGATTCGCAGCATGGCCGATTGCGACGCGACGCGAAGGCAGCGTGCCGACCAGCGACAGTCCGAGACGCTCCGCGATCTGTGCGGGCGTCAAATCGAGTGCGGGATCGTATTGGTTAACGACCAGCCGCACGCGGTCGACATCAACACCCGTATCGCGCAACCCGGTGAGCAGATCGGCCGCCGATACGATCGATGCAACGCCCTGATCGCAGACCAGCCACGCCTCGTCGGCAGAGGCCGCGATCTGCGCGACGAACTCGTGGTTCGAGAAACCGCCGAGATCGACAACCTGCTGATCGAAGAATGCGCGAAACCGGTTCAGCAGCCCGACGCATGCCGCATACGATACGTCGCGCAGGCCGCCGAGATCGGCCGGCAGCGTCGTCAGTGCGACACCGCTCGAGTGACGGGTCAAGGCGGTGTTCACGAAAGTCCGGTCGATACGGCGCAGGTTGTGCACCGCGTCGACGAAATGAAATTCGCAACGCGTGTTCAGGAACAGCGCACCATCGCCCGCCGGCAGCCCCAGATCGACGAGCGCGGTTTGACGGCCGACCGCCGCGCCGCCAGCCGGCACGGCGTCCGTCCCGGTAACGGCGGCATGCTTCTGCAACCAGACGGCGAGGTTCGCGGCGAGCGTACTCACGCCCATGCCGGCGCGTGCACCGAGCAACGTAACGAGCTTGCCGTGGCGACTGACCGGTTCGCCGACGTGCGCAAGCAACCCGCGCGTCGTATGCAGCGCATCTTCGGCGGATGCGGATACATCGATAAAGTCGCGTACACCGGCGCGCAACGCGGCGAGCGTGCTCTCCGGCTGCGCGAGCGAACCGAGCGCAACGACCGGCAGCCCTGGATACGACGCGCGCACCGCAGCGGCGGCGGCGCTCGCCGCCGCACTTCCTTCCGAAAAATCGATGAATACGAGCGCCGGATTGAGGCCCGTGATGCGCTGAGCAAGCGCACCGGGCTCAAGCGACGCAGCCTCCACCGCGCCGGCCGACACGAGCGTATCTGCCAGCCAGCGGACGTGCCTGTCCTGCGACGACGCGCAAACGAAATAGTCGGTCACGGCGGGTTCACACAATGATTCGGTTCGCGCGTTCATGTCGAACACCCCCGATTACGCAAGGCGTGACGATGCGCCGCAACGCGCAACGCTTCGCCTTCACTTCGAAAACCCCGGAGCAGCATCCGGCGACGCCACGCCACCTAGATACGATCTCCAGACCGGCCCATCGTGCTGCTCGGACAGTTCGCCCGGCGTCGACGGCAACACGGCGCCCTTCGCGATCGGCGCGACGAGATGCGGCGTCACGATGATCAGCAATTCCTTGTCGTTCTGCTGATAGTTCAGATTCTTGAAGAACGCGCCGATGATCGGCAAGTCGCCGAGCAGCGGCACCTTGCTTACGTTCGACATCGTTTGACGGTCGATCAGGCCGCCGATCACGAAGCTCTCGCCATCGCCGAGTTCGACCGTCGTGTCCGCGCGGCGCGTCGTGATGCCCGGCACCGCGACACCGCTGATCGTCACGCTGTTCACGAAATCGAGCTGGCTCGACTCCGGCGCGACCTTCAGCGCGATGCGATTCGGATTCAGCACCGTCGGGGTCAGCGTGAGCCCGACGCCGTACTGCTTCCACTGAATCGCGGTCGAGCCGAGCCCTTGAGGCGATGGCACCGGAATCTCGCCGCCCGCGAGGAAGCTCGCGCTCTGGCCGGACAGCGCGACGAGGGTCGGCTCCGCGAGCACGCGCGCAAGATTGTTCGCTTCGAGCAGCGACAGATCGGCGAAGATGCCGCGCCCGCCGGCGTTCACGATCAGATTGAATGCTGACGCCACGGGCGCGCCGAGCGTTGGCAAATATGACGATGAACCTGGGCTCGATGACGAGCCCGAACTCGCACCGGAACCCGATCCACCGCTGTACGACTGCACGCCGCCCGGCGCAAACGAACCGAACGAAAAGCCGTTGCTCTGCTTGAAGAAGTTGAATCCGACCTGCTTGAGCACCGAGCGACTGAATTCGACGACGCGCACGTCGACCTGCACGACGTTCTTGCCGGTGACCGTCGAGCGATCGATCACCGCGCCCTTCGCACTCGTGTTCTTGCCGACGTCGACCGCGCGCTGATGGGCGTCGAGCGATGTCGAAGTTCCTCGCAGCACCGACGTCCCGCCATAGACATTCACGCGCGGCGTGCCGCCATCGAGTACCGCTTGCGCAGCCGCGTCGACGACTTCGACGTTCCAGATCTCGGGCTCATCGCGACCGCGCACCCACAGCATCACGTTGGTCGCACCCGCCGCCTTCGCAGTCAGGAGCACGGAGCCGGAACGGCTTCCTTTCATGAGCAGCACGTCGGCGATGGCCGGATCGCCGACTGCAACCCGCTGCAACGCACGGCCGGCCGAAATCTGGCGTTGTGCACCAACCGCGAGTTCGATCGTGCCGGCAGCCGAGGCAAACGATGCGAACGTCATGGTCCAGATAGCCATCGCGAATGCAATCAGTGTGTTTTTCATCGTTTGGAAGGCCGTTGCGCGACCCTTTTAATCTGTTTTTGCTGAATATCGATGACCGTCGATACCGCTCAATACGCGACCGTTTCCGACCGGCCGCCACGGATAATCTCGATGCCTCCTCCACCGTTCGGCCGCCCCCCCGGAGGCAAACGAGACGGCAGCGGCGGCACGTTCACGTTGGCCGTCTGACTTCTCTGCGTGCCGGAAAGCTGTTGCAGTGACACGCCGGCTGCGGCGAGCGCCGACGGCGACAGCTTGTTATCCGTGCGCACCGCGACGGTCTGCGCCGCGAGTTCATCGTCGCGCGGATTGCGCAATGCAAGCGTGAGCCGACCGCTCGCCTCGCCGAGCGTCAACGCGTCGACCTGCGCGGTCGGCACCGACAGCACCGCGATGCGTACATTGGTCGGTTGTCCGTTGCTGCCGTTTGCGTTGCTGCCGCTATCGTGATCGGGTGTCGCGTCGCCGAATGACAGCAGGCGCACCTTCGACAGCAAAAGCCGCGCTTGCGTCTGCGATACCTCACCGTCGAACATCGCCCCGCCGCCTTCGCGCTTCAGGTTGAGAAACACGTCGACATAATTGCCAGGACGCAGCCGATTGCCGACCGCATTGGTTTCGTCGACACGGATCGCAACCGCGCGTTCGCCCGGCTGCACGTCCTCGGCGAGCCCCGATACCAGCCCTCCCGCGACAACCGGCGCCGACGCCGGAATGTCCTTGTTCGGGATGCGGCCGACGAGCAACGACGGATCGCTGAACGCCCCGATCGGTACCGGCGACGCAGGCTGCATCTTCAGCGCATCGGCGGCAATCGGCTGGCCGGCAGGCAATGTTCGCGCCGCAATCACGACGGGCACCGGGTTGGCGGCAATGGTCGGCTGCGCCGGTGCCGCGCTCGGCGTGCTGCGCCCGAGCATCCACGCGTAGATACCGAGCAAAACAGCGATCGCAATCAGCAGCCCGGCGATGATCTTCGTTAAGTTGTTGGCCATGTTGTTGTATGGATGCCGGAATGAAAGTCCGAGTCAATCTCTCTGGTCACGTGCTTCTGGTGTCGGCGTGTCCGTCGCACCACGATGCGCCTCTCACAAAATGGACTGCGGAATTTGTACGATCGCGGTGCTCGTCAACGGCTGATTCACCACGCTCCCTAGGAGCGGGATATACGTCATCCACGATTCCGGCGAGTAACTCACCGTGACCGAGAGGCAATACAGCGACGGCGGATTCGGCGGCTGCGACGGATCGTAACTGCAACGCGGTGCCACCACCTGCGGCGGGCTGATATTCAGCCAGCCCAGGACGTTTTGCGTGGTAGTCGTCGCGTTCGCAATGCGGGCAGTCATCGTAGGGGCGTAGCTCAATCCAGCCCTGGCCCCCTCGCTGGCAGCCAGCGTCAGGCTCTGCTGAATCACGAAAATCATCCCGAAACTGATGATCGAATAGGCAATCACGAAGAACAGCGGAAACACCATTGCAAACTCGACCGCCGTCGCACCACGCTGCCACCTGTACCCGCGCCGTTGTTTCTGTCGTTTCATCGCGCGCCCCCCGTGGCGACGAGATAGAAAAGCCATACCGCAGCCGGTATCGCAAGACATGCCGCATAAGGTGTCGCCCGATATCCGCCCAACGTCATCGCAGGCGCGCCCTGCCGCCACAGCGCGCCAAGCGACGTGCGCGACAACAGCATCACCGCGAGCGCGTGAATACCAGCAGCCAGACTCGCGACGATCCACAGCCAGAGCAGCGCATGCATTCCGCACCAGGCGCCGAGCACGGCAAAAACCTTGACGTCCGCTGCACCCATGGCCCGCAGCAGGAAAAACGGAAACAGCCCGATCACTCCAACCAGCATACCGATCGTTGCCTGAAGCGGAAAAACACCAAATGGATTCGCGTCAAGAAACGCGCCCCCGAGCGCACCGGCCAATCCTGCCAGGACGAGCGAATTCTGAATTCGACGAAAGCGAATATCGCTGACCGCGACGAATGCCGCCCAGACCAGGAATATTCCACTGAAAATAAGATGTGCCATCGCGCCACAGCCAGCCGCAAGCATCGGGACAGGCGGATTGCAAAAGCAATCCGCCCGCTACCGCATCGAGACGACGCTTTACAAAGTAATAAGTCGTCCTCGTTATTTAGGCGCGGCCCAGATGGCGGTCGTTGAGCAAGCGTCAGCCGTGCGCGTACTCACGCAGGTGCCCAGGTTGGTGAACATATTGCCGAGGCTGCCGCCGATCGACGTAACCCCTGCAACGATCGCAACAGCGATCAGACCCGCGATCAACCCATACTCGATCGCGGTAACCCCGTTGTTTTCCTTAAGAAAACGCTTGATGATTGCTTTCATTTTCTAATTCCTCGTGCCTGTATGTACGTTCTCTGGCCTTTATACGTTCTACATCCCCGCATATCTGGCCACTTGCCCCGAATCGTTCGCTGCAACTGCTATAACGACGACTGGGTGCACTTTCTTTATAGGTCGCCCCGAAGAGCACTTCACGTTACTTGATGCAAGTTAACATTCGCGATAGGGATCCTCCTCGAACGTTGTGTACTGACCCGTACATTTCCTTACACCTGCCCCGAATCTTATATCTGATCCTCTTTAATTTCCAACCCCTTTCAACGATCCGGATCGAAATTTTTTCCCGGATGCACAACGTATTTGTACGGCTTTTCGGTACGTTTTTCACATAGGACTTACGATAGGTTAGATGTACACATCTAGTCCACCAGTAAAATACCGTATCCCCCGTGAACCGGGCCATCGGGCTTGATGCGCCCAGCGTTACGTTGCAAGCGTAACGCCAATGTTGTGACGTTACGTTACAGCGCACCTGAAATCGCTCTCTTCTGAGCAGACTTAAAAAGATTCAACAATCTTTCAATTTCCATAATTGCCTTTTCCGACAAGGCATTGCCTCGTTTAAAACGTTTGCGGCGCCATCGGCTATCGAAATGGCACGACAGTTGCAGAGTAGACCTCGCATTACTCAACACAACACAGCTTCAATGCGAGGACGAAATGGACACTCTGGTTATCCCTCATGGCACGTTCCGGGCGACGATGATCGCGGCCACCGTGGCAGCCATGCTTTCCCTCTCCGCGTGCGGCGGTTCCGGTTCAATCAGCCAGGGGCTCGGCGGCGGCTCGAGCTCGGGCGGCGGCGATTCCATCTCGACCTCCGACGGCGGCACGTCAGGCAGCACGTCCGGTTCGACGAGTGGCAGCACGTCGGGTAGCACCAGCGGCTCGACGAGCGGCAGCACGAGTGGCTCGACGAGCGGCACCACCAGCGGAACGACGAGCGGAACGACCAGCGGTACGAGCGGCACGTCGGGTGTGTCGGCGAACCCGGTAGGAAATGTCCTCGCAAGCGGCAGCAATATCGTCACCAGTCTCGGTGGAACCGTATCGGGCCTCGGCAGCGTCGTCGCCAGCCAGTCGCTACCGGGCGTCAACCCGGCCACGACGCAAGCGGCGGGCGGCATCGTGCAGAACGTCGGCGGCGCGGTCACCGCGCTGGGCAATGGCCTCGGCAACGGCCTCGGGCAACTCGGCGCGGTGAAAGACCCTGTCGGCATCACGGTCGCCAGCACGGGCGGCGTCGTGAACCAGCTCGGCGGTGCGGTCACGCAAACCGGCACTCTGCTTTCAAGTCTCGGCAGCGGCCCGCTGTCGCCGCTCGCCCCGGTCACGGGCGCCGTCGGCGGCCTCGTGACGACGGTCGGAAACGCCGTGTCGGGCGGCGGCACCACGCTGACCAACGCGCTGTCGACGGGCCCGATCCAGCAGGTCACGCAAACGGTCAGCTCGGCCATCACGCCGATCACGACGATGATCGGCCAGACGACACAGACGGTCGGCACGGCCACGGGCCTCGGCGCCCCCGTCAACACGCTGCTCGGCACGATCGGCAACGGCCTGAACCAGGCAGGCGCGATGATCGCATCGACGGGCGGCAACCCAGTCACGACCGGCCTCGGCAACACCGTCTCGTCGACAGGCAACACCGTGAAGGCGGTCGGCGGCCTCCTCACGGGCGGCACCGGCGGCGTAACCAACCCGCTCGCTCCGCTCACGGGTCTCCTCACGACGGTCTCCGGCACGCTCGGCGGCGCGACAGGCGGCACCAGCGGTGGCCCGCTCGCGCCCGTCACCGGCCTCGTCTCCACCGTCACCGGCGCACTCGGCGGCGCAACAGGCGGCACCAGCGGTGGTCCGCTCGCGCCCGTCACCGGCCTCGTCTCCACCGTCACCGGCGCGCTCGGCGGCGTAGCAGGCGGCACCAGCGGTGGTCCGCTCGCGCCCGTCACCGGCCTCGTCTCTACCGTCACCGGCGCACTCGGCGGCGCAGCAGGTGGCGGCAGCGGCCCGCTCGCGCCCGTCACGGGCCTGGTGTCGACAGTCACCGGCGCACTCGGCGGCGCGACGAACGGCAGCAGCGCACTCGCCCCCGTGACTGGCGCGGTTTCCGCGGTCACCAGCACGGTCGGCGTCCCGGCACTCAGCGGCAGCACCGGCACCGGCACGAATGCGGGCTCGGGCTCGAATCTGCTCTCGCCTGTCACATCGCTGATCGGCGGTCTGCTCGGCGGCACGCACGGCAAGTAATCCGACATCCATTCATCGAAAAGACAGCGAGGAGTCCATCATGTCCCAGCAACGTTCCATCACGACCGTCGCCCTGCGCCAATGGCGCGTGCCCCTCACCGCCTTCGCCGCAGCCTGCCTGCTGGCCGCCTGCGGCGGCGGCGGCGTCAGCTCGCCGCCGACGAGCAGCAACGGCGGCAGCTCCAGCGGCACGAGTGGCACCAGCGGAACGAGCGGCACCAGCGGCTCGTCGACGGGTACCAAAGGTGTCATCAGCACGGTCGGCCAGACTGCTACGGACCTCGGCAGCACGGTCGGCAACATCAGCCTGCCGGGCCTGGGCGACGGTGTGACGAAGGGTGTCGGCAGCACCGTTTCCAGTACCGGCACGATCGTCGGCACGGCAGCCGATGCCGTAAGCAATGGCCTGGGACAAATCGGCACGACGAAGGACCCGGTCGGCACGACGGTCGCCGGCCTCGGCAATGTGGTCGGCGCGACGAGCAACACCGTGTCCGGGCTGAGCCAGACGGTCAAGGCGCTGGGCACGGGGCAGCTCTCGCCGCTAGCCCCCGTCACGACGCCGGTCGGCACCGTGCTCGACACGGTCGCCAACGGCCTGACGGCCGCCGGCACGACGATCGGCTCGACGTTGTCGTCGGGCGCCGTGCAGCAAGTCACGCAACCGCTCAGCTCGGCCATCACGCCGCTGGTGATCACCGCCGGTCAGCTCACGCAGCAGGTCGGCACGACCACGGGCCTCGGACAGCCGGTGTCGGGTCTGCTCGGCCAGGTCGGCGGCGCCATCAGTTCGGCAGGCAAGCAGGTCGCCGGCACGTCGAATCAGCCGCTCGTCGGCGACGTCGGCCAGCTCGTCACCGCAGTGGGCAATACGGTGACCAACGCCGGCGGCCTCGTGAACCCGAACGGCCCGAACGGCGCAGCACCGATCCCCGGCCTGATCACGAGCCTCGTCGGCGGCTCGACGGCAACCGTCCAGAGCGGCACGGCGTCGGGTTCCAGCTCGACGAACCCGCTCGGCGGTCTGCTGTCCGGGCTCGGGTCGACGCCGCTCGGTTCGCTCACGGGTGCGGTCGGCGGCGCAACGGGCGGCTCGGGCAGCAGCCCGCTCGCACCGGTCACGGGCCTCGTGTCGACTGTCACCGGCGCACTGGGCAGCGTCGGCGGCTCGGGCGGCAGCAGCCCGCTCGCGCCGGTGACGGGCCTCGTGTCGACTGTCACCGGCACACTGGGCAGCGTCGGCGGCTCGGGCGGCAGCAGCCCGCTCGCGCCGGTGACGAACCTCGTGTCGACCGTCACGGGAACCCTCGGCGGCGCAACGGGCGGCACAGGCGGGGCAAACCCTCTCGCGCCCGTCACCGGTTTGCTGAATACTGTCACCGGAGCAGCAGGCAGCGTGACGGGGTCGGCATCGTCGGGCGGTTCGGCGGGCCTCCTGGCACCGGTAACGGGGTTGCTGGGCACGCTGGGTAGCGTTGGCAAGTAAAGGAGGACGGTCGCGCCCTTGCAGCCGGAGCAGAAGGCGCGGCCGTACAAACACAACCGGCGACGCGGCACGTGGCGCGCGGCACCCAGATGTCGCGCGCCCGCATTACAAAGAAGACGCCAAGCAAGGCCTACGAGGAAGAACAATGAAATCCAGACTGGACAGATGGATGATGCTGCTCGCCATTGCGGCGGCAGGCACGGCACATGCGCAGACGCGCGCGGCAGGCAACCCGCTCGACTCCCTGCCCCAGATCAACGCACCGAAGCAAGGCCCGAGCGTCACCGTCCAGGTCGCGCCGCAGGCACCACAGCTTCAGGAATTGCTGTCGCGCCATCTGACGCCCAAGACGTTCCAGGTCGAAGGCGTGAAGTCGATACCGTTCGACGAAATCTCGCGCCGCTTCACGCCGCTCGTCGGCAAGGACATCACGATCGGCGAGCTGATCGAAACCGCCAACGGCGTGACCAAGCTGTACCAGGAGCGCGGCTATGCGTTGTCGTTCGCGTTCATTCCCGCGCAGACGTTCGAGAACGGCGTCGTGCGCGTGACGGTCGTGGAAGGCTACGTGTCGGACGTCAAGGTCACCGGCAAGCCCGGCGCGATGGAGTCGAAGATTCGCGCGATCGCCGCGCACATTACGGCCGATCGGCCACTGCGCCGTGCAACGTTCGAACGCTACGTGAACACGTTCGGCCTGCTGCCCGGCGTCACGGTGAAGGCCAACGTGCCGCCGCCGCAAACAACCGATGGCGCGACGACGCTCGAGCTCGCGGTCGACCGCAAGGCATTCAACGTCAGCACCGGCATCGATTTCAATCACCCCGGGGTCCAGGGCCTCATCACCGCAACCGAAAACGGCCTGACTTCGTTCGGCGAGCAGTTGAGCATTTCCGCGCTGGCGCCGCCCGGACGCGACAAGCAGACCTACTTCGCGTTCAGCGGCTCGGTGCCGGTGGGCAGCAACGGTCTCGTCACGCGCCTCGATGCAAGCACGTACCGCGGCAAGCCGACCGACAACCCGGGCCTGCCGTCGACCGTTCAGCGAACCGTCAAGAGCGAGAAACTCGGTCTTTCGGCTTCCTATCCGATACTGCTGAACAACCAGCGCAGCCTGCTCGGCACCGTGTCGGGCTATGCAGCGCACAACGAAGACCGCTACCAGAACCAGGTCAACGGCAACGTGCTCGACAATCGCTCGCAGGTTCGCGTGATGCAGTTGCAGCTCGACTACACGAGTGTCGAACCGAAGCAGGTACGCAAGCTGAGCGTCAACGTCGCCAAGGCATTCAACATTCTCGGCGCATCGAAATCGCAGACCGGCCTGGTTGACGGCGTACCGGTGACATACGCAGATCCGACTTCGCTGACCTTCGTCCGTACCGGCGCGACCTTCACGCAGACCAACGAATGGCCGTTCAAGATCGGCACGTCGGTCTCGGTGACCGGCCAGTACAGCGCCGACTCGCTGCCGACGTCGGAACAGATCTCGTTCGGCTCGACGCGCTACGCGCTCGGCTATCAGCCCGGTGAAACGTCGGGCGACTCGGGCTGGGGGATGTCGCTGGAGGTCAACCGCGGATTCACGCCGGGCTGGACGTACCTGAAATCCGTCACGCCGTACATCGCGTACGACATGGCGCGCGTGTATCTGCATACCGGCACACCGTCGCCGAGCCGCCTGTCGTCGGTCGGCATCGGCGTGCGGTTGACCGACAGCCGGTACTACAGCCTCGACCTGAACATCGCGAAGCCGGTCGGCGATGCGCCTGTCGAAAGCGCATCGCGCAGCCCCCGCGTGAATGCCGCGTTCTCGTACCAGCTCAACTGATCGGGCACCGAACAGTCCGCATCCCGCGGACTGTTTGGAATAGAGTCCCCTCTATCAAACGCAGCGCACGGTTTCACGTATTCTGGCAAAGCTCGCAACATGCCACCGCCCCATGCAGACGGTCGTGCGGGCGAATCGAATACGACGTGAAACAAGGAGGAAGACAATGATTCAAGTGACCCGCCCGCTGCGCGCATTGGCCATTACGGGCGCACTGCTCGCCTGTGCCGCGCCGTCGTTCGCGCAAGCCGACAGTCCGATCGGCATGTGGCAGACGATCGACGACAACACCCATCAGCCGAAGGCACTCGTGCAGATCGCCGACGACGGCGACGGTTCGCTGTCGGGCAAGGTCGTCAAAGGTCTCGGCCCGAGCGACAAGCCCGATCGCCGCTGCACCGCATGCACCGACGAGCGCAAGGATCAGCTCATCAAGGGCATGACGATCATCAAGGCGATGAAGAAGGACGGCGACCAGTGGGACGGCGGCAACATCCTCGATCCGGAAAACGGCAAGGTCTACAAGTGCAAGATGACGCTTGAAGACGGTGGCCAGAAGCTCGTCGTACGCGGCTACATCGGCGTATCGCTGCTCGGCCGGTCGCAGACCTGGGTTCGCGCACAATAACGCGGCGCGCGTCGAAGCGCGCGATGCAATGAAAAATCGGCCTGCAACGACGACGTCAGGCCGATTTTGTTTTGGTGTGCGTGACGATGAAGTCCGCCGTGATCACGCCGCGTGCTTCAACGTGTTCGACGCGTAGCTGCCCGGCGCACGATAGGTCGGTGTTGCGGTACTGCGCGCCTGCGCCGCTTTCGACTGCGCGTGCTTGCGCATCCGTGTGGACAGCTCGTTGCAGAGATTCACGCCCGCGTCGCCATACAGCTCACGCATCACGTGCATCAGCGTGCCCGTGTCGTGCCACACCTTGAAGCGGCGATGGCATGTCTGGTACGACGGGTAGCGACGCGGCATGGCGGACCACGTCGCGCCGCTGTATATCACCCAGAGCACGCCATTCAGGACAGCACGCGTGTTGGCCAGCGGCCGGCCGCGCAATTCGGTGCGCGGCTGCATTTCAGGCAAAAGCGGCACGACGCGGCGCCACTCATGATCGGTCAGATCGCGATACGGTGTCATGGACATCTCCAGCCTTAGGAACCATGACACAACGATATCGGCTGACCTCAGCGACGAATATAAGACAAGTCCGAAAATACTCCGGGATCAGCAGAATTTGACCGGATTTGACGGTTGAAGCACGCCACTTGCCGAGAGCTGTGGTCAGGTCAGCGACGTATCGACGATGCGACGCGGCGTTTCGATGTACTCCTTCGACTGCATCTCGACGATCCGCGATACCGTGCGTGCGAACTCGTTCGCCATCGGGCCTTCGACGTACAGCTGTTCCGCCGGCACCGCCGCGGACATCAGCAACTTGACCTTGTGGTCGTACAGCACGTCGATGAGCCACGTGAAGCGGCGCGCCTCGGACGCCATCCGCGGCGACATCTGCGGCACCTCGGACAGGACGATCGCATGGAAGCGGCTGGCGAGTTCGAGATAGTCGTTCTGCGAGCGCGGACCGCCGCACAGCGTCGCGAAATCGAACCACACGACGCCATCGGCCTTGCGCAACGCCTTCAGCTCGCGCTTCTCGATATGCAGGATCGGGCTTTCGTCCGGCACCGCGGCAAGCTTCGCGAATGCATGGCGCAGCTCGCGATCGGCATCCGCACCGAGCGGCGTGTGATACATCTGCACCTGTGCCAGCGTGCGCTGTCGATAGTCGACACCCGCGTCGACGTTCAGTACGTCGAGCTTTTCCTTGATCAGCGCGATGGCCGGCAGCATGCGATCGCGATGCAGGCCGTCGGGATACAGATCGTCCGGATCGTAGTTGGACGTCATCACGAACTGCACGCCGTTGTTGAACAGGCGATCGAGCAGCCGGTACAGGATCATCGCGTCCGCGATGTCCGACACGTGAAACTCGTCGAAGCAGATCAGCCGGTAGCGCTTCGCGATGCGTCGCGCCAGTTCGTCGAGCGGATCGGCCTGCCCTTTCAGCTCCTCGAGCTCGCGGTGCACTTCGCGCATGAATTCGTGGAAATGCAGGCGTGTCTTGCGCTGCACGGGCACCACTGCGTAAAAGCTGTCCATCAGGAAGCTCTTGCCGCGGCCGACACCCCCCCACATGTAGACGCCACGCGGCAGGTCCGGGTGATTGATGAGCTTCTTGAACGCGTTCGAGCGGCGCGCCTTGTAGTCGACCCACTCGTCGAAGCAGCGCTGCAGACGATCGACAGCCGCGCGCTGCGCGGGATCGGACTGATAGCCGCGCGTGGTCAATTCGCGCGTGTAGTATTCGGTGACGTTCATCAGGGCAAACCGGAAAAAACAAAGGCGAGCGGGAAAAACCCGCCCGCCTTCGTCATGAGACGGCTGCGCCAACCGATGGCCGGCCGGCGCTATACCGCGCTCAGCTGTTCAGCGAGCGCTTGTCGACGGCGAGCGCCGCTTCGCGCATCACTTCCGACATCGACGGGTGCGGGTGGCAGATACGGGCGATGTCTTCCGACGCCGCCTTGAACTCCATCGCCACTACGGCTTCCGCGATCAGGTCCGACGCATTCGCCGCGATCACGTGCACGCCGAGCAGTTCGTCGGTCTTCGCGTCGGCGATCATCTTCACGAAACCGTCCGGTGCGTTCATGCCGAGCGCGCGACCGTTGATCGAGAACGGGAACTTGCCCGACTTGATCTCGCGGCCTTCGGCCTTCAGTTGCTGCTCCGTCTTGCCGACCCATGCGATTTCCGGGTACGTGTAGATCACCCACGGAATGCAGTTGTAGTCGATGTGCGGCTTCTGGCCGTCGATCACTTCCGCGACCAGCACGCCTTCGTCTTCCGCCTTGTGCGCGAGCATCGGGCCGCGCACCACGTCGCCGATCGCGTAGACGTTCGGCACTGCGGTACGGCAGTGGTCGTCCACGTCGATGAAGCCACGCTCGTTCGCCTTCAGGCCGATTGCCTCGAGGCCGAGGTTGTCGGTGTTCGGCACGCGGCCGACCGACACGATCAGGCGGTCGGCATCGAGCGTCTGCGCGTTGCCGTCCTTGTCCGTGTAAGCGATCGACACGCCGTCGGCGGTCGTCTTCACGTCGCCGATCTTCACGCCGAGATGGATGTCGAGGCCCTGCTTCTTGAACAGCTTGGCCGCTTCCTTCGCGAGCGCTTCGTCGGCTGCGCCGAGGAATGCCGGCAGCGCTTCGAGCACCGTCACTTCGGCACCCAGACGACGCCACACCGAGCCGAGCTCGAGGCCGATCACGCCCGCGCCGATCACGGCGAGCTTCTTCGGCACCGAGTCGAACGTCAGCGCGCCTTCGTTGTCCGACACGATCTTGTTGTCGACCGGGATGTTCGGCAGGTGGCGGGCCTTCGAGCCGGTTGCGATGATCACGTTCTTCGCGGTGACGACTTCGGCTTCGCCTTCGCCGCTCACTTCGATCTGCACGCCGGCATCGGTCTTGCCGGTGAACTTGCCATGGCCCTTCAGCCAGGTGATCTTGTTCTTCTTGAACAGGAACTCGATCCCGCTCGTCATCTTCTCGACGATCGCATCCTTGCGGCCGAGCATCTTCGCGACGTCGATCTTCACGCCGTCGACGGTGATGCCGTGGTCGGCCAGGTGATGCGACGTGTTCTCGAACTCTTCCGACGACGCGAGCAGCGCCTTCGACGGGATGCAACCGACGTTCAGGCACGTACCGCCGAGCTTCAGCGCGCCGGCCGGATTCTTCCACTTCTCGATACAGGCAACCGTCTTGCCGAGCTGCGCGGCGCGAATCGCGGCGATGTAGCCGCCGGGGCCGGCGCCGATCACGACGACGTCAAATTCCTTGGACATGACAATCCTTTCTACTTGTGCGTCCGCACGGCCGCGCATGTGCGCGAGCGTGCGGAGCGGGTCAATGCGGTGAAACTCGGCTTACAGGTCGAGCAGCAGGCGTGCCGGATCTTCCAGCGCATCCTTCATCGCGACGAGCGACAGCACCGCTTCGCGGCCGTCGATGATCCGGTGGTCGTACGACAGCGCCAGGTAGTTGATCGGACGGATCACGATCTGGCCGTTTTCGACAACCGGACGCTCCTTCGTCGCGTGCACGCCGAGGATCGCCGATTGCGGCGGGTTGATGATCGGGGTCGACAGCATCGAGCCGAACACGCCGCCGTTCGAGATCGAGAACGTACCGCCCGTCATTTCTTCGATCGACAGCTTGCCGTCCTTCGCCTTCTGGCCGAATTCGGCAATCTTCTTCTCGATTTCGGCGAGGCTCAGCTGATCCGCGTTGCGCAGGATCGGCACGACCAGACCGCGCGGCGAACCGACTGCAATACCGATGTCGAAGTAGCCGTGGTAGACGATGTCGTTACCGTCGATCGACGCGTTCACCAGCGGGAACTTCTTCAGCGCGTGCACGGCCGCCTTCACGAAGAACGACATGAAGCCGAGCTTCACGCCATGTTCCTTCTCGAACCGGTCCTTGTACTTCGAGCGCAGGTCCATGACCGGCTGCATGTTGACTTCGTTGAACGTCGTCAGGATCGCGTTGGTCTGCTGCGATTCGAGCAGACGCTCGGCGATACGCGCACGCAGACGCGACATCGGCACGCGCTGTTCCGGACGGTCGTTCAGCCACGTCGTTGCCGACGCCGGCACCTTCACTTCCGGCAGCGACGGCTTCGCAGCGGCGGTCTTCGCCGGTGCGGCGGCCGGCGCAGCCTTCGGTGCGCTGCCTGCGGACAGCGCGTCGCCCTTCGTGACGCGGCCGTCGCGGCCCGAACCCGCGACGTCGCCCGCCGACAGGCCCTTCTCGGCGAGCAGCTTCGCTGCGGCCGGCGATGCGGTTGCCGACGATGCGGTTGCAGCAGCCGGCTGGGCTGCCGGTGCGGCTGCAGCAGGTGCTGCCGCCGGCTTGACTTCGGCGGCGCCGGCCGCTGCTTCGGCCGCGCCGGCCTTCGCTTCGGTGTCGATCGTCGCGATGATCTGGTCGGCAACGACCGTGTCACCGTCGTTCTGCAGCACTTGCGTGAGCACGCCCGCTGCCGGTGCCGGCACTTCGAGCACGACCTTGTCGGTCTCGAGTTCGATCAGGATTTCGTCCTGCGCGACTGCTTCGCCCGGCTTCTTCTTCCACTGCAGCATGGTGGCTTCCGAAACCGACTCCGAAAGCTGGGGGACTTTGACTTCTACGATAGCCATGTGATTTTCCTGGATGCTTAATCTGGGTAATGACGAGGTTCGTGCGATTCCTTCGGCCGGTGCGGCGCGCAACGCGCCCGGCGGGCCAAAAGAGACGGGAAAGCGCGGCGCGCCTTCCCGTTTCGCTTCCGTCGGTTATTTCGCGATCGATGCGCTCTTCAGGCGGCCGAAAGCACCTTCGATGAGGGCCTTCTGCTGCTCGTAGTGCTTCGCGTAGTAGCCAACCGCCGGCGAGGCCGAAGCCGGACGGCCGCTGTATGCCAGCTTCTGCCCGTCCTTCATGCCTTCCTTCAGGTGGTGCTCGACGTAGAACCAGGGGCCCTGGTTCTGCGGCTCGTCCTGCACCCAGACCACTTCAGTCGCGTTCTCGTACTTCTTCATTTCGGCTTCGAACTGCTTGTGCGCGAACGGATAAAGCTGCTCGATACGGATGATCGCGACGTCGTTCGCCTTCGCTTCGCGGCGGTGCGCGACGAGGTCGTAGTACACGCGGCCCGAACAAGCCAGCACGCGCTTGACCTTCTTCGCGTCGATGCCGCCGTCGGTTTCGCCCAGCACCGGCTGGAACGAACCCTTCGCGAGTTCCGACAGGTCCGACACCGCTTCCTTGTGGCGCAGCAGCGACTTCGGCGTTGCGACGATCAGCGGCTTGCGGAACAGACGGATCATCTGGCGACGCAGCAGGTGGAAAATCTGCGCCGGGGTCGTCGGCTGAACGACCTGCATGTTGTGGTCGGCACACAGTTGCAGGAAACGCTCGATACGGGTCGACGAGTGCTCCGGACCCTGGCCTTCGTAGCCGTGCGGCAGCAGCATCGTGAGACCCGACACGCGGCCCCACTTCACTTCGCCCGACGAGATGAACTGGTCGATCACGACCTGCGCGCCGTTCACGAAGTCGCCGAACTGCGCTTCCCACAGCACGAGCGTGTTCGGCTCGGCGGTCGAGTAACCGTATTCGAAGCCCAGCACCGCTTCTTCCGACAGCACCGAGTCGATCACCGTGAACTTCGCCTGGCCTTCAGCGATGTTCTGCAGCGGCACGTACGTGCCGTCGTTCCAGCGCTCGCGGTTCTGGTCGTGCAGCACCGCGTGACGGTGCGTGAACGTGCCGCGGCCCGAGTCCTGGCCCGTCAGGCGCACCGAGTAGCCCGATGCGACGAGCGACGCGAATGCGAGGTGTTCGCCCATGCCCCAGTCGAGCGGCTGGTCGCCACGCGCCATGTTGCGGCGGTCGTTGATCACGCGCTCGACGAGCGGGTGAACCTTGAAGTTTTCCGGGACCGTCGTGATGCGTTCGCCGAGGCGCTTCAGTTCGGCGAGCGGCACGGCCGTATCGGCTGCGTCCGTCCACTTGCGGTTCAGGAACGGAACCCAGTCGACCGCGTACTTGCTCTTGTAGTTCGACAGGACCGGATCGACGGTGTGGTGGCCGTCGTCCATCGCCTTGCGGTACGCCTTCACGTAGCTGTCGGCGTCTTCCGCGGTGATCACGCCTTGCTGCACGAGCTTCTCGGCGTACAGCGCACGGGTGCCCGGGTGCTGCGCGATCTTCTTGTACATCAGCGGCTGCGTGACCGCCGGCGTGTCCTGCTCGTTGTGACCCAGCTTGCGGAAGCAGACGATGTCGATCACGACATCCTTGTGGAACTGCATCCGGTAGTCGATCGCGATCTGGATCGCGAGGACGACAGCTTCCGGGTCATCGCCGTTCACGTGCAGCACCGGCGCTTCGATCATCTTGACCACGTCGGTACAGTACAGCGTCGAACGCGCATCGCGCGGGTCCGACGTCGTGAAGCCGATCTGGTTGTTGATGACGATGTGCAGCGTGCCGTGCGTGCCGTAACCGCGCGTCTGCGCGAGGTTTAGCGTTTCCATCACGACGCCCTGGCCAGCGAAGGCCGCGTCGCCGTGGATCTGCACCGGCAGCACTTGCAGGCCATCTTCGTCGCCGCGGCGGTCCATCCGCGCCTTCGCGGAACCTTCGACCACCGGGTTCACGATTTCGAGGTGCGACGGGTTGAACGCGAGCGACAGGTGGACCGGGCCGCCTTCGGTCGACACGTCCGACGAGAAGCCCTTGTGGTACTTCACGTCACCGGCCGGCAGGTCGTCGACGTGCTTGCCTTCGAATTCGGCGAACAGGTCGGCCGGCATCTTGCCCAGCGTGTTGACCAGCACGTTCAGGCGGCCGCGGTGAGCCATGCCGATGATGATTTCCTGCACGCCGCTCTTGCCCGCGTGCTGGACGACTTCGTCCATCGCCGCGATGAAGCTCTCGCCGCCTTCGAGCGAGAAGCGCTTCTGGCCGACGTACTTGGTGTGCAGGTAACGCTCGAGGCCTTCAGCGGCCGTCAGGCGGTTCAGGATGTGCTTTTTCTCGTCGGCCGAGAAATTCGGTGTCGCGCGGGTCGACTCCAGACGCTCCTGCCACCAGCGCTTCTGCTCCGGGTCGCTGATGTACATGTACTCGGCGCCGATCGTGCCGCAGTACGTGTCACGCAGGCCCTTGACGATATCGCGCAGCGAAGCCTGGTCGAAACCGAAATACAGGTTGCTCGCGCTGTACGTCTGGTCGAGGTCGCCTTCCGAGAAGTCGTAGAAAGCCGGTTCGAGTTCGGGAATGGCGGGACGTTCGCGACGCTTCAGCGGATCCAGATTGGCCCATTGCGAGCCGAGGAAGCGATATGCGCTGATCAGGGACTGGACGTGAACCTGCTTGCGCGCGGTTGCCAGGTTGCTGGTGCTTTCGCGCGGGATGAAGGCATTGGCCTTCGCACGCTCGGCGAACGATTCGACGATCGGAAAATGAGCGACGTCATTGGCGGTCGAGCCGTCGGTTGCAGGGACGTTCTGCAACGCGTCGAAATACTCACGCCAGTTCTCCGGCACCGATGCCGGATTGTTGAGGTATGCATCGTACAGTTCTTCAACGTACGAAGCATTGCCGCCGAACAGATAGGAGTTCAGCTGAAACTGCTTCATTACATCTGACATTTTACGCTCACCTTTCTTCGAGCTTCTCGAGAAATAGCGGGTTACTCAACCTTCCGCGACACGGCCTGACCGTTTAGCGGATTGCGAATCAAGTCTTGCTTGGAAGGACCTAAAACTTGCGTGCGCGCAGCATATCACAGAACCGATACCGAAGTTCACGGCGAAATGTGCCTGAAAGCACCGCGCGACGGGGTTTTGCCCGATTGCAACGACCCACGGGAACAGTGTTTTGCAGGCTGTCCGGTTGCGCATGGCGCAGATGCAAAAAAGGCCACCCGGAGGTGGCCTTTTTCGTCATGCACGGGAACGATCGATGCTTAGTCGACCGCGCCTTCGCGGCTCGCGCGACGACGCTCGTGTTCCTTCAGGAAGCGCTTGCGCAGACGGATCGACTGCGGCGTCACTTCGACGAGTTCGTCGTCGTCGATGAATTCGACCGCGTATTCGAGCGACATCTGGACCGGCGGCACGAGACGCACGGCTTCGTCGGTACCCGACGCGCGCACGTTCGTCAGCTGCTTGCCCTTGATCGGGTTCACGACGAGGTCGTTGTCGCGGCTGTGGATGCCGATGATCATGCCCTCATACAGCGCGTCACCCGGCTTCACGAACATGCGGCCGCGGTCCTGCAGCTTCCACAGTGCGTAGGCCACGGCTGCGCCGTCGTCCTGCGAGATCAGCACGCCGTTGCGGCGCTCGAAGACCGAGCCGTCCTTGACCGGCGCGTACGAGTCGAAGATGTGGCTCATCAGGCCCGTACCGCGCGTGAGCGTCAGGAATTCGCTCTGGAAGCCGATCAGGCCACGCGCCGACATCTTGTACTCCAGACGCGTGCGGCCGCGGCCGTCCGATGCCATGTCGAGCATCTCGCCTTTGCGGCGGCCGAGCTCTTCCATCACGCCACCCTGGTGCTCGTCTTCGACGTCGACGGTCAGCAGTTCGTACGGCTCGTGCCGCACGCCGTCGATTTCCTGCATCACGACGCGCGGACGCGACACGGCCAGCTCGTAGCCTTCACGGCGCATGTTCTCGACGAGAATCGTCAGGTGCAGTTCGCCGCGGCCCGACACTTCGAACACCGTTTCGTCGCCCGTGTCCTTCACGCGCAGCGCAACGTTGTGGTTCAGTTCCTTCATCAGACGATCGCGGATCTGGCGGCTCGTCACGAACTTGCCTTCGCGGCCAGCCAGCGGCGACGAGTTGACCAGGAAGTTCATCGTCAGCGTCGGCTCGTCGACGGTGATCATCGGCAGCGCTTCCGGCGTATCGACCGCGCAGATCGTCGCGCCGATGCCGACGTCTTCAATACCGTTGATCAGCACGATGTCGCCCGCTTCGGCCGATTCGACCTGCACACGCTCGAGGCCCTTGAACGACAGCACCTGGTTGATCTTGCGGTTCAGCACGTCGCCTTCCGGGCCGAAGCGCATCACGACCGGCTGACCCGGCTTGATGCGGCCACGCGTGATGCGGCCGACGCCGATCCGGCCGACGTACGTCGAAAAGTCGAGCGACGTGATCTGAAGCTGCAGCGGCGCTTCCGGATCGGCCGGGCGAACCGGCACGTGCGCGAGGATCGCCTCGAACAGCGGGCGCATGTCGCCTTCGCGGGCGGCCGGGTCGAGCGACGCGTAGCCATTCAGGCCCGACGCATAGACGATCGGGAAGTCGAGCTGCTCCTCGGTCGCGCCGAGCTTGTCGAACAGGTCGAAGGTCTGGTTGATGACCCAGTCGATCCGCGCACCCGGACGGTCGATCTTGTTGACGACGACGATCGGCTTCAGGCCGAGCGCCAGCGCCTTCTTCGTGACGAAGCGCGTTTGCGGCATCGGGCCTTCGACGGCGTCGACGAGCAGCAGCACCGAGTCGACCATCGACAGCACGCGCTCCACTTCGCCACCGAAGTCCGCGTGCCCCGGCGTGTCGACGATGTTGATGTGCGTGCCTTCGTATTCGACCGCGCAGTTCTTCGCGAGAATCGTGATCCCGCGCTCTTTTTCGATGTCGTTCGAGTCCATCACGCGTTCGGCAATCTGCTGGTTCTCGCGGAAGGTGCCGGACTGGCGGAGCAGTTGGTCGACGAGCGTAGTCTTGCCGTGGTCGACGTGAGCGATGATGGCGATATTGCGAAGGGCGCGGGTCATAGAAACCTGGAAATCGTTGAACGCGCAAACGCGCACGCTCGTTCGACACGTGCGCGCGCATTGCAGCTTGGAAACCACAAATTATAGCACGTGCGAATGTCCGGAACCGGACTGCCGCTGCGACGCAACAAACAGCGCGCCTCCGCCCCTTCCCTTGCGCGCTGCATCGACCGCCCGAAGCTGCCGCCAGCCGACCGAAAACCCTTACCCCGACAAGGGAATTTTGGTCCGCGGCGCGCCCTCCCGGTCGGTTCGATTAACATTTGCCGCGGCAAGCAATTGTGCCTATACTGCTGCCTAGTCAACTATTGCAGCTTCAGGGTTTTATGTCGGATTCTCCTTCCCAACCGCCCGTTTCGCCGCTGTCTTCGTATCAGATGAACGACAGCGTCGGTTATTTGATGTCGCGCGTGAAGTCGGTCATGACCAACCTCGTCACGCAACGCACGCAGGAAGAGCTCGGCATCACCGGCACGCAGGCGAGCATGCTGTTCATGATCGCGGTCGGCAAATGCTCGACGGCCGCCGAACTCGCACGGGAATACGGAATCGACGCGAGCGCCGTCACCCGCCTGCTCGACCGCGTCGAGAAGCGCGGCCTGCTGTGCCGCGTGCGCAGCATCGAGGACCGGCGGGTCGTGCGTCTCGAACTGACCGACGAAGGCCGCGCGCTCGCCGAGCGGCTGCCGCCGGTGTTCCGCAGCGTCCTCGACGAACTGCTGGGCGGTTTTACGCCGGAGGAAGTCGGGTTCCTGAAGAGCATGCTGCGCCGCATTCTCAGCAACTATTGCGAGACGGCAGGTAGCAGCGTCACGGAATAGTTGCCATAACAATTACTTTTGACAGATTAATGTAAGGAAATCCTTGCAGTGTCCATCATTCATTCCGAGTCAGGGCTCAGCGCGATGAAATCCACTCCGTTGTCCGTGCGCGCCAGTTCGTGCCGCGCCGCCGTCGCCGCCGCGGTTGCCGCGCTGGCGCTGGCAGGCTGCGCGAACTACATCGGCATCAAGAGCGACAAGCAGATTGCGCCCGCGTCGCAATTCGAAACCACCCAGAGCCTGCCGGCCCAGGGCGGCCATTGGCCGGCGCTCGACTGGGCCAGCCAGTTCGGCGATCCGCAGCTGCCGCAGTTGATCGACGAGGCGCTCCAGGGCAACCCGTCGATCGCGCAGGCGCAGGCGCGCATCGCGAAAGCGTCGTCATACATCGAGACGTCGCGCTCCAACCTGATGCCCAAAGCCGAGGCCAGCTACTCGTGGACCCGCGAGCTGTATTCGTCGAATGCGCTGTTCCCGCCGCCGTACGGCGGTCAGTGGTACAGCGAGAACAATGCGCTCGCGAGCGCATCGTGGGATCTCGACCTGTGGGGCAAGAACCGCGAACGACTGCACACGGCCGTGTCGCAGGAAAAGGCCGCCGAAGCCGACATGCAGCAGGCGCGCATCACGCTCGCGTCGTCGGTCGCCCGCACCTACAACTCGCTCGCGCAACTCTATGCGTTGCGCGACATCGCCCAACGCGAGATCGCCAACCGCCAGACGGTCGGCAAGATCACCGACGGGCGCGTGTCGGCCGGCCTCGACACCAACGTGGAGCGCCAGACCGCACGCGGCAATATCGCGACGACCCAGGCGTCGCTGTCCGACCTCGACGGCCAGATCACGACGGTGCGCTACCAGCTCGCCGCCCTGCTCGGCAAGGGTCCGGACCGCGGGCTGCAAATCGCCGCGCCGGTGATGAACCCGACCGCCGATGTGGCGCTGCCCGGCAACCTGCCGGCCGATCTCGTGTCGCGCCGCCCCGACATCGTCGCCGCACGCTGGCAGGTCGAGGCCGCGATGCACGACGTGAAGGAAGCGAAGGCCGAATTCTTCCCGGACGTGAACCTCGCAGCCGGTTTCGGCTTCGATGCGTTCGGCTGGGGCAAATTCCTGAATTTCACAAGCCGCCAGGCGCAGTTCGGCCCGGCCATCCACCTGCCGATCTTCGATGCCGGCGCGCTGCGCGCGCAGCTCAAGGGCCGCTATGCGGACTTCGACCTGTCGGTCGCGAACTACAACCAGACGCTGATCAGCGCGCTGAACGATGTCGCGACGCAAGTTGCCTCGATCCGCGCGGTCGATCGTCAGATGGGCGACGCACAGCGCGCGCTCGACGCGTCGACGCGTGCGTACGACCTCGCCGTGATCCGCTACAAGGCCGGCCTGTCGCCGCAGCTCCAGGTGCTGACCGCGGACAGCAACCGCCTTGCATCGGAACAGACCGTGACCAACCTGAAGATGCGCCGGCGCGACATGCAGCTCGCGCTGATCAAGGCGCTCGGCGGCGGGTTCGACGCGACCGGCACGCGACTCGCCGCGCCCGACGCGACCGACACCGGCAAGCAGACACAACAGGCCGCCAACTGATCCGGCGCCACCACTACGCAGACACTCGAAATAACGGACGGAGAAAATCGCCATGAGCGACCCTCAACAAAACGCCGCCAGCGCACAGCCGCAGAACAACGGGAAGCGCAAACGGATGATGACGCTGCTGATCGCGGTCATCGTGATCGCGGCCATCGCGTACGGTCTGTACTACTTCCTCGTCGCGCGCTTCCATGAAGAGACCGACGACGCATACGTGAACGGCAACGTCGTGCAGATCACGCCGCAGGTCACGGGTACGGTGATCGCCGTGAAGGCCGACGATACGCAGACGGTCAAGGCCGGCGATCCGCTGGTCGTGCTCGATCCGGCCGATTCGCAAGTCGCGCTGCAGCAGGCCGAAGCAAACCTCGCGCAGACGGTGCGCCAGGTGCGCGGCCTGTTCGTCAACGACGACCAGTACCGTGCGCAAGTCGCGCTGCGCGACTCCGACCTGTCGAAGGCGCAGGACGACCTGCGTCGTCGCCTGGCCGTCGCGCAAACGGGCGCCGTGTCGCAGGAAGAGATCTCCCACGCACGCGACGCCGTGCGCGCCGCACAGGCCTCGGTCGACGCGGCCCAGCAGCAGCTCGCATCGAACCGCGCGCTGACCGCGAACACGACGATCGCATCGCACCCGAACGTGATGGCGGCCGCGGCAAAGGTGCGCGACGCGTACCTCGCGAACGCACGTAACGTGCTGCCCGCGCCGGTCACCGGCTATGTCGCGAAGCGCTCGGTGCAAGTCGGCCAGCGCGTGTCGCCGGGCAACCCGCTGATGTCGGTCGTGCCGCTGAACGCCGTGTGGGTCGATGCGAACTTCAAGGAAGTCCAGCTCAATCACATGCGCATCGGCCAGCCGGTCGAACTGACGGCCGACATCTACGGCTCGTCGATCGTGTACCACGGCAAGGTCGTCGGCTTCTCGGCCGGCACGGGCTCCGCGTTCTCGCTGCTGCCGGCGCAGAACGCGACGGGCAACTGGATCAAGGTCGTGCAGCGCCTGCCGGTGCGTATCGAAATCGATCCGAAGGATCTCGAGAAGCATCCGCTGCGCATCGGCCTGTCGATGCAGGTCGACGTCGACATCAAGGACGAACGCGGCGACCAGCTCGCGAACGCGCAGAACACGGTCTACGAGACCAACGTGTTCGCGAAGTACGGTGACGAAGCCGACGCCGAAATCGCTCGCATCATCGCGGCGAACGCCGGCGGCAACGCGGCGGCACCGGCCGCGGCGAAGTCGAACGGCACCGCCAAGATGATGTAACGGCTCGATTCCGGAAAAACTACCGACATGGCACAGGCTCCTGTCTCCCACCCGCCCTTGCAGGGCGGGCAACTCGTGCTCGGGACGATCGCGGTATCGCTCGCGGTGTTCATGAACGTGCTCGACACGTCCATCGCGAACGTCGCGATCCCGACCATCTCGGGCGACCTCGGCGTGTCTTCCGACCAGGGTACGTGGGTCATCACGTCGTTCGCGGTCGCGAACGCGATCTCGGTGCCGCTGACGGGCTGGCTGACCGATCGCTTCGGACAGGTTCGCCTGTTCCTCGCGTCGATCATCCTGTTCGTCATCTCGTCGTGGATGTGCGGGCTGGCACCGAGCCTGCCGTTCCTGCTCGCGTCGCGCGTGCTCCAGGGCGCGGTCGCCGGGCCGATGATTCCGCTGTCGCAATCGCTGCTGCTGTCGAGCTACCCCCGTGCGAAAGCGCCGATGGCGCTCGCCCTGTGGTCGATGACGACGCTGATCGCGCCGGTCGCGGGGCCGATCCTCGGCGGCTGGATCTCGGACAATTATTCGTGGCCGTGGATCTTCTACGTGAACATCCCCGTCGGCATCGCCGCTGCGCTTGCCACGTGGTCGATCTACCGTACGCGCGAGTCGACGGTGCGCCGCGCGCCGATCGACGGCGTCGGCCTCGCGCTGCTCGTGCTGTGGGTCGGCTCGCTGCAGATCATGCTCGACAAGGGCAAGGATCTCGACTGGTTCGCGTCGACCACGATCGTCGCGCTCGCGCTGATCGCGATCATCTCGTTCGCGTTCTTCGTGATCTGGGAACTGACCGCAGAACATCCGGTCGTCGACCTGTCGCTGTTCCGGATGCGGAACTTCACCGGCGGCACGATCGCGCTGGCGGTCGGCTACGGGCTCTACTTCGGCAACCTCGTGCTGTTGCCGCTGTGGCTGCAGACCCAGATCGGCTATACGGCAACCGACGCGGGTCTGGTGATGGCGCCCGTCGGGCTGTTCGCGATCCTGCTGTCGCCGCTGACCGGCAAGTTCCTGCCGCGCACCGACCCGCGCTACATCGCGACCGCCGCATTCCTGACGTTCGCGCTGTGCTTCTGGATGCGCTCGCTCTACACGACCGGCGTCGACGAGTGGTCACTGATGCTGCCGACGCTCGTGCAGGGCATCGCGATGGCCGGCTTCTTCATTCCGCTCGTGTCGATCACGCTGTCCGGCCTGCCCGGCCACCGCATTCCCGCGGCGTCGGGCCTGTCGAACTTCGTGCGGATCATGTGCGGCGGCATCGGCACGTCGATCTTCCAGACCGCGTGGGATCATCGGAACAACTTCCACCACGCGCAACTGGTCGAGCAGACGAATCTGTACAACCCGACGTTCAACCAGACCGTCACGCAGATGGGCAACCTCGGGCTCACGCCGGAGCAGGCGCATGGCCTGATCAACAACATGGCCACCCAGCAGGCTGCGCAACTCGGCGTGAACGATCTGTTCTACATTTCCGCGGCGATCTTCGTGCTGCTGATCGGACTGATCTGGATCACGAAACCCGAACGCGCGGGCAGCGGCGATGCGGGGGCGGCTGCGTCGGCTGCACACTGAGCCCCAGCTCAAGGCAACGCACCAAACAAAAAGCCCGGTCGATTTCGACCGGGCTTTTTTCGTTTCGACGGGCTTCGACGACGGCGCTTGCGCGCGTCACATCACTCAGCCGTCACGACGAGACGTTCGGGTGCGAGCACGCCGTTGGCCTTGCGCGCCACGCCAAGCAGGCGTCGCGCGTCGTACACGCGCACACGATCGCCTTCTGCCGCATCGATCGAATCGAGCGCCGACAGCGGCAAGCGCTGGCCGTGCAGGAAGCGCTTCGCGCTGGCTTCGTCGAGACGCACCAGCGGAAACGTCGACAGCAGCGCGTCGACCGGCTGAAGCCACGCATCGCGTGCCGCTTCGGCGGCGTCGGACAGCATGTCGAGCGTCACCGCATGCTCGAGCGTCAGCGCGCCGACACCCGTGCGGCGCAGCATCGTCAGATGCGCACCGCAGCCGAGTGCTTCGCCGATATCTTCCGCGAGCGTACGCACGTACGTGCCCTTGCTGCAGGTCACACGAAACGTCACGTCCGGCAGTTCGCAGGCGAGCAGATCGAGCGCATGGATCGTCACGTTGCGGCCTTCCCGCTCGACGGTCTGGCCCGCGCGCGCATATTCATACAGCGGCTTGCCGTCGCGCTTGAGCGCCGAATACATCGGCGGCACCTGCACGATCTCGCCGGTAAAGCGCGCAAGCGCTGCTTCCACCGCCGCGAGGCCGCATTCGACGGCACGCGTGTCGAGCACGTCGCCTTCCGCGTCGCCGGTCGTCGTGCGCACGCCGAGATGCATCGTCGCTTCGTAGGTCTTGTCGGCTTCGAGCAAGTCCTGCGAGAACTTCGTCGCCTCGCCGAAGCACAGCGGCAACAGGCCCGAGGCCAGCGGATCGAGCGTGCCGGTATGACCGGCCTTCTTCGCGAGAAGCAGGCGCTTGGCGCGAATCAATGCGTCGTTGCTCGACAAACCGACCGGCTTGTCGAGCAGAAGGACGCCGTCCAGCGCGCGCCGCGGCACGCGTGGACGCTGGTTTGCTGCAGTCGTCATAGGGCGCGCGAGCTCAGTCGTCCTTCGCGGACGCGTCGGCTTCGTCGTCGTCCTTCGCGCGTGTCGAGTTGGCTTCCTTGATCAGGCGCGACATCTCCACCGCCTTTTCGATCGTCTGATCGTAGTGGAAATGCAGCGTCGGCACGGTATGAATGTGCAGGCGCTTGAACAGCAGGTTGTGCAGGTGACCCGACGCGTGGTTCAGCGCTTCCTGCGTCTTGTCCGGATCGCCGGTGAGCGCCGTGAAATAGACCTTCGCGTGTGCGTAGTCCGGCGTGAGCTCGACGCTCTGGATGGTCACGATACCGATCCGCGGGTCTTTGACCTCGCGCATGATGAGTTCGGACAGATCGCGCTGAATCTGGTCGGCAATCTGAACGTTGCGATTGGGGGAAGTACGTTTCCTGGACATGATCGATCCGTGATCCGTTTATCAGGATAAAGCGGCGCGCCGTTGGCACGCCACCATGAAAATGGGCGGGACAGGCCCAAGCCTGCCCCGCCCCATGAGCCGATACGCGACGATTACAGCGTACGTGCGACTTCGGTCACTTCGAATACTTCGAACTGGTCGCCTTCGGTGACGTCGTTGAAGTTCTTCACCGACATCCCGCACTCGAAGCCTTGCTTGACTTCCTTCACGTCGTCCTTGAAGCGCTTCAGCGATTCGAGTTCGCCCGTGAAGATCACGACGTTGTTGCGCAGCACGCGAACCGACGACGAGCGCTTGACGATACCGTCGGTGACCATACAGCCAGCGACCGTACCGATCTTCGGCACCTTGAACACCTGGCGCACCTCGACCATACCGGTGATGACTTCGCGCTTCTCCGGCGCCAGCATGCCCGACATCGCCGCCTTCACTTCATCCACTGCGTCATAGATGATGTTGTAGTAGCGGATGTCGATACCGTTCGACTCGGCCAGCTTGCGCGCCTGCGCATCCGCACGCGTGTTGAAGCCGATGATGACCGCCTTCGATGCCGTTGCCAGGTTGACGTCGTTTTCGCTGATGCCGCCCACCGCGCTGTGCACGATCTGCACACGCACTTCGTCGGTCGACAGCTTGAGCAGCGACTGCACGAGTGCTTCCTGCGAGCCCTGCACGTCCGCCTTGATGATGAGCGGCAGGTTCTGCACTTCGCCTTCGCCCATCTGCTCGAGCATGCTTTCCAGCTTCGCGGCCTGCTGCTTCGCCAGCTTGACGTCGCGGAACTTGCCTTGACGGAACAGCGCGATTTCGCGCGCCTTGCGCTCGTCCGGCAGCACGATCACTTCCTCGCCTGCACCCGGCACTTCCGACAGACCCTGGATTTCGACCGGGATCGACGGGCCGGCTTCCTTCGTCGGCTTGCCGTTCTCGTCGAGCATCGCACGCACGCGGCCATAAGCCGTGCCTGCCAGCACGATGTCGCCACGGTTCAGCGTACCGGACTGCACCAGGATCGTCGCGACCGGGCCCTTGCCCTTGTCGAGCTTCGCTTCGATCACGATGCCCTTGGCCGGTGCTTCGATCGGTGCCTTCAGTTCCAGCACCTCCGCTTGCAGCAGCACGTTCTCGAGCAGGTCGTCGATACCGGCGCCCGTCTTTGCCGACACCGGCACGAACGGCGAATCGCCACCGTATTCTTCCGGCACGACGCCTTCCGCGACCAGTTCCTGCTTGACACGGTCCGGGTTCGCTTCCGGCTTGTCGATCTTGTTGATCGCCACGACGATCGGCACGCCACCCGCCTTCGCGTGAGCGATAGCTTCCTTCGTCTGCGGCATCACGCCGTCGTCGGCCGCCACCACCAGCACCACGATGTCGGTCGCCTTCGCGCCGCGTGCACGCATTGCCGTGAACGCCTCGTGACCCGGCGTATCGAGGAACGTGATGACGCCACGCGGCGTGTCGACGTGGTAAGCGCCGATGTGCTGCGTAATGCCGCCCGCTTCGCCCGCTGCAACCTTCGCGCGGCGGATGTGGTCGAGCAGCGAGGTCTTGCCGTGGTCGACGTGGCCCATCACCGTGACGACCGGCGGACGCGGCAATTGCTCTGCGTCGGTGCTGGTCTCGCCTTCGACCAGCAGCGCTTCCGGATCGTCCAGCTTCGCGGCAACCGCGCGGTGGCCCAGTTCTTCGACGACGATCATCGCCGTTTCCTGGTCCAGCACTTGGTTGATGGTGACCATCTGGCCCATCTTCATCATCACCTTGATGACTTCCGAGGCCTTGATCGACATCTTGTGCGCAAGATCGGCAACCGAAACGGTTTCCGGCACGTGCACTTCACGCACGATCGGTTCGGTCGGTGCCTGGAACGTCGACGAGCTGTCCTGGTGACGGCCACGACCCTTCGGGCCGCCGCGCCAGCCGCGGTCGACACCGCCGCTCGAATCGCCACGCGTCTTGATGCCGCGGCGCTTCGCTGCGTCGTCCTGCCAGCCGCCCTTGCCGCCGCCCGGCTTCTTGTTGCGATCGCCCGCACCTGCCGGAGCCTGCGTCGTCGCCGGCGCCGCACCTGCCGGCTTCTTCACGGCCGGACGTGCTTGCGCGCCCGCGCCAGCCGGCTTGGCCGGCTTGTGCAGCGTGCCCTTCGCTTCGGCCGGCTTCGGCGGTTCCACCGGCTTCGGCGGTTCGACTGCCTTGACCACTGCCTTGCGCGGCGTGTTCATCATTTCGCGGATCGCGCGCGCTTCGGCTTCTGCCGCCGCGCGACGCTTGCTGATTTCTTCCTGCTCGGCGCGCGCCTTGTCCGCCGCTTCGCGGGCAGCGTCTTCGGCCTTCTTCGCCGCTTCGCGCTGTGCCGCACGTTCTGCGGCCGCGCGTGCTTCGTCCTGTGCGGCCGGCGCCGGCGCGGCCGGTGCAGCGGCTGCTTCCTGCTTGGCCTCGACGGCCTGCTGAGCAGCAGCCTGCTGTGCTGCGGCGGCTTCGGCCGCGGCACGCTTCGCCGCCGCCTCTTCCTCGGCGCGACGACGCTCGGCTTCAGCCGCTTCCTCGCGGGCGCGGCGCTCGGCTTCCTCGCGCTCGAGGCGTTCCTGACGCTCGCGCAGTTCCTGCGCCTGCTTCTCGAGCAGCTCGGCCTCGCGGCGCGCCTCTTCCTCGCGACGCTTCAGTTCCGCGTCGTCGTCCGCTTCGGCGACCTGCGCCTGACCCTGTTCCGCACCCTCGCTCACTTCGTCGCGCTTGACGAACGTGCGCTTCTTGCGGACCTCGACCTGAATGGTGCGAGCCTTGCCCGTCGCGTCAGATTGCTTGATCTCCGACGTATGCTTGCGGGTCAGCGTGATCTTGCGCTTGTCGCCGTCGGTTGCGCCGTGCGACTTGCGCAAATGATCGAGCAGACGCGCCTTGTCCGCTTCGGACAGCGCATCGTCTTCACTCGCTTTCTGGACGCCCGCTGCCTGCAGCTGCTCGAGCAGCACACCAGCAGGCATTTTCAGTTCCGCGGCAAATTGGGCTACGTTGTTACTCGCCATTCATTCCTCTTAGTGCAAGGACCGATTCCTTGCTGTTAGCATCGGGTCAGGCCATACGGCCGCCATCAAATCAGTGCGCCATGGTCATTTCTCACTGGAACCAATGTTCACGTGCTTTCATGATCAACGCCTTAGCGGCATCCTCTTCCATTCCGGTCATGTCGACCAGTTCATCCACAGCCAGCTCGGCGAGATCGTCGCGCGTCTGCATGCCGTGTTCGGCCAGCTTCGCGAGCAACTCCGGCGTGACGCCGTCGAGGCCCTTCAAATCCAGCGCTGCATTCTCGACCTTTTCTTCGTTCGCGATCGCCATCGTCAGCAATGCGTCGCGTGCGCGGTTGCGCAGCTCATGCACGGTGTCCTCATCGAATGCCTCGATTTCGAGCATTTCGTTGAGCGGCACATAAGCGATTTCTTCGAGACTCGTGAAGCCTTCGTCGATCAGGATATCGGCAACTTCTTCGTCGACATCGAGACGCGCCATGAACAGCGCACGCAGGCGGTCGCGTTCCTCACCCTGCTTCAGGGCGGACTCGTCCGGCGTCATGATGTTGATCTGCCAGCCGGTCAGTTCGCCGGCAAGGCGAACGTTCTGACCGCTGCGGCCGATCGCGACAGCCAGCTCGTTCTCGTCGACGACGACGTCCATCGAGTGCTTTTCTTCATCGACGACGATCGACTGGACAGCTGCCGGCGCGAGCGCGCCGATCACGAACTGGGCGGGATCCTCCGACCATAGCACGATGTCGATGTTTTCGCCACCAAGCTCGTTGCGCACGGCCTGCACGCGCGAGCCGCGGATGCCGACACAGGTGCCGATCGGATCGATCCGCTTGTCGTAGGCGATCACGCCGATCTTCGCGCGCACGCCCGGATCGCGAGCAGCTGCCTTGATCTCGAGCAGGCCCTGCTCGATTTCCGGCACTTCCATCTCGAACAGCTTCATCAGGAATTCCGGCGCCGTGCGCGACAGTTCGATCTGCGGGCCGCGCGCGGTGCGGTCGACCTTCGCGATGTACGCGCGCACGCGGTCGCCCACGCGCAGGTTTTCCTTCGGGATCAGCTGGTCGCGGCGCAGCAGCGCTTCGACACGGCCCGATTCGACGATGAAATTGCCCTTGTCGAGGCGCTTCACCGTCCCCGTCATGATCTTTTCGCCGCGCTCGAGGTAGTCGTTCAGGATCTGCTCGCGCTCTGCATCGCGCACCTTCTGCAGGATCACCTGCTTCGCAGCCTGCGCGCCGATACGGCCGAACTCGATCGACGGCACCGGCTCCTCGATGAATTCGCCGACTTCGACGTCGGACTTCTGCTCACGCGCTTCGAACAGCAGGATCTCGCGATCCGGCTCCTGCAAGCCCGCCTCGTCGGGTACGACGAGCCAGCGACGGAAGGTTTCGTGCTCGCCGCTTTCGCGATCGATATGGACGCGGATTTCGGCGCCTTCGTCGAACAGCTTCTTGGACGCGGACGCGAGCGCAGCCTCGAGGGCGCCCAGCACCACATCCTTGTCGACGTTTTTCTCGCGCGCCAGCGCATCCACCAGCATCAACACTTCGCGACTCATTATTTGCGGCTCCTAAAGTCAACTTGCGGAATCAGGCGGGCTTTATCGATATCGGCCAGCGTGAAATCCAGCATGGCTGCCTCGCCCTTCTCCCTCTCAAATTCCAAACCGATCGTTTCGCCATTCGGCGCGTGCAGAATGCCCCGGTACGTCTTGCGCCCGTCCAGCGGCTTTTTCAAGGTCACGGAAGCTTCACTGCCGGCGAAGCGCTCGAAGTCGGCCAGTTTCTTCAACGGGCGGTCGAGCCCCGGGGACGAGACTTCAAGCCGTTCGTAATCGATGTTTTCGACCGTCAAGACGTGCTGGAGCTGACGCGTGACCTTTTCGCAATCTTCGAGCGAGATGCCGGCAAGCTGATCGATATAGATGCAAAGCATGCCGCGCCCGGTGCGCTCAAGATCCACCAGCTCGTAGCCGAGCCCGGTGACCGTGGTTTCTATCAGTTCCGTCAGTTGCACAGTGTCCTCTCAGGTGTTCGCGCCCGCCGCTCGCGATTCACCCGCGGGCGCGCGCCTTAGCCGGCGCAGGAAGCGCTACCCGAGATGCCTAACCGTTTCAGCAAAAAAAAATGGGCGGAACGCCCATCTTCTTACTGGTGGTCGCACCTGAGCCGCACATTGAATCCGTACGCCCAGCGACTCCGCGATTATAGCGATTTTTGGCGCAAACGCCAAGCCAGCCGGTAAAAGCGGCGCCCAGCCCGCCTTTACCGACCAAAAATGCGAAACCGGACCGTCCGACGAAGCGGAACAATCCGGCTGCGCGACATATATACAGTCGGCGACGTGCCGACAAAACCGAAACGACGTCGATTCCGTCGGCACACCGCGGCTTCACACCACGGTACGCCAGAAGCGCTCAGCGGCCGCGCGAGCGATTGCGCTGCGGACGCTGCTGACCGCCGCGCGCGCCGCCACCACCACCGTTACCGGCGCCTTCGGCGCGATTGCCGTTCGGATTGCGGTTGCCACCCTTGCTGCCACCGCGCTTGCCGCCGGCACCTTCACGCTTCGGACCGGCGCCATACGACGCGCGGTTGCCGTCGACATCGCGACCGCCGCCCGAGCGATTGCCGTAACCCGACGGCGAAACCGGCAGGCTGCCGTAACCGCTCAGACCCGGCAGGCCCGGGCCGCCGCGACGGCCACCGCCGCCGCGACGCGGCTGATCGAGCTGGCCATGCGTCGTCAACACCGGCTCACGGCCAATGAAGCCCATCGACGTCTGCATCGGATCCGGCTGGCGGCGCTCGGCCTGACCACCCGCACCGCGCTTGCCCTTTTCCTCGGCCGGCGCCTTCAGGCCGACAGTCGCCATCAGCTTGCGCACCTGCGCCTCGTCGAGCTCTTCCCAGCGACCGCGCTTCAGGCCGCGCGGCAGCGGAATCGGGCCGTGGCGCGTACGGATCAGGCGGCTCACCATCAGGCCGGCCGCCTCGAACATCCGGCGCACTTCGCGGTTGCGGCCTTCGGCCAGCGCGACGTGATACCAGTGGTTCGTGCCCTCGCCGCCGCCATCGCGGATGCGCAGGAAGTTTGCCGGGCCGTCATCGAGTTCGACACCGTGCAGCAGCTTCTGCCGCATGCCTTCGGACAGTTCACCGACGACGCGCACCGCATATTCGCGCTCGACGCTGTAGCGCGGATGCATGAAGCGGTTCGCGAGATCGCCCGAAGTCGTCAGCATCAGCAGACCTTCGGTATTGAAATCGAGACGGCCGACCGCGAGCCATTTCGCCGTCTTCATCGGCGGCAGGCGGTCGAACACCGACGGACGGCCTTCCGGGTCCGCATGGCTGACGATCTCGCCGGTCGGCTTGTGGTACAGCAGCACGCGCGGCGGCTTGTTCGGCAGCTTGCGCTTGACCGGCTTGCCGTTGATCCGGACCTGGTCGGTCGGCATGATGCGCTGGCCAATGTGCGCAGGCTCGCCGTTCACCGACACGCGGCCGGCGACGATCAGTTCTTCCATTTCGCGACGCGAGCCCATGCCCGCTTCCGCGAGCACCTTGTGAAGCTTCGGCGCGTCGTCGTCCGGCGACAGCACGCGCTTGTTCGTCGGCTGACTCCGGCCGCGGCGCAGCATCGGCGCACGCACGCCGCTACCGCCCGCCGCGTTGTCCGCGTCGAATGCCGGCGACGTCACATAGGCGAACAGGTCATCCTGCGACGCCTCGCCGTCGGCCTTCGCTGCGCCGCTTTCGGCTTTCGCCGCACCGCCGCGCCGCCCCTGGCCGCTTTGCGCGCCCTGAGTACCCTTGGCTGCGCCTTCGCGTTTGCCGGCCGGCTTGCGCGCGCCTCGGGCCGCCCCTTCCTTGCGCGGTGCCCGGGCGGGCTGCTGCGCTTCCGCGGTTTCGGCCGGCTGCGCTTCTTCGCCTTCGCCGCCCTGCGGCTCGCCGTCGGCGCCCTTCGACTTGGCCGCCGCGCGGCGACGTGCGATCAGGCTGCGCGGGCCGCGTCGCAGACCGCGGCGGGGACGCTCGTCACCACCCGCGGCCGGAGCGTCCTGCTCCGGCGCATCGTCGGCACGCGCAGCCTGCACGGCAGGCGCGGACGATTCAATATCGTGGATATCTGTCAAAACAACCTCAAAATGTCAGGTCTCGCGCCCGGCGGGGGCGCGGCAAGAAGTCGGCCGCGATCAGGCGCGGCGCTGTTCGGGTTCTGCTTCGTCGTCCGGCAGCACGTCGGCGCCGATGGGCGCGCTGGCACTGCGTACGGCATCGGCAAGACTGTCGGACGTATCGTCCAGCATCTCGCCGTCCGCTGGACGGGAGCGCGAGGCGTCGGCCTGACCGGCCTTGTCCGGCATGTCGCCGGCCGCTTCCGCTCCATCTCCGGCAACCGCGTCGGCGGCCGGCTTGCGATCTTCCTCGTTCCATTCCGCGCGCAGCGGCTCGGGCTGCACGCCGGCCGGCGCTGCTTCGGCGCCGCCCTGTTCCGTTTGCCCGCGATCGACGTCCAGCGTATCGCGGTTCGGCATTTCCTGCGTCGCCGCGACGTCGGTCGCGACAGCGTTCGACTGCTCATCGGCCGCCACTTCGCCCGCTTCCGACAGACCGTCGGCAACCGGCGCATCGCCGTCGAAGTCCATCGCCTGCTGCGCGAGCAGCGCGGCCTCGATGTTCGCGGCTGGCTCCTCGAGCGCAGGCAGGTCGTCGAGCGCCTTCAGGCCGAGATCGTCGAGGAACTGCTTGGTCGTCGCGTACAGCGCCGGGCGCCCCGGCACGTCGCGATGCCCGATCACTTCGATCCAGCCGCGATCCTCGAGCTGCTTGACCACCTGCGTATTGACCGTGACGCCGCGAATCTCCTCGATGTCGCCGCGCGTGACGGGCTGCCGATACGCGATGATCGCGAGCGTTTCGAGCACCGCGCGCGAATATTTCGGCGGTTTCTCGGGATGCAGGCGATCCAGAAAATGGCGCATCGCCGGTTTGCTCTGAAAACGCCACCCGGTTGCCAGCGCCACCAGTTCGACGCCGCGACCGGACCAATCCTGTTTCAGATCTTCGAGCAACGTGCGGACCGTGTCAGCCGACACGCCGTCGGCAAAGAGCTTGCGCAAATCACCGAGCTTCAGCGGTTCCTGCGCGCAGATCAAAGCAGTCTCGAGGACGATCTTCGCCTCTTGGGTATTCATGCAGCTAGGCCAGACCCTGTGGTCAAACGAACCGGATCAACAAACAGACGAAAGGAACGGAAGACGCGCTCGCCCGATTCTGATCGGTCATATTGATGGGAGCACGAACCGGGGGCGGCGAATCAACTTCAGGCCAGGCCCAAACCGGACGGAAACAGCACGGCTCAACGGCGGAACCGCGTGACTGAGCGCCATATTACGCAAAATTGTCCGGTGCGTAAAGACAAGCCGAACGCCCCGCCGCCCGCACGCCGCGCCCGCTCCGTCCCCGCTTCAGCGCGGAGCCGAGCCGCGCGCAAGGAAGTTGCGCAGGCGCTCGACGCCCGCATCGAGCCGCGCGGGGGCGCACGCATAGCACCAGCGCACGAAGCCTTCTCCCTCGGGACCGAATGCGCGCCCGGGTGCCAGTCCGAGTCCGGCCTCACGCACCAGCGCCTTGCAGAACGCGAGGCTGTCGTCGGCGCCCGGCAAGCGCAGGAACAGATACATCGCGCCCGGCGGAGGCGGCACGTCGACGCCCGGCAACGTCCGCAGCGCGGCGACCAGATGATCGCGCGCGTCGCGCAGCGACGTGACGAACGACTGCACGAACGGCTCGCCGTCACGCAGCGCGACCTCGCCCGCGGCCTGCACGAAACCCGGCGCACACGACGTGTTGTACTCGACCAGCTTCGACAGATCGCTCATGACCGACGCCGGTGCGACGAGCCATCCGAGCCGCCAGCCCGTCATCGCCCACGCCTTCGAAAACGAATTCACGACAACCACCCGGTCGTCACGCGATGCGACATCGAGGAACGACGGCGCACCGCCCGGCCCGAACGCAAGCCGTTCGTACACTTCATCGGCGACCAGCCAGATTCCATGCCGCCGGCAGTGCGCGAGCACCGCTTGCTGGTCGTCGCGCGACATGGTCCAGCCGGTCGGATTGTTCGGCGAATTGACGAGCAGCATCCGCGTGTCGGGGGTCAGCGTCGCAAGCAGGCGATCGACGTCGAGCTGCCAGCCCGCATCGCCATGGCCGAGCGGCACGCATTCGACATGCGCACCGACGATCTTCGGGATTTCGACGAGATTCGGCCAGAGCGGCGTGACGGCGACGACGCGATCGCCAGGACCGGCCAGCATTTGCGCGGCCAGCATCAGCGCGCTGACGCCCGAACTCGTCACGGCGATCGTATCGGCCGACGTCGCGCCGTGACGTGCGCTCACGTAGGCTGCGATCGCGTCGCGCAGCGGCGCAGTGCCGAGATTGTGCGTGTAGAAGGTCGCACCGTCGCGCAGCGCCGCGGAGGCCGCGTCACGAATGAACGCCGGCGTCACGCGATCCGATTCACCGAACCAGAACGGCAGCACGTCGGGCACGCCGGAGCCTGCGTTCGCCACGTCCCTGATCAGCGACGCACGCAGCCCCTGCACTGCGCTGCGTGCGGCCGGCTCGCCCGTCGCCGGACCGAAATCTGCGGAATGCGCCATCGAGAACCACCGCCGAGGAACACGATCCGCGTAGTGTACCGGCCCGCGCACCGGACCGGTGCCGTCAGTCGAGGTCCTCCGCCCGCGCCGGCATCTGGCGCGCGAGTTCCCAGATCGCCTGCGCAGCCGGCGACAACGACCGATCGCGGCGGCGCACCAGCTCGACGGTACGCTCGGTACGTGGCGTCAACGGCCGCGCGACCAGCGTCGATCCGGCCGGCAGCGGCAGCGACAGCCACGGCTGCACGCTCACGCCGACACCGGCCTCGACCAGGCCGAACACCGTCGCCGAATGCCCGAGCTCCTGCATGACCGTCGCGTTCACGCGATGGGCGGCCAGTGCCGCGTCGATCAACGGCCGGCTTCCGGACGCATGGTCGAGGAGCACGAGGCGCTCGCCGTCGAGCGCGGTCCACGGCACCTCGGCGCGCGCCGCGAGCGGATGATCGGCACGTGCGACGAGACAGAACGAGTCGGTCATCAACGGTTCGCACACCAGATCGGCGACGGCGAGCGGCCCGATGACGACACCGAAGTCGACCTCGCTCGACTTCACCTTGCGCAGCACATCGCTCTGCACGTCGTCGCGCAGGCCGAGCGTGACGAACGGGAACTGGCGCTCGCACGACGCGACGACGCGCGGCATCAACCGGCACGCGATCGTCGGGCTCGCCGCGACGATCACGCGCCCGCGCCGTTGCTCGCCAATCTCACGAATCTCGCGCAGCGTGTCGTCGAGATCGTCGATCAGACGCGACACGCTGGCGATCAGGTTCGCGCCGACATCGGTCAGTTGCACGTCGCGAGTCGTCCGGTCGATCAGCTTCAGTCCGAGCTCGGCCTCCAGTTCGCGCACGCAGCGGCTGACCGCGGACTGCGTCAGGCCGATCTCGTCGCCCGCGCGACTGAAGCTCTTCAACCGCGCAACCTCGATGAATACGCGAAGCTGGCGCAGCGTAACGTTCATCACCTCACCTCATCAATCGTGGATACCGATGCGCGATTTTAATGCGCGAAACCGGCCTCGATGCGCAATTCCGGCACCGCCCGCACATGTTTCGCTGCGGTGCAATATTCGCGCAAACGCACGTGGTACGGGCGAATTGCACAAGATTGGTGATTGTCCCGATTTGCTGCGCGGTTATTTTGGCGTCTTATACGCCCCTAGCTGACTTAGCCGTTAGCTCGCTGCCAAGCGGCTCTCGAGGGAATCGCCCCCGACGTGGCACGCTTCGTGCATTACCTGGCGCACAGGGCGCAGGTTTCGTCGGACTGAAGGCAGTAACGCCGCTGCCGGCCAACCGGACGCCCCCACCCGGCACTCGACGCTCGAGTGCTTGAAGAGTGCGCGGCGCAGGGCAGCGCACCGGAGTTAGCTTCGCTGAGGTGAGGACATGATGCTGTTCGACGATTTGAGAGATAACGAGTGGGCGCTGGTCGAGGGTCTGTTTTGCTCGGAACCCGAACGGAGCGAACGGCGCGGCCGTCCCCGCGTGGAGGCCCGTTCGGTGGTCAATGCAGTGCTGTGGGTACTGTCGACGGGTGAAGGCTGGTCAAAGCTGCCGGGCCGCTATCCGTCCCCGCCGACCTGCCGCCGCCGCTTCGATGAATGGCAGGCAGACGGCACGCTCGCCGAAATCGTCAAGCGACTCGGCACGAGCGGCCGCCAGATTTCGCTGCGCGGGCGCATCGGCGCGAGCGCGGCAAAGCCGCCCGCGCCGCCGAGCCGCGACCGGCTGCGCGGCGCCTTCTGGACCAACCCGGAATCCTGGCGCGCCCCGGTGAAGATGGCGTAACACATGCTCGATCGGGCGGCCTCGGCCGCCCGGTTTCTTTTCGGCGCCACTCGTTTGCATGGCGCCGCGTTGCCGTCGATTACCGTTGTCGCGCAGCGATACATCTATTTACCAATATTTACAGCAACCCTGCACTCCCACGCTTACCTTAGCGACATATCAACAGGCCGCACCGACGGCTTGAAGGGAGCCCCGCCATGAAATCAATGTCACTGCTCGTCGCATGCGGCATTGTCATTTCGCTGGCGCTGACCGCCCCCGCTCACGCAGACGATCGCGCGAAGCCGCCTCACCGCCAGCAGGATCACCGAAACACCCTCCGCCAGCAGCAGCCCGTTGCGCCGCCGAACCGACAGACCGTGCCGCGCGGCGACCTGCGCGGCGATATCGCGAGCAATGCGCGTGCGCGTATCGGCTCGCAGCCGTCCGACATGCCGCGTCATCCGTAACGCCGGTATTTCTGCAGGATTTCGTCAAAGAAAATTCCCGGATCCGGGAACTGCCCGGCATACGATGAGTCACATCGTTGCCATGAGCACAGCGTGGCAACAGCAAAAGTATCCGGTACGCCCGTATCCTCGTGATACGGGCTTTTTTTGTGCGCCGGCGACGGCGCACACGAGGACAGGAAGATTCGCCGCTACAGGCGGCTTTCGAGAATCGCCACGGCGCTTGCGTCGCTCAGCACGTAGTCGTCCGTGCGGCGATCGGTCCAGGACAACAATTTCTCGTCGCGCTCGAGGCGCGCACATTCTGCTCGACCATTGTCGGTGAGCACCGCGATGTCGACCGGTGCATGAAAACCCGGCGCGGGCGCAACGGTCTTTTGCCTGACCGTGTCCATCAGCCCAAGCGACCGAAGATACTCGAACACGCCCGGGCGGCGCGCCCACGGTACCTGGCGGTACTGCACTCGTCTCAATGCGTCGAGCACCGCTTCGTTGGAATACGTGGCCATCTCGATTCTTTCTTAAAGTGCAGCGACAATGCGAAGCGGTGCGCCGGGCAGGGTCTCCGCCCGCCGATACCGCCACCGATTCTGGAAGCCGACGTTCGGCGTCGCGTCAGGGCCGGATCGTCAGCCGTCCATAAAAAGACACCATACCCCAATCAAATTGATTCTGTTCGATTCATTTGTACTTCTCTTCATCTGTTTCATGCTCTGCCGCAAGCGGCGTCGACTCATTGCAATCGTCGCCGCCGCCCTGTTCTGGCTGCTCGCGACAGGCTGGCTCGCCGCACCGCTCATCGCATGGAGCGAAGCAGGCGTCACACCCGTCGAGCACCCCGACATGCGCGGCAATACGACGCTGATCCTGATCGGCGCCGGCACGCGACGCGCCGATTCCGGACTGCGGCCGCCGCCCGACGGCGATGCACGCATCCGCAAGACCGCGGCGCTCTACCGCACGTGCCGACAACACGCCACCCGCTGCACCGTCGTGATGTCGGGCGGCGATCCGCAACATCACGGCGACACCGAAGCGGCCGTCTACGGGCGCCAGCTCATCGCGCAGGGTGTGGATTCTCACGACCTCGTTCTGGAGCCGAAGAGCCGCACGACCTATGAAAATGCGAAATTCACTGCGTCTATACTACGCTCACAACATGACGACTCGCTCATTCTCGTTACGTCGTCATACCAGATGCGTCGCGCGCTGCTCGATTTCCGCCGTTTCGGCCTCGATCCGCAACCCGTGTATTCGAATCGCCGACGTGCACAGACGGGCTGGCTGCCCCGCCGGCACAACCTGGTCGACGCCGAACAGGCACTGCACGAGCTGGTCGGCATCGCGCAATTTCACGTGTACCGGATGCTCGGATGGTTTTGACAGGCGACACGCACCGGACGTGCAACGGTAGCCCTGCTCGCGATGGCATCCGCGTGACGGAATGCCCGAAGTGTTGCGCGACTTCAACGGGGCCTTGCGTGACGCGGCGATCCGGTGCACATTGATCCGTCACTTTTGTTACACTCGACACGCACTCGATTGCAGTCGCCAGACAAAACGGCAACACTCGGGTTCATCACCACTTAGCGGAGGTAAAGCAATGAAGAAGACGTCCCTGGCTATCCTGGTTGCGATGTCGGCGCTGACTGGCGCAGCGTATGCGCAAGAGAGCACGCAAATCCAGACCATCACCGACCCGGCCAAGATCGCCGAGATCGAGCAGCGCGCGCAAGCCCTGCAACAGCAGCAAGCAGCCGAGGCTGCACAGCCTGCGGTGCGTGAAGAAGAGCACCACCGTCATCACGGCAAGAAAGCTCACCACAAGGCAGCAAAGAAGGCCGGCAAGGCCGCGCCGGCAGACGCCGCAAGCCAGTAAGTTCGGCGGCACCGCACAAGCGAAAAGCCGAATCCGGGCAACCGGATTCGGCTTTTTTGGTTGCGGCGCCTGCGCGCTGTGCTAAAGTCGCGCACCGAAATTTTCCACCCGTGCGCACCCCGGTGCGGAGGACAGCATGAGCAACATTCAACTCGACATCGAGTGGACCGAAGCAGCCACTCGCAAGATCAAGCAACTGATGCCGCGCGGCTCGGAGGACGCATTCCTCGCGCTGCCGCCGATCGAGTGCCTGCCGATGGAAGGCGACGTGCTTTTCCTCGGCCCGCAAGGCAAGCAGCAGCCGTTCATCGTGGCCGAACGCCAGTATCACCATGACGGCGACGCCGACTGGACGATCATCCTGATCCTGGACGTACCCAGCGCGTCGCACTGACACGGCGGCGGCCGGCAATGCGTCCGGCCGCATCGCCCTGCTCACATGAGCTTCGACAGCACGCGGATCTCGGAACGATCGATCCAGTCCGCGGCCGCTTCCCGATAGGCCAGAATATGTGCGGAACGCGCGTGCGCGGCCAACGCCTCCTCGCTTTCCCAGCGCTCGACGAATACGAACCGTGCCGGCTCCTTCAGATCCCGGTGCAAGTCGTACTGCAGCGCGCCCGCTTCCTTGCGGGTCGGCTCGACGATTCCCTCGAGCACCGCGCGCAACTTCTCTTCCACGCCAGGCTTTGCCACGATCAGCGCGACGACTGCGATTTCCGCCATTCCCGACTCCTTCATTCAGAAAAGTCCGAGAATACGTGAATCCCGCATCGGCCGGATCGACACGTCTTCGATGACGGCCCACCAAAAAAATTGCCCGCGCTTCAGACGAAGCGCGGGCGAAACCGTCGCCCTACGAGGATAGGCGACGGGGCCATCGGGACCCGCGCACGGCACGGATCGTCATCGGTTGTACCGGCGCTCGCCGCGCCGGCGTTTGAAAACGCCGGTACCGTTGTTCGCGCGTTCGCGACGCACGCCCGGCATCTGACGCCATCCTCCCTGTTTCACAATTCCAACATATAAAGCAGGTTGCGTGCCAACCGAGAATGCGTAGTCATACCATTGATCCATAAGGGTATTTTCCGGAGTCATGACGATGTAACACCCGTTCTGCCGCCGTAACGCGCGGATGTTACGTAACGTCACACGGAGGGACCGAACCTCTCGCACACACCAATACCAATGCGTGCGGGCATAAAAAAACCCGCCGGATGGCGGGCTTTTCAGGATCGGGAACGACCGCGATCAGCGCAGCTGATTCACGAGCAGTGCCATGATCTGCCGGGCCGGCGACGACGTATCGATCGCGCCCGAATCGTCGATGACCGCGATACGCGTCTGATCCGGCGTCAGCGCCTTCACGTTCACGCGATATTGCTTCGCCTGCTTTTCCTTCTTGCCGTGGAACAGCTGGCTCCAGAAACCCTGCTCGGCCGCACTCAGATCCTTCGGATCGACGTAGCGCACGAAATACAGGCCCTTCGTGCGATCGCGATCGTCGACCGTGAAGTTCGCGCGGTCGAGTGCGAGGCCGACGTGCAGCCACGACCGGTCGTACGGCTCGCCGAGCGTGACTTCGGACGGAACCGAGCCGGACGAGTCGACATCGTTTCCTTGCGACGACGCACGCGCAACGTTCTGCGCGGCAATCGCCGCGGCGGCAGCCTTCGATGCGTCCGTGTCGGCCTTCTTGTCCTTCGACACCGCGTTGTCGTTGATGTTGGCGATCGGCGGTTCGCCGTTCTTCGCACGCTGCTCGTTCTGCGCGAGCACCGCCATCAACCGCTTCAGGTATTCCGTCTCGAGCGCAGGATCGTTCGGCTTCGCTTCCCACTTGCTCGAATCGTTGTTCGCGCCGGTGAGCGCCTCGCGCATACCCTTCTGGCTGATGAACACGTAGGTGCCGCCGTCGGGCGCCGAATCGAGACGCGTGCGGTACTTGTTGCGCTCGGCCGTCACGTACGAGTTGCCCATCGCTTTCGAAATCACGCCGCGAATCAGGCCGTCGTTGATCTGCGGATGGGTTTCGTTCCAGTCGGTTTCCATCACGCCCTTGTCGCGCTGGTCGACGACCAGCAGGAAACCTTGCTCCTGCCAGAAACGGCGAACCTGCGGCCAGATGTCGGCAGGCTTCCTGCCGTCGATCACGAGCCAGCTCTCGGTACCGTCACGCTGGATATGCATGCCCGAAACGGCGGGAGCGACGGTGTCCGTCGCGGGGGCCGCTTGTTGAACCTGCTGGAGCGCGGACAGGGAAGTCGCACCGCCCTGCGGCGGCAGCGAGCGCTGATCGGCCGTCTCGTCGAGCATGTTGGGCGGCACTGCGAGCGACGCTTCCTTCGATTTCGAATCGCTCTTGTAGTCCACTTTCGTGGGCGACGACGTACCGCAACCGGCAACGAGCGCGCCGGTGGCGAGCACTGCAGCGAACCGCATGGTAAGACGAAGATCAGTCATGTTCGGGGAATCCTCTTCCGCTAAATCACGGCGCTTTCCGTGGATCAACCTTGCATTTTACCGGGGCCGCGCCGGGATGTGCAAAAAAGCGACGGGCAAGAAAAAACCCGCGTCAGCCTGAACTGACGCGGGTTCTTGTCTGGTCGGGGCGAGAGGATTTGAACCTCCGACCACCTGCACCCCATGCAGGTACGCTACCAGGCTGCGCTACGCCCCGAAAGAAAAAAATTATAACAGACAGTTGTCCGGTTTAGAACGGGTCATATGCATTTTGTGGCCGTTCTTGTGAAATTTTTCGACGAATGCGCCGATGACCGACGCTCAAACCGCATCGCAGCGAAGCCCTTCTCCCATTCCCGCCTCATCAAAAAGGACGATGGCCGTTTCGCCACGGATCGCTACCGTGCGCTTACCCGGCGCGAGCGCGGTGCGCACGGCGGATCGTCCGGCCGCACGTCGATCGACGCGACCCATCCGCGCTTCGCCGCATCGTGCGGAAAGCGCCGGCAGCGGTCCCGATCGCCACCGCGATCGCGACTTCCCGTAACAGTCTCCGACAAAGGCCAGTGAATGAACCAGAAAAACAAAATTTCCCGTAGACATTTTCTTCGGCTGGGTGCCGGCACGTTGGGCCTCGCGCTCGGAAGCACGTCGCTGCTGTCCGCGTGCGGCGGCGACTCGATCTCGGTCGCCCCGGTCACGACGCCCAGACTCGGTTCGGCGGCGAACTTTCGTGACGCCGCGGGCCCCGATGGAACGGGCTACGCGACGGCAAGCGGCGCAGCGATGAAAAAGGCGTGATCTACCGGTCGTCGGCGCTCGCGTTGTCCGCTGCCGACGTTGCGACGGTCGGCACGCTCGGCATCACGCGGGTCTGCGACCTGCGCACGACAGCCGAAATCCACGCGCAGCCGGATGTGCCGCTGGCCGGCGCCACATGGCAGAACCTCAACGTGCTCGGCGTCACCGATATCGGTCCGCTTCCGACCAACGGCGCGACCGCAACAGCCTTCATGCAGGACATGTACCGGGCGTTCGTGACGACGGAAACGGCGCGGACGAGTTACCACGCGCTATTCGCCGGTTTTGCCGCGTCCGGCGGCAATCTCGTCTTTCACTGCACGGCCGGCAAGGATCGCACCGGCTGGGCAGCGGCCATTCTGCAAACGATCGTCGGCGTCCAGCAGCAGACGATTTTCGCGGATTACCTGCTGACCAACATGTACAGCGCGTCCGAAATCGCCGCCTATGTCGCGCAGGCGCGGAAAAGTGGCGGAGAGGATGCGGCCGACATGATGGCCGCGCTGCAGGGCGCGCAAACGGCCTACCTGCAAGCGGCATACGATCAGGCCGCCACGTCGTACGGGTCGATGGCATCGTCATCGACAGCGGCCTGCAACTCGACCAGGCAACGCAGAATGCGATCCGGCAGCGCCTGCTGGTCTGATCGCCCCCCGCCGGCGAAATAGCAAAATCGCCCCATTGCCGCCCCCGAATCGGTCGCGAGGTTCGGCCGATGCGTAACCCGGCACCGGCCAACAGCGTGTTGACGCCAGGTTCGCCGATCCGGCGCCGGGCGGGTTGCCATCTCGAAAACAAAAACCAAACGACCGTTTGATCCCGTCGCCCCGCAGCCGCGAAGCCTTTGTCCTGCCGCGCGCGGGCCGGTCCCGCTCCGGCTCCCGCTGTTTGGTAACGCCGCTCTAGCGCGCTATGACACACTGCACGGCATCGACGTCCGCGCCGTGCATCGGCCCCGCGCGTTCGTCGATCACGACAAGACATGGAGACAGACGATGCGGAATGCGGTCCGGCGCGGCCATCGCTCGCCTTTGGCAATTTTCGACTGGATGTTCGGCCCGCGGCGCGCGGCCATTTCGATTTCACATGGCGCGCCCCGTGCGCTCGGCTGCAGCGCGCTTGCGCTCGCGCTGCTCTGCGCCGGCTGTGCGGAACCTGCCGCGCAGCGCGACGGCAACGCATCGAGCGCGTCGACGAAGATCGAACGCGCAAAAGCCGAACGTCTCGCGCAAGAACAGCAGATCGCTCGCGCCGTACCGTCGCTCGCATCGATCAGCCTCACGCAGCCGCGCCCCCTTACGCTGCGCGACTCGGGTCAGAGCGGTGCGATGACGTTTCTGCGCGACGTCGATTTTCGCATCGTCAATAACCTCGGCTTCTTCATCCATCAGTTATCCGCAACACTCGTGCCGACGCAGGCCGGCGCGCCGATCGTGTTCGACGATCCGACGAGCTTCGAGATCGACGTGCACGAGGGCGCCGTCACGCTCGACAACGCGAAACTGACGGCGCTGTTCAATACGTACATCTTCGGTTATCGCTACGCGCCGCTGCGCAAGCTCGTCGTATCGGCCGGCGACGGCGTGATCCATCTGCAAGGCGAGATGCAGCGCGACGGCTGGGTACCGTTCTCGCTGACCGGCACGCTCGCGATCCGCGACGGCAGCCAGCTCGTGTTCCACCCGACCGGCGTGCGCGTATCGGGCATCAACGCACAGCCGGTGATGCGCGCAGCCAACGTGAAGATGGCCGATCTGCTGAAGGTGGAAACGCCGATCGCGCGACTCGCCGGCGACGACCTCGTGATGTCGGTCGACAAGCTGATGCCGCCGCCGCGGCTGAAGATCAGGATCACCGCGCTGCGCGTGACGCCGGCCGGCCTCGACCTGACGCTCGACGACGGCACGCACGCCGGCTTCGCGCTGCCCGCGAACGCACCGCAACAGGCAATGTACATTCGCGGCGGCGACGTGAAGTTCATGCGCTCGATGCCGATGAACGCCGATATCCTGATCGGCCCCGTCGATCCGACCCAGCGTAACCAGAACTTCGTGTTCGACCTGTACCACTACCGCGATCAGGTGTCGGCCGGCTATTTCAATTTCAACGAAAACGGCGCGATGACGATCCGGATGCCGTCGTACGCGGGCCCGGCAAGCGGCGCGCCGCTCGGCAATGCAGCCGCTCGCCTGAACGACAGTTTTCTCACCGCACAACAGAACGCGCTACACGATTCGCGCCAGCACTGGGAAGCGTTTGCGCTCGCGGCCAGCGCCACGCAGCCGGGCATGCAGAAAGTCGCGATGCGGCGTTCGTCGACGACCCCGTTCAACGAACGGCACGTGTCGAACCGCAACCCGACGATCCATCTGCACAACGTCGACTTCAACCTGTCCGGCGACATCGGCTTCCATGTCGAGGATCTCGACGCGCTACTCGTTGCGAAACGCCCCGGCGAACCGGTCGACCTCGACGATCCGAACCAGTACGACATCCACATTCTCGGCGGTACGGTCGTCGAGTCGTGGAAGGCGATGTCGGCGCTCTTCAACAATTATCTGCTCGACTACTCGCCGCGCTCGCTGAACGACCTGCAATTGAGCGCGGACGGCCAGGATCTGCGCGTCCAGGGCGGCATCAAGCTGTGGAATCACGTACCGGGCGTATGGCTGCCGACCGACATGCAGGGCTCCCTGTCGGTGCTGGACGACCGGCACCTCGCATTCAAGCCGTCACAGGTGTCGGTGCTCGGCGTCCCGCAGGCAAAGCTGTTGCGCTCGCTCGGCATCGAGCTCGCGTCGCTGACGCCGCTGCAGCGCCGCGGCGCCGAATTGCGCGGCGACACGCTCGTGCTCGACCAGTACACCGTGTTTCCGCCGCCGATGCTCAACGGCAAGCTCGGTCAGGCGACGGTCGAACGCGACGGGCTGCGCCTCACGTTCCGGCGCGCCGCCGACGCGCCGGCGCCGAAGCGGCCGCAGATCGACGCGCCGAGCTACATGTGGATGGAAGGCGGCGACATGAAGATGTTCAACGTGCTCGAACTCAACGTGCGCGCGTTGATCCGGAACTCGGCCGCGACCGGCCCGATGCGCTTCGATCTCTACGGCTATCGCAGCCAGGTCGCGCAGGGGTCGGTGCGGATGCTGCCGGACGGCACGCTGGTCGTCGACATGGGGCAGCCGAATCCGCTCGCGTCGCGCTGACGAGCGCGGCCCGCATGCGTGAAAAAGCCCGGTGGCGCTTCGTTCGCCAACTGGGCTTTTCCGGGTTCCGATTCGAGCATCTCGCTCAGTCGTGCTTCAGTCCGTCGATCACGTCGAGCAGCGCCTGCCGCAATGCGACTACGTCGACCGTCGTCCCCGGCTTGCCCGGCGCGCGCACATCGGCGGCCGATGCTTCGGGGTCGGCCAGTGCCGCAGCAGCGCGTTCGCCGCCGGGCGAATCGAGCCGGTTGCGCGCCCCGTTGATCGTGAACCCCTGTTCGTACAGCAACTCGCGAATCCGCCGGATCAGCAGCACTTCGTGGTGCTGATAGTACCGGCGGTTGCCGCGGCGCTTCACCGGCCGCAACTGCGTGAATTCCTGTTCCCAATAACGCAGCACGTGCGGCTTGACCCCGCATAGTTCGCTGACTTCACCGATCGTGAAGTAGCGCTTCGCGGGAATCGGAGGCAAGACGACTTTCTCAACCGTAGTGGTCATCGTCGGTTAACCGTCGGTAAAGGGTGCGCGGCGGCCGCGCGGAGACGTCGGCGCGCGGGCTTTACTCCGCGCCGTTTTCGACCAGCGCCTTCAGCTTCTGGCTTGCGTGGAAGGTTACCACCCGGCGGGCCGCGATCGGAATCGCCTCGCCCGTTTTCGGATTGCGGCCCGGACGCTGCGGCTTGTCGCGCAGCTGGAAGTTGCCGAACCCCGACAGCTTGACGCTTTCACCGTTTTCAAGCGCGTCGCGGATCACTTCGAAGAACGCCTCGACCATGTCCTTCGCTTCACGCTTGTTCAGCCCGACGCTGTCGAACAGCAGCTCCGCCAGTTCCGCTTTCGTCAGCGTCGGCGTCTCGGTGGACGCCGGCGCCGAAGCGTCGCGGTTCATGGCGCTGCGTTGCGCCGTCAGGAGGGCTTCGAATTCACTCGAGGTCATGTCGTTCATATCTGCCATACAGCGCGTTAAACCAAAACTCACGATGGGGAAAAGCCACCCGCGAACGGGCGGCTCCTCTCCTTAGCCGCGCAGACGCGCACCAGCACGAGCCATCCGCTCAACCAGCGTCTGGATCGCCTGATCGACGACCTCGTCCTGTAGCGTGCCAGCCGCGTCCTGCAGCGTCACGCGGAAGGCAAGGCTCTTCTCGTGCGCGGCAAGACCACCGGAAGTATTTGATTTTGCACGAAATTCGTCGAAGAGTACAACCTTCTGAACGAATCGGCAGGCGTCTTCGGCCAGCGCCTTCTTCATTTCGTCGAAAAGTGCCTGAACCTCGACTGCCTGATCGACCACAACGGCGATATCGCGGCGAACCGGCGGGAATTTCGACACGTCGGTCGGCGCCGGCAGCGCACGCGCGATCAGCGCGTCCGCGTCGATTTCGAACATCATCGGCGCGTGCGGCAGCTCGTACTTCTGCATCAGGCGCGGGTGCAGCTCGCCGATCCAGCCGACCACGCGACCATCGATTTCGATACGCGCACTGCGGCCCGGATGGAGGGCCGGATGTTCGGCCTTCACGAAGCGCGCAGCAGCCGGCGCGAGCAGCGCCTCGAGATCGCCCTTCACGTCGAAGAAATCGACCGCGCGGGTAGCCACGCCCCATTGCTCGTCGACCGCCGGCCCGTAAGCCAGTGCGCCGACACGCTTCGGTTGCGTGTAGCCTTCGACCGTCAGCTCGCCCGCCTTCATCGACGGATCGGCGAGGAACACGCGGCCGGCCTCGAACACGCGCACGCGATCCGCGCGACGGTTCAGGTTGTGGCGCAGCACCGAGATCAGGCTGCCGAACAGCGTCGTGCGCATCACCGAAAGCTGGCTCGCGATCGGGTTCAGCAGGCGGATCGGGTTGTCGTTGCCGGCGAAATCGTGCTCCCACTCTGCATCGACAAAGCTGAAGTTGACCGTTTCCGCATAGTCGCGCGCCGCGAGCGCATGACGGATGTCGTGAATCGAACGTCGCGTCTCGTTGGTCGCACGCATCTCGCTCGTCGCGACCGGCGGACGTGCCGGGATCTTCTCGAAACCGTAGATGCGCGCCACTTCCTCGATCAGGTCTTCCTCGATCTCGATGTCGAAGCGGTGCGACGGCGGCGTGACCAGGAACGCGTCGTCGTCACGCTCGAACGGCAGGCCGAGGCGCGTGAAGATGTTCGCGATCTCGTCGGCATCGATCTTCACGCCGATGATGCGGTTCGCGCGCGACACGCGCATCTTCACCGGCGCGCGCTGCGGCAGGTTCACCGCCTGATCGTCGACCGGGCCGGCCTTGCCGCCGCAGATGTCGAGAATCAGCTGCGTGATGCGCTCGACGTGCTCGACAGTCGTCGCGTAGTCGACGCCGCGCTCGAAGCGATGGGCCGCATCGGTCGAGAAGTTGTACTTGCGCGCACGGCCGCGAATGCTGTCCGGCCACCAGAACGCCGCTTCCAGGTAGATGTTGGCCGTATCGAGCGTGACGGCCGTGCTGTCGCCGCCCATGATGCCCGCGAGGCTCTCGACCTGATGATCGTCAGCGATCACGCCGACCGTTTCGTCGAGTTCGACGGTGTTGCCGTTCAGCAGCTTCAGCGACTCGCCACGCTTGCCCCAGCGCACCTCGATGCCGCCGTGGATCTTGTCCAGATCGAACACGTGCGACGGACGGCCAAGCTCGAACATCACATAGTTCGAAATGTCGACGAGCGCCGACACGCTGCGCTGACCCGAACGCTCGAGGCGCTCGACCATCCACTGCGGCGTCTTCGCGCGCGCATTCACGCCACGGATCACGCGCCCGGAGAAACGGCCGCACAGATCGGGCGCGGCAATGCGCACCGGCAGCGTCTCGTCGAGTTCGGCGCGCACCGGGCGGATGTCGACCGGCGTCAGCGGCGCGCCGGTGATCGCGGCCGTCTCACGTGCGATGCCGAACACCGACAGGCAGTCGGCCTTGTTCGGCGTCAGCTTGATTTCGAAGACCGTGTCGTCGAGATTGAGCGTATCGCGGATGTCCTGGCCGACCGGCGTGTCTTCCGGCAGGATCAGCAGGCCGCTGTGGTCTTCGGACAGTTTCAGCTCGCGTGCCGAGCACAGCATCCCCTGGCTCTCCACGCCGCGCAGCTTCGACAGCTTGATCGCGAACGGCTTGCCGCCCTCTTCTGCCGGCGGCAGTTCCGCGCCGACCAGCGCGACCGGCACCTTGATGCCGGGCGCCACGTTCGGCGCGCCGCACACGATGTTCAGCGTCGCGCCGGTGCCGGCGTCGACCTGGCAGACATTGAGCTTGTCCGCATCCGGATGCTTGACGACTTCGAGCACGCGGCCGACGACGATCTTCGACGTCGGCGGCGCGGCCTTGCTCAGCGATTCGACTTCGAGCCCCGCCATCGTCAGCGCGTGCGACAGTGCGTCGGTCGTCAGCTGCGGGTCGACAAAGGTTCTCAACCAGGATTCAGGGAATTGCATGGATGTCTACGTTCGAAACAGGTTAGATCGACGCCCGGGCCCCGCGGAAACGTCCGGCGGGGCATGCGCGGGCACATGTCGGCACGGCGCGTGCGTTATGCGAACTGGCGCAGGAAACGCAGGTCGTTCTCGAAGAACAGCCGGAGATCCTGGACGCCGTAGCGCAGCATCGTCAGGCGCTCGAGGCCGCTGCCGAACGCGAAGCCGATGTAGCGCTCGGGATCGAGGCCCATGTTGCGGATCACGGTCGGATGCACCTGCCCCGAGCCGGAGATCTCGAGCCACTTGCCGGCATTCTTGCCGTGCTCGAACATCATGTCGATCTCGGCCGACGGTTCCGTGAACGGGAAATACGACGGACGGAAGCGCACGAGGATGTCGTCGCGCTCGAAGAATTTCTTCAGGAAATCGGTATAGACGCCCTTGAGGTCGGCGAAGCTGATGTTCTCGTCGATCCACAGCCCCTCGACCTGATTGAACATCGGCGAGTGGGTCGCATCGCTGTCGACGCGATACGTGCGGCCCGGCGCGATGACCTTGATCGGCGGACGGTTCATGCGCGCGTAACGCACCTGCATCGGGCTCGTGTGCGTGCGCAGCAGCAACTGGCGGCCGTCGGCATCCTTGCCTTCGACGTAGAAGGTGTCCTGCATCGAACGCGCCGGATGATTCTCCGGGCTGTTCAGCGACGTGAAGTTGTACCAGTCGGTCTCGATTTCGGGACCGTCGGCCACGTCGAAACCGATCGAGCGGAAAATCTGTTCGACGCGTTCCCACGTGCGCATCACGGGGTGCAGGCTGCCTGCACCGGCACCGCGACCCGGCAGCGTGACGTCGATCGCCTCGGCGGCGAGGCGCTGGTTCAGGAGTGCGTCGGCGAGCGCCTGGCGACGTGCGGTCAGCGCGGCTTCAACCTGCTGCTTCGCGACGTTGATGCGTGCGCCTTCGGTCTTGCGTGCTTCGGGATCGAGCTTGCCGAGGCCCTTGAGCAACTCGGTCAGCGCACCCGACTTGCCGAGGAATCGTGCTTTCTCGTTTTCGAGCGTGGTGATGTCGGCAGCCTGTTCGAAGGACTGCTGCGCGTCGGCGACAATCTGGTCCAGATCCATAGATCCCATCATTTCCAACGTCATTCGATCTTGGCGTGCGAAATCGCCCCGCCAAATAAAAAGCCCCCACGCTCGCTTCGTTCGCTGCCCCCCCGAGGGGGCGATCGACCCTCTTGGGGCGGCCCGGCGAGGGCCGATAAAAAAGGGGCTCGGAAGAGCCCCGTTTTCGCTGCAGCGGCCGAGACTACCGGAACATCGCTGCAACTAACCACGCAGTGCTAATTTCTCAATTAGGCTGCAACGGCGGCTTTCACCTGCTTGACGATCGCAGCAAAAGCAGCCTTGTCGAACACCGCCATGTCGGCCAGGACCTTACGGTCGAGTTCGATCGACGCCTTCTTCAGGCCGTTGATGAACACGCTGTAGGTCATGTCGTGCTGGCGAACTGCCGCGTTGATACGCGTGATCCACAGTGCGCGGAACACACGCTTCTTGTTGCGGCGATCGCGGTACGCGTACTGACCAGCGCGCATCACCGCTTGCTTGGCGATGCGATAGACGTTATTGCGACGGCCGCGATAACCCTTGGCCAGGTTGATGATCTTCTTGTGGCGGGCCCGTGCGGTTACCCCACGTTTGACTCGAGGCATGTTTCTCTCCTTAGAGTATCAGTTGAGGGGTTACGCGAACGGCAGCATCGCGCGGACGGAGTTCAGATCGGAATCATGAACTGCCGTTGCGCCGCGCAGGTGACGCTTGTTCTTCGTGGTTTTCTTGGTCAGGATGTGACGCTTGAAGGCTTGACCGCGCTTGACGGTACCGCCCGGACGCACCACGAAGCGCTTTGCAGCACTCTTCTTGGTCTTCATCTTAGGCATGACGAACAACTCCAGTTTATTAGATGGCGATGGGTGTGCGGTTGGCTTGCGCCCTTGACCCGCCCTTCGAAACCCAGTCCACTTGTGTACGGCGACCCGCTTGCGCAGCCGCCGTCATTGCTGGTGCGCCGCCCTGACCGGGCCACGCACCGAACCACTTACGAACCTGCGCGCATCGCGCAGGCCCGTTACTTCTTTTTCTTCGGCGAGAGCACCATGATCATCTGGCGCCCTTCCATCTTCGGCATCTGCTCAACCTGGCCGACTTCCTCGAGATCCGTGCGCAGACGCTCAAGCATCCGCATACCGATCTCCTGGTGAGCCATTTCACGGCCGCGGAAACGCAACGTGATCTTCGTCTTGTCGCCCTCTTCGAGGAAGCGCACGAGGTTGCGAAGCTTGACGTTGTAATCCCCGTCATCGGTACCCGGGCGGAATTTGACTTCCTTCACCTGGATGACCTTCTGCTTCAGCTTCGCTTCGTGCTGCTTCTTGGACTCCTGATACTTGAACTTGCCGTAGTCCATCAGACGGCAGACCGGCGGAACCGCTTGCGGCGCGATTTCCACCAGATCGACATCCAGTTCTTCCGATTTACGGAAAGCATCAGCGAGTTTTACGATACCGAGCGGTTCGTTCTCGAGCCCGACCAGACGCACTTCCGGCGCAGTGATTTCACCGTTGATGCGATGCGACGACTTATCAGTAGCGATGTTACGTTTCCTCTAAAAATTAAAAAAACGAGCCGCGCTGCCAGGGCGGTTACTTGAACGAGCGCAGGTCTTCCTGCAGACGCTCAACGAAGGCTTCGATCGGCATAACGCCAAGATCGACGCCGCCACGGGCACGCACGGCTACCGTTTGCGCATCACGCTCCTTATCGCCCACGACGAGGAGATAAGGCACCTTTTCCAGCGTGTGCTCGCGTATTTTATAGCTAATCTTCTCGTTGCGCAAATCGGCCGCCACTCTAACCCCTTGTTTTTGCAACGTTTGGGCCAGAGATTGTGCATATTCCGCCTGACTTTCGGCGATATTGAGCACAACTGCCTGGAACGGCGCGAGCCAGACCGGCATCGCACCGGCATGGTGCTCGATCAGAATGCCGAGGAATCGCTCCATCGAACCGACGATCGCACGGTGCAGCATCACGGGCCGGCGGCGGCTGTTGTCTTCCGCGACGTACTCGGCGCCAAGGCGCTCCGGCAGCACCATGTCGAGCTGCAGCGTGCCGCACTGCCACGAGCGGCCGAGCGCATCCTTGATGTGGTATTCGATCTTCGGGCCGTAGAACGCACCCTCGCCCGACAGCTCTTCCCACGACAGGCCGCACGCCGTCAACGCGTCGCGCAGGCCCTGCTCGGCGCGATCCCACGTTTCATCGGTGCCCGCACGCTGTTCAGGGCGCAGCGACAGCTTGATGTCGATGTGCTCGAACCCGAAATCCTTGTACACGCTCATCGCCAGCGTATTGAACGCGATCGACTCGGCAATGAACTGCTCTTCCGTACAGAAGATGTGCGCATCGTCCTGCACGAAGCCGCGCACGCGCATCAGGCCGTGCAGCGCGCCCGATGCCTCGTTGCGATGGCACGAACCGAATTCCGCGTAGCGCAGCGGCAGGTCGCGGTACGAACGCAGGCCGTGCTTGAACACCTGGACGTGACCCGGGCAGTTCATCGGCTTGATCGCGTAGTCGCGCTTCTCCGACTCCGTCGTGAACATGTTCTCGCGGTAGTTCTGCCAGTGGCCCGACGCTTCCCACAGCGAGCGGTCCATGATCATCGGCGTCTTGATCTCGAGATAGCCGGCATCGTTCACGCGGCGGCGCATGTACTGCTCGACCTGCTGCCACAGCGCCCAGCCCTTCGGATGCCAGAACACCATGCCCGGCGACTCTTCCTGCATGTGGAACAGGTCGAGCTGCTTGCCGAGCTTGCGGTGGTCGCGCTTCTCCGCTTCCTCGAGCATGTGCAGGTATTGATCCTGGTCTTCCTTCCTGGTCCAGGCCGTCCCGTAGATGCGCTGCAACTGCTCGTTCTTCGAGTCGCCGCGCCAGTACGCGCCCGCGACCTTCATCAGCTTGAAGACCTTCAGCTTGCCGGTCGACGGCACGTGCGGGCCGCGGCACAGGTCGGTGAAGCCACCGTGCGAGTACAGCTTGATTTCGTCGCTTTGCGGAATCGACTCGATGATCTCGGCCTTGTACTTCTCGCCGATGCTGCGGAAATAGCCGGCCGCCTCGTCACGCGACACGACACGGCGCGTGACCGGCTCGTCCTTCTTCACGAGCTCCTGCATGCGCTTTTCGATCTTTTCCAGATCTTCGGGCGTAAACGGGCGATTGTACGAGAAGTCGTAGTAGAAGCCGTTGTCGATCACCGGGCCGATCGTCACCTGCGCGTCCGGATACAGCTCCTTCACGGCATACGCGAGCAAGTGCGCGGTCGAGTGACGGATGATGTCGAGACCGTCGGCATCCTTGTCCGTGACGATCGCGAGCGATGCGTCGCGATCGATGACCGTGGACGTGTCGACGAGCTCGCCGTCGAGCTTGCCGCCAAGCGCAGCTTTCGCAAGGCCGGGACCGATCGAGGCAGCAACCTCGGCAACTGTCACCGGATGCTCGTATTGTCGAACTGAGCCGTCAGGCAAGCGTATCGAAACCATAGCAATCTCCGTGATACCAACAGTGGGCGGCAAACCAGGCACGCGATATAAAAGTCACGCGCGAAATTTCGCGACAAAAAAAATGCGGCCCCGCTTTCGAGGGGCCGCATTCGATACTTCACTCAGGCTGAAAGGGCGAAAACGTTCCTCGACTAGCGTCGTTCCGAAAAGGTTTCGGTCAACGTTCGCGGTGTCATAACCGTATTCGCCTTGTTCGCGTTGAGTTATTACTGCATCGAACACCCGGAAGCCGGGCATTCTCAATTCGTTGGTAGGCTCGATTGGACTCGAACCAACGACCCCCACCATGTCAAGGTGGTGCTCTAACCAGCTGAGCTACGAGCCTAGTGAAGCTAAGATTATATGGAGCGCTCGCTAACTTGGCAAGTATTTTTATGCGGTCGCAGCAAAATAACGGGGCTCCAACCCCATCAAACGGCCGTCACGCCTTCCGCCCCGCCCGCACGACGCCCGGCACTTCGCCGAGCAGCGTACAGGCGCGCTGCACCTGCGCCGAGTTCGACACCTCGACCGTGAACTGCATGAATGCCGCATTGCGGCGGCTCTGCGTCTTCACGCCGACCACGTTTATCTTCTCCCGCGCGAACACTTCGGAAATATCGCGCAGCAATCCCTGGCGATCGCTCGCCTCGATCATCAGGTCGACCGGATAGACGGACGCGCCGCGCCCGCCGAGCACGTCGGCCGACCAGGTCGTCTGCAGCACGCGCTCCGGCGCGCGCTCGGCCATTCGCTGGAAAGTCGGGCAGTCGCTGCGGTGGATCGACATCCCCTTGCCGCGCGTCACGAAACCGCTGATCGGATCGGGCGGCGCCGGACGGCAGCAGCGCGCGAGCTGCGTCAGCAGCGCATCGACGCCGACCACCAGCACGCCGGTCGACGCGCCGTGCGCAACACTCGCCCCGCTGCTGCGCTTCTCGAAATCGGCGGGCGCCTCGGGCGCATGCTCCGGCGGCGGCGCATCGGACAGCGCCTGCTCGACGTTGCGCAGGCTGAACTCTTCCTTGCCGACCACCGAGAACAACTCGTCGGGCGACTTGAAGCCGAGCTTCGCGGCGAGATTGTCGAGGTTGACCGACGTCTTGCCCTCGCGCTGCAGCGTCTTTTCGACGAGCGCGCGGCCGTGCGCGATGTTCTCTTCCTGCTCGATCGAATTGAACCATGCACGCACCTTCTGGCGCGCGCGCGGGCTCTTCAGGTAGCCGAGCTGCAGGTTCAGCCAGTCGCGCGACGGGCCGCCCTCCTTCACCGCGACGATCTCGACCGTCTGGCCGTTCGCGAGCGACGTGTTCAGCGGCACCATCACGCCGTCGACGCGCGCGCCGCGGCAGCGATGACCCAGCTCGCTGTGCAGGTGATACGCGAAATCGACCGGCGTCGCGCCCTGCGGCAGCGCGATCACGCGCGCCTGCGGCGTAAGCACGTAGATGTGGTCGTCGTCGAGGGACGTCTCGCGCAGCTGTGCCCACGCCTGGTCGCCCGACACCTCGGTGCCGTCCTCGACGTCGTCCTTCCATGCGAGCAACTGACGCAGCCACGCGATCTTCTCGTCGTACTTGTCGCTCGCGGAGAACTGGCCGCCGTAGCCGCGCGTGCCGGCTTCCTTGTAGCGCCAGTGCGCGGCGACGCCGTACTCGGCGAAGCGATGCATGTCCTGCGTGCGGATCTGCACCTCGAACGCGCGGCCGTCGTCGCCGATCACGACCGTATGCAGCGACTTGTAGCCGTTCGGCTTCGGCCGCGAGATATAGTCGTCGAATTCCTTCGGCACCGGCTGCCACAGGTGATGCACGATGCCGAGCACCGCGTAGCAATCCTTGATGTCCGGCACGATCACGCGGAATGCACGCACGTCGTACAGCTCGGAGAAATCGAGCTCCTTGCCGCGCATCTTGCGCCAGATGCTGTAGATATGCTTCGGCCGCCCGCTCACGTCGGCGGGAATATGCGCTTCCGCCAGTTCGTGCTGCAGCCGCTCGATCGCCTGCGCGACGTACGCTTCGCGCTCGATGCGCTTCTCGTCCAGCAGCTTCGCGATGCGCTTGTAGGTGACCGGATCCTCGAAGCGGAACGCGAGATCCTCGAGTTCCCATTTCAATTGCCAGATGCCGAGCCGATTCGCGAGCGGCGCATAGATCTCGAGCGTCTCGCGCGCGACGTCGGGCGGCGGATCGATCTTCGCCGCCGCGTAGTAGCGCAGCGACTGCAAGCGCGACGCGAGCCGGATCAGCACCACGCGGATGTCCTGCGCGAACGCGAGTAGCATCTTGCGCAGCGCTTCGATCTGCGTGCGCCGCTCTTCCGCCGCGTCGCGCCCGGTGTCGGGCATCGCGTTCTGCGCGGCGCGCAGGCTGACGGTGCCGAGCCGCAGCAGCTTGCGCACATCGGCCACGAGCCGCGCGACCTCTTCGCCGAAGCGCTCGGTCAGTTCTCGCTCGGGGTCGCTCAGATGCGGCGTCAGCACGAACAACGCCGCCGCCTGCATCGCGTGCGGATCGACGTTCAGCGTGCGCATGATCGACGCCGTGCCGGCCGAGTGATCGGCGAGCAGTTCACCCGACGACAGGCGCGCGTCGCCGGCCCGCTCGCGCACGAACGCGAGCACGTCGTCGAACGGTGGCGTCGCGACGGAAGCAGCGGAAGCGGGCTCGGTCATCGTACGGCCTGGTGCAATGCGGTCATCGTCGGTGCTTCGCTCAGCTCCGTTGCGCGGCGACGACGACGATCTCGACGAGCAGCGCGGGATCCGCGAGCTTCGCCTCGACGGTGGCGCGCGGCGGCGTGTTGCCCTGCGCGACCCACGCGTCCCACTCCGCGTTCATGCCTTCGAAGTTCGCGAGATCGGAAATGTAGATCTGTACCGACAGCAGATGTGCCTTGTCACTGTTCGCTTCCGCGAGCAGGCGATCGATGTGGCCGAGCACTTCGCGCGTCTGGCCGCGGATGTCCTGGATGGTGTCTTCGGCGATCTGGCCGGCCAGATACACGGTACCGTTGTGGATCGCGGTTTCGGAGAGACGGGCCCCGACGTGGTGACGAATGACTGCCATGGAATGTTCCGGTCTGAATGAGTGAAGAGTCGGCGACAACGCAGCCCGCGTGCCGCCGAACCGCATATTATGACGCGATTATGCGTCGCCTTCGACGAAAAACCGGCGGGCAAGCGCAATCTGGTCGGCGCCGATGAACGCCGGCGCATGGCCGGCACCCGCAATCTCGACCTGCTTCACATGCCGGCCGCGACGCACCATCTCGGCCGCCGTCTCGCGCGACAGCAGGTCGGAGCTTTCGCCGCGCACGACCAGCAGCGATGCGCCCGTCGTCTCGATCGCACGCCACAGCGCGGCTTCGCCGAGCGCGGCCAGCTCCGGTGTCGTCGCCTTGAACGGTTCGGCGATGCGCGGATCGTAGCGCATCGTCCAGCGGCCGTCGGGCAGCTCGCGCAGCAACGGCCCGTTGATCTCGCGCCACTCGTCGCCGCTCAGCGCGCCGAACGGCAGCGACAGCGACGTCAGGTAGTCGACGCCTTCCTGCTCGGTCGCAAAGCTCGGCTGCACGCCGAGATATTCGCCGATGCGCGTGAGCGAATCGGGCTCGATGCGCGGACCGACGTCGTTGACGATCATCCGGCGCAGCGGCGAGCCGGGCAACCCCGCGAGCGCCATGCCGATCAGCCCGCCCATCGACGTGCCGAACCAGTCGACCGATTCGACATCGAGCCGCGCGATCAGCGTCACCATGTCGGCCGCATATTGCGGAATCGCGTAATGCCGTGGATCGGCAAGCCAGTCGGACCGGCCGCGCCCGACGACGTCGGGACAGACGACGCGATACGTGTCGGACAATGCCGCGGCAAGCCGGTCGAAATCGCGCCCCGAGCGGGTCAGGCCGTGCACGCACAGCAGCACGCGGGGATTGGCGGGGTCGCCCCATTCCGTATAGGCGACATGATGAAGGCCGGCGGCGCTTGCACATTGCACGCGTCGCAGACGGGGAACCGGAGGATTCGCTGAGGTTGTTGGCATCGTTGGCATCCTGTCGAACGTGGGCGGCGCGGCGGGCAACGCACGCGTTGCCCGATGCAAACGATTGTAAACCGCTTCGCCCGCGCGGGTCGGCACGCGCTGGAAGCATCGGCATGCGCGCGCCTCCAATGACAAACGCCCCGCATGCCGTTGTCCGGCATGCGGGGCGTCGCGACCGCGCTCGCGCGCGGCGAACTTATGCGACCGCGCTCACGTCGAGCGGCGCGCCCGTCTTCGTCTGGATCTCTTCGGCGCTCACGCCGTCGGCGAGCTCCAGCACCTTCAGGCCGGCCGGCGTCACTTCGATCACGCCGAGATCGGTGATGATCAAGTCGACCACACCGACGCCCGTCAGCGGCAGGTTGCAGGCTTCGAGGATCTTGTGCTGGTCGCCCTTCGCGACGTGCTCCATCAGCACGACCACGCGCCCCACGCCCGCGACGAGGTCCATCGCGCCGCCCATCCCCTTGATCATCTTGCCGGGGATCATCCAGTTCGCGAGGTCACCGCTCTTGCTGACCTGCATCGCGCCGAGGATCGCGAGGTTGATGTGGCCGCCGCGGATCATCGCGAACGAATCGGCCGACGAGAAGATCGACGAACCCGGCAGCGTCGTGACGGTCTGCTTGCCGGCGTTGATCAGGTCGGCGTCGACTTCGTCGTCGGTCGGCGACGGGCCGATGCCGAGCAGGCCGTTTTCCGACTGCAGCCACACCTCGACGCCTTCCGGCACGTGGTTCGCGACGAGCGTCGGCAGGCCGATGCCGAGGTTCACGTAGAAGCCGTCCTGCAGTTCCTTCGCCGCGCGCGCGGCCATCTGGTCACGATTCCAGGCCATGTCAGTCTCCTTTCGCGCGTACGACGCGTTGTTCGATGCGTTTTTCAGGCGTCGCGTTCAGCACGATGCGCTGCACGAAGATCCCGGGCGTATGAACCTGGTCCGGATCGAGTGCGCCGTTCTCGACGATCTCCTCGACTTCGACCACGGTGATCTTGCCCGCCATCGCGCACATCGGGTTGAAGTTGCGCGCGGTGCGGCGATAGATCAGGTTGCCGGACTTGTCGGCCTTCCACGCCTTCACGAGCGCGACGTCGGCCGTCAGCGACGGCTCGAGCACGTAGTGGCGATCGCCGAACTGGCGCGTTTCCTTGCCTTCCGCGATCACGGTGCCGTAGCCCGTGTTCGTGAAGAACGCCGGGATGCCCGCGCCGCCGGCGCGCAGCTTCTCGGCGAGCGTGCCCTGCGGCGTGAATTCGAGCTCGAGTTCGCCGGCCAGGTACTGGCGCTCGAACTCCTTGTTCTCGCCGACGTACGACGAGATCATCTTCTTGATCTGGCGCGTTTCCAGCAGCAGGCCGAGACCGAAGCCGTCGACGCCCGCATTGTTGCTGATGCAGGTGATGCCCTTGACCGCGGAATCGCGCAGCGCGGCGATCAGCGCCTCGGGAATCCCGCACAGGCCGAAGCCGCCCACCGCGAAGGTCTGTCCGTCGCGGACGATCCCTTCCAGCGCGGCAGCCGCGCTGGGATAGACTTTGTTCATCTGTATGTCCCTTCCTCTATGGAAACCAGTCAAACCGGTTCACGCGCCTACACGGCCCGCAAGCCTGCCGCATCATTCTATGCATGCGCGGCAATGCGTGCGTCGAAACGCGCTGTTTTTATATCGCAGCAAACCGCCGCGAGATGCCTGAAAGGGTACGATGCGGCGCGGATGCGGCACAATACGCAAAAATACATAAGCGTTTGCCTCCGCTTGCCTGCGCCATGCCCGCTCTCGATTACCAGACTGCCTTCCACCTCGCGCCGCTCGGCCTCGTGCTGTCGCGCGACCGCGTGATCGAGGACTGCAACGACGCGCTGGCGTCGATCTTCCGCTGCGCGCGGGCCGATCTGATCGGAAAATCCTATGAAGTGCTCTATCCGTCGCCGGACGAATTCCAGCGGATCGGCGAGCGCATCTCTCGCGTGATGGTCGCGAACGGCGTCTACTCCGATGACAGAATCATGAAACGGGCGGACGGCGAGCTGTTCTGGTGCCACGTGACGGGCCGCGCGCTCGACCGCACCGCGCCGCTCGCGGCCGGCGTGTGGACCTTCGAGGATCTGAGCGCGACGCGCCGGGTCGCCGTCGAACTGACGCCGCGCGAACGCGAGATCGCCGCGCAACTCGCCACCGGCAAGACCAGCAAGCAGATCGGCCGCGTGCTCGACATCAGTTCGCGCACCGTCGACATCTACCGCGCGCGGCTGATGCGCAAATACGGAACGAACAATACGCCGGAACTGCTGCAGCGCCTGCTCGGCCAATGAAAGCGGGGCCGCAATGACAATCGGCCGCTAGACGCGGCCGATTCGGGGAACATCCTGACATGGCGACACACCGGCGCGCCCGCGCCGGATTCATCGCTGCCGCGTTCAGTCGACCTTCGCCGCCAGCGCGCGCTCGATCGTGTCGCGCAGCAGTTGCGGCAGCGGCACCGACTTGCCGAGCGCGTAGTCGACCCACACGCAGCGTGCGTTGCCGCGCGCATAAACGTGGTGCGGATCGTCCGCGCGCGTGAGCTCGAAACCCGTGTCGAAGCTGCTGCGGCCGGGCTTCGCGGCCGACATCGTCGCGATCACGTCGCCCGGATAATGCAGTTGCTTCAGGAATTCCATCGACGCGGTGACGATGACAGGCCCCTGCCCCTCGCCGTTGCCGCCCGCGATGCCGAGCGCCTCGAACCACGAGATCCGGGCCTGCTCCATGTAGCGGAAATAGACCGTGTTGTTCACGTGGCCGAACGCATCCATGTCGCCCCAGCGGATCGGCATCGACATTTCAAAAACGGGGGAGTAATCGCTCATTGCTGCCTTCTTTGTTGCTGAATGTCATCCGCTCACGCGACGCCGAAGCCGTCGTCGGCGGAGATAATCGAGCCATTGATGAACTGCGACTCGTCGGCCGCGAGCAGCAACAACAGCCCGTCGAGATCCTGCGGCTTGCCGACGCGCCGGCGCGGCAGCATCGACTGCAGCTTCTGGCCCTGCTCGGTTTCCCACAGGTAGTGATTGATTTCGGTATCGATATAGCCCGGGCAGATCGCGTTGACGTTGATCCCGTGGCGCCCCCATTCGAGTGCCATCGCACGCGTCATCTGCACCACCGCGGCCTTGCTCATCGCATACAGCCCGATCTGCGGAAACGCGCGCAGGCCGGCCACCGACGCGATGTTGATGATCCGGTACGGCGGCTTGCCGGTGCCGTTCGAGCGCATGATCATCCGCTTCGCGACTTCCTGCGCGACGAAAAATGCGCCGCGCGTGTTCGTATCGAACACGAACTCGAAATCGGCCGGCGTCACGTCGACGAGCTTTTGCATCGTCGACACGCCCGAATTGTTCACGAGGATGTCGATCGTGCCGGCTTCCGTCTCCGCATGCGCGACGGCCGCCTTGATGCTCTGCACGTCGGTGACGTCGAGCGACACGACATGCGCGGCGCCGCCCGCCGCTTCGATCTCCGCACGCAGTTCCTTCAGGCGCTCGACACGGCGGCTCGCGAGCACGACCTTTGCGCCGGCCTGCGACAGCACCTGCGCGAAGCGTTGCCCGAGGCCGCTCGACGCGCCCGTGACCAGCGCAACCTTGCCTTCCAGATTGATCGATCGACCCATTGCACATCCCCTTTCGATGTCGTTTCGCCACGGCGGGCGCCCTGTCCCGTGCAGCATAACCCTAGCACAAAAAATAGAACGATCGTGCTAATCTATTCGCATGCTGTTGCGGCAAGCGTTTCGTTTCGCAGACAATACGGTCCCGAATAAAAGCATTCTAACGGTTAGAGGAACGCCAATGACCCCCGCAAGCCTCATCGAGCAGTACGGCCCGCGCGAATCGATGGAATACGACGTCGTGATCGTCGGCGGCGGCCCCGCCGGGCTGTCTGCGGCGATCCGGCTCAAGCAGCTGGCCGCCGAGAAAGGCGCCGAGATCGGCGTGTGCGTGCTGGAGAAGGGTTCCGAGATCGGCGCGCACATCCTGTCGGGCGCGGTGATGGACCCGCGCGCGATCACCGAGCTGTTCCC